>JBCCSY010000005.1:0-266854 GCA_039199335.1 Pseudomonadota bacterium
ATGCCCGGCCATATCCACAAGCGTGGCTCGGTCGGCGTGGTCAGCCGCTCCGGCACGCTGACTTATGAGGCGGTCAAACAGACCTCCGACGTCGGCCTCGGCCAGTCGACCTGCGTCGGCATCGGCGGGGACCCGATCAAGGGGACCGAACATATCGACGTACTCGAGATGTTCCTGGCCGATGACGAAACCCAGTCGATCATCATGATCGGCGAGATCGGCGGCACGGCCGAGGAAGAAGCCGCTGAATTCCTGGCTGCCGAGAAGAAGAAGGGCCGCTGGAAGCCCACCGCCGGCTTCATCGCGGGCCGCACGGCGCCTCCGGGCCGCCGCATGGGCCATGCCGGCGCCATCGTCGCGGGCGGCAAGGGCGACGCGGAATCGAAGATCGAGGCCATGCGGTCGGCAGGCATCGTCGTCGCCGACAGCCCGGCCACGCTGGGTGAAGCGGTGAAGGAGGCGATCGATAAGGGATGAGCCCTACGGCCTCCATAGCCACCTGCTTGCGAAAGTATGGAACATTCTCCGGCCGCGCCTCGAGGTCGGAGTTTTGGTGGTTCGTTGGCTCATGCGGTGTTCTTAACGCCGCGCTGAGACTGGTCGGTCTGCAGGCACCCTTCATTCTCGCCATCACGCTTCCCGTGCTGGCAGTCACAAGCAGACGTTTCCATGACATCGGCAAAGGAACGGGGTGGGCAATCGTCGTGGTGCCGCCCCTTCTCTACACCCTCCTCCCGCCTGCCCCGCCGGGTGTTCCGGTTGAGATCGGTGGTCTCATCGAGATCTCCGGTGCGGAGACATCCGCGATCTTGATGCTTGTGACGATCTGCAACGTTATCATCTTTATCAATCTGTTCCGAGAAGGAGTAAGCGGCGCCAATCGTTTCGGCGCATCACCGGTTGACGACCAATCCGGACGGGAAGTCATTCCGTCTGCTGTCTCCACGGGATCAGGAGCCGGGGAATGATCTTTGCATCGCTGATCCGAACGGCAATCGCCCTACTGACGTTCGCCACTCCGGCACTGGCGCAATATGTTGAGACCTGTGTCGACATGCATCGAGAGAGCGCCGATCTTTTCACGGGACTCGAAGCGGAAGGGTGGACGCGCATCGAACGGTCCGCGGATGTGGCAGATCGCCTGCTCTGGATCACTGCGATCAGCTACCTTGGCGGAGACAGTGGCGCCGAAACGCTTTCTTCGATCGTCGAAACCCAACGGAAGGCGGTTGTAAATTTCGACCGCTTGAAAGCTCTGTCGACATCCGAGACTCGCGTCTATGGCGATCGAGACGGCCTACTGATTGCTGCGTGGCAACAACCGCTGGATGGGTTTGCCTCCGTCCAATGCCGAGTTTCCGTTAGCGGCCTGGATCTTCCCCCGCTCGACGCGCGTTTCGGAGCGTATATTGGTACCGATATTTCCGCAGATGCGGGGCAACTTCTGCAGGCGACGTTTCAATACAACCGAGACGAAATCCTCGCGGTCATGCCGAATGCGCTCCCACCGGATCTCGTCATCGACATCCGACATCAGTACCAAATCGAGGACCCAGAATGACCGGCCGCCGCTCTAGAGATGTGTCCCGGTTCGCTTCCTCGTCACAGGGCCGCAACAACGCATACCCAAGGCGGGTTTGGGCACGCTACGCCACCGGTTCGCGCCGGGAGGGTTGGATGCAGGTCGCGGTTTCCCAAGGATCCCGACCAAGCAGAGGATGCGGACATTGCCGCGACCAAGATGAAAACTGCACGCAGCGAGGTGCTTGCTTTGGCCGACAGCTCGGCAACGCTGGGCGAAGCGGTCGAAGAGGCGACCGCGTCGTCCTGACCGTGTTCGGCCTGCATCGACCTGAACGCATAGAACGATCGAGGTGGCCGCAATGAAACGACCAATCATGTCCCTGCTTGCCGCAACCCTCTTGGCGCCCCCCGTCCTGGCACAGACGGCGCCGGAGGCCTGCCTTGCGGATGAGCGCGACTTTGACGCTTTGCTCGCCTCGCTCGAATCCGAAGGGTGGTCCGCCCTTGAGCCCGGTGCCCCGCTCCCCGACGATGCGGTCGAGCGGATCGCGCTGGCCCGGACGATCTTCTATGCCTCGACCGACCGTGGCGGCGAGACGCTTGACGCGATCATGGACCTGCAGCGCCGGACGGTTCCGGGTCTGGCGCGGCGCGTGGATACCGACCTCGCCAAGCAGCGCGTCCTGACCCGTGGCAACGCCACGATGACCTTCAATTGGGGGCTGCCGCAGCAGGGTCGGCTGGACATCGTCGAGGTGATCTGCCGCATCGCCACGCCCGAGGGCGACGCGGCCACCGGCACGGACGAGGGCTTCGGCCCCTCCACCTTCGAGACCCTGGAAGAAGAGCCGCTGCGCCGTGCGATGATCATCGCGCTGGAACCCGAAAAACTGTCGGACCTGACGACCGACCGGTCGACCATGTCCATCGTCGAAACCGTCTCCGTAATGAACCCGGAAGAAGGCCAATGACCGACCAATCCCCCAACGACGTCTTCCGCTCCACCTCCTTCATGCAGGGGCATAACGCGGAATATCTGGAACAGATGTATGCCCGCTACGCGACCGATCCGGGTGCGGTGGATGCGACCTGGCAGCAATTCTTCAAGGCGCTTGGGGATGACGGCGCATCCGCACGGGCCGAGGCGGAGGGGCCGTCCTGGGCGCGGGGCGATTGGCCGCCGCAGCCCGCCGACGATCTGACCGCCGCGTTGACGGGCGAATGGCCCGCAGCGCCAGTCGACCCGAAAGAGGCCAAGGCCGCGGGCGACAAGATCAAGGCCAAGGCGGCCGAGATCGGCGCCGCGCCCACCGATGAGCAGGTGAAGCGCGCCGTGCTCGACTCGATCCGGGCGCTGATGCTGATCCGGGCCTACCGCATAAGGGGCCATCTGGCCGCCGATCTCGACCCGCTGGGGATGCGCGAAGAGACGCCCCATCCGGAGTTGGAGCCGCAGACCTATGGCTTCACGCAGGCCGACATGGACCGGCCGATCTTTATCGACAACGTGCTGGGGCTGGAGGTCGCGACCCTTGGCCAGATCGTCGACATCCTCAAGCGCACCTATTGCGGCACCTTCGCGCTGCAATACATGCACATTTCCGATCCCGAGCAATCCTCCTGGCTGAAGGAGCGGATCGAGGGTCTGGGCAAGGAAATCGAGTTCACCAAGAACGGTCGCCGCGCCATCCTCAACAAGCTGGTCGAGGCCGAGGGCTTCGAGAAGTACCTGCACGTCAAGTATATGGGTACCAAGCGCTTCGGCCTGGACGGGGGCGAAGCATTGATCCCTGCCATGGAGCAGATCATCAAGCGCGGCGGTCAGCTGGGCCTTTCGGACATCGTGATCGGGATGCCCCACCGCGGGCGCCTGAGCGTCCTGGCGAACGTCATGGGCAAGCCCTACAAGGCCATCTTTAACGAATTCCAGGGCGGCAGCTTCAAGCCCGATGAGGTCGATGGCTCGGGCGACGTGAAATATCACCTGGGCGCCTCCAGCGACCGGGAGTTCGACGGCAATGTCGTCCACCTGTCGCTAACCGCGAACCCCTCCCACCTGGAGGCGGTGAACCCGGTCGTCCTGGGCAAGGTCCGCGCTAAGCAGGACCAGTTGAACGATGCCGATCGGACCCAGGTCTGCGGCGTCCTTCTGCACGGTGACGCGGCCTTCGCGGGCCAAGGCGTGGTGGCGGAATGCTTCGCGCTCTCGGGCGTGCGCGGCCACCGGACGGGCGGCACGATCCATATCGTCGTGAACAACCAGATCGGCTTCACCACGGCGCCGCATTTCTCGCGCTCCAGCCCCTATCCCACCGACAACGCGCTGGTGGTGGAGGCGCCCATCTTCCACGTGAACGGCGACGACCCGGAAGCCGTGGTCCACGCCGCCCGCGTGGCGACCGAGTTCCGGCAGAAGTTCCACAAGGATGTGGTTCTCGACATCTTCTGCTACCGCCGCTTCGGCCATAACGAGGGCGACGAGCCCATGTTCACGAACCCGATGATGTACAAGCGCATCAAGGGCCATAAGACGACCCTCTCGCTTTACACGGAAAGGCTGGTGAAAGACGGCCTCGTCCCCGAAGGCGAGATCGAGGATATGAAATCCGCCTTCCAGGCCCATCTGGCCGAGGAATTCGAGGCCGGGAAGGATTATAAGCCCAACAAGGCCGACTGGCTGGATGGCCGCTGGTCCCATCTGGACCGGCGCAACGGCGAGGATTACGTACGCGGCGAAACCGCAATCGCCGAGGAGACCTTCGCACAGGTCGGCAAGGCCCTCACGACGGCCCCCGACGGGTTCCCGCTCCACAAGACCGTTGGCCGCCTGCTGGATGCGAAAACCAAGATGTTCGAGACCGGCGACGGCTTCGACTGGGCCACCGCCGAGGCCTTGGCCTTCGGCTCGCTGCTGACCGAAGGCTACAAGGTCCGCCTTGCCGGTCAGGACAGCACGCGGGGCACGTTCTCCCAGCGCCATTCGGCGTTCGTCAACCAAGAGGATGAGAGCCGCTACTACCCGCTGAACCATATCCGCGACGGCCAAGCCCATTACGAGGTGATCGACAGCGCGCTGTCGGAATATGCGGTGCTTGGCTTCGAATACGGCTACTCACTGGCCGAGCCTAACGCGCTGACCATGTGGGAGGCGCAGTTCGGCGATTTCGCCAATGGCGCGCAGATCATGTTCGACCAGTTCGTCAGCAGCGGCGAAAGCAAATGGCTGCGGATGTCGGGCCTCGTCTGCCTTCTGCCCCATGGCTATGAGGGCCAAGGGCCGGAGCACTCCTCCGCCCGCTTGGAACGGTTCCTGCAGATGTGCGGCGGCGACAACTGGATCGTCGCCAACTGCACGACGCCCGCGAACTACTTCCACATCCTGCGCCGCCAACTGCATCGCGATTTCCGCAAGCCGCTGGTCCTGATGACGCCGAAATCCCTGTTGCGACACAAGCTGGCCGTCTCCCGCAAGGAAGAGTTCCTGTCCGGGTCCAGCTTCCACCGCGTCCTTTGGGACGATGCCCAGCAGGGCAATTCCGAGACCGAACTGGCACCCGACGACAAGATCAAGCGCGTCGTCATTTGCTCCGGCAAGGTTTATTATGACCTTCTGGAAGAGCGCGACGAACGCGGTCTGACCGATGTCTACATCCTGCGGCTGGAGCAGTTCTATCCCTTCCCGGCGCTGGCCATGGTCAAGGAGCTGGAGCGCTTCAAGCAGGCGGAGATCATCTGGTGCCAGGAAGAGCCGAAGAACCAAGGCGCCTGGACCTTCGCGGAACCGAATATCGAATGGGTGCTGACCCGGATCGGCGCCAGCCATACCCGGCCCCGCTATGTGGGTCGCGCCGCCTCCGCCTCGCCCGCCACGGGCCTGGCCTCCCAGCACAAATCTCAACAAGCAGCGCTCGTGGACGAAGCGCTGAGCATGGAGTGATCGAATGCCCCTCGATGTGAAGGTGCCCACCCTGGGCGAGAGCGTGACCGAAGCGACGGTCGCCACCTGGTTCAAGCAGCCGGGTGACGCGGTGGCGGCAGACGAGATGCTCTGCGAATTGGAGACCGACAAGGTGACGGTGGAAGTGCCGTCCCCCGGTGCTGGCACGCTGGGCGAGATCGTCGCCAATGAAGGCGACACCGTGGGCGTCGACGCCCTGCTCGCCACCATCGAGGAGGGGGCGGGCGCCCCCGCCGCCGAGGCCGCACCTGCCAAGGCCGCCGAACCGGCAGCCGCGGCCCCCGCCGCATCCAAGGCCGAACCGTCGAAGGCGGACGCGTCGGGCGGCGAAACGGTCGACGTCATGGTCCCCGCCTTGGGCGAGAGCGTGACCGAGGCCACGGTCGCCACCTGGTTCAAGCAGCCGGGCGATGCGGTCGCCGCCGACGAGATGCTGTGCGAATTGGAGACCGACAAAGTCTCCGTCGAAGTGCCCGCCCCCGTGGCCGGCACGCTGGGCGATCTCTTGGCCCAGGAAGGCGAGACCGTGGAGGCGGGCGGCAAGCTCGCCACCATCGCCGCCGGCGCGGGCGCGACACCGGCAGCGCCCAAGGCCATGGATCCCACCCCCAACCCCGATGCGGGCCCGGCGGAGATCGCCGAGGCCAAGGCCAACGTGGCCGCCGCAGGGGCGGATGTCGAAAACGCGCCATCGGCCAACAAGCTCATGGCCGAGAAGGGCCTCGACCCCGCGCAGATCCAGGGCACCGGCCGGGACGGACGCATCATGAAGGGCGACGTCCTGAACGCGAAGGCCCCCGCACCGCAACAGGCGCCCCGTGCGCCCGTGGCCGCCTCGGACGAGGCGCGGGAAGAGCGGGTCCGCATGACGCGCCTGCGCCAGACCATCGCCCGCCGCCTGAAGGACGCGCAGAACACGGCCGCCATGCTGACCACCTATAACGAGGTGGACATGAAGGCGGTCATGGATCTGCGGAAGGAATACAAGGACCTCTTCGAGAAGAAGCACGGCGTGAAGCTGGGCTTCATGTCCTTCTTCACCAAGGCCTGCGTGCACGCCCTGAAAGAGGTGCCCGAGGTCAATGCGGAGATCGACGGCACCGACGTCGTCTACAAGAACTTCGTCCATATGGGCATCGCCGTTGGCACGCCCTCCGGCCTCGTGGTCCCGGTGATCCGCGACGCCGACCAGATGGGCTTCGCCGCCATCGAGAAGGCCATCGCCGAAAAAGGCATCGCCGCCCGCGACGGCAAGCTGAAGATGGAGGACATGCAGGGCGGTACCTTCACCATCTCTAATGGCGGCGTCTACGGCTCGCTCATGTCCTCGCCCATCCTCAACCCGCCGCAATCCGGCATCCTGGGCATGCACAAGATCCAGGAGCGCCCGATGGTCGTCGGCGGCGAGATCGTCGTGCGCCCGATGATGTACCTGGCGCTCAGCTACGACCACCGCATCGTGGACGGCAAAGGCGCGGTGACGTTCCTGGTGCGCGTGAAGGAGGCCCTGGAGGATCCGCGGCGGCTGTTGATGGATTTGTGAGAATGGAGAGGTCGTGATCAATACACGTTGGGCCAGCGCTGACGGAAATGGCGGCTGGCGCAATCACTACCGCCGAATGATGAGATGGAGTGAGAGAACAATCAAAGCTTGCAGTAGCGATGATAAACAGTCGCAGTCGCAGGTCGTTGACTTCGCATTGGCCTTCTTTGTGTGGTGCTACAGTCTGCGGGACTGGCTCAAAGCGAGCGAAGACTTCGGCGAGAAAGAGGTGGCCGAGTTCGTCTCAAAGCAAAGGTACTGGAAGCACTGTCGCGATATTGCTTTGCGGTCAAAGCATTGGGATTTATCCCGCCCAAGTATCGATGCTGATTACGGGATATCACGCCGAAAGGTTCTCTACTCCGAAGCTCTCGGATCAAATCAAATCCAGTGGATCATTTGGATGGATGGAGATGTGTTGCCGCTCTCTTCAGTCGTCGAAGACCTAACAGCTACTTGGCGGTCTATTCTTGAGGTAAGGTTGTTGGGAACAAGCGAGTAAGTAAAGGGAGTGAAGTCCTCCACACACTAACCTATGACCGAAACCCCCGACCAGCACCGCCCGCCCCTCTCGCCCGAGGCCGCCACCTCCATGGCGCTGGCGCTCGGCGTGGCGTCCATGGTCGCGGCCACCATGCTGTTCGGGTTGTTCGGGATCGCCGCTGCGGAGGCGCGACTGATACAACTGGCCTGGGTGATCCTCGCCTTCTTCGGCACGATCATCGGCTTCGTCTTGCTCAGCGAATGCACGCCCAAGCGCCGGATGGAGACTGCTCTTGGCCGCCGCATGCAAGCGCTCGTCGAGTGGATCGGGCATGTCCTGCATATCGTGGGCGTCGCGGTATCGATAGCCGCGGTCTTCAGCGTCTATATCACACAGAAGCTCGACTGGTTCGCCGAAATCGTGATGACGCCGATCGTTTTTGCGGGCGCCTATCTCGCCTTGCTTCCCGGCGCCGTCCTCGTGTTCCTGGCGGTTCTGGAAGGACACGCCGCCAGCCAATCGTCTTGACCCCGATCGATCCGGGCGAGAGGGTCACGCGGATATCGTAACCGCCGCGTTGTCCATGATCCGCCCCCTCGCACTCCTCCTCGCGCTCGCCGCCTGCAGCCCGCACGTGCCCCCGATGGCGCCAGAGGACCAGCAGGCCGACGCCATCCATGTGGACAAGTCCGAGCGTCGCCTGACGCTGCTCCGCGACGGCACCGCCATCGCCACCTACGATATCAGCCTGGGCGCAGACGGCGACGGGGGTCACAAGCAGCAGGAGGGCGACGAGCGCACGCCCGAAGGCAGCTATGTCATCGATTGGCGTAATCCGAACTCCATCGCCCATCTCAGCCTGCACATCTCCTATCCGAACGCGGCCGACATCGCCGCGGCCGAAGCGGCGGGCATCGATCCGGGCGGCAACATCATGATCCACGGTATCCGGAACGGCTGGGGCGCCCTGGGCGGCCTGCACCGCCGCTGGGATTGGACGGATGGCTGCATCGCGGTCACCGATGCCGAAATGCGCGAGATTTGGTCCCTGGTCCCCAACGGCACCCCGATCGAGATCGAGGCATGATACCGACAGAAGGGAGGTTCGATGCCCGACACAATTGACGGCAAAACGGTTCTAATCGTCGGGGCGTCCTCCGGGATCGGTGCCGCGACCGCACAGATGGCCAACGGGGCCGGTGCCCGCACGATCCTGGTCGGCCGCTCAGAAGGGCCGTTGGCCACACTCGCCGCCAGCCTCCCCCATCCCGACCGCGCCATCGTCCGACCCGCCGATTATCTCGATCCCGCCTCGCTCAGCGCTGCGCTGGAGGGATCGGGGCCAATCGACCATGTGACCATCTCGGCCGTTGCCGACGAGAACGCCAAGCGCGGGCGTATCGACGCCCTCTCGGATGCGGTGATGCGCGCAAGCTTCGACAAGTTCTGGGGGCAGGTCCATACGATCCGCGCCGCCCTTCCCCACCTGTCGGAACGCGCATCCATCACCCTTTTCTCTTCCATCGCGGGGTTTTCGCCGACGGGGCCGGAGGCCGGGTTGTCGGTGATGAACGGCGTCCAGGCCGCCGTGATGCAAACTGGTCGCAGCCTGGCACGCGAGCTGGCCCCGCGCCGCGTCAACATCGTGGCGCCCGGTGTCGTGCTGACGAATGTTTGGACGGCCGAGAAGCGGGCGGAACTGCAAACATGGATGGAAACCGCGATCCCGGCACGCCATGCCGGTCAGCCTGAAGACATTGCGCAGGCCGTTCTGTTCCTGATGACGAACCCTTACGTCACGGGCATCGTTTTGCCAGTGGACGGAGGCCTCTCGCTGCAATGACTCCCACCACCCGCGCCCTCGTCTTCTGGGTCCTCCGCGTCGGGATCGCCGTCCTGCTCGTTATCGCGCTGCAGGCCTGGCGCGGACCCGACCCCATTCTCTGGTGGCTCGCGGCGGGCTATGCTCTGCTATCGTTCGTGACCACGTTGATCCTGATCCGGAGGGGCGGATGATCCGGCTCGACCTCGACCCAAAGATCGACCCGGAAGAGATGCGCGACCTCACCGCGGCCATCATGGCCTTCGGGTCCGCCTATGGCGACAGGCCACGTCTGGCAGAGACGGCCGACGGGGTCGCTGTCCATGACATCCCCAAGGCGGGGGCGGCCATGGGCGCCGTCATGCGCGAGGCAACCGTTCTGACCTCCACGCCGGAGCATCGGGGCCGCTACGACCACCTCTCCGGCGAATTCAAGGCTCGCGACGTCCCCGCCATGCGGGCCATCACGATCGGGTCCGACATCCTGAACAGGCTCTCGCCGACCGCCGCCTTTCGCGACGACGACGCGCTTTTCGACATCCTTGAGACCGATGATACGGAGCGTCTGCTCATCCTCATCGATAGCGACGGACTGCGCGCTGCCCACGGACCGGAGACAGAATGACCCCGGAACTCCTCACCCTCGCGCTGGCCTTCCTTCTGCAATGCGCGCAATTCACAGCCTATTCCATCTCGGCTAACCGAGATGTGGGGCTGGGCTATTCCATGTCCGCCCGCGACCGCCCGCCCTCACGGCCCATGTCCGACCGATCGGCCCGCCTGCAGCGGGCCATGAACAACCATTTCGAGGGGCTGATCCTCTTCACCATCGCGGTGGTCGTGGTGACGCTGTCGGGTCAGGCAAACGGGTTCACGGCGGCTTGCGGCTGGGTCTATCTCACCGCCCGCATCGCCTATGTCCCCGCATATGTGTTCGGATGGCGACCATGGCGGTCCTACATCTGGCTTTTGGGCTTCTTCGCGACCGTCGGAATGGTTATTTCGGCGTTGATCTGAAATCCCGGCGCACCGTCACGTGACAGCATGTATCCAGGCGGGGATGTGCAGGGAGTGAACGGGGCGGACCCCGCAACAGACAAGGCCCGGAGGCATCATGGCCCAATACGACGTCATCATCATCGGCAGCGGCCCTGGCGGCTATGTCTGCGCCATTCGTTGCGCGCAGCTGGGGCTCAAGACCGCCTGTGTCGAAGGGCGCGACACGCTGGGGGGCACGTGCCTGAACGTCGGCTGCATCCCGTCGAAGGCGCTGCTCCATGCGTCGCACCAACTGCATGAAGCGCAGCACAACTTCGCCAAGATGGGCCTGATGGGTGAGGCGCCTTCGGTCGATTGGGCCAAGATGCTGGACTACAAGACGGACGTGATCGGCCAGAACACCAAGGGCATCGAATTCTTGTTCAAGAAGAACAAGGTGGATTGGATCAAGGGCTGGGGGTCGATCCCCGAAGCGGGCAAAGTCAAGGTGGGTGACGACGTCCACGAGGCGAAGAACATCATCATCGCCTCCGGTTCTGAGTCCTCACCCGTCCCCGGCGCTGAGGTCGAGGTGGACGAAAAGATCGTCGTCACCTCCACCGGCGCGCTGGAGCTTGGATCGGTCCCCGGCGCGATGGTTGTCATCGGCGGCGGTGTGATCGGGCTGGAATTGGGTTCGGTCTATGCCCGCCTCGGCACCGAGGTCACCGTGATCGAGTATCTGGACGGGATCACCCCGGGCCAGGATGGCGAGGTTGCTAAGCAGTTCCAGAAGATCCTGAAGAAGCAAGGTGTTAACTTCATCACCGGCGCCGCCGTGTCCAAGGTCGAGACGGCGAAGGGAAAGGCGAAGACGCATTATGCCCTGCGCAAGGATGACAGCACCCACGAGATCGGGTCCGACATCGTCCTCGTCTCCACTGGCCGCCGCCCTTATACTGACGGCCTCGGCCTCGAGGCGCTGGGCGTGAAGACGACCCAACGCGGCCAGATCGCGGTCGATGGGCACTACAAGACCAGCGTCGACGGCGTCTACGCCATCGGCGATGTGATCGAAGGTCCGATGCTGGCCCATAAGGCCGAGGATGAGGGGATGGCCATCGCCGAGATCCTGGCGGGCCAGGCGGGGCATGTGAATTACGGCGTGATCCCCGGCGTCATCTACACCCATCCGGAGGTCGCCTCGGTGGGCCAGACCGAAGAGCAACTGAAAGAGGCGGGGCACGCCTACAAGGTCGGAAAGTTCTCGTTCATGGGGAATGGACGGGCCAAGGCCAACTTCGCGGGCGAGGGATTCGTGAAGATGTTGGCCGATGCGGAGACCGACCGCATCCTCGGCTGCCACGTCATCGGCCCCATGGCGGGCGACCTGATCCACGAGGTCTGTGTGGCCATGGAATTCGGCGCCGCGGCCGAGGATCTGGCCCGCACCTGCCACGCCCATCCCACCTATTCGGAGGCCATGCGCGAGGCGGCGCTGGCCTGCGGAGACGGCCCAATCCACAGCTAATTACCTTGCGGAAGTGTCTTAATCTGGCGGCAGGACGTCCCAAGTCCTGCCCCTTTTCATTGGTATTGTCCTTATAACGGCAACGGTACCAATACGGTCATGCGACCAGTGGCTTACATCCCGACGCGATGCGTCATGCTCGCTCTGGCGCTGCGTCTCGCGTCCGGTTCCGCGCGTGCGGACGAGCCGTTTGCGGCGGGTCCGTTCGGCGTGCTACCAAAACCGTTGGCCGACTTTCTAAGGGCGGTGGATTTCACGCCCTGGATTGCCGGACTCATCCTTCTTGCCACCCTCGCGCTCTGGGCATTCGACCGGCTGCGCAAACGCCGCCGTGGCGTGCGCCAGCGCATCCTGGATCTGGGCGGCGGGGCGCGATTTCGGGTGGTGGACGCCATGTGCCATGCCGTCTGGCGCGGGCGCGCCATGGATCAGAACCGTCTGACCCGCGCGCTGGAAATCGCGCGGAGCACGACTGACCGGGCCTACACGATCGACCATATCCGCGAGACCGCCGACCGAGCGGACCGACTGATCCTGCCGATGAATTTCAACTGGATGCGCGACGGCCTGACGACGCGAGAGAAGATGGTGGTGGTGAATGCCGCCGTCTCAGTCCTGCTGGCCGACGGGCCGCTGACGACGACGGATCGTCGCTTTGCGGCGATTCTCGTCCGCGGTCTCGGCCTCAGCCGTCACGACCTGCGCGACCTTGCCCGCCTGATGCCTGCCTAGGAGAGCCAATGACCCGTTTCCTGCCTATAGTGATCGCCGCTCTCCTTCTGCTCCTCCCGGCCAGCCAGGCGGATGCCGGAAAGATGGGCCTGCCGCGGGTCCGCACGGCCGAAACGCTCCACTTGGTTAGCAGCGGCGACATCATGTCGGTCTGCCATCTGGTCAAACGACGCACGGTCGCGTTCCTGGGCGTGTCCATCGAGTCAAAGGGATACGTCCTTTCCGACAATCGCTGCGAGGGTGAGAGTTACTTCTCTCTGGCCCAGCCGATCGAGCAGCTCATCGCGGATGGCTATGTGCCCGCCGCGACCCCGACAGAGCCGACGTTCTCGCCACGCGAATTGCTTGAGGGCTACAGCCTTTGGCCGTTGCTTGCGCTTCTGGTTCTTGGAATTGGGGCCGCCGCGATGATGCGTAAGAAGCGGCGCGACATAAGGATGCAGATCCTCAGCCTTGAGGACGGGCCGGTCTTCCGGATGATCGACATGATGTGCCACGCCGCGATTGCCGACGGACGGATCGACCCTGCGGAAGTGGATTTCATTCGCGGCCTGGCACGGGAGTTGACAGGCCTCGACTATCAGGACGCCCACATCACCGAGGCGATCGAGCGGGCCGACAAGTTCACGAAGCCCGCGGATTTCAAGGATGTCGCACGCGGGCTGAACCACCGCCAACGCCACATGATCCTCGACGCCGCGCTCAGTGTCGTCGCCGCCGATGGCGAGATGTCGAAGAAGGAAAAAGTCTTCATTGGTGCCATGACGACCGCCTTCGGCCTTACCACCGAAGACGTGGAGCACACGCTGAACCGCTTCGTCATCCGGCGAGGAGGCGGAGCCCCTGCGTGACATCGGCGCGCACGGCAAGCCGTAGCCCCGGCTCATCTCCGGCCCGTAGCGCAGCCACGATCAGACGGTGGTTCTTGGGCAGCTCCGTTCGGTTCAGCCGCCCATATAGCGCCCGCATCGTGGGCCCCAGTTGCAGCCAGACCGTTTCCACCATGGCCAGCATCGCCGGGGCCTGGGCGCGCAGGTAGAGTGTGCGGTGAAACTCCAGGTTGGTCCGGATGTAGCCGGATGCGTCGTGCTTGGCGATCTGCTCTGCGATGGCGACGTTGATCGCCTCCATCCGGTCGATCAGCGCCATATGAGCCCGCGGCAGCGCGCGGACCGCAAGCTCTGGCTCCAGAAGGGAGCGGAGCGAGGCCAGTTCCTCGATCCGGTCATGGGATAAGGCCGGTGTGGTGATCCGACCCGAGGCCGAAAGCGACAAAGCCCCCTCGGCCACCAAACGCCGGAGCGCCTCGCGCACCGGGGTCGTCGACACGCCGTAGTCGCGACCGATGGCCCGAAGCGTCAGCGCCTCGCCCGGGCCGACTTCGCCATGCATGATCCGGGTACGCAGCGACCGATAAAGCCGATCGTGGGCCGCGCCCGCACCCTCGGGCAATGGTGGGTTCAACAACATGGCGGCAGTGTCGCCTCAGCCATCGGAGAAATCCACTGCATGTAGCGTCGCGCCCTGATCGCGAAGCCAGGTCCGACGCGGCGCGTGATCCGGCATCATCTCCGCCACCAGGCCCCAGAAGCGCTTGGAATGGTCCATGTGAACCAGGTGGGCGACCTCATGGGCGGCGACGTAATCCAGCACGTCGGGCGGCGCCATGATCAGCCGCCAGGAAAACATCAGGTCCCCCTTGGAGGAGCAGGAGCCCCAGCGCGACCGCGTGTCGCGCAAGGTGATCTTACGGGGGCTGCGCGACACCTGTTCCGCGTAGCGATCCACGGCGGCGGCGAGATGGGTGCGCGCCATATCGCGGAACAGCGCCTTTACGCGCGGCGCGACGCGGGGGCCCTCTGGCACGGCGATCTCGGCGCCGGTGAACCGCGCCGCGCGCCCCGCCCCAGCGACCACCGGAACCTCGCGCCCAAGAAGCGGCAGTGTCGTGCCGATCCGAACCGGTCTGCTTTGCGGCACGGCGGCGACATTGCGGGCGATCCATTCCGCCTGGCTAGCCACGAAAGCGCTGGCCTCGCGGGTTGGCATCCGGACGGGTAGCGTCAACGTCACCTGCCCGCCCGCGCGCGCGACCCGCAAAGACATTCGCCGTGCGCGTGCGGAGCGGCGCAGATGCACGTCGATCCCGGGCGCGCCGGGCACGGTCAACACGTCGGACATGGCACCTTTCCAGGGGTGGACAGCCCTTGCACCCTGTGGCATTCGCCCCCAATTCTCGACACCCGGCCCATGGGGCCAGGATGACATGAAGGATGCGACATGCCCAAGGAAGAATGGGGCGTCAAGCGGGTCTGCCCGACCACCGGAAAGCGCTTCTATGACCTGAACCGCGACCCGGTCGTCAGCCCCTATACCGGCGAGGTCGTGCCCGTGGATACGGGAACAAAGACCCGTGTCCTGGTGGCCGACAAGGACGATGCCGACGCCAAGAAGAAGAAGGACGATGACGACGATCTGCTCCTCGATGACGACGATGATATCGAGGATGACGACGTCACGGCCGAAAACGATGATGACGTGCTCGACGACGATGACGAAGATGACACGGTCTCTCTCGAAGAGATCGCCGATGTCAGCGACGGCGACGACGACGATTGATCAAAGGCGCCGGGCGCTTTTAGCCCTTGCGCCCTCTGGGTCGCTGTCTTAGACGGCGGCTCACTCAAGGGGCCTTAGCTCAGTTGGTAGAGCGCTTGCATGGCATGCAAGAGGTCAGGGGTTCGACTCCCCTAGGCTCCACCAGCCCAATCCATCAACAGACGTTATCAGCACCCTAGGCTTGCACCGCAGCCGTCGCGGCGATTGCGGTCAGATCCCCGCGCCCCTCGTCGCCCACGACGACGAAGTTCGCCCCGGCCCCGCCCCAGCTTACCATGTCGAAACCGCCCAGGCTGCGCTCGGCAAAGCCGTCGCTGGGGGTGTCCGTCCCGATCAGGCAGAGTGCGACGACACGCGCCTGGGCATCGGTGAACATCAATTGGGCCACCGGCTTGCCCGCCGCGACCAGCAATCGGCCGCCTTCGAATGTCAGGCCGTGTTCGGCAAGGTCCGGGATACGCACCGGTGCGCCAATCGTTGCACTGAGCCAGGTCTGGATATGCTCCGCCTCCGTGGCGTCGACCTCCACGAGGTGGCGCTCCTGCGCAGCATAGACACGATGATAATCGGCGATGTCTTCAAGCCACGCAGGTGCTGCGGCGATGGCCACCGGCGCGCCACGATCGGCCCCCACGAGGTAGCCACCGAAAGCACCGACCAACAAGGCCAAGGCAGCGCTGGCCGCGATCAGCCAGCGTCCGGAGGGTGCCTCGGGCCGGTTGGCGACGGCGCCGACGGGTGCCGATTGGATGGCTGCCGCCAACGCGACGGGAACCGGCTCGTCCAGCATCGCGTCAAAGGCCGCCTGGGCGGCGGCATCGGCCTCCATCAGCGCGTCGAGTTCAGCCTGCAGCGCGGGGTCGGTGGCCAAGGCGGCCTCGATCTCGCGGGTTTCGGCCTCCGGAAGCTCTCCGTCGAGGAAGGCGCTCAGCTTAGTATCGAAATCGGTCACTGGCTTGCTCCAACGGGGCGCGCGATGTCTTTTGCCAAAGCTTTGCGGGCCCGATGCACCCGGCTCATCACCGTACCCACCGGGATCCCGAACAACTCCGCCGCTTCGGCGTAGCTATAGCCCTCCACCGAAACCGTCAGCAGTATGGCGGCCAGCTCTTCAGGTAGTTGCGCGATGCGGCCCCGCAACTGGTTGGCCGCGACGGCATCTTCGCCGGTCTCGGCGGTCATCAGTTCGGGCGTCTCTTCGGCGGGCACCTGTCCCTCACCGATCCGCACGTTTCGCTTGCGGATCTCGCCGATCCACAGATTGCGCGTGATGCGAAACATCCAGCGATCCAGTGGCTGCGTGGGATCCCATTGGTCGGCGCGGCTGATCGCCCGCAGACACGCCTCCTGGACAAGATCGTCCGCCTCGGAGGCAGAGCGGGTAAGGCTGACCGCGAAGCGGCGCAAGCGCGGCAGCAGGCCGATCAAGTCACGCTTAAGGTCGGCCGACACAAGACCCCCCAGGCTTTCCGCGGCACTCCGTCCGCCCCACAGGTTTCGTCCTGCACTAGGCACGCTGCCGATGCAACGCGGGAAGATCGCCACTTCATCCATGCAGATCGTCGTCATCGAACGCTCCAACGCCCTTGTTTCAAAGGGTCTACGTCCCGGCACAGGAAAAAATTCGCATTTTTTCGAGACGGCCGGGAATAAGCGCAGAGGCCGAAGCGTAGTGACCAGCAGTGGGAGGCGAAGCTTCCACGACACGGATCGCAACCTGAAAGGAACTCGACGATGACCCGTAAACTGACCGCTGCTGCCGCCCTTCTGATCGCCTTCGGCACCGCCGCCTCGGCCCAGACCCTCGTGGCCGTGAACACCAATATCGGAGAGGTCATCGCGGCCGGCAAAACCGGCATGACCCTCTACACCTTCCGCAAGGACGCACGGAACAACTCGAACTGCTACAATGATTGTGCGCAGGCCTGGCCGCCCTTCACGGCCTCTGCCTCCGCGCAGCCCGATGGCGCCATGGGCATCATCGAACGGCGCGACGGGACGCGGCAATGGGCGCTAAATGGCAAGCCGCTTTACTTCTGGGCGGGCGATGCGGCGCGCGGCGATGCCACCGGCGACGGCGTCGGCGGTGTCTGGGATGCCGTGCGGCGCTGATCGGGGGATATGACCATGCTTCGTATCGCTTTCGTCCTGATGGCTACCCTGTCCGTCGCCGCCTGTGATCAGGCTGGCTACAGCCCGCAATCCGGCCCGGCCGACGCCTATTCGGACTATTGACGCTGCGGCCAAGCCGTCAGCCTGTCAGATCTTGAACAGGACGATCGCGAAATTGATCGCGATCGTCCGACCGCGGCCGGACCCATCGGTGGATTGAGGGGTGGGCTGACCGCGGCAGAGGGCCGGGGATGGTGTATTTCTCCAGGGGGGTCATTGTGAGCAGCCCTTCCCCCGGCCCTCTGCACCCAGAGACCAGCCCACAAAGCGGCCCTCCTCGAAGATCAACAAAAAGCCAGACCGGGTCCGAAAGGCGCTTTGCCCGATGTTGCAACGCACCTCGCGCGGCATCGCCCCCTCCAGGCGCGACACGGTTTCAAGCACGCCCAGCCGGGCGCGACCAAACGCGATCTCGCGTCCGCCGGAATTGCTGACATCAAGACCGCGCTCTGCCGGGACGAGTTGTTGATCCAACGACGGTGCCGTTGGGATTGCGGCGCATCCTGGAAGCAAGACCAGCACAAGCGCCGCGGGGAGACGCATCCCGGGCCGACCTGCCTAGCGTGGCGACCGTTTCGCCAGAATCCGCTGCAGCGTCCGTCGGTGCATGTTCAGACGCCGCGCCGTCTCGCTGACATTGCGGTCGCATAGCTCGTAGACGCGCTGGATATGTTCCCACTTCACGCGATCGGCGGACATTGGGTTCTCTGGCGGGGGCGGCATTTCCTCTTCGCCGCAGAGTAGCGCGTTGGTGATGTCGTTGGCATCCGCGGGCTTGGAGAGATAGTCCGTCGCCCCGATCTTCACCGCGGCCACCGCCGTTGCGATAGCACCGTACCCCGTCAGAACGACCACGCGGCAATCTGGCCGCTTCTCTCGAAGTCGCTCCACCACGTCGAGGCCATTGCCATCATCCAGCCGCAGGTCGACAACAGCGTAGGCGGGCGGCGTCCGGGTCGCCTTGGCGATCCCCTCGGCCACCGATCCGGCAGCCGCCACCTCGAAGCCGCGCTTCTCCATCGCGCGTTCAAGCCGTCGCAGGAACGGCTCATCATCATCGACCAGCAAGAGCGATTTGTCCGGTCCGATCTCTCTCAAGGCCTCAGCCATGGGTTCGTCTCCCCTTGTTCACAGGGAGATATGGGGCATTCTGCTATCCGTCAAACCGAGGCACCCATGCCAACGCAGCCGACACGCACCCTCCTGCCCCCGGAAACCCGCGCCCCGCGGATCCGGCTGACGACGCTGATCAATCTCAGGTGGCTGGCGATCCTCGGCCAGACGGCCACCGTGGTCGTGGCCAGCCTGACCCTTTCGCTGTCCCTCGAACTGGGCCTTTGCTTTCTGGTTATCGGTGTCGGGGTGATCGCCAATCTGGTGGCCATGACGGTCTATCCGGCCAATCATCGGCTCACCGAAAGAGCCGCTTTCATCATTCTGCTCTTCGACCTCGTCCAGTTCGCGGCGCTCCTGTTTCTGACCGGCGGACTCAACAATCCGTTCGCCCTTCTCTTCCTGGCCCCGGTCACCATTTCCGCGACGGTGCTCAGCCTGCGCTCCACCCTCACGCTGGCTGCGCTTGCGATCGCGCTGATCTCCCTTCTGGGCGGCTATCACCTGCCCCTGCGGCTCGGCGACGGAACGATCCTACAATTGCCACCACTCCACCGGGCGGGGTTTTGGTTCGCCATCGTGATCGGCACGTTGTTTCTCAGCAGCTTCGCCTATCGCCTGACCCAGGAGACCAAGCAGTTGGGCCAGGCATTGCTGGCGACGCAGACGGCGCTGGCGCGGGAACAGAAGTTGCAGGATCTGGGCGGCGTGGTTGCCGCAGCGGCCCACGAACTGGGCACGCCCTTGGCCACGATAAAACTGGTCTCCTCCGAACTGGCCGAAGAACTGGAGGATCGTCCCGACCTGCGAGAAGACGCGGAACTGATCCGCAGCCAGGCCGATCGCTGCCGCGACATCATGCGTTCGATGGGCCGCGCGGGGAAAAGCGACCATCACATGCGGACGGCCCCGCTGGAATCGGTACTGCGTGAAGCGGCCGAACCCCATGAGGCGCGCGGGGTCGAAGTGGTCTACAACCTTTCCGGCCTAACGCCAGGCGCGCGCGTGCCCACGATCCACCGCCGGCCGGAGATCATCCACGGGATGCGGAACCTGATCCAGAACGCCGTCGACTTCGCGGATGCCCGCGTCTGGGTCGACATGCGATGGGCGGAGGATGAGATCGCCGTCAGAGTGATTGACGATGGGCCGGGATATCCGCTCGAAGTTCTCTCACGGCTGGGCGATCCGTTCCTGCGGACGCGGCGCAACCGGCCCAATTACGAAGGCATGGGCCTGGGCCTCTTCATCGCCAAGACCTTGCTGGAGCGGACCGGCGCCCGCGTCTCCTTCGCCAACGGCACGGCGAGCGGTGGACCACGGCCCAGCACCCGCGCCGGGGCCATCGCCGAAGTGGCCTGGCCCGCCTCCGCTATCGTCGCCGAGCCCGCCGCAGCCCTCGGCATGAACACCCTCATCTCAGACTGATCGTCGTTAAAACCCCTTTAACCACTTTGTCCCATGGTCGCCTCGACCGTTACGAGGAGGGCGTCCATGCCGGAGCCGATGTTGCTGTTGCTGACCGCCATGGCCGGGGCCGGAGCGGGCCTGATGGCCCTTGGGATCATTCTCTGGGTCGTCCCGCGCCCAGCTGCCACCGCGACGGCGCCCCCGCCTTCCGATGCGCTGGCCGCGCCACGCAAGTTCCGCTTCCGCAATGGCTATCTGGTGGAACAATCTGAGAATGTGGGCTTCCTTCTCCCGGAACCGGTCGACCCCCTTCATGCCTGGACGCAATTGCGCGACGCCCTCTCGGATCTTGCCGACGGCGTACCCGCAGCACTCACCGCTTTGCGCGACGACGGACAGCCCTTCCGGCTGGAAGGCCGGCTCGGCGGCGATCTCATCGTGATCATCGGGCAGCGCGACGGAGAGGATTTGAGGATCACCGTGGCCGCCGCCGATGCTGCACAGCAGGCGATCCGGATCGACTTGCCAAGCCTTTCGGCGATGGAGGACGAGGTGCGGATGCTGACCCGTCTGGGCGAGACCTCACCTGCATTAAGCTGCGCGGTGGACGAGGACGGGCGCATCATCTGGGGGAACGGCGCGTATCGCCGCGCGGTGGGCGATGTCCATGGCCCCGATGCGACACATGGCTGGCCCCTGGTGGAGCTTTTCGCCGATGAGCCGGACCAGAAACCGGGCACCAGCCGTCGCCAGCTGACGGACCTGTCGGGTCGCGCCGCCTGGTACGAGGTGACGACGGTTCCTCCGGGTGCGGACGGGTTGCGTCATGTCCATGCCACCGCCATCGACGCCGTCATCCAGGCCGAAGACAACCTGAGAACCTTCATCCAGACCTTGACCAAGACCTTCGCCTTCCTGCCCACGGGCCTCGCCATCTTCGATGCCAAGGGCAAGCTGGCCATGTTCAACCCTGCCCTCATGGACATGACCGGTCTCGACGGCGCCTGGTTGTCGCGGCGGCCCCGGTTGGTGGACTTCTTCGACGCCCTGCGGGCCCGCCAGAAACTGCCCGAGCCGCGCAACTACAAGCGCTGGCGCGACAGCCTGGCGGACATGTCGCGCACCGATGCCAGCGGCGTCTACGAGGAGACATGGTCGCTGCCCTCCGGCGTAATCTACCGGGTCACGGGGCGCCCGCAGGCCGATGGCGCGGTTACGCTGATGATGGAAGACGTCTCAGTCGACATCCAGACCAGCCGCCGCAACCGGGAAGAGCGGGAGATGCTGAACGCCCTGGTCGACCGCACCGACGAGGCCCTCGTGGTCTTCGAGATGGATGGCAGCCGCGTGCTCGCCAACCGCATGGCGCGCGACATCTGGTTCGGCCCGGGGACCGAAGCGCTTCTGCCCGGAACGCTGGATGGCTGCGTGGCGCTCTGGCGGGAAAGCTGCCGCCCGAGCCCCGTCTGGGGCGACCTGCGCTGTTTCGCCCGACACGAAACCGACCGGACCGAATGGACCGAGCCGCTGGGCCGCGAAGGCGCACCGGACCTGGCCATGCGGGTCATCCCGCTGCCGGGCGGGCGGCTGGCCGTCGCCTTCCGCGAGCAGACGGCCTCGATGATCCCGGCGGAAATCCCCGTCGAACTGGCCCAGGCCGACAGCTGATCCGCGCCCTTGCGAAGGGGCGCGACGGGTGGCTATCTGCCCGCCATGGCGGCGCCCCAGACATGGACCTTCCTCCCGAATCCGGACGCGACGGAGGCGCTGGCCGTACGGCTGGCGCCCCATCTGCGGGCCGGTGACACGCTCCTTCTCGAAGGCCCCATCGGCGCCGGGAAGACGGCATTCGCCCGCGCCGTGATCACCTTCTTGCAGAAACAGACCGGTGTGCCGCCCGAAGACGTTCCGTCACCGACCTTCACGCTGGTCCAGACCTATGCCGCCGGATCGCTCGATATCTGGCACGCCGATCTCTACCGCCTTTCCGACCCGCAGGAGGTGATGGAGCTCGGCCTCGAAGACGCTTTCGAGACAGCGCTCTGCCTCGTTGAATGGCCCGACCGACTGGGCGATGATCGCCCGATCGACGCGGCCAGCCTCTGCTTCACCCCCCAAGGCGCGGGGCGGCGCCTCGACCTCCGCGGCACCGGGCCGCTGGTGCAGCGCCTCGTCCCTTTTCTGCAGCCGGTGACCGCATGACCGGGGATCGCAACGCGCAGATCACCCGACTGCTCGACCGGGCAGGCTGGCAAGCCGCCGCGCAGACACCCCTGGCAGGCGACGCCTCGGCGCGACGCTATCTCCGCCTGACCCTGCCCGATGGCAGGCGCGCAATCCTGATGGATGCCGACCCCGCACGGGGCGAAGACGTCACATCGTTCCTCCAGGTGGGGGAGTGGCTTGCGGCCCAGTCACTGTCGGTGCCGGACATCCTGGCCCGAGACGTCCAAGCGGGCTTGTTGCTGATCGAAGATTTCGGCGACGGCCTCTTGGCACGTCGCGCCACGGCCCACCCATCGGAGGAAGCGGCGCTCTATGAAAGTGCTGCCAAAGCGCTCGTCGCACTTCAGGAGGCCCCGGGTCCCGGTTACCCGCCCTATCGCACCGCCATGCCCGACCTCGCGGGCCTGGCCATCGACTGGTACGCGCCCGAGGCAGACGCCCATCGGGGCGATCTGACCGCGGCGATGGCGGCGGCCCTTGATGCCATGCCCGCAGCCCCAAGCCGCTTCGTTCACCGCGACTACCACGCCGAGAACCTCGTCTGGCTGCCGAGCCGGGAGGGGCCACGGCGGATCGGCCTCCTCGACTTCCAGGATGCGATGACCGGCCCCGGCGAATACGACCTGGCCTCCTTGGTTCACGATCCGCGCCGCGCGGTTTCGGACCGGGCGCGGGACAACGCCATTCGCACCTATATCGACGGCACGGGCGCGTCGGCCGCCGATGTCGCCACCCGCATCGCCGTCTGCTCCGCCCAGCGGGCCCTTCGGATCCTGGGTGTCTTCGCGCGGCTCTGCCTGCGGGACGGCAAGCTCCATTATCCGAGCTTCATCCCGGCCACCTGGGCCGTCCTGCAGCGGGATCTCTCCCATCCCGCGTTGCACGACCTGCGCGGCGTCGTTGCGCGCGCCCTGCCAGCGCCCGACGCGGCACGCCTCTCCGCGATCAAGGCACGCGCCGGGCAGATGTCCGGCGCGCCATCGGCGCAGGTGGTCCAATGATCCCCGCCATGGTCTTCGCTGCCGGGCTGGGTACCCGGATGCAGCCCCTCACCGACACACGACCGAAAGCGATGATCCCGGTGGCTGGGCGCCCGTTGATCGACCATGCGCTGGACCAGATCCAAGGCGCCGGGCCTGTCGTCGTGAACGCCCATGCCCACGCGGATCAACTCAAGGCCCATTTGGCCGGGCGCCTGATCCATCTGGTCGAGGAACAGCCGACGCCCCTGGAAACCGGTGGCGGGCTCAAGAACGCCCTGCCCAATCTTGGACCCGATCCCGTGCTCACGATGAATGCCGATGCCGTCTGGACAGGCCCGCGCGCCATCGACACGCTGCGCGCCGCATGGGATCCGACGCGGATGGACGGTCTCCTCCTGATCATCCCGCAGGAACGCACGGTAGGCCATGGCGGCGGCAGCTTCCGTGCGGATGTGGCCGGGCGTCTCAGGATCGACAAGACAGGTTTGGCCTATACCGGCGCCGGGATCGTCAAGACCGATCACCTCGCCCGGATCACAGAAACGGCCTTCTCCCTCTGGCGCCTCTGGACCCCGATGCTGGAGAGCGGAACGCTCCATGGCGTCGAACATCCCGGCCATTGGGCCGATGTGGGTCGCCCCACGGGCATCGCTCTGGCCGAGGAGATGCTGGCCGAGACCGCGCGATGAGGGCGGAGCGCTGAACGGGGTCTATCACGAACCGCCGGGCGTGGATTTCAGCGGCGCCGTCGCCGACGGCTTGCGCAAGCGTCTCGCCGGAGAGCCGCCCGAGGCCATCGCCCGCGTGACGATCTTGGTAAACACAGCCCGCATGGCCAGGCGGCTGGAGGCGGCCCTGCGGCAGGGCGGCGCCACCCTGCTGCCGCGGATCGGCCTGGTCTCGGACCTGACGATGCTCCTGCCGGCGACGGATTGGCCTGCGCCCGGGCCATCGCCCCTGGCCATTCGTCTGGAACTGACCCGCCTGGTGGCGGCACTGTTGCGCACCCGCCCGGACCTATCGCCCCCGGCGGCGTCCTTCGATTTGGCGACCGGCCTGGCGGCCCTTCTGGCGGAGATCGCGGAGGAGGGTCTGGGCGCCGATGCCCTCGAACGGATCGATCCCGGCCCCCTGTCCGAGCATTGGCAGCGCAATCTCGATTTCCTCCGCATCGCTACCGATTGGGCGGATCGACCGGACCAGACCGGGCCGCGCGCCGCCCTCGACACCCTGATCGCCCGTTGGCGCGACGCGCCGCCGGATGACGCGATCATCGTCGCGGGCTCCACGGCGTCCCGTGCGCCCACACGGGCGCTCATGCGCGCCGTGGCCGCCTTGCCGCGCGGCGCCGTGATTCTGCCCGGCCTCGATGCAGAGATGCCGGAGGCGGCCTGGGGCGACCTTCTGGACGGCGACCACGGCCCAGGCGGCGCACAGGATCATCCGCAATACCGGCTGGCCGCCTTTCTGCACGATCTGGGCCTGTCGCGCGCCGATTGCCCGCGTTGGGGCCACACCTTACCCGCCGCCCCGGCCCGCAACCGCCTCGTCTCCCTGGCGCTGCGCCCTGCCCCCGCCACCGACGCGTGGCGGCGGGAGGGGCCTGCGCTGACCGATCTGCCCGCCGCTTGCGCTGGTCTCACCCTGCTCGAAGCCCCGAGCCCGGCAGAGGAGGCGGCGGCCATCGCCACCGGCCTGCGCGGCGCCTTGCGGGCCGGGCAGCGCGCGGCGCTCATCACGCCGGATCGAAACCTGGCCCGGCAGGTCACGGCCCATCTGGACCGCTGGGGCATCATCCCGGACGATTCCGCTGGGCGGCCGCTGGTCCAGTCCGCCCCCGGGCGTCTGCTGACGCTTAGCGCCGAGCTACGCGGTCGCCCGCTGGAGGCGGAGGGCCTCGTTGCGCTGCTCAAGCATCCGCTCACCCATTCGGGCGGCGCGCGGGCCGCGCATCTGCGCCGGGCCCGGCAGATGGAATGCGATCTCTTGCGCCGTGGCCCCTGCCCGTTTCCCGATCGCGCCCGGTTCGAAGGCTGGGACGAAGCCCGTGATGAATGGTCCGCCTGGCTCGGCGCGCTTCTGGACCGGATCGCTGGGCAGCCTGCTGAGGCCACGTTGGCGGCCCATCTTGAGGCGCATCAGGCCCTGGTCGATGCGCTCGCCACCGGCAGCGCGCCGCAAGACGAAGCTACGCATGGCCTCTGGGCGGACGAGGCCGGGCGCGCCGCATCCCGCGTCTTACGCGGCCTGTCGGAGGCCGCATTTGCCCGCGGCGAAGAGCCCATTTCCGCAGCAGATTACGCCCGCGTACTGCGTGCGCTTCTGTCCGAGGAGGAAGTGCGCGAAACCTTTCGCCCCCATCCCGACGTGATGATCTGGGGCGCGCTGGAGGCCCGGGTGCGCACTGCCGATCTGGTCATCCTCGGCGGTCTGAACGACGGCACCTGGCCCGAGCAACCGAGCCCCGATCCCTGGCTGAACCGCGCCATGCGCGATGCGGCCGGCCTGCGCCTGCCGGACCGGGTGATCGGCCTGTCCGCCCATGATTTCGAGCAGGCCATCGCCGGGCCGCGGGTCTGGCTGAGCCGCGCGATCCGGGATGGGGAGGCAGATACCGTGCCGTCGCGCTGGCTCAACCGGATCACGGGGCTTCTGGGCGGCCTGGGTGGCGCGGCTGGGCAGCAATTGGACGCTATGCGCGAACGCGGCCAAGTCTGGCTTCGCCGCGCGGCCATGCTGGACGCGCCGGACAGGCGGCACAACACCGCCAAAGCGCCGCGACCGGCCCCCGCGCCACCGGTCTCCGCGAGGCCGACGCGTATCTCGGTCACCCAGGTCGAACGCCTGATCCGCGATCCCTATGCCATCTATGCCCGCGCCGTCCTGGGCCTCAGCCCGCTCGATCCGCTGCGGCAGGCCCCTGATGCCCGCCAGCGCGGCATCGCCCTCCACGGTGCCATGGAGCGCTTCGCCGATGCACAACTTGGCCCGGAGACCGCCGCCCATCTTGCCGCCCTGCTGGAGGAGGAGATGCAACGGACCACGCCCTGGCCCGGCCAACGCAGCCTTTGGCGCGGGGCGTTTGGGCGTGCCTTGCCCGACCTACTGACCGCTGAAACCGCCCGTCGCGCCACGGGACGCCCGCTGACAGAAGTCAAGGGCGCGCTTGATCTCGTGGACCCGCCGGTCACGCTGGTGGCGCGTGCCGACCGGATGGACCTGCGGGACGACAGCATCGCGATCTACGACTACAAAACCGGTGCGCCACCGAGTGCAAAGCAGCAAAGGGTCTTTGCAAAGCAGCTGTCCCTGGAAGCCATGATGGTCTCGGAGGGCGCCTTTGACGGACTTCCCGACCGCCCGGTCCAAGAGGTCGCCTATCTGCGGATCGGCAGCCAATATGACGAGGTGGGGCTGAAGACGGCCGACCTCGACCCCGTTGCCCTCCGCACGGAGCTGAGCGATCTCCTCCGCCGCTTCACCACCGATGCCCCGTATACGGCCCGCCTGCTACCAGCTTATCTGGCGGATCGCGGCGAATATGACGATCTGTCCCGCCTTGGCGAGTGGGACGAGACCCAGCGCGCGCGACTGCAGGATGTCGGTCATGGATGACGCGACCCGCGCCCAGATCGGCGCGGCCGACCCGGCCGGATCGGTCTGGCTGGCCGCCAATGCCGGCGCGGGCAAGACCCGCGTCCTGACCGACCGGGTGGCGCGTCTACTGCTGGAAGGCACCCCGCCGGAGCGCATCCTTTGCCTGACCTACACGAAGGCTGCCGCTGGCGAGATGCAGAACCGTCTCTTCGCCCGCCTCGGCGAATGGGCAATGCTGGACGACGATACGTTGCGGAGGAATCTGACCGATTTGGGCGTGCCGCGCGGCCATATCTCCCCGGAACGGTTGCGCCGTGCCCGCACCCTTTTCGCCAGCGCAATCGAGACGCCTGGCGGGCTGAAGATCCAGACGATCCACGCTTTCTGCGCCTCTCTGCTGCGGCGCTTCCCGCTCGAGGCCGGGGTGTCGCCCGCCTTTAGCGAGATGGACGAGACAGCCATTGCCAGGCTGCATCTGGACGTCTTCGATACGATGGCCGACGACCCGGAGACGGCCCCGCTGGTGGACGGCATAGCTGCATGGCTGACCGATCCGACACCCGAGGGGTTTCTGGCGCAAGTGGCCGGGCAAGCCGCGGCGTTCGACACAGCCCTGGACCGGACCGCCCTGGCCGACGCCATGGGCATCGCCGACGAGACCCCCGAGACGATCCGCCACAATGCCATGGGCCCGGACATGCTCGACCGGTTGGAGGCGTTCTGTGCGACCGCCGATGGGGCGCCGGGCAAGGGCGTGAACGACGCCAGCACCCTTTTCCGACAAGCGGCGCTAGCCGACCCGGAGACGCGCTTCGCCCTTCTGGCAAGCGCCTGTCTAACGAAGGCGGGCGAGCCCAAGAAAACGGGCGGTTGGCCGAAAGCGGTAAAGGATGGCACCCATGGCCCCCTGATCGAGACCTTCGGGGATATCGCCGAGACAGTAGTCGACGCCAAGACCCGCATCGCCGCCCTGGACGCGTTGGCGCAGTCGGTGGCGCTCCATGCCTTCGCGCCCGCCTTTCTGGACCGAGTCGCGGCCCGGAAAGCGGCCCATGGCTGGCTGGACTTCGACGACCAGATCCAACGCGCCCGGGCACTTCTGACCCGGTCGGACATGGCGCAGTGGGTCCTCTTCAAGCTCGATGGCGGTGTCGACCACATCCTCGTGGACGAGGCGCAGGATACGGCGCCCGAGCAATGGGATGTGATTGCCGCCCTCGCCGCGGAATTCGCCACCGGGCTCGGGGCGCGGCCGGACGTCGTCCGGACCCTTTTCGTGGTGGGCGACCGCAAGCAATCGATCTATCGCTTCCAGGGGGCCGACCTGGCCGCGTTCGACCGAATGCGGGGCGTCTTCGAGCGAATGCTGTCCCACGGCGCCGCGCCCCTGGGCGATCATACCTTGCGCCACAGCTTCCGATCGGCACCGGTGATCCTGGGCCTGGTGGACGCAACCTTCCCGAATGAGAGCGGTCTGGGCGAGGTGCCCCGCCACGTGGCCTTCAATGCCCACATGCCCGGCCGAGTCGATCTTTGGCCCGTCATCGAACCGGAGGAGGACGAGGCGGAGGAACCCGTCTGGCACGCGCCCGTCGACCGGCCCAGCCCCGCCGACCCCAAGGTGAAGCTGGCCGCACAGGTGGCGGAGGCCATCGAGGCGATGCTGCGCGACCGGGTGCCGGTGACGGCCAAGGGCGTGCGCCGGGCCGTCGCGCCGGGCGATATCCTGATCCTGCTGCAGCGGCGCGGTGCGCTGTTCCATCATATCGTGCGGGCCTGCAAGGCGCGGAACCTGGACCTGGCCGGGGCGGACCGCCTGATGCTGCTGGACGATCTGGCGGTCCGCGACCTGATCACGACACTGAGTTGGATGGCCACGCCCGAAGACGACCTGTCGCTGGCCACGATTCTGCGCTCGCCCCTGGGCGCCACCGACGAGGATGGCCTCTTCCGCATCGCCCATGGCCGCCCTGGCACGCTTTGGAATGCGCTGAGAGAGAGCGGGCGCGACAGCGGGACGGCTGAGATGCTGCGCGATCTGCTGGGCGTGGCGGACATCCTGCGCCCCTACGAATTGCTGCAGCGCATCCTGATCCGCCATGACGGGCGCCGGAAGCTGCTGGCCCGCCTTGGCGCGGAATCGGCCGAGGCCATCGACGCGCTGCTGGCCCGCGCGCTGGACTACGAACGGCTCGAGACGGCCAGCCTCACCGGGTTCCTCGGATGGCTCGCCTCCGCCGATCACGAGATCAAGCGTCAGGCGGGCGCGGGCACCATCCGGGTGATGAGCGTACATGGCGCCAAGGGGCTGGAAGCCCCCGTCGTCATCGTGCCCGAGACCCAGACCCGGCGGCCCAGGGCTGTCGACGGGGTGCAGCGCCTGCCCGATGGCCCGCCCGTCTGGATGCCGCCAAAGGCCGCTCGCCCGCCCAGTCTGTCGGAACTGGCGGATGCCGTGCAGGCCGCCGATGCCGCGGAACGCGACCGTCTGCTCTATGTGGCGCTGACCCGGGCGGAAAGCTGGCTCATCGTTGCCGCGGCCGGAGAGGTGGGGGCCGCATCGGAAGACAGTTGGTATCGTCGGGTCGAAGCTGGAATGACGGCGCAGGGCGCGGCGGAGGTGCCTATGGGTGATCGCGTCATCCGGCGCCTGCAATCGGGGGACTGGACACCCGCTGCACACGAGAACGACGTACCGACGCCAGAACCCACGCGACCCGATTGGCTGGAAGCGCCTGTCCCCGAACCGCCCAAACCGGCCACGCTCCTCTCTCCGTCCGCATTGCCGGGCACCAAAGCCCTGCCCGGGGAGGAGAGCAGCCCGGAGGAGCGCGCACTGTCGCTGGCCCGCGGCACGGCGGTCCACGCCCTTCTCGAACATCTGCGCGGCATTCCACCGGAGCGACGGGCAGAGGCCGCGCCGCGGATTCTGTCCCGGCACGCGATGGTCGAGCTCGACTCCGATGCGCTGCTGGCCGAGGCGATCGCCGTGCTGGAGCATCCGGACCTCGCTCCCCTCTTCGGCCCGGACACGCTGCGCGAGGTTCCCTTCGCCCTTCCCGCCGTGCCGCCGCGTTCCGCAGTGGCGGGCATTATGGACCTTGTGCGGGTAACCGGAGACCGTGTCACTATCGTGGACTTCAAATCCAATCGGCTGGTTCCCAGCGCGCCCGATCAGGTACCGTCCGGCTTGTTGGCACAGATGGGTGCCTACGCAATGGCCGCACAAGCCATCTGGCCGGATTGCACGGTCGAACCCGCAATCCTTTGGACAGCAGCGCCGCACTTGATGGTGTTGCCCCACGATCTCGTGACTGCAGCCTGGGGGGCCATTGACCCCGCACCGGCGGACGCCTAGCTACCGTAGCCCGCGCCAGACGTATTAGTAGGAGAGCCGATATGGCCACCATCGCCGCCACCGACGCCACCTTCGACGAGGTGGTCAAGCAATCCGACATCCCGGTCGTCGTGGATTTCTGGGCCGAATGGTGCGGCCCCTGTAAGCAGATCGGCCCGGCCCTGGAAGAACTGGCGGCCGAATATGACGGCAAGGTCAAGATCGTGAAGGTCAATGTGGACGAGAACCCGTCCAGCCCCGCCAGCATGGGCGTGCGCGGCATTCCGGCGCTTTTCATGTTCAAGGGCGGTGAGGCCGTGGACCAAAAGATCGGCGCCGCGCCCAAGGCCGCCCTGAAGGATTGGATCGACGCCGCCGTCTGATCGCCGCGCATCGCGACAAAAAGGGGCCCGCCGAGGGGATCGGCGGGCCCCTTGCGTTCAGAACCTTCGGCGCCGCTCTTCTAGGAATGCATTCGTCGCTGCCCGCAGTGGATCGGGCATGTCTTTTCCTGAGGCTCAGTTTTGGTATACTATAGAATACCGAAAGGAGACCCGACATGCATGTGATCGACGAAGCCCTGACCATCGCCCGCGCTGAACTTCACGCCGCACGATCCTGGCTACGCGACGAGATCAGCACCTATCCGACGCCGATCTCCGGTTGCGACGCGCAGTTCAACCACCTCCTCGCCCAACGTCGGCAGATCGCCATGGCTCTGGACGCGCTGGAGGCGGAGGTCTTCATCCCCACCCCCCGCATACCCGATCGTGGCGCCCGGCCAGAGAGCCGGTGAAACCAAAAATCCCCGGACCGATGGCCCGGGGATTGTTTTGCGCGGCGCCCTAGGGAGGGAGGAGAGGCGCCGCGTGGCATCTGGAGGCAGAGCAGCTAGCCGCGTGCGAACTCCGGATAGGCTTCCATGCCCAGCTCCGTCGTATCGAGACCCGCGATCTCGGATTCCTCGTCCACGCGAATGCCCACGGTGGCCTTCAGAATAACCCAGACGATCAGGCTGGCCACGAAGGTGAATATGCCGATGGACGCGAAGCCGATGAACTGGGTCACGAAGCTGGCATCGGCATAGACCGGAACCACCATGGTGCCCCAGAAGCCCGCCAGCAGGTGGACCGGTATGGCACCGACCACGTCGTCGATCTTCATCTTGTCCAGCATCGGGACGGTCAGCACGACGATCACGCCACCGACAGCGCCGATCCAGAGCGCGCCGAAGAGCGTGGGCTCAAGTGGCGAGGCGGTGATCGAGACGAGGCCCGCCAGAGCACCGTTCAGCACCATGGTCAGGTCGACCTTCTTGTACATGATCTGCGTGAGGATCAGGCAGGTCACAGCACCAGAGGCGGCGGCCATATTGGTGTTTGCGAAGATGCGGGAGATATCCGTGACGTCGCCGATGGTTCCCATGGCCAGCTGCGAACCGCCGTTGAAGCCGAACCAGCCAAGCCACAGGATGAATGTGCCCAGCGTGGCGAGTGCGAGGTTCGAGCCCGGCATCGGCACGACACGACCATCAGCGGCGTATTTGCCGATCCGCGGCCCCAGGATCAGGGCGCCCGCCAGGGCGGCGAAACCACCGGCGGCGTGGACCAGGGTAGAGCCTGCGAAGTCGTAGAACGGAGTGCCGTCGTCTCCGCCGAAGGTCGACAGCCAGCCGCCGCCCCACTGCCAGGACGCCTCGATCGGATAGATGATACCCGTCAGGACGACCACGAAGATCAGGAACGGCCAAAGCTTGATCCGCTCCGCAAGCGTGCCCGACACGATAGAGGCCGTGGTAGCACAGAACATCAGCTGGAAGAAAAAGTCCGAGCCGACGGATGCGTAGCCCGTATCGACTCCGTCCGCGCCAACCCCGACCGGCTCCAGCGAAGCGGGTGAGAACAAGCTTCCGAGATAACCCTCGATGGTCCAGCCGTCGCCGGGATACATGATCCCGTAGCCAATGAACCAATACATGATCGCCGCCAGCGAGAAGAGCGCGATGTTCTTCGTCAGCTGCGTGGTGACGTTCTTCGACCGGACGAGACCAGCCTCCAGCATGGCGAAGCCGGCCGCCATCCAGAAAACGAGGAAGCCGCCCACCAGAAACAGCAGCGTCGTCAGGATATAGCCCGTCGGTTCAGGCGCGGCGTTCGGGTCGGCCTCTTGCGCCAGCCCCATCATGGGCAGCGCGGCCAAGGCGGCCCCAAGCGCGAGTGTCTTGTGCAGTTTCATTCCATTCGTCCCCTTCAAAAACTCAAATGGCATCTTCGTTCAGCTCGCCCGTGCGGACCCGGACGGCCTGCTGCACGTCGAGGACAAAGATCTTCCCGTCGCCGATCTTGTCGGTCTTGGCGGTGCTGGCGATGGTCTCGACCACCTGCTCGGCCATGGCCGCCGGAACCACGATTTCCAGCTTCACCTTGGGCACGAAGTTCACGGCGTATTCCGCTCCGCGATAGATTTCCGTATGCCCGGATTGGCTGCCGAATCCTTTGATTTCGGTGACCATCATGCCGCGCACGCCAAGGGCGGTGAGCGCTTCGCGCACCTCCTCGAGCTTGAACGGCTTGATCGCTGCGATGATGAGCTTCACGTCATTCCCCTTCCACTGCGCCCCCGGGGGCTCGGATGGCGCTACAGGGGCGGCGGACGGGTCGCATCGCAACGCGGCGGGGCGGGATTCGGACCGGGTGGTGGTCCCCTCAGGCGGGAATGTTGCACAAAATGGCAGCACTGCCTGAAATTTGTGCAGTGCGCGAATGCGGCATTTGCGAAGGATTTACGGTAGCGGGTCCACAATCGACTCGGCGACGCCTAGATTGGAACAAAACCGGGCGAAGCCCGAGACGAGCGGACGGGCAGACATGGCGAAACGGGGCAAGACACGGCTGGTGGCCGACAAGCGGTCGGCATCCCCGAAGGCGCGTCCGGCGGCCAAGAAACGCGCGCGCAAGACGACCAAGCGAAAGCCCGCCGCGCGTCGGGGGCTGATCGGCCTGCTGCTTTGGCCCGTGCGCCTTCTGGCACGCCTCACATGGTCCATCGCCTGGCGCGTCGCCGCCGTGGGCGGGCTGATCCTTTTGGCGGCCTCGATGTACAGCTATGCCCGCCTGCCCGACATGGCGTCCCTTGCGGATGGACGGGCCCGGGGCTCCGTCACGCTTTTGGACGAATCGGGCAATGTCTTCGCTTGGCGCGGCGACAATTTCGGCGGTCTCATCACCGCGGACAACGTCTCTCCGCATCTCAGGAACGCGGTGGTCGCGACCGAAGACAAGCGCTTCTATCGCCATCTCGGCCTCAGCCCCCGCGGCATTGCCAGCGCCGTCCGCATCAATCTCCGCGAAGGGCGTGGGCCGCTTTCGGGCAATGGCGGGTCCACGATCACCCAGCAGGTCGCCAAACTTCTGTGCCTGGGCAACGATTACGACCCGTCCAGTGGCCTGACCGAGGCAGAGTTCGAAGCCGATTGCCGACGCGGCAGCGTCTGGCGAAAGGTGAAGGAGGTTCCTTACTCACTGGCGCTGGAATCGAAGTTCACCAAGGACGAGATCCTCTCGATCTACCTCAACCGCGCCTATCTGGGTGCGGGTGCGCGGGGCTTTGCTGCGGCCAGCCAGCGCTACTTCGGCAAATCCGCCGCCGACGTGACCCCGGCCGAGGCGGCCATGTTGGCGGGCCTTCTGGTGGCACCCAGCTATTATGCGCCCACCAACAACCTGGAGCGGGCGCGCGACCGGGCCGCTGTGGTTCTGAAGCTGATGCACGATCAGGATCATCTGACCACCGCGGAATACACCCAAGCACGAGAGAACCCGGCCAGTCTGTCGCGCGCGGCGCGGCAGGATACGGGCGGCTACTTCGCCGACTGGGTCATGTCCGAGGCGCCAGACTTCCTGACCTCGGAGACGACGGAGGACGTGATCGCGCTGACCACGCTGGATGCCCGTATTCAAGCATCCGCGGAGGAAGCGCTGGCCGAGATCTTCCGCACCAAGGTGCGCGAAGGCTCAAAGGCGCAGGCCGCCATCGTCGTGATGAGCGCCGATGGCGCCGTCCGCGCCATGGTCGGCGGGCGCGACACCCGCGGCGGCGGGCAATTCAACCGCGCCATCCAGGCCAAGCGACAGACCGGATCCAGCTTCAAGCCTTTCGTCTATGCCGCCGCCCTCGATCTTGGCTGGCGCTTCGATGCGGCAGTCTATGACGGGCCGCTGGCGATCGAGGTGCCGGGGTCGGGCACCTACCGCCCCGAGAATTACAGCGACCAATATTACGGCGAGGTGACGCTGACCCAGGCCCTGGCGCAGAGCATGAATACCGCCGCCGTCCGCCTGTCCGAGAATGTGGGCCGCGACATCGTTCGCAATATCGCCACGGATTTCGGCATCGACAACAAGCTGGCCGATGGCCCGTCGTTGGCTTTGGGCGTCAGCGAAAGCACGTTGCTTGAGATGACCGGTGCCTATGCCGGCATCTTGAATGGCGGCACATCCGTCACGCCATATGGCCTGACCGAGTTGCGCCTGCGCGGCGAGGCGGAGGTCCTGGTGGGCCGCGAAGGCGGCCTGGGCGAGCGGGTGATCACTGAGACCGCAGCGCGCCAGCTGGTCTATATGATGTCCCGCGTCGTCGAGGACGGCACCGGCAGCCGCGCCAAGCTCCCTGGTGGCCGCCCTGCCGCAGGCAAGACCGGGACCACGCAGGCGGCGCGCGACGCATGGTTCATCGGCTTCACCGGCGATTACGTCGCCGGCGTCTGGATGGGCTATGACGATAACACGCCGCTGACCGGCGTCACCGGCGGCGGGCTGCCCGCCGAGATCTGGCGCGAGACCATGGCCCGGGTGCATGACGGCCTGCCCAATCGCCCGCTGCCGATGATCGACGCCACGCGCGAGGCCCGGCCGACGCCGCAAGTGGCCGAGCAACGCCTGGAGCCACGCGTCATCCGCCGAGAGCCCGACCTGGCCGAGCGCATCCTGATGGATGTGATCGGCGGCATCTTCAGGCGCAACTGATAGCCACGGCACGCCCCGACCCAAGGGACAAGGACCCCGATCCGCGATGAGACACCCGCGCCCCCCCGCCCGGCCCGCCGACGGACCGGATGAACTGACCGCCATCCGCAAGCGGAGCAACGGGCTCCTGCTGATGGTCTTCGTCTTCTCCGTAGCCGTGAACGCGCTCATGCTTACGGGGCCGCTCTATATGTTGCAGGTCTACGACCGGGTGCTGGGCTCCCGCTCGGAAGAGACGCTGATCGCCTTGTCGATTCTGGTGGCCTTCCTGTTCCTGATGATGGGCATCCTGGACCATGTCCGCGGTCGGGTGATGGCGCGGGTCGGCGCCCGCTTCCAATCCGACCTCGACGGCCGCGTGTTCCAGGCCCATCTACGGCGCACGGCCGCCACACCCGGCGGCAACGGCACGCGCAACCCGCTCCGCGACGTAGAGGCGGTGCAGCGCCTCCTCTCCTCACCGGTCTTCCTGGCGCTTTTCGACATTCCGTGGACGCCCTTCTTCCTGGCCGCGATCTTCATCTTCCACCCCTATCTGGGCCTTCTCGCCCTCGGTGGCGGCGCGATCCTGGTGGCCATCGCCATCTTGAACCAGTGGACGACCTCCACGCCCATGGCGACGGCGAACACGGCGACCGCCCGGGCCGAGATGACGGCGCAGCAACTGTCCTCAGAGGCGGAGCTCGTGCAATCGCTGGGCATGCGCGGCGCCGCGTTTACGCGTTGGATGACGGCGCGGGGCGTCTCCCTCGGGCAAAGTATCGACTATTCCGATCGCGCGGGTCTCTTCACCGTCACCACCAAGACCCTGCGCCTGTTCCTACAATCGGCCATGCTGGGCCTCGGCGCTTGGCTGGTCCTGCAGAACCAACTCACGGCCGGTGCGATGATCGCCGGTTCGATCCTGATGGGGCGGGCGCTCGCCCCAATCGAGATGGTCATCGGCCAGTGGCAATTGGTGCAGGCCGCACGCAAGGGTCATGCCGCCACCCGCGATCTGCTGGCCGAGGTGCCGCCCGAAAAGCCGCGCACGCCCCTGCCGCGTCCCAAAGCGTTGCTGGTGGCCGAGAATGTCACCGTGATCCCGCCCGGCGCCAACCAGGCGAGCCTGCGCGCCATCTCTTTCGCGCTTCAGCCGGGCCAGGCCCTGGGCGTGATCGGACCCTCCGGAGCGGGCAAAACCTCTCTGGCCAAGGCCGTCACGGGCGTCTGGCCACCCGCCGGCGGCAAGCTGCGTCTCGATAGCGCGACGCTCGACCAGTACGACCCCGACGTGCTTGGCGGCTATATCGGCTATCTGCCCCAGACGGTGACCCTGTTTGACGGCACCATCGCCGAGAATATCGCCCGCCTCGATCCGGAGGCCGACCCCGCCCGCATCGTGGACGCGGCACGCAAGGCCGATGCACACGAGATGATCCTCCGCCAGCCCGAGGGTTATGACACCCGCATCTCTGCCACGGGCGGGCGATTGTCGGGCGGGCAAATCCAGCGGATCGGTCTTGCACGCGCGATGTTCGGCGACCCCGCGATCCTTGTCCTGGACGAGCCGAATTCCAATCTCGACAATGAGGGGACGCTGGCGCTTAACCGGGCGATCGCCAATATGAAGGCCGAGGGGCGCGCTGTTATGATCATCGCGCACCGTCCTGCCGCCATCAAGGAATGCGACATGCTAATGGTGATCGAACAGGGGATGCGCACTGCCTTCGGTCCTGCCGAAGAGGTGCTGCGCAAGTCCGTGAAGAACCATGCGGAGATCGCCCGCGACGCCACTGCCGGAGGCGTGAGATGAACCAGATGCCGACATCCCCCAAGACGACGGCGCCGACCGCGTCCACCCCCGTGGCCCCCGATGGCTCGCCCAGGCAACGGCCCTCCTGGACTGCCCGCCGCCATCTGACGATCGGCCTTCTGGGCCTGGCCATCCTGCTGGGTGGCTTCGGCTCTTGGTCGGTCCTGGCGAACATTTCGGGCGCCATCATCTCCTCGGGTCGGGTCGCCGTGGACAGCAACCGCCAGGTCGTCCAGCATCCCGATGGAGGCGTCGTCGCGGAGATCGCGGTCCGCGAGGGCGACGAGGTGGCGGCGGGCGACGTCCTGATCCGGCTCGACCGAACCTTGCTGCAATCCAACGCTGACATCCTGCGCGGCCAGCTCCGCGAAATCGCCGCCCGGTCCGCCCGCCTGGAGGCCGAACGGGACGGCGACCCGGCGGTGACCTATTCCGACGACCTCCTGACGGCCGCCGCACGCGATTCCGACATCGCCGAAATCCTGGACGGTCAGACGTCGCTCTTCGAGGCCCGACAGGAAAGCCTGATGCAGGAAGCCGAGCAACTCGCCCGACGCAAGGCCCAGATCGCAAGCCAAATCGATGGGATCGAGGCCCAACAAGAGGCGTTGAGCCTGCAACTGGAATTCATCCGCGAGGAACTCGGCGCCCAGCGCAGCCTTCTGGATCGTGGCCTGGCCCAGGCGCCACGGGTGTTGGCCCTGCAACGGGACGAGGCCGGACTTTTGGGCCAGGTGGGCGAGTTCACTGCCGGCATCGCCGAGCTCGAGGGCCGCGCGACGGAACTGGATCTCGAAATTCTGAAGCTGCGCACCGGAATGCGCGAGCAGGCCATCTCGGAACTGCGCGACCTGCAATTCTCCCAGATCGAACTGGCCGAACAGCTGCGCTCCGCCGAGGAACAGCTTTCACGCTTGGAGATCACCGCCCCCATGGCCGGGGTAGTCTATGACCTTCAGGTCTTCGCAGAACGTGCGGTGATCCGAGCGGCCGAACCCGTTCTCTATATCGTGCCACAGGACCGCCCGCTGGTGATCCAGACCGAGGTGGACCCGATCCATGTGGACCAAGTCTATCCCGGCCAACCCGTGACCCTGCGCCTGCCCACTTTCGACGCCCGCACGACACCCGAACTCTTCGGCTCGATCATCCGCGTCTCGCCAGATGCCTTCACGGACGAAGCCACCGGCGCAACCTATTACCAGGCCGAAGTCCTGCCCAATGAGGGCGAGGTGGCACGGTTGAACGGCCAGCCCATGCTGCCCGGCATGCCGGTGGAAGCCTATCTCCGCACGGAAGATCGGACCCCTTTGGCCTATCTCGTCAAACCGCTGACCGACTACTTCAACCGCGCCTTCCGGGAAGGGTGAGCACCGGTCCGGTGACCTGACCGGATCGATCCTTTCGACGGAAGGATCGAAGGCGCGAGCGCGGCAGGGGACCTGCCTAGCATCTGCCGCAACGTGCCCAAACTTCCGATCTCTGCCCGCGCCAAAAGCCCATCGCCGTCACGGGTCGCCCGCCTTCATGTGTAGCGCCACGCGCAGCTCCCCCACTGCTTCTTGCTGGGTCACCGACATCTCACCCGAGGCCACGGCCTGCAGCAGCCGGTCGAGTTCTGGCCAGCTCTGGTCACCGTCGATCTTGAAGAGCCGCCGTGCCAGCCGGGACATGGCCGCCGAGGCACTGCCGCATTGATCCACCAGCCATCCGGCCAGGGAAACCGCCTCTTCGGCCTCGGCATCGCTCCAACGCCAGAGGATGCGGCTCATGTCGCGCAGCTTGGCCTGATCCTCCCGGGCGGGAAGCCCGTCGAGCCGCAGAAAGGCCTGTCCGATAGCCAGGACCGCGAGGGCCGGATCGTCGATCCCTTCCACGGGATGCGCCTTGGTCTGGCGGCGAAAGGCGATCTTGCGCGGCGCGTTCCGCGCGGTGGTGATGGCGTCGTCGGCCACGCTCAACGCGTCACGCGGATTGGATCGCGCCCACCAGAAAATGGCGCCGCCAATGGCGACCAAGATGGCGATCAAAATAGGCATGGGTGCAAAATCCTTGTCAGCGGGCCGTGCAAAGGCAGGGTTTGCCTGACTTCACAATCGGGCACCCGCGTGACAGCGTGGTGGAATTACGTTGAGGAGGCCCCCATGACCATCGAAACCCGTCTCGCCGAATTGGGCGTGACCCTGCCGGATGCGCCCGCACCGGCGGCCAATTACGTGCCTGCTGTACGCGTGGGCGATCTGTTGTTCGTGTCTGGCCAGATCAGCGCGGATGCGAACGGCATGATGGTGGGACGCCTGGGGGCCGATACGGATGTAGAGACCGGGGCGGGGGCCGCGCGGCAATGCGCCATCAACCTGCTGGCGCAGGTCAAGGCCGCCTGCGACGGCGATATCGAGCGGCTGGAACGGGTGGTGAAACTAACGGGCTTCGTGAATTCCACCCCGGAGTTCGGCGACCAGCCCAAAGTCATCAACGGGGCGTCGGACTTCCTGGTGGAGGCGTTGGGTGACAAGGGCCGTCACAGCCGATCGGCGGTCTCTGCCGGTGCGCTGCCCTTCGGCGTCATGGTCGAGATCGAAGGTATCTTCCAGATCAGATGATCCCGGCCAGCTTTCTTGCGGGTCCGATCGCGCATCGCGGTCTACACGGGCCCAATCGGCCAGAGAACTCCATGGCCGCCTTCGAGGCCGCGCTTGCCCTTGGCGTTGGGATCGAGCTTGACCTGCAGCCCTCGGCCGATGGCGTGGCCATGGCGTTCCACGACAGCGTGTTGGACCGCCTGACCGGCGAGACGGGCCCCGTCTCCGCCCGCAATGCCGACGACCTGTCGCAGATCGCCCTGAAAGAGACCGCGCGCACGATCCCCCGGCTGCGGGACGTGCTCGACCTGGTAGCTGGCCGGGTGCCCCTGCTGGTCGAGATCAAGGACCAGGACGGCGATATGGGACCCGATATCGGTCGCTTGGAAACCGATCTGATCGACGCGTTGGACGGATATGGTGGCGACGTCGCCGTCATGTCCTTCAACCCCCATTCCATGATCCACATGGCTCGGCATGCGCCTGATCTCCCGCGGGGCCTCGTCACCTCTGCCTTCGATCCGCGATACTGGCCTGAGCTGAGCGCCGCCACCCGCGACCGCCTGCGGGGGATGCCGGATCTGGCCGCCGCTGACGCGTCGTTCATCAGCCACGAAGCGGCCGCGCTCGCCATGCCAGAAGTGGCGGCCGCCAAGGCCGCCGGCCTCTCGGTCCTGTGCTGGACGGTGCGGTCCAAGGCGCAAGAAGCCGAGGCCTTGAAGATCGCCGATCAGGTGACCTTCGAGGGCTACTTGCCCTGAGGCCGCGCGGCCCCACCTGACCCCCATGCCCGACGACAGCCAAGAGATGCCGGTGGAAATCTCCGTCCTGCCCAGCCTGGACGCCATCGACCCAGCGGAATGGGATGCCTGCGCCTGCCCCGAAGCGGCGGATGGCGGTCGCCCCGACGATCCGTTCACCACCCACCGCTTCCTGCGCGCGCTAGAGGAAAGCCATTCCGTCGGTCCCCGCACCGGCTGGCAGCCGCAATATCTCATCGCCCGGCTGGAAGGACGCATGATCGGGGCCGCGCCGCTTTACGCCAAGGGCCATAGCCAAGGCGAATACATCTTCGACCACAATTGGGCCCATGCCTGGGAACGGGCAGGCGGCGACTATTACCCCAAGCTGCAGATCGCCGTCCCTTTCACCCCCGCCACGGGCCGCCGCTTCCTGGTTCGGCCCGGTCACGAGGAGCTGGCCTTCGCCGCCCTGATCCAAGGCGCGGTTCAGGTGACGGAGCAAAACGACCTGTCGTCGCTGCACATCACCTTCTGCACCCAGGTCGAGCGGGAGGCCGGGGAGGGCATCGGCCTTCTGGGCCGGTCCTCACAGCAATACCACTGGTTCAACGATGGGTACGCCGATTTCGACGCCTTCCTCGCCGCCCTCTCCAGCCGCAAGCGCAAGAACATCCGGAAGGAACGCGCCCAGGCCCATGGCTTTGGCGGCACGATTCGGGGCTATACCGGCGACGACCTTCAACCGCACCATTGGGACGCCTTCTGGCGCTTCTACCAGGACACGGGCGCGCGCAAATGGGGCAGCCCTTATTTGAGCCGTGCCTTCTTCGACCGTGTGCAGGACGTGATGCGCGACGACGTCTATCTGGTCCTGGCGGAACGTGACGGCGACCCGGTGGCGGGCGCGCTGAACTTCATCGGGCGCGACGTCCTCTATGGCCGCTACTGGGGCTGCACCGAACACCATCCGGCCCTGCATTTCGAGCTCTGCTATTACCAGGCCCTCGACTTCGCCATCGCCCAGGGCCTCAGCCGCGTCGAGGCGGGCGCGCAGGGCGATCACAAACTGGCCCGCGGCTATGTGCCTGTGGCCTGCCATTCCCTGCACCACTTGCCCGATGCAGGCTTCCGCCGCGCCGTCGCGCAGTTCCTGGAGGCAGAGACCCGCGCGGTGGAGCAGGATATCGAAGTGCTGACCAGCTACGGCCCTTTCAAACGTATCCAAGTGGAGGAACAGGAATGAGCGTCGATTACGACCATGCCCCCGACGGCTGGACCGAGGCCGATGGCGGCCTAAACCGCACCTTCACGTTCGACGATTTCTCGCAGGCCTGGGCCTTCATGTCGCGCGTGGCTCTGCTGGCGGAAAGCCACGATCATCATCCGAATTGGTCCAATGTTTACAATAAGGTGGACATCCGGCTCACGACCCATGATGCAGGGGGTCTGACGGACAAGGACCGCGCCTTGGCCCGCGCCATCAACGAGTTGACCTAGACACGGCCCTCCATGGACAATTTGCAAGACCTTCTCTCGACCGAGATCTATGCCGGTCGCTCTCTGGGTGATTTCCTGAGCCTCGAATTCCTGGCCGCGATCCTGGGCGACATCCTCGCCACGATCCTGATCATCTTCCTGGCCTTCCTGATCTCGGGTTGGGTGAGCCGCCGCATCAAGCGCCTGGCCGAGAAGCATCCGCGACTGGATCAAACCCTGTTCGATTTCCTGTCGAACATCGTGCGCTACGCGATCCTCGCCATCGCGGGCGTGGTGGTCCTGAACACGTTCGGGGTGCAGACCACCTCCATCGTGGCCGTCATCGGTGCCGCTGGCCTGGCCATCGGTCTGGCGCTGCAGGGCACGCTGTCCAACGTGGCCGCCGGGGTCATGCTGATCTTCTTCCGACCGATCAAGCTGGGTGATTTCGTCACGATCAACGGCGAAAGCGGAACGGTGAAATCAATCAACCTGAACTACACGGAACTGGCCAGTATCGGGAATTTTCAGATCATCATCCCCAATTCTGAGGTCTGGGGAAACACGATCGTCAACTATTCGGCCTATGACACGCGGCAGGCGGAATGGACATTCGGCGTGGCCTATACTGCCGATCTGGCGCTGGTGGAGCAGGTGATCCGCGACACGATCTCCGCCGATCCCCGCTTCCTCCCCGACCCGGAACCGCTGATCAAGGTGGACAGCCTGGGGGCCTCTTCGGTGGATTTCCTCGTCCGGGCCTGGGTGAAGCGAACGGATTTCTTCGCTTTCTGGAAGGACATGAACCGGGAAGTGAAGACGGCCCTCGACGCGGCCGGGGTGGAGATACCCTTCCCGAACCGCACGGTGCACATCGTTCGCGACGAGTAAGCGGCCAATCGGTCGCTGACTGATTTTTGAAGGACTCTTCGACGAAGAGTCTTCTCCCCGACCGATGCTCAGGTCCCGGAGGCGCGGATGACCATACCGAACAGGTCCCGCGGATCGTCCGGATCGGCCAGCATGTCCAGATCGGTGTAATGCCCCGTCTCCCGCGCCGCCTGATGGATGTGGCGCAGGGCACTGAAGTCTTCGGTCGCGAAGCCCACACTGTCGAAAAGGGTGATCTGATCGTCGGACACACGTCCCGGCGCGTGTCCCGCGAAAACGCGCCAGAGCTCCGTCACCGGATGGTCGGCCTCCAATTGCTGGATCTCGCCCTCCACCCGCGTCTGCGGCGGATATTCCACGAAGATGTCCGACCGCAGCAGGATGTCGCGATGCAGCTCCGTCTTGCCAGGGCAATCGCCGCCGATGGCGTTCAGATGCACGCCAGCCCCAACCATATTGTCGGTCAGGATCGTCGCCAACCGCTTGTCCGCCGTGCAGGTGGTGACGATCTGCGCGCCCTCGATGGCCTCTTCGGCGGAACGGCAGGCCACCACACGAAGCCCCGTCCCGGTCAGGTTCTGGACAGCCTTCGCCGTGGCTGCCGGGTCGATATCCCAAAGCCGCACCTCCTCGATACCGAGGATGTGCTGGAAGGCCAAGCACTGGAACTCGCATTGCGCGCCGTTCCCGATCACCGCCATGGTCTTCGAGCCCTTAGGCGCCAGATACTTGGCCGCCGTCACCGACATGGCCGCCGTTCGCAAAGCCGTCAGGATCGTCATCTCCGAGACCAGCACCGGATAGCCTGTCGCCACGTCGGCCAAGACACCGAAGGCCACCACCGTCTGCTGCCCCATCCGCACGTTCTTCGGATGGCAGTTCACGAACTTGAAGCCGTAGAACTCTCCGTCCGAAGTGGGCATCAACTCGATCACGCCGTCTTCGGAATGGGCCGGAATGCGAGGTGTCTTGTCGAAACTCTCCCAGCGCAGGAAGTCGGCCTCGATCCGGTCCGCGATGGCCGCGATGGTCGGCGCGATGCCCTTGGCGTTCACGATCCGCATCATGTCGTCCACCGACACAAACGGTACCATGGCGAGCCGGGACGGCATCAACGGGGTCAGGGCGGTGGCGTTCATGGCATCAACTCCGGTTCGGTCGGTCGAGGACGGATTTCCCGAACAGAGAGGCGACGAGGTCCACCATCAGCGTGGCCGTACGCCCGCGCTCGTCCAGGAAGGGGTTCAGTTCGGCGAGATCCAGCGAGGTGACGAGGCCGCTGTCGCAAAGCATCTCCATCACCAGATGCGCCTCGCGGAAGGTGGCGCCGCCCGGCACGGTGGTGCCCACGGCGGGCGCGATCGCGGGCTCAAGAAAGTCCACATCGAAGCTCACGTGCAGACGACCATTCGCCGCCGCCACCCGCTCCAGGAACCGGGTCAGCGGGGCGCGGATGCCATGTTCGTCCAGCGCGCGCATATCGGCCACCTCGATCCCCGCTTGCACCAGGCGCCCCTTCTCGAACGGGTCGACGGAGCGCAGGCCGATCATGCAGATATTTTCGGGTGGCACCGTCGCGGGCGGGGCGGGAAAATGCGGTGTGAAATCCGACAGACCCGTCAGGTAGGAGACAGGCGTGCCATGGAGGTTCCCGCTCTGGGTGCTGCCCAGGTCGTGGATGTCCGAATGGGCGTCGAGCCACAGCAGGAAGGTCGGCCCCCGCGCCGCCATGGCGGGCACGGTGCCCGCCGCCATCACGTGATCCCCGCCCATGAAAATCGGTACGGTCCCATGGTCCAGGGCGGCGGCGGCCGATTGCAGCGCCTCCACCCAGCCCACACAGGTGGCCAGATCGTGGATCGCGGCGTTCGGATGCTGCGTCTCGGCGGCCGCCCGCGCCGCCAGATTGCCGCGATCCTCGACCCGGTGACCCAGCTCCGTCAGCGCGCGCGCCAAGCCCGCTGTGCGCAGAGCGTCGGGCCCCATGAGGCAGCCGTCATGGCCCGCACCATCGTCGAAAGGTGCGCCAATCAAGGTAATGTGCCGTGTATCCATGGCGAGAGAAGACGCCATCGGAACGGCAGCTCAAAGCCATAGAAGTGATCATTTCGACTACCACATCGCCTATTATGCGCATAAACGGTGAGCGATATGGACGATCTTGACCGCCGTCTCCTCGCCGCGCTCACCAGGGATGGACGCGCCTCCGTGGCCACCCTGTCCCACGCGCTCGGCGTCACCCGCGCCACGATCCGCGCCCGCATGGATAAGTTAGCCGCGCGAGGCGACGTGCTGGGCTACCGCGCGATCCTCAAGAGCGATCTGGCAGAAAGCCCGGTTCGCGGGGTCATCCTGATCGACATCGAAGGCCGCGGTGCCGAGCGTGTGGCCCGCACGCTTGCCGCCATGCCCGAAATCCCCGCCGTTCATTCCACCAATGGCCGCTGGGACCTTATCGCCGAGATCGGGACTGACACTCTGGAAGAGCTGGACGTCCTGCTGAACCGCATCCGTAAGATGGATGGCGTGTCGCGTAGCGAGACGAACCTCTACTTGGCGACCCGCCGCGGCTGACGCTTGCCCCATGGCTTTGCTGGCGGCGTCTCGAAGACCACGGGCAGATCGCCGAACAGTCCGTCCTCCGCCCCGCCCCAATCCCCCATCCAAGGCAAAGGTGCGGCCAATGCGCCCTCGGCCACCCACTCGAAATAGCCGCGCGCGCCCTTTGCCGGGATCGGCGCTGTGGCAACCGGATCACGCAGCACCAGCCCCACCGGCCCGCCGAACCAGGGCGACGCACTTTCCGTGACGAATTCCACCACCTCGGCCGCGCCAATCACGGCGCCGCGTGGCAAATCATCGGGCCGCGGCACCCGGACACCGTCCTGGCCCATGCGCCAAACGGCCCAGTCATATTCGTCCCGGGTCATGCCTGTGGCGGCGTGGATCGCGACGCGTCCCGTGGTCATGTTCCCCGCCCGCACGGACTGCGCCGTGCGATTCTCGATATCCTTCCCGGCATGCAGGATAGCCCAGGCCCAGGGCTGCCGGACCGACAGCGCGATCTGTGGCAGGTCCCGGGCCTGCGTGCTCACGCCTCTTCGAGCAGGCTTTCCCCGGCGGACGTCTCGCAGACGCCGGGGCTCTCCTCCACGTGCAGGGCGGTGACGACCCCATCATCCACCAGCATGGCGTAGCGTTTCGACCGTCCGATCAGCCCAGCGGGTGGCGCATCGAAATCCATCCCGATGGACTTCGTGAACGTTCCGTCCGCATCGCCCAGCATATGCAGACCGGCGGCAGCGGCCCCCGTCGCCTCGCCCCAGGCTGCCATCACGAAGGGATCGTTCACCGAGACGCAGATGATTTCCGAGACGCCCTTCGCGGCGAACTGATCCTTGGTGCGGATAAAGCTGGGCACGTGGGCCGACGAGCAGGTGGGCGTATAGGCCCCCGGTACCGCGAACAGGGCCACGCGCTTGCCGCCCGTCACCTCCGACAATGCCACGGCTTCGGGCCCCTCGGCCCCCATGCGGATTAAGCTGGCGTCGGGCAACCTGTCGCCTTTCGAGATGGCCATCTGTGCAGTCCTTCCGTTTGAAACTCTCCCACCACTTGTATAGCCCTTGACCCATCGCCCGCCAGGGAGGCCGCCATGGACCACATCGCCATCATCGGGGCCGGACAGGCCGGCGCCACCCTGGCCGAGACCTTGCGGAAAGAGGGCTACGAGGGTCGTCTCACCCTGTGGGGGGAAGAGCCGGAGCCACCCTATCAGCGCCCGCCCCTCTCGAAATCCTACCTTCTGGGCGAGATGGCGCGCGAACGCCTCTACCTCCGCCCGCCCGCCTTCTACGACGACCAGAAGATCGAGCTCCACAAGGCCACCCGCATCACGGCCATCGACCCAGCCGCGCGAACCTTTACCCATGACGGTGGAACCGAAGGCTACGACGCCTTGGCCCTGACCACCGGCTCCATCGCCCATACCCTGCCCGAACGCTGCACCGCCGGTTTGCCCGGCACCCATGTCATCCGCACCATGGCCGATATCGACGCGCTCAAGCCCCAGATGACGAAAGGCCGCCGGATGCTCGTGGTGGGTGGCGGCTATATCGGGCTGGAAGCCGCCGCCGTCGCCCGCAAGATGGACCTGCCCGTCACGCTGGTGGAGCTGAATGTCCGCCTCCTCGCTCGTGTGGCCTGCGCGCCGACGGCCACCTGGTTCCGCCGCCTGCACCGGGACCATGGCGTCGATATTCGTGAGGGGGTGGGCCTCGACACGCTGCTGGGCGATGGCAAGATAGAGGGTGCGCGCCTAACCGACGGAAGCGAATTGCCCGTGGATCTGGTGATCGCGGGCATCGGCGCGCGGCCCGATACGACCCTTGCCGAGGCGGCGGGCCTCGATCTCGATGACGGCATCGCCGTGGACGCGCTGGGCCGCACCTCCGACCCGCATATCTGGGCGGCGGGGGATTGCTGCTCCTTCCCCTATCGCAACCGGCGCATCCGGCTGGAATCCGTGCCCAACGCCATCGAGCAGGCCGAGGCCGTGGCACGCAACATCCTGGGGGCCGAGGTTCCCTACAAGGCCAAGCCCTGGTTCTGGTCCGACCAGTACGACGTGAAGCTCCAGATCGCAGGCTGGAACGAGGGCTTCGACGATATCGTCCAGCGCAACGGCGATGGACGGTCCCATTGGTATTACGAGGGCGACGAATTGCTGGCCGTGGACGCCATGAACGACCCGCGCGCCTATATGGTCGGCAAGCGGCTGATCGAGGCCGGCCGCTCGCCCGCCAAGACCGACGTGGCCGATAGCGAAACCCCGGTCAAATCCCTACTGTGAGGCCCGGTTGCGGATAATCGGCGGGCGCTGGCGCGGCCGCCGCCTCACGCCAGTCGGCGCGGGCGATGCCGCTGCCCATTTGCGCCCCACCACCGACCGGGTGCGCGAGGCGATCTTCAACCTGCTGGAAAACGCCCAAGGGCTCGAGATCGACGGCCTGACCGTTCTCGACGTCTTCGCGGGCACCGGCGCCCTGGGGCTCGAGGCGTTGAGCCGCGGTGCCACCTCGGCAACCTTCCTGGAGACCAGCCGCAAGGCCCGGACCATCCTGCGGCAGAACATCGACCTGTTGAACGCCCCGGCCCGCCTGGTCCCGAAGGACGCAATGCGCCCCGGCCCGGGCAGGCCCCATGAGCTGATCTTCCTCGACCCGCCCTACGGCAAGGGTCTGGGCGAACGCGCCCTTGCCGCGCTTCTGGCGCAAGGCTGGATCGCCGCCGACGCCACCATCGTCTGGGAAGAAGCCGCCCCTCCAAACCTCCCGCCAGGCGTCAGCCAAACCGATCAAAGACGCTACGGCGACACCACCATCACGATCGCCCAAGCACCCTGATCCTCATCTTGCTGACAATACCTCGGGGAGCGCGAGGGGCTGGCCCCTCGCACCCCGTCACGCTCACCTCACTGGCCGGAATGCGCCGCTACCGCGTCACGTGCCGCCGCCACGAGGGCCGCACCATCGAAGCCCTTCCCGTCCATCTCGGCGATCCACTCCTCGGTGACCACGTCCCCAAGCCCCACGATCTCCGCCGTGGCCTCCAGCGACAGTTCCGCGATCTGGTTGCCCGAGGCTTCGATCACGGCCCGCCCCTCAGCATCGCCCGTGTCATGGGCCCGCCCCGCCCAAGCCGAGGCCATCATGCCGGAATTGGCGTCGATCACCGCGCGCAGATCATCCGGCAGCCCGGCATAGACATCCTTGTTCATGGCCCAGAGAAAATAGAGGTTATAGAGCGACTTCTCCCCGGCCACATCCGTATGGCTGTCGGTCAACTCGTCCAGCTTCAAGGACGGCGCCTGCTCCCAGGTGATGACGCCGCCATCCAGCACACCCTTGGCCAGGGCTTCTGGGAAGGCGGGCACCGGCATTCCCACTGGGTTCGCGCCCAGCTTCTTGAGAAGCAGCGTCGCGGGCCGCGATGGCCCCCGCAGGTTCAGCCCCCGGAAATCGGCCAGCGTCTCGGGTGCGGCCCCCTTCTTATGGACCAGACCCGGCCCGTGCATATGGGCCGCGATCACGTGGACATCGGCGAAATCGTCCATCAGATGCGCCTGGGTATAATCCCACGCCGCCATCGACGCCGCTTCGGCAGATTTCGTCACCATGAAGGGCAGTTCCAGCGCCTCCGCCTCGGGGAAGCGGCCGGGTTGGTAGCCGGGGATCACCCAGCCGCCATCCACCGCGCCATCGGCGATCAGGTCGTACATATTCGCAGCCGAGCCGCCGAGCTGCATGAACGGATAGAGCTCGACCTTGATCCGACCCTCCGATTGTTCTTCGATCGCGTCGGCCCAGGGCTGCATGAAATGCGCCGGATTGGCCGAGGCGGGATTGACGAAATGCTGGAAGCGCAGCGTCACCTCCTGCGCCGAAACCGGCAAAGCCAGCAGCGAAAGGGCGAAGGTCGTGCGAAGGATGCCCATGGCGATTCCCCCATATTTTGCGTCAGGATCACTTACCTAATACCACCACTCGACAACCGGAAGGGGAAAATCTGCGAATCATTCGCAGATCTGTCGCATCCTCGACCCTTGTGCCCCGATTCCGCATGTGGGATTCCTCAACAAACCACCCATGAGCGCGCCGATGCCAGACCCCCAGGACGTCCTGTCCCGCATCTTCGGATTCGACGCCTTCCGCCCCGGCCAGGCGGAGATCGTGGAGGCGGTCATGGCGGGGCGCGACGTGCTGGCCATCATGCCCACGGGCGGCGGCAAGTCGCTTTGCTACCAACTTCCCGCGCTCTGTCGCGATGGCCTGACCGTCGTCGTCTCGCCACTCATAGCGCTGATGCGCGACCAGGTCCGGGCCCTGACGGCGGCAGGCGTCAACGCTGGCGCGCTCACCTCCGGCAATACCGAGGAGGAGACCGAGGCCGTCTGGCAGGCCATCGATGCGGGCGACCTCAAGCTCCTCTACATCGCGCCCGAACGCCTGGCCTCCGGCGGCACCGAACGGCTTCTGAAACGCGCGAACTGCACGCTGATCGCCGTGGACGAGGCCCATTGCGTCGCCCAATGGGGGCACGATTTCCGCCCCGACTACCTGCGGATCGGCGCGCTGCGCACGGCGCTTGGCGTCCCCCTTGCCGCCTTCACGGCGACCGCCGATGCCGAGACCCGGGCCGAGATCGCCAACCGCCTGTTCGACGGCACGCCCGAGACGTTTCTCCACGGTTTCGACCGACCTAACCTGTCGCTCGCCTTCCAGCCCAAGAACCAGCCGCGCCGCCAGATCCTCGCCTTTGCCGCCGCCCGGACGGGGCAATCGGGCATCGTCTATTGCGGCACCCGCGCCAAGACCGAAAGCCTGGCACAGGCCCTGCGCGACGAGGGACATGCCGCCTGCCATTACCATGCGGGAATGGAGGCCGAGGAGCGCCGCGCCGTCGAGACCCGCTTCCAGCGCGAAGACGGCTTGATCGTCGTGGCCACGGTGGCCTTCGGCATGGGCATCGACAAACCCGACATCCGCTGGGTCGCCCATGCCGACCTGCCCAAATCGATCGAAGCCTATTACCAGGAAATCGGCCGCGCCGGGCGCGATGGCGCCCCCGCCGACACGCTGACGCTGTTCGGCGCCGACGACATCCGCTACCGCCGCACACAGATCGACGAGGGGCTAGCCCCGCCCGAGATGAAGCAGGCCGATCACGGCCGCCTGAACGCGCTTCTGGGTCTGGCGGAAGCCCAGAAATGCCGCCGCCAGACCCTGCTCGCATATTTCGGCGAAACGGCGGAACCCTGTGGCAATTGCGACCTCTGCGCCGATCCACCCGAATTGTTCGACGGCACCACCGAAGCGCGCAAGGCACTTTCGGCCATGCTGCGGACGGAGGAGCGCTTCGGCACCGGTCATCTGATCGACGTGCTGACCGGCACCGAAACCGACAAGACCCGCCGCTTCGGCCATGACGCGCTGCCCACCTTTGGCTGTGGCGCGGACACGCCCAAGCACCAATGGCAGGCCGTCTTCCGCCAAATGATGGGCCTTGATTTGGTGCGCCCCGATCCGGAGCGTCACGGCGCCTTGCGCTTCATGGCGGCCGCCCGCCCGGTCCTGAAAGGCGAGGCGACGGTAACGCTGCGCCGCGACACGATCCAGACGGCCCCGCGCCGCCCGGCGGTCAAGCAATTGGTCAACGAGGAGGACGCGCCCCTCCTCTCGGCGCTCAAGGCCAAGCGCCGGGCGCTGGCCGAGGCGCAGGGCGTGCCGGCCTATGTGGTCTTCACCGACCGCACCCTGATCGAGATGGCCGAAACCCGGCCCACGACCCTGGACGCCATGGCACGCATCTCCGGCGTGGGCGCCACGAAGCTCGACCGCTACGGCGCGACCTTCCTGGGGATCATCACCGGAGAGGCGCCGGACGACGTCCACCCCGCCCGCCGCAGGCTGGCCGGGCGCAGCGAGGGCGCGATCTACGACCGTCTGCTCTCGGTTCAGACCGATCTGGCCCGCGGCGCGACCGGCCTCGACAAGCCTATGTCCTGCTCGTCCTCGCAACTGGCCAAGGTCGCCAAGGCCCCGCCCGACGCGCAAGCCATCGCCCGCATCCTCGGCGACCGCCATGCCGACCGTTTTGGCGCGGCTTTCCTGGACGTCCTGCGGGAAGAGGCATGAGTGTACCGCCGCCGGAGGTCGCCGCCGCCTTCGCCGTCTTCCCCGATCCCGCCCGCACCGCCCTCTTGGCGCTGCGCGGCCGTATCCTGGCGATTGCGGCAACCTTGCCGGAGGTCGGTCCGCTGACGGAAAGCCTCAAATGGGGCCAGCCCGCCTATCGTCCTACCCACCCCCGCACTGGCACGACGATCCGACTGGGCATCCCGAAACAGGGCGGCTACGCGATCTACACCCATTGCGGGTCCCGCGTGATCGCCGATCTGAAAGCGGTCGCGGGCGAGGGGCTACGCTTCGACGGCAATCGCGGCCTCTTGTTCGACACCCAGTCTCCGATGCCGGACGAACCCGTCGACATCCTCATCCGCACGGCCCTGACCTATCACCTGCGGCGCACCTGATCGCGATCCGACAGCTGCCTCCGACTACCTCGACCCCAAGGGCGCGCGGCTGATACGGCCCGCCATGAGTATTTACGGACCAGTGATGGACAGAAGCTGGTCTTCTTTTTGGCCGAAATATCCAAATCCCTCCGGCGTCAAAAAGGGGGACGCGGCCGCGATGCGGCACCTTGCAGCCGTGCCCCGGCCGTCTAATTTGCGGATCATGTTGACCGTGATCTCCCCCGCCAAGAGCCTCGATTTCGATCCCGTCCCACATACGGCCACCGCGCCGCGGCTGGGTGAGGAGACCGACAGATTGCTAACCAGCGCCCGGCGCCAGGGCATCGGCGATCTGCAGCGGCTCATGTCGATCTCCGAGAGCCTGGCGCGCCTCAACCGCGACCGGTTCCGCGACTGGGAGGCCGCGCCGGAGAAGCCCGCGGCCTTCGCCTTCGACGGCGACACCTATGCAGGGCTGGAGGCGGCGACATTGTCGGAGGACGGGCTGCGCTGGGCACAAAACCACCTGCGGATCCTGTCGGGGCTTTACGGCTTGCTGCGGCCGCTCGACGCGATCCGGCCCTACCGGTTGGAAATGGGCACGAAGCTGAAAACACGACGCGGCAAGGACCTCTACACGTTCTGGGGCGACCGGATCGCGCGCCTTCTGAACGCGGATGCGGAGGCCACAGGCGCGAACCATTTGTTGAACTGCGCCAGTCAGGAATATTTCGGCGCCGTGGACCGGGCGGCCCTCGCCCTTCCGGTAATCACGCCGACCTTCTTGGAAGATCGGCCGGGCGGCCCCAAGACCATCAGCTTCTTCGCCAAGCGCGCCCGCGGCGCCATGGCCCGCTTCGTGGCCGAGCACCGCATCGCCGACCCCGCCGACCTGCGCGGCTTCACGGCGGGTGGCTACGCATGGCAAGAGAGCCCACCGGACGCGCCCGTATTCTTGCGAACCGATGGAGCGGAGAAAGCGGCCTGAGCACCCTCATGCAAGGCACGTAGTGAACGTGATCAAACGTGCATCGAACATCCCTCTGCTCATTCTTCAATGGGCGCTGGTCCTTTGGGGCACCGTCGTCATTGCGGTCTCCATCAACACCTATCTCGTCGAGGCCGCCTACTTCGCCGACATCCCCGCAGCATCCCCCGGGGAGGACAGCTACACGCCGCCGATCTTCCAGCGCATGGGTTCTGGCGTCGCCAGTGGTTTGGCCTCTGTGGGTGTCGGCGCCATCTTGTTCTATCTGCGACGGTTATATCTCAGGACATCGCGGTAGCGCGCTGCCGACTTTCTTTCACCCTCCGTTAACCGCGCAGCCCCAGAACCCCTCTCCGCGCGCAGGGCCGTGAGGCCCGGATAGACATGACGGATCCGACGGGCCCTTCGGGGTCGCCTCGTCCGATTGCCGGCAACAGGCCCGAAGGGGCCAGGACGACCGGACCCACGGGCCCGGCAGCACGATCCGTCCGTGTTCGCAGGACACGCGGCGCCGATCCCTTTCCCCTTGAGACGCACGACCCGGCCGGGGCGCATCGCCGCCTCAGGCGAAATAGTCGTGCAGGATGCGGCCGTAGATAGCGGTCAGCTGCTCGATCTGCTCCACGCGCACACGCTCGTCCACGGCATGCATCCGGTGACCCACCAGCCCGAATTCCACCACCGGGCAATGGTCCTTCACAAAGCGCGCATCCGAGGTGCCGCCGGTGGTCGACATCTCCGGTACGCGGTTCGTCTCCACCTGCACGGCACGGGCCACGAGGTCGCTCAAACGGCCGGGCGGGGTCAGGAAGCTCTCGCCCGAGACCTTCACCTCCATCCCGATCTCCACGCCCGTCGCGGCCGTCACCCGGTCGGCCTCACCCCGCAACCAATCGGTCAGCGACGTACCGGAATGCGTGTCGTTGAAGCGGATGTTGACCGCCGCCCGCCCTTCAGCCGGGATCACGTTAGTGGCCGGATTGCCCACATCCATGGTGACCACAGCCAGGGTGGACGGATCGAAATGGTCCGTCCCGCGATCCAGTTCGTGAGCCGAGAGATCGGCCATCAGCCGCGCCATAGCGGGGAGGGGATTTAGGGCACGGTCGGGATAGGCGGAATGGCCCTGTCGGCCGTGGAACGTGAACCAAGCGGTGAGGGAGCCGCGCCGCCCGATCTTCATCATCTGGCCCATATGGTCGGGGCTGGTGGGTTCGCCCACCAGGCAGACATCCATCCGCTCCCCGGTCTTGCCCATCCAGTCGAGCAGTGCCGTGGTCCCGTCCGTCGCATCCCCCTCCTCATCGCCGGTGATCGCCAGGATCACGGCACCGTCAGGCGGCGTCTCGGTCACGAAGTGGATGGCAGCGGCGGCGAAGGCCGCCACGCCGGATTTCATATCGGTGGCGCCGCGCCCGTAGAGCCAGCCATCCTCGATCACGGCGCCGAACGGGTCGTGGGTCCAGGCGGCTTCATCGCCCACCGGCACGACGTCGGTATGACCGTTGAAGCCGAAGGTCTTCGCATGCCCCTTCTCGCCCCAGCGCGCGAACAGGTTCGCCACCCCGCCGCGATCCACCCGCGTGCAGGCAAAGCCCGCCTGCGACAGCAACTCTTCCAGCAAGACCAGCGCGCCGCCCTCGTCCGGCGTGACCGAGGGGCAGCGGACCAGAGCGGCGGTCAGATCGACGGGATCGACGCTCATTCGCGGAAGATCGTCTGTTGAGCCACAATGACGCTGTTCTCAGCCAAGGCGCGGGCCATCAGATCGCGTTCGTCCTGCGCAATGTCATGGCCCTCGGCCTCCCGCTCCTCCAGTGTGCCGTAGCCCGACACTTCCAGCACGTTCATGTCGGCCTGCTTCATCACGGCGACGGTTTCGCGCACCGCCTCGGCCTCGTCCACGCCGGAAGCATAGCACATCAGGGCTGCGCCCGAAGCGTCGTCGGGCAGGCCGTCCCCCGCCTTCCGGCCGACCTCCACCAGAAGCGTATAGACATGGTGCGGGCGTTTCTTCGTCTGGGCCATAGCCCCCGATGGCCGGGGCGCGCCGGACTTGTCAACCGCAGCCCGACCATGCGTCATTCGAGAAATGCGCATGCTTCTCGTCCTTCTTGCCTGGCTCACCGTCGTTCCCCCGATCTCAGCGCAGGGCGCAGGCGGCGACCGATTGGTCGTGGGCACCGTGACGCGCGCACCCTTCTCGCTGGTCGAAGACGGTCGCGATATAGGCTTTGGCCTGGACCTCTGGGCCGCGATCGCGGACGAACTGGGGCTGCTCTACGACATCCGCCGCTATGACGGCTTCCCCGAGATGTTGGCGGATATCGAGTCCGGCGCGACCAATGCGGCGGTGGCGAATATCTCGATCACGGCCGACCGGGAGGAACGAATGGATTTCTCCCAACCGATCTTCAGCGCGGGTCTGCAAATTCTACTTCCCCCGCAAGGCGGCGGGCTGGCGTTGGTGCAAGCGGCCCTGACCCCGCGTCTGATCGGGTTGACCGCGCTGGCTTTGGGCGTGCTGCTGGCCTTGGGCATGCTGATGTGGCTGGTGGAGCGACGCCACCACGACGTCTTCGGCCGTTCCGCGCGAGAAGCGACCTTTCCCGCTTTCTGGTGGGCGCTGAACCTGATGCTCAACGGCGAGCAGGTGGGAAAGGCGCCGCGCTCGGCGCTGGGGCGGCTGCTGGGCGTGGTGATGGTGGTCGGATCGCTGTTCGTCGTGTCGATCTTCGTCGCCAGCGTGACGGCCAACCTGACCCTCGATGCCCTGGAACAGGATGTGGGCCGGGTGACCGACCTGGACGGGCGACGCGTGGGCACGACCGAAGGCTCCACCGCGTCGAGCTATCTCAACGGGCGCGGGGTGGCGCATCGCACCTTCCCCGATTTCCAGAGCCTGATCGCCGCCTTCGAGACCGGCGCGATCGAGGCGGTGGTCTTCGACGGCCCGATCCTGGCCTATTGGCTGGACGGTGCCGGAGCGGGCCGCGCCCGCTTGGTGGACCGTGTGTTCCAGCCGGAATATTACGGCATTGCCCTGCCGCCCGACAGCCCGCTGCGCGAACCAATCAACCGCACGCTTCTGCGTCTGGAGGAGGACGGCACCTATGGCGATCTTGTTCAGGCCTGGTTCGGTGCCAGTTACGCAGCGGAGTGACCGACGGCCCCTCGCTGCGCCCCTGGCCGCAGCCCATTCCGCCAATCCGAGCGCTGCACATCGGAATGGGTGATGTGCACGAAGCGCCGTTCTGAATGGTCTAGGCGACGCCGACCCGCGGTTACTTGCGAATGGCGCGCACCACGGCGATCAGTAGGCTGGCGCCCAGGATGCCGACGACCAGTTGCGGAATCCAACTGCCACCAGCCACGATGCCGACGAGCCCCAGCAGGAAATTCGCCATGACGGCCCCGACGATCCCGAGAATGATGTTCAGGATCAGACCGGTGTCGGCCTTCATGATCATGCTCGCGATCCAGCCTGCCAAGCCGCCGACGACGATCGATGCCAGAAAACCCAAACTACCCATATGAGACTCCTTCCGGTTGTGCGGGACACGAACGCGCGGTGATGGGCGCGGTTCCCCGCCATGCGCGGCGCGCGTTCTGGACGCAGAGGCGCGCCGCTTTTGACACTGGTCAGACGGACGATCCGGTTCCATCTTCGTGCTATGGCTTCCGGAAACCAGCGCACCAGCCTCGGGCTGAGCCAGGCACAAAAGGACAACATGGCGGCTTTCGACCGTCTGCCACCCGCCCTGCGGCACTGGCTGGCGGAAGCCAAGCTGCCCTGGTCCCCGGTCTCGGCGAAGCGGGCCTGGCGGCGCGCGCTCTGGAAAAGTCTCGGCCGCACGGAAGCGGCGTTGCGGATCATGGACGAGATCGAAGCCGAGCGGCTGGCGCGCGACGCTCTTGTCATCGAGCGCGAGATCGAGGGTCTGCGCCAGGATTTCGGACGACGGCCGGAATGAGCACGGCGGTCGAGCCGGTTCGCGGCGCCAAGGCCATCCTCTATCTGGGCGATAGCCTGCTGACGATCCTGCGCGACGACATTCCGACGATCTCCTGGCCTGCCCATTGGGATTTGCCCGGCGGCGGTGCAGAGCCGGGCGAGACCGGGATGGACGCAGTGCGGCGCGAGATCGAGGAGGAGGTGGGGCTGGTCTTCGCCCCGGGTGACTTCGTCTGGGATCGCATCTATCGGCGCCGCGACGGCGCTGGCTCACACTTCTTCGCCGCGCCGATCACGAATGCGCATCTGGCCGCCATCCGCTTCGGCGATGAGGGGCAGCGCTGGACGATGATGACACAGGACGACTTCTGCACCCACGCGGATGCGGTGCCGCATTTCCAGCCCCGCGTGCGCGACTTCTTCGCAGCGATCGGCGCTTGATCGACCAATAGGCCGGGCAGAAGGCGACGCGGTCGAGGGGTGCATCGCATCGGCAGCGGGCGTCCTTACCCATGCAAGTCAGGATTCCCTCAATTGCTTGGGATCGCCGGACCCATACGCTCGGCGCAGGGGGTCGCTATGCTTGACTACTTGCTCTCTGAGGCCGCCTTGGCGGTCTGCCTGGGCAGTGTCTTTCAAGAGGCGCTGCATTGGTACAACATCCGCACCCGTCTGCATCTCAAGACCACGCAGCGGCTGATGCGCTCCCCCCTCTATTGGGGGACGATTGCGGCGATGATCGGCCTGTCGGTCTTCGGCGTCTATTTCTGGTTCGATGGTCAGCCGGACACGGCATCGCTGCGTGACCTCTTCGTGTTCGGCGCAGCCCTTCCGCTGATTTTCAAATCGGTCCTGAAATCCGTCGCCGCGGATCCGTCGGTCGATCTCGGCCCGGCATCGCCGCCGGAGCGTGACGCCTCCGGACGCCGGGTTCTTGCCGCATATTTCGGAGTGTAGCCATGTCAGGTCGATCGATCGCTGTAGTGCTTCAGCTTGGCTTCGCCGGGGCAATGGCCCTGCCGCTTCTGGCGCGGTCCTGTGACACGGCGACGACCGCTGTGCGGGTCGCCGATGGCACAGGTCAGACCGTGTCACAGGGCCGCCGCTTGGAGCGGGTCGGCGAGGCGGACGTCGTCTCCCGCGCCGAGGGAACGCAACAATCGGCCCTTCTACAGGACCTTCTGGCCGACGCGCCCCGCCTCGCCGAGGCCGATCTGGCCTCCTACTTGCGACCGACCGCACCGACCGTTCGCTTTGCGTCCGCGCTTCCCGATGACGGTGATGGCTTCTCCAAGGTCTTCGGCCATGACCCGACACTCGCCATGCTGGAGGATACGCGCGGCGCGAACCGAAACCTGGACGCGCTGGACGATGCGTCGGAACGGGCGGGATCAGCCGATGACGTGACCCGCCTGATCACTGAGTCAGAAGAGAACGTGATCGCCGTGATCGGTCACAATGAGGACGGCGTGATGCTGTTCCCCGATGGCAGCCACCTTGAGATCGCAACGCTGGCAGAGATGTGCGCGGCGGCCGACAAGCGCTGCCTGATCCTGAGCTGCGAGTCCGATGAATACATCGACGCGGCGTCCACCAGCGCATCCGGCATCTCTCGCGTCCTGAGCGCAGCGGACGCGATCTATGTTTCGCGCGCGCTTTCCGGCTTTCTCGGGCGCTTGCGGGCCGATGACCAGGTCGTCAGCTACCGCGACCTGGATGTCGGCATCCGCTACATGGCCAGCCAAAGCTCGGAATTGGCGCTGAGTGCGGGCCAAGCCAAGCGAGCCTCCCGGATCGTCGTGGCGGGCGGCGGCGTCGGCGCCGTCGTCTTCTTCGGGCGCGACGACGACTAGCGCCACGCCCCGCGACGATCAGGCGCCAGTGGCCGCTTGCAGGGCACGATCCATCAACGCCTGGATATCCCCCTCCCGCGTGCCTGCGACCAGACGCCCGAGCTCGTCATCGCCCCGCAGCACGATCAGCGTCGACCGACGCGGGATATTGCGGGAGGTCGTGACCGGTGCATTGCCGAAGTCGTCCCAATCCACCCGGATGAAGACGATGTTCTCATCATAGGCCGGATTGGCCGCGCGCAGGGCGGTGATGATCCGCTCCTGCCGGGCGCAGGTGGAACACCAATCGGCGGCATAATCCACGAGAACGGTCTTGCCCTCGTCCAGCGCGGCGGTGATCGGGTCGCTCGCATCGAAGTCCACGAAACCCGCGCCGCCGGCCGCGGCATGGCCCGCGATGACGACGAGCGCGGTGGAGGTCAGGATGAAGGCACGACGGTTCATGAAGGGCTCCTGTCGGGTCAGAACATGATGGAAAGGTCGGTGAACCAATAGGGCAGCGTTTCGATGGCCCACCGGTCGATGGCATGGTGAAGGCGGAACAGGATCATCAGGCCCACGGCCACGAAGACGCCGCCCAGGATCGGTTTGGAGCGCGCGGCAAGGCCCCGCAGCGATTGCGCGCGTTGCCGAACAAGGCCCTGCCCGCCGATCCCGATGCCCAGGATCAGGGTCGAGACCCCGGCGGCGAAGGCGACCATGATCAGGAAGGCCCAAACCAGGCTCTCGCCCTGGCTGGCCAAGGCGATGGCCCCGCCCAGCGTGGGCCCGATGCAGGGTGACCAGACCGCCCCCAGCAACAGCCCGCCCAAGAACTGACCGCCCAGTCCGGAGGTGCCCGATTGCGCCAGGGTCGTATCTGCCCGCGCAGACACGCCCGCCATGGCCATCTCGAACCGGCTCGAAAGCTGGGGCACCAGAAGGATCGCCCCGAACAGGATCATCGCGATGGCACCGATGTCGGCCAGCCTGTCTTCGGTCAGCCCGATGGACCGTCCGATGGTGGCAACCAGCATCCCGAATGTGACGAAGGACAGGCTCATACCCCCGGCCAGCGCAACGGGTCCCCGCCGGTCGGCATTCAGCGCCGAGGCCAAGACGATGGGCAAGACAGGCAGGACGCAGGGATTGATGAGCGTCAGCAGGCCCGCGAGATAGGCGAAGATCAGGTCCATGATCCCTAGCTAGTGCGGTCCCGGTGCGAAACGGAATGACAAATCGCGGCGTCCGGTTCACGTATCCGTCAGGATGCGCGGCGACCGATATCTGGGAGCGGCATCAATTGTCTGGCAGGGTCCTTCTCAGATGCCAGATCAAGTCCGAGACATCCCCGGCTCCCGGCCGGTACCGGTAGTCCAGAGCACCCTCTCCGATGGCGCGGCCGACAGCATCGGTGAACCGTATCAAAGCTGCGATGAAGCGATCGACGTCCTGCCGTTCACGCGCAGCCATAACATCGCCCGAGCGGGCGGTCGGAAGGTCCAACTGGGCCAATCGTTTGCTTCGGGCCGCGACAATGATGTCCCGGTAGGCTTCCAAGGCAGTCAATTCCTGTGCGGCTTCGTCGGACGGGCAGTCAAGTCGTTCCAGCTACTCGACAAGATAGGACGCAGTCAGGTTTTTCCTGTCTCGTCCCGATGAACTCGGATCGGTGATCTTCGCCACGCAGATGAAGAAAGTGGCCTGCAACCATTTGCTGATATCATGAAAGAACCAAGCGGCACTCCAGGATAGGATCCCATCTTCCTCCTCCGCGGAAGCCAGGGTCTAATGCGTCAACCACAGGTTGGCGATGTTCTCGCATTCGGCTCTGAAGCGGTGGAAATCTTCGCGCAGCTGCTTCAGGTCGTCCATCAATCCCTGAGCAACTCGTTGATCCCGGTCTTCGACCGCGTGCGCTCGTCCACCTGTTTCACGATCACCGCGCAATAGAGGTTCGGCGCCGCCTGGCCGTTGCCCATCATGGAATTGCCGGGCATGGAGCCCGCGACCACCACCGAATAGGGCGGCACCTCGCCATAGGTGATCTCACCGGTGATGCGGTTCACGATGCGGGTGGATTGGCCGATGAAGACCCCCATCCCCAGGACGGAGCCCTCGCGGATGATGCAGCCTTCGACCACCTCGGAGCGGGCGCCGATGAAGCAATTGTCCTCGATGATCGTCGGGCCGGCCTGCATGGGCTCCAACACGCCGCCGATGCCAACGCCACCCGACAGGTGCACGTTCTTCCCGATCTGCGCGCAAGACCCCACCGTAGCCCAGGTATCGACCATCGTGCCCGCGTCCACATAGGCGCCGAGGTTTACGAAGGACGGCATCAGGACCACACCCGGCGCGATGTAGGCCGAGCGGCGCACGATGCAGTTGGGCACGGCGCGGAAGCCCGCCGCCTCCCACCGTGCGGCGTTCCACCCGGCGAACTTGCTGTCCACCTTGTCCCACCAGCCACCGCCCTGGGGGCCACCCGATTGGGGCGCCATGTCCTTCAGGCGGAACCCCAACAACACCGCCTTCTTGGCCCATTGGTTTACATGCCAGTCATTGTCCTGCTTCTCGGCCACGCGCAGCGTGCCGCCATCCAACGCCTCCAGCGTGGCCTCGATGGCGTCCCGCGCCTCACCGGTGGTCTGGGGAGTAATGCCGTCGCGCGCCTCCCATGCGGCCTCGATGGCAGCTTCGAGCTGTTGGTTCGACATGGGGGCGGCCTCCGCGCGATTGACTGGCCGCCTCTTATCGGCGACGCCCGAAGCGCACAACCGGAGCGCCGCCATGCCCAGCCTGTCCCCTGCGATCTTGGTCCCGGTCCTCGTCGTCTTAGCCGTGGGCGTGGGCTTCGGTGTGCAGGCACCGCTCAATGCGGCGCTGGGCAAGCAGATCGGAAGCGGCGTGGCCGCTGCTGCCATCAGCTTCGGCGTCGGTTTCGGAGCTCTGCTGGCCCTGACCCTTGCCTTCGGCGATGGCGCGGCCTTCTGGCGGGCGGGCAGTGTATCCCCGATCCTTTGGTTAGGCGGCCTTCTGGGCGCAGCCGTGGTCTGGGCCATGCTCTGGGCGGTGCCGGTGATCGGGATCCTGACGGCCTTCGCGGCCCTCCTGCTGGGCCAGTTGGGCGCGGCCTTGGTGCTGGACGCCATGGGGGCGTTCGGTGCGCCGGTGACGCCGGTCACCTGGCAGCGGATGGCCGCTCTGGTGCTGGTGGCGGGCGGGCTGATCCTGTCGCGGATCTGACGGGGTCAGGAAAACCGCCATAGGGAAGAAGGCTGCGGCCCGGCTAGCCTCATGGCGTCCCACTCTCAAAGCCGCAGCCGAGGCCCCATGTCGCCGACCCTTCTCCTGCCCCTGACGATCGCGATCCTGGCTGGTGGTCTGGCTGCGCTGCAGGCGCCGATGAACGCGGCCCTTGGCCGCGGTCTTGGCAGCCCCATAGCGGCCGCCGCGATTTCCTTCGGGATCGGCTTCCTCGCGCTTCTGGCCCTGACGATCCTGACGGGCCAGATGATCAGCGTAGAGCGTGCGCGGGCGGTGAATGGTTGGCTGCTCTTCGGCGGGCTAGTGGGGGCTTTCTATGTCTGGGCGATCCTTTGGACGGTGCCGACGCTGGGTCTCGTCACGGCGATTTCCGGCATGATCCTGGGCCAACTCGTCATCGCACTGATCCTCGATGCAGCGGGTCCGTTCGGCCTGTCGACCCATGCCGTGACACCCGCGCGCATCGTCGCGCTGGCGATGGTGGCAGGCGGACTGATCCTGTCCCGGCTCTGATCGGATCACGTCGAACTGCGTTGGATATCCCCGACCGCCTCAAGGGAACGGATGACGGCCTCGATCTGGCCCACAAGAGGGTCGTCCAACGGCGCATGGACCTCGCGCTTCGACGGGATGAAGCCGAGTAACGTCCGGGGTTCCGTCCGCCAGACCTGGACGAGGCAGTCCAGGGGCGCATTGCTGCCGGCGGTATAGGCGTCATCCTGATAGACAATGGCACCGATCATGTAGTGCATGTCCGCCTCAACATCGGTGTACCAACCCCAATCTTCGGCACCGATGGGCGTCGGGGACAGGCCATCCGCGACCAGCCCCTCGCGAATGGCCGAGAGCAGGGCACGGCCCGCCATCCCGTTGATATGGTCGGCCATGGTCGCGGCCGTGTCAGGATAGGCACCGGTTTGAAACTCGAAGATCATGCTTGCCGCTCCGTGCAACGCGCAATGCGGACAGAGCACACGACGATGGCGGCAATGCGGCCACTAGCGCCGCCACTTGATCGAACAGCCCATGCCGGGCGTTTGTTCCGGCACCTCACCACCCGCGGCCACGGTCTCCATGGTCGCCCGCAACTCCGCCTGCCGTCCGCGATAGCGCAGGGTCAGATCGGCATCGTAACCGAAGAGATCCGGCGTGCAGACGGCGCCAAGCGCGCGGGCCACATCCTGTGTCTCGTCGACCAAGTAAGGAACATCCAATCCGTGGGCGGCTGCGAAAGCCGACATGCGGTCGGGCGCATCCGCCGGATAAGCCGTCCAATCGTTCGGCATGATGGCACAGGCCCCGATCCCCGCATCGGCCAGCGCCGTCAGGTCCGCCGCCAACGCGCCGATCTGGCGGACCACGTAAGGGCAATGGTTGCAGATCACGGCGATCACCAAGCCCTTCGGCCCGGCCAATTCGTCCCGCGACCAGACCCGTCCGCCCGCATCGGGCAAGGCGAAATCCGGACAAGGCGCCCCAAAGGCCGGGGCCTCCGTATCGATCAGGGCCATGGCACCCTCCCGGCTCTCATCTTGCTTCAAATACCTCATCCGGGCGCAGCCCCCAAACACAAGGTGTCGCGCATCTGCGCGTCCGCCTAACCTGCGCATCCCAGCGTCAGATCGCCGGACCCGGCGCGGGATTCGCGCCGCAGATCAAAACGGCAACCCGTTCACCTACCGCCGGGCGGTAAGCGCCGCAGGTCAGCGCCGCCAAGGCACAAGCCCCGGCGGGTTCTACCCATTGCCGGGCCTCCTGCCACAGAAGATGCTGCGCGGCTGTGATGGCTGCATCCGGCACAGTGACGCTCTCCACGCCCCGCGCCAGATCGAAGCAGATCGACCCGATCCGGCGCGCGCCTAAAGCATTGGCCGCCACGCCCGATACGTCCACATCCACCGGCGCGCCTGCGGCGAGCGCCGCGTTGAGCGCACTCGAGGTCTCGGGCTCCACCGCCACCACCTTGCGCCGACCGGCCAGCCAGGCCAACGCGCCCGCGATCAGCCCGCCGCCACCCACCGCGATCAAAACGGTCTCTGCCAACAGGCCCTGGGCCTCCCATTCCGCGAGACAGGTACCCTGGCCGGCCACGGTCGCCGGCGCGTCATAGGCGTGGATCTGCATCGCGCCGGTCTCCGCTTCATGGACCCGCGCCGCCGCCAACGCATCGGCATAGAGACCGGGCACCACATGGCAGTCCGCGCCGGTCCCCTGGATCAACGCGATCTTCGCGGGCCCAGCCAGTTCGGGTACGAAGATATGGGCGTCGTGGCCAAGCTGCTGCGCGGCAAAGGCCACTGCGGCCCCGTGGTTTCCACCGGAGGCGGCCACCACGCCACCCATCGGCACCTGCGCCGAGAGCAGCGTGTTGAATGCCCCGCGCGCCTTGAAGCTGCCGGTATGCTGCATCTGTTCAAGCTTTACTTCGACGTCAAAACCGCCCAGCGCCAACTGCGCCACGGGCGTCACGCGCACATGACCTGCGATCCGCTCCCGCGCCGCGGCGATCTGCTCTTGCCAATCCATGATGCGCTGCCCCCTTGGGCCTGTTACACCTGTCCGGTCAACAGGATGCAAGGACGGCCCATGGACGACACCCCCCGCAAGCACCCCCTGCGCCACAGCCGGGAGGATCGGGTCACCGCGCGCACCGTGCCGGACACGCCACAGACACGCTCGCCCTCCTACACACTGGCCTTCGCCGATGAGGATTTTCTCTGCCGGGAAGAGCTACGCCCCGTCCGCTGGCAGTTGGAGCTTTTGAAGCCGGGCCTTCTGATGGACGAGGCGGAGGTCCAGTCCACCGTGGTCCTGTTCGGCGGCGCCCGCATCCCGCGCCCGGCCGAGCGCGATGCGGCCCGCACGGAGACGCTGCGCGACCTGGCCAATCAATACGAGGAGGCACGGCGCTTCGCGAGGCTGGTCACCGAGCGGTCTCTGGCGGAGACGGGCGGGCGCGAGAACGTGATCGTCACGGGTGGCGGGCCAGGCGTGATGGAGGCGGGCAATCGGGGGGCCGCCGATGCGGGCGGTCGGTCCGTGGGCCTGAACATCGTGCTGCCCCATGAGCAGGCGCCAAACGAGTTCGTGACGCCGGACCTGGCCTTCAACTTCCACTATTTCGCGATCCGGAAGATGCATTTCCTGACCCGTGCGGCAGCGATCTGCGTCTTTCCCGGCGGCTTCGGTACCTTCGACGAGTTGTTCGAGGCCCTGACCCTGATCCAGACGGGCCGCATGGAAAGGGTGCCGTTCCTGCTCTTCGGCGAGGCATTCTGGCGGAAGATCATCAACTGGGACGCGCTGGTCGATGCGGGCACGATCGGGGCGGACGATCTGGATCTCTTCCGTTTCGTGGAAACGGCCGAAGAGGCGCTTGCGCTGATGGACGATTGGCCCCTGCCAAGGACCCGGCGCGAAAGCATTCCGGGCCGCCTGGAGGGCTGAGAGGCGCCAGCGGCCAATAGCGTTTAGCGCCTCTCGGGAAAGCGGCGTTCCGGCGATCCCCGTCGAGGGGGCTCTGCCCCCGCCTTCGGCCCCCAGAGGTATTTTCGACAAGATGAGACCCCTTAAGCGCCCGTTAAGGTTAACCTGCCTAAAGAGGTCACGCGGAACAGGCTGAGGAGCCGATGGCCGTGCAAGGTGAGGACCGGTGGTCTTCCAGGGGCAAGGTGGGTCTCTCATCTTGCCCCAAATACCTATGTCGACACGCAGGCCGGCAGGCGGAAGGGTGGGGTCAGGACACCCCCCGCATCAAGCGGTCCAAATAGCCGTCTTGATCGATCACACCGCCCGCTTCCGCCGTCCGGGCGCGCTCGGTCTCCGTCAGCGCTGGCTGGACAGCATCGATACGCTTCCAGGCCGGATGGGGCTGTTCGCCTTTGGCGTCCGGGACATAGGGGCTTGCTTCGAGGCGGGCGTGCTTGTGGATGTAGCGCGCGCAATTGAGAAAGACGCTCTCGACATCCAGTTCCACGGCCAGCTTAGCGCCCGGCCAGCGGGCCAGGGTCTCGGGCGCGTCGGTGACCCTGCCGGTGCCCTGGACACGGATCCTGTTCGGCGTTTCGAAGTCGATGAAGAGAACGCCCATCTTCCCGGTCTCCGCCGCATTGCCCATGGATTTGAACATGCCGTTGCCGTCGAAATGCGGGAAGGATAGGCGGTTCGGCCCGTCCACCTTCACCAGCCCCGGCGCGCCGCCCTTGTAGCTGACCGTCGGCATGCCGGTCCCATCGACGGTGGAGAGGAAAAAGAAATCTCGGCTCTCGATGACGGGCTGGTGTTCGGGGCCGATGGCGTCGGCCACGATGGCATGGAAGACGGTGTCGGCCAGCGCCTCGCGTCCCTGGGCGCGCTGCATTGCGCGCTGGGCCTCGGTGTAGAAATCGCCCGGTCCCTCCATCACGCCGGTTCCTCTTCGCGCGCCTCGTCGGCGGGCATCTCGGGCCCGGCCGAGCGGTCGAGCACCACGCGTGCAACGTCGGGGCGATTGTAGTGACCCGCCGGGTCGGCGAAGACCTTAGCGGCTTCGATCAGCCCCAGATCGGCCTCGGCGATGGCCATACCGTCCGTGTATTCATCGATCGGGTCGGTCAGACGGCGTCCGTCGGGACCGAAGATCGCGGCCGCGCCGCCGCCTGCGAAGACCATCTGGGCCGCACCCGGATCGCCCATGGTAATGTCGTCCAACTGGTCCTCGGTGATGATCGACGAGGGCGCGAGCACGTAGCAGCCGCCCTGCATGGCGTAGCACTGGGACTGAACCAAGTTTGCCTCGGCGGACAGCGCATAGGCTTGCGGCGCGCCCTTGAACATGCCGAAGCTGGGCCAGCAGGCCACGTGGATCTGCTCACCCAATTGGAACATGCCGTGGCGGTTGATGGGTTGCATATTCTCCCAGCAGCAAAGGCCGCCGACGCGCCCGAAGGACGTCTCGGTGATCTTCAGATCGTCCGCCGGGCCCTCGCCCCAGACGGTGCGCTCCATATGGGTGGGCTTGAGCTTGCGGCGCGACATCACCACCTCGCCGCGGTCGTCGATCAGGGCCTGCGCGCAGTAAATCGATCCGCCGTCGCGCTCGGCGAAACCCAACATCACGTAGGTACCCGCCTTCCGGGCTGCGTCGCCGATGGCGGCCATCTCCGGCCCGTCCAGCGTGATGGCGGCGGCGCGGTGGCGCATGACGATTTCCATGGCCTGCATGGGCGGCAGAAGCCAGATGGAGAAGGGGTAGCCCGGCAGCCAGACCTCCCCGAAGGCGATGAGCTTGACGTCCTTGCGGCCCGCCTCGTCGATCAGCGCGATTGTCTTGTCGAGCGTGCCTTTTGCATCGAGCCAAACGGGTGAAGCCTGCACGGCAGCAATCTTAACCATGGTTGATGTCTCCCCGGTATATACCGCCTCAGCTTGCGGGTCGGGAACATGGCGTGGAAGTCCCCGTTCGGGGACCCTAGTGCCCGGCGAGCCAAGCCCGCGCCATGGCGGTCCGGGTTGAGACGCCGAAGACGGCGTGCAGCGCCTTCATATGCTTGCGTACCGCCGCTTCGCCGGTGCCGATCTCCTCGGCGATCTGGCGGTTGGTGAGACCATCGGCGGCCAGTCGGGCCACCGCGTCCTGCCTGGCGGTTAGGCGGGGATGGCGGCGGGGCAGGGCCATCAATTCGGTGGAGACCTGGGTGGCCAGGATTGAGAGATCGCTGAGTCCGGCCCCGTCCAGCCGCGCCTGATCGGCCTTGGAGGCGCCGCCCAGATAGAGGACGCCCGACAGATCGCGCCCGCGATAAAGCGGCAGGGTCGCGAACCCGGTCAGGCCGAAGCGGCCGGAAACGCGCCGATAGAGTTGGCACTCCGTCCAACGCCCCCCCAATAGCGTGGCGGTCGAAACCGGGCGTCCCTTGCGGCGCATCTCGGCCAGGACGGGGTCGATGGGGATACCCGTGATCTCATAGGCGCGAATGAAGTCGGGCGGCATGCCCAGGATTACACCGTCGCAGAAGGCGCCCTCGGCATCGAAGGTATAGAGACCGACCGAAGACATGCCGGAGGCGTCCAGCGTCCGGGCGGCAAGGGGCATGAGGGCGTCGGCATCGTTCATGGCGGGCCTTCCACCGATCAAGCTAGCACGTTGGACCCGTCCGCCATAGTGATCCGCCACCTTAGCCTTCTTGATCGGCTATATGGACGTCACATCGGGCAGATGTCCTATCCGACGATGAGAACCTGCGCAGACAACGCCGCATGGCATTGATGCCCTTCTGATGCTTGGGGCGACTCGCTCGCTCTGGGGGCCTTGTCACCTTCGCAATCTCCCCTTGATCCGCTTGAGATATGGCGTCGCGACGGGACCCGTTATGCGCACGCAATTTTGTCCGACATGATCTATGCGGGCGGAGCTTCGCTGCCCTGCGCGGGCGTCAGTTCGCCATCCAAGACGAGCGTTCCGCACATGGGCGAGCGACCGCCTCACCATGGCAGGACGATACGATGGGCTCGGGGCTGGCTGGAAGCGGTGTCGCTTCTGCCGTTGTAACGACACCGCCAATCTGAGGTCTGGAGCGATGTCTTTCGGAGGCGGCGTTCCACGCCAGAGAAGCGGCCCGAAGGCAGCGAAAGCCGGACCGGCCGAACCGGTGCCCGCAAGAAAGGGGAAGCGGACCTTTGCAAAGGTCCGCTTCCAAAGGCGAAAGATCCGTCGGATCAGTTCGGCGTATCTGTCCCCTCCACGTCCAACAGATCCGCAATACCGAACCTTTCCATGAAGTCGCGCTGTCGTGCGGACGCTTCCGCGTTCACCTCTTCGGCCCCGTGGTGCTGAGGATCGACAACGATGCGAAAGGGCCGTCTGCCCTTGTCCTGATCAATGACGTCGCGGATCCTCTCGGCGACTTCTTGGACATCGGTCCTGCGGTCCGGTTGGTTCAAGCTGTCGAGGCGGCTGACCAGCTTGGGCAGGAGATCGGCTATGCGGTCATAGGCGGCCGTCACCGCGTCATCTTCTGCATGTTGTGCATCACCAAAATGGTTGGTCCCGGCCGTGTATGCTCCGGGTTGGACGATCACTGTGTCGACGCCGTATCGGCTATTCTCGTAATGCATCGTCTCCGCGAGGGCATCGCCTGTCGTCTTGGAGGCCATATCCGCCCCGCCGAACCGTCGATGTCCGGTCTCGTAGTCGAGATGGCTTTGGGTGCCGTAAGGGCGGTCAGTCTAGGACGTAGTCCACGAATTCGGTGCGCTGGATAGAGCGGAAATTGTCGTCGGAGATCATGGTCACGCGGCGGCGACCCACCGCGTCGCGCCAGACAGAGATGCCCTCCAAGTTGTCATGGCGGCCGAGCCGGGTCTGGAGTTCCAGTCGCTCATCCCCACCGGTCAGATCGAAGCTGCGAATGCGTGTACGGAAGCCGATGATCGCGAAGTCGCGTTCTAGCAGATAGAGCCGCCCATCCGGGCCGATATCGGCGCCGGTGGCGAGATAGCGACCGTCACGCCGCAGCTGGAAGAGAACGCGCCAGCCCTTGGTGGGATGATGGACCCAGACCGGGAAGGGCAGATCAGGGCGGCTCGATTGCTCCGGAATGGCATAGAGCATGCCATCGGCGTCGGCGGCCAGCGCCTCGAAGCCGGCATTGCCCTCGAACCGCTGGAAGGCTTCCGGTCGCCCGATAGACATGGCCGGACCGGACAGGTCGGGATGGCGCATGAGGCGGTGAACCCCTTCATATGCAACGACGAAGCTGTCACCTGACCGCGCCAAACCCTCTGCGTCGGTCCGGCCGGGCGGCAGCGCGCCGCCCCCATGTCGCTGCAATGGTCCTTGTTCAGCGACCTCCACCCGCGTGACCGCACCATCCTCCCCCCGGTCCAGTGTACCACGCACGTATCGCCCGCGATCCGAGAGGGCGACAAATCCAAGACCCTCGTCGTCGAGCCAAAGCGCAGAATACCCGCCCGCCCCGTGCCAATCCGGGCGCCAGGTATGGCTGCCCAGATGTTCGGCGGCGGAGAGAGGGGTGGCGATCAGCGCGAGGAGGCAGAGAGCACGGCGGCGCATTGCTGCGGTAGGTCGGCCATCGTCAGGTCCCGACGCGGGCGGGCGGGGGCCGGGTTGGGATCGGGGGGCGGTGGGTTCAGGATATTGCGCTGCCATTGCCGCGCTTCGGCGCAGCCATCACCTGGCGGCGGCGGGGCCTGGTTCACACAGCCGCGCGCGCCGCGCGGGCAGCTGAGACGGACATGCATGTGGTAGTGATGGCCCCACCAGGGCCGCACCTTGCGCAGCCAGTTTCGGTTCCCCGTCTCGTCCTGGCACATCTGCACCTTGGCGCCTGGGAAGATGAAGATGCGCGCCGTGCGTCGATCCTGGGCGGCGGCCTTGACCAGCTCGTGATGGGCGCGAGTCCACTTGTCGTTAACGTAAGCCCCGTCGGCCCGGCGCATGGAGATCGCTGAAATGTTCTCACGCTGGCGGCGGCTGAGATTCATACGGCTGGTCGGGTAAAGCCAGATATCCGCATCGAGACCGATCTGGTGGCTGCGATGCCCGCTGGTCATGGGCCCGCCGCGCGGCTGGCTCAGGTCACCCACGTAGATCCCGGCCCAGCCCAGACGGCGTGCGTCCTGGCTGAGATCCTGGACCATATCGACCAGCTCGGGATGACCCCAATTGCGATTGCGGCTGAGGCGCATGGCCTGCCAGGTGGGGCCAGTCTCGGGCAGTTGAACCAGCCCGGCGGCGCAGCCCTTGGCGTAGCTTCCGAAAGGTTCGGACCTTTGGTTGGACCCGCGCTCGGCCGCGCCGAAAAGGGTCTTGGCGACCTGCGCCTGCGCCGGCAGCGCCAGCAGACAGGCGATCAGGGCATAGAGGGCTGCTCGGACCATGCGTGGGCCTCCCCTTCTGGTTTCACCCAGATTAGCAAGACCAGGCCCAGAATGAAGAGGGCAGAAACCGGTAGAACGCCAATTCTCTGGCTTTCCGACATAGTTGTCACGATCCCGATCAGAAGGGGCGCGAGGAAGGCCGTGGCCTTGCCCGCCAGCGCATAGAGGCCGAACCCCTCCGTCATGCGCAGCGGGTTCGCCTGGCGCACCAGCATCGTGCGGCTGGCCGCCTGCAAGACGCCGCCCGCCGCGCCGATGATCGCGCCCAGAACGTAGAAGGCGATGTCCGGCAGCGCGGAGCCCTCGGGTACGGGAACGCCCAGGATTGCCTCGCGCGTGACCATCACCACGCAGAGCGACGTGGCCGTAAGGATCAGGATCGCCGTCAGGATCACCGGCTTCGGCCCGAAAGCGGAGTCGGCCTTGCCGCCCAGCCAGGCGAAGACCGCGCCCGAGATCGCCGCCAGTATACCGAAGATGCCGATGTCGATCACCGACCAGCCCAGAACGCCTGCAACGTAGATGCCGCCGAACGTGTAGAGGCCGTTCAACGCGTCGCGGTAGAGCATGGAACTGCCGAGATAGGCAGCGAAGCCCGGCACGCGTGTCAAACCCTTGATCGTGCCCCACAGACCGCGGAGCGCCGCCCCCACCGGCAGACGCTCGCGCAGGCTGACGGCCTTCAGATCCTCTCGTACCCAGAGAAAGAACGGCACCATGAAGAGGATGAACCAGAGGGCGGTGAAGGGGCCTACGAAGCGCGTCCCCTCCCGCGTTTCGGGATCCAACCCCAGGATCGGCGCGATGCCGATCAGCGTCACGCCCGCCTCGTTCTCGGCGAACAGCAGAAGCATGATCACCAGGGACACAACGCCGCCCACATAGCCCAGCGCCCAGCCCGTGCCGGAGATGCGGCCCAACTCTTCGCGAGGGCCCAGATCTGGCAACATGGCGTTCACGAAGGTCGTCGCCCATTCCATGGCGATCAGGCCGATACAGAAGAGGACGAGGATCAGAGCCACCGACGTCGTGCCCGGTGCCGCAAGCCAGACTGACGAGGCCCCGACAACATAGAGAGCAGAGAAGCCCCAGATCCACGGCATCCGGCGGCCCGATGCGTCGGCCACCGCGCCCAGGATGGGGGCCATGACCGCGATGCAGGCCCCCGCAATCCCGATGGCGAAGCCCCAAAGCGCCTGTGCCTGGACCGGATCGCCGACGACGGCGCTGGCGAAATAGGGGCCGAAGATGAAGGTCAGCAGCAGGGTGTTGTAAGGCTGGCTGGCAACGTCGAACATCATCCAGCCGCGCACGCGTCGCTTGAGCGTGAGGTCCATCCATCTCTCCTGTGCTGTTTCGACCATGGGAGAGCTGGCGGGTCTGCGCAACGCAGGTGTGACGGCGGGGATTACGGCGCGGGGGGAACGTGACCCTGCGGCACCGTATCGTCAGGCGGCCAGGGGCGGCGGGCATCGGCCTCGATCCAGGCGGCGACCCAATCGGGCAGCGGCGGCGGTGGGCCTTCCGCGCCGATCTCTGCCATGACTGCAGCGGGCGGTACGATCCCGTCCTTTCCGGTCACTGCACTGCGATAGAGGATATGCGATGTGCACTCGCCCCGCACCCACATGGATTGCGCGATATAAGCGAAGCGGTCGTCCCAACCCACGCACCCGGTCCGCATCTCGATCCGGTCCCATATCCGCACCCGGCGGCGATAGCGCACATGGGCGCCCGCCATGGTCAAACCCCACTTGCGACGGCGCAGGGCTGCGATCAGACCGATCCGCCGAGCCATTGGCATCCGCCCCATATCGTAGAGCGTGAGCGTGCGGCCGTTATTGAGTTCCATCCAAAGATCGAGATCCCAGGGCAGGCAGAGATGATGCGAGACATGGGTTCCCGTCACGGGCAGCGAGGGCGCGTTGCGGTGCAGCCAGAACTGCCAGATCAGGCGGAAGACGGGATACATGTCCGCCCCGTGGCCGCCATGCCGCGCGACGTCAAGTCCAACGGCACGTCATGTTGCGCGGCCGCGCTCCCACGCCTAGATCGGAGGCATGACATCGCTTTTCCAGATCCTGATGATGCTCCTCTCGGTCGCGAAGACCATCATCATCGTCCATATCATCCTGTCGTGGCTCATAAGCTTCGGCGTGCTGAACCTGCATCAGCCGATCGTCTCGCAGATTTGGGACGGGCTAAATCGCCTGCTGGAGCCGATCTACGGCCCCATCCGGCGTGCCTTGCCACAGATGGGCGGACTGGACCTGGCGCCGCTGATCGTGATCCTGGGCATCTTCATGCTTGAGATCGTCTTGCGCAACAACGCAGCTGCGTTCCTCTGACAAGGGGCGTGCGTCAGGACGCCTCGATCTTCTCTACGCAGAGGTTGCAATCCACATGTCCGCCGTGATGGCCATGCTTTTGGAGCGTCGCACCCACGAGAATGGCGCCCACCAAAAGGGCAAGATGCAGGTTGTGGCGAATGGCACGAGTCATAGCACTTGTCTCCTGCCGTCAGTTTTGCGCCGTTAACCGTCGCTTGCAAATCACGGCCGCGTGACCCTTCCTGACGGCGATGACAGAGGTCAGCACGCATGACGCGGAGGATGATCCGCGCAATGCCGACATCCTGATTTGGGTGGACGGCCGGTTGACGCCGCGCGCCGAGGCCAAGGTCAGCGTCTACGATTCCGGTTTCATGCTGGGCGACGGCGTGTGGGAAGGGCTGCGCCTCTATGACGGACGCTGGGCCTTTCTGGACGAGCATTTGGACCGGCTGTTCGACGCGGCCAAGGCCATCGACCTCGAGATCGGGCGCACGGCCATGCAACTGGCCGACGCGCTGGAGGAGACCCGCGCCGCCAACGGCATGGAGACCGATGCCCATGCGCGCCTCATGGTGACGCGGGGCGTCAAGCGCCTGCCGTTCCAGCACCCGCGCCTTTCGGTTTCAGGGCCGACCACCGTCATCATCATGGAGCATTCGCGGCCCAAGCTGCCGCGCCCCGTGCGTCTGGCCACCGTGCCCCATCAGCGTGGCCTGCCGATGACGCAGGACCCGAAGCTGAACTCCCATTCGAAACTCAACTGCATCCTGGCCTGTATCGCCGCCGAAAAGGCGGGCGCGGACGAGGCGCTGATGCTGGACGTCCATGGCTTCGCGAACACGACCAACGCGTGCAACTTCTTCATCGTGCGGAAGGGTGAGGTTTGGACCTCCACCGGCGATTACTGCATGAACGGCATCACGCGTCAGAAGGTGATCGATCTCTGCCGCGAGAACGGCATTCCCGTCTTTGAGCGCAACTTCTCGCTGGTGGACACCTACGGCGCCGATGAGGCCTTCCTGACCGGCACGTTCGGTGCCCAGACCCCAGTGGGGGAGATCGACGGACGCGTGATCGGAAGCGGGCAGCTCGGACCGGTCACGGCCCGCTTGCGCGACCTCTACAAGGCGCTTGTCACATCCTAGCGCGCCAGAACCACGTCGGCCCGGATGTCGAGGTCCTGCTCCACCGCATCCACCAGATAGGCGGCGACGTCCGCGCGGGAGACGAGGCCGTTGCGCCATTCCGCCGGGTCACGCAACACGCGGACCCGGTCCGCCTTGCGGCCGTTGGTCAGGATCACCGGCCGCACGATGGTCCAGTCGAGATCACTACTCAGGATCATCTCTTCCTGCCGGTCCTTGTCGGCGTAAGGCTTACCAAGAAACGCCTTGTGGCCCAGGCTTTCGAGCCCACTCATGGCCGCCCGAGACCGACCCGCGCCGAAGCCCGTAACCGCCAGTAAGCGCCGGGGGCCGTGGCTAACCATGGCGTCGATCAGCACGCGCGTCGTCTCGGAGAAGAGCGTCTCTTTCTCCCAAAGCATCGCGAGGCGCTCGCGGATGCCCAGCGCGTAGATGACGGCCCGTGTCCCGTCCAAGCCCGCCACAACGTCGTCTATCTTGCGCGCATCGCCCACGACCGGATCAAGAAGATCGGTCGCTGTTAGCTTGTCGGCCCCGCGGGCAAAGGCCCGCACCGGTAGACCGCGCCCTGTCGCCTCCTCGACGACCCGGGCACCGATGCCCGATGTCGCCCCCATAACCAGGATTGGAGGGGTCAATTCAGTAGATCGTCGTAGAGGCCGTGATAGGCGCGATGGGTCGACCGATCGCCGGATCGTGTGACTTGGCGGCGGGCGAAATCGGTGGCGTCGGTCGGCTCGGTCGGGTCGACCTGGGGTGCAAGCGCTTGAGGCCGGTCGAGACGGTACAAATTGGATGTGTCTTTGCTCATGCTCGGCAAAGTAGTGCGACACCGCGCGGCGTCCGCCCCCTGCGCCGCCGCGTCGCATCCGTGCAGCAATGCGACCGGCGGTCGCTGTGCCCAGCGTCATCGCGGCCTATCTGGCACGCGATGGCAAAGACACGACGCATCACTATTGCCCTTGCTTGGGGCGCAGCCTGTCACGGGCTTTTCGCCTTGGGCGTTGGGCTGATGATCTACCACCTGTTCTTCGGATTGACGCGCAGTTGGGGCGCGGTGCCCTGGCCTTGGGCGGCGTTGGCGAACCTGGCGCTGTTGGTGCAATTCCCGTTGGTCCATTCCGCGCTTCTGACCGGTAAGGGTCGCAAGATACTGGCACTGATCGGTCCTGACACGAGGCTGGCAACGACGAACTACGCCCTGATCGCGTCCGTGCAGCTAGCCCTGACCTTCGCCTTCTGGACGCCATCGGGCATCGTCCTCTGGCAGGCGGAGGGCGCGGTTTTCTGGGTCATGTGCGCCCTTTTCGCCGCCGCATGGAGCTACCTCATCGTGGCGATCCTGCAGGGTGGGCCGCAGTTGCAATCGGGGATGCTGGGCTGGTTCGCCATGCTGCGCGGCCGCGATCCGCAATTCCCCGACATGCCGACCGGCGGGCTTTACCGCGTGACCCGCCAGCCGATCTATCTGGGCTTCGCGCTGACCCTATGGACTATGCCGATCTGGTCGCTCGACCAACTGATACTGGCCGTCGCCTGGACCGCCTATTGCGTGCTGGCCCCGTTGCACAAGGAACGGCGCTTCACCGCCATCTACGGTGACCGTTTCCGTGCCTATCAGGCCCGCGTCCCCTATTGGCTCCCCTTCCCAAGAAAGACCTCTGAGAATGCCCCGACCCCAGCGGAATGACCTGACGATCTACGACAATGTGGCCGCGCAATGGTGGTCGGACGACATCCGGTGGGTCCGGACGCTCAAGAACATGGTGCCGGGGCGGCTGTCCTATTTCGACGATTTCATCGACTGGCAGGGCAAAGCGGTGCTGGATCTCGGATGCGCCGGTGGGTTCCTGGCCGAAGCGCTGGACGACCGGGGGGCGTCGGTCACCGGGATCGACCCCGCGGAGGAGGCCATCGCCGCCGCCCGCGCCCATGCCGCCGAGGGCGGGCGCGATATCCGCTACGATGTCGGCGTCGGAGAGGCGCTGCCTTACGCAGACGCAGAGTTCGACGCGGTGGCCTGCGTGGACGTGTTGGAGCATGTCAGAGACTTGCGGCAGGTGCTGCGGGAGGTCGCGCGCGTCTTGAAACCGGGGGGGCAGTTCTTCTTCGACACGATCAACCGCAATCCGCTGTCACGCTTAGCTGTGATCACCATGGCCGAGGATGTGCTGCGCCTGCTGCCCAAAGGCACCCATGACCCGGATATGTTCATCACGCCGGAAGAACTGCGGGAGGGGCTGGTCGCGGCGGGGCTACAACCTGGCAAGATAACGGGGCTGGGTCCGCGCGGGATCAATCGGCGCGGCGACCCGGTCTTCGGGCGCCTGCCGCTGACGGCGATCATCTATATGGGCGTGGCCACGAAGGGCGCGGGCGCCTAAAGGAGGTCGCGGGCCAAGCTGCCCGACCGCAACGGAGACCCCATGAGGATCATTGCCTGGTCAGGCCCCCGGAACTTGTCCACCGCGATGATGTACAGCTTCGCCAGCCGCGCCGATTGCGCAGTGATGGACGAGCCGTTCTATGCCGCCTATCTGGCCGCGACCGACCTCGCCCATCCGATGCGAGAGGCGGTATTGGCAGGTCAACCGACCGATCCGACAGAGGTCGCGGCGAGATGTGCGGCTGAGCCCACCGGCCATGTCTACCAGAAGCATATGGCCCATCATATGTGCGCGAATTTCCCGCTGGATTGGACCGAGGGGGCCGTGCACATGCATCTGATCCGGCACCCGGCGCGGGTGATCGCGAGCTATGGGGACAAGCGTGCCACGGTTGCGGAGGCCGATCTCGGCTTCGCGGCGCAGGCGAGCCTGTTCGACCGGCTGGGCGGCGTGGTCCTTGATACGTCGGATTTGCGGGCCGCGCCCGATCCGATGTTGCGCCGGCTTTGTGCGGCTCTCGGGCTGGACTGGGATCCGGCTATGCTAAGCTGGCCCAAAGGTGGGAACGACGCGGACGGGATCTGGGCGGCGCATTGGTACGGCTCCGTCCACCGCTCCACCGGCTTCGCGGGGCCCGAGGGGTCGCTGCCGCAGGTCGCGCGAACGGATTTGTTGCGGGCGGCGATGCCGTTCTACCAGGCACTGAAGGCGCGGTCGCTTCAGCCCTCGGACCAGAGCGCCTCGTAGACTTTGCCGATCCCGTCGGCCTCCGCTTCGATGGAATGGACCTGCACGGCCCGCTGGCGGGCGAGGCGCGACATGGCCTCCAGCCGATCCGGGTCCGAGAGAAGCATGTCCACCGCACCCGCCGCATCAGCCACGAGGTCGCCCTCCTCCACGACGATCCCCGCGGCGCCATCCGCCGCAAAGGTACGAAAATCGCCCGTGGGCGAGCCCACAAACGGGACACCCGACGCCATCCCTTCCAGCGGGGTCATGCCATAGGGTTCGTAGCGCGGCAGGGGCACCGTCAGGCTGAGGGCGCGGACCAGGGACGGCATGACATCCGGTCCGATCTCACCCGGAAAAAGGAGGCGGTCGGCAAGGCCAGCGGCTGCCGCCTTGTCCTGGAGGTCCTTCAGGAAGCCTTCGTGCTGTGGCCGCGCCATGCCCAGAACCAGGGCCGTCACATCCGGATGTTTCGGCAGGACTTGCAGCATCGCCTCCACGAAACGGTCGGTGCCCTTGCTGTCGCGGATGCGACCAATGGCGGCCACGCCGCGGCTGCCGGGATAGCCTGTCGCGGCCCAGGCAGCGGCACGATCTTCAGCCGGACGCCAAATGCGCGTGTCGACGCCGTGGGGCACGATAGCGCGAATATGGGGCTTGTTTTCGGCGGCGGCGGGGATCGTGGCGATCAATGCGTCCATGCGGGACATCAGCCAACGCGGGAAAGCAGAATGCCGGTGTGTCCCGGCAGTGGTGAAGACGATCTTCATGGGCAGGCGCAGCACATCCCGCCCCCAGAGCGCGGCGCGCATCTCGTTGTTGCGGCGCACGTGCCAGATCGTGAAGCGGCGGCCCTTCGGCGTCGTCCGGCTCAGGCGCCAGCCTTGGCGCACCGTGATGGGATCCGGGCAACCGGGCAGCGCGTGTCCGACCAGCGCGGCATCGTACCGGTTTCGCTGCACGCCCAGGGCGCGGGCGGCGGTGGAGGAGACGCCGGTGAAGTTCCGGTTCAGGTTCGTCACGATCAGGTCGGTCACGCCGCGTCCTCTCCGAACTGCATCCCGTGAAGCTGCGTGTAGAGGCCGCCCCGCGCCAACAGTGCCTCATGACCGCCCTGTTCGGCCACGCGTCCCCGGTCGAGCACGAGGATCGTGTCGGCTTCGCGGATGGTGCTGAGGCGATGGGCGATGACCAGGGTCGTGCGGTTCTCGGACAGACGCGTCAGCGCCGCCTGAACCAGCCGCTCGGATTTGGTGTCGAGGGCGCTGGTCGCCTCGTCCAGAAGCAGGATCGGCGTGTCCCGCAGCAGGGCGCGCGCGATGGCCACGCGCTGGCGCTGCCCGCCGGAAAGGTTGGTGCCCCGCGGGCCCGCCGGACTGTCGAGACCCTTGGGCAGATCAGGCAGGAAATCGGTGACATGGGCCGCGTCGAGGGCGGCGTCCAGTTGCGCCTGTGAGATGTCGCTGCGTCCCATCAAGAGGTTCTCGCGCAGCGTCTCGTCGAAGAGAAGCGTGTCCTGACTGACGACCGAGAAGAGGCCGCGCAGATCGCCGAGTGTCCAGTCACGGATATCGCGGCCGCCGATGGTGACGCGGCCCGTCTCTGGGTCCACCAGCCGGGTCAGGACGTTGAAGACAGTGCTCTTGCCCGCGCCGGACAGGCCCACAAGCGCCGTCGTTTTCCCCTCATCCGCATCGAAGGACACGCCGCGCAGAACGGCATTATCCCCATAGGCCAGATGCACGTCGGCAAAGGTGATGGCGGTGCTATCGGGCCGCGCAGGGGCAGGGGTGGCCGGTTCGAGGATCGTCGGGACCGTGTCGCGCAGCGCGTAGATCCGTTCGAGCGAGGCCAACATGACCTGCCAGCTGGCCGAGACGCCCGCCAGACGCCGCAGCGGTTGGAAGGCCAGCGACATGGCCGTGAAGAACGACATGAACTCGCCGATGGTCTTCTCGCCCGCGATGATCTGCGGCCCGCCATAGATCAGCACGCAGAAGAAGCCGAGGCCTACGGCGATGTCGACCAGCGCCGGAACCGTGGCCTGCCCGCCCTGGCTGCGGATATTGGCGCGCATGAATTCATTCGTGGCCAGGCCGAAGCGGGTCTTCTGATATTCCTCCATCGAATTCAGCTTGATCGGGGTGATCCCGTGGAAGATCTCATCAAGCCGCGTGGTTCGACGGCCCGCGATCTCGCGCAGATGGCGGGATTTCTTGCGGATGTAGCGCTGAACAACGAGGCTGGGCGCCACCAGGAGGGGCGCGCCGATGGCGGCGACCAGGGTCCAGATCGGATCCACGGCGATGGCCACGGCCAGGAGGGAAACCAGCCCAATTGTATCGCGCGCCGCGCTTGTCAGAACGCCGGTCCAAAGCTTCTGGATGGCCTGCACATCACCCGAAACCCGTTCGATCAGCGTACCGGGCGAGTTGCGTTGGAAATGCGCGCTGTCGAGGCGCAGTGTATGGGCCAAAAGGTCCTGCTGCAGGCGGGACGATGTCTTGTAGGCGATCCTGGCGAGCAAGATGCGCGAGGTCACCCCCACCACGGCCCGGATCGCGAAAAGCCCGAAGATTGCCGCCCCGACCCAGACGACGAGATCGGTCCGCCCCTCTACGAAAACCGTGTCGAACATCGGTTGCAGCATGTAGGCAAGGGCACCGACCGTGCTTCCCTCGATCGACATGAGGATCAGTGCCACGATGAGCCACGGCAGATGGCGGCGCAGGTAGCCGCGCCAGAGGCGCAGGAAGGGGTGATTGGATGCGGGCAAGATCGGCCTCGTTTCAGGCGGGCTTAGCGCATGGGGCGCGCGGGCGTCCAGCATCGCCGATTCCGGCCACCTGACGGTCGTGCCCTATGCCAACGACCCGCTCTGGACGCTAGGCGCCGCTGGGGCGGTGGGTCTGGTTCTGCTGGCAGGCAGCCTCGCTATTGCGACACTCTTGGGTCTCGCGCGATGGCGACCGCGCAGGCGGGGTTGGGCCGCCCTCGGGGCGCTGGCCATTTTCTGGGTCTATCTCTGGCTCTCACCGCAGATCTTCTACCTCTACTTCCTACTCCTAATCGAGGGTCTTCCGCTGCAATGGGTGGCGCGCGTGCCTGGTCCCGCCGACACCCTTCGCAGTCTCAGCTTCACCGGTTCCGGCCAGATCAGCCGTCACGCCGAAGGCGTCTTGGGTTGGCTCTTGTTCGCCGTGTCGCTGCGCTCCCCTTCGCGGGGCGTCGGGCCGTAGGGTTCGGCCAGGCGCCAGACATGGTCTGGGACCATGTGGCGCATCCGATGCGGCGCCGCGCGGCGCAGGTGGAGGATGGTTTCGATGGCCTTCATCTCGACCCGCGCGCGGGCGAATTCCAGCCCGCGCGGACCGATCCGCGGCTGCAACCAGGCCACGATGGGCCGCAGCCAGCCCGGCATCCGACGCAGGGGCAGACCACCGGCCGCGCGCTCGGTATTGGCCGCAAACCCCTTCACCGCGCCCGCCCGCTTGCCGCCCGTCGTCAGCCGCGACAGGCGGATGCGCCCGTCCAGCCGATCCAACATCGCCTGCCCAAGCGGGTTGCGCACGATGACCCATTGTTCGCCGTCCCCCGCCATGTAGCCCACGGTGATATCGGCCAGGCGGTTGGTGTAATCGGTGCAGGTGCGACAGGTGAGCGGAAAGAAATCGTCCGGCAGGTCCGACAGGGGTAGTTGCAGGAACGGGGTCAGGCGGCGCGATCCGTCCTTGAATCGCATCTCGACGCGGTAATCGGCCCGGAACTCAAGATAGGTGACGGTTTCCGGACGGTCGGTCAGCCGGGCCAAGAAGACGTGGAACTTCTCGGTCGTGGTGTTGTCGGAACAGGGCGTGCCGATAACCAGCAGGCGCTCCAGTCCTAGCTCTGCTTCGATAGCGCGCAATGCGTGGACCTGGCAGGGAATGCCGATCACCCCGACCCGCCGGTGCCCCTGGGCCATGACCGGTTCCAGCAGGGCCAGAAGCGGCGCATAGCCCATGCGCATCCCGCGGACCTGCGCCATGTCGGCCGGGTCGGTCACGATGACCGGGACGGGGCGGAAAGGATCATCCGGCGCCGGGGCCAGGGTCAGGATCGCCGTTACCTCGCCTGCTTCCAGGAGGGCCGCGCCCAATGCCGTGGTAATGCCCGTCCATTGCGCACCGAGTGCGGGTGGCGTCAGCGCCGCGCGGTGCATGGAAAGGTGCGGGCCGAAATGCGGGTCCGTGTGCGGCGCACCATGGGCCGCGGCCTCGCGCGCGGGAAAGTCGGGCACCGTGAACTGGCAGGCCGTGCCGCAGCGGGACGCCAAAGCCATGCGCGAGAGGCCGCAATCGGTACACATCGCGCCGCGTGGGGCCGCGGAAGGCAGGTTCGGGGCCTGGAGAGGGACCGTGTCTCGCATCGACAAAACCTGCGCCGCGGAAGCGTAACTGTCCAGCATTGCCCCCGACGCCCCGCCATGTCACCGAGACGGCCCGGAGGAGACCCCATGAAGACCGGCATCGCCGTGCTGACGCTCGCCTACGTGCTGAGCCAGTTCTATCGCGCCTTCCTGGCGGTACTCGCGCCCGACCTGACGGCAGAATTGGGCGTCACGGCCTCCGCACTCAGCCGGGCCTCGGGTATCTGGTTTCTGGTCTTTGCTGCTATGCAGATCCCCGTGGGCTGGGCGCTGGACCGGATCGGGCCGCGCCGGACCTCCGCGATCCTGTTGGGCCTGGCGGGCGGCGGTGGGGCGGCGATGCTGGCGATGGCGCAAAGCCGTTGGCAGATCGATCTGGCCATGGGTCTGATCGGTGCGGGCTGTTCGCCGGTCCTGATGGCCAGCTACTACATCTTCGCCCGCATCTATCCGGCGGCGATCTTCGCGACGCTGGCGGGCGCGCTGATCGGGGTGGGCAGCCTGGGCAACATCGCCGCGTCCCTGCCGCTGAGCTGGGCGGCCGACGCCATGGGCTGGCGCGGCGCGATGGCGGCGCTGTCCGCCCTGACGCTGGTCACGGCACTTGGCTGCTGGCTATTCGTGCGCGATCCGGAGGCCGCCGACGGCGCGGCCGGGGGCTCCCTGCTGGATCTGCTGCGCATCCCGGCCATGTGGGCCATTCTGCCGATGATGCTGGTGAACTATGCGCCGGCGGCGGGCCTGCGGGGCCTTTGGGCGGGCCCCTATGTAGCTGACATCTTCGATCCGGCAGCGGTTGGCGTGGTCACGCTGGTCATGGGGCTCGCGATGATCGCGGGCAACTTCGCCTATGGACCACTGGATCGCGTGTTCGGCACGCGGAAATGGGTGGTGCTGGGCGGCAACCTGTTGGGGGCGGCCTGCTGCCTCATCCTATGGGCAATGCCTGAGGCCGGGCTCTGGAAGGCAGCGATCCTGCTGGCGGCGATCGGGGCCTTCGGCTCCAGCTTCCCGGTTCTGATCGCCCATGGTCGCGCCTTCTTTCCCCCACATCTGGTGGGCCGCGGGGTAACGCTGATGAACCTGTTCGGCATCGGGGGCGTCGGCGTGATGCAATTCGCCACTGGACCGCTGTTCGATGCGGCAGGTGGGGGCGTTGCGGGCTACGCGGCGCTGTTCCTGGCCTTCGGTCTGGCGCTTCTGGCGGGCTGCCTGATCTATCTTGCCGCACCGGACAGTCGTGCCTGAACCAAATCGCAGCCGTCCTGGTTCTGTCCTCGATTGGAGGACGAGATATGGCCGATGCCAAGAAAACGGACCCTGACCTTTGGAACGAGGTGAAGGATGAGATGATGCAGTCCGACAAGGGCGGCGAGCCGGGCCAATAGTCCGCCCGCAAAGCCCAGATGGCGGTGCAGGAATATAAGAAGCGGGGCGGCGGCTACGCCGATGACGGCCCGGATCAGGACAAAACGGACCTTCATCAATGGACCGAAGAAGATTGGGGCACCAAATCCGGCGGCGAAAGTGCGGAGACCGGCGAGCGATACCTGCCCAAAAAGGTCCGCATGTTGCTGACGGAGGACGAATATGCCCGCTCCACCCAAAGGAAGAAGAACGGGGACCAACAATTCGTCGACCAGCCGCACGATGTGAAGGAAAAGGTGGCGCGTATCAAGGAAAACGGACCCACCAAGGATATGCTCCTGGCGCGGGCCAAGGATCTGGAGATCGCAGGCTATTCGTCCATGACCAAGGACGACCTGCTCGACGCCCTCGAGGCGGCCACCGACGAGAATGGACGGGCGAAAGGGTCGAAGACGGCCCTGGAGCAGAATACCAAAGAAGAGTTGATGGAGATGGCGCGGGATCGTCGAATCGATGGCCGTAGCGACATGAAGAAGGAAGACCTGGTGGACGCCTTGGCCGATAGTCCGGACCTGGCGGCGAAATCGAGAGACGATCTCTACGACTTGGCACAGAAGAAGGACATCCACGGCCGCTCCGACATGACCAAGGAAGAGTTGATCGATGCCTTGAGGAAAGCGGCGTGAGCGTGGCGCTGGAAGACCTGAACGTCGATGCACTGAAAGACCTTGGTCGGGTGCAGAAGGTCTCAGGACATAACGACATGACCCGCGACGAACTGCTCGAAGCCCTGGAAGGCCCCGTGGATGCCGAATTGGCGAAGTGGCTCGGGAAGTCGCGGCAGGACATATACCAGGCTGCGGGCGCGCACGGGATCGAGGACCGCAAGGATAAGCAGAAATGGGAGCTGTTGGAGGCCTTGGCCAAGACCGGCTGAGCTGGGTCACGGCGCCGATGAAAGCGCCTGCACTCGGAAGCCACGCGCGCCGATCGTCAAATGCTGACGTCGATCTGGTCCCAACCCGGACAGTTTGAGCGCGTCAGCCAACTGAGCATCCAGTGACGCTCTAGGATGACCCCGGCATTCAAACCGGCGGGCGCGCGCCCTCCCACGAGCATCTCGTTGCGCGCTGCCCAATGGTAGCGATAGGTCAGATCGGCGGCATCCAAGAGCTCCGCCTGGGGTCGCAGCTTGGCCATCTCCAGCAAACCGTCAACGCGGTGATCCTTGAGCAGGACGCTCAAATGCGTGACGTCGCAAAGGCTAACCGGCCGCCCCAATTCCTGCACCAGGCCCAGCGCCCAGTATCCGACATGGGCAGCCTCATAACGCCAATGAAATTGCTTATGGTCGCGGTCTAGCCGGTCGCGGTTCGAAAGGTAGTCATGCTCTCTCGGCGTCAGGAAAGCGCTGGCATCGCAGTATTTGCAGACGTAATCGCCCAGCGCGTCATCGGCACTTTCGCCTTTCACGGCAACGCAGACCAATGCGACGGACCGTTCCAACACCTCCTCAACCCGACGGCGGGGACTGGTCGCTTCCCCTTCAATCGTGGGCAGGTGATCGTAGACCGGAACGCGCTCGCGTCGCAGTTGTTGGATTGATCGCGCCTTTCGCGCGACCGCATCTGGCGGCGGATTGAAATCCATCGATCACTCGTTCTGAACTAGAATGAGATAGGGTTAACATCCGACGCCGCCAGATCGGCGCCGCCACAGGCAGCGGAACCCTGCGTTTCCGAAAGCGCAACGCCGCTGCAGGTGGCGCTTGTCCATGGGCCCCGCGCCGTGTAGGGCCGCCCTCGTTTCCCAACCCACCCGGAGAGGATCAATGGGCTACAAGGTCGTCGTGTGCGGCGCCACGGGAAACGTGGGCCGCGAAATGCTGAACATCCTGGCCGAGCGCCAGTTCCCCGTGCACGAGATCGCCGCCTTGGCATCGCGGCGTTCGCTGGGCACGGAGGTGAGCTTTGGCGACAAGACACTGACGACGAAAGACTTGGATACGTTCGATTTCACCGGCTGGGACATCGCCTTCTTCGCCATCGGCGGGACGGCGACGAAGGAATATGCGCCCAAAGCGGCCAAGGCTGGCTGTGTGGTGATCGATAATTCCTCGCTCTACCGCTATGACCCGGACGTGCCGCTCGTCGTGCCAGAGGTGAACCCTGAGGCCGTGGACGGCTTTGCCAAGAAGAACATTATCGCGAACCCCAACTGCTCCACCGCGCAGATGGTCGTGGCGCTGAAGCCGCTGCACGACCGGGCGCGGATCAAGCGGGTCGTCGTCTCCACCTATCAATCCGTCTCGGGCGCCGGGAAAGAAGGGATGGATGAGCTGTGGGACCAGACCAAGGCCGTCTACAACCCTACTTCCGAGGTGGAGCCCGCCAAGTTCCAGAAGCAGATCGCCTTCAACGTCATTCCCCATATCGACGTCTTCATGGAAGACGGCTCGACCAAGGAGGAATGGAAGATGGTCGCCGAGACGAAGAAGATCGTAGACCCAAAAATCAAGGTCACGGCGACCTGTGTGCGGGTGCCGGTCTTCGTGGGCCATTCCGAAGCGGTGAATATCGAGTTCGAGGATTTCCTCGACGAGGACGAGGCCCGCGACATCCTGCGCACGGCGCCCGGCGTGCTGGTCGTCGATAAGCGCGAGGATGGCGGCTATGTCACCCCGGTGGAATGCGTCGGCGACTTCGCCACGTTCATCAGCCGCATCCGACAGGACAGCACGATCGAGAACGGGCTGAACATCTGGGTCGTCTCCGACAACCTGCGGAAAGGCGCGGCGCTGAACGCTGTGCAGATCGCCGAGACGCTCGGCAACCGGGTGTTGAAGAAAGCCTGACATCGGATACGGCTTGTCGCCGGTCACTTACGGCGACACCATGGCCCTCGGATCGAACCCGAGGGCCTTTTCATGCGCTTGCTTGCCGCACTCCTCCTTCTGCCTGGCGTCGCCTGGGCCGAGGACATTCCGCTGCGCGCTGATATCGGCGCGGCCACGGTTTATCCAAAGGGCGCACAGATTACACGAACCGGGCAAATCGATCTCCCGGCCGGCGACCACCGGCTGCTGATCCCTTTGCCGGGCCAGCGCAGCCTGCCGGAGGTCACCTTGGATGGTGCGGCGATCACGGGCGTGGCGCTTTTGCCCGAGGCCGGTCTCGATCTGGAGGCTCTGGACACCCCGGCTCAGGCCGAGGCGCGGGCCGCCCTCGAGGCGGCGGATGACGCCGTAGAGGACGCGCGGCGCGCCATCGAGGCGGCGCGGGCGGCCGTGCGGGCCGCCGATATCCGCTTGCGCTGGCTGGAAACGCTGACCGGCGGGGGCGAAGGCGCATTGGACGCGCCGGGGGATGGGGACACGCTAGCCGGAACGCTCGACACCTTGGCCACGCAGACCGCTGCCGCCGAGGTCGACCGCGTGACGGCCTCTGCCGAGGTCGCAGCGGCCTATGCGGCGGCAGAGGATGCAAAGGCGGAACAGAAAGCGGCGATCGACGCGCTGGACCGACTGCGCCCCTTTTTGCCCGACACGCGGATCCTCGCCATCGAAACGCGTGCGGAAACGGCAGGTCCGGTCATGGCGACGATCGCAAGTTTCGACCGAAATGCAGGTTGGCAGCCCCGCTACGACCTGCGGCTCGACACCGAGGCCGGAACGCTGACCCTCGACCGACTGATCGAGCTTCGGCAAGACGGGGCGGAGGTCTGGAGGGACGTGGCCGTCACCCTCTCAACCGACGATCCAAGGCGCAGCACGGCGCCTTCGGCAGTCTTTCCCGATCCAGCCCGCGCCGCCCCAGAGCCAGCGCCGGAAGCGCGCCTCGAAACCGCACAAGCCCCAATGCTCAGGGCAACTCCGCCCTTGATCATTGAAGACGCCCCCGAAGTCGAAGCCCGCGGCCTATCCCTGACCTACTCCTATCCCCGCCCGGTCAGCCTGCGCCCCGCCGCAGCGGCGATCCTGACGCTGGACCCTCTTGAGCTGGATCTCGACCTGACGGTCCGCGCCGTACCGCGGCGCGATCGGACAGCATACTTGGTGGCGCGCATGACGAACGGCACCGACGAGCCGATCCTACCCGGCCAGGCAACGCTCTACCGGGATGGGGCACGGCTGGGAGAGATCGACCTACCTGCCTTAGCCCCCGGAGCGGACACCGAGATCGGCTACGGTCCTGTGGACGCGATCCGGCTGACCTGGCTGCAACTGTCGCGCGGCGAAGGGGATCGGGGCATCATCCGCACGTCGTCCACCCTGCGGGAGCGTTTGGCCTTCACGTTGGAGAATACCGGCACGGAAGTAACCGAGCTTCTGACGCTCTACGCCCTGCCCTTTTCCGAGCAAGAGGACGTCGATGTCGACGTCCGGGCCGAGCCGGCCCCAGATCTCCGCGATTGGGAGGAGCGTCGGGGTGTATCGGGATGGGAGATGACCATCGGACCCGGCGAGACACGCAGGGTGGAGCTGACGGTCGAAATCGACTGGCCCGAGGGTCAGAACCTCATTTGGCGGCCCTGATCTACGCTGACAGAACCGCTGTGAAACACTGCGTTTCCCAGGCAATCGACGGAAATGACTTCCCCGAGGGTGCGCCATCGGAGAAAATTCACCTGTAAGGGGAGTTTACTTTATGTCTTTTCGTCTCAAAACCACCATCCTGTCGGCCGCGTTTGCCGCTTTTGCGAGCATGGGCTCTGCCTCCACCATCACGACGTTCGATGCGACATCCGCCGTCGGATCCGGCGCCGATCACAGCATCTGGCTGTCGAATGGCATCACCAATACCATCGGGAGAGAGTTCGACTTCCGTCCCGCGGGACGGTTCGCAATCAACAGCGATGGCACGGCGACCCTGACCGGTCAGGTCGTCTCGCAGGATGATGGCGCCTCTGGCTTCACGGTTGCCTTCAACTATGACAGCACGTTCCTGCAGACACCGATCTTCAAGAGCGAGAACGGCTCTACACCCGGCGCCGATTTGCGGTTCTACGATATGGAGGGCGGTACGCTGACGGGCTACGGCGCGCTGGCTGGGCTGAACCTGTCGGTCGCGCGCGCGCCCGTGGATGGAACCTATGCCACCCAGGTCGGAACGGGTGCGAACAACAAGAACGGCAATCTCGGCATGGCCAACTGGTTCAAGGTCTTCATTGACGAGGCCAACTGCCTGGTATGCGCCGGTCCGGATTTCCGACTGCGGGACGGGTCGCAAGGCGATGTGAACGTGGACCTCGTCGCGACACCGCTTCCCGCCGGGGGGCTTCTGGTGCTGACCGGGATTGGGGCCATGGCCGCCCTGCGCCGCCGTCGGAAGACGACCACCTGATCGACGCCCGCGACCGGGGCGTCACCCAAGATATCCTGGCCGGAGCGATCAGGCCGGGGTACTCTTTTTCGCCGTCAGACAACCGGACCGTCCTGGGCGGCTAGAAACGCTCCGCCCGTAGAACCTGGCAATCGGTGACGGACACAACGCCGATATGGGTCTCGACTACCGCAAACGCGGCCTGCAGCAGCATATCCAGGCGTTCCGGGGCGACGATACAGACCACCGCGGACATGCCCCCTGCCCGCCCGACTTGACCTGCGCGGCTCCAATGGCCGGATCGCCCCGAACCACCGCGCACCGGCAGCACGGTGAAGCCCGTCACGTCCGCCTTCAAAAGCGCGTCGGTCAAACGACGTTCCATCATCGTTTCGATGATGATCTCGACGCGCTTGGCGGAATGGGTCTTCATCTCAGCCTCCGGTCACGGCCCGTGCCGCCAGCAGATAAAGCGGCAGGCCCAGGGTCAGATTGAAGGGAAAGGTGATCCCCAGCGACAGCGTCAGATAGATCGACGGATTGGCTTGCGGCAATGCGACCCGCATGGCGGCGGGCACCGCAATATAGCTGGCCGAAGCGCCAAGCACGGCAAAGAGCATGGTGCTGCCCGTGCCAAGACCCAGAAGGAGACCCGCGCCGATCCCGATGGCACCGCCCAATGGCGGCATCAAGAGGCCGAAGCCCACGAGGCCAGGCGTCAACACCCCCTTTGCGTTTCGCAAACCGCGTCCGGCCACCAGACCCATATCGAGGAGGAACAGACAGAGCACACCCTGGAATGGGGCCACGATGAAGCTCTCGATCCGGGCCATGCCGTCCGTGCCGGTAATCCAGCCGATCGCGAAACTTCCTACCAGAAGGACGATCGACCCGTTGAGTAGGATTTCCCGCCAGAGATCCGGGTCCATGGATTGCGCCGTCCCCTGACGGCTCACCAGCCAGAGCGCCGAGAGGATGGCAGGCGCCTCCATCACGGCGGCGACGGCGACCATCCATCCGTCGGAGGCGATCCCCGCGCTGTCGAGGACGCTGGTTCCGGCCACGAAAGTCACGATGGAGATGGAGCCGTAATGGGCGGCCACGGCGGCGGCATCCAGCGGGGCCAGCGCAGTCATCGCCCGCAAAAGCGCGTAGGCCAGGAACGGCAGCCCCGCCGAGAGGACAAGACCCGCCAGAAGCGCGCCCACCAAGACCGGCGACAGGCCCGCTTCCGCCACGGAGACCCCGCCTTTGAAGCCGATTGCGAAGAGAAGATAGATCGACAGACCCTTCGCCACCGCCTCGGGGATGGACAGGTCGGATCGCGCCAGCGCAGCCAGCAAGCCAAGGGCGAAGCTCAGGATGACGGGGGAAAGAAGGTTTGCGGCGGCGAGGTCGAGAAGGCCCATATCAGCGTCCGATACCGGCCCTAGACAGGGCGGAAGGTGCCCTTCTCGGCATCGTAGATTTCAAGCGAACCTTCGGCGATGTCGTTCCAGAGCCCGTGCAGCGCCAGTTGCCCCGCCTCTACGGCCTCCGCGACGAAGGGAAAGGTCATGAGGTTCTCCAAAGACGTCAACACCGCCTGCTTTTCCAACGCCTCCAGTCGCGCGGGCTCGTCCTCGATCCCCTTCACCGCCTCGTAGCCCGGGCGGAGAATGTCCATCCACCGGCCCACAAAGCTGTCCGGGCGTTCGAGATCGGGGGCCAGCCCTGCGCACATATCGTGGCAGCCTTTCACGCCGCCGCAATGCGAATGGCCCAGCACGATCAGCTGCGCGACATGCAGCTCCCGTACGGCATATTCTACGGCCGCAGACGTTCCGTGCAGGCCACTCGCCGTCTCGAAGGGCGGTATGAGACTGGCGATGTTGCGATGGATGAAGAATTCGCCCTGCTCTGCGCCGAACATGGCCAGCGCATTCACCCGGCTGTCACAGCAGGAGATCACCATCGCACGAGGGCGCTGCCCTTCTTCGGCGAGGCGGCGATACCAAGCGGCATTGTCCGCATGGGTGGTGGCCTTCCAGCCGCGATAGCGTTGCACCAACGAGGGCGGCAGGGGCATGGCCTTGAGCATAGGGCGGTGATCTCCGGTCCGTCTCCCGGCCCTGTAGCGCGGAATCCAAGCTAAATTCGAGTGATTTCTGACTTCGGATGTCAGCGGGTGGTCAAGGTTTTGCCCCGTTCCGGCAGGAGTGTCCAAGCCAACGCAAGGACATGAACCGAAAGGCGCCGATATGACCCGGACGATCACCACCCTCCGCCCCGCAGAGACCGTCGCGTTCGATCACGAAACGCTGGCAGAGCTGTGCGAGACCTATGGCGAAGAGGCCGAAGTCTTCATCGCCACCGTCCTGGGCGAGATCGAAGCCCATCTGACCAAAGCGGATGATGAGGTGAAGCTGGGCGAACATGACGGCCTGGCCCGCACTTGCCGAAACCTCGTCATCCTTGCCAAATCCATCGGGATGCGGACCCTGGATACCTGTGCCAACAGCGTTCTGGCCTGCCTGGCCTCCGACGACCAATCAGCCCTTTCGGCCTGCACGGCTCGGCTGACACGTCTTGGCCATCCGGAGAGCTTCCGCGCCTGGACCGTTGGGTCGCCGAGCGGCAGCGTCGCCTGAGATCGGGGTGACCTGACGCACACGGTCTTCAGGCTTACGCCAGGGGCCGTCTTGCGGGCGGTCCGAGGTCGTCTAGTGTGTGCTGCGCCGCGCGCCGCACAGAGGACCCGATGACGCCCCGTTTCGCCGACCCGGACATCCGGGCGATCCCCCTACAAATCGTTCCTTCCACGGGATTTGACGACTGGCTCGCCAAGCAGGACGAGCCCGTTCGCGACTGGGCGAAGGCCAATCGCTTCCAGGGGCGCGTCGGACAGCTTCTGCGCGTTCCGGGACCCGACCTATCTGTGGCAAAGGTCCTCTTCGGCTGGGGTGCGCCCCGCGACCATCAGCGTGACCGCTTCCTGGCCGCAAAGGCCGCGACGGCACTTGGCGAGGGGACATTCGCCTTGGACTGCGATCTTGGTGCGAATGCCTTGGAAGAAGCGGCGCTGGGCTGGCTTTTGGCCGGATACACGTTCACTGAATATGGCGGCGAGCCGCAGAAGGTCGCGCGCCTGCGGGCCCCGCGCGGCGTCGATGCCGCCCGCCTGGAAGCCATCGCCGCCGGTGAGTGGCTGACCCGAGACCTCATCAACCGCCCGGCCAACGATATGGGCCCGGACCAGCTGGAAGCCGTCTGCGACGATCTCGCCGAAGCCTACGGAGCTGAGATCGAGGTCACCTCCGGCGAAGTCCTTGAAGCAGCCTTCCCGCTCATCGCCGCCGTCGGGCGGGCCAGCGACCGGGCGCCGCGCCTGATCGACCTGCGTTGGGGCGAAAGCGGGCCGCATCTGACCCTGGTCGGAAAAGGGGTCTGCTTCGACACCGGCGGCCTCAATCTCAAGCCGGGCAGCTCCATGGGGCTGATGAAAAAGGATATGGGTGGCGCCGCCACGGTTCTCGGTCTCGCCCGTATGATCATGGAAACGGGTCTTGGCTTGCGGCTGCGCGTCCTGATCCCCGCCGTCGAGAACAGCGTCGCGGGCAGCGCCATGCGCCCGGGCGACATCCTGCGAGCCCGTAACGGCGCGACGGTCGAGATCAACAACACCGATGCGGAGGGGCGGCTGGTCCTGGCCGATGCCCTCAGCCTGGCCTGCGAAGCGGGGACGGATCTGCTGGTCTGCATGGCCACGCTGACCGGCGCGGCGCGTGTGGCCGTGGGCCCGGACATTGCGCCCTTCTACACCGATGACGATGCGCTGGCCCTCGCACTGGCGCAAGCCGGTCGCCGGGTGCGCGACCCGCTCTGGCGAATGCCGCTGCACCGCCCCTATGACACCATGATCGAGCCGGGCATCGCCGATCTCGACAATGCGCCATCGGGGGGCTTCGCCGGATCCATCACCGCGGCCCTGTTCCTAGACCGTTTTGTAAAGGATGTGGCCCGTTTTGTACATTTCGACGTTTATGGGTGGCAGCCCAAACCGGCCCCGGCCCGGCCCAAGGGCGGGGTCGGCATGGGTGCGCGGGCGATCTTCGACGCCCTTCCCGGAGTGTTGGCGACATGAACATGGCGACGACCGATCTCGATCCCCGGATGACCCCGGCCAACGGCCATGCCGCCGCCCATGAATTACGCGGCGTGGTAGAGGCGACCCGCTACGTGAAGGGGGTCGTTCGGTCGGTGCAGCAGCCCATCGTCAACCTTTCGGACGCGCCACGCGGCGAACGGGCGAGCCAGCTCCTTTTCGGAGAGGGATTCCGGGTCATCGACGAACGGGACGGCTATGCCTTCGGCCAATGCCTGCGGGATGGGTATTGCGGCTGGGTCCTGTCCGCCGCCCTGTCGCGCCAAGAGGCCGCCACCCATTGGGTCGCCGCGCCGGCCACCCATCTCTATCCCAAGCCCAGACTCAAGGCCCCGCCTGAAGTGGCGATCTTCTTCGGCAGCCAGGTCCGGGTGACCAGCGATCTGGGCGACTTCAAGAAGATCAGTACCGGCCACTTCATCCCGTCGGGCCATCTACAGCCTCTGCGCGCCCGGTTCGCCGACATCGTTGGCGTGGCGGACATGTTCCTGGGCACGCCCTATCTTTGGGGCGGGTCCTCGCGCTGGGGCGTCGATTGCTCCGGCTTGATCCAGCAGGCCTTGATCGCCTGTGGCCGGGACTGTCCGCGCGATAGCGACCAGCAGCGTGCCCTGGGCCGCGACCTCCATGCAGAGGAGCCGCTGCAGCGGGGCGACCTGATCTTCTGGGCGGGCCATGTGGGCATCATGGCCGACGAGACGCTTCTGTTGCACGCCAATGCGCATCACATGGCGGTGGCCTATGAGACGCTCGACGATGCGAGCCGCAGGATCGCCGCCGGGGCTGACGGAAACCCCAATGTGAGCGGCCAGATCGAGGCGCGGCGACGGCTCAGCTAGGGAGCGGGAACACCGCCCTGCAGAACCGTTGCCATCTTCGGCGCGTCGATATTTCCACCGCACAAGATGACCGCGACGCAACGGCCCGCCATGGCGGCCTTTTCCTGCAGGAGCCCGGCCAGGGGGACTGCACCGGCCCCTTCCGCCGCTTGATGCGTGGCCGTCCAGAAAAGGCGGATGGCTGCGGCGACCTCTTCGTCCGAGACGGCGAGGATGCGGGACGCACCCTTACCGTAGATCTCCAGAGCCTCCGGCACGGGCACCCGAACCGCCATGCCATCGGCGAAGGTGGCCGCCGAATTGGTCGCGACGGGCCGCCCCGCCTCCACCGACAGTTTTGCCGTCTGCGCATTCTCGCTCACGACGCCCACGATCTCGGCCCCATGTCCCAGCGCATCCCGCGCCGAAATGCAGCCGCAGATGCCCGAGCCACAGCCGATGGGCACGTAAAGGGTCTCGATCTCCGGATGGGCGGACAGCAATTCCCACGCATAGGTGGCCACACCACGCACCAACTCGCGGTGGAAGGGCGGCACGATGAACAGGCCCTCGGCCTCTGCCACCCGAAAGGCCTCCTCCCGCGCGGCATCGAAATCGGCTCCATGAACCACGAGTTCCGCGCCCCAGGCCTCCATGGCGGCGTTCTTCTCGGGCGAGTTCCCTTCAGGCACATAAACCACCGCCCGCAAGCCCGCCGCCACCGCGGCGCGCGCCTGGCTCTGCCCGTGATTGCCGCGCGTGGCGGTGATGATGCCGGGGCTGTCTGGATGCGCCCGCCGCAGCCAGTCGATGAAGGTCACGCCACCGCGTACTTTGAAGGCCCCGGTCGGGTTGGCGTTCTCGTGCTTCACGATCACGTCCGCGCCGGCCTCGCGCGACAGAAGCGGCCAGCGCAGTTGTGGCGAGGGCGGGACGCTCAGATGAACCAGAGCCGCCGCCGCTTCCAATTCCTCGACATCGAACATGGCCAGTCCTTCTTCTTGGTCGAAATATCCCGGGGGGCCGAAGGCGGGGGCAGCGCCCCCTCTCCGGTCTCAGATCAGGAACAGCGTGATGGCCGGAAACGCCACTAGGATCGCTACCCGTACGATGTCCGATCCCACGAAGTACAGAACCGCCCGGTAGGTCTGCAACATCGGCGTGCTGCGATCCATGGCGTTGATGACGAAGAGGTTCATGCCCACGGGTGGCGTGATGAGGCCCACCTCAACCACGATCAGGACGAGGATGCCAAACCAGATCGCGACCAGCTCCGTCTCCCGACGGTTCGCGATAGCCTCGGTGACGTTGATCCCTATCTCGCGCTGCAATTCGCGCGGGATCTCTGCGCCCGCCGCCAACAGCGCTTCGATTTGCGCGCGGATGTCGGGCGCCAGATCTGCCGCCTGCGCCAGCGCTGCACGTGCCGCCTCGTGTTGCATGGCGATGAAATCGACCAACCCGAAATCCAGCGCCGAGATGACGGGGAAGAAGATCGGCACCGTCAGCAGGATCATCGACAGCGAATCCATCAGGCAGCCGAAGAGAAGGTAGAAGCACAGGATCACGATCAACACGACATAGGGCGACAGACCCTGGGCCACGACCCAATTCGACATCTCTTGCGGCACCTGGGTCAGCGCGAGAAAGCCGTTATAGATGCCTGCCCCCAACACGATGAAGAAGATCATCGCCGTTGATTTGGCGGTGACGGAGAAACTTTCGATCAGGGTGCGACCCGTGAGCCCGCCGTTCAGGAGCGCGATCAGACCCGTGCCCAGCGCGCCGACCGCGGCACCTTCGGTGGGCGTGAAAATACCGCCATAGATGCCACCGACGACCGCGACGAAGACCAGAAGCACAGGCCAGACCGCAGCCAGCAGACGGAACCGTTCGCCCATGGGGATCGCCTCGCGCGTCCCGGCGCTGGCCGGGTTCACGCGCACGTAGACCGAGATGGCGATGACATAGCCGAGCGCGGCCAGCAGGCCCGGCACGAAGGCCGCGAGGAACAGCTTGGCGATGTTTTGTTCGGTCAGGATGGCGTAGATCACCAGCACGACCGAGGGCGGGATCAGGATGCCCAGCGTGCCGCCCGCCGCCAGCGTCGCGGTGGAGAAGCCGCCATCATAGCCATAGCGGCGCAACTCTGGCAGAGCGACGCGCCCCATCGTGGCCGCCGTGGCCAGCGACGAGCCGCAGATGGCACCGAAACCTGCGCAGGCGCCGACGGCGGCCATGGCCACGCCGCCCTTGCGATGCCCAAGAAAGCCCTCCGCCGCCCTGAATAGGGCTTGGGACATGCCGCCGAGCGTCGCGAAATGCCCCATCAGAAGGAACATCGGCACGATCGACAGGGAATAGCTGGAAAAGGTCGAATAGGTTTCGTTCTTCAACCGGCTCAGCGCGACGGTATTGCCACCGGTCACAAGGTAGAGCCCCACGATCCCTGTCAGAAACATGGCAAGGCCGATGGGCACCCGCAGGAAGATCAGAAGAAGAAGTGCGGGGAAGGACCAAAGCCCGATGGCAAGATCGGTCAATGGTCGGCCTCCTGTTCGGGCAGGATGACATGGCCCGTTGTCATCTCAGCGATGCGGACGACAGCCACATAGACTGCCGTCAACGCCGCCGAGACGGCGCCTGCCAAAGCGCCCGCATAGGCCCACCAGATCGGGAACTGGATGAGATACGTGGTCTCGCCATAGCGCATCTTGTCCTGCGTCCCCGCCCAAAGCTGCACCGCGATCAGGATCAGGACCGCGGCAAAGACGACCGACCAAAGCGCCGTCAGCCCCCGGTTCACACCAGGGCCAAGCGCCCGCGTGAAAATGTCGACGCTGGCATGGCCGCCGGTCAGTTGCGTGATCGGCAGGAAGGCGAAGATGACGAAGGCCATACCCGCCTCGACCAGCTCGAAATCCCCGTTGATCGGTCCGATGCCGAGGCCGAGAAGGGCCGTCGCCCAGCTTGCGCCGTCGAGAGCGTCGGAATTGAGCAAACCGTTCAACCATCGGCCCGCGATGCTGAGGCAGGTCATCAGGATCAGTGCCGTCAGGACCAGGCCGCCCAAGATGGCCATTACGCGCGCCAACGCCTCGATCAGTCTTCCAAGCACCGGACCCCTCCCATGCGCAGAGGCCGCGCCGGTTCCGGCGCGACCTCGATCAGTGTGAGATGGACGGAAATCAGCCTTGCTGTTCTGCCATCAAGCTCCGAGCTTGGTCGATCAAAGCCTGCCCGTCGATTCCTTTGCCCTGCATCTCGGTAACCCATGCGTCGTAGACAGGCTGCGCGGCTTCGCGCCAAACGGCCGCCTCTTCCTCACTCAAAGTGAGGATGGTGTTGCCCGCATCCACAGCCAGTTGACGGGATGGACCGTCGGCAGCCGCTTGGGTGGACCCTGCGAAAACGCTGAATTCCAAGCCGGAATTGTCGTCGATCACTTGCTTCAAGTCATCGGGCAGGCTGTCATAGCGATCCTTGTTCATGGCCAGAACGAAAGTGACCGTATAGAGCATAGGCCCATCGAACTCGGTATGATAAGTCACCAATTCCGGAACCTTGAGGGCTTCGGTCACCTCCCAGGGCATGGTTGTGGCGTCGATTACACCTTTGGACAACGCTTCTGGGACGGCCGGGATCGGCATCCCCACGGGTGTTCCGCCCAGCGTTTCCATCAGTTGGTTCACCATACGGGAGGCGCCGCGCACCTTGATGCCCTGCAGGTCATCGGGCGTTCGGATCTCCTGATCGGCATGGATCAGACCCTGCCCATGCACCCAAGTGCCCAGGATGTGAACGTTCGAAAACTCCTCCTGCATGTCACTTTCGAACATCTGCCAGAAGGCGCCGGAGGCCGCGCCTGCATCCTCGACCATGAAGGGCAGCTCGAACACCTCTGTCCGGGGATAGCGACCGGGCGTATAGCCGATGACGGTCCAGACCACATCGGCGACCCCGTCGATGGCCTGGTCCATCAGCTGTGGGGGCGACCCGCCCAGTTGCATCGAGGGATAGCGCTCCACCTCGATCCTGCCGCCAGACGCCTCTTCGACGTTGTCGGCCCAGACATCCAGGATCTGCGTCGGGACGTTGGCCTGGGCGGGCAGAAACTGGTGCAGTTTCAGCGTCACGTCCTGCGCCGTGGCGGGCAGCGCCGATACCGATAGTGCCGCAGCTCCAAGAACACCGGCCAGCCGTCTGCGATTGATCATGTCATCCTCCCTGATGATCATTCCGATTTGGGCGGAGAACATCACAGCCGGGCAATGATTGCCAAGAGGATTTCGTTGCAGTTGGAACGATCTTCTAGCGGCGTCCTTCTCGGAGCCATGCCCAGACGCTCAATCCGCTTGCCAGCAAGAGGAATAGCCAAGCGGGCAGAAGCGGCGTGATGCGCAGATCGGTCGTCAGGTAGGCCTCACGCGGGGTCCAGCCAATCCAACCACGTCCCCACGCGCGGCGCCCCTCTCGGACAGAGCGTAGATCGGGCGTCCCGCCCTCAATCGTCAGAGCTCCGCCCTGGCTGGCAGTGACGACGTCGGAGAGCACCGAATCCGTGGCGATCGTCTCGACGAATTCTCGCGGTGCCGCGGGCCCCAGTCCGATGACCGTCTCGCGTTCACCTTCCTGAAGGCGGTACAAACCTTGCTCCGCACCTTCGACCCGGGCGACGAAGCGCCCGGGCGCCGCTTCTTCCAGCGCCAGTTGGCTACGCGTGCCATCGGGTGCCGTCACTGTCACCTCGCCGGGCGCATCGCCCAATGTACGGCGGGTCACCGTCATCTCGCGGCCAATTGCCACCGCCGTCAGCGCTTCCTCCTCGAGCTCCGGCTCTTTCATCAGCCAATGGGCGAGGCGGCGCAGCAGCTCCGCCTGCGGTCCCCCACCTTCATATCCGCGATCCCAGAGCCAGACATGGTCCGAGCCGAGCAGGGCAACACGCCCCTCGCCAACCCGATCGAGAACCAAGAGCGGCTCTTCCGCGACCCCCTCCATCACGATCTGCGACCCTGGCATAGTATCCAGCTGCACTTGGCGGAACCAGCGGCCCCAGGGCGTGTCATCCAGGCCGTAATCGTCGGGCAAGCCCTCCGTCACGGGATGCCGCTCCCCAAGATCGGACACCGATGGCAAGAACCCCTCTTGGATCACTCGCGCGGTCGGCTCTCCCGGCAGGATCGGCGACAGGGGCGAACGATAGATCGAGTCGGCGCTGGCGAAATCTGGACCCGCCGCGACCAGCAAGGCCCCACCATCCTCAACATATTGTCGAACGTTATCGAAGTAGATCGACGGAAGGATGCCACGTCGTTGATAGCGGTCGAAGATGATCAAGTCGAACTCGTCGATCTTCTCGAAGAACAGCTCCCGCGTTGGGAAGGCGATCAAAGACAGCTCCGTCACCGGCACGCCGTCGCGTTTTCCCGGCGGCCGCAGAATGGTGAAATGGACCAGATCCACCGCCGCGTCGGCCTTCAGAAGGTTACGCCAGGTCCGTTGGCCGGGATGCGGCTCTCCACTCACCAGAAGGACGCGCAGCCGGTCGCGCACGCCATTGATCTGCACCACGGCAGCGTTGTTGCGATCGGTCAGCTCGCCCTCGGCTTCGGGAACCCGGAATTCGATCACGTTTCGCCCGCCATGGGGCAGCGAGACCGGCAGCGGCAAGTCGCGCCCGACGGGGATGCGGTAGGTACTGGGCGGCCCACCGTCGATCGATAAGGTAATCTCAGCCGTGTCTCCGATACCGGCAGGCACGTCGCCCTGATCCTCGATCCGCAAGGTGATCGTGAATTCCTCATCCAGGATCGCGAAGGCCGGGGCATTCGATACGATCAAGCGCCGATCCCAGTCACCCTCCCGCCCGGTCATCAAAAGATGCATCGGCGCGGGCAGATCAGGCGCCAGGGCGGCGTCATGGACCTGTCCGTCCGAGATTACGATGGCTCCGGCCACCCGGTCGCGCGGCACCTCCGCCAGCAAGGCCGAAAGCGCCTCCATCACCTTCGTCCCGCTATCCCCTTCCCCGTCAGGGATGCGCGTCACGCGCGTCTCAAGCCCCTCATCCTGCGCTTGGGAAAGGATGTCCTGCAGGGCCGCCTCGCTTTGGTCTGCACGATCCGACAGACGCTGGCTGGCGCTGTCATCCACGGCGACGAGCAAGATGTCGGTCAGCGGCTCCCGCTCCTCCGACTGGAGCGACGGGTTCGCCAGCGCCAGCGCGAGAAGCCCGGCCGCGATGCTCCGTAGCCACCAACCCGGCAAGCGCCGAAATGCTGCCAGCAGGCAGAGAGCCAGCACGGGCAACGCGATGGCGACGATGGCGGCCCAAGGGATCAGCGGATCGAAGATGATCTGACGCGTCATCTCAGTTCCCCAATCGGTCCAGCAAGGCAGGCACATGGACCTGATCGGATTTGTAGTTCCCCGACAGGACGTGCATCACCAGATTGACGCCGAAGCGATAGGCAATCTCGCGCTGTTGCTCGCCCGAGAAACCGCGCCCGACGGGCAGCATCGGCCGCCCGCTTTCATCCACCGCCCAGGCCGATGCCCAATCATTGGCCCCGATGACCACCGGTGTGACTCCGTCATTGAGGTTGCGGAAGGGCATGCCTTCGATGGCTTCGGCGCCGGGGCTCGATTCGACCCAGACCTCCCGCGAGTTGTAGCGGCCCGGAAAGTCCTGCAGCAGGTAGAAGCTGCGTGTCATCACGTGGTCAGCTGGAAGCGGCTCCAACGCCGGAATGTCCAAGGGCGCCGCAAGATCGCGGAGACGCTGGGCTGCCGGCGACGAGGACCCGAAACCGCCGAGATCCGCGTCGCGCGTGTCGAACACGATCATCCCGCCACCCCGCAAATAGCGGTTCAGCTTAGCGTAAGCGTCGTCCGATGGGATCGGTTGGTCGGCCGTCACGGGCCAATAGAGCAGCGGGTAGAAAGCCAGCTCGTCCATCTCGATATCGATGCCGCGCGGCGCCTCGGGCTCCACGGAGGTTCGCTGGGACAGGATCGCCGACAAGCCGCGCAAACCGGCCTCGGCCACATCGTCGATCTGCGCGTCGCCAGTAACGACGTGGGCCAGCGCCACTTCGCCGGGGATGGGAATGTCTTGCGCCATCGCCGGCTGCGGCTGGGCCGCCAACGCCACCGCCAGCAGGACGGCCCCAGCCGTCGTCGCCATTCGGGCCAGGCGACCGCCAAGCCAGAGCGAGGCGAGCACGTCGACGGCCAGCATCAGAAGCGCGGCCGACAACAGGTAAGCCGCCAAGTTGGTTTCAGGCAGACGTGCCAGACCTTCCACCACCGTGCCGGGCGCGTATTGGGCAGCTTCCAGCGTCGCGTCTTCGCCCAATACGTTTACCGCCAGGCTTTGGCCCGGGCCATCATAGATCCCGGGCGGCAATGCAGCCGAAAGGCGAGGATCGGCGAGGTCTTCGCCCGGAACTCCGGCCAGTGTCCCCGCATCCCGTGCTGCGCCGAAGCCGTCCAGCACCAAGCGCGGCACCCACGTCGTGCCTTCCAAAGCTTCCAACGCCGGTTGAGAGGGTCGGGTCGAGATGGCGAGACGTTCGAGCATACTCACGAACAGGCCTGAGAGCGGAAGCGACGACCATTCGGCATTGGCCGTGACGTGGAACAGAACGACCTGCCCCTGCCCCAGCGGCTTCCGGGTGACAAGCGGTGTGCCGTCTTGCAGCGCGGCGATGACGCGATCGGCCAGGGTCGGATCGGGCTGGGCGACAACCTGACTGCGCACACTGACCTCCTCCGGGGTCGGCAGGCCGAAGAAAGGCGATTCCGCCGCGAAGGGTCGCAGAAGCTTGGGCTCGCCCCAACTGAGAGCGCCACCGATCGTCCGCCCGCCCGAGCGCAGGCGCACCGGCATCAGCGGATCCTCTTCGTTTCGCGAAACATCGGACGCCGCCATCTGCGGTCCCGCGAACCGAAGCAGCAGGCCGCCATTCTCCACCCAGTCCCGCACCTCGCTCGCCTCGGCCGGCGACAGCCGTGCGACATCGGCCATCACCAGAACATCGGGATTGGCCGGAAGGATCGTGGACAGATCGCCCTCGATCAGGTCAGCGGTCGGGTCGAGGGCGCGGCGGAGGTAGAAGAGCGGCGAGAGCAGATTTCGCGACTCGTCATCGGCCAGTGTCAGCAACGCGACTTCGCGACGGGCGAGTCCATCATCTGCCAGCGTCACCGCGGCGGCGGAGCGCTCGCCAGAGATCTCGAAGCGCTGCACGCGATTGCGAAGTTCCGGCGGCAGGTCCAGGGCCACGTCGGCGCTGTCCGCGCCTGCCTCGAACGGAAGCGGCTCCACCGACAGTTCGGTTAAGGCACCGGATGGTCCCGGCCCAATGGCCCGCAACTCCAGCGCGCGGGCGCTCTGATCGCCCAGACGCAGGGCCGTCAGCCTAACCTCACCCTCCTCGTAGCGTGCGGGCGTCAAGCCAAGGATCGGGCGCGCGCCTTCCAGTACCCGCGCCGAGACGGCATCGCGGCCGGGGCGATCCAACCCGTCGGAAAACCAGACGACCTCCGTACCGCTCAGGTCCATCGTCTCCAACGCGGTATAGTCGGGCTCCCAGGGCCGAGGGGCCAAGGCGGGTAAGCGGCTGATCCAGGCCGTCGCAGATTGTAGCGGCAGCGCCTCCGGCAATGGGTCGGTCAGTGGAAGGACGGCAGCCGTCCGCCCCTCCCGCGCGGCATCCCGCAGAAGAGCGTCCAGCTTTTCGATCCGGGCGGGCCAATCGCGGGCGCTGGCCCAGGACGCGTCCATCAAAACCACCAGAGGGCCGCTGCCCGTCCCGGCCGCACGCGGGTTCAGGACCGGCCCGGCGAAGCCGACGATCACGGCGGCCAGCGCCAACATCCGGAGCAGGAGCAACCACCAGGGTGTGGTATCAGTCTGGCTCTCGTCGTCCTTGAGGCCCAGCAGCAGGACGATGCCGGGGAAACGGCGGCGGATCGGCGCAGGCGGGACGGCCCGCAACAGCCACCACAGGATCGGCAACAGAATCAGCGCCATCAGAAGCAATGGCGCGGTGAAGGCCAGATCGCCGATCATCGCCGCTTCTCCAACGCGGTATAGAGCGACAGGAGCGCTGCTTCGGCAGGTCCGTCCGTATGGTGCAACTGGAACCGCCAACCGGTCCGGCGGCAAAGGTCTTTCAACTCTGCGCGACGTGCAGTCAGTCGGCTCAGATAATCCTGCCTAAGTCGGTCGGCCTTGAGCGTCTCGAACCGGACCGCGCCGCCCATGCTTTCGAAGACGGTGCGTCCATTGTAGGGAAACGCCTCTTCCTCTGGGTCCAGGATCTGTAGAAGGATCCCCTGCACGCCCCGATCCGCGGCTGCCGCCATCGCCTCGCGCAGGGGGGCCACATCACCGAGGAAGTCCGACAGGAACACCGCGCGGCTGCCCGCGGGCATCACGCGCGGCTTGGGCGCCCCGTATTCGGGTGCTTCGCCGCCCTCCATCAATGCGTCGGCCAGGCGGATCAGCTGCCCACGCCCGCCACGGGGCGGCTCCGCGAGGTTGGCCAGCCCAACCCGTTCTCCAGCCTTCACCGAAAGGACTGCGACGGCCAGTGCCAGCGTCTGCGCACGCCGCAACTTGGACGGCCTTCCTTTCCCCGCAAACCGCATGGAGGCGGCATCGTCCACCCATTGCGTCACCGTCTGGGCAGCCTGCCATTCGGTCTCCCGCACGAAATGGGCGTCGCCCCGCGCCGATTGCCGCCAATCGATGTTGCGCCTGGCATCACCCGGCTGCGCCGGGCGGAACTGCCAGAAATCGTCGCCGGCACCCGCGCGCTTGCGCCCGTGATCCCCCAGCAGGATCGTCGCGGCCAGACGCTCGGCATCCAGCAGCAGGGCAGGCAGGCCCGTCGCGATCGCCTCCGATCGCGCCCGCAGACTTGCGGGCGTATGCAGCGTTGCGGTCAAGCCGCCCGCTCGACCTGCATCACGCGCGCCGTCACTTCGTCGATCACCTCATCCAGGACCAGCCCCTCGGCGCGCGCTGCGAAGCTGAGCGCCATGCGGTGACCAAGGACCGGGCGGGCCAGCCGCGCCACATCCGTGGGATCGGGGGCCAGTCGTCCTTCCAGGAGGGCCTGGGCCCGCGCCATCAACATCAACGCCTGCGCCGCGCGAGGACCGGGACCCCAGGCGACATGTTCCCGTACCGTATCCGGGGCGGAGGCGCCGTCCGGGCGGCACGCCCGCACCAGATCGAGGATCAGATCGACCACGCTTTCGCCCACAGGCATCCGCCGCACCGCTTCCTGCGCCGCCAGAAGCGATGGGGCGTCGAACACCTGCTCTGCCTGCGCCTCGGTGGCGCCGGTCGTGGCCAGGACGATGGCGCGCTCGGTCTCACGGTCGGGATATTCGACATCGATCTTCACGAGGAACCGGTCGAGCTGTGCCTCTGGCAAGGGATAGGTGCCCTCCTGTTCGATCGGGTTCTGCGTTGCCAGGACATGGAATGGACTCGGCAGCGGGCGGGTCTGCCCGGCCACGGTCACCTCCCGCTCCTGCATGGCCTGCAGCAAGGCCGACTGCGTCCGGGGCGAGGCACGGTTGATCTCATCCGCCATCAGAAGCTGTGCGAAGATCGGCCCTTCGATATAGCGGAAGCTGCGACCGCCATCCTCAGCCGTTTCGAGCACCTCGGAGCCCAGAATGTCCGACGGCATCAAGTCAGGCGTGAACTGGATGCGCGCGCCGCTTAGCCCCATGACCGTGGACAACGTCTCCACCAGCCGGGTCTTGCCGAGGCCGGGAAGGCCCATCAAAAGCGCGTGACCACCCGACAACATGGCCGCCAAAGCCAGTTCGACGACCCTGTCCTGGCCGATAATGCGGGTCGCTATGGCGCCCCTGGCCTGGCTCAAACGGCCACCCAGCCGCTCGATATCGTCGAGAAGATCGTCGGACATTGCATCGCTCCCGCGGGAATTACGTAAGTAAGGTATGGTGAGAGGCAGCCGGAGCAAAGGGCAATGACACAAGAACGGACCGTATCCCCCTCGACTGCGTCTCTTTTGGCGGCTGCGCGGAGCGAGGGCAAGCGCGGCGCACCGCCGGTTCACCTCTGGGATCCGCCCTATTGCGGAGAGATCGACATCATCATCCGGCGCGACGGGACGTGGTTTCACGAGGGAACGCCCATCGGCCGTCCGGGGCTGGTGCAACTGTTCGCGTCGATCCTGAAGCGGGAAGGTGACCGGCATTTCCTGGTCACACCGGTGGAGAAGGTCGGCATCCAGGTCGAGGACGCGCCCTTCGTCGCCGTGGATTTCGAACAATCCGGGGATACCATCCTCTTCGAGACGAATGTAGGCGATCGCGTAGCCGCAGGCCCGGACAACCCCCTGCGGGTCGAGTTTGCGGCGGATGGCGAACCGTCCCCTTATGTGGAAGTCCGCCGGGGCCTGGAGGCGCTGATCGACCGGAAGTCATTCTATCGGCTGGTGGAAATCGGCCGGGAAGAGAACGGAATGTTTGGGCTGCGATCCGGTGGCAGCTTCTTTCCGATCATCGCGGCCGCAGAGCTCGGCTAGGATCGCGGTATGGCTGTGCGTCCATGCGGGTTTTCCTGACCGCTCTTTCGCAGCACCTTGGCGCGGAAGGAGAATGCCATGTCCCGTCCACACGCCCTTATCATCGGCACAGGGTCCGGCCTGTCCGCCAGTCTCGCCCGCCTGCTTGCCGACCGCTACGACCTAACACTGACCGCGCGAGACACGGAAAAGCTGTCCGATCTGGCGGCGGAGACAGGCGCGCGGACCGTCGCCATGGATGGCAGCGACCCGCGCGCAATGGCCGATCTCTTCGACGGTTTGCCCAATCCGCTTGAGGTCGCGGTTTACAACCCATCGGCGCGTGTCAGAGGCGCGGTGGCGACGCTCTCGCCCGGCGATGTGCGGCGCGCCTTGGACGTCACCGCGTTCGGCGCCTTCCTGATGGGACAGCAGGCGGCGCGGGCCATGGTCGACAATCCAGGGCCGCATCGCGGGACCATCCTGTTCACAGGCGCGTCCGCCGGAGTGAAGGGGTTTGCGCAATCGGCACCCTTTGCCATGGGCAAGTTCGCACAAAGGGGGCTTGCGCAATCCATGGCGCGAGAGCTGCACCCCGAGGGCATCCATGTCGCCTGGATCAATATCGATGGCGCCATCGCGTCCGGCCACGATGAAGAAGCCGACCGGCTCAATCCCGATGCCATTGCCTCTGCCTATCTTGCCCTGATCGATCAGCCGATCTCCACCTGGTCGAACGAACTGACCCTTCGTCCGATGAACGAGACGTTCTGAGATGATACCCGCGCGCTACGCTCATATCGCCTTCGGGTTTATTCTCTCTGGCCTGATGTCCCTGATCGTCTCGGGCATCGCGACGGGACGCGCTGCCGGGATCGGCGCGGAGTTTCCGGGCCTCTGGCTCGCGGCATGGCTCTCGTCTTGGGTGGTGGCGTTTCCGGTGGTTCTCGTCATAGCACCGCTGGCTCGAAAACTCGTGTCGGCCTTAGTACGCGAGGATGGGCCGGCGGGATCGTAGGGCACCGCTCGAATGGTCGCGGGTTCTCCACGATAAGCTTCAGACTTCGATCTCCACCACCCCGTTTGGCTCCACCGCGCGGGACTGGCAGAGGATCATGCGGGTTTCCCGCTGGGCTTTCGACAAGACGAAATCCCGATGCTCTACCGCTCCAGATCGCACACTGCATGCGCAGACCCCGCAGAGGCCGTCCGCGCATTTCACATCCACCTTCACGCCTGCCCGCAGCAAAGCGTCGCTTGCTGCTTCATCGGCGGCCACGGCGACCTCCCGACCATCAGGAAGACGCAGGGAGAAGGGATGGTTCTCGTATTCTGGCGTCTCGGGAACGGCGAAATACTCGATCCGGCACGCGTCTTCCGGGAAACCAGCTTGCGCCGCAACATCCTGGATCGCGGACATGTAGGCATCGGGACCGCAGGCATAGACATGGTGACCGGGGGCATAGCGCAGGATCTGAAGCAGGTCGGCCCGGCTGCCGTCATCACTGACATGCAAGCGCACCTTCCCGGCCCAGGGCATCGCCTCCAAGAGCGGCTGGAAGGCGGCGCGTGCGCGGGTGGGAACCGAATAGTGGAGTACGAAGTCGCGTCCCAGCGCATGCAATCGGTGCGCCATGGCAACCATGGGCGTAACGCCGATCCCGCCGCCCATGAGGTAGGAGAAACCGGCCTCCTCCTCGAGCGGGAAATGGTTGATCGGTGGGGCGGCAAAGACCCGACGGCCTGGCGTGAAGATGCGGTGCATCAGCGCGGAACCACCGCGCCCGGTCTCTTCCCGTAAGACGGCGATCTGATATCGACTGCGATCCGCCGGGTCCGAGCAGAGCGAGTATTGCCGTAGGTATTCCGGCGCCACGACCACATCGAGATGGGCACCGGCCGACCATTCCGGAAGCGTTCGGCCATCAGGATCGGTTAGGTCATAGAGGGTGATGTCAGAGGAAAGCGCCTCCGCGGCAGCCACGGTCAGACGCAAAACGGGGCTTTCCGCGTCCGCGTCGTAGCGATGTATATGGCCATCGTCGCCCTGTGCCAGCCGCGCGCGATGTTCGTCTGCCGAAACCATATTCGTGTAAGCAGCGATCCCCGCCTCGCGATCCATTGGCGCCGGATAGGGATGTGGATGCGGGGCCAACGGGGCGGGATAGACCGCAAGGGTCTGGTCTTCATGTTTCAGGTCGAGATCGGGCTGGATATCACGTGCGTTCACCGGGTGATCCGTCGGTCGGTAGGAACCGTCACCCTGTAGCTCCAAATCCCACCACCACTTCTTGACCGGGTTCAGACCGCCGCGTCCCAGTTTGTCGTCAAGCTTCGCCAGCCACGGCGCGGCCTGCGGGACGTTCATCGCCGCCCAGCGAAAAGGGGCTTCTGCAAAGAGCCCCTCCAGGTTCCAGGGGCAGGTCTTCATGCAACGCCCGCACATGGCCCCGCCCGGCGTGGTGATCCGGTAGGTCGCACATTTCTGACTGTCCGATTTCCAGATCTCATAGCCGTTGAACATCCGCTTCGGTCCGGCCGTGATGGCCCCCGAGGGGCATTCCCGCGCACATTTGTTGCAGCTTTCGCAGAACCGCTGCAGGCCGAAATCGATGGGCTTGTCGTGAGCCAGCGGCATGTCGGTGGTGACCACGCCGGATTTCAAACGGGGGCCGAGGAACGGGTTGAGGATGACTTCCCCGATCCGGCTGACCTCCCCGAGCCCCGAGAGAAGAAGCAGAGGCGGCTGCAAGACCTCCCCATCCATGACGGTATGGGCTTTGGCCGAATATCCCATATCGCGGATCAATCGCGCGACGACCCCGCCCAAGAGGGAGAAGCGCAGATAGGCGCGCATGCTCTGCGCCACGCTGATCCAATCGTCGCCCGATGCCCCCTCCATCGTCTCGAAGCCCTGATCCACGATCATACTGATGGCTTGGTCATGGGGTGGGTCGATGGGCGCGCCCGTGGCGTCATGGGAATACCAGGCCCAATCCGGGCAGCGGGAGACACCCACCGCGTCGATCCCCAGCCAGTAGCTGACCGCCTTGATGGCCTCCGCATTGGCCACCGCGTCGTTCGGCTTCGGCCCGTCGGGTGCCGGAGCACCATCCTGCAGCAACACGAATGCGCCCAGCATCCGGCGCTGTGCCGCCGATGGCGCGGCCTTGAGTACGTAGTGCCCGCCTGTCGCGCCTTTCTGGACGGCAGGGCCCATATCTCCGAATTGCGCGCGCGCGAATAGATCTGCGCGCTTCGGAACGCGCGGGATATGTGCCTCGTCGATATAGGTCGTGGGTGCGTCGACCCGCTTCAGGGTCTCAAACGGGTGTGGACCCAAATGGAAGGCCCGTTTTTCAAAGGGATCCTGGCGGCGATTGAGCCCGGTCTCGGCCAATGGTCCATCGTGGCTGAGGGGAAGGGTCGTCGTGACCGCCGCGAGGCCAAAGCGCTCCCCCAAAAACGGTGCGCAAATTGTGGTGTCTTGCCGCAACACACCCGCGGCAACGCCCAGACGATGCAGATCGACATCTAAGCTGGTGGCGGAATGTGCCGTGGCCTCCCAACCAAGGACGCGGAGGTAATTGGCGATGACGACCGCCGTCTCCATTGCGCGAAGGGCGGCGCGGGCACCCTCCGCTCCGCCGATCCATTCCGCGCCCGGCTCGCCGGGCCGCACCGCCCGCGGCATGTCCTGCACGATGACCAGCGCGTGGCCATGTCCGTCGATACCTCCAGGCGGCGCGGACATGGCATCCCGCAGATCCGCCATGATGCGGTCGATCCCCGCGGCGAGGGTCTTGGTCTGCCGTGTCCGCAACGCGTCGGCCAATGCATCGATCCCTGGGTTGCGGCGCGGCTCGATCAGACGCGCCTCCTTCGCCACAGGCCCCACACCCACGAGAGCGGCATCGCAGAAATAGCTAAAAGCCTTCAGATGTCGTGCCCGCTCGGAAGGGTCGTCCGGTATGGCGGATTTCGCGCGGTTTACCGGCCCGTCACGGATCGCATCCATCATCGCCTGATACTCGCCCATGGCGCGCGCGATAGGTGACGTCTGCGCAGCATCAGGGGCGGTTTGTGCCTGTACCGACAATAGGTTGGGCATTGCGCCTCGCGCGAGGCGTTCCAAGGGATAGGGCCCGAGATGGGGTGGTCTACGACGTGTCGAGAAGAAGCGCATTGCGCCATCAGAAAGCTGCCGCCGCGGCTTCGCAAGGCGTTTGAGCGGAATGCGAGACGAAATCGAGATATTCGGCGCTGGGTGATTAGGCGCGGCTTAAGGTAGGCCGCCTAGCACGAGTTCCGCCGAGAATGGCGATCACGGGCCTCGCCCGAGGACAGAATGTCACCAGCGTTCGCATCCGCGGACATCATCGGCCTGCGAAGCAGGCAATCAAAGGAAGTGAAATGTCCTCCATCCTCACGAACAACAGCGCGATGGTCGCGCTGCAGACCCTCCGCTCCATCAACAAGAACCTGGGCATGACCCAGTCCGAGATCTCGACCGGCAAGTCGATCGGCTCCGCCAAGGACAACTCGGCGGTCTGGGCCATCTCGAAGCAGATGGAATCCGACGTTGCTGGCTTCAAGCGCATTCAGGAAAGCCTGTCGCTGGGTGAATCGACCATCGCCGTGGCCCGCAGCGCCGCCGAGACGGTCACCGACCTTCTGACCGACATCAAAGGCAAGATCGTCGCCGCTCAGGAAGAGAACGTCGATCGCGACAAGATCCAAACCGACATCGATGCCCTGACCAATCAGATCGAGTCCGTCGTCGGCGCGGCCCAGTTTAACGGCCTGAACCTCGTCGATGGCGCATCCACCGACGACGTCGACATCCTGTCGTCGCTGGACCGCAGCGGTGGCGGCGTGACCGCCTCGCAGATCACGGTTGAACGTCAGAACCTCTCGGTTGCGGGTGCTGCGACCAACCAGATCTTCGGTGGTACGGCAAACGCGGACCAGTCCATCATCGCGAGCGGCGCGAACTCCGGTACTGCCGTGACTGTTGCTGCAGCCGGCACCAACACGACCACGATCGCCTCCGTGGGCGACGGCTTCAGCTACCGGATCGAACTGGACGATACCGGCGGTGACAACAGCCTCGGGACCCGGACGTTCGAGTATGTCGCGAGCGACGCGGACACCACCGCAGACGTGGCCAAGAACCTTTACGACCAGGTCAAGAACTTCCTGGATGCCACAGGTTCCACCGACTACTCCGTTTCGCGCACCGGGGACGAAATCACGTTCTCTAACGGTAGTGGTGGCGACTTGGATGTGACGGCGACGGCTGCCACGGCCGGTACGGCCGCCACCGGTGGTGCGGGCCTGGGCGCCTTGGCCACGCTCGACGTCACCAGCGATGCGGGCGCGACCGCTGCCCTGACCTCGATCGAAACGCTGATCGGCACGGCCATCGACGCCGCAGCCGCCTTCGGCTCGGCCCAGGGCCGGATCGAAACCCAGTCGGACTTCGTCTCGAACCTGACCGACTCGCTCCGCACCGGCATCGGTGCGCTTGTGGATGCCGACATGGAGGAAGCTTCGGCTCGTCTCCAGGCCCTGCAGGTGCAGCAGCAGCTGGCCACCCAGTCGCTGTCCATCGCCAACCAAGCGCCGCAGTCGATCCTGGCCCTGTTCCGGTAAGACAATCCAGAGCCGCCCGATCTTCGGGCGGCTCCCTCCATGGCCCTGACGGGTCATCGCCCCCGGTTTCATCCGCGGGCCTCGCAGAAAGTGAGAGAGATCTATGGCATTTCCCCAGACCGCCGCAGATGCCTATGCTGGGCTTGATCCTGTCCTGACCAGCCCGGACCGGGCCGAGGCCATGGTCTTCGCCCGCGTTACGAAGCGCATGGAGACGATCTTCGCCGATCCATCGGCCAGCAGTACCAGCCGCGTCTCCGTCCTTCACGACAATCGTCGCCTCTGGCAAGCGGCCGCGGCGGCAAGTGCCGACGAGAACAACGCACTGCCCCAAGATCTTCGGGCCCGGATCATCGGTATTGCCGGATTCGTGGATCGTCACACCTCGGCCGTCCTCCGCAAGGAAGCCCCTGCTGCCATCCTCATCGAGATCAATCGGCGGATTGTCGGCGGTCTCTCGGCGAAGGCGACCTGACATGCCCGGGTTGATGCTCAAGATGCCATCTGGCGACCGGATCGCGATCAACGGTGCCGTCATCGAGAATGCAGGCCGGGGCGCACGCCTGCGGGTTCTTACGCCGGATACCCAACTTCTGCGTCTGCGCGATGCGATCGACCCGACCGATGCCCAAACGCCCGTCGGGCGCCTGGCCTATGCGGTCCAGATGATCGTGGTCGGTGAACACGACGTGGAAGCAGCGCTACCAGCAGCACTCTCCTCGACGGCACAACTGCGCCAGGCCTTCGTCGCACCGGCCGACCGAAGCATGGTGGAACAGATCGGCGGCTTGTTGGAAGAGCGTCATTTCTACCAAGCGCTACGCCTTCTCGGGCAACTGCGCGATCGAGAAGCGGCGCTTTTGGGCCGCCTGCAATCGTGACCTTCCAGCCCTATGTCCCTACCGGCGGATTGGCCGGTTGGCGGTTTCTCGAAGCGTCACTCGACCGTCAACTCGCCGCCCATTCTGCTAGCGGTCTGGTCAAGCGAGACGTGGACTATTTCCGAGAGAACATCGGCAATATCCGTACGGCTGACGAACTGGTATCGGATTTTCGCCTGCTTTCGGTGGCACTCACAGCCTTCGGCTTAGAGGGTGAAATCCAGAATAAGTTCCTGATCCGCAAGGTTCTCGAAGGCGGCGTCACTGATCCGGAAGCCATCGCGAACCGACTGTCGGACAAGCGTTACCGCGATCTGTCACGCGCTTTCGGCTTTGGGGATTTCTCGACGCCGAACACGGTTCTATCCGACTTTCCGGATCGGATCGAAGCGCGATACCAACGTCAAACCTTCGAGATTGCCCTGGGCAACACAAGCGAGACCATGCGGTTGGCGCTCAATGCCAAGCGCGAACTCGCTGCCATCGCCGAAGCGGACACGTCCGGGCGAACGAAATGGTTCACGATCATGGGGACGGCGCCGGTCCGGAAAGTGATGGAAGGCGCGCTGGCCTTGCCAACCGGCTTTGCCACCCTTCCCATCGACCAGCAACTCGAGACATTTGAGGCCAGAACGCAGGACCTGTTCGGCAGTACGGACCCGTCCGTCTTCGCGGATCCCGATACATTGGATCGACTCTTGGACCGCTACACAGGTCTGAGTTCCCTTGCCGAGGGTGGTGACGCCGTGACAGTAACCTCGCCCGCCTTGCTGCTACTCCGCGGTTTCTAGGCCTGCGCGCAGACACGAGCGCGCACGGGCGCACGGGCGCACGGGCGCACGGGCGCACGATCGAAAACAGAAATACCGCAGACCTTCCAACCGCACGGCTTTGTCAGCCCCCCCCGACGCACGCTGGACGGTACGCGAGCACCTCCAAGTCCGGAAGGCTTTGAGCCATCCGGTTCCAGATATGCCGTCTGCGATGGTCGTGTGGCCAAGAATGCCAACCGCGGAACTGAGGGCGGGCGCAGCTTTCCTGTTCAGTCATATCGTCACGAAACGCGAGAGAATGCGCGACCGACCCTAAAAGCTGTGAGCGCTGAAACTTCTCAGACAAAGGCGATCCCCCGGGGGAATTGCGCCGCGCGGTGGGCCGATCACAAATCGGCCTTGAACGGAAGACCAAGTGCATCGGCAAGCGCCTTAAAAGACAAATGCGGCGTCTCCACGCCAGACATCTCGAAGATTCGGTCCAACCGCGGTCCGATCATCATAGAGCGGTCGATATCCGCGCTGGACCCGCGCTCATAGAGACCGGAACTCACCATCAGATGGCTTCGGTCCCGCGTGCCGAGAACCCGCCGCGCCTCACCGATCAGCGCATTCTCTTCTGCGGTGGCCACACCGGTAAGCGACCGGGACACCGACCTGAGAACATCGATGGCCGGAAAGCGTCCGGCCTCGGCAATGTCGCGCGACAGCACGACATGTCCGTCGAGCTGGCCGCGCACGATATCGGCGACCGGCTCCTCCAGATCGGAGCCCGCAACCAGCACGGTGAAGACGGCAGTGATGTCCCCCTGACCGTCGGCCCCGGGGCCGGCCCGTTCGGCGAGACCCGCCAGAAGCGGGACAAGACTGGGCGGAAAGCCGCGAAGATCGCCACCCTCACCCCCGGCACAAGCGATCTCCCGATGGGCTTCCGCGAGCCGGGTTACGCTGTCGAAAAGCAGGAGCACCTGCTTGCCTTGGTCCCGAAAATGCTCCGCCACGGACAACGCCGTGGCCCCCGACCGGCGGCGCAGACCGGCGGACATATCCGAGGTTGCGGCCACGACCACCGTTCGCGCCATACCCTCCGGCCCGAGAACGCGATGTACGAAATCCGAGACTTCGCGACCCCGCTCGCCCACGAGGGCCAGGACGCAGACATCCGCTTCCATCTCGCAAGCGAGCTTCCCAAGCAGCGTGGATTTTCCTACGCCCGAACCCGCGAACAGTCCGATCCGCTGGCCGCGCGCGATCGGAAGCATGGTGTCGAGGACAGCATATCCGGTGCGTTGCCGACGCCCCATGGCCCGTCGGCGCGTGGCCGCCGGTGGCGCGGCCGTCAAAGAGCGTTCAGCGCCCCGTAGCAAATGACGGTCGTCTATTGGCATCCCGAACGGATCCACGATGCGTCCAATCCAACTGTCATCCGGGCCAATCGAGGGCGGCCCCGACGTCTCTACGATCAGGCCGATCCGAAGTCCCTCTGGAACGCCGAATGGCACGGCCCAAAGCATCCCCTGCTCCAGCCGCACGACTTCTGCGCGATGTCTGACACCCCTATCATCTAGGTAGACCAGATCGTCGCCGAGACGCGCATGGCGGGACAATCCCTCGACGCCGAACCCTGACGCGTCGAGCCTTGAGATGCGGCCCACCGGACCACCGCGCCGGACCGGTGCGATCTGATGGCGGAGGGGCGCGAAGGGATCCTGCGTGTCCAAGGTCAATGGGAATCTCCGTTCTGTTGAAACGATTTCTAAAGGAATCAGTCTTAAGGCTTCGTTTCATCGAACAGCCGGAGAGACGCCCGTGACCGACATGCCCGATCTGCTGCGCCTCGCCGCTTCGGCCGCCCGTCACCACGCTCAGCGCCAGGCTGTTCTCTCTGCAAATGTCGCCAATGCCGACACGCCCGGCTATCGCGCCCGCGACTTAACCGCATTTCGCGAGGTAGTGGGCGACATGCCCATGCGGCAGACGCGCATCGGCCATCTGGGCGGCGGGGCCGGTGCGGCCCGTATCGTCGATCCCGGAACGCCAGGCGATCCAAATGGCAACACGGTCTCCCTGGAAGATCAGGTGTTGCGTGGGATCGAAGCTCAGCGCGCCCATGATCGCGCGCTGACCGTCTACCGCTCCGCTCTCGATATGATCCGCGCCAGTCTCGGCAACCGATAGGACCATCCAGTAATGACCGAGTTCAGCCAAGCCCTGTCGATCCTGTCTTCCGGAATGCGGAGCCAGGGTCAGCGCCTCCGCCACGTGGCCGAGAACATCGCGAACGCGGATACGCCGGGCTACCGCCGCAAGACGATCAGCTTCCACGAAGAGATCGCGCGCGGCGCACGCACCGGAGCGGTCGAGACAGGCCCGGTCCGGCTGGATCAGCGGGAGCTGCCCCAAATCCACGACCCCGCCCATCCGATGGCGGACGACCTCGGATATTATGCGGGCTCCAACGTCGACCTCGTCACCGAGATGGCCGACGCAAAAGAGGCGCAGCGCAGCTACGAAGCCAACCTCAAGATGTTCGAACAGGTGCGGCGTATGTCGTCTGCGCTGACCGACATCCTAAAGCGATAGGAAAAGACCATGGATATGAAGATGATCCAGGCCACCGGCGCGACCCTCGCACCGGGTGCGAAAACCGACGGCAATGCGATGGCGGAAGCGGTCTCCGGGTTTGCCGACGCGCTCAAGGCCGCCGAAGCGCAGGCAGAAGCCGCCGTGACCACAGGTGCGGACCCCCACGCGATGGTCACGGCCTTGGCGGAAGCGAAGCTGGCCATCGACACGGTCGTCAGCATACGCGATCGCGTCGTCGAAGCTTATCAGGAAATCCTGCGGATGCCCGTCTGATATGTCGGAGATCCTATTCTTTGACACGCTGCGGCAGGGTCTATGGATCGCCGTCCTGATCTCGGCCCCGATCCTGGGTGTTGCGTTGACGGTGGGACTGGCGATCGGCCTGATCCAGGCACTCACCTCCATTCAGGAGATGACCCTGACCTTCGTGCCAAAGATGGCCGCAATGTTGGGGGTCTTCTGGGTCTCCATGAGCTTCATGACCCTGACCCTGAGCCGCTACTTTACCGACACGCTCGTCCCGATCATCGAGGGTTTCTGATGTCCGACGCGATCTATCCCACCCTGAGCCGTCAGACCGGCCTGCTGCGCGAAATGGACGTCATCGCCCAGAACATCGCCAATGCAGGGACGACCGGATATCGAGCGGAAGGCGTGATCTTCTCGGAGCATGTTCTCGGCGGCGGTCGGGATATGCCGTCAATCTCCATGGCCCATGGGACCGGGCGGAAGACGCTTCATGCGCAGGGCGGTTTGGATCGCACCAACGGGACTTTTGACCTGGCCATCGAAGGCCCCGGCTACTTCGTCGTTGATGTCGCCGGAGAACCGCACCTGACGCGCGCGGGCGCCTTCACCACCGGACCGGACGGCGCGCTTCTGACGCCTGAGGGACATGCCGTCCTCGACGAAGCCGACACACCGATCTTCGTGCCGACGGATGCGGACGCCATTCATGTTGGCCAGGATGGCACGATCTCGGCTGACGGAGCGCCAGTTGCGCGCGTCGCCGTCGTAACCCCAGACGATCCGCTCGCCATGTCACGCCATGCCGGAACCATGTTTAGAACCGACGCCTATGCGGCCGTGGACACACCGAAAGTCGCACAGGGTTTTCTGGAACAGTCCAACGTGGACCCCGTTACACAGATCGCTCGAATGATCATGGTCCAGAACGCCTATGAAATGGGCCAGGGCTTCATGGATCGCGAAGACGAGCGCATGCGCTCCATGCTTCGTCTGATGGATCAATAAGAAGGAGAGGCCAATGCGCGCCCTCAGCATCGCCGCCACCGGCATGAGTGCACAGCAGACGCGAGTGGAGGTCATCTCCAACAACCTCGCGAATATGAACACGACCGGCTACAATGCGCGCCGGGCCGAATTCGTCGACCTCCATTACCAGCAGGTCACGCGTGCGGGCGTTCTGAACGCTTCCACGGGCTCGCTTGTCCCGACTGGCGTACAACTTGGTCTGGGGGTGCGACCAGGCGCGGTCACGATGGAGGTGGCGCAGGGCACCCTCGCTGCCACGGGCGGCGACCTGGACGTCGCCATCGAGGGCCGTGGCTACCTAGAAGTGACACTTCCGTCTGGGGCTGCTGCTTATACGCGGGACGGGGCCATGAAGCGTACTGGCGAAGGTCTCATGGTAACGTCCGATGGCCATCCCATCGTTCCGGACATCACGATCCCAGACGACACACGTTCAATTACGATCAATCCAGAGGGCGAGGTTTACGCCCATTTCATCGATCGGGTGGAGCCGGAACTCTTGGGGCAGCTCTCCCTGGTGGGCTTTGCCAATGAGAAGGGTCTCGAAGCCTTGGGGTCCAATCTCTATTCCGAGACTGCTGCGTCGGGGGCGCCGCTGGTAGGGTTTGCCGGAGAGGATGGTCTAGGCTTTTTTCGGCAGGGCTACCTGGAAGACAGCTCGGTCGACGCTGTCAAGGAAATCACTGACCTGATCGAAGCCCAGCGGGGCTATGAGATGAACGCGAAAGTGATTACGGCAGCCGACCAAATGCTCAGCGCGACCACACAGATCCGCTGATGTTACGCGCCGGCCTTCTCGTCCTGCTGAGTGCCACGCCCGCCTTGGCCGATGCCGTGATGGTGACACGGCCCGTCCGCGCAGGCGACGCTCTGGCCGCCGACATCCTGGCCTTTCTTGATGTCGAGGCAGAAGATGCATTCGGCGACCCGCGCGACGTCGTCGGCTTAGAGGCACGCGTCAATCTCTATCCGGGGCGCGCCATACGCCATCGTGACGTGGGTGCACCGACGGTCGTGCGGCGGAACACAGTCGTTCCGCTGATCTTCGTGCGGGGCGGCCTGACCATCACTGTTGAGGGGCGTGCCCTCGATCGTGCCGGTGCGGGCGAAAGCGTGCGCATCATGAACCTGTCATCCCGGTCCACCGTGACCGGCACCGCGACGGCCGATGGCGCCGTCATCGTCCACTAGAACCGGAGCCCCCGATGAAGTCCGCCCTCATGATCGCAATCTTCGCCCTGTCGATGTCCGCATGTGGACAGCTATCGGAAGTTGGCAAAGCGCCCGATCTGACACCGGTGACGATCGGCAACGAACAGGCCGCCATGGCCGTCGCACCGCGGCCCGAGGTGGAACGCACGGGTCCGCTTCGGCAGGCGTCTCTCTGGAATGGCGGGCGAAGCTCTCTGCTGGGCGATCGGCGGGCACGCGATCGTGGCGACATCCTAACGGTCGTTGTGGAGATCGACGAGGAGGCCGAGTTTCGAAACAGCAGCACCAGAAGCCGGAGCGGCTCTGAGGCGCTGGCCATTCCGGAGTTCTTCGGTGTGCCGCAACGGATCGACGGCCGCTTGCCGGAAGGTGCGACGCTTGGAAATGCGGTCTCTGCCAACTCACAAAGTGATTCCAGCGGCACCGGGGATATCCGACGCAACGAAAAACTGACGCTGCGGCTGGCAGCGACGGTGATCGACGTCCAGCCCAACGGCGCGCTTCGCATCGAAGGACGGCAAGAAGTCCGCGTAAACTACGAGCTGCGCGAGATGATCGTGACTGGCTACGTTCGGCCAGAGGACGTCTCACGCCAGAACGAGATCACCTACGACAAGATCGCGTCGGCCCGAATCTCCTATGGCGGCCGCGGCCAGATCACGGACGTTCAGCAGCCGCGCTACGGCCAGCAGATCGCCGATATCATCCTCCCGTTCTGAGCCATGGGAAAACTTCTCATTCCTCTCCTTCTTATCCTCGCGCTTGTCGGGGGTGGCTTCGGCGGTCACGTGATGCGGCCCGTACCCGATCCGGTAGAGGGAGAGGAGAGTGCAGAAGCGCAGACCGCAGAAATCGCACCGGAACCCACCGGATCAGTCGTCGCGCTGCAGAACAGCTTCATCGTTCCCGTGCTCGACAACGGGGAAGTCTGGTCGCATGTCGTCCTGCAGATCGGTGTACTAAGCGACGGCGTCCCGCGTGAGGAAATCCTGTTGCAGGAACCGCGATTACGCGACGGTCTGAACGATGCGCTTTTTACCCATGCCAGCTTTGGCGGCTTCGACGGGGACTTCACAGAACCGCTAACCATGAACCGCCTCAGGGAACGTTTGAACGAAGTGATCATGCGGCTTCTCGACGATGACACCGCACGGGTACTGATCACGTCGATGACCCGGCAAGACAGCTAGACCGCGCCTAGATACCCCTTGGACCGCCGAGAAGACGGGCCAACACGGCCCGACGCGCCCGGTCCCGCGCATTGGCTTCGCGAAGCGGTTGCGCCTGCGCCTCCAGCCGGGCGATTTCTCCGTTCAGCCGAACGACTTCGCCCGCCCGCCAGATGGCCCATTTGTCTCGCACGCGGGCTTCGGTCACGCTTTCCACCGGCGCCCCATCAACCCGGCGCAGCGCTTCGGCGCGTGCCTGCAGATCGTCGATCCTGACCTGCACCCGGGCAAGACGCCCCGCCGATCGTGTCACCCGCAATTCGGCGAGGCTTTGCATCATGTCGGATTCTTTCCGTCTCACCGCTTGCCGTCCTTGTCCAGCTCACGCGCAAAGCGGATGGCCGCAGCGACGGCGGCAAAGTGGTCACGCGCAACCGGATCGCCGATCTCAACCGATGCATGGAGCGCCCGCGCCGTCGGTGGATCGCTGAAGATCGGCACATTGGCCTCTGTCGCGATCTCGCGAATGCGCAGGGCAATTTCATCCATGCCTTTCGCAAGACAAAGCGGGGGCGTGGGATCGGTCGGCGACCATTTCAGAGCGACCGCGAAATGGGTCGGATTGACGATCACGACAGCAGCGTCCGGGACGTCCGACAGCATCTTGTTCATCGCAATCTCTTCGGCCTTCTGGCGGCGTCGCGACTTGAGATGTGGATCACCTTCGGACTGCTTGATCTCGTCCAGCACTTCCTGCCGCGTCATCCTGTTCTTGGCCAGATGACTGTGGCGCTGCCAGGCATAATCGATCGCCGCGATGGCAGCGGATATCAGCACCACGATGATGAGAAAATCAGCCAGAATGTCGGCCATTGCCCCCGGAACCAAACGGGGGGGGGCTGCGGCGCTGATCACGATACGATCTGCCTCGGCTATGAAGAATATGCCGAGAACACCGCAGAAGATCACCATCTTCGAAGCCGACTTCGCAAACTCGAAAAGACCGGATGGTCCGAACTTATTCTTGGCATTGGCTAGCAGCGAAACCCGCGACAATTTCGGCGCGAGCTTGCTCGGCGCGAAGACAAAGGCACGTTGCGCGGCAAGGACGGCGAGGACTGCGACGGCCGCGGGTAGGACAAGCAGGCCCGAGAGAGCCAGGCTTTCGCCCAGGATCGCGCCGCCCTGCCCGCCTGCCCGCGCGCGCAGCCCCGCCGAGAGAGGTTCCGCTCGTTCGATCATGGCTCCGCCAAGATCGAGAAATCGCTGACCGACGATCGCACCGAGCGCCATAGTTGCCGCCAGAGCGCCAGCATAGGACGCCATGACGGAGAGATCTTGCGACTTGACGATTTCGCCCTTCCGTCGCGCGTCCTCAAGCTTCTTCGGCGTCGCCTCATGGCTGCGTTCTGCGCCGTCTTGCTGACTCATGGACTGCCGCCCGTCAGGGGGTCAGCCAGCAGGCCGAGAATGGCCTGTTGCCAAACGGTCAGGATCAGGGGCGCCGCCAGGAAGAGCAAAACCGCACTGATCCACGTAATCGCCGGCGCTCCGACCAGGGCGACCATCAGTTGCGGCATGGCCCGGTTCAGAACGCCGAGGGCGGCATTATAGAGAAGCGCGGCCAAGGCGAATGGCGCCGCCAGAGCGAAGGCCAGAGCGAATCCCTGTGCCATTCGCGCGACTCCCCATTGCGCCAGATCGTCTCCCCCCAGAAGGCCGCCCATCGGGAAGACGTCATAGCTCCGTGTGAGCATTTCAACGACCATCATCGGCAAGCCAAGCGCCATCAGCAGCGCGAGCCCTGCCAAGTTGAGCATGTTGCCCATCGCTGAGGATGGCTCGACTGCGCCGAAAAGCTGGGACAAGGATGTTAACTGGGCCGCGATCATACCCGCCATCAGGAGAGCCTGGATGACGAAGCGAACGACGGCGCCAAGGGCGGCGCCCGTGGCCGTTTCAACCGCGATAAGCCCGGGCGCCACCGGTCCGCCGGACGCCACCAGCGGCGCGACCGCCACGGAGAGCGCAAAGGCGCCAGCCAGGCGTATGCGGACCGGGATCAGGCGATCGCCGAGCCCCGGAAGGAGAAGGAGAAGCCCCCCAACCCTGAGGAACACAGCGAAGACATGCGCCAGTTGCGGGGCGATCTCGGCCTGCAACGCGGCAATGGCCGCGATCATGCGGGGACCGACCCCAGGATCGCCGGTGTCGCACTAGGTCCTATCTCTTCGTAAGAGATGACGGGGTTGCTCAAGCCGCGCGCGGCCATCACGGCATGCAGAAAGCGGCGACGCCGAGCGGATGTGACCACCGCGACGTGGCTTCCCTGCTCCGCGGCCTTTGCAATGCCCTCGGCCAGACCCTTGGCAAGCTTCTGAAAGGAATCCGGCGGTAAGGCGATGTCGCGGCTAAGCCCATGCCCTTCGATCTGGTGCTGATCGAAGGTCTTTTCCCAAACCGGCGACAGTTGAAGGAGCGGCAGACTGCCATCCGCGCGCTTGAGCTCTGCGGTGATTTGTTCAGAGAGACGCTGCCTGACATGTTCGGCTATGTCCTCTGGCGGCAAGCTGGCCTCTCGCCTCTCGGCAATGGCCTCGAGGATCACGGGCAGATTCCGCACGGAGACGCGTTCCGACAGAAGCAGCCTCAGAACCGAGAGCAGCATCTCTGGCGACACCTTGTTCGGGACCAGTTCGTCCAAGAGGCGCCGGTTCGCCACGGACTTTTCCGGAGACGAGACTTGTGTGAACGCGTCGAGAAGCCTCTGCAGACCCTTCAAGCCGAGAAGCCGCGAGAAGTTCGATTTCAGCACCTCAAGCAGATGGGTCGCGAGAACCTCGCCCGGTGTGACGATCGTATGCCCGATAAGATCATCCGCAGCGCTCGACGGGATCCAAGCCGCGGGCGCGCCATAGACGGGCTCCTTGACCGAACGACCGGGAAGCGGCTCCGGTGCGGTCGGATCGGCAAGGACAAGAACGTGATCACGTTCCAGCCGGTCCCGCGCCATTTCGACACCCTGAACCCGGATAACATAGGTTCCCGCTGGTAGGCCCTGATCGTCCGTCAGACGTATCTCCGGCAATATGATCCCGAACCGGGCGGCGATGTGGTCTCGAAGGCCCCCGATCCGGCTCTCCAATCCGGTCGCCGGGTCCAGAGCGAGGTCGACGAGGTCGAGTGCAAACTCGACCCGGATATCATCAAGATCGAGAACGTCGCCAATTGGCCGCTCCGGCAATGGCGCATCCACTTCGTCCGGTTCCGGTGGTGGCTTCGACTGGTCACGATACCGAAAATAGGCCGCTGCCCCAAGGATCGCCGCCCCGGCGAAGAACGGCGGGAATGGCAAGCCCGGCACGAAAGCGAAGACGACCATGATCAGCGCGACGGTGGCCAAAGCAGCGGGGTGCCGACCGATTTGGCCCAAGATTTCCGTATCCACGGTTCCCTTTCCGGTCCCCCGGGCGAGCAGAAGACCAGATGCGATCGAAATGATAACAGCCGGAATCTGCGAGACGAGCCCGTCACCGACCGTTAGAATCGCATATGTCTCAACTGCCTGACCGATCGGCATGCCATGCGCGATCATCCCAGCGGATAGGCCGACCACGAGATTCAGTATCGTGATCAGAAGGCCTGCGATCGCGTCGCCTTTCACGAACTTCGATGCGCCGTCCAAGGATCCGAAGAAGGTCGTCTCCGCCAATTCGAGCTCTCTTCGGCGCTTGGCCTCATCATGGTCGATGGCCCCGGCGGACATGTCACTGTCGATTGCGAGTTGCTTTCCAGGCATCCCATCGAGCGCAAAACGCGCCCCGACTTCGGCCATCCGCGTAGCACCCTTCGTGATGACGACAAAGTTCACGATCAGCAGGACGCCGAAAACCACCAGACCCAACGCTATGCTGCCACCCATGACGAAATTCGCGAAACCCTCGATCACGTGGCCCGCGGCATCCGTGCCAGTATGGCCTTCGCCGATAATGAGTTTGGTCGATGAGACGTTCAGCGAGAGCCGAAGCATCAAAGACGCCAGGAGGATCGTCGGGAAAGCAGAGAAATCCAGCGGCCGCTCTATGAAGAGGGTCGTCGTGAAGATCAGGATCGCAAGGGCAAAACTTGCGGACAGGCCAATGTCCAGGACGATAGATGGCATCGGCAGGATCATCATGAGGATCACAGCCATCAAGGCCAGCGCCAACAGGACGGTCGGTTGGAAAAGCGCTCTCATGGCGTTTTGCGATCCGCAGAAAGGGGCATCGCCATTGGTTAGACCGGGCGTGGTTAACGGGCGGTTACGCGGGCCACCTACAAAGCCGGTTCCGTGTGCAGAAGCGCCTCCAGTGCAGCGCGCATCTTGCGACTGCGATCAAGTTCACGACCGGCTTGGTCGTAGTCGTCCCCGACGGACTGTGTGGACCGATTGCGTGTCACAATGGCGTCTGCAATGCGCTGGCGCGCCGGGTCGGTTCCTTCTTCGGCGGCGATGACCTGTCGCAGATCTCTCGCCAACCACGGGTCTTCCGGCGTCTCCAGCCGGATGGCGTCCGGACCAATATCGACCGACTCCGATGGGCGGGGCGGGGACGGAACGCTGGTAGCCATCGCTGCGAGCCCATAGCTCATGAGAACGCCGCGCGCTCGTGAAGCCACCGGGGCGTCAGGCTCTAGAAGCGGTGCAAGGCGCACGATGGCTTCCACGGCATCTTCTGGTGGCAACGCATCGAGGGCCAAGCGGATCGCCTCAGCCGCGCGACCGGCATCGCCGCCGACAACTCTCTCCGCGTCGCTGAAATGACGCGCCAAAATCAAAGACTTCACAAGCTCCCGCTCGATCCCTTCGCGCAGTTCACCGTCTGGTAGGGAGGGCAGGACCGCGACAGTATTTACGAGCCAGATATCATCCACCGTATCGAGGCGTTCGTTTGCGTTCTTCAGACGGGCTCGAAGACTTCGTATCGCTGCCAGATCCGTCCCAGCTTCGACCGGATGGCTCGCCCCTTCATCGGACGGTAGAACGGCACGAGAGATACCGACAAGTCGGTCTTCACGTCCAATCGCCGTCAGACCCGCGCGCACTTGTGGGAGCAAGGCAGCCCGTCGAAGGGGCGGGAGACGATCAAGATAGGTGAGGGCAGCCGTCTCGTCGGCCGTCCGCCAGCCGTCCGCCGTCCCTCCCAGCATGAGAAAGGCGATCGCGCTTGCGGGACCACAGGCGGGTTGTGGTAGGGCAACGTCATCCCGCTCGCGATAGCCCATGTGATCGAAAGCAGTTGCAAGCGTTCGACGATCCGGGTCGGTCTCAATGACGTCGTCCAAGATGGCCAAAGCTTCGGCTCCCCATCCGATGGCAAGATATTGATCGACCAGGGCGAGGGCGCGGCTGCGATCGAATGCGTCTTCGCCGTTCAAGACGTCCGCCCGGCTGCCGGGCAAGGCGGCGAGTGCCTCTTCGGGTGCGGCATCGAAGGCCCGCCGCGCCATCGGCTCGAAGCGGCAGGCACGTTCCGGCGATTCCGTCGGCACTGTGGGTTGTGTCTGGCGGTGCGGAAGCAAATCAGTCGGCCGCTGCTCGTGGATCGTGAATTGCGGAGCAGCGAGTGGTAGGGCCACCGGCTCGGGCTCCGGGTCTGGAACAACAAGAGGCGCCGTCAAAATGGAGCCTGCCTCAAGGACAAGCGGGAGCTCAATGCTTGGCCCTTGAAGGGCTGGAGGGGGGCCGGATAGACGCTGGCCGACATCGACAGCGAGAAAGCCGTTCTCGGTGCGAAACGTCTCGACAGCGCACCGACAGGCCAGCCGGAGAGTCATGCTTCGCCCCTCTGCCGACACACTAGCGATGCGCGATCGCGGAATGAGATCGAAAACATCGGCAACGTCCAGATCGGGCCCCTGGCCATCAAGCCTGAGGATCACAACGTTCGATCCTTTCCGCGTGACCGTCCATTTCTCGTCAGGCAAAAGTCGCACTGCGAGACGAGAGAAGCTGTCATGCTCGCCCGACAAGACGTTCGCCGTCGATTGGGCCAGCGAGGCCGTCGCGGCCCAAAATGTCCAACCGGCTGCGATTGCGACCGTTCGAAGTCTGATCATGCCGCCTTGCGCGCCTTCAGCGCCTCTTCAAGATCGGAGAAGCTGGGGCGCATATGGGTCGGCGTCGATTGTCGGCCGACCTCGATACAGATGTTGGTGGCGTGGTTATGCAAGTTAGCCACCAGGACCTCCTGGATCAGCGCGTAGAAGTGACCGTCCTGCTCTGCAATGGCCTTCAATCGGACGGCGAAGGGACCGACAATACCGTAGGCAAGGAAAACGCCTAGAAACGTGCCGACAAGGGCGCCGCCAATGAGCTTGCCAAGAACTTCTGGCGGCTGGTCGATGGAGCCCATTGTCTTGATCACGCCCAAGACCGCCGCGACGATTCCAAGAGCCGGGAGGCTATCGGCCATGGTCTGCAGCGCATGACTGGGATGCAAGGAATGATGCAGGTTCTCTTCGATCCGGCTGCCGAGAACCTCTTCGACCTGATGGGGATCGTCGTAGTTCATCGACATCGCGCGCATCGTATCGCAGATCATCGCGATTGCTTCGGTATCCCCAGCGATCTTCGGATAGTTTTGGATGACGTCTGAATTGTCGGGATTCTCGATATGTTCCTCGAGCGCTACCGGGTTCTGACGCCCGAGGCGAACCAATTCGTACAGCAGACACAGGAGATCCCGATAATCATCGGCCAGCCATTTCGGTCCCTTGAAGACCTTCTTGATGTCCGAGAGCGTATGTTTGATCTCCGGTAGGCTGTTTCCAAGAAGAAACGCACCCACGGCTGCGCCACCGATCATCGTCATCTCGAACGGGAGTGATTTCAGGATAATAGCCATCTTGCCGCCGGCCATCAGGTAACCACCGAAGACCATTACGAAGACGCAGGCGATGCCAAGGACACCGATCATCTGCCACCCTCCCGCGCAGCATTGGCGTTGCGGCCCGCCAGGATCACGCTCAAGGCGTAGGCACGTTCCGGCGTGAGACCCGCCATTATGGCAGCCGCCACATCCGGCTTCAGTCGTCCCAAGAAACCTGCGGCAAATTCTGGTGCCATAGCCTCGAAAAGAACGGCGGCGTCCTTGGCTTTCATACCTTCGTAGACGGCGGTCAGGCGCGCGACATCGTCCTCCGACGCTGCATTCGACTGGAACATCCGCGCCTCGAGCCGGGCTTCGGCTGCCGCCATGTCTTCCAAGGCGGCGGTGATCTCTTGTCGGGCGATCGCATGGTCCTGCTCGCGCAGGGCCAGATCGGCCTCTTGCGCGGCAAGTGCGTCGCTCCTGCGTGCAATGTCCCGCAAGAGGGCCGAAACATCCTCGGATGGGGGACAGAGTGCGGCGACTGCGGGCGCGGCTTCCTGTGCCTGCTGGGGCACAGTCGCAAGGCTTGCAGAGACAAGCCGGACGAGCGCAGAACTTGCGAGCAGCGCGATCAGTAACGTGAGGGAGAGACGTCTGAGGACCGTCGACATTTTACGCAAGCTCCTCCGACAGATCTCGGTTGGACCTTTGGAAGCGTGGCAATGCGCCGTCCTCCCCTGGCGCCGACGTGCGTGGCGGAAGAGATGGATCGGTATCCTCCAGAGAGGCCAGCAAAAGCTCCATCCGTCCGATCCGTTCATCCGCTTGGGACGTAAGCGCCGTAAGCCGGGGCGCTTCGGCTTCGACAGCTGATCGTATCTCTCCGTGGAGAGCAGTCAGTTTGTCCACGTGGTCGGATAAATCCTTGACCGCTGCGCCTAGGCCATCGTCCAGATCGGCGAGTCTACGAACCCTCCGACCAACTCCGCGGGCATAGATCGCGACACCGATCGTCGCGAGGACCAAGATGAGGTCGGAGAGGAGACTTAGATAGGGCATGTCAGGTGATCACGAAATCGATGATGAGAAGGTCCTGGACGCTTTCGGGCCCGGCAAGCAGCTGCACCCGCCGCAGAAGCTGTGCACGGATCCGGAGAAGGGCAGCAGGGTCTTCCAGGGTCGGCACGGCCAGGGCCCGAAGATAGGTTGCGAATACGTCCAAGATTCGAGGCTGAAGTTCGGTCAGCCGGCCCGTCTCTGAGCGCGGCGTCTGGAGGTAGGCGCGAAACCGAAGCTGCTTGATTGAGCCTTCGCCACCAACAGAGATCATCAACGGATCAAGTTCGAGAAAGGCCTCTGTGACCGCATCCGCATTCTCGCCCTGCGCCGTCTCGGTCGACTTGGCGCCGCCCGGAAGAAGATCAGCGACGATGCCCGATTGGCCCGCGTAGAAGGCGCCGCCTGCAAGTAAGAGCGCCAGCACACCGACAATCGCCCAGAGCTTGGCGCCCATGCCCTTTTTCTGGGGCACCTCGTCCTCGATCTCGCTCTCGTCGGCCATGACTCATCCTCGCCAGTTCGAGGCGGTCGTAACCGATGGAGGACTAACCGATTATTAATGGAAGTCTGGAATCGTTCTCCCGACGCCTAGAACGGGCGGTCTCCACCGGGAGGATGAGATTTGGAGCGTTTTTCGACCTTTTGGCAAGCTCAGGACAAGCGCCGTTTGGCGATACTGGCCTTGGCGACGGTTGCCGCCTTCGTCTCGGTTCTCTACCTGACCCGGCTTGCTACTGCTCCAAGGATGGAGCTGCTCTATGCCCGTCTTGACGCTGCGGCAGCGGCCGAGGTCGTGGCAAGCCTCGAATCGCGGGGTGTCGCCCATGAAGTAAGGGGCGATGCGGTTTACGTCGACAGCCGGGAGCGGGACGCCCTGCGGCTGCAATTGGCCGGTGAAGGCCTGCCGCGCGGCGACGGAACCGGCTACGAATTGCTCGACGGTCTGAGCGGCTTCGGCACAACGTCCCAGATGTTCGACGCAGCTTATTGGCGCGCCCGTGAGGGTGAGTTGACTCGAACGATCCTGGCCGGCCCAGGCGTTCGTCAGGCGCGCGTCCATCTGGCGACGGCCGATTCGTCACCCTTCTCTCGCGACCGAACGGCATCCGCCTCCGTCACCATGCAAATGACATCCGGGGCCGTCACACCATCCTTGGCGCGGGCGGTGCAATCGTTGGTCGCCGGGGCGGTGCGCAACCTCTCACCGGCCGATGTGACCGTGATCGATGCCGCCAGCGGCCGCGTGATCGCTGGCGCCGAGATCGATACTGAAGCGGAACTGCGCGATGCCCGTCTGCAGGAAATGCGCCAAGCCGTCGAGAATCTGCTTGATGCGCGGGTCGGGCCTGGTCGACATGTCGTCGAACTTTCGTTGGAAACCACGCGCGACCGAGAGATCATAACCGAACGCGTGCTGGACCCGGAAAGCCGCGTGATCGTCAGTGTCGATACCGAAGAGCGGAACTCTCGCGACACGGGCGCCGCCAACGGTGCTGTCACGGTGGCAAGCAACCTACCGGACGGCGAGGCCGGTGGTGATGCCGGTCAATCCGAAAGCACCGATGCCGAGACGCGGGAGCGTGTGAATTACGACTTTTCAGCGACCCAACGCCAGATCGAGCGGGATCCCGGCGCGATCGAGAGGGTCACCGTGGCGGTGCTTGTCGATGGGGTCCGCGGCGTAGACGAAGGTGGAGATGCAACCTGGGCGCCCCGCACCGAGGAAGAGCTTCAGACACTACGCGATCTGGTACAATCGGCGGTGGGTTTCCGCGAGGCGCGCGGCGACGTCGTCACCGTCCGCTCCATGGAATTCGAGCAGTTGCCCGAGATTGCCGTCCCGCCGGGTCTGTCGTTGCCTTGGATCAGCAGCGGCCAGGTCATCCAACTGGTCACCGCGCTTTTGACCGGCCTGGTCGGCCTCGCGCTTCTGGCCTTCGTGGTGCGTCCCCTTCTCGCCAAGACGCTCGCACCCGTCGCGCTGCCCGCCGCAGAAGGCGGAGCGCCCGCCGTCGCAGGACCGGCGGCCGCGGTCGGCCTGCCATCTCCAGATGGTGTCGAGGGCGACCTGCCGGACCTGGGCGACCTGCCAGACCTCTCGAATCTCTCTGACCTGCCTGCCCTGCCCGACATGGCGGAGACCAGCGGATCACTGCCCGGCCTACCGGCGCCGGCGGACGATCCGGTGGACCGGCTTCGCCAACTCATTTCCGAACGCCGCGACGAGACGATCGAAGTGCTGCGCGGCTGGATGGATGATGCAAAGGAGGATGCGTCTTGACCCGCCTCGCCCTGGAAGACTTCGCCAGCCCGGCCGCCGCCCGTTCCTCTCGGATGCCGACGCCCAAGCCACCATCGGACTATGACAACGGCTATGCTGCAGGTTGGGAGGACGCCAGCAATCAAAGCGAGATGGATGGCGCGCGCCTCTCTTCGGAACTCCATACCCATCTGATGTCGCTCCAGGCAGACCATGCCGATGTGGCGCGACAGGTCATTGCTGGGCTGGAGCCGTTGCTTCACGACATCTTCGACAAGCTGCTGCCCCGCGCCGTCGAACGGTCGTTCGTTACGATCCTGCTGGAAGAGATTCGCAATGCCGATGCAGAGGCCGATGGCGCGCTCCGCGTCCTCGTGGCTCCGGAAGAAGCGGCGAGCCTTGCACAGCTGATCGCGCGCACCGACCTCGCCCCGCGACAGATCACCGTGGAGCCGGAACCGGCGCTCGCCCTCTCGCAAGCCCTGATCCAATGGGACGGGGAGGAACGCAGGATCGACATGGATGCCGTCCTTGGGGCGCTTGACGACGCACTCGACACCTATCTCGCCACCCTCGCGCCCGACGAAGTGGACGCACCGCTCCAGAAGGAGACCGTCAATGGCTGACCAATCCACCGATGGCCGCTCGGCCATGTCCCGCGTGCCCGTGGAGATTACGATCTCCGTCGGCCGCGCTCATCCGACGGTGTCCGAACTCCTGGCGCTGGAACGGGATGCCGTGCTCCTGTTGGATCGAAGCGTCAACGATCCGGTAGAGCTCTATGCCGGGGATCGACTGATCGCCCGGGGCGAATTGCAAGAGATGGAGGGGGACATGGCCGGGCGACTGGCCGTCTGCCTGACAGAAGTCGCCGAACCGGATAACGGGGCGTGACACTGACCCGGCCCGATCTGGGCTGCATCTTGCGGATCGCCGTCGGCACAGGCTTGGCCTATGCCGCACTCGCAGGCCCCGTCGGCGCGCAGGACCTAGCGTTTGACCTTGGTGGCGATGGATCGCTCACGCTGCGCACGATGCAACTCATCGCTCTTCTGACGGTGCTGAGCCTCGCCCCGGGGATCGCGATCACGATCACCTGCTTTCCCTTCATAGTGACTGTCCTGTCGATCATGCGGCAGGCCATCGGGCTGCAAGCGTCTCCACCGAACATGCTGATCGTCAGTCTGGCGATGTTCTTGACCTATTTCGTGATGGAACCGGTCGCCATGGCCGCATGGGAGACCGGCTTGGAGCCGCTTTCGCGCGGGGCGCTGCCTGCAGACGAGGCCATGGCGCGCGCGCTGGAGCCTTTCCGGGCCTTCATGGCGGCCCGCGTTGATCAGGACACCTTGGCCCATATGGCTGGCCTGCGCCCTGAGACGGAGGCCGACGCACTATCGATCCTGGTGCCGTCCTTCCTGCTGTCCGAGATCAGCCGGGCCTTTCAGATCGGTTTTCTGGTCTTCATGCCCTTCCTGATCATCGACATGGTCGCCGCCGCGGTCCTCATGTCCATGGGCATGATGATGGTACCACCCGCCATCGTCTCGCTGCCCTTCAAGCTTGCCTTCTTCGTTGTCGTGGACGGCTGGACCCTCGTGTCCGGCGCCCTCGTGCGAAGCTATCTCTGAGAGGAAACGCCCATGGCCGCTCGCCCCCAACCCATGGCCGCCGCCACCCGATCGGCAACGCCCGTCACGGATCGTGAAAAAGCCCGCGCCTTGCTGGCGCTTCTCGGACCCGAAGCGTCGAAGGCCGGACTCACGGTCCCCCAAGACGGCAGCGCGCCGATCCCGCCTGCCGATCTACGCGCGATCGCCCGTGACCTGATCGCGCAGGTAGAGCGACGGAAAACCACAGCTCCGGCCGTGCCGGACCCACAGCACCCGACACGTTCGGCCAGCGTCACCACCCCGTCGAAACCCAAGAACCGGCCGCCGCACAGATCGGACGCGCCGCCAGCACCGACGCCGCCGCAAGGCCTCGTCAGAGCGCCAAGACCGGTGGACGCAGCCGACGCCCTCGACATCCCAACCGAAGCCCCGGAGACCGCCGAAGCCGAGGGACCACCGCTTGTCTTGTCAGACGAGCAGATGATCCTGCCGACCTTCACATCGACGGCCAGAACGGCCGACCAACCGGCATCGCCTCAAGCGCGACCGTCGCTTTTCAGCAAACGCGCACCCTTGACGTTGTCCGTTCCGCGCGGAGAGGCCGCCGCCCCGCGCCTGACACTCTCGACTCCGTCAGGCTTCACACCCGATCGGCTTCCCGCGGATGTCGTCGCTTCGCCTGCCCTCGACAAATCACGCCTAAAAGCCCTGGTAGCCCGAACCGTCAAACCGCATCGACTGGGTGCGGAGCACCCGGCTATCGTTGCGCTGACCTTGGACGGCCTCGCGCCGCTCGACCAGGCGACGGCTCTTCGCAAGCTGCCTCACGGCCAACGTCGCCGGATCCACCGCGCCCTCCGCCAGATCGAGGCTGCGCCAACCTAGTCGGAGCAAGCGTCGCACGCGCGCCGCGTCACGGCCCCTACCGCGTGAGCCGACGGGTAAAGGCGGCGTCTAGCGGCACAACATCCATGGGGGCGATATCATGCCGCCCCATATGCCATTTCCGGCGGTTAGAAGGAGGGCATAGCGACAGCAACGCGCGGCATCCCTGTTAGCGCGTGAACTTCTTGTACTTCACGCGCGTCGGCTCCAAAGCGTCCGGACCCAACCGCCGCGCCTTGTCCTCCTCGTAGGCTTCGAAATTGCCCTCGAACCATTCCACATGGGCCTCGCCCTCGAAGGCGAGGATGTGGGTGCAGAGCCGGTCCAGGAAGAAGCGGTCGTGGGAGATTACAACGGCGCAGCCAGCGAAATCGGCAATCGCGTCCTCCAGCGCGCGCAGTGTCTCCACATCCAGATCGTTGGTCGGTTCGTCCAGCAGCAGGACGTTACCGCCTTCCTTCAGGAGCCGCGCCATGTGGACCCGGTTGCGTTCGCCGCCCGACAGCAGCCCCACCTTCTTCTGCTGGTCCCCGCCTTTGAAGTTGAACGAAGAGCAATAAGCCCGAGAATTCACCTCGGCATCGCCCAGCTTGATCAGCTCCGCCCCGCCGGAAATCGCCTCCCAGACGGTGTCGTCGGCATTCAGGTCGTCGCGCGACTGGTCCACGTAGCTCAGCTTGACCGTGTCGCCGTATTCCACGGACCCGCCATCGGGCTGCTCCTGCCCGGTCAGCATCCGAAACAGGGTGGACTTGCCCGCGCCGTTGGGCCCGATCACTCCCACGATCCCGCCCGGCGGCAAGGCGAAGGACAGATCTTCCACCAACAGCTTGTCACCATAGGCCTTGGTCAGACCCTCAACCTCAATCACTTTCGACCCGAGACGCGGGCCGTTGGGGATCACGATCTGCGCGCGGCCGACCTTGTCACGCTCCGATTGGGACGCCATCTCCTCGTAGGCGTTGATCCGGGCTTTCGATTTTGCCTGCCGGGCCTTGGCGCCCGCACGGATCCACTCCAATTCCCGTTCCAAGGTCTTCTGGCGGGACTTGTCTTCCTTCGCCTCCTGCTCCAACCGCTTGGCCTTCTGCTCCAGCCAGGCCGAGTAATTGCCCTCGTAGGGGATGCCCCGGCCGCGATCCAATTCCAGGATCCAGCCGGTGATATCATCCAGGAAATAGCGGTCGTGCGTGACGATCAGGCAGGTGCCCTTGTATTCGATCAGGTGCCGCTGCAGCCAAGCGATCGTTTCCGCGTCCAAGTGGTTGGTCGGCTCGTCCAAAAGCAGCATGTCCGGCGCTTCCAGCAGCAGCTTGCAGAGCGCGACCCGACGCCGCTCCCCACCGGACAGGTTCGCGGGCGACGCGTCGTCCGGCGGGCAGCGCAGCGCCTCCATGGCGATGTCGATCTGGCTATCCAGATCCCAGAGGTTTTGGCTGTCGATCTCGTCCTGCAGCTTGGCCATCTCCTCGGCGGTTTCGTCCGAGTAGTTCATCGCCAGCTCGTTATAGCGGTCCAGCACGGCTTTCTTCTCGGCCACGCCGAGCATGACGTTCTCGCGCACGGTCAGGCTGTCGTCCAAGGCGGGTTCCTGCGGCAGGTAACCGACCTTCGCCCCCTCGGCGGCCCAGGCCTCGCCCTGGAACTCCTTGTCCTGCCCGGCCATGATCCGCATCAGGGTCGACTTGCCGGTGCCATTCACGCCCACCACGCCGATCTTCACGCCGGGCAGGAAGCTCAGGCGGATATTCTCGAACACCTTCTTGCCGCCGCCATAGGTCTTCGACACGCCGTCCATGTGATAGACGTATTGATAGCTGGCCATCCGCACCCTCCGGTCAAATCCGGGCGAGAGATAGACAGCCCCGCGGCGGGGAGCAACCGCGGGGAGCCAACGCAGACCTTAGAAATAACTGATCTGTTCGGGGACGAAGCGATAAGCTTCTCCGGTGCGTTCGACATGGCCGAGGCCAGGGAAGGGCATGTGCATCCCGCCAACCCGCAAGCCGTCCGTCGCGGCCATATCCAGCACACGGGCACGGGTGGCGGCGGCGGCCTCCGTATCCACATCAAACGCGATGGTGACGTCGGGCCGGTCGATCTGGACCTCGGGAACATGCACGAGATCCGCCCACAGGAAGAGGGCGCCATCTCCCTGCTCGATCCGATAGCCGAGATGTCCAGGCGTATGACCCGGCAAGGCTTCGGCGCTGATCCCGGGCAGACCGGTCTCCGCCCCAGAAATTAGGTTGAGGCGACCGTCGTAGGCGGCCAACGCGGCCACGGCCAGATCGAAGAACGGCCGGGCATTTTCGGGCGCGCCGGCCCGAATTCCCTCATCGGTCCAAAAGGCGTGATCCGTCTCCGACACGATCATGTTTGCGTTCGGGTAGAGCGCTGTCCCGTCGGGTGCCAGAGCACCGCCCACATGGTCCGGATGCAGATGAGTGATCAGGATATCGGTCACGTCTTCGGGCCCGTAGCCCGACGCTGCCATACTCTCGCCAATGCGCCCAAGGGTTGGGAAAGCGGCGGATTGGCCGGTCCCCACATCGATCATGATTACCCGATCGCCTGTATCGAGAATGTAGGCGTTCACATCGGCCTGCTGGCTCCCAGGGGTGACATGGTTCTCGGCCAGCAATGCATCGAAACCCGCGGCATCGATGCCGTTCAATGCCTCGGCCCCGATCACCAGATGGCCGTCCGACAGGGCCGTCAGCGTCCAATCCCCGATCCGGTGACGCATGATCGGAGGGATTTGTCCCGTATGCGCGTCGGCCTGGCCCATGCGCGGCAACATGGCAATGGCGGGCAAGGCGGCAAGCAGATCGCGACGACGCATAGATGATTCCTCCAAATGAGCTGCCGCAGCGTAACCCGTCCCGGCTGCGGTGGCCATCAAGGCCGGGACGGATTGCCGAACCGGGTGATAGCCCCACGGCGACGCGTCCGTTGCGACCGACGCGTCCATCTGGCGCTAGGTCCGTTGCGTCCCCACAGAGCGCCTCAGCGCGAAGAACGAAACTGGGTCACCACCCCTCGGTGCCCGGCGCGCCTTTCACCGTGCCGCGAAGGTTCGGTGTGACCCATCCACCGTAGAAATTCCCTGGCTGCGGCACGACGGCGACGCCGCCGACCCGACATTCGTCCATGGCATGGGCATAGAGCGCCAAGTGATCCCGCAACGTAGCGAAATCGCGGGTAGGAGACGGATAGTCCCAGGCGCATCGATCCGCCACGACACCGTTGGCCATCAGGGTCCAATATCGCGCGGCACCCTTCCATTCGCAAAAGGAGGCGCCAGACGCCGGCCGTATCTCGGCGGTGATGTCGGCGCGCGGGATATAGTAGGTGGGCGCATGATGTGTCTCCAGCACCCGCAAGGCGTCCTTTGTCGAGACGATCTCGTCTCCGCCTAGCCAGACCTGGACACGCTGGGCCACAGGCTCAAGCGAAGGTGGGCGCGGGTAGGATTGGACATTCTCGATAGGCAATTCCATGACCGGGCCAGCTAGCGCAGGTCCGCAACACAACCAGTCGGAGATCGCGGTCTAGTTCTCGGGTGCGGTGTCGGTTTGCTCACCGTCGATCGTCAGGTCCCCACCCGGCTCCACGTTCACGTCGAGATTGAGCTCTGGCTGGATCAGACGAATGATCTCCGTCGCCCAGTCACCGATAATCGGGACGAAGTTGATCTGGCTCAGAGACCAGACCAGGATCGACAGGACAACCGTGGCCCCAAGAACACCGCCCAGTCCGAAGGCGATCCCGCGGGCCAGTTGGAACAGGATCAGCCGCGGCATCGAGTTGTGCACTTGGATGAAGCGATGCCGGTTCAGTCGGGCCAGTTCGCGGCGCAGCCCTGCCACCTCTTCACGGAGTTCGTTGGGATCCATGAAGGCGACCTTAGCAGTGGGTCGGGACCGGACAAGTCACAGCACACCGCGCAGCGCCTGATAAACGGCTGCCGTGGCGGCATTCGCGAGGTTGAGCGACCGAATATGTGCAGAGCGCATCGGCAGTCGAACCATCCTGTCCTCGCGGCCGCTTAGGACATGCGCGGGCAATCCCGTCGTCTCGCGCCCGAAGACCAGATGGGCGTCTTTTGGATAGTCAGGCTCGTAGAAGCTGCGCGTGGCATATTCCTCGAACAGGAATAGCGCGTCAGCGCGCGGGGCGCGGCGGGTCAGAAAGTCGTCCCAATCATCAAATTCGAACAGGCGAACGTGTCGCCAGTAGTCCAGACCGGCGCGACGTACCGACTTATCAGATAGATCGAAGCCATAGGGCCGAACCAGACACAGGTCGATATCCAGCGCCACGCAGGTTCGGCCGATGGTCCCGGTATTGCCGGGGATCTCTGGCGCGACCAAGACGATGGCGGGACGGTCGGCGCTCACCCGTGCGCCACGGCCCAACGCTCGATCAGCTTGCCCTGCAGACCGCGCGATGCCCGCGCCCAAGACCGGCCGCCCGGCGGTCGCTCCCGTTGTGCGACGGTAAGCGCATCGCGCCTGTCCAGATCGCCGGTGAAGATCGCGAAGGCCAAGGGTTGTCCGGACGGCGTGTCGAAGTATCCGGCGAGACCCGAGACGAAGTTCAACGTCCCGGTCTTGGCCCTGACCGAGATCGGACGGCCCTCGCCCACATTCATCTGCCTGAGAACGGGACGCAGCTTTGCCTCGGCCCCCGGGGCCGTCAGCATCCTCACCATATCCGCGGCGGAGATCCGGTCACTGGCATTCAAGCCGGAATGGTCGTCGAAATCGGCCCGACGTGCGCCGGCACGCTCGGCTAGCCAGGCGGACATTGCGGACCCGGATTCGCGCAGCGTTTCCGGTCGCCCGACACGCTGGCGCGTGGCCGACATGCCCAGTACTTCAGCCGTCAGGTTCGTCGAATAGCGCAGCATCGCGCGGGCCACCTTCACCAACGGAGCTCCGGTCTCATAGCCCAACACGGTGCCATTGGGCATCTCATCGGTCCGTTCCAGCTTGGATACGGTGATCCCGTTGGCCCGCAGCATGGTCCGCATCACGTCGCCCGCGTAGAGATCCGGATTTCGGACCGGCAGCCATCGCGCGCCCTCTCCGCCCAACTGGCTCCGGGCAACGGTCCAGGCATCCACGTCACCGTCGCGGGCATAGGTGTAGACCGGTCCGGCCCGATCGGCGATCGCCATACGGGCCGTCGCGACGTCCGGACGGAATCGCTCGGTCCGCGCATCCATGCTGAGATCGTAGGACTTGCCGTTCCGGGCCCATTGGAAATGGACGCGATTGAAGTTCAGGTTCAACCCGTTCACCGAGGGGTTGTAGCCCACATGCTCCGGTTGACTTTGGTCAATACGCTCCACGAAGGGCAGCACTCCACCATGGACCAACAGCCGCCCCGTGACGGCCCTCAGACCGCCCTCCTTGGCGTGAAGCGCAAGGGCATGGAGGCCGTCCGTATCCAACGCCGGATCGCCGCCGCCCACCAGAACGAGATCGCCGTCCAGGACGCCGTTGGTGATTGGTCCGGTCGCCATAAGGCGGGTGCCAAAACGGTATCCCGGTCCAAGCGTCTCCAGCGCGTAGAGGGCGGTGACAGCCTTCGCCACCGATGCGGGCGGCATGGGCCGAACGGGATTGAGCGATTCCAAGATCGCGCCTGTCTGCGCATCGGCCACGGCGAAGCCGATCCGTCCGCCCAGACCAGCCCGCGTGATCAACTGCGCCGCAGACGGCACCGCAGGCCGCACCGTCTTTGCACCGCCGCGTTGCAGCGGACGAAGGGATGTGGCGGGCGCAGCTGCCAGGCCAGGGCTGGCCGTCAGCCCCAAGGCCCCCGCGAGAAAGTGTCGTCGTCTCATCAGTCTCTCCGGACCCCCGCGATCCTTATTCCCGCACGCCCGCCACTTGTGAAGGGGGTTGAGGTAAGGCTGGGCGGACCGGAACGGGCATGTTACCGCGACGACATGGACCGCCAGATCATCGGCTCGGTCGCGCTCATGTTCGTCGCAATGTCCCTGATCCCCGTGGGCGACACGGCTGGGAAGCTTTTGACGACCCGCTATGGCGCAGACCCGTTCTTCGTGGCCTTCGCGCGGTTCGCCGTGGGCGCGGCGATGGTCGCGCTGATCCTGGGCGGGCGTGTGCATTGGGCGCTCTATCGGGATTGGCGCATTTGGTTGCGCGCGGCGCTGATCGCCGCCGGGATCGCCTCGATCCTGACAGCGCTACGCACCGAGGAAATCGCCACCGTCTTCGGCGCCTTCTTCGTGGGGCCGATCTTCAGCTACGTGCTCAGCGTCCTGTTCCTGCGGGAGCGGATCACCGCGCTGCGTACCGCCCTTCTTCTGCTGGGTTTCGTGGGTGTTCTGCTGGTGGTCCGGCCTGGCTTCGGCATGTCGCCCGGCCTGGGTTTCGCGGTGCTGGCGGGGCTGTTCTACGGAGCCTTCCTGACAATGTCCCGCTGGCTTTCGGACCTCGCGCCACCCCGTCAATTGATGCTCACGCAGACCGTTCTCGGCACGGTGCTTCTGGCACCGTTCGGCCTTCTGGATATCCCGCAGGCAACGGCACCCGTCGCCTGGCTGACCCTCCTGTCAGGGGTGGCGTCGGCGGCCGGGAACCTGCTTCTGGTGGTCGCCTATCGGCGGTCGGACGCAACGATCCTAGCGCCATTCGTCTATTTCCAGCTGATCTCGGCCACCGCTCTGGGATGGCTGGTCTTCGGCACGTTTCCTGATGCGGTGACGTTGAGCGGCTTGGCGCTGTTGATCGCGGCGGGGGTCGCGACGGTCTTTGCCGCGCGGTCAGTCCCAGGCGCCGCCATCACGGATCGCCGTGGATGACGCGGCGTGCATCGGCATGTTGACGAAGGCCCAGGCAGGCGGGGCACGACGACCTAAGCCTCTGATATCATGGGCTGGAACCTTCGCCTGCCGGAAGATGGTGGCGGCGGGCGAGGTGCGCGCGGCGATGCGGTCGCCCGGACGGGCCAGCACCCCGACGGGCACGGCCTGCATGATGTCACGCCAATTTTCCCAATGATGGAAGCTGGTCAGGTTGTCGGCCCCCATCAGCCAGACGAACCGTGTTCGGGGATAGCAGCGGCGCAGCGCGGCAATGGTCTGGGCCGTGTACCGGGTCCCCAAATGACATTCCAGATCGGTGACCGTCACCTGGGGATGCCGCATGATCGTACGGGCATGGGCCAGGCGACGATGCAGCGGCGCGGGGCCGCGTGCTTTCAGGGGATTACCGGGCGTCACGAGCCACCAGACATGGTCCAGACCGAAGCGTTTGAGTGCTTCCTGCGTGATGTGGACGTGGCCGCCATGGGCCGGATCGAAAGACCCGCCAAGCAGGCCGACAACCTGGCCGGGACGGGCGTGAGGCAGGCGGTGACGCATGGCGCGGGACCATGTCGGCCCGGGCACGGAGACGCAAGTCCGGGGGTGCCGGGGCATCGCAGACAGAAATTTTCCGACGTCTTGGGCCGCCGCCCGGATCCCGCTGTCGGATCAATCCTTTGGCGATGTCACCCCCCGTACACCCCCTGTACACCCCCCGTACATGCGCGCGGTGCCCGTTAGGGGAGTGTTAAACGCGCGGGGTCAAACTCTGGGCTGGGCGCGCTAGGGCAGGATGCGGACCGTCTCGAAGGTGTGACCGTAAGGGCTGAGTTCGCCCGTCACGTCCAGACGTTCGCCCTCACGCAAGCTGGCCACGAAATTCCGGTCCATCCCGCAATTCATGACCTTCACGCCGGAGGGCATCTCCAGTGTGACGCATCCCCGCAGCTTGCGCGTGGTGTGGATCTCATCGATGCGGTAAATCGCACTGCCCGCCGGATTGTCCGTCAGCAGGTTCCAGGCGGTGGGGCCGAAATTCTTCGAGACGCCGAACCAGAGGCCAAAGCCCATGATCGCGAGGCCGATGGGCAGCACGAAAATCCCGAGGAATATATTGCGAAAGGCAGGTGGGCGGTAGTTCGGCTCCCACCATGTGCCGAGCAAGGAGGTCAACAGGGTGAAGGCGGCAGACGCGATGACGCCGTGCCAGAAGAATGGCGCCAGCTCGGCTGCGAAAGCCGGTGCGATAGTCGTGGGTGAGATACGGAAGGCGCCCATAGATCCGAGGACGGCCACGACGAGCGGGATACTGATGACCAAACCGCGCCAAGTCATCTCGTTTGGGCGGCGATGATGGACGCGGGACCCGTCGGCACGAGCCGCCACGCGTGCGATAACGTCGGCACGCTTGCGTTCGCGGTGGGCAGCACGCAGGTCGGTATAGGCGAGACCGAATGGTGCGATCAGCACAGCGAAAAGCGCAACCAATCCGAGGAATATCGCCGGAAAGTGGCTGGCCATGAACGCGCTCAGCGGAAAGGCGATCCCACGCTGCATCGCGCCCGTGACGGCCATAAGCCAGAAGATCATCCAAAATAGCATCATGAAAAAGAGGAGGAGCCGACCCGGGAACCGGAAGGTCGCCCGCAGCAGACCCTGGTGGACGGACGGCACGAGGAAAGCCGCTGTCATTGCCAACGCAAAAAACAGCATGCCGCCAAAGAACATTGGCCCGCCAGCCAGTTCAGCCGTGTTCCAGCCGAACGTGAGCGCGAAAACGACCGCAGCGTAGAGGCCGAACAGCCCAATCAGAACCGCCGAGAGGTCCGCGAAGAGAAGTCCGAGTCGCATAACATGCCCTGTGTCTGGTTCCGGCGTCCGTGTCCTGACCTGCTAGGTCGGGAATGGGGCACTGTCTGGGCGCGCCAAAAGGCATGCACTTGATCGCGGGTTTGCAGGGATGAAGCGTCCACGGTGGTCACAGGTTTGCGCGCCATGGCGGGGACGGCAGGACGGGAGGGAAGACCGCTTCAGGATTGGGACTGAGAGAGGCGGGTGAGGGACGGACCAATTTTCCGGCGAAAATTGGCGCGGCGCGGAATGCGGGCCGATTGCGCGGATGGATCGGCGCCGCCCCGTGTCAACCGGTTCGCACGGTGACACGGGCCACGGTGCCGTCGGGGTCGAAGCGGATGCCCACGCGCGTCCTGGCCGCTTGCACCGCCCGCCGGCCCGCCGTGCCCGCTGCCACACCGCCGAGGCCGGGGATCAGACCCGCAGCCTGTCCGACGGCAAGGCCGCCGAGCCCGGCCGGATCGCTGGTGTAACCCCACCGTCCGGAGCCATCGCGGTTCTCCGTACGGCCATCATTCGGGCGGCCCATGAGGGCGAGCACTTCTTCCCGCGTCATCCCGACCTGAACCTGTTCCGCCCGCGCGACGAGAGAACCGGTGGCGGCGTCCCCGGTCCCGGCAGGTGCGCAGGCGCCGACGGCAAGGGCGAACATCAGTGCGGCCAATCCGTGCGTCAGCTTGGTCATGACAGCGCGATCTCCTGCGAAGGTGGCGGGGCTGCAAAGCCTTAGGACAGATGGGCCGAGCGCGCAAAGTCGGAGATGGCGGGCGGATCCGCAGGCGCTAGGATCTGCCGACAAAGGGAGGATTGGAATGGAAGGATTGCTCGAAGGGATCGGGATCGCGGCGCTGCTGGTGCTGGCCGGTGTCGGTCTTGGCATCGGCGGATTGATCGGCCTTGTCACGGGGCGGAGCGTGCCGGGCTATGCACTGATCGGCGCGGCGGCGGCCATGCCGACGCCTTTCCTGCTGGCTGCTTTGGGTTTGACCGTGCTGGCGGCGGGCGGCTTGGTCTTGCTGGCCGTAATAGGCGCCGCGGGCGCCGCCTTGATCGTGGGGCTGGTGCGGGTGTTGCGGCGGTAGGCTGGGTGGGTTCGGGCGCAGAAGCCCGAGGCCGTGCGGCCCCGGGCGTCCAATTGCATCCGTGCCTGTCAGGTTGGGATCAGGCGACCGCGTGGCCCTTGGGGCCCGCGATGAACCAGGCGATGACGCCGATGACTGGGAAGACCAGGATACCGAGAGTCCAGAGCACCTTCGCCATGGTCGACGCGCCGGAGATGAGCACCTGGTAGATGGCGTAGATGTTCAGCGCGAGGATCACCAGTCCGATGAGGCCATATTCCATGGGTTTCTCCTTGGTTCTGTTTGCAGGTGTCTGAGGGAGAAACGAGGGGGTGCGGAGGATGGTTCCGGTTGGGGCGGTGGGCATGTGATGCCCACCCTACGTTAGCGGGGCGTTAACCTCAGCTCGATCATGTGGCGGGATGGCGAATTGCCGGCGGCTTCGCGTGGCAGGGGCAGTTACTTCTTCACTGTCAATTTAGCGCGGCGGGGTGGCGACCTTCTCACGCAGCGGATCGACGCGTTGCGGGCGGCATATGCGGTCACCATGCGGTCGATGCCGGTGCGATGCGACGCCATGGTGGTGCTGCCCGATCATCTCCATGCCGTCTGGACCTTGCCGCCGGGGGACAGTGCCTATTCCGAGCGGTGGCGAAAGCTAAAGCATCGGTTTTCCCGTGCCGTGGATGTGGAGGTCGGCCGGTCGGCGAGCAAACATGCCAAACGCGAGCGCGGGATCTGGCAGCGCCGGTTCTGGGAACACACGATCCGGGATGAGACGGATCGGATTGCCCATATGCGATACGTTTGGATGAACCCGGTGAAGCACGGTTATGTGGCGCGCCCGACCGATTGGACCTTCTCGTCGATCCACGGTGCCATACGGGCGGGGCACCTCCAGGCGGATTGGAACGGAATGTAGGGTGGGCATTACATGCCCACCGCTTGGGGGGCTGGGACGTGTCGATATGGTGGGCATGGTGATACCCACCCTACGGTTGCGGCCTGGGTTTTAGCGGCCCTTCTTCCGCCGCTTCACGTTCCCGCCGCGCTGCCCTGGCCGGCCGGCCGTTGAGCGGCCCTCGGCCTTGCGGGCGTCTTCAACAGCCTGGGCGACGGCGGATTGGCGGGCCAGGGGGTCGTCGGAGACGACGAGGTCCACTTGTTCGAGGCGCTTGACCTCGTCGCGGAGGCGGGCGGCTTCCTCGAATTCCAGGTTCTCGGCCGCCTTGCGCATCTGCTCGCGCAGGCCGTCGAGATGGGCCATGAGGTTGGCGCCGTGCATGGGCTTGTCGACCTCGGCGGTCACGCGGTTCATGTCCACGTCGCCCTGGTAAAGCCCGGCCAGGACGTCCTCGACGTTCTTCTTCACCGTCTCGGGCGTGATGCCGTGTTCCTCGTTATAGGCGATCTGCTTCTGGCGGCGGCGTTCGGTCTCGCCGATGGCCCGCTCCATGGAGCCGGTGATGCGGTCGGCATACATGATGACGCGGCCGTCGGCGTTGCGGGCGGCGCGGCCGATGGTCTGGACGAGGGAGGTCTCGGAGCGGAGGAAGCCCTCCTTGTCGGCGTCCAGGATGGCGACGAGGCCGCATTCGGGGATGTCGAGCCCCTCGCGAAGCAGGTTGATGCCGATCAGCACATCGAAAGCCCCGAGGCGGAGGTCGCGCAGGATCTCGATGCGTTCCAGCGTGTCGATGTCGGAATGCATGTAGCGGACCTTGATGCCCTGTTCGTGCAGGTATTCGGTCAGATCCTCGGCCATGCGCTTGGTCAGCGTGGTGACGAGGGTGCGGAAGCCGTCGGCGGCCACTTTGCGGATTTCGTCGAGCAGGTCGTCCACCTGCATGTCCACGGGCCGGATTTCCACTTGCGGGTCCAGAAGACCCGTGGGGCGGATGACCTGTTCGGTGAAGACGCCGCCGGTCTGCTCCAACTCCCACGCGGCGGGGGTGGCGGAGACGAAGACCGATTGCGGACGCATGGCGTCCCATTCCTCGAATTTGAGGGGGCGGTTGTCCATGCAGGACGGCAGGCGGAAGCCGTGTTCGGCGAGCGTGAACTTGCGGCGGTAGTCGCCGCGATACATGCCGCCGATCTGTGGGACCGACACGTGGCTTTCATCGGCGAAGACGATGGCGTTGTCGGGGATGTATTCGAACAGCGTGGGTGGCGGCTCCCCTGGGGCGCGGCCTGTGAGGTAGCGGGAATAGTTCTCGATCCCGTTGCAGACGCCGGTCGCCTCCAGCATTTCCAGGTCGAAATTGGTGCGCTGCTCCAGGCGCTGGGCTTCCAGAAGCTTGCCCTCGCCCACGAGCTGGTCGAGGCGTTTCTGCAGCTCGGATTTGATGCCTTTGATGGCCTGCTGCATCGTCGGGCGCGGCGTCACGTAATGGCTGTTCGCATAGACGCGGATCTTGTCCATGCTGCCGGTCTTGGCACCCGTGAGCGGGTCGAACTCGGTGATGCTCTCCAACTCCTCGCCGAAGAAGGACAGCTTCCAGGCGCGATCCTCCAGGTGGGCGGGCCAGACCTCGAGGCTGTCGCCGCGCACGCGGAACGAGCCACGGGCGAAGGCGGCGTCGTTGCGGCGATATTGCTGGGCCACGAGATCGGCCATCACCTTGCGCTGGTCGTATTCGTTCCCGGTGATCAGATCCTGGGTCATTGCGCCATAGGTCTCGACCGAGCCGATGCCGTAGATGCAGGAGACGGAAGCAACGATGATGACGTCGTCGCGTTCCAGCAGGGCGCGGGTGGCCGAGTGGCGCATCCGGTCGATCTGCTCGTTGATCTGCGATTCCTTCTCTATGTAGGTGTCCGACCGCGCGACATAGGCTTCGGGCTGGTAGTAATCGTAATAACTGACGAAGTACTCGACCGCGTTATCCGGGAAAAATCCCTTAAATTCTCCGTATAATTGTGCCGCGAGTGTCTTGTTGGGCGCAAGAATGATGGCGGGGCGCTGCGTCTCTTCAATGATTTTGGCCATCGTATAGGTCTTGCCGGTGCCCGTGGCACCCAACAGGACCTGATCCTGCTCGCCGTCATTCACGCCCTGGGACAGTTCGGCGATGGCCGTGGGCTGGTCGCCCGCGGGCTGAAAATCGGTCTTCATCACCAGGCGCTTGCCGCCTTCCAGCTTGGCCGGAGCCGAGGCGGCAGATTTGGGCGCAAGGCGGGGCTGGTCGTCGATCACGTCCATGGCAGGTCTTTCTTCCGGGCGGTGCGGGGAATGTTGTCCTCCCCCGGAGACAGATCAAGGGTGACATCGGCAACTGCTGACCCATCTTGCCATTTTTAGGCGACTAATCCTTGCGGCACTCGCCGTTTGGTCGTAGCGTCAAGGTATCCATGCAGCAGCGTGGCTGCTGTTGGGTTCCGATACCCACCCCACCCCTCGCTCCCTCGGAGCACGACAGCAGCCACAGACTTAAGCAGGGCCTCCCGCAGGCCCTTGTATCCGCTGGCGGCCGCCCTGTATTCCGTCACAAAGGTGAAGGGAGTGTGCCATGCGAGCCCGAATCTACAAGCCCGCCAAGACGGCCATGTCCTCGGGCACGGCCAAGACCCGCGATTGGGTCTTGGAGTTCGTTCCAGACACCCCGCGGGAGATCGACCCGCTGACCGGTTGGACTGGATCGAGCGACACGCAATCGCAAGTCATGTTGCGTTTCGAGACACAGAAGGAAGCCGAAGACTATGCTCGAGAGCGGGAGATCGACTATGTCGTCCTGCGACCGCAGAAGCGACGGGTGAACCTGCGGGCGGGTGGCTATGGCGAGAATTTCGCGACCAACCGGCGCGGCGCCTGGACGCATTGAGGCAAGCAGCGCCGCGTTTGGCGCCATCATCTTTGGCGTGTTGAGCAGCATGGCAAGCGCGGAGCCTGCGATGCTCGCCCCGGATTGGGAATACGTCGCCGACACCGTCATGGGTGGCGTGTCGCGGGGGCGCCTGACGCAAGAGACCATCGCCGGGCGCCCAGCCGCACGACTGACCGGCGCCGTCTCGCTGGAAAATGATGGCGGCTTCGTTCAAATGGCCTTCGATCTGTCTGCGGACGGCGGTCCGATAGATGCCTCGTCCTGGCATGGGATCGATATGGACGTCTTCGGAAACGGCGAAACCTACGAACTCCGTCTCCGGACCACGCGCCTGACCCGGCCTTGGCAGTCCTTTCGCGCGCCTTTCGTGGCCCCTGCGGAATGGACCACGATCCGGGTGCCTTTCGCCACGCTCGACGCCCATCGCACAGAGGCGGATTTTGATCCGGCCGAGCTGCGCCGGATCGGAATCGTCGCCATCGGGCGGGAATTCGCGGCGGATGTCGCGGTGTCGGACATCCGCTTCTACGCTGAGTGAGGCCGAACCGAGAGGCGCTTTACTCGCCCCGCGCATCCGGGGTAGCCGGGTGCGGCGCGGGCCCATAGCTCAGCTGGATAGAGCAGCCGACTTCTAATCGGCAGGTCGAGGGTTCGAATCCTTCTGGGCCCGCCATCGCGCATCTCGCAGACGTCTGGAAAGATGCGGTTGCAGTCCTGGATCAGCGGCTTCTGGTGGCATCGGCGCGGGGTAAAGAGCGAGAGTTGACTTGACGTCCGGCAGGCCCGTAAGCGCGGCGTATGGACCGGGTTCTGATCGCGACGACACCATGAGACCTGGCGGTGACGCGGAACGGGGTGAGGCGGGTACCCCATGCATGTGATCGGGCGGCGTGCGATGGTATTTGGGGCCGTCGCATTGGCCGGATGCGGACCGCGCGGACAGTTCCGACATGCCCCTGGCGCGACTGCGCGACGGCGGATCGTGCTTGCCACCAATCGCGGCGGGCCGGGCCTGTCGGGCGGGCGCGGCGATCTCCTTCGCTTCGCGGCGCTGGATGTGGCCATGCCCGCGGGCCGGGAGGTCGGTGGCCTGCCGCTTGGCCCCGATGGGTTCGGTCTTGCCGCCGCCACGCGGCTGGATGCCGCGGGGCTGACGGCCGCGCTGCGCGGCCCGGAAGAGCCGGTCATCTGGATCCACGGCTACAACAACAACGCCGCGGAAGCGGTCTACCGGCAGGCGCAACTGGCCGAAGACCTGGCGCTGTCTGGCCCGCAGATCAGTTTTGTCTGGCCGTCGGCGGGGCGCTATGTCGGCTATATGCACGACCGCGACAGCGTCTTGCAGGCGCGGGGGCCGACGCAGACGCTTCTGCGGATGGTTGCGGCGCGGACGGCGCGCCCACCCTTGGTCTTGGCCCATTCCATGGGAGGCTTCTTGGCGATGGAAGTGCTGCGCGACGCGCGGCAAGCCGGACAGCCATTGGACAAGGCCATCGGGACACTGGTCCTGATCCAGCCAGACGTGGATCTCGACGTCTTTCTCGCGCAGGCCCGGGCGGCGGCACCTTTGCCGCCCATGGCGGTCGTCACCCGGCGCGATGACGTGGTGTTGCGCCTGTCGGCCCGACTTGCCGGGCGGCGGGAACGGTTGGGCAGCACCAGCGACCGGGCCGCGATCGAAGCCCTCGGGATCCGGACTCTGGACCTGACGGGCGTGGGCGATTCGGCGGTCGATCACCTGTCGGTACTGACATCGCCTTCGGTTCTGGCCTTCATCCGCGCGTTGCGCGCGGGCCGGGCGGATCTTCCAATGGACGGGGTGCCGGACCTGTGACGGGGTGACCGAGGGCGGCGATCACACCCGCCAGCGCAGCACCCGCTTCTCGATCCAGCCGATGGCGGCGCTGGTGAGGACGCCCAGGATGGACAGGATGATGACGCCTGCGAAGAGACGTTCGAGATCGTAGAGCGATCCGGCCTCCAGGATGTAGGCGCCGATGCCGAATTCGGCGCCCAACATCTCGGCCGCCACCAGCAGGATGATGGCGATGGCCAGGCTGATGCGCAGACCCGACAGGATGCCGGGCATGGCACCGGGCAGGACGATCTTGCGGACGATGCTGGCCCAGCCCAGGCCGAAGCTCTGGCCCATGCGGATCAGCGTGCGGTCCACGTTGTCCACCGCGCCATAGGTGGCGACGACGGTGGGTGTGAAGGTGCCGAAGGCGATGAGGGCGTATTTCGACCCTTCGTCGATGCCGAACCAGATGACGAAAAGCGGCAGGAGCGCGATCTTGGGGATCGGGAAGATGGCCGCGACGAGGGGGACGAGGCCCGCGCGGATCAGGCCGAAGAGACCGATCAGGACGCCCACCCCGATGCCCAGGCTGGCGCCCAGGGCCGCGCCCACGGCAAGGCGGGTGAGGGACGGGACGAGGTGGTTGAAGAGCTGCCCGCTTTCCCAGAGTTCCCCGAAGGTCGTCAGGACCGCCGACGGCATGGGCAGCGTGAGCGGTGAGATCCAGCCTTGCCGCAGGCCGATCTCGATCAGCGCGATCAAGAGGACGAAGACTAGGGCCCCGGCCCAGCGATTGCCGCGCGGACGGAAGCCGCCACCGCGAAATGGGACGGGCTTGGCGTCAGCCATGGAGCAGTTCCGCATCGGCGGCGGCGGCCTCGTCCCGCATCAGCGTCCAGAGGCGGGCCTGGATGTCGGCCATGTCGCCGCGCCCCTCTAGCGGCGCGTCGATCTCCACGATCTCGCGGATACGGCCCGGGCGGCGAGATAGAACCACGACCCGGTGGCCCAGCCGCACGGCTTCGGCAAGGTTGTGTGTGACATAAACTGCGGTGAAGCGTTCCCGCGTCCAGAGACCTACGAGATCGTCCATCAAAAGCTCCCGCGTCTGGGCGTCCAGCGCGCTGAGCGGTTCGTCCATGAGCATGACGGCGGGGCGGACGGCCAGGGCGCGGGCGATGGCGACGCGCTGCTTCATGCCGCCCGATAGCTGCTTGGGCAGGGCATCGGCGAAATCGGACAAGCGCGTGCGCCCCAAGACATCGGCGATGGTGGCGGCGCGTTCTGCGCCGGTCACGGCGTGATCTTCCAAGACGAGGCTCACATTGCCCGCGACGCTTCGCCAGGGCAGCAGAGCGAAGTCCTGAAAGACGAAGGTCAGCGGATTCAGCGAGCCCTCTGGTGGGGCGCCCACCTGTAGCACGCGGCCTTGGTCGGGCTGCTCCAGCCCGCCCAGCATCCGGAGAAGCGTCGACTTCCCGCAACCCGAGGGCCCGACGATGCAGACGATGCGTCCCGCCGGTATCTCCAGCGAGACATCCTCCAATACGGCGGTGTCACCGTAGCGGTGGGTCAGGCCCTCGACACGAAGCTCCACCTCAGCCGACGGTCTCGACGTAGGACGGGTCGACCAGAGTATCGATGGTGATGGATGCGTCCACCAGCCCTTCGGACTGGAACCATTCGAGCTGGTCGCGGACCGAGGCCATGTTGAGCGCCGCGCCTTCGTTGATCCGCATGGTGCCGTTGATGATCGACGGTGCGGCCTTGTCGCGCGGACGATCAGTGTAGACGTATTTGTGGATCAGATCGACCATGGCATCCACGCCCGCCTCACCCTCGGCACGGTCGATCATGGTGCTGTTATAGGCCGTCACGCCTTGCCCAAAGGCCGACAGGAATGCCTCGGTCTGCGCCCGGTCTGCGGCGTTGGCGGTGGAGGTGAAGACGGTCGTGACCTGGTAGTCGGGGATGTAATCGGCCACGTCCCCGATGATGTGGACGTCGCCCGACCCGGCCAGCGGTTTGGCGATGTGCGGCACGATGGCCCAAGCGTCGATCTGCCCGGTCTTCAGCGCCCCGATTACGGCCCCGACCTTCTGCAGCGGTCTGAAGGACATCTCGACCCCTTCGGCCGCAGCGACCTTGGACCCGATGTAGTGGAAGCTGGACCCGGCCGTAGTCATCCCGAAGGATTTGCCGCCCAGGCCCGCCGGGGTGGTGACGCCGTCCTGGAAGGCCGCGTCCGAGACGAGAATCTTCTGCCCGTCGATCCCCGCTTCTTCCGAAAGGCCCCCGCCGATCACCTTGATCGCGCCCTTGTCGGCGAGGCTGACAAGCCCACCCGAAATGGCGGTCATGGCGTAGTCCACATCGCCCGAGGCGATGGCCACGGCCATGGGCTGCGCCGCCTGGAAGAACTTCAGCTCCACATCCAGACCGGCTTCGGCGAAGAGCCCACGCTCGACGGCGACGAAGCTGGGGCTGTGGCTGGTGAAGCGCAATGCGCCCACGGTGAGCTTGGTGTTCTGCGACAAAGCGGGCGCGGCGAGCGTGATGGTGGCAGCAGCGCCCAGCAGGCCCAGCGTATGGCGGCGGGTGATGGTCATGTCGGTCTCCTCCCTGATCCCGGCAGGCAGGATGCCGGTCGGCGGGCGGGTGTCAATGCGATCCACCCGCGATCCATGACGGATCACCCGCCATCTCCACGGCAGCCTACCCCGCGGCGCGGGCTTGGCGTTTGCGTTCGTGCGGGTCGAGGAATCGCTTGCGCAAGCGGATGGCGTTGGGCGTGACCTCTACTAGCTCGTCATCGTCGATATAGGCGATGGCCTGTTCCAGCGACATCTTGACCGGCGTGGTCAGACGCACGGCCTCGTCGGTGCCGGACGCCCGCACATTGGTCAGCTGCTTGCCCTTGAGCGGGTTGATCTCCAGATCGTTGTCCCGCGAATGCTCACCCAGGATCATGCCCTGGTAGACTTGCTCCTGCGCGCCGATGAAGAATTTGCCACGATCCTCCAGCTTCCAGAGCGCGTAGGCAACCGAGACCCCCGCCTCCATGGAGATCAGGACGCCCGCGCGCCGGCCCGGAATAGCACCCTTATACGGCGCCCAATCGTGGAAGACGCGGTTCATCACGCCGGTACCGCGCGTGTCGGTCAAGAACTCCCCGTGATAGCCGATCAAGCCGCGCGACGGGACATGGGCGATGATCCGGGTCTTGCCCGCGCCCGCCGGCTTCATCTCCACCAGGTCGCCCTTACGGGGGCCTGTGATCTTCTCGATGACGGCGCCGGAATAATCGTCATCCACGTCAATGGTGACTTCCTCGACCGGCTCCATCCGCTGCCCGTCCACGTCGCGGAACAGAACCTGCGGGCGGGAGATGCTGAGCTCGAACCCCTCGCGGCGCATGTTCTCGATCAGGACGCCCATCTGCAATTCGCCCCGTCCCGCCACCTCGAACGCCTCGCCGCCGGGCGTGTCGGTGACACGGATGGCGACGTTGGTCTCCGCTTCTTTCATCAGTCGCTCGCGGATGACGCGGGACTGGACCTTCTTGCCGTCACGGCCTGCCAGCGGGCTATCGTTGATACCGAAGGTGACGGTGATGGTGGGTGGGTCGATGGGTTGTGCAGGAAGGGCCTCGGCGACGGAGGTATCGGCCAGCGTGTCGGCGACGGTGGCCTTGGCCATGCCCGCCAGGGTGACGATATCGCCGGCCTCGCCCTGGTCGATGGGCTGCTGGGCGAGACCCCGAAAGGCCAGCACCTTGGTGACGCGGAACTGCTCGATCCGGTCGCCATCCCGGCTTAGCGCGTGCAGTGTCTGACCCGACTTGACAGTCCCGCTCTCGATTCGGCCGGTCAGAATGCGGCCGATGAAGGGGTCGGCGCCCAGGGTCGTGGCCAGCATTCGGAACGGTTCGTCGCGCTTGGTGACCTGCGCGGGCGCGGGCACGTGGCGGACGATCAGGTCGAAGAGCGCCGACAGGTCCTCGCGCGGTCCCTCCAGCGTATCGTCGGCCCAGCCGCTGCGACCGGACGCGTAGAGATGCGGGAAATCCAGCTGATCGTCATCGGCGCCCAGATTGGCGAAGAGGTCGAAGCATTCGTCCAGCGCCCGGTCCGGCTCCGCATCGGGCTTGTCCACCTTGTTGAGCACGACGATGGGCCGCAGCCCCAGCGCCAGCGCCTTGGAGGTGACGAACTTGGTCTGCGGCATCGGCCCCTCGGCGGCGTCCACCAGAAGGACCACGCCGTCCACCATGGACAGGATCCGCTCCACCTCGCCGCCGAAATCAGCGTGGCCGGGCGTGTCCACGATGTTGATCCGGGTGCCCTGCCATTCGACGCTGGTCGCCTTGGCGAGGATCGTGATGCCCCGCTCCCGCTCCAGGTCGTTGGAATCCATGGCCCGCTCGGCCGTGGTCTCGTTCTCGCGGAAGGTGCCGGATTGCTTGAGAAGCTCGTCCACCAGGGTCGTCTTGCCGTGGTCGACATGCGCAATGATCGCGATGTTGCGAAGGTCCATGGGGATGTCTCGAATGGGGGAAACGGGGTGTTGCCGCGCGCCTACACCGGAGTGGGCAAAAAGGCTAGTCGTGCTGCGCCGCCCCAGCGCGACGTCATGGGCAGGACCGCATCAGAGACGTCATCTGGCGCTTTTCAGTCCTGGCGGCCCATGATTGAACAGGGCCATGCGTGTTCTCTTCGGTCTTCTTCTCACTGCCATGCCCGTCGCCGCGATGGAGTTTCCCGCCCCGGTCGCCGACGCCGACTACCGCGCCACCGACCCCGCCATGGTCGAATGGGGGCGGCTTCTGTTCTGGGATCCGATCCTCAGCGGCAATCGCAACATCTCCTGCGGGACGTGCCACCATCCGCGCTTCGGGACGGGCGATGGGGTGTCGCTATCGCTGGGCGAAGGCGGCGTTGGGCTGGGGCCGGAGCGGATGGCCGATCCGGAGAATGTACCGGAGCAACGCATCCCCCGGAACGCGCCGGGCCTGTGGAACCTGGGCGCCCATGAATTCACCGTCCTTTTCCATGATGGCCGGATCGAGGAGACGGAGACGGGCCTGCGCACGCCCATGGGGCCGGAGATGGTCGAAGGGTTCGACACGCTTCTGTCGGCGCAGACCATGTTCCCGGTCCTGTCGCCTGACGAGATGGCGGGGCATTACGGCGAGAACGAGATCTCCAAAGCCGTGCGCCAGGGCCTCATCACAGGGCCGGGCGGCGCCTGGGAAGCCTTGGCGGCGCGCGTGCGCGGGATCCCTGAATACGAAGCCATGTGGCGGGCCGCCCTGCCCGAAGATGACGCGCTGGATTTCACCGACATCTCGGACGCCATCGCCCAATTCGTGGAGTTCGAGTGGCGCTCCGACACGGCCCCCTTCGATGCCTGGCTGCGGGACGGGGCGGAGCTGCATCCCCGCGCGCTGGAAGGGATCGAGCTCTTCTACGGAGAGCTGGGCTGTGCCGCCTGTCATTCTGGCCCGTTCCAAACCGATCACGGCTTCCACGCCGTGGGCCAGCCCCAGCTAGGGCCAGGCAAGGCCGCGCGGTTCGAAAGCCATGCCCGCGACGACGGTCGGTTCCGCGTGACCGGACAGGAGCGCGACCGCAATGCCTTCCGCACACCTTCCCTGCGCAATGTGACCGAGACGGGGCCGTGGGGCCATGCCGGCGCCTATGGCGACCTGCGCGCCTTCCTGGCCGCCCATGCCGCACCGCGCAGCGCTCTGGCCAGCTACGAGCGCAGCGCCGTCTTGCCCGATTTTAAGGCCGATGATTGGCGGATCATGGCGGACCCAGCGGAGGTGACCGCGATTGCCGCGGCCATCCGCGGCAGCGACCGGGTCTTGTCAGCCGAAGAAGTGACAGCCCTCATGGCTTTCCTGGAGACCTTGCGGGACGATGTCGCCTTGGAAGGACGGCTGGGCGTGCCGGAAACGGTTCCGTCGGGCTTGCCGATCGACCGCTAGGCACCGAATTCTCGCAAAAAGTTCGCGCCACCGCGCGGTCATTTCTGTCGATTGATGACCTGGCGCCCCGACTCGACAGCTTGCCACGACCCCATCGTCCCGTCCGGCCACGTCACGCGGATATCGGCCCTATCCGCCCCTCCGATCCCGAAATGAAGCGGACGGACCGCGCCACCGGCGTGACCGCCCCCCAGCAAGACCTGCTGCACCTGATCGGCCATGCCCTCCGCACGGAGCTCCACCACAGCGCCCACCGCGTCGCGATTGCCGCTGGGCTGACGCAGGGAAAGCTGGACCGCTTGCCCACCCGCCCCGGCATTCCGCCACACCTCCAGCGGCGCCCGCCGGTTCACGACCACCATGTCAAGCCGTCCGTCCCCGTCCAGATCGGCCAGCGCCCCGCCCCGCCCGCGATGGGCGGACGCGACCCCCGCTTCGACAGAGACCTCGCGAAACGTGCCGCCTTCGTTCAGCAGAAGGTTGTTCGGGTCCTCCATCGCCATGCCCGGCATCTGGTCCACGTTCCCCTTGGCAATGAACAGGTCCGCGTCACCGTCATTGTCCACATCCCCGAACTCCGCATGCCAGCCCGTCGATGGACGGCCATCGTCACCCGCATGGGGGCGCTGGGCGAAACTGCCGATGGAGAAGGGCGCCAAGGCGTGACCGTCCGGCGTGGACAGCATGGTGAGCTGATCGCCCATGGACGTGAGGACCAGGTCGACCCGACCGTCGCCCGAAATGTCTTGCGCGGCGATCCCCATGCCCCAGATGGACGGCGCATCGAACCCGTCCTCCGGCCCTAGGAACCGGCCCAGCGCCAAGTCCCAGACCTGCTCCGCCCCGCCGCGCACGTAATAGTGTCGGTCGTTGGAAAGACGCAGGGTGGCGCGGCCGTCCCGATCCTCATCAGCGAAGAGGATGGAGAGGGCGCAGAAACCGGGCGACAGCCCTGTCTCGCTCCAGCCGGTCCCGTCGGGGCGCAGCAGAAGGTTGTCGTCGCAGGCCTCGAAAGGGCCGTTCGGGTCGGCGCGGTCCACGTAGTTGCCGAAGGCCAGCGTCGGGCGGCCGTCGCCTTCCCAGGTCGCAGAGAAGGCCGCGGTCCAGGCGTCGCCGCCGTCGGGAATGCCGAAATCGTGGGGCGCGAAGCCACAAGCGCCATCCCCCTTCAGCGTCACGTTGGGCCCGACGCGCAGGACGACCAGATCCTGTGCGCCGTCGGCATCCAGATCCAGTGCATAGGCGCCCGTGGCGCCCGTGATCTGCGGGAAATCGCCCTGGGCAAAGGTCATGGACCCGCCATTGCGCAGAAGGATCATGGGGGCCGTGCCCCCGGCGGCAACGATCTCGGGCAGGGCGTCTCCATCGCAATCGAAGACCGCGACGCCACCGCCCACGAAATGCTCCCAGCCACCGGAATAGATGTGTTCGGGGACGGCGACCGGCTCGAAGATGGGATCGGCCAGGGCGGGGGACGCCGCCGCAATCAACAAGAGAACCGACCTCATGCGAGCAGGCGCGGGGTCGCGTCGCTGAGGGCCAAGGCAGCGGCACCCCGCGCCCAGACCAGATCGTCCCAGGCATGGACCTCGATCGGCGGGGGGGCGTTCAGCGTCAAGCTCGCCACCTCGGCCAGCATCTCTTCGGCATAGAGATAATCGTAGCGCATCCGACTGCCCGACAGGATGATCCGGCGCGGGTCGAACAGGTTGGCCACGTTGGCCAGACCCAGCGCCAGGTACTTGCCCGCCCGATCGAAGATGGCGCGCGCCGCCTCGTTCCCGCCCTTGGCCTGCGCAAAGAGTGTCTCCAACACCTGTCCGCGCGGCGGCAAGTCGCCGTCCAAGGCCACGGCCGCCTCGCGCACCAGCGCGAAATCGGCCACATACGCCTCCAGGCAGCCGCGTTGGCCGCAGCGGCAGAGCGCGCCGTCGATCTGCACCTTGGTGTGACCCAACTCCATGCCGTGCCCATGGGCGCCGCGATAGGGCGCGTGGTCCACCACCAAGCCCAGGCCCACTCCATATTCGATGGTGACGACCGCGAAGTCCGACAGCGCCCGCCCCTTGCCGAACCAAAGCTCGGCCATGGTCAGCAGATTCGCGTCGTTGTCGACCGAGACGGGCAGGCCCAGCCGTTCGGCAGCCATCTCGGCCAGGGCGATGTCTCGACCGTTCAAAATGGGGGACCAGCGCATCCGACCGGAGGCATGGTCGATCATGCCCGGCAGGCCCAGCCCCGCCCCGACGATCCGACTCCGGTCGACCTGACGGGTCAGGCGGTCCGTCAGGGCCGCGACCTCGTTCAACATACCCGAAATCGACCGTCCGCCGCCGCGTGCGGCGGTGACGTGCCCCCGCGGTTGTCCGGCCAGGTCCACTAGAACGGCAGAGTGATCGTGATCGGAGACCTTGATCCCGACCACATATCCGCGCTCCGGCACGACCCCCAAGGTCACGGGGGGCCGGCCACGCCCAACATGCTGCGCGTCATCCGAAAGCTCCTGCAGAAGCCCCGCCGCGATCAGATCCGACGCGACCGGCGTCACCGAACCGGGCGAGACCTCCAGATCCTTGGCCAGCGCCGCGCGGCTGATTCGCCCCGCAGACCGCACAGCTTCGTAAAGCTGCTGCTTGAGCGGTCTGGCGGCATGAAGCGCGGCCGCGCCACGGAGCGGACCACAGCCCGAACGATCCGCGCCGCCAAGCGCCGTATGGGCGTCGTCAAGACTCATTTGTTCGAGTCAGAAACAAATAATCCCTCCCTCCAGGCCATCCAATCGGTCTTCGCCTGACCAACGATCGCCTGAGCCCGGCCGATTGAACGATTCTTCGCAGCCTTCGTCAAATTAATTTTGACAATCGAATTAAAACGCGGTTTGCTCTCGCCGTCCGGCCCCTGGGGATCATTGGGGGTACGCGATCCAACGGGAGGAACATATGAAAAAGATCCTGACGGTGGCAGCCGCCGCCTCGATGACGTTTGCAAGCACGGCGCTCGCCGATGGCCACGCACCAGTGGTCGGCGTCAGCTGGTCCAACTTCCAGGAAGAGCGTTGGAAGACAGACGAAGCCGCCATCAGGGAGGCACTGGAAGCTGCGGGCGCGACCTATATTTCCGCCGACGCGCAATCGTCATCCTCCAAACAGCTATCCGACGTCGAAAGCCTGATCGCCCAAGGCGCGGATGCGCTGATCATCCTGGCGCAAGACGCCCAGGCCATCGGACCCGCGGTCGAGGCCGCGGCGAACGAAGGCATTCCCGTCGTCGGTTACGATCGCCTGATCGAGGACCCGCGCGCCTTCTACCTGACATTCGACAATGTCGAAGTCGGCCGGATGCAGGCGCGCGCCGTTCTCGAAGCGCAGCCAAGCGGCAATTACGTGATGATCAAGGGCTCGCCCACCGATCCCAATGCCGACTTCCTGCGCGGCGGCCAGCAGGAAGTCCTGCAAGCGGCCATCGATGCGGGCGACATCACAATCGTGGGCGAGGCCTATACCGATGGCTGGTTGCCCGCAAATGCGCAGCGCAACATGGAGCAGATCCTCACCGCGCAGGACAACAATGTCGACGCTGTCGTGGCGTCCAACGACGGCACGGCTGGCGGTGCCGTGGCCGCGCTGACGGCGCAGGGTATGGAAGGCATCCCGGTCTCGGGCCAGGACGGCGACCATGCTGCGCTGAACCGCGTGGCGCTTGGCACGCAGACCGTCTCGGTCTGGAAGGATGCCCGCGATCTGGGCCGTGCAGCAGGCGAGATCGCCGTTGCCCTCGCCTCCGATACGGCGCCAGCCGATGTCGACGGCGCCCAGTCCTGGACATCGCCCGGCGGCACCGAGATGACCGCCATCTTCCTGGAGCCGGTGCCGATCACGGCCGACAATCTGACCACGGTCACGGATGCGGGCTGGATCACGGTGGACGCGCTCTGCCAGGGCGTGTCGGGCGGCCCGGCCCCCTGTAACTGACCGCAAAGCGGGTCCGCCCAGACCGGGCGGGCCCGCCCAATTTTCATCCGAAAATTGGACCCGAAAATTCACCTGAATTTTCATGACCCGACCGGAGGGTTCCCATGACTGACACGACCGACACCGCTGCCCCGCCGCAAGGTGCGCCGCGCCTGAAGGGCTTTGCCGCGCTGGAGCTGGATACCCGGCTCCTGGGCATGATCGGCGCCTTCATCGTCATCTGCCTTGCCTTCCACATCGCCTCTGACGGGCGCTTCATCACGCCGCGCAACCTGTTCAACCTGACGATCCAGACCGCTTCGGTGGCCATCATGGCCACGGGCATGGTCTTCATCATCGTCACCCGCCATATCGACCTGAGCGTGGGGTCCGTCCTCGCCACCTGCTCGGCCATCATGGCCATGACACAGACGGCCCTGCTGCCGGGCTGGTTAGGGCTTGAACTGGGGCATCCGCTGATCGCGCCGCTCGCGATCCTGACCGGGATCGTCGCCGGGGCCCTGATCGGCGCCTTCCATGGCTACCTCGTCGGCTACCTCGCCATTCCGGCCTTCATCGTCACCCTCGGTGGGCTCCTCGTCTGGCGCAATGTCGCCTGGTACCTGACCAACGGCCAGACCATCGGCCCGCTGGACCAGACCTTCATGACGCTCGGCGGCATCCGCGGCACCTTGGGAGAGAGCCTGTCCTGGATTGTGGGCCTGATCGCCGTGGCCGTGGCACTCTGGGGTCTTTGGTCGGCTCGGCGCAATAAGATTGCCCACAACTTTCCGGTCAAGCCACTCTGGGCGGAAGGCATCGTCGCGGCCATCGTCGCGGCCCTGATCCTTGGCTTCGTCGCTGTGATGAACGCCTACACCATCCCCGAGCGGGTCCTGGCGCGCGATTTCGCCGCGCGGGGCGAAGAGATGCCCGAGGGGCTGGTTCTGGGCTACGGTGTCCCCTACTCGATCCTTCTGGTTCTGGTCGTCGCCATCGTGATGACCGTCATCGCACGCCGCACCCGGTTCGGCCGTTACATCTTTGCCACCGGCGGCAACCCGGATGCGGCGGAGCTTTCGGGGATCGACACGCGCTGGCTCACGGTGAAGATTTTCGCGCTGATGGGTGTGCTCTGCGCCATCTCGGCCGTGGTCGCCTCGGCCCGCCTGGCCAATCATTCCAACGATATCGGAACGCTGGACGAGTTGCGCGTCATCGCCGCCGCCGTGATCGGGGGCACCGCGCTCAAGGGCGGGATCGGCACGATCCACGGGGCGATCCTGGGCGCGCTGATCATGCAGTCGTTGCAATCGGGCATGGCCATGGTGGGCGTGGACGCGCCGCTTCAGAACATCGTCGTGGGCACCGTCCTGGTCTTGGCCGTGCTGATCGACATCCTTTACCGCAAGCGCACGGGGGCACGGGATTGATGGTCGACTATAGCCAAACGCCTTTGGTCCAGCTGCAGGACATCTCCATCGCTTTCGGCGGCGTGCGGGCCGTGGATGGGGTGTCCATCGACCTCTATCCCGGTGAAGTGGTGGGCCTTCTGGGCCATAACGGCGCTGGGAAATCCACGCTGATCAAGTGCCTGTCGGGCGCTTACCAGCGCGATGGCGGCCGGATCGTGATCGACGGCCAGGAAGCCGATATCCAGTCCCCCGCCGATGCGCGCCGCTACAATATCGAGACGATCTACCAGACCCTCGCCTTGGCCGATAACCTCGATGCGCCCGCCAATCTGTTCCTTGGCCGGGAACTCACCAACACGTTCGGTCTTGTGGACGACGCCCGGATGGAGGCTGAGACGCGCAAGATCATGGCGCGCCTCAACCCGAATTTCCGCAAGATAAATGAGCCTGTGAGCGCGCTCTCGGGGGGACAGCGGCAATCGGTGGCCATCGCGCGGGCGGTCTATTTCAACGCCCGGATCCTGATCATGGACGAGCCCACGGCGGCCTTGGGCGTGCACGAGACCAAGATGGTGGCAGACCTCATCCAAGAGCTGAAGGCGCAAGGTCTAGGCATCTTCCTGATCTCTCACGACACACGTGAGATGATGGAACTCTGCGACCGCGTCTCGGTCATGAAGAACGGGCAATTGGTCGGCACGGAACGGGTCGAGGACGTGACCGAGGACGATATCCTGTCGATGATCATCCTGGGCAAAAACCCCAAGGCCGCCGCGTGACCCCCCTCACCCCCAACCCCCTCTCCCCGTGGGAGAGAGGGGGCCATCTCCGCTCGGATGACACGGCGAGTGGACGCGTTGCGCGACCGCTCCGCGCGGGAGCCCTCTCCCCCGCGGGGAGAGGGTTGGGTGAGGGGGGCCGCTGAGCATGTATCTGGGGCTGGATCTCGGCACATCGTCCCTCAAGGCGCTGGTTGTGGATGCCGATCAGACGGTCCTCGCCGAGGGCACGGCCCCCCTTAACGTTCAGCGCCCGCAATCCGGCTGGTCGGAGCAGGATGCGGAGAGTTGGATCGCGGCCTGCAAGGCGGCCATCGGCGCGCTGAGGATCGAGGGTTCGGCGATCCGCGCCGTGGGCCTAGCCGGGCATATGCACGGGGCGACCCTGGTGGGCGGCGACGGACGAGCATTGCGGCCCTGCATGTTGTGGAACGACACGCGCGCCAGCGCCGAGGCGGCGGTCATGGACGATACCGAGGCGCGGGCCATCACCGGCAACATCGTCTTTCCTGGCTTCACCGCGCCGAAAGCGGACTGGGTGCGGCGACATGAGCCGGAGGTCTGGGACAAGGTCGAGACGATCCTGCTGCCGAAAGACTATCTGCGGCTCTGGCTGACCGGCGAGGCCGTCTCAGAGATGTCGGATGCGGCTGGCACATCCTGGTTGGATGTGGGCGCGCGGGATTGGTCGGAAGCGATGCTGGCGCGGCAAGGGCTGACGCGGGACCATATGCCTCGGCTGGTCGAGGGGTCAGAGGTCTCGGGCATACTGCGGGATGCGGTGGCCGACGAGCTGGGCCTGGCGCGGGGGACGCCCGTGGCGGGTGGGGCTGGGGATAACGCGGCCGCCGCCATGGGCACAGGCGCGGTGGCGCCGGGTTTGGGCTTCGTGTCGCTGGGCACGTCGGGGGTTCTGTTCGTATCTTCCGGCGCATTCCAGCCGGATGCGGAAAGCGCGGTCCATACCTTCTGCCACGCGGTGCCCGAGACCTGGCACCAGATGGGGGTGATCCTATCCGCGACCGACAGCCTGGAATGGGCGGCGCGATTGACCGGGCGGGACGCGGCGGCTTTGACCGAAGGCGATTTACAGGCGCCCGGGCAAACGCTGTTCCTACCCTATCTGGGCGGCGAGCGGACGCCCCATAACGATGCGGAGGTGCGGGGCACCCTTTTGGGAATCGAACACGCCACCGATGCGAGGGCGATGGGGCGGGCGGTGATGGAAGGCGTGGCCTACGCGTTCCGCGACAGCCTGGACGCGTTGCGCAGCACCGGGACGCCCATCGACCGGCTTCTTGCGGTGGGGGGCGGATCCCGCTCGACCCATTGGCTGGAGATGATCGCCACCGTGCTGGACCTGCCGCTGGAAATGCCCGCGGATGGCGCCTTCGGGGCCGCCCTGGGCGCCTGCCGTCTTGCGATGATGGCGGACGGCGCCGGGCGCGATGTGGCGGGCGTGCCGCCCATCGCACGGGTGGTGACGCCCCGCACCGATCTGACCGAGAGTTTTGCCGACGGCCATGCCCGCTACCGGGCGGCCTATGCCCCCACGAGGACCTTATGAGCGACTTTTTCGCGGGCCTTGCGCCCATCCGCTTTGACCCGAACGCGACTGACGATCTGAGCTTCCGGCATTACGACCCGGACGAGATGGTGATGGGCAAGCGGCTGGAGGATCACCTGCGTTTCTCGGTCGCTTGGTGGCACAGCTTCGCCTGGACCGGCGGCGATCCGTTCGGGGGCCAGACCTTCGAGCGGCCGTGGTTCGAGGATACGATGTCCGCCGCGAAGATGAAGGCCGACGTGGCCTTCGAGATGTTCGCCCTGCTGGGGCAGCCGTTCTTCTGCTTCCACGATGCCGATATCCGGCCCGAGGGCGCCGACTTCACCGAGAACACGGCGCGGCTGGAGGAGATCACCGATTACGTCGGCGGCAAGATGGAAGCGGGCGGTCCCAAGCTGCTTTGGGGGACGGCGAACCTGTTCTCCCATCGGCGCTACATGGCGGGGGCGGCCACCAATCCCGACCCGGATGTCTTCGCCTTTGCGGCGGCCACGGTGAAGACCTGTCTGGATGCCACCAAGAAGTTGGGCGGCGAGAATTACGTGCTGTGGGGCGGGCGCGAAGGGTATGAGACGCTCCTCAATACCGACCTCAAGCGCGAACGGCAGCAGGCCGGGCGTTTCCTCTGCATGGTGGTGGACTACGCCAAGAAGATCGGCTTTGACGGCACGATCCTGATCGAGCCCAAGCCGCAGGAGCCGACCAAGCATCAATACGATTACGACGTCGCCACGGTCTACGGCTTCCTGAAGGACTTCGGGCTGGAGAGCGAGGTGAAGGTGAATATCGAACAGGGCCATGCGATCCTGGCCGGGCATAGCTTCGAGCATGAACTGGCGCTGGCGGCGTCGCTGGGCATTCTCGGCTCCATCGACATGAACCGAAACGATTACCAATCGGGTTGGGACACGGATCAGTTTCCCAACAATGTGCCCGAGGTGGCTTTGGCCTATTACGAGGTGCTGAAGGCCGGGGGTTTCACCACCGGCGGCACCAATTTCGACGCCAAGCTGCGGCGGCAATCGCTGGACCCGGTGGACCTGGTGGCGGCCCATGTAGGGGCCATGGACATCTGCGCGCGAGGGCTGAAAGCGGCAGCCAAGATGCTGGAGGATGGCGCCTTGGAAGCGGCGCGGCAGGAGCGGTATGCCGGGTGGGACGAGAGCGATCTTTTGGGATCGGACCTCGCCACCATCGAGGCGCGGGTGCAGGCGGAGGCGATCAACCCGCGTCCGGTCTCCGGGCGGCAGGAGCGCCTGGAGAACATCGTCAGCCGTTACGTTTAGATATCCGTAAGCGCGAGGTCCGGCACGGTTTTCGGGTTGTGGGCGGCACGTCTGGCTGGCAGATAGGGCGGCCTTTGGCATTGCCCCTCGGGAACGCTTGCGGCACGGCATGTCCATGACCAAGGGCCTGGCCACCGGCATTGGATTTGGCGCCGTCCTTCTTTGGGCGACGCTGGCGCTGTTCACGACGCTGGCGGGCGATGTGCCGCCACTGCAGCTTCTGGCGATGTGCTTTGCGATCGGCGGCGGGCTGGGCCTGCTGCGGGGCCTGCCGCGCAACGTGCCCTTGGGCGCGTGGGTCGTTGGTATCGGCGGGCTGTTCTTCTACCACCTCGTCTACGTCCTCGCCTTACGGGCCGCGCCGCCTGTGGAGGCGAGCCTGATCGCCTATCTCTGGCCCCTGCTGATCGTGCTGATGTCGGCCCTGGTGCAGCGCCTGCGCTGGTTCCACGTGGCGGGCGCATTGCTTGGCCTGGCGGGCGCGGCGCTGGTCGTCACTGGCGGGCAGGGCCTCGCCTTCACCCCCGCGCCGGGGCACGGGCTTGCCCTGCTGGCGGCGCTGATCTGGTCGAGTTATTCCCTGCTGTCCCGCCGCTATGCATCGGTGCCGGAAACGGCCGTGACCGGATTTTGCCTGGGCGCGGCGCTTCTGGCCGGGCTCTCCCACCTTTTGCTGGAGGAAACGGTCCGCCCCGAAGGTCGGGAATGGCTGGCCATCCTGGCCCTGGGGATCGGCCCGGTGGGCGCGGCGTTCTTCTTTTGGGATATCGGCTGCAAGCGTGGCGATCTGGCCGTGCTGGGCGCGTCGAGCTATGCGGCGCCCCTGCTCTCGACGCTGGTGCTGGTGGCCGTCGGCCTTGGGACACCGAGTTGGTCCTTGGCCCTTGCCTGCCTGCTGATCACCGGCGGCGCAGCGCTGGCGGCGATGGGGATGTGGCTTGAGACGCATTAAGGGGTGCTCGCCGGAGAAAGACCATCTCTCCTGCCACGTTCATGTAAGCCTTGGGTCCTTCTCTCTAACGGCCGACAAGTCTGATCAAATTGAGAACATATCGTCATGAGAAACGAGCTTGGACCCGGAGCGCAATACAGAAGGCAGGGGTGTTGGCGGGGACACGACCTTCATGTCCTCGCGACCCTAAGATGAACCGATGAAGCATTCTCAACTGCACGCGATCGCCCACAACTTCGCAGATTCCCTCGCAAGTGGACTCGGACTCGTCGTCGGCTATTGCGAAACGCATGTCTTCGCGGAAGCCGCGTGCAATCCGGGAGGCACTCTCACCGTGAACTTCCTGACCGGCCAAGTCGACAAGGGGGTGGCGTCGGATGAGCTTCGACTGGGTCTTCACCGGTTCCGAGATGCGTTCGACTGCTTCTGCCGGAAGCATGGAGCCTCGAAGTCGGACTTTCTGGAGTTCGAAGCACGCTTCGAGGCAGGGCGACATGGAAACGTCTACAGCGTGACGATCACGGATCGGCGCGGGCGGCGGTCTTCAATCGATTACAAGGGCTCTCCCGGTCGGCGCATCAAGATGCTCGATAAGCAAGGGCGCGTCGTTCCCAACAGGACAATCCTCGACCCTCTGCCAAGGTTCAGACCGGGGCCATCCAGAATCGCTCAGTCCTGATGCGTCAGTGAAACGAACACGTCTTCCAGATCGGCTTCCTCCGTGCGGACGTCGCGAATGCCAATTCCGGCGGCATGGACGGCCGTGAGCAGTTTGTCGGCGGATGTGCGGTTGCGGTTGTAGGTGAGCGCCAGACTGCCATCGGGGCGGACCTCTTGCTCGACCCCGTCAGGCAGGTCGATCTTGGCCGCCTGGCCATCGGGGACGATCACCATGGTCTTGCCGTCCAAGCGGTTCAACAGGTTCTCGGTCCGGTCCCGGATAACCAGTTCGCCGTGGTTGATGATGGCGATTTCGTCGCACATCTCCTGGGCTTCCTCCAGGTAGTGAGTGGTCAGGATGATGGTCATCCCACGCTCTTGGTTGAGGCGTCGCACATTACGCCAGAGCATTTGGCGCAGTTCGATGTCGACACCTGCCGTGGGTTCGTCGAGGACGAGGATTTGGGGATGGTGGACCAAGGCCTTGGCCAACAACAGGCGACGGCGCATGCCCCCCGATAGCGTGCGGGCATAAGCGTCGGCCTTGTCGGCGAGGCCCACGAGGTCAAGGATTTCCATCGTCTTACGCTGCGATTTCGGCACGCCGTAGAGACCCGCCTGAACCTCCAACGCTCCGGAAGGCGAAAAGAACGGATCGAGGTTCAGTTCTTGGGGCATCACCCCGATCGCCGCGCGAGACTGACGGGGGTTCTTATCCTGATCGAAGCCCCAGATGCGGACGCGTCCGTCGGTCTTGCGCACGAGCCCGGCCATGAGGTTGATCATGGTGGACTTGCCAGCGCCGTTCGGTCCCAACAGGCCGAAGATGGACCCCGTCGGGATCGTCAGGTCGACACCTTTAAGCGCCTCCTTGGCGGCGGTCTTTCCGTCGCCTGCATAGGTCTTCCGCAAGCCCTCGATCTCGATCGCGTCCGACATGATCCCTCCGAGGCTTGTGCCGACCCCGGCCGCTGTTCCATAAGCCGGGTTGGGTGTCACCTAGCCGGGGCACCGTCCTGCGACAAGCCGAGGCCAGCGATGACGACCGGAACCCCGCGCTATCCCTCACGTCAGACCGAACTCCCTCCGCCGGAGGTCGAGACCGTAACAGCCACCCGGATCTCCTGTGACGGGGGTGGCGGCGCGCTGGGCCATCCACGCGTCTGGCTGACGATCGACCCGAAGATCGGCTGGGTCGAATGCGGGTATTGCGACAAGCGGTTTGTGCTGGAAGGCGAGGGGCGCTGATCGATATGTCGGGCGCGCCCGTCGGTGCGTCAATTCTGCCGGAAACGCCGTCAAGTTGATCTTCGCAGCGACTTTTCACGCTGCGCGCAGCTTCGTTACTCGAATGTCAACGAATCGCTGCTACCATTTGATGATGGTGCGACCTCGCTCTCTTCCTCCGGCGCCCGGCGCCTCCCGCCCCTACGACCGGGCGGAGTTGATGAGTGATGCGATCATCCACCTGACCGGCCTTGTCCTTGCACTGGCGGCGGTGCCCGTCCTGATCACGCTCACAACGATCTGGCGTGGCGATGCAGGGGCCATCGCGGGCGTGTCGATCTACGGGGCGACGTTGATCTGCATGTTGGGGGCCTCGCTGGCCTATAACCACACCGACCGGCCGGATTGGACGGATCGGCTGCGCAAGATCGACATGTCGGCCATCTATCTGAAGATCGCGGGAACCGTGACACCATTCGCGCTTCTCTCCGGCACCGGTTCCACCTTTCTGGCCGCGATGTGGACGGCTGCCGTGGTGGCAACGGCCACCACTTTCTTGCGCCGCCGCCGGTCCACCGCGATTAGCGTCGCCATAGGTCTGGGCATGGGCTGGGCCGTCCTTTTCGCCGGCGGGGACGTCATCGCCTCCACCTCCTGGCCGGTCTTCGGGCTGATGATCGCGGGGGGTCTCCTCTACTCCCTCGGGACACCGTTTCTGATGATGGAACGCCTGCGCTTTCACAACGCCATCTGGCATGCCTTCGTCGTCGTTGCGTCCACGGTCTTCTTCATCGCGATCACCTGGCATCTGGTGGCCACGCGGGTCGTCTAGGCGGTTTCGTCTCCATCCGACATTTGTGCTGTGATCCGCTGCAGGACGAGGCGCAGATGTCGCGTGTCTTGCGGCCCAAGCAGGTCCATGACCTGCTGATGTAGCTTCCGCTTCACGCCAACGAAATCACGCATCAGCGCCTCCCCCTTGGCCGTGAGCGAGACCCGCTTCGCGCGCCCATCCTCGGGATCCGGCGCAATCGTGAGGTAGCCTCGCGCAACGAGACGCTGAACCTGCTCTTGGGCAGCCTGCTTGCTGACCCGGCGCCCGCGCGCGATCTCGGAGGAGCGGACCCCGTTCGGCCCCACGAAGGCCAGGACATCGCTATCAGCCAGCGTCACCGTATGGCCGGTCTCGGCAATGGCGCGGAACATCGCGGCCTCATAGGCGCGGGTCGCGTGCCAAAGATCGACCCCTACATGGTCAATCTCCATCGCAGTGTGAACGTCGTCCTCCGCCATGGTGCTCCCTAGATCAAAACCGGCGGTCCCTCAATAATCAGGCGACTTGACTAATTTCAGCGACAAACTAGTCAGGCTACATGACTAAATGGAGACTTCAGATGAGAGGATGCATGATGGTGACCATGATCGGCGCGATAACGGTAGGCGCCGCCCAGGCCGAAACGGTTCTAAACGCCGCGCAACTCGACGGATTGCTGACGGGCAATACCGTCTACATCGCCGTGCCACCCGGCGGCCCGGGTGGAGAGAATGGCGGCATGGCCCCTTTCAGATACGGCAGCGACGGTGCTGCTTCGGCCGCTCTGCCGAACGGGACGACGCTGGTGGGGACGTGGTCCATAAACGGCGACAGCTATTGCGTCGATTGGGAGAACGGTCCCAAAGGCTCCTGCTCCCGGTTGGTGAAAGACGGCAGCGCCATCCGCATTGTGGACGCATCCACCGGCGACCCGCGGGGTGCCATCGACCACATTCGACCGGGCAATCCAGAAGACCTCTGATCTCCGCATCGCAGGAGTGGCACGCCCCCGCCGTTCGTGGCACATGAGACGCGGATCTGGCGGAGGGACGTGCGATGACATTCGGCAAGGGATGCCACCTGCATCTGATCGACGGATCGGCCTATATCTTCCGCGCCTTCCACGCCCTGCCGCCGCTGACGCGCAAATCCGATGGGCTACCCATCGGCGCCGTATCAGGCTTCTGCAACATGCTCGACAAATACGTATCGGGGAATACGGGCCCGGATGCCGCCACCCATCTAGCGGTGATCTTCGACAAGGGCTCGCACACGTTCCGCAACGAGATCTACGACCAATACAAAGCCAACCGTTCCGAGATGCCCGAGGACCTGTCCCCACAGATCCCGCTGACCCGCGAAGCCACCAAGGCCTTCAACATCGCCTGCGAGGAGATGGAGGGATGGGAGGCCGACGACATGATCGCCACCCTGGCCTGCCGCGCGCGTGAAGCCGGGGGCCGCGTCACCATCGTGTCCTCGGACAAGGACCTGATGCAATTGGTTGGCGACGGGGTCGAGATGCTGGACCCCATGAAGAACCAGCGCATCGACGTAGACGGCGTGCGTCAGAAGTTCGGCGTGGACCCCGACCGGGTGGTGGACGTGCAGGCCCTGGCGGGGGACAGCGTGGATAACGTGCCGGGTGCGCCGGGGATCGGGATCAAGACCGCCTCGCAGCTGATCGAGGAATACGGCTCGCTTGAGGCATTGCTGGACCGCGCGGAAGAGATCAAGCAGCCCAAGCGCCGCCAGACCCTGATCGAGCATCGCGCGCAGATCGAGCTCTCCAAGCGCCTCGTGCAACTGGACGAAGACACGCCCCTGACCTTCGGCCTGGATGATCTGGAACTGCGTGAGGTGGACCCGGACACGTTGCTCGATTTCCTCAACCGGATGGAGTTGCGGACACTGACCCGCCGCATTGCAGACCGCTTCGACCGGGACACACCGGCGATGCCCGAAGCAGCCCCCGCCGCCGCCCCGGACGCGCCGGAAGACGCGCCCATCGACCATTCCACCTACGAGGTGGTTCGCGACGAGGCCGCGCTTCAGGCCTGGATCGACCGCATCCATGAGGCCGGTCTGGTGGCGGTGGATACGGAAACGACCTCCTTGAACGAAATGCGGGCAGAGCTGGTGGGCATCAGCTTCGCCACCGCGCCCGGCACCGCCTGCTATATTCCCCTAGCCCATCGCAGCGGCGGAACGGACCTCTTCGACGGCGACGCGCTGGCCGAAGGACAGATGCCGATGGACCGGGCGCTGGAGATGCTGAAACCCGTGCTAGAGGATCCGGCGATCCTCAAGATCGGCCAGAACATGAAGTACGACTGGAAGATCTTCGCCCGTCTCGGGATCCGTCCAGCCCCCTGCGATGACACGATGCTGCTGAGCTACGCGCAGAATGGCGGGCTGCACGGCCACGGTATGGACCTGCTTTCCGACCGCTACATCAACCATCAACCGATCCCCATCAAAGAGCTGATCGGCTCGGGCAAGTCGCAGATCACCTTCGACCGCGTTCCCATCGACAAGGCCGCGCCCTATGCGGCCGAGGATGCGGACATCACCCTGCGCCTCTGGCGGCTTTTCAAGCCGCGCCTGCATCAAGCCAAGGTCACCCGCGTCTACGAGACGCTGGAGCGTCCCCTCGTCCCCGTCCTTGCCCGAATGGAAATGGCGGGCGTCAAGGTGGACCGCGATGTGCTGAGCCGCATGTCCGGCGCATTCGCCCAGAAGATGGGCGCGCTGGAGGAAGAGATCCACGCCAAGGCGGGCCGCCCCTTCAACGTCGGCTCCCCCAAGCAACTGGGGGAGATACTCTTCGACGAACTCAGTCTGCCCGGCGGCAAGAAAGGCAAGACAGGTGCGTATGGCACGGGGGCGGATGTGCTGGAAGACCTGGCCACCGAACACGAATTGCCGCGGCTGGTGCTGGATTGGCGCCAGATCTCAAAGCTGAAATCGACCTATACCGACAGCCTGCAGGAACACATCAACCCCGAGACGGGCCGCGTCCATACGTCCTATTCCATCGCGGGCGCCAATACCGGCCGCCTCGCCTCCACCGATCCGAACCTGCAGAACATTCCGATCCGCACCGAGGAGGGCCGCCGGATTCGGGAGGCCTTCGTCGCCCCAGAAGGCCGGGTGCTGGTGGCTTTGGATTACTCTCAGATCGAGCTGCGGATCCTGGCCCATATCGCCGGGATCGACGCGCTGAAACAAGCCTTCAAGGACGGTCAGGACATCCACGCCATCACCGCCAGTCAGATGTTCGGTGTGCCCCTGGACGAGATGACGCCCGAAGTGCGCCGCCAGGCCAAGGCGATCAATTTCGGCGTGATCTACGGCATTTCCGGCTTCGGCCTGGCCCGCAACCTGCGCATCCCGCGGGACGAGGCCCAAGCCTTCATCAACACCTATTTCGAACGCTTCCCCGGCATCCGCGCTTATATGGACGACACGGTGGCCTTCGCGAAGAAGCACGACCGGGTCGAGACCCTGTTCGGCCGCCGTATCCACACGCCCGAGATCAACGCCAAGGGCCCCGGCGCGGGTTTCGCCAAGCGCGCCGCCATCAATGCTCCGATCCAGGGCACCGCCGCCGACGTCATCCGCCGCGCCATGGTCCGCATGGAGGACGCCATCGCCGATCTGGACGCCACCATGCTCCTGCAGGTCCATGACGAACTCCTCTTCGAAGTGGCAGAAGACGCCGTCGATCCCCTCATCGCCCGCGCCCGCGAGGTGATGGAAGGCGCCAATGCCCCGGTGGTGGATCTCTCGGTGCCGCTGGTGGTGGATGCGGGCCGCGGGGCCACCTGGGCGGAGGCGCATTGATCTTCTTCTTGGCGGAAATATCCCGGGGGTCCGGGGGCTGGCCCCCGGCCCTTCCACATCTGCCCCGCTCTCCATGACGATCCTCGCCTTCAACAAGCCCATGAACGTGCTCAGCCAGTTCACCGATGAGGGGAAGTGGTCCGGCCTCAAGCGCTGGATCGACATGCCGGGCGTCTATGCGGCGGGGCGGCTCGACCGGGACAGCGAGGGGCTGTTGATCCTGACCGATGACGGCAAGCTGCAGGCCAGGCTGACCGATCCGCGGCAGGGAACGCCGAAGACGTATTTCGCGCTGGTGGAGGGGGTTCCGGAAACCAAGGCCCTCGAGGCACTGCGCCAAGGCGTCACACTCAAGGACGGCCCCACGAAACCCGCTGAGGTCGCGGCGATCCCAGCCCCCGGCTGGCTCTGGCCCCGAGACCCGCCGGTGCGGATCCGCAAAACCGTGCCCGATGCCTGGCTGCGTCTCACCATCACCGAGGGGCGCAACCGGCAGGTGCGGCGCATGTGTGCCCATGTGGGCCTGCCTGTCCTCCGCCTGATCCGATGGTCGGTGGGCGATTGGACGCTGGACGACCTCGCGCCCGGCGCATGGAGGCGCCTGTGACCGAAACCCTCAAAGGGCGCCCCGTCGTCACAATTCAATCCCGCGCCGACCTGCGCCAGTGGCTGTCCGCGCACCACACCCAAACCGACGGCATCTGGCTGGCCACCTATAAGAAGCACCACCCCGACCACCTGGAATGGATCGCCGCCATCGAAGAGCTGCTCTGCTGGGGCTGGATCGACGCGGTCAGCCAGAAGGTCGATGCCGACCGCTCTGCGCATTTGGTCGCGCCCCGCAAGATCACTTCCGCCTGGTCGGCTTTGAACAAGCGGCTGGTCGAGACGGCCCGCGCATCCGGCGCCATGACCGAGGCCGGAGAGGCCAAGATCGCCGCGGCCGAAGCCAATGGCATGTGGACCTTCCTCGACGATGTGGAGGCTGGCATCGTTCCGAGCGACCTAGAAGCGGCCCTAGGACCGCTGCGCGAGGTCTGGGACGGTTGGCCCCGCAGCGTGCAACGCGGCACGCTGGAATGGATCAAGTCGGCCAAGACCGAACCGACCCGTGCCAAGCGGATCGCAGATGTGGCGGACAGCGCCCGCGCCGGTCTGCGCCCCTCACCGTTCCGGCGGTAGGTCGGGCTCACATAAACGGAACGCCTCCAGCGAGGCCCGTGCCTCCCGGGGAAAGGGCGGCCCCTGCATCGTCTCACCCATACGGTCGATGCGGAACATGCGGAAATCGTCCCGCAACTCACACCAAGCCACCATGGTCCAGACCTTGCCCCAGAACCACAGCCCCAGCGGCCGAACCTGGCGGACGGTCTGCCGCCCCTGGGCGTCCTGATAGGGAAAGGACAGATAGCAATGAGCTTCGGTCGCCGTTTCGATGGCATCCAGCAACTCGGTCTGCGCCGATGTTTGGTGATAGGGCCGGAAGGCATGTATATGGACGGACCCGGCGCGGGCCGCCGCCGGCTCCGGCAGAACGGCGGCAATCTTGTCCAAAGCTGCCTCCGCCGCGCCCGCCATGCGGGTGCCGCCCCAGGCGCGGATCAGGCGCGCGCCGCCCACCAGCGCCACGACCTCCTCGGCGGTGAACATCAATGGCGGCAGGTCGTAGCCATCGCGCATCATGTAACCGACGCCCGCCTCGCCCTCGATGGGGACGCGGTTTCCGATCAGATGGGCGATGTCGCGATAGATCGTGCGTTCCGACACTTCCATTCGTTCGGCCAGATCGCGCGCAGTGACCAGCCGACCGCCCCGCAGGATGTCGATAATCCGCAAGAGGCGGTCGGCACGGCGCATCAGGCGGGCTCGAAAAGGCCGATGGAATTGCCGTCTGGATCCAAAGCATAGACGAAGCGGCCCTGCGGGAGCTCGACCGGCGGCTGCTCCAAGACGCGGCCACCGGCATCCCAGACGCGATCGATGGCCTCTTCCAGCTTGCCAGGGACGGCAAGATGGATCGTTGGGCCGGTTCCAGATGCCGCGGCCGCCCCGGGATAGAGGTGGCCGGACGTCCCCTTCTCTTCGGCCGTGAAGAAGGCGAAGTCGTTTTCGGGATGCTCCATCAGCCGGGTCTTCCACTGGAAGACCGTCTCGTAGAAGCTGCGACCGGCGGCCAGATCGGTCACGGGAATCTCCGTCCAGACGACGGGATGTTCAGGGGCAAAGGACATATCAGTCTCCTCGGCTTGTGATGAGACCTACCCGTACTGCCACCCTCCTGCCAACGTGGTGTCAGGAGGGTTCAGCCTTTTGCCTAACGGGCCTCCGCCAGCAGATCCATCGTGCCCCCCTCCATCACGGCCTCCATCACCGTATAGGTCCGCGTCTCGCGCACGCCTGGCAGGGTCAGCAGGGTCTCCGAAAGAAAGACGCGGTAGGCGGCCATGTCCCGATGGCGGGTCTTTAACAGGTAATCGAACCCACCGGCGACCAGGTGGCACTCCTCCACCCCATCGACGGACCGCACGGCCTCTGCGAAGGCATCGAAGACCTGCGTGTCGATCCGATCCAGCTTCACCTCCACGAAAGCCAGAAGGCTACGGCCCAGCGTCTCCGGCGCCAGACGTGCGTGGAACCCCGTAATCACGCCGGACCATTGCAGCCGCCGCATCCGCTCAGCCGTGGCATTGGGCGACAATCCGATGCGCTCCGACAGGGCAGTGACGGGAATCCGGCCATCCTCTTGGAGAATCATCAAGAGCTGACGATCTTTTCGGTCCAGGGAGATCATGACAGGATTAATCACCAAGAAAATTTGGAATGACAGAGATAATCGCAATGAGTCTCGGGCGATTCGCGATCTTTTGGTGAGAACCGCTCCGACCAGCGCGCTATCTCTGTAGGCAGGAGGATCCGCCATACCCCTGACCGCCCCCTATGCCGCGCCGGACGAAGAGCTGATCAAGGCGCTCATGGCCTTCCGAACGCCATCTGCCGACGCGACGGCCCGTGCGGCTCGGCTGATCGATGGGATCCGGAAGGCCCAGACGCGGATCGGCGGGTTGGAAGACTTTCTGCGTGACTACGATCTTAGCACCCGCGAAGGGCTCGCGCTGATGGCCATGGCCGAAGCACTGCTGCGGGTTCCGGACACCGCGACGCAGGACAGCCTGATCGCCGACAAGATCGCTGCGGGCGACTGGGCCGGTCACGTGGGCTCCGAAGTGTGGCTGGTGGCGGCAGCGACGCGGGGCCTCGACCTTTCACATCGCATCCTAAAGCCAGGCGACACGGCGCCGGGTGTCCTGTCGCAACTCAGTCGGCGGATCGGAGCGCCTGCCGTCCGACAGGGCGTGCGGCAAGCGATGCGCTTCATGGGCCATCAGTTCGTGCTGGGCGAGACAATCGACGATGCCTTGGCCCGCGCGCGGGATGCCGAAAAGGCGGGCGATCTGCATAGCTACGACATGCTGGGCGAAGGCGCCCGAACATGGGCCGATGCGCGCCGATATGCGACATCCTACGCCGATGCCATCGCGGCCATCGGCCGGGCGGCGGGCAAAAGGCCCCTGCCCCATCGCCCTGGTATCTCGGTCAAGCTTTCGGCGCTGCATCCGCGATACGAGCCCCGGAACCGGGACGCGGTGCTGGCCGAACTTGTGCCCATCGTGACCGATCTCGCCTCTGCCGCGCGGGACCATAACCTGAACTTCACCGTGGATGCGGAGGAGCAGGAGCGTCTGGAACTGTCGATCGACGTGATAGAGGCGGTACTGGCAGATGCGGGTCTTCGCGGCTGGGACGGGTTCGGACTGGCCGTGCAGGCCTATGGCAAGCGCGCCATCGATGTCATCGACTGGGCCGGGAACGCCGCGAAGCGTCATGAACAGAGACTAATGGTGCGGTTAGTCAAAGGTGCCTACTGGGATACAGAGGTCAAGCACGCCCAGGTCGAAGGGCATGGCGATTACCCCGTCTTCACACGAAAGGCCGTGACCGACCTGAACTATCTGGCCTGCGCAGAGCGGATGCTGGACCTGCGGCCGCATCTCTACCCGCAATTCGCGACCCATAATGCGCTGACCATCGCCATGATCCTCGACATGGCGGGCGATGCGGAGGGGTTCGAGTTCCAGCGCCTGCACGGGATGGGTGAGGCGCTACGCGATGTCCTGAAGAAAGAAACGGACGTGCCCTGCCGCATCTATGCGCCGGTCGGCGGGCACCGGGATCTGTTGGCCTACCTCGTGCGACGCCTGCTCGAGAACGGCGCCTCCACATCCTTCGTAGCGCAGGCGGGGGACAAGGACGTGCTGGTGGAGGAGGTGCTTCGGATCCCTGACGATCTGGCGGAACATCCGCGTCATCCGCGGATCGTCTCGCCCGGCGCGATCTTTGGCAACAGGAAGAACTCTAACGGCGTCGAATTCGGCTCTAACAAAGGGTTTTTGACCCTTCTTGGAAAAATGAACGCCGCGCCGCGCCACGACGACGTTCTCGATATGCAGACAGACGATGTGGACGCCGCGATGGCACGCGCCGCCTGTGCCTTTCCCGCCTGGCGCGACCGGCCTGTGGCGGAACGCGGCGCGATCCTGCGCCGCGCCGCCGACGGGCTGGAGGCGGGCAAGCCGCGCATCCTCGCCCTGCTGGCGCAAGAGGCAGGCAAGACCATCGACGACGGCGTGGCCGAACTGCGCGAGGCCGTCGATTTCCTGCGCTACTACGCGGATGAAGCCGAGGCCCTGCAGCGCCCGCGCGTCCTGCCCGGCCCCACGGGCGAGTCAAACAGCTGGATGGCGCAGGGCCGCGGGGTCTGGATCACCATCGCCCCCTGGAACTTCCCTCTGGCGATCTTCCTAGGGCAGACGGCCGCCGCCTTGGTCACCGGCAATGCCGTCGTCGCCAAACCGGCCCCGCAAACGCCGCGTATCGCCAAGCTGGCTGTGGATGCCCTTCACGCGGCGGGGGTGCCGAAGGATGTGCTGACCCTGGCCTCCGGCGGCCCAGATCTGGGCCGCGCACTGGTGGAGCATCGGGGCGTCGCGGGCGTGGCGTTCACCGGGTCGACGGCCACCGCCAAGGCGATCCAGCGAAGTCTTGCGGAAAGCGACGGGCCGATCGTGCCGCTGATCGCCGAGACCGGCGGGATCAACGCGATGATCGCCGACGCCACGGCCCTGCCCGAACAGGTGACGGACGATGTGATCACATCCGCCTTCCGCTCTGCCGGACAGCGGTGTTCGGCCTGCCGTATCCTCTACCTGCAGGAGGACGTGGCCGACCGGATGCTGACCATGATCGAAGGCGCCGCCGAGACGCTGCGTCTGGGCGATCCGATGGACCCGGCCACGGATATGGGGCCGATCATCGATGACGATGCCTTGGCCCGGCTGACGGCGCATGTGGCCGACCACACGCCGCGATGGCAGGGCGATGCGCCTGCGGGCTGCTTCATGCCGCCGACGATCATCGAACTGGACGCGAAACAGACCCTAACAAAGGAGACTTTCGGTCCCGTCCTCCACGTGAAGCGGTTCAAGGCGGCGCAGCTGGATGCCGCTCTGGACGAGATCGCGGCCACGGGTTACGGTCTGACATTCGGCCTGCATTCCCGCATCGATGCCACCATCGCCCATGTCACTGCGCGGGCCAGCGCCGGGAACGTCTACGTCAACCGCAACCAGATCGGTGCCATCGTGGGCAGCCAACCGTTCGGCGGACGAGGCCTGTCTGGGACAGGCCCCAAGGCGGGTGGGCCGCTCTATTTGCAGCGCTTCGTGGAGGAACGGGTGGTCTCCACCGACACCACGGCCGCCGGGGGCAACGCTTCCCTGATCGCGATGGAGGGCGGCTGACGGCTCTGCTATCACCGGCCCATGACCGCACTGCACCCCGACCGCCTGTTCCCGGCGGACACGACCACGCGCGCCATCGCAAGGCAGCTTTACGAGGGCGTGCAGTCCCTACCCATCGTCTCGCCCCACGGCCATACCGACCCACTCTGGTGGGGTGAGAACCCGGCCTTCCCCGACCCCACGGCGCTTGTCGTGACGCCGGATCACTACGTGACGCGAATGTTGGTGAGCCAGGGCGTCAGCTTCGAGGAATTGGGCATCGGAGCCGAGGCCGATCCCCGCGCGGTGTGGCGGCTGTTCGCAAAGCACTACGACCTGTTCCTGGGCACGCCGTCGCGCCTGTGGCTGGACCATGCCTTTGCCGAAGTATTCGGGATCGCGACCCCGTTGTCGAAGGCGACCGCCGACGACATCTACGACGCCATCGCCGAGAAGTTGGCCGATCCCGCCTACCGGCCCCGCGCGCTCTACGATCGGTTCGGGATTGAGGTGATCGCCACGACTGACTCGCCGCTGGACGATCTGGCCCACCACCAGACCGTCCTCGATGCCGACTGGACCGGCCGCGTGATCCCGACCTATCGCCCCGATCCCTGCGTCGACCCGGACTTTCCGGGCTTCCGCAAGAATGTCGAACGGCTGGGCGCATTGACCGGCTGCGACGTGTCCCGCTGGCAGGGCTACCTTGAGGCCCATCGCAAGCGACGCGGCGTCTTCAAATCCATGGGCGCCACCGCCACCGATCATGGCCATCCGACCGCAGCCACCTTGGACCTGCCCGAGGGCCAGGCCAGCGCGGTCTATCAGCGGATCATCCGCGGCCATGCCGTGCCCGGCGATGCGGAAACGTTCCGCGCCCAGATGCTGACCGAGATGGCACGGATGAGCATCGAGGATGGCCTGGTGATGCAACTCCACGCAGGTGCGGTGCGGAACCACCACGGGGGCGTCCATCGCCGCCACGGACGAGATCGCGGCTTTGACATCCCCGCCCGCACGGATTTCGTGAACGGGTCGCGCGCCCTTCTGAACGCCGTCGGGATGGATGCCCGCCTGACGCTGATCCTCTTCACCTTGGATGAGAGTACCTATGCCCGTGAACTGGCCCCGCTGGCGGGCGCCTATCCTTGCCTGCGGCTGGGCCCGCCCTGGTGGTTCCACGATAGCTATGAAGGGATGATGCGGTTTCGTCAGCAGGCCACCGAGACGGCGGGCTTCGCCAACCTCGCCGGGTTCAACGACGATACCCGCGCGCTCTGCTCTATCCCGGCGCGGCACGACGTGGCCCGCCGTGTCGATTGCGCCCATCTGGCCAGCCTCGTGACCACCCACCGGCTGGACGAGGCGGCGGCCCATGCCCTTGCCCCAAAGCTGGCCGTAGGGCTGGCGCGGGACGCCTATAACCTGGACACCTGAAACATGCCCGACCGCTATCCCCGCGACCTTCTGGGCCACGGCCCCGTCCCCCCCGACCCGCACTGGCCCGGCGGGGCCCGCCTCGCCCTGTCCATCGTGCTGAACTACGAGGAAGGGGGCGAGAACAGCGTCCTGCACGGCGACCCGGCCTCCGAGGCGTTCCTGTCCGAGATCACGGCCGCCCAGCCCTGGCCGGGCCAGCGGCATTGGAACATGGAGTCGATCTACGAATACGGCGCGCGGGCCGGGTTCTGGCGGCTGCATCGGATGCTGAACGATCTGCCGGTGACGGTCTACGGCGTGGCGACCGCCCTGGCCCGCTCACCCCTGCAGGTGGAGGCCATGCACGGCGCGGGCTGGGAGATCGCGTCCCACGGGCTGAAATGGGTGGAACACAAGGACATGCCCGAGGCCAAGGAACGGGCCGCCATCCGGGACGCGCTGGACTTGCACGCGCAGGTGACCGGCGCGCCGCCGCGCGGCTGGTACACGGGGCGTTGTTCCCTGAACACGATCCGGCTGGCGGCCGAGGAGGCTGATCTGGCCTATATCTCCGACAGCTATGCCGATGACCTGCCCTACCGCGTGCGGCTGGGGGATCGGACACAGCTGATCCTGCCCTATACGCTGGACTCCAACGACATGCGCTTTGCCATCCCGGCGGGCCATGCCGATGGCGCCTCGTGGGAGCAATATCTGCGCGACAGCTTCGACTGCCTCTACCGCGAGGGTGGGCGGATGATGAGCATAGGCCTGCATTGTCGTTTGGCCGGGCGACCGGGCCGGGCGGAGGCGCTGCGGCGGTTCCTCGACTATGTGCGCGGGCACGAGGGCGTGTGGATCGCGACGCGGGCGCAGATCGCGGATCATTGGAACCGGGTGCATCCGGTGGACGCGAAGACGGTGCCGCAGGGCTGGGACGTGGTGCGGGATGCGGTGCCGGAACTGTCGGATGTCGCCGTCCCCGCGGGCGACATGGCCCATGAGGTGGACCGGGAGACCTTCGTGTCGCGCTATGGCGGCATCTTCGAAAATTCGCCTTGGGTCGCCGAGCGGGCGTGGATTTATGAGTTGGGCCCCGCGCATCATCATCCGGCGGGGGTGCATTCGGCCCTGTGCCGGGCCTTCCGCACCGCCTCGGAGGAGGAGCGTCTGGGCGTCCTGAACGCGCATCCTGATCTCGCGGGCAAGCTGGCCGCCGCCGGACGCCTGACGGTGGAAAGTACCGAAGAACAGGCCAGCGCCGGGCTCGACCTGCTGACCGACGGGGAACGGGCGACGTTCCAGAAGCTGAACGCGCAATACACCGAGGCCCACGGCTTTCCCTTCATCATCGCCGTGCGCGACCACGACAAGGCGGGCATCCTCGACGCCTTCCACCGCCGCATCGGACAGGATCGCGAGACCGAGTTCGCGGAAGCCTGCCGCCAGGTGGAGCGCATCGCTCGGCTACGGCTGAATGCGCTGGAATGGTGATCCGCGCCCGGCCCATGGATGCGGACGCCTTTGCTCCGTTCGGCACGGTGATCGAAGCAGGGCGCGGGGAAGCGCGGGCGATCAATGCGGGTATGTGCACCCGTTGGCACGATCAGTGTCGACCGGAGGTAGCAGGGGGCGACGTCTCGATCTCGGTCTTCGAGGCGGAGGCGCGCTCCCTGCCCTACACATTGGACCTGATCGAGCGGCATCCCGACGGCAGCCAAGCGTTCCTGCCGCTGACCGGGGCGCCGTTCCTCGTGATCGTGTCGGAGGGGCCGGAGGCCGTGCCTCTGGCCTTCCTCACGGCGCCGCATCAGGGCGTGCAGTTCCATAGGGGGACGTGGCATGGCGTGCTGACGCCGCTTGAGGCGCCGGGTTTGTTTGCCGTGGTGGACCGGGTGGGGCCGGGGGCGAACCTCGAGGAGCATCGGTTCGCGGTGCCCTGGGTGGTCGAAGGCTAGTCGCTTGCGGCAGCCTAGGGGTGCTGGACCCCCCGCCGGTTCAGCGCAATGGAATAGAGGCTGGTCGTCGCGGTGATGTAGAGCACGTGCTTCAACCGCCCCCCGAAGCAGACATTCGACACCGTCTCGGGCACGAGGATCTTGCCCAGCAACTTCCCCTCGGGCGAGATGCAATGCACGCCATCCCCGGCCGAGGACCAGATGTTGCCGTCCTCATCCAGCCGGAACCCGTCGCTGATCCCCGTATCCACCTGGAAGAAGTCGCGCCCGCCACTGATGGTCCCGTCCGGGGCGCAATCATAGACCCGCATGTGCTTGCGGTCGTCAGTGAAGATGCGGCCCGTATCGGCGACATAGAGCAGGCGCTCATCCGGGGAGAAGGCCAGGCCGTTGGGGCAGTTCATGTCGGTGACGACAGCGGCCATGTCCCCGCTCTCGGGATCGAGTCGATAGACGACACAGGGCAGTTCCTGATCGCGCCGCTCCCCCTCGTAATCCATGGAGATCCCGTAATGGGGATCGCTGAACCAGATGGAGCCGTCGGACTTCACCACCACATCGTTGGGCGAGTTCAGAGGCTTGCCGTCATAACTGTCGGCCAGGACCGTGATGGTTCCGTCATGCTCCGTCCGGGTCACGCGGCGACCCAGATGCTCGCAAGAGATCAGCCGACCCTGCCGGTCGCGGGTATGGCCATTGGAATAGTTGCTGTCGGCCCGGTAGATCGAAATCCCGGTCTCGGGCGTCCAGCGATGGATCCGGTTGTTCGGGATATCCGAGAACAGCAGGCAGCCCGCATCGCCGAACCAGACCGGCCCCTCCACCCAGTCGAAGCCAGTGGCGAGTTTCTTCAGGGGCGCATTGCCCAGCACATATGTCTTGAAGCGGCTGTCATGGGGTTCGGCCCAGTGCATGTGATCCTCCCGTCTCGTCGCGCGCACGATGCCGGGCGGCGAGGCGCAAGACCAGTGCGGAGTTCAGGCCGCACCCTTCAGCGCGATCTCTCCGGCGCGATGGCAGGCGACGCGGCCAGCGCCAAAGGCTTCCAGTGGCGGACGCTCCTTCCGGCAGATATCCACGGCCAGGGGGCAGCGGGGGTGGAAGGCGCAGCCCTTGGGCGGGTCGATCGGGTCGGGGATCTCGCCCTCGGGTGGCGTGACCTCGCGGCCGAAGGCGTCCAGACGCGGGGCCGCGTCGATCAGCATGGCGGTGTAGGGATGGGCCGGTTCGGTGAAGAGTGCATCGGGCGGTGCCTCTTCCACGAGGCGCCCCAGATAGAGAACGCCGATCGTGTCGGCCATGTGCCGCACCACCGTCAGATCGTGACTGATGAACAGGTAGGTCAGCCCATGCTCTTCCTTCAGGTCGGTCATCAGGTTCAGCACCTGCGCCTGCACTGAGACGTCCAGCGCGCTGGTCGGCTCATCGCAGACGATCAGCTTTGGCTCGGAGGCCAAAGCGCGGGCCACGCAGATCCGCTGCCGCTGCCCGCCTGAAAACTGGTGCGGAAACTTGGAGACATCATCGGCGCTCAGCCCAACCTGCTCCAGCAGGCGGGCGGCCATGCCCTCGGTATCGCCCCCTCGCGCGGCCACCGGCTCGGTGATGATGTCACCGACCCGCCAGCGCGGGTTCAGGCTGGCGAACGGGTCCTGGAAGATCATCTGGATGTCGAAGCGGACCCGTTCCACCGCATCGCCGTCGCGCTCGGTAAAGAGGTTCACACCCTCGATCTCGATCTCGCCCTCGGTCGGGTTGAGCAGGCCCACCACCATCTTGCCGATGGTAGACTTGCCCGACCCGCTTTCCCCAACCAGCGCGTAGGTGGTGCGTTCGGGGATGTCGAAGCTGACATCGCTGACGGCGGTGAGCATCCGTTTTGGCAGACGCTCGATCACCCGGTTCAGCCAGGGCTTGGAGACGTCGAAGATACGGGTCAGGCGGTTGACGGAGACGATGTTCATGCCGCGTCCTCTCCAGCCGCAATGGGGAACCAGCAGGCGGCGCGGGCATCTGCCTTGCCGACCTCCGGCCGCGGGTCATGGCGGCATTGATCGGCGGCGCGGGGGCAACGGGGGTGGAAGGCACAGCCGTCCGGCAGGGCGGTCAGGCGCGGCATGGCGCCGGGGATCTGGCGCAGTCGGGCGTGCCCCGCACTGGCAGCGGGGGTCGAGGCCATGAGGCCGTCCGTATAGGGGTGGCGCGGCTGGCCCACGATCTGCGCCACCGGCCCGATCTCGGCCAGGCGGCCCGCATACATCACCGCCACCCGGTCCGCCGTCTCGGCGATGACGCCCATGTCGTGAGTGATGAGCATGGCGGCCATCCCGCGTTCGCGGCAGAGCCGCTTGAGCAGGGCCGTGATCTGCGCCTGCACCGAAACGTCGAGCGCTGTCGTCGGCTCGTCCGCAATCAGGAGCGACGGTTCGGCACAGAGGGCGAGCGCGATGACGACGCGCTGGCGCATGCCCCCGGAGAACTCGTGCGGATACGCGTCGAGGCGGTCGCGGGCGGCGGGGATGCCCACCTCCTCCAGCCCGCGCGCGGCGCGGTCGCGGGCCTCTGCGTCGCTCACGTCCAGGTGGCGACTGATGGTCTCGGTCAACTGCTCGCCGATGGTCAGGAGCGGGTTGAGCGAGGTCAGCGGGTCTTGGAACACCATCCCGATCCGCTTGCCCCTTATGCGGCGCATGTCGCGCAGCGGCAGATGGTCGATCCGCTCGCCTTCCAGCAGCACCTCGCCGCTGGAGATATGGGCCGGGCTGTCCAGCAGTCCGATCACCGCGTTCCCGGTCATGGACTTACCCGCCCCGGATTCTCCCACCACGCCCAGGATCTCGCCGGCAGCGATGTCCCAGGAGACGCGGTCCACGGGACGAAGCGTGCCGTTGCGGGTCGGGATCTCGACGGTGAGGTCGCGGAGGGAAAGGATGGGGGTGGTCACGGCCAGAACTCCTGCACGACCTCTATTTCGCCCAAGATCGCATTGTTGAATGCAGGCAAATCTTCCGCCGGTATCCAGTATTCCCGATGAGCACGTCCGCCGGCTTCCTCTACGTCGTACTTTTCGAGGAAGGCTGTCTTGACCTCAAATCTTGTTACGTAGCCAGAACCGCTGGCTTTCACGTTCCAGTCGCGTGCGATCTTTACGGCGTATTCTTCCGTTAGGACCGGGTAAAAGATCGGCTGTTCCGGCAGTCGAGGCGGAAACGCCTTCATCCCGGTCTGCCGTATCAACTCCAGTTCTTCAGGACCGACGGGGCGCCAAAGGGTCGTCGTAGCGACATCCGTCATCACCGCAACCTCGGGTTCAACGCATCCCGCAACCAATCCCCCAGCAGGTTCACCGAAAGGGCCAGCGCCAGGAGGGTCACGGCGGGGAAGAAGAGGATCCACCACTCCCCGGAGAACAGGAAGTCCTGGCCGATGCGGATCAGGGTGCCCAGCGAGGGCTGTGTGGGCGGGGCGCCGACGCCCAGGAAGGACAGCGTGGCCTCGGCGATGATCGCCAGCGCGAGCGAGATCGTGGCGATCACCAGCACCGGGTTCAGCACGTTGGGCAGGATGTGGCGCAGCATGATGGCGCCCGCGCCACGGCCGATCAGGCGGGCGGCTTGCACGTATTCCTTGTTCTTCTCCACCAGCGTGGCGCCTCGGACGACGCGCGCGAACTGCACCCAGTCCGACAAACCGATGGCGATGATCAGGACCCAGATCGCCATCTGGTCGCGATATTCGATGGGGATGATGCCGCGCGCGATCCCAAAGATCAGCATGGCCACCAGGATCGACGGGAAGGTCAGCTGTACGTCGGCCACCCGCATGATGAGGCTGTCCGCCCAGCCGCCCGCATAGCCCGCGAGCAGGCCCAGAAGGACGCCCAGCGTCATCGCGAAGAGCACGGCCATGACGCCCACGAAAAGGCTGATCCGCATCCCGTAGAGGATGGTCGAGAACACGTCCCGCCCCTGGTCGTCGGTGCCCAGCCAGAAGGTGTCGCCGGTGAAGGCATTGGGCTCCATCGGGCGCGAGAAGCCGTTCATCAGGTTGAGCGAGCTTGGATCGAACGGGTTCACCGGCGCGATCAGGGGCGCCAGCACGGCGGACAGGACCAGGATCAGCGTGACGATGGCCGCCACGACGGCCACGGGCGATTGCCGGAAGGAATAGGCGATGTCGCTGTCCCAGATCGCCTTCCAGCGAGATGGGCGGTGCGCTTCGGGCGCGTCGGGCCGGTCCAAGGGTGCGTCGGTCATGCCGCCCTCCCGTCGATGCGAAGCCGCGGGTCCACCCAGACATAGAGGATGTCGACGATCAGGTTGATGAGGACGAACATGACCGAGATCAGCATGAGGTAGGCGGCCATGACGGGGATATCGACGAACTGCACCGCGTTGATGAAGAGAAGACCGACGCCCGGCCACTGGAACACCGTCTCGGTAATGATGGCGAAGGCGATGATGGCACCCAGTTGCAGGCCGGTGACCGTGATCACGGGGACCATGGTGTTCTTGAGCGCGTGGCGGAAGTTGACCGATTTCGCCGCCAGTCCACGCGCACGGGCGAAGCGGATGTAATCCTGGCGCAGCACTTCCAGCATCTCGGAGCGGACGAGGCGCATGATAAGTGTCATCTGGTAGAGGCCCAGCGTGATGGCGGGCAGGATCAGGGATTTCAGCCCGCTTTCGGTCAGGAACCCGGTGGTCCACCAGCCCAGATCCACCACCTCTCCGCGTCCGAAGGTCGGCAGCCATCGGAGTTGCACGCCGAAGACGTAGATCAACAGGATGCCGATCAGGAAGGTGGGCAGGCTGACCCCGATCAGCGAGGTGGACATGATGACGTTCGCTACCCAGCCCTTGCGGTTGATGGCCGTGAACACGCCCAGCGCGATCCCCAGTCCGATGGCCAGCATCCCCGAGACGAAGGCCAATTCCAACGTGGCGGGCGCGCGTTCGAGGATGATGTCGGCCACGGGGCGGGCCTGCCGGTAGGAGATGCCGAAATCGCCTTGGATCGCGCGGCCCAGGAAGCTGGCATATTGCACGAGGAACGGATCGTTCAGGCCCAGCGCCTCGCGTAAGCGTTCGACGTCCTGGACGGTGCGTTCCTGGCCCAGAAGGCTCTCGATCGGGTCGCCCACGAAGCGGAACATAGAGAAGGCGACGAGGCCCACCGCCAACAGAACGATGACGGACTGGATCACGCGGCGGATGATGTAGGCCAGCATTCAAGGGTCATCCCGCCTGGCGCATCCGCCGTCAAGCGGTCAATGGCCGAAAGGCGGGACCGTCTGCGAGATGTGAATGGCTTGAACGGTTTACCGGCAGGTCGCAGCCGGGTTCGGCGGCGTCTTGGGCGTGTCGTACCCAATATCTAGCGTGTTGGGGTGAAGCGCCGGAGGCGGAGGGCGGGGCGCAGAACGCCCCGCCTGTTCGGTCATTCCGGCACGTTGATCCAGCGCAGGACGGTGAAGTTGTCGGGGCGCTGCACCACCTCGACACCCGCCTTCACGCCCCAGATCAGGGGCTGCACGTAGAGTGGCACATAAGCCTGATCTTCCGTCAGAATTTGCGCCACCTCGTCCAGCATGGCCTGCCTTGCGGTATCGTCGATCTCGGACTGGATGGACGGCAGAAGCTCGTCCACGCGGGCGTTGGAATAGCCGCCGAAGTTCCAGCTGCCCAGCTTCAGCTCGTCGTTGGGGGTCGAGGCGAGAAAGCGGATCGGGTGTTCCGCGTCGAAGGTGCCAGGCGACCAGCCCAACAGGTACATGTCGTGGTCGTCTTCGCGCAGGACGGGCCAGTATTGCGCGACGGGCATGGTTTCGAGCAGCGGCTCCAGCCCGATCTGGGAGAGCATTCCGGTGATCGCCGTGCAGACCGCCTCGTCGTTCAGGTAGCGGTCATTGGGGCATTTTAGCGAGAAGCGGAAGCCATCGGCATAACCCGCCTCGGCCAGTAATTCCCTAGCCAAATCAGGATCATAGGCGGGTCGCTCCAGTCCCTCGGTGAAGCCGCGCATGGCATCCGAGACCAGTTGGTTCGCCTCGGCCGCCGAACCGCGCATGACGGTCTGCAGGATCGCGGGCACATTGACGCCATGGGCGATGGCGCGGCGCACCAGCGGGTCGGCGAAGGGATTGCCGTCGCCCCCCGCGATCAGCGCGTCGGCATCGTGGGGGAAGCCCAGCATGATGACGCGTGCCTCGATCCCCTGGATGACGTCGACGCCATCGGACCCGGCGAGACGCGCTGCATCCTGCACCGGGACAGGTTCGATAAGGTCGAGCTCACCCGAGAGCAAGGCCGCGACGGCGGTGGCGGAATTCTGGACGGGGGTGAAGATGGCGCTTGTGACGTTGCCACGATCCTCGCCCCACCAATTCTCGTGCGATTCCAACACGGTGCGCAGGCCCGGCTGCCGTTCGGCGACCCGGTAGGGACCGGTTCCGTTGGCATTGGTGGTGGCGAAGTTGCCCTGTTCGATATTGGGACGTTCTGCGCCGTTCTCGGCGGCCCAGCCGCTGTCCATCATCATCCAGTTGGCGATGCCGTCGACGAAGATCGGGTTCGGGGAAGCTGTCAGGATTTCAATGGTATAGTCGTCGGGCGCGCGCACTTCGGTCACGCCCGCGAACCAGCTCGATGTATCGGATTGTTCGGAGGAGGCGCGCTCATAGGAGAAGATCACGTCGTCGGCGGTGAAGTCCTCGCCGCCATGGAAGGTGACGCCTTCGCGCAGGGTGAAGCGCCAGCCTTCGCCGTCGCCGATGGGCTCCCATGACGTGGCGAGCGCTGGCTCGATGCTCATGTCGCGGCCGCGACGGACGAGGCCCTCGTAGACATTGCCCAACAGGCTGAAAACAGGCGCAGAATTGCCCGCATTCGGATCCAGCGTGTTGGGATCCGTGGTCGAGGCGAAGCGCAACTCGGCTGCGCCTGCGGGCAGGGCCGCGGCCAGAAGCGCGGCGGTGAGGACGGGTTTCATTCAGGTCTCCCCCTTGGTGTTTCGTCTCAGTGTGCGGCGCGGGCGGGGGGAGTCAAATCACGGGTTTTGCGGGCGGCCGCAAAAAAAATCGCGATATCGGGCTGTGGGGCCGGATCGGCGTGTCCGATCAATCCCTTGGCCATGTCACCCCCCGTACACCTGCTGTACACCCCCCGTACATACGCGCGGTGCACCGGAACGGGATGTTAACCGCTCGGGCGCAGGGTCCCGCGTCAGCGGATCGCCTGCCCGTCGGTATCAAAGCGGTGGAGGAGATCGGGCGGGGCGGCGAGGCCCACCTGCTGACCCGCCCGCAGGTCGGTGTCGCCCGAGAGCCGCGCGGTCAGGCGACCTGCGGCGCCGCAATCCAGGATGATGTAGGTGTCGGCGCCCAGATACTCGATCAGGTCGACCGTTCCGTCGACGGCGCCGCTGCCGGGCGCGCCCAGTTGTAGATGTTCGGGGCGGATACCCACATCGACCGCGCCGTCCGTAGCCCAGGCCGGGACTGTTCCGGCGGGGCAGACATTCATCTTAGGCGAGCCGATGAACTGCGCCACGAAGAGGTTCGCGGGCCGTTCGTAAAGCTCGCGCGGGGTGCCGACTTGGGCAATGCGGCCCGCCTCCAGCACAACGATCCGGTCGGCCAGGGTCATGGCCTCGATCTGGTCATGGGTGACGTAGATCATGGTTGCGCCCAGGGTCTGGTGCAGCTTGGCGATTTCGTAGCGCATCTCGACCCGCAGGGCGGCGTCGAGGTTGGAGAGCGGCTCATCGAAGAGGAAGGCGGCGGGTTCGCGGACGATGGAGCGGCCGATGGCCACCCGCTGCCGCTGTCCGCCCGAGAGGTCGCGGGGGCGCCGGTCGAGGTAATCGTCCAGCCGCAGGGCACTTGCCGCCGCATCGACCTTGGCGGTGATCTCGGATTTGGACAGGCCCGCGGCCTTGAGCGGGAAGCCCACATTCTCGCGTACGGTGAGGTGGGGGTAGAGCGCGTAGGATTGGAAAACCATGGCGAGGCCGCGCTTGGACGGCGGCTCGGCCGTTGCGTCGCGGTCGCCCACCATGATGGCACCGCGCGAGGTCTCCTCCAGCCCGGCGATCATCCGCAGGAGGGTGGACTTGCCGCAGCCCGAGGGGCCGACGAAGACGATCAACTCTCCTTCGGCGATGGCGAGGTCCACGCCCTTGATGACCTGGGCCTCGCCAAACCACTTCTCGACCGATCTCAGTTCGATGGATGCCATCAGCCCCTCCCTGCCCAGCCTAGCCAGACCGCCGCCGTCCAGGTGAAGGTGCCGCCGCCCGCGGGCTGGCCGGTCTGGGGATGGTAGTATTCCGCGAAACCGCCCGCTTCGATCAGCGCGCGTGTGTCGGCGCGCAGGCGGGCGGCCTGATCGGTCAGCCCCTGTTCCTCCAGCCCGATGCCGACAAGGTAGTTCATGATCGGCCAGACCGGACCGCGCCAGTAGCGCAGCGGCTCGTGCAGGCTGCTCGCCGGATCGTAGCTGGGCAGGGCATAGCGGCTGGTGAGGCCGACCCGTTCCAAGACGTCGCGCATCCGGTCGTCGGTCAGGCCGCCATACCAGCACAGGAACGCCGCGTTCGAGATCCCGCCGGCCCATCTGCCGGTGCGGACATCGCGGGAATCGTAGCTTTGGATGGTCGGGTTGAAGAGGCTGCGCGCGCCGTCTTCCAGTCGGGCGATGGCATCGGGCAGGCCGGATGTGTCGAGGCCCAGTTCGGTGCCCGTTTCCAGCAGATCCCGCTGGGCGCGTAGCAGGATGAAGGTCATGGTTGGATCGGCCACGCGGAATGGGGTGTGGCGCTTCAATGCGGCGTGGTCCCAGCCATGTTGGACGCCGACCTGGACCAGCTTGATGTAGCGGTCGTAGTCGAAGGCGGTCGGGCGCATGGCGGGGTCCACATGACCGGTGTCGCGGCGCTGATAGGGGCCGACGCCGGTGGGATCGACATGCTTGAGCGCCGCGTCCCAATCGGGGGCGTTGTCCCGCCCGGCCTCCCAGGGATGGGTGACGCAGACGGCGTTCCCGTCGTCGAGCCGCCACGCCATGAACCAGTCGTGCCAGCGGCGCAGGGCGGGCCAGAGGGCCTTGAGGCGGCTTTGGCCCGGATCGGCCTGGTGGATGCGGCGGGCGAAGCTGGCGGCGACAGGGGGCTGGGTGATGCCCGAAGACGGGATCGGACCCCGCCCCTGCCACACGTCGGGGCCAGGGAAGTAGCCGGGATCGGGGCGGTGGAACAGGATGTGCGGGATCATCCCGTCGGACCATTGGCCGGAGATCAGGGTTTCCAGTTCGGTCCAGGCACGGTCGATGTCGAAATGGGAGAAACCCCAGGCGGCGAAGGCGGAGTCCCAATTCCATTGGTAGGGATAAAGGCCGTCCGTGGGCACGGTATAGCCGCCCCGGTCGTTGCCTGTGAGGATGGCGCGGGCCTGGTCGTCCAGGGGCATCTGTTCGTCTTTCATGGCAGTGTTCCTGACGGGACGGCCTGTCTGTCGATTTGGCATGGCGGTGGTTTTGCCGGACCACCTCGCCGGGGCTCCGCCCGTTCGCGGCTCAAACGGTCCACTGGACCGTTTTCCGGTTTTGCCGGACCGCCGTTTTGGGGCTCCGCCCGTTCGCGGCTCGAACGGTCCACTGGATCGTTCGCCGGCTGTGCCGGATCGCCGCTCACCCCTTCACGCTCCCGGCGGCGAGGCCCTTGGTCATGAAGCGTTCCAATCCGAGGAAGAGGGCCAGGATCGGGACGGTGGCGACCACCGATCCGGCCATGAGGGTCTGGCGCGGAATTTCCGAGCTATCGAGGGCGGCGATCCCGCGGGTCAGGGTGAATTTGGAGGGGTCGTCCAGCAGCATGAAGGCCAAGAGGAACTCGTTCCAGGCGATCATGAAGACGTAGAGGCTGACCGATGCCAAGGCGGGCAGCGAGAGGGGCAGCGTGATCTTCCAGATGACCTGCAGGCGGGAGAGGCCGTCCATGAGCCCCGCCTCCTCCACCTCGGCGGGGAGGCCGCGGAAATAGCCTTGTAGCATGTAGAGGGCCACGGGGATCGTGGTGACGGGGTAGATCAGGATGATGCCCAGGATAGAGTTGCGGAGGCCCGTCACCGAGAAGGCGATGTAGATCGGCAGGGCCAGCACGATCATCGGCACCATGTAGATCAGCAGGATCGAGCGGGAGAAGGCGGCGCGCCCGGCGAAGCGCAGGCGGGCCACGGCATAGGCGCCGGGGATTGCGAAGATCAGCGTGACGAGGACGGTGATCACCGAGATGGCGAAACTGTTCCAGAGATAGGTGCCGAAATTGAATTGGGTGAAGAGCTCGCCATAGGCGCGCAGCAGGCCCCAGCCTTTCGATAGGTCGATGGAGAGGTCGAGCGGGTTGGCGACCAGCTCGGCGCGGTTGCGCGTGGAGGTGACGAGCATGACCCAGAACGGGATCGCCACGATGGCGGTGAAGAAGATGTAGCCGAAGCCCGTGAGGAAGCGGATCACGGCGGCCTCGAAGGCGTGGCGGTCGTTGGCGCCAGGGGCGAGGCCCCGGAGCGTGGGCGCCATGGCGGCCGCGAAGGCGGCGCCGAGGGCAAGGGCGCCGAGGATCAGGGGCCAGCCGTCGGTCGCGGTGGCAAGTGGGGGGAGGAGTTGGAGCGCAGTCAGGAGGGCGACGGCGCAACCGGCGGCCCAGGCGTGTCGCGCACCAAGTGCGGCGAGACCCGCGCCGAGGACCGCGCCCCAGAGGAGCGAGGTCCAGACGACCGGGCGGACGCCCGCGCCGGTGGCGAATGACATGACGATGGCAGCCGTGATGGCCAAAGTCACCAGCCAGGCCGCGCCCAGAAGCGCGCCGGTGGCGTATCCGTGGCGCAAGAGGCTCAAAGTCCTTCCTCCCGGCTGATGACCTTGAAGAAGAAGACCGAGAAGATGAGGAGGCAGCCGAAGATGACCACGGCCACCGCGGCGCCCGCGCCGATATTGGAGATCGCGAAGGCCTGCTCGTAGACGTTCACCGTCAGGGTGCGGGTGCCGGCATTTCCGCCCGTCAGCAGGAAGATGTCGTCGAACTTGTTGAACGTCCAAATGAAGCGCAGCAGGAATAGTACCGACAGGATGCCCGCCAGTTGCGGCAGGCTGAGCCAGGCGAATTGCTGGAAGGGCGAGGCGCCGTCCATGTCGGCGGCTTCGTACATGTCGGTGTCGATCGACTGCATCCGGGCCAGGATGAAGAGGAAACTGAGCGGGAAGTAGCGCCAGATCTCGAACACCGTGACCATGATCAGGGCCAAGGGGCGTTCGCCGAAGAAGTTGATGGCCTGGCTGGCGACGCCCATCTGCACCAGAAGCGCGTTTGCGCTGCCCGAGAAGGGATCGAAGAGGATGATCCAGGCGAAGGCCACGGCGATGACGGGCGCCACATAGGGGAAAAGGTAGAGGCCGCGCAGGATGCCCTGCCCCCGAAAGGACTTGTCGAGCAGAAGGGCGGCGAAGAGGCCCATGACGATGGCGCCCAGCGTGCCGACGATGGTGTAGAAAAGCGTCGCGTAGAGGACGCCCCAGAATTCGTCCCCGTCGAAGATGCGGGCGAAATTCTCGGTGGTGAAGGTGGTGTCGGTCAGGACTGAGGACGCAGTGCCGGTGATGATGGCCGGGCTGTCATCCACGTCGACGCTCGCATCGAGGAACGCTGCGCTCACCGTGACGGGGATGGTCAACGTCTCACGGTGACCGCCTTCCCAATCGCCCAGATCGCAGAACAGATCCTGCCCCGTCAGCGTGCAGCGGGGGTCGAGCGTTTGCACATCCAGACCCGCGGGGATCACGTCCCGGATCGTAACGCCCCGGATCGGCTGATCCGGCGAGGTCGAGCGCAGACGATAACGGATCAGCGCGTCGTCCCCTGGCGCTTCGGGCCGGCCGCGCAGGTCTTCGCGCAGAACCGGCTCAGGAGCGCGCAGATCGGATAGCTCCACCGGCTTCACGCTGATCCAGAAGATCGCGAGGAGCGGCAAGATGACCACAGCCGCAACGATGGCGATGGTGGGCGCAAGCAGGCCCCAGGCCAGCCGCGCCTCGCCACGGGCCAGCGGCCCCCGCCCCGTCGGCGCGGCGGTGCCCGGACCCGCCTGCTGTGCATGGCCATGATGCGCTTGCGCGCGATCGCTCACGTCACCGCCCCCTCACCCAACCCTCTCCCCGGCGGGGAGAGGGCGGTGCGCCGCACGATCCGGGCCGCGTGGATCATCTGCCGTCCCTCCGAGCGGATGGGCCCCGATGCCCCCTCTCCCTTGCGGGTGAGGGGGTTGGGGGTGAGAGGTTACTCGACGGACGCGATGGCGTCGTTGAGGGCGGCGACGGCGGCCGGGCCGTCCAGCTCCCCGTCGATATATTGCCGCACGATCCGGTTGATGCCCTGGCTGTTCACGATCTTGGAGGCCAGCGCCAATTGTCCTTCCTCCACGCCCCAGCGCTGAGCGACGTCCAGCCCGCCCACGATCTCGTCGATCATGGACGCCTCGTAGAGATCGCCCAGGGGCGCCTTGCGGTCCACGCCGACATCGAGGGTCGCCCAGAGATCGGTGAATTCCGATGGGTTGTCGCCGGTGCCGCGCCGGACCGGGAACTTGCCTTCGGGGGCGATGGACAGGGTCGCGCCATAGCCCTCGCCCATGGAGAAGGTCACAAATTCCATGGCGGCATCGGTGGCCGCGTCGGAGGTGATGCCGAAATACCGGATGTCGCCCCAGGCGGCGCCGTCGGGGTTCGACGGCCCGGCGAAGTTGGTCACGATCCCCGTACGGGAGGCCAGTTCAGACGAGGTCGGGTCGTCGGTGATCGTCGGTGGCGCGCTGTCGCGCAGGCCCGCGAGTTCGTCGAGGATGAAGGGCGACCAGATGATCATGGCCGCCTCGCCCGCGAAGTAGAGGGTGCGCGACTGCTCCCAGAACAATTCTCCGGGCGGGCTGGCCTCGGCGAGGGCCTTGTAGAAGTCCAGCACCTCGATGGTCGGGCCTTCCGCTAGCGTGGCCGCGCCATCCTCGCCCACGATGGAGACGCCGTTGGCCAGGAAGACGTGTTCCAGCACCTGGCTCATGAAGTTCTCGTCCACCTTGGTGGCGGCGACAAAGCCGTACATCTCGGGCGGGTTATGCAGCGCCTCGATGGCGGCGCGCACGTTGGCATATGTGGTGGGCGGCTCCAGCCCGTTCTCGTCGAAGAGATCCTTGCGGTAGACGATCATCTGGGTCCAGCCATCCACCGGGACGCTGGCATAGCCACCCTCGACCGACGCCATGGAGAGCGCGCCGGGCGCGAAAGTGTCGGCACCCAGATCCTCGACCACATCGGTGGCCGCATCGATGTCCAGGATGCCCGCCTCCGCCCAGGGCAGGGCGTATTGCAGCGTGTGATAAATAACGTCGGGCAGGTCGCCCGCCGCGAAGGCCGCGGTGGCGCGCGTGCCGAGATCGCTCTCGCTGACGGGAATGACCTCCACGGAATGGCCGCTGGCCTCGGCGAAGGCAGCCGCCATTTCCTGCTGTCGGGCCAGTCGCTCGGGTTGTTCTTCCGTGGTCCAGAAGCGCAGCTCCTCGGCCGAAGCGGCGCTTGCCATGGCCAAGACAGAGGCGGCGCAGGTCAGTCGCGTAAGATGTTTCATCGTGGTCCTCCCTTAAGATCCGGATGTGTTTGGCGGCGGGCAGAGACTGCCGCGGTCGACGAAGGTGGCCGGGGCGGTTTCGCGAAGGCTTTCCAGGGGCGCGCCCCGAATGCGGCGGATCAGGAGATCCCCCAGCCGTTCCCCCGCAAGGCGCGCATCGGTCCCATAGGTCGAGAGCGGCGGCTCCGCATGGGCGCCTTCCGGGATGCCGTCATAGCCGATCACGGCAAGATCGCGCCCGACCTGAAGCCCGCGATCGCGCGCGGCCCGCCAGAGGCCCAGCGCCGCCATATCGGTGCTGTAGAGAAAGGCGGTGGGCGGATCGTCCGAGGCCAGCAGGGCGGCCGCCGCGTCCCGCCCGGCGGCCCGCCCCAGCACGCCCTCTTGGATCAGGGCGGGGTCGAGCGGCAGGCCAGCCATCTGCAAACCTGCCTCGTATCCTGCCCGCCGGAGCGCGCTATACGTATAGATCGTGCCGCCGCCGACATAGGCGATGCGACGGTGCCCCAGGGCCGCAAACCGCCCCACCGCTTCGGCCATCGCAGTCTCACCGGCGAAATCGAACCATGCCGCCGGGGCCCGGCGACGCCCGTGGGGGCGTCCGTAAAGAACGAAGGGCACCTCCGCCTCGATCAAGGCGTCGGTGCGCGGGTCGTCGATCATGGCGCGTGTCAGAACGAAGCCATCCGCCTTGCGCTCCTGCCGGAGGGCCTGAAAACGATCGAGGGTGGCGGGAATGTCATCGGCTGTGGTCACCGACAGCGTCCAGCCTTCGGAAGCTGCGGCGGCGGAGAGGCCGGCCAGGAACTCCGCGAGGAAGGGCCGGTAGGCATCGTGATCGCCCGCCTGGATGACCAGACCGATGGCCCGGCCCCGGCCGGTACGGATCGCCTGCGCCTGGCTGAGCGGGACATAACCCATCCGGGCCGCGATCTTGCGGATCCGCAGGCGCGTGCGCTCGGCGATGTCGGGATGACCGGACAAGGCGCGACTGACCGTGCCCTTGGCGACACCGGCAACGCGCGCCACGTCTGTGATCGTGGTGCGCGCGCTGCGAATGCCGTGCCGGATCTCCCCTTCCGGAATGGCCATGTTTTCCTCCCTGATTCGAAAGTCGCGCCCGAAACCGGTTTCGGCAAGGGTTCTTATCCAAGTAGGAACCGGGTTGGTGGTGCCGGGGCGGGCGAATCATATGCGGCATCGCTGTGGCGCGAAGCCGACCGGATACGCCGCATCATAGTTCAATAGAGAGAGATCATCCTGACTGTTTCGAGATCGGGATTCTACGTACCTGAATTGCGCCGCATTCCACCCCTCTCTCGGCAAAAATGCCTCGTTTTCGAGGGGATCTTCGAGGGATACTGGACACGTTCGTACTGGGGGAAAGTGCAATGTCCGTCTGCATCAACGGCTTTAACGGTGGCTCCTACTGCTTGGGCAGCCGCTTTAGCGAACTTGGCGATCCCGTTCTGGGCCTGACCTTGGCCGAGTTTGGCATCCTGTTCCTGGTCCTCGCCGCGATCGTGGTGTTTTTCCTCCGCGATCCGGCCTGAGGGCCACCTCGCCGCCCGTGTCTGGCGGCGCATCCCGGGCGCGCAGGGGGGAAGCGCGTCCGGGACGTTTACGGCGACCGACAAGGCCGATGGCCGTGCGCCCGGCGATATCAGGTTTCACGGCCGATGAAGACCCTGGGCCGCAGATCAATGGGCTTTAGCCGTCCCGTCCCGGTTCGGCCGGATCGCTGGAGAAGAGGGCGACCTTGTTGCCCTGCGGATCCCGAAGATATCCGACATAGAAATGGGGACCGTAGGCAGCCCGGAAACCGGGTTGGCCTTCGTCGGTACCGCCTGCGGCCATGGCCGCGGCGTGGAGGTCGCGGACTTGCCGTTGGTTACGGGCCTGGAACGCGACCATGGCGCCATTTCCGGCCGAGGCCGGTTGGCCGTCGAAGGTCGGCTTGACGTAGAAGTCGGGTAGGACGGCGGGTTGGCCCGGTTCGAGCGGCAGGGCATAGCTCAACCCCTCTGGGCCTTGCTCCAGCCCATAGCCGAGGGCCGGTAGGATAGCGTCGTAGAACAACTTCGCGCGTGCGATGTCGTCTGCACCGACTGTCACGTAGGCGATCATGCGTTGCCCTGGCTCTCTGCTGCTTCCGGTGACATGCGAGCTGCATCTCGATCGGTCCCGGTCGCGTCCCAATACGGGCAGGCCACCGCGCGGTCCGCTTTTGGCGTGAGCAGGGGCGGCACGTCCCAGGCGCAGTCGGGACGGGCGCGGGGACAGCGGGTATGGAAGACGCAGCCCGACGGCGGGTCCAGTGGCGACGGCAGCTCACCCGAGACGCGCGCGCGGGTCCGGTGGCGCTGTCTGGGATCGGGGATCGGGATCGATGCGACCAGCGCGCCGGTATAGGGATGCAGCGGGTCGCGGACCACGTCGCGGGCCGGTCCCTCCTCCATCTTGCGGCCCAGATACATGACCATGATCCGATCCGAGATATGGCGCACCACGCTCAGGTCGTGGGCGATGAAGATCATGGCCAGCCCCATCTCGCGCGAGAGGCCGCGCAGCAGGTTCACCACCTGGGCCTGCACGCTGACGTCGAGGGCGCTGACCGGCTCGTCGCAGACCAGAAGGCGGGGCTCCAGGATCAGGGCGCGGGCGATGCCGATGCGCTGGCATTGACCGCCGGAAAACTCGTGCGGGAAACGGTTGACGAGGTTTGGTAGGAGGCCGACCCGCTCCATCATCGCCTGTGCCGCGCGGCGCGCGTCCTCGCGGCTGATGTCGCGATGGGTGCGCAGCGGTTCCGCGATGATCTCGCCCACGGTCATGCGCGGGTTCAGGGCGGCGAGGGGGTCTTGGAAGACCATCTGCACCTCCGCCCGATGCTTGCGCCTCGCAGACGGCGAGAGTTGCGAGAGGTCGGTGCCTTCCCAGATCACCTGTCCCGATGTGGCGGCCACCGTGCCGATGATCGCGCGGGCCAGGGTGGACTTGCCCGATCCGCTTTCGCCGACGATGCCGAGGGTCTGACCGGCGGCCAGATCGAAGCTCATCTCCTGCACCGCGCGAAGCTTCTGCGGCGGAGTCCACGGCATGGCGCCGCGACGGGGCACGTCGAAGGTGACGTTGAGGTCGCGCACCGAGAGGAGGCTCATGCGACGGCCTCCACCTGCGCATGGCAGGCGCGCAGCACAGGGCCCCGCGCCTCCAGCGGCGGCTGGGTGCGGGCGCAGATATCCATGGCGAGGGGACAGCGGGGCGTGAAGGGACAGCCGGGCGGCAGGTCCGCCATGTCCGGCGGATCGCCGGGAATGGTGCGGAGGTCGTCCTCGGTCTCGTCCGTATCGAGGCGTGGGACGGCGGCGAGCAACCCGGCTGTGTAAGGGTGCGACGGATCGGCGAAGATGGCGTCGGTCGGCCCCTGCTCCATCACGCGGCCACCATACATGACGATCGTGCGGTCGCAGCTTTCGGCCACGAGGCCCATATCGTGCGTGATCAGGAGGAGGGCGGTGCCGAAGTCCTGCCGCACCTCCTGCAGGAGGGCCATAATCTGCGCCTGCACGGTCACGTCCAACGCGGTGGTCGGCTCGTCCGCAATGAGGAGTTTCGGGCAGCAGAGAAGTGCCATGGCGATCATCACGCGCTGACGCATCCCGCCGGAAAACTCGTGCGGATACTGCCGCAGGCGGCCCTGGGCGTCGGGAATGCGGACGGCGTCCAGCAGGCGGGCGGATTCCGTCAGCGCGTCATTCTTGGACATGTCTTGGTGCAGTTGCAGCACCTCGGCCATCTGGTCGCCCACCCGCATATAGGGATTGAGCGAGGTCATGGGGTCCTGGAAGATCATCGCCACGGTTTCGGCCCGGATACGGTTCAGCTCCCGCTCCGGCAGGTTCAGCACCTCGCGCCCCTCCAGCCGCACCGATCCGGTGGCTGCGCCGTTACGCGCCAGAAGGCCCATGATCGCGAAGGCGGTCTGGGACTTGCCCGACCCGCTTTCGCCGACGATGGCGAGGGTACCGCCCGCATCGAGGTTCAGCGACAGGCCGTTCACCGCGTTCACCGCGCCGTCGCCGGTCTGGAACGTGACCCGCAGATCGTCGATTTCGAGCAGCATCAGCGGTCCTTCGGGTCGAGCGCGTCGCGCAGCCCGTCGCCCACGAAGAACAGGGCGAAGAGCAGGGTGCAGAAGAAGAAAAGCGGCACGCCCAGCATCCACGGCGTCTGGTTGCGCAGGTTCTGCGCCCCGCCATTGATGAGGGCGCCGAGCGAGGTCGACGGCTCCTGCACGCCGAGGCCCAGGAAGCTCACGAAGCTTTCGAAAAGGATCATGGAGGGGACCAGCAGCGTGGCATAAACCACCACGATACCCAGCAGGTTCGGCACGATATGGCGCGCGATGATGACGGGGGTTGAGACGCCGGTGGCCACGGCCGCCTCCACGAATTCGCGCTGGCGCAGGGTGAGGGTCTGGCCCCGCACGATCCGCGCCATGTCCAGCCAGGAGATCAGGCCGACGCCGACGAACAGCATGATGATCGAGCGTTCGAAGACCACCATCAGCAAGATCAGGACGAACATGTAAGGGACGGCGATCAGGACATCGACGATCCGCATCATGATCTGGTCCGTGCGCCCGCCCACATAGCCCGACACCGCGCCGTAAAGCGTGCCGATGATGACGGCGACCAGGGCGCCGACCACGCCGACGGCGAGGCTGATGCGGGTGCCCTGCACGGTGCGGGCGTAGAGGTCGCGGCCTGTTTCGTCCACGCCGAACCAATGGCCATTCTCCAGACTAGGGCCGCCAACCTCGGGTACGTTGCCCAGCATGGCCCAGTCGATTTCCTCGTTGGACCATTGGGCGAAGAGATCACCGAAGACCGCGAAGAGGACCAGCGCGATCAGGACGATCAGGCCACCAGTCGCCGCCTTGTTGCGGAAGAAGCGGGCCCATGCATCGGCCCAGAGGGACCGGCCCTTGACTGGTTCCGGCGCGCCGTCGGGGTAGGCGCTGGCATTGGGCGAAACGAAGGCGCGGGAGAGCTTGCGCATCTCAGTACCGTATCTTCGGGTCAATCCAGGCATAGGCCAGATCGACAAGGAGGTTCAGCCCGACCACGAGGACGCCGTAAAGGATCGTCACACCCATGATGACCGCATAGTCGCGCCCCAAGGCCGCAGCGACGAAGAACTGCCCGATCCCGCCGGTGGAGAAAAAGATGTCGATCACAACCGAGCCGGTCAGCAGGAAGGCGAAGGTCGGGCCGAGATAAGAGATGACGGGCAGAAGCGCGGGTTTGAGCGCATGGCGCAGGATCACGCGGCGCATGGGCAGGCCCTTGGCGCGGGCGGTGCGGATGAAGGGCGCGTTCAGCACCTCAAGCATGGACGACCGGGTGAGGCGCGCGATGGAGGCCATATAGGAGGTCGAGAGCGCGATGACCGGCAAGATGAGATAGTTCCATTGGCCGCCGGCCCAACCGCCACCGGGCAGCCAGCCTAGCCAGAGCGTGAAGACCAGGACGAGGATCGGCGCCATCACGAAGTTCGGCAACACCTGCGCCCCGATGGAGAAGCCCACGGCCAGATAGTCGATCCAGGTGTTCTGCTTGACTGCGGCGATGATACCCAGCGGTACGCCCACGGCGATGGCGGCCAGGCCGGACCAGAAACCGTAGGTCAGCGTGATCGGGAAGCCTTGCGCGATGATGTCGTTCACACTGCGATCCCGGTAGGTGAAGCTGGGACCGAAATCGAACCCGGTGGCGATGTTCCAGACGTAAAGGCCCAGCCGCTGCCAGGCGGGCCGGTCGAGGCCGTATTTCGCTTCGAGGTTCTGGAGGACCGCGGCGGGGATGCCGCGCTCGCTGTCAAAGGGCGAGCCGGGCGCGAATTCCATCAGCACGAAGCTGAGGACGATCAGGAACAGGATCGTCGGGATTGCAACGGCAAGGCGGCGGAGGATGTAGGAGGTCATGGGCAGGCCCGGAATTGGTCGGCCCCCCATCGGGGCCGACCACAAGGGATCACTCGTCGGCGACCCGGTAGAAGTCCTTCACGTACCAATTGTTCTCCACGTTTTCGAGCGGGAAGCCCTTGATCGCGGGGTTCAACAGGAAGGTGTTGGCGTAATGGTAGATCGGAATGATGCCCACATCCTCGGCCAGGATCTGCTCCACCTGGGTATACATGGGCTGCGGGTCGTCGGCCGTGCGGGCCTCTTCCAGCAGGCGGTCCACCTCGGGGTTGGCATATTTGCCGTCGTTGTTGCCGTTATTGGACGTCATCAAGTCCAGGAACGTCGACGCCTCGTTATAGTCGCCGCACCAAGCCGACCGGGCCAGGTCGAAACCGCCCTCGCGGCGCTGCTCCAGGTAGATGGCCCATTCGCTGTTCGACAGCGTGGTGTCGACGCCCAGCTTCTGCTTCCACATCTGGCTGACCACGGTGGCGATCTGCCGGTGGTTGTCGGAGGTGTTGTAGATCAGGCGAAGGTCCAGATCGGGGCTGCCCGCTTCCTCCCAGAGACGCTGGGCCTCGGCATCGCGTTCGGCTTGCGTCATCTCGGCGGCGGCCATGGTCGGCATCTCGAACCCGGCGGTGGCCCAATGGGTGAAGTTGTAGGCCGCCGTCTGGCCGCCCTGCAGGATCTGGTCGACGATCACACTGCGGTCGATCGACAGCGAAAGCGCACGGCGGACATTCGGGTCCTTCAGCTCTTCAGGGACACCGTCATCTTCGCGATGGTTGATCGCGTAGTAATAGCTGCAAAGGCGCGGGACCGATTGCGCCTCCTCCGGCCGCTCTTCCTGAAGGCGGGGGAACGATCCGGCCGGGAGCGGTTCCAGAAGATCGAATTCGCCCGCCTCGTATCGGGTCAGCGCCTGGTTCTCGTCGTTGATGACGAAGCCCTCGATCCGTTCGATCTCAACGTTCTCGGCGTCCCAATATTCGGGGTTCTTCACCAATGTGAACGTCTCGTTGAGGCTGAGGCTGTCCAGCGTATAGGCCCCATTCGACACCATGTTCTCAGGCGCGGTCCAATTGTCGCCATGGGCCTCGACGGTGGGTGTGTGAATCGGGAAGAGCGTCCCGTAGGTCGTCATGGCGGCGAAGTAAGGGAGCGGCTGCGTGAGCGTCACGCGCAGGGTCCGGTCGTCCACGGCCTCCACGCCCAAGGTCTCCGGTTCAGCGTCTCCGGCAATGATCTCGGCCGCGTTTTCCATGGATGTCAGTTCGACATACCAGGAATAGGGTGAGGCGGTGGCTGGATTGGCCGCGCGCTGCCAGCCGGTGACGAAGTCCTGCGCGGTCACAGGGTCGCCGTTCGACCAGCGCGCATCCTCGCGCAGGGTGAAGGTGTAGACGGTGTTGCCTTCGCTGGCCTCGAAGCTCTCGGCGACGCCCGGCACCAGATTGCCTTGGGCGTCCTGGTTCATCAGCCCTTCGAAGAGCTGGCGAATGACGTGAAAGCCTGCTGTCTCCTCGTTGAGATGGGGATCGAGGGTCGGGAACTGGTCCAACAGGCGATAGCGGAAGACCTGGTTCTCGGCGAGGGTTTCGCCCGGCTGGGGCGTGTTGGCTAAAGCCGGTGTGAAAGCCACGAGCGCAGCGGCCGTGCCAAGCAACGTTCTGCGAAGCATGTCGATGATCCTCTCTGTCGTTCGGACCTTGTTGGCGGCCCGCGTCATTGATGCGGCGATCATGGTTGACCCTACGTCGAGTGCAAGAGGGTGCGACCTTCGGACGTTACGTCCGCGCCAAACTGCCCGATCCGAAGGCACGCAGGATCGCGGCTTCGGCTGGAGGATAGAAGACTTCGTCATCCAACCCCTCGGTCAGGTCCGGCCAGCCGTTGATCGCATAGGCCCAGGCGGTGCCGGTGGTCCGGTCGAGCCAGGCGCCGGTGGAGACACCCAGCGCGTGCCCTGCATGACCGGCGAGGTGGCTGGGGATTTCGGGATGGTCTTCGTAGAGGGTCATCCCCAGCCCGACGGCGCGGAACAGACCGCCGCCATCCATTCCGTTCGATCCATCGAAGCGCCAGCGCGGGGCCATCATCCGCGTGCCGATCTCTCCGGACGTACAGAACCGAACCAACCGCGCCAGTTCCAAGACCGAAACGCGAAGGCCGCCTTGGGGAGAGAACCACGCGGCATGGCCCGGCTGCCAGTCGCTGAGCGGCACGCCCTGCCCATTGCGCCAAACCACCTCCGCCGCCCAATCGGTGTCCGCCCCGTCGATGGTGCAGACATGGCGCCCCTGCTGCCATTGCCAGAGCGGCAGATGCCGATCGCGGTCCGCCACGCCGGACCAATTCAACCCGCCACCGATCCCAGCCGGGTCGAGGACGTGTTCGCGCATCAGATGATCGAGCCGCCGCCCCGTGGCGCGTTCCAGCGCGCAGGCCAGAACCAGATAGCCGAGGTTGGAATAGCGAAAGAAGCCGGGCGGTCCGGATCGGGTCTTGGGATGTCGGGCGACGAACGCCTCGGGAGATTCGGGTGGCGCGACGATATAGCCCGCTTCGTCAGACAGCCCCGATATGTGAGACATCAAGGCCCCGATGGCGGGCGCCGCACCGGGCCAATCGAGATAGTCGGAAACAGGCGTCTCGGGGTCGAGCCCAGCGGCCAATACCGTCCGGGCCAGCGCCATCTTCGTCACCGACGCCACGCGCATCCGCAGGCGCGAATCCGAAACGGGCAGCCCGTCTGGCCCCTGGCGGCCGGACAGCCATGCCACCTCCCGACCCTCTGCATCCACGCGGGCCAGCGCCACGGTCAACGCGCCCTTGGGCGGCGGCATCGACAACAGGCTGTCGAAATGCGCGCGGATCGCGTCGAACGGATCGGTCAGGGCAGCACCGCCATGGCTTCCACCTCCACCAGGAATTCGGGCCGGGTGAAGCCGGAGACGATCATAAGGGTCGAGGCCGGTTTGACCTGCACGTCAGCCAACCACGCATCCCGCTCCGCCATGTAGGCCGGGAAATCGGCGCGGTCGGTCACATAGGCGTTCAGACGCAGGACATGGGAACGCTCAGCGCCCGCCGCTCGCAGCACCGCATCGATGGCAGCCAGGCAAAGCCGTGCCTGCCCCGCCACATCCGGCGGACACACGCCGTCGGTGGACAGGCCCAACTGACCAGAGGTGACGATCGCCCGTCCAGGCGGCGCCAGAATACCGTGGTTATAGGCGCCGAAGGGCGGTGAGATGCCGTCTGGGGCAAGGGCTGTCTTGAGATCGTCCATGGGGCGATCATCCGCCGGATACGACCGGGTGACCAGTCCGCCGGACTCCGCCATTGCCAGAATCCGGGCGAGAATGCACAAAGATTGGGCAGATGCTGGCGAAGTGACCGGTGGCCGCAACCTCGGACCTGTCCGGCCCTTTCCTTCGTCGCATCCGCAACGAGTGTACGCCGAGGAATGAACGCTCACGGGGAGAGACTGGGATGACGAAATCGATTGCGCTTCTGGCGGGCCTTGCCACGGCCATGCCCATGGCGGCCTTCGCCGATGGCCATTTGAAGCAGGCCGTCTTCGGCACCAACTGGCTGGCACAGGCCGAACATGGTGGCTTCTACCAATCCGTCGCCGACGGTACATACGAAGCCTGTGGGCTGGACGTGGAGATCATCTCGGGCGGACCGCAAGTGAACAACCGGGCGCTCATGCTGGCCGGGCGCATCCAGTTCCATATGGGTGGCGACATGCTGCAGGCGTTCAACGCAGTGAAGGAAGAGATCCCGGTGGTGGCCGTCGCCGCTATCTTCCAGAAGCACCCGCAGGTCATCGTGGCCCATCCGGACGTGGAGAGCTGGGACGACCTGAAGGACAAGACCCTGCTGATCGGGGATAACGGCTTCACCAGCTACTACCAGTGGATGATCGCCTCCCATGGCTTCACCGTCGAACAGCGCGAACCCTACACCTTCAACCCGGCCCCCTTCATCGCCGATACTAGCGTCGCGATGCAGGGCTACCTCTCGTCGGAACCCTATCTCGTGCAGAAGGAAGCCGGGTTCGAGCCCAACGTCTTCCTGATCGCCGATAACGGCTATTCCAGCTACGCCACCACCATCGAGACGATGGAGGCGACCATCGCCGAGGATCCGGAGATGGTGGAATGCTTCGTCGATGGCTCGCTGACCGGGTGGTACAACTACCTCTACGGCGACAGCGCCGCAGCCGATGCGCTGATCCTGGAAGCCAATCCGGACATGACCCAGGACAAGATCGACTTCGCCAAGAACATGATGAAGGAAGAGGGCATCGTCGATAGCGGCGAGGCGCTGGAAATGGGGATCGGCGCCATGTCCGACGCCCGGATCGAGGACTTCTTCAACAAGATGGTCGAGGCGGGCGTGATCGAGGCCGAGATCGACTGGCAGGCCTCCTACACGCTGGACTTCACCAACAAGCAAGTGGGCATGGACATCAAGCCCTGACCCGATGGTGGCGGTCGTTCCCTTCGATCAGCGGGCCGAAGTCCTGCGCATGAACGCCGTGGACAAGATTTTCCCCGGCGACGTGCAGGCGTTGCGCGGCATGGACCTGCAGGTGCGGGAGGGGGATTTCATCTCCCTCCTCGGGCCTTCGGGCTGCGGCAAGTCCACGGCGCTGCGGCTGATCGCAGGTCTGTCCGACCCGACGGCGGGCCGGATCGAGTGGGCCGCCGAACGGCAGGCGGGCGATATCGGCGTCGTCTTCCAGGAGCCGACGCTGATGCCCTGGGCCACGGTGATGCAGAACGCCTATCTGCCCTTTCGGCTTGAGGGGCGGTCCTTCAATTCCGCCAAGGACGACATCCTGCAGGCCCTGCGCCTTGTCGGGCTGGAGAAGTTCAAGAACGCCTATCCCCGCGAATTGTCTGGCGGCATGAAGATGCGGGTCTCTATCGCGCGGGCCATGGTGACGAACCCCAAGCTGATCCTGATGGACGAGCCCTTTGCCGCCCTGGACGAGATCACGCGCTTCAAGCTGAATAACGACCTGCTTGAGATGCAGGCCCGGATCGGCTGCACGGTGATCTTCGTGACCCATTCCGTCTTCGAAAGCGTGTTCCTGTCGGACCGCATCGTGGTCATGGCCGCCCGGCCCGGCCGCGTCATCGAGGAGGTGTGCGTGGACGCGCCCTATCCCCGGACCGAGGAGTTTCGCACCTCTGCCGAATATGCCGCCCATTGCCGCGCCGCCTCCCGCGCGCTGGAAGCCGCCATGGAGGCCGCATGACCGCCGACGCCCAGGTTCCCTACCCGCCGACAGCCGCGGCGCCCGTCGTCGACGCCGAGGAAGCGCGCCGCGCCCGCAAGCGCCGCATAGAACAGGCCGCCCGTTGGGTCTTGCCGGTCGTCGTCATGGCGCTGACCATCTGGCTTTGGGACCGGCTGGTCGCTTGGAATGACATCCCGCACTACATCCTGCCCGGCCCTGGCCGCGTCTGGGGCAGCCTAACCGGCGACTGGGCCATCCTTTGGGACGCCGCGCTGCTGACCGGGCGGATCACGCTGATGGCGCTTGTCGTGGCCGTGCTGGGCGGAGCCGGGTTGGCGATCCTGTTCAACCAGTCGAGGATGGTGGAGCTCAGCTTCTACCCCTATGCCGTGATCCTGCAGGTCACACCCGTCGTCGCCATTGCGCCGCTAATCTTCATCTACGTGGAATCGAAGACGGTGGGGATGCTGCTCTGCGCCTGGATCGTGGCCTTTTTCCCGGTCCTGTCCTCCACCACGCTGGGCCTCAACTCCGTCGATCACAACCTGCGCGACCTGTTCCGCATCTACCATGCCTCCCGCTGGCAGAAGCTCTGGATGCTGCAACTGCCTTCCGCCTTGCCCTACTTCCTCGGCGGCCTGAAGATCGCCGGCGGGCTGAGCCTGATCGGGGCCGTCGTCGCGGAACTGGTGGCCGGGACCGGCGGCGTGGGCGCCGGGCTCGCCGCCCGCATTCAGGAGGCTGGCTACCGCCTGAATATCGCGCGGATGTTCGCGGCCCTGGCCCTTGTGGCGGCCATGGGCGTCTTCATCTTCGCGGCCCTGTCGCTCCTGTCGCATCTGATGCTTCGCAAATGGCATGAGAGTGCCATCAAACGGGAGGGTTGATGGATTTCCGCGCCCTGCCCAGCGGCCCCCTCACCCTTGCCAACGTCACGGTCCCCGCGCATCTTCTGGGACAACCCGGAAGCCTGACCACCACCGATCTGCACATCGCGGGCGGTGTGCTGACGGATCGGGCGGGGACGCGCGTCGACATGGCCCGCGCCATAGTCCTGCCGTGCTTCACCGACATGCACACCCATCTGGACAAGGGCCATATCTGGCCCCGTGCCTCGAACCCGGATGGCAGCTTCATGGGCGCGCTCAACACGGTGCGCGCGGACCACGCGAATTGGAGCGCGGACGACCTGCGCGCCCGCATGACGTTCGGCCTGCAATGCGCGTATGCCCACGGGACGCGGGCGATCCGCACCCATCTGGATTCGATCCCACCGCAGCCTCAGATCACATGGCCGGTCTTCGCGGAGCTTCGGGAGGAATGGCGCGGTCGGATCGACCTGCAGGGGGTCTGTCTAATCGGCTGCGACAGCTTCTCGGAAGACGGGGATTTCCGTGTGACCGCCGATCTGGTCGCCGAACATGGCGGCGTTCTTGGGATGGTGACTTACCCGGTGCCCGACCTGAAGGACCGGCTTCTGGGCTTCTTCCGCATGGCCGAGGCCCGCAACCTCCATGCCGACTTCCACGTGGACGAGACCATGAATCCGTCCTCCGAAACCCTGCGCCTGATCGCAGAGACCGTCATCGAGACGGGCTTCGCCGCGCCGGTCACGGTAGGCCACTGCTGCTCTCTCTCGACGCAGGATGTGGACCGGGCGATGGACACGCTGGACCTGGTGGCGAAGGCTGGGCTGAACGTCGTCAGCCTGCCGATGTGCAACCTCTACCTGCAGGATCGGGGACCCCAGGATAAGTCGCGAACGCCGCGGGGACGTGGGGTGACCCTGGTCCACGAAATGCGGGCGCGGGGCATCCCGGTCAGCTTTGCATCGGACAACACGCGCGATCCGTTCTATGCCTATGGCGACCTCGACATGCTGGAGGTGATGCGACAGGCCACCCGCATCGCCCATCTAGACCATTCCCGCGACGACTGGGTCGACGCCTTTACAGCCCAACCCGCGACGACTTGCGGTTTCGCCAGACAGTCCTTGAACACGGGCGACCCCGTCGATCTGGTGATCTTCAAGGCCCGCGAATGGACCGAGCTCTTCGCCCGACCGCAGACCGACCGCATCGTCCTGCGCGGCGGGCAGGCCATCGACCGTACCCTTCCCGAATATTCCGACCTCGACCATCTGTGGGAGACGACATGAACATCGACGCCGCCAAGGCCGCCCTGTCCCATCTCGACATCGAGCAATCCGACGCCGCCATCCGCGCCAAGTCGCGCGACTTTTTCTGGTACTCGCCCGTCTTGAAGGACCGGCTGGACCATGTGGTCGCCGATTTCGTCGTCTCGCCCCGCTCCGAGGCCGAGGTGATCGAGGTGCTGAAGGCCTGCTATGAATACGACGTTCCCGTCACCACCCGCGGGGCGGGCACCGGCAATTACGGGCAGGCCATGCCGCTGGAGGGCGGTTGCGTCATGCATCTGCACCATATGGACAAGGTGAAAGAGATCGCACCGGGCCGCGTGGTGACGGAGCCGGGCATCCTGCTGAAAGATCTGGACGCCGCCTGCAAGGACCAGTCGGGGCAGGAAATCCGGATGTTCAGCAGCACCTGGGCCACGGCCACCATCGGCGGCTTCATCGCGGGTGGGTCCGGCGGCGTGGGGTCGTGCACATGGGGCAGCCTGCGCGATCTGGGCAACATCATCCGCCTGCGCGTCGTCACCATGGAGGCCGAGCCGCGCATCCTCGAATTCCGCGGTGAGGAACTGGCCCGCGTCAGCCACGCCTACGGCACCAACGGCATCATCACCGAGATCGAGATCCCGCTGGCCCCCGCCTATGACTGGGTCGAGATGTTCCTGACCTGCGACGACTTTATGGACGCCACCCGCTTCGCCGAGGAACTGGCCAACGAGGACGGCATCCTCATCAAGCTGGCCACCGTCTTCGAGGCGCCCGTAGCCAAGGACTACTTCCAGCGCGTCGCCCCCCATGTGGAGACGGGGGACAACATGGTGGCGCTGATGGTCGCGCCCCATTCCATGGACGGCTTCCTGACCTTCCTGGGCCGCCGCCCGCATATGAAGCTGATCTACCGGCACGACTACAACGACTGGCCCCGCACCCCCGGCCCGGTCTTCGAATACGGCTGGAACCATACCACTCTGCGCGCCCTGAAAGTCGATCCGTCGATCACCTATCTGCAGGTCCGCTACGGCTTCCCGCAGCATCTGGAGCTGATCGAGAAGATGCGCGACGCGCTTTCGCCCGAAGTCCTTCAGCATCTCGAGGTGCTCAAGGAGAACGGGAAGGTGATGTTCGCGGGCCTCAGCCTCGTGAAATTCACCACCGAAGAGCGCCTCGATGAGATCGTGCGGATGCACGAGGAGGCGGGCGCCATGATCTTCAACCCGCACCGCTACACGCTGGAAGAAGGCGGACGGCAATCGGTGGACGACCGGCAGCTGGCCTTCAAGCGCGAGGCGGACCCCAAAGGCTTGCTCAATCCGGGCAAGATGATTGCCTGGGACGACCCCGACTGGGGCTACCACGAAATGTACGCCTATCCGAAACTGCAGGCCGCGGAATGACCGAGTCAGAGCGACCCGATCATAGGGCGGGCCGGTCTCCGATCGCCCGCGAGCGATCCTATTCCGCAGCCGCTGGCCGCGGGCCGGGCTGGTCCACGGCGATGGCGTCGGATCGATGCCGGGATCCGCTTGGCTGGGACTTGCAGCGCGGCCGGTACGACCCCGGGTCGCGATACGGCCAGTATCGGGATGCCGTCGCATTGTTTTGCGATGATGCCTGCGTTCGGCAGGGCATCTGTCTGTCCCGCAGAACGTTAGACGGCCTTGTGCAACGTTGCGAGGCGCTCACGCCCAGCGAACTCGTGGTCGAGTTGCTTCACTTGGATGGCATCGACCCGCGAGAAAACGGCGATCTGGAACAGAACCTGTACGCTTTGCTGCAAGATCGTCTGGCGGGCGGCACGACGCCCCGGCGCCCCTCATGACGCGCGCACTCGTCCTCGCCGCGCACCCGGTGCCCGATAGTTTCAACGCCGCTCTCCATGCGAAGACCGTGGCGACGCTGGAGGGTCGCGGCTGGGACGTCGATGATTGCGATCTCTATGCCGAAGGGTTCGATCCCGTAATGACCGAAGTAGAGCGGCGGGGCTATCATGACTATCCGGAGAACACCGAAAGCGTGAAGACCCATGTCGAGCGTCTGAAGGCCGCCGATGCCCTTATCCTGGTTTTCCCCGTCTGGAATTTCGGCTTCCCGGCGATCCTGAAAGGCTATCTGGACCGCGTGTTCCTGCCGGGCGTGTCTTTCGTCATCAAGAACGACAAAGTGGCGCCGAACCTGACAAAGGTGCGCCGCCTGGCCGCCGTGACGACCTATGGGGGCACGCGGTTACGCGCCATCGGCGCCGGGGATCCGCCCCGCAAATGCGTCACCCGGGCCATCTGGCATGTGTGCCGCCCCCGTTCGATGAAGTACTTGGCGCTTTACGGGATGAACGCCGCCTCGGACGCGAAGCGCGCGCGATTCCTTACCCATGTCGGCGCCCAATTGGAGACGTTCTGATGCGCGCGCTGATCGTGTTCTGCCATCCCAAGACGGACAGCTTCTCCGGCGCGGTGCTGGAGACTGTGAAGGCTCGGCTCGACGCCGCTCAGGCAGAATACCGAGTGCGCGATCTCTACCGCTCGAACTTCTCGCCGGTGCTGACGGGGCACGAGTTGGACATCTATCTGGACGAGGCCGCCAATACCGAACCCGTGGCGCAGGACGTGGCCGATCTGCAATGGGCGGATACGCTGATCTTCGTCTATCCGACGTGGTGGTACGGCCTGCCGGCCATGTTGAAGGGCTGGCTGGACCGTGTGTTGGTGCCGGGCGTGGCCTTCATCATGCCCAAGGACGGGGAAGACATCCGGCCCGGTCTGACCAACATCAAGCGGTTGGGCGTCTTCACCACCTGCGGCGCGTCCTGGTGGCTCACGACCCTGATCGGGGCACCCGGCAAGCGCACCCTGACCCGCGGCGTGCGGGCGATCTGCGCCAAGGGTTGCCGGACATTCTACGCGGCGCACCATCTGATGGACTCCTCCTCGCCCGAGAGCCGGGCGAAACATCTGGACCGTGTGGGCCAGACCATGGACAGGTTGACCGCATGATCCCCGTTTTGGACTGGACCCGGTTCGAGACCGACCGCGTCGCCTTCGTGACCGAACTTGGTCAGGCCGTGCGCGAGACGGGCTTCTTCCTGCTCGCGAACCCTTCGGTCCCGGGCGCTTTGCGGGCGGAGGTCTTCGCGCAAGCCGATGCCTTCTTCGGACTGCCCGAGGCAGAGAAGGCAAAGCTCTCGATCCTCGACACGCCGCACTTCCGGGGCTGGGCCAAGCCGGGCGACGAGAGCCTGGACGAGACCGCACCCGAGGTGGATACCAAGCAAAGTTTCAATATCGGCTACGACCTGCCCCCCGACGATCCGCGGGTGATCAACGGCGATCCGTTCCGGGGTGTGAACCGCTGGCCCGACCTACCGGGCTTTCGCGAGACCATGCTGACCTATTACGACGCGGCGCTGGCGCAGGGCGTGGCGATCCATCGGGCCTTCGCGCTGGACCTGGGGTTGGCGGAGGATCATTTCGACCGTCTCTTTGATGATCCGCTCGCCGCCCTGCGCCTGCTGCACTACCCGCCAGCCACCGGCGCAGAGGGCGAGATCGGGGCGGGGGCCCATACCGATTACGGCGCCATTACGCTTCTGATGACCGATGGCGAGGCCGGGCTGCAGGTGAAGCCACGCGGCGGCGACTGGACCGACGTGCCCCATGTGCCCGGAGCCTACGTGGTCAATATCGGCGATTGCCTGATGCGCTGGACCAACGACCTCTATGTCTCCACGCCTCACCGCGTCCTGCGGCCAAAGCGGCAGCGCCGCTCCGTCGCGTTCTTCGTGGAGGCGAACCCCGACACCATCGTCGCTGCCCTGCCCGGCACTGGCGATCCGAAATATCCGCCGATCCGGGCGGCCGACTATCTGCAATCGCGCCTCGACGCGACCTACGCCCCGAAGGAGGCGCCATGACCTTCCGCCGCTGGGCTGACATGCGGGCGCCGGACTTCGCCGATCTGGACCCCAACCGGACCGTCGCCGTCCTACCGACCGCCGCAGTGGAACAGCATGGTCCGCACCTACCGACCGGGACCGACGCGCTGATCGCCGAGGGGATGCTGGACACCGTCGCCGCGCTCTGCCCGCCCGATCTGGACCTGCTGGCCCTACCCGTGCAGGCCGTGGGCAAGTCGAACGAGCATCTCTGGGCCGCTGGGACGCTGACGCTGAGTGCGGAGATCGCACTGCGCGCCTGGACCGAGATCGGGCTGTCGGTGGCGCGCGCAGGGTTGAGAAAGATCATCCTCGTCAATTCCCACGGTGGGAACCTGGATCTCGTCTCCATCTTGTCGCGAGAGCTTCGGGTTCAGGCCGGAATGCTCGCCGTCAAATGCCAATGGGCCAGCTTCGGCGCGCCGGACGGGCTGTTCAGCGACCGGGAAGCCCAGTTCGGCATCCATGGCGGCGACCGCGAGACCTCGCTCATGCTGGCCTTCCGACCCGAGACCGTGGACATGGCGGTGGCGATCGACTTCCCCTCCACCGCGGAAGCGGCGGCGGTCCCCCCGATCGGACCGATCAGCCAGGGCTGGATCGCGTCGGACCTCTCGCCTCACGGTGTGGTCGGCGAGGCGCATTTGGCCACCGCTGATAAGGGACTGGCATTGGCGAGGCATCAGGCCGACGGCTTTCTCGCCCTCGCTCGACAGGTCGTTGCCACCCCGGTCCCGACGGCCACAACAGGTCTCTGACCCGCCAAGACCGAGCCAAATCGTCAACCGGGCATGGACGATGGACCGCATCGAAGCGCTTCCTCCACGACAAAGATGGCGCCCGGCAAAGTGTCGCCGCGATTTTGTGTCAAAAGAGAACGAATCGTAACCATGAGGTTGTCATGGGCTTTTGTGTTGATCTTGGTTCCCGCAACTTTTGCGTCGGTAATCCGACCGCCAGCCTTCAGGGTGGCGACCTGAGCACGGTGCAGGGCGCACTCATCTTCCTTGGCATCCTGGTCATCGGCGTCGCCTTCTTCATTTCCCGCGACCCCAGCTGACGCCGCTTGCAACCCGGAAGGGACGGGGCGAAGCAAGGCCATGGCCTTCACCCTGACCCATCTGACGGAAGCACTAAACGCCCCGTTCGACAGCGTGATCGATGTCCGCGCCCCCTCGGAATTCGCTGAAGATCACATGCCGGGCGCCATCAACCTGCCCGTCCTGTCCGATGCCGAACGCGCGAAGGTCGGCACGATCTATGTCCGCCAGGACCGGTTCCTGGCGCGGAAGGTCGGCGCAGCCCTCGTGGCCCGCAACGCTGCCCACCATATCGAAACGGCGCTGTCTCAGAAGGATGGCGGGTGGCGGCCCCTGGTCTATTGCTGGCGGGGGGGGCAGCGCTCCGGCTCCTTCGCGTCGATCCTGTCGCAGATCGGATGGCGAGTGGCGGTCGTCGACGGCGGCTATCGCAGCTATCGTCGGCTGGTGGCCGACCGCCTCTACGACCAACCGCTTGGCCTAGAGGTGATCCTGCTCGATGGCGGGACCGGCACGGCGAAGACCCAGCTATTGCGCCATCTGTCCGATGCGGGCGCCCAGACCCTAGATCTTGAGGCGCTGGCCGAGCATCGCGGCTCCAATTTCGGCGGCCTTCCCGGCGGGCAGCCCGCCCAGAAGATGTTTGAGAGCCGTCTGGCGCAGGCCTTGTTGCCGCTGGACCCCGCGCGCCCGGTCTTTCTGGAGGCCGAGAGCAATGCCATCGGCGCCATCAAGCTGCCCCCCGCGCTCTGGACGGCCATGCGCGCGGCCCCCGTGATCCAGGTGACGGCACCCCTGGCCGCGCGCGCCCGGCATCTTCTGACCGCCTATCCCGATCTCGGGGCCGATCTCGATCTCTTGACCCGGCGCATCGACAGCCTGCGCCCCTACCACCCGCGCACCACCATCGCCGCGTGGCAAGAGCTGGCCCAAACGGGTCGACTACACCCCTTGGCCGAGGCCCTGATCGCGGCGCATTACGATCCGCGCTACCGCCGCGCAGCACGGGCGCAGCCCAGGCTCGCGGATATCGTGCTTTCCGATCTCACACCTGCGGATCTGGACCGTGCCGCGGCGCGCATCCTCGATTTGTCCGAAACCCGGCCCGCGTGACGGATCGAACGGTGGCCGACATGCGGGCCGCTCAGACGCAGCGCAGACCCGGCTGCGCCACGATCCGCCCGATGATGGCCGCGATAGACCCGTCCTCCCGCAACCGGTGGCAAAGCGTGTCCGCCTCCCCGGCCGACACCGCGGCCAGCAACCCGCCCGCCGTCTGCGGATCGTGGAGCAAGGCACCCCGCGCGCCCGCCGCTCCAGCCACAGGCGCCGCAGCCAGATTGGATGGGTGGAGGGTCGAGCGTATGCCTGCTGCCGCCAAGGCCTCCGCCCCGGCATAAAGCGGCAGATCGGCCAGTGAGAGCTCAGCCCCCACCCCACTGGCCGCGCAGATCGCCTGCAGATGACCGGCCAAACCGAACCCCGTGACATCCGTCATCGCCTTTGCCCCCGCCAGGATTGCCGCCGCCGCGCCCTGCGGCTGAGCCATGGCGCGGAGCAGTTCCACCACATCTCCACCCCGGGCACGCCCCGCCATCTCGGCGGCCAACAGGGTGCCCGAGCCGAGGGGTTTGGTCAGAATCAGCGCATCGCCCGGCTCTGCGCCCGACAGGCCGATGGGATCGCCCGCAGCCAGTCCGGTCAGCGATAGACCCAGCGACATCTCTGCACCCATCAGGGAATGCCCACCCACCAATTCCGCACCCGCAGCCCGCAGCACATCCGACACGGTGCCCAATACCTCCGCCATGGTCCGGCGCTGCAAGTCTTCCGACATCCGCGGCAGGATGACCGTGGCGAGCCCGGCCTGGGGCGTGGCGCCCATGGCCCAGATATCACCCAGCGCGTGCACCGTCGTGATCCGCGCAAAAAGGACCGGATCGGCGACGAAGGCCCGCAGGTGGTCATTTGTCAGCACTTGCCGGACGCCGTCCATCTCCAGAACGGCTGCGTCGTCCCCCGGCGTCGACGCGACATCCGCACGGATCACGGTTGGCAGACCAGCCAGCGCATTGCCCAGCGCTGCGACCCCCACCTTCGAGCCGCAGCCTGCGCAAAGCGGCGCATCGGCCACGGCATCCAACGCGGCCACGCGGGGTGGTGCGGGCACGGCCATGTTCGGCAAATCCGTGAACTTGTCCATGAAGCCCCGGTCGATCCGATCCTTCCACCGCCAGAGCCACGGCCCCGAAAGGGTCAGGTCGCCCCGTTCCCCGACCGCGTCTTTCGCCCCCAGAGAGATCAGCTTGAGGTAGCGCCGCTGCGGGCGGAACGGACGCAAACGGCCACCCGACAGCGCAGCGCGGAGATTGGCATGGAGGACTGGGGCGGCCCGCACCGCAAAGACACCGGCCTTCGGGCGCGGGGCATGGACCATATGCGCGCAATCCCCCGTCGCAAAAAGCGCCGGATGTCCCTCCACCTGCAGGGTCGGATCGACGCGGAGGAAACCGTCCTCCAGCGGCAACCCGGTCTCGGCCAGCCAATCATGGGGCCGCGCCCCGGCGGCCCCCACGGTGAAGGCGGACGGCACCGTCGCCCCGTCGTCCAAAACGACGGTATCCGCCTCAAGGCGTGCCACCCGGGCCGGGGCATGGAGCGTGATGCCCAGCGTCGTCATCCGCGCCATCAGGATGTCGCGCGCCTTTACGGACATCCCCGTCAGTGCCGCTTGTGCCTCGATCACGGCGACGCGCGGCGCGTCTGCCACGCCACCCAGCGCATGGGCGATGGCCATGGCCAGTTCCGCCCCCGCCACGCCACCGCCGATCACTGCCGCCTCTGGCAAGGCGCTCCCTGCCGCCACATCGGCCAGATACGCCCGCCACCGCATAGCGAAAGTGCCCAGCGGCTTGGCTGGCACGCCATGTTCCGCGAACCCAGGCAAGGACGGCATTTCGGACGTGATGCCCACGTCGATGCTGGCCACGTCGTAGGCCACCTCTCGCCCGCAGGCGAGGCGCAGCAGACCGGCCTGCGCGTCGAGCCCGGTCACCGCGCCGTCGATCCACCGCGCCCTAGCGAACCGCGCCAGCCGCACCAGGTCAATATCCAGCGCGTCCCGATCGTAATGCCCAGCCACGTGGCCGGGCAGCATCCCGGTATAGGGCGCCGTCGGCCCTGGATTGATCAGGGTCAGCCGCGCCCCCGGCAACGGGTCCATCCCCCAGCGCCGCAGAACCAGCGCATGGCTGTGCCCACCACCGACAAAGACAAGGTCGCGGGTCAGGGGGAGATCGGAATTCATGGCGCCGTCCGTCGGGTCATCCGGCCCCTGTTAGGCCATCCGGGCCGCTTGCCACAGTGACGAAATCGCGAGGCCGCAGCCCGGCATCCGCAATCACGCCTCGGCCAGCCCGAGATAAGCCCGCAGATCGCCACGGCTCTCGTCGGTCAGATGAAAGGCCGCCCAGCCGCAATCCCGCGCGGCGGCGACATTCCCGGCATGATCGTCGATCAGCACCATCCGGGCGGGCGCGACGTCCAAATCGGCCGTCACCTGGGCGAAAAAGACCGGATCGGGTTTCGCCACGCCCATGCGTCCCGATGCGAAGATCCGTTCCACCCGTGTCGCGAACCCCATCTCCCGCTCGATATAGGCGGCCCGGCGGGCCTCATTGTTCGTAGCGATGACCTGCCGCACGCCCCGCGCCTCCAGCGCGGCGGCCATCCGGAGCATATCATCATCCGGCAGCGCATCCCGCGCGAACCAATAGGCCAGCAACGCATCCGCCCCCGGCCCGTAACCCACGGCATCGGCCCAGGCCGCAAGGCGGTCGCGCAGATCCACCCGCCCGGTGATGACCTCGTCGAAACCGGTGCCGAAAATAGCCGTCTCGAAACTCTCCCAAGGATGTCCGATATCCTGGGTGAAGGTCGCCGGCCAGACGACACGCCCATCGATCACGTTGCGATTCAAGACACCGTCGAAATCCCAGGCGATCACCCCATCGTGCCGCGGCAGGGTCACGGCCCCGTGGCCTTGGCCCGAGCGGCGCGCAAGCCCAGCAAGGCGCGTGCCTGCGCCACCGTGGCCACCGGCCGTGCATATCGTTCGCACAACTCGACCACCCGCTTGACCAATGCCGCGTTCGACGGCGCAAGTGTCTCACGGTTCAGGCGGACGTTATCCTCCAGCCCGGTGCGGGCATGGCCGCCGGCTGCGACGCTCCATTCATTGACCTCGATCTGCGCGCGCCCGACGCCCGCGGCGCACCATTCCGCATCGGGCATCAGTCGTTCCACCGTCCGGACGTAATAGTCGAAGACATCCTTATCGGCCGGCATGGCGTTCTTCACCCCCATGACGAACTGGACGTAGAGCGGTCCCTCCAGTCGTCCGTCCCGCCCCATGGCGGCGGCCTGATGGAGATGGCTCAGATCGAAGGCCTCGATCTCCGGCTTTATCCCATGGGTCCGCATCTCGCCCGCCAGCCAATCCACCAGATCGGGCGGGTTTTCGTAGACACGCGTCGGGAAGTTGTTCGACCCCACGGTCAGCGAGGCCATGTCCGGTTTCAGCGGCAGCATCCCGCCCCGTTCCTTGCCCGCGCCCGACCGACCGCCGGTGGAGAACTGGATGATCATGCCGGGGCAATGGCGCTCCAGCCCTTCCTTCAGCGCGGCAAAGCGATCGGGGTCGGAACTTGGGCTGCCATCGTCGTTGCGCACATGGGCATGGCAGATGGCGGCCCCGGCCTCGAAGGCTTCGTGGGTGCTCTCGATCTGTTCGTCGACCGTGATGGGCACCGCCGGGTTGTCGGATTTCTGGGCCACCGACCCCGTGATCGCGACGCAGATGATGCAGGGCTTCGTCATGCGTCCGTGATGCCCGAACGCGCCCGGACCTGGCAAGCTGGCGTCAAAGCGCGATCCGCAGGCCGTCCCGCCCCAGATGCAGCGGTCCGTCCCAATGGGTGCGCACCGCACGCATCCATGCCTCCGCCCCGAAGCCCGGCAATCCATCGGGGACGAAATGGTGCAGGGCCAAGGCCTTCACCCCTGACGCGGCAGCGAGGCGCCCGACCTCCACCGCGTCGGTATGGGATCGCAGGATATGGGCCTTCAAAAGCGGATCGGGATCCGGGATGGCGGCGATCACCGCCGCGACCCCGTCGGTCAGCATCGCCTCATGGACCAGCAGATCAGCGCCCGCGCAGAAATCGCCCCAACCCGCGAAGGGAGCAGTGTCACCGGACAGGACGATGCGCGTGCCCGCCGCGTCCAGCGACAGCGCGAAGCTGTCGGCAATGGGCGGATGGTGATTGCGGATCGCGTCGATCGTCACGCCCTCGGACCAGATGCGCCCCGGCGCGATCTCGGTGATCGCCACCAGATCGGCCAGCGGCATCCGCCCCTCATCGGCCACCCTCAGATCGATATCGAATGCCACGGAAGCCAGGAAGTGTCGCCAATACGTCGCCAGCCCGGGGGGCCCCAGCACCGGCACCGCCCGGTTCAACCCGGCCGTCCAGGCCGTGTGGAGAAGCGGGCCAAGCTCCAGGTAATGGTCGGAATGCAGATGCGTGACGACGATCAGGTCGATCTCGATCAAGGGCACGCCCTGATCGCAGACGCCACGCGCCGCGCCCAATCCTGCATCCACCAGGATCGTCCGCCCGCCCAGCCGAACCAGCGTCGATGTCGGCATGGACGACCCTGGCCGGATTGCCGGGCCGCCCTTCACGCCCAGCAATGCGACCCAATCCTCAACCACGGCGTGCCCCCGATCCCTGGCTAATCAGGCCGGGCACCCGGTCCCGCGCAGCGCAGCCGCCACGCCGGTGCGCGGTTCGCACGGCACGGTCAGGCGCCCAGTCTCGTCGATCGCAGGCAAGGGCCGCAAACCGGCATCGTAATCCGTCCACAGCGTGCCCCTGAGACCGGTTTCTTGTAGAAGCCCTCGATCCCGCGCCTCGTAATAGAAGCCGCGCGCGTACCACATCATCGCCTCGTACTCGTCCCCATCCGCGACCATCCAAGCCCCGCGCAGGTAGCGGACCGAATACTTGAGCGCGGTGTCGGCCTCCAACAGTTCCGATGGTTGGCCGGTGAAGCCCATATTCCGTGCCGTGGCGGGCAAAATCTGCATCATCCCCCAGTAAGGCCCGTTGCGCGCACCTGCGCGGTAGTCGCTTTCGCGCTGGATCACCCGATGCACCAGGCTGCGCGGCACGTCGTAGTAGTCGGCCCACTTGTTCACCAAGGCCCGCACCTCTGGCGTTTCACCGGGATAGAGATCGGGGGCGGTGGGCGCCTCAGGCACGGGTGCGGCACAGGCGGCGATCAGCAGAAGCAGCGGGGCAAGCAAACGGGCCAAGGCGTCCTCCATCGTGAAACCCGCATCCGACTAGCCCAGCCATGCGGCGAGTGCGAGACCCGTTCCCCTGCTCTGGTGCCGGATCGCTTGACCGGGCGCGTCGGACAGGCCACCTCGGGCCGATGAAGACGGCGCTCTACTGGATGCAGGCCGCGCTCCTGAGGACACTCTTGTTCGCGGTGGCCCACCTGCCCTTTGCCCGGCGGCAGGTGGTGATGGGCGCCATCGTGGAATGGGTCGTCCGCCTCACCCCCCCTTTGCGCGCGCGCGCCATGGCGAACCTCGCCCTGATCTGGCCCGAGATGGACGAAGAACGGAGGCGGGCAATCACCTTTGCCGCCGCCCGCAATGCGGGCCGTACGCTGACCGGCATCTGGTTCAATGCCGATCTCGCCCGCGCCTGCGCCGACCTGCCTGCGACGGGCCCCGGGCTCGACGCCCTGCGGGAGGCCAAAAGCCAGGGGCGCGGCGCCCTAGTGGTCTCCGGCCATTTCGGCCAATGGGAGACGATCCGCCATGTCCTCAAGCGCGAAGGGATGGAAACCGGCGCCATCTACCGACCCAACAACAACCCCTATTACGAACCGGTCTTCCGCGCGGGCATCGAACTGGGCGGTCAGCCCATCATCCCCAAGGGCAAGTCGGGCAATCGCGAGATGCTGCGCCATTTGCGGGCGGGCGGCTTCTTCGCAATTCTGCCCGACCAATGGGTGAAGGACGGGTTGCCATTGGACTTTCTGGGGCATCAGGCCCTGACCTCACCGGCCGCCGCCGAACTGGCCCGCCGCTACGATCTACCGCTGGTTCCCGCCTTCGCACCGGTCGTGGGCGGCACGCCGCAAATCACGTTCGAGGACCCGATCCCGGCAGGCGAGCCAGCCAAGATGATGAGCGCCTACAACGCCCGCCTCGCCGCCCAGGTGGAGGCGCATCCCGACCAATGGCATTGGTTTCACCTGCGCTGGAAGGCGCATCCCTCCAGCCGCAGCAAAAAGCGCAAGAAGAAGAGACGCTGATGTTCCTCTCGATCTTCGATATTTTCAAACCGGGCATCGGTCCCTCCTCTTCGCATACGATGGGACCCATGGTGGCCGCCGCGCGCTTCCTGCGCGCGCTGGATGGCGGTGCCGATCCCGAACCGGGCGCCGGACCGCCCGCCCATATCACCGCCACGCTGCACGGCTCCCTGGCTTTCACCGGCAAGGGCCATGCCACCGACCGCGCCGTCTGCCTGGGCCTTCTGGGATTCGACCCGGCAGATGTCGACATGGATGCGGGCGAACAGGCTCTAACCCGCCTGTCAGAGACGAAGACACTCTCCCACGATACCCTCCCCGAAATGGCGTTCGCCCCCGATGCGGACGTCATCTTCGATTACGGCCCGCCGCTCGACGGCCACGCGAACGGCCTCGTCCTGCGCGCCTTCGATGGGGCCGGGAACCTGCATATGCAGGAAACCTATTATTCCGTCGGCGGCGGCTTCGTCGTCACCGAGGCCGAATTGCGGACACCCGAAGACCCCGCCACCGCTCAGCGCGACGCGGGCGCCCCCCACCCGTTCGCCAATGCCGCGCAGATGCTGCGGATGGGCGATGAGAGCGGGCTCACCATCGCCCAGATGAAGCGCCGCAATGAGGCGGCTCTGACGGGCGGCGATCTCGATGCCCGGTTGGACGCCCTTTGGTCCACGATGGATGCCTGCATCGACCGCGGCCTTTCCCAGACGGGCATCCTCCCCGGCGGCTTGAACGTTCGCCGCCGCGCGGCCGCGATCCACGGCCAACTCAAAGAAGAAGCCAGGCTGAACCTGGCCCAGCCCCATGTCGCGAACGACTGGCTCTCGGTCTACGCCATGGCCGTGAACGAGGAGAATGCTGCGGGCGGCCGCGTCGTCACCGCCCCCACCAACGGGGCTGCCGGCGTCGTCCCCGCCACGATCCGTTACTACCGCGACCATTGCGTCAGCGCCGCGCAGGACGGCATCCGCACCTTCCTGCTGACTGCGGCCGCCATCGGCGGGATCATCAAGACCAACGCCTCCATCTCCGGCGCCGAGGTGGGTTGCCAGGGTGAGGTCGGCAGCGCCGCCGCAATGGCGGCCGCCGGTCTCTGCGCCGCCTTGGGCGGCACCAACGCCCAAGTCGAGAACGCCGCTGAGATCGCCCTGGAGCATCATCTTGGCATGACCTGCGACCCCGCCGCCGGACTGGTCCAGGTGCCCTGCATAGAACGTAACGGTCTGGGCGCCATCAAGGCTGTCTCGGCGGCCAGCCTCGCCCTGCGGGGCGATGGAAGTCACTTCATGCCGCTGGACAATTGCGTGGAGGCCATGCGCCAGACGGGGCGCGACATGTCCGACAAGTACAAGGAGACGAGCCAGGGCGGGCTCGCCGTGAATCTGCCGGAATGTTGAGGACGCGCCGTACGCTAACCCTTCGTTAACCGCGCAGCCCCAGAACCCCTCTTCGCGCGCAATGGCCGGGGAAACCCGACCGGAGTGGGGTAACCCGCTCGCACCGGAATGACGGGCCGCCCGGCCCTCCGGACTTTGCCTACGGTTAACCGCAGGGGCATGGGCAAAGGGGGCAACCCCGACCGTCGGTTTACCATCAGTGAACCCGGCGCCGATCCCGGACCGAAGACCAGCACCGAGAGACCCAACCCCTCCGCCCGACATCCGGGCCGGAGCCCTTTCTACGTTGCGTCCCGCGCGGGCCGCATCGTGTCGCCCGGCAGAAAGGTCGGCGTCAACTCGACGCGCCGGTCCTCATTCTCCTCATCGAAGCGATGCTGTCCCGCAATGATCCGCGCCGCGATCTGCCCCGCCTCTCTCCGGCAGCTATCGACGGTGGCCAGCTTGCGCGGCAACCCGTCGAGCAAGGTGAAAGCGTTGAAGCCCGCAAGGCCCAGACCCTGCCCCACATCCAGCCCGGCCTCCAGACAGTAAAGCAGGCCGCCCGCACCGGTCAGATCGTTGGTGTAGAACAGGAAATCCAGATCCGGCGTTCGGCCTAGCATTTCCTTCGTCATCTCGCGGCCCTTCGCGAAGCCCGACCAGCCGGAATAGGCCATCTGGTCCGCGATCCCGATCCCCGCCTCGGACAGGGCCCGCTCCAGCCCCTCGATCCGCTTCCGCGCGCGGTGGTCACCATCCATCTTGGTGCCCAGGACCCCGACGCGGCCATATCCCCGCCGCGCAATCTCGGAGCCCACGCGATAGCCCGCGCGCCAATGACTGATCCCCACGGCCGCGTCCACCGGCTCTCCGTCGACGTCCATGACCTCGACCACCGGAACGCCGGAATTGGCCAGCATGGCGCGGGTCGCGTCGGTATGTTCCAGCCCCGCGATGATAACGCCTGAGGGCCGCCAGGACAGCATCTCGAAGAGGCTCTTCTCCTCCATGGCGGGGTCGTAGCCGGTGGTCCCGACCATGGGCTGCAGGTCGCTTCCGCCCAGCACATCGTCCACCCCCGCCAGCATTTCGGGGAAAACCAGGTTCGACAGGCTGGGCACGATCACCGCCACGAGGTTGACCCGGTTCGAGGCCAGAGCCCCCGCGATCTTGTTGGGCACGTAGCCCAGCATTCGCGCCGCCTCCAGCACCTTCTCGCGGGTCTTGGCGGACACGTCGCCCCGGTTCCGCAGAACCCGGCTTACGGTCATCTCGCTGACGCCCGACGCCTCGGAGACGTCCCGCAAGGTCAGATGCTGGTACCTGTCGCGTCGGCTCAAGGGGCTCTCCAATGGGCGCCCGCCCCTGATACGCAGCGCCGCGCCGGTGGACAAGCCGTCCACCCCGCGGCTATCTGGATCCACGGTCCCGTGGCTCAACTGGATAGAGCAGCCCCCTCCTAAGGGGCAGGTTGCAGGTTCGAATCCTGCCGGGATCACCATCCCATCAAGACGATGAGATTTTCATCATTGCAAGACATTGGCCCCTTGGATCGGCAGATGAGACTTGCCGTAACGCCGAAACACTGACAATTTCTCAACGTATCGTCAGGGTGGCGCAGAGCATCCGGCGCGATCAACAGAGGAGAGATCCATGAAATTCCTGTCCGCCGCGACCCTCGCCATCGGCCTAGCCGTTCCGGCCGCCACCCTTGCCGAAAGCTGGGATATGCCCACGCCGTACGGGGACGGCACGTTCCACACCCAGAACATCTCGCAATTCGCCGATGACGTGCGGGTGGCCACGGACGGTGCGCTCGACATCACGGTTCATTCGGCGGGCAGCCTCTTCCCCCATGCCGAGATCAAGAATGCCGTCCGCTCGCGCCAGGTCCCGATCGGAGAGTTCCTGCTGTCGCGCCTTTCCAACGAGGATGCGGCCTACGGGATCGACAGCCAGCCTTTCCTGGCCACGTCGATGGAAGATGCCAAGCGGCTTTGGGACGCGCAGAAACCCGTCGTGACCGAACTTCTGGCCGAACAAGGGCTCGTCCCACTCTTCTCCGTGCCGTGGCCCGCGCAGGGGCTCTATACGACGGGCGAAGTCGCATCCGTGGACGATCTGAGCGGCCTGCGCTTCCGCGCCTATAACGCGGCGCTGGAGGAATTCGCGACGCTGGCGGGTGCCGCACCGGTGCAGGTGGAGGTACCGGACATTCCGCAAGCCTTCAGCACGGGCCAAGTGGAGGCAATGATCACGTCCTCCTCCACCGGGGCCAATTCTTCGGCCTGGGATTACCTGAGCCATTTCAGCCCCATCAATGCCTGGCTGCCCAAGAACGTCGTCGTGGTGAACCAGCGCATGTTCGAGAGCCTACCGGAAGAGGTGCAGGCGGCGGTGATGGAGGCGGCTGCGGCCGCCGAAACCCGCGGCTGGGAGATGTCGGCTGCAGAGGATGCCGCCCAGATCCAGGCACTGCGCGATGGCGGGATCACGGTCTATGACCCGTCCGCCGATCTGGTGGCCGGGCTGGAAGGGCTGGGCGGCGAGATGCTGGAAAACTGGAAGGGCGGCGCGTCCGAGGCGGGCCTGTCCATCCTCGACGCCTACCAACCATGACGATACCGGGGCCGGGTGCGGGCGATCCGGCCCGGCCCCCTGCCATCCGGCGGTTCCTCGATGGGCTCTACCGCGGTGCGGGCATCCTGGCTGCCGCCTGCATCGCTGGGCTTTGCCTGCTGATCTCGGCTCAGATCCTGCTCAACGCCGGCACGCGGCTGGGTCTGCCCTTGCCGCCCACGATCCCGTCCTATGCCGATTTCGCGGGCTACGGGCTGGCTTGCGCGACCTTCCTTGCCCTGCCCTGGACCTTGCGAACGGGCGGGCATGTGCGGGTCGGGTTGGTCACCCAGCGCTTGCCCGCACGCGCGGCTTTCGTCGCAGAGCTCATTGCCCTGACGCTCGCCGCCACAATGGTCGCCTACGCGCTGACCTATACCGTCCTGCTGGCCGAAGAGAGTCATCGCTTCGGAGACACCTCGCCCGGCATCGTGCCGATCCCGCTTTGGCTGCCGCAATCCGTGATGGTCCTGGGCCTCGCGCTTCTGCTGGTGGCGCTGATCGACAGTTTGGTGGGCACGTGGCGGGCCCGCGCGCCGGTCCTGGCGCGGACTGCGGAGGAATAGCATGTCCGACCCGTTGATCGGCCTGGTCCTGCTTTTGGTCCTCTTCGCCATGCTGGCGCTGGGGCTTTGGGTCGCGCTGGCGCTGGCCGCGGTAGCTCTGGTCGCGATGCTGGCCTTCTCGAACGCGCCCGCGGGCCTCGTCATGGCCACGACCTTCTGGGGGCATTCCCATTCCTGGTCGCTGGCGGCACTGCCTCTGTTCATCCTCATGGGAGAGATCCTGCTGCGTTCGCGCCTGTCGAAGGACATGTTCACCGGCCTGGCCCCGTGGCTGGGCGGGCTGCCGGGCCGCCTGCTCCATGTGAACGTGCTGGGCTGCGCCATCTTCGCTGCCGTCTCCGGCTCCTCGGCGGCGACGGCAGCCACGATTGGCCGGATGTCCGTGCCCGAACTGGACGCGCGTGGCTACCCGCAATCATTGGTCATCGGCACGCTTGCCGGTTCGGCCACGCTGGGCCTGTTGATCCCGCCATCCATCATTCTGATCGTCTATGGGGTCGCCACAGAGCAGAGCATCGCGCGTCTTTTCGTGGCGGGTATCTTGCCCGGTCTGATGCTGGTGGTGCTGTTCGCGCTTTATGTGGCGGTGCGTGCCTGGCTGAACCCCGCCCTGATCCCTGCAGCACCCGCGCGCCTGCCCATGCGGGATCGCCTGGCTGCCTCTCGCGCTTTGATCCCGGTGGCGCTGCTGATCCTGGGGGTCATCGGCTCGATCTACACCGGCCTTGCCTCACCCACCGACGCGGCGGCCCTGGGCGTGGTCCTGTCGGTGATCCTGGCCTTCTCCACCGGCGGCTTTTCCTGGGCGCTGCTGGGCGACGCGCTGATGTCGGCGGCGCGCACGTCCTGCATGATTGCCCTGATCCTGTTGGGTGCGGCCTTCCTGTCGGTGGCCATGGGCTTCACCGGACTGCCGCGCAACCTCGCCGCCTGGATCGGGGCCATGGGCCTGTCGCCCTATGCACTGCTCGCCGTGCTGACGCTGTTCTTCATCGTGCTGGGCTGCTTTCTGGACGGGATCTCGGTCGTCGTACTGACCACCTCCATCATCCTGCCCATGATCCAGGCCGTGGGGATCGACCCGCTCTGGTTCGGCATCTACCTCGTCATCGTCGTGGAAATGTCGCAGATCACACCGCCCGTGGGCTTCAACCTCTTCGTGATTCAGGGCCTCACCGGCCTCGACATTCTGAAGATCGCCAAGGCAGCCTTTCCGTTCTTCCTGCTGCTTCTACTGGGCGTCGTGCTCATCACAGCCTTTCCTGGCATCGTCACCAGCCTTCCCGACGCGATGGGCTAGAGGGATGCCGCCGCCCGGCTCGCCTGATCGTATTGCCCGGATAGCGCCCGGAGGTCGGCCGCGATCTCACGCAGATCGTCACCGCTGAGATCGGTATGGGAGAGGCCGGGCAGAAGGCATTGGCGCCGCACCTCCCGATACGCATCGCAGAGTGTGCGCCCAGTATCGGAGGTGGCGTAGAACACCTCTTTCCCCCGCTTTTCTGAAACCAGAAGACCCGCCTTCAGAAGCTTCCGCAGGGCATAGTTGACGGTATGAGTATCTTCGATGTTGAGCAGGAAACAGATATCCGCCAAGCGCTTCTCGCGCGCCCGATGATTGACGTTGTGGAGGACCAAGATTTCCAGCGGCGACATCTCGTGCCCCGCGGCCTTCATGCATTTCGACATCCAGCGCGAGAAGGCGTGGAAGGCGATGATCATGCCGTATTCCAGCTCCGACGCCTCCCATCCGGGGCCGTCAGCCAAGTGGCGGGAAGAGACGATACGTCGGCTTTTCTCAGACATAACGACAACATGTCGCAAATGTCCGAACGGCGCGACCCCGAATTGAGAGACCGGCACCACCCTTCATGGCGCCGGTCCGATCAAGGGCCGTCTGGCCTAATCCCGTCGGGTCGACATCCCGAAAAGGTAGTACATGCCGCAGCGGCCAAGCACACCGGTCAGAAGCCAGGCGATACCGAAGATCGTCATGGCGATGGCCGCCCAGCCCGGTAACGAGACCAGCCCGATCCAGGGCAAGGCTGCGAGGGCCACGCCCGAGAGGATGCGGAACACGCGGTCCGGATTGCCGACATTGGGGTCGAAGCGATAGGTGATCAGGCGCGAGACTTGCATCGGATGTCCTTTCGATCTGGCGAGACCGGCCCTCAGGCCGTCTCGACCTCCGTTTCCTTGACGGCGCGGTCTTCCCGGTAGGGCAGCCCTTCCGTGAGTGGCGCGAAGGCGTCGTCCACCGGGGTCAGGGCCAGTTGGTTGGCGTAGTTCGACATCACCTTGGCCGCGATGCAGGCGACGACGTCCAGGGCCTGCGCCCGGTCGTAACCCGCGTCGAGAAACGCTTGCAGTTGGCTCTGCGCCATGCGGCCCTGATTGCGCAGGACGAGCAGGGTGAAGTCGCGGAGCGCCTCTAGCCTCGGATCGGCGAAGGCGGCATCGGTGCGCAGGGCCGCAAGTTGTTCATCGGTGTTCGAGAAGAATTCCGTCTTCCCGAAAGCGGTATGCCCCGCAACGCAGTATTGGCACGCATTGGCATGGGCCACGGCGGTTTGGACGATGTTGATTTCCTGACGGGTCAGGGTCGAGTGGGCCAACAGGTTGTTCTGCAACTGCCAGTAGGACAGCAGCAGCGCGGGCGAGGTCGCGAGCACGCCCGCCAGATTGGGAACGATGCCGAAATTCTCATCGTACCAGTCAAGGGCCACGCGCGCCTCGGGCGACGCGGTCTGCGCATCGTGGATTGGGAAATCGCGTTCAGTCTGGCGGGTCGGTAACATGGTGCTGTCCTGCTTGTTGAGAGGTGCGCCCAGTATCGACCGGTTGGAATTTGCACTGAACAGGCATTAGTGATGCCAATGCGGTGCACAAACGGACCAATTGAATGAAGAGTGACTGGAACGACCTCCAGGTCTTTCTCGCCATTGAGCGGGGTCGGACGGCGCGAGAGGCCGCGACCCGGCTGGAGATCAGCCATTCCACCGTTTTGCGGCGCCTCGATGCGTTCGAGCAGCGGGTGGGATCACGCCTGTTCGACCGCACGCCGGAAGGTTTCCTGCTGACGGAGGCAGGTGGCCGCATCGTCGGACGCGCCCAACAGGTCGAGGCGGAGATGTTGGAGCTTGAACGGTTGATCCACGGACAGGACGGACAATTGCGCGGCCAGATCCGCCTGACGGTTCCGCCGCCCGTGGCGCAATTCACCCTGCTGCCGATCCTATCCGCGTTCCGCGAGCGTTATCCGAAGATCGAGATCGAGCTGGTCACCACCTATGCCTATTCCGACCTGAGCCGTCGGGATGCGGATTTGGCCATCCGCTTTTCCGAGACACCCGAAGAGCATCTGGTCGGCCGCCGCCTGCCGCCCTTCCACGACGCCATCTACTGCACCCCTGGCTATCGCGACCGCCATTTCGGGCTGGATAGGCAGGCGCCGCAATGGATCAGCTGGCCCGACCGCGCGGCGTTCCAGACACGGGTGAAGACGACCCCTTATGCGGCCGCGGAGGTGGGCTGGACCCTGCCCAATCTGCCCCTGCAGGCCGCGGCAGCGCGCGCCGGGTTCGGAATGGCATTCCTGCCGTGCATCATGGGCGACGGCGACCCACAGCTGGTCCGCGCACCCGGGACCGGAACGTATTCGGGCCGACCCGCTTGGTTGCTGACCCACCCGGATCTGCGTCGAATGGAACGCGTCCGCGTCTTCTCGAAGTTCCTGGCTGAGGCTCTGAACGCGCGAAAGGCCAGCCTGTGCGGAGACTTGAGCGCTGTAGAGGGATGAGTATGGGCCAAGCCAATGCCCATCGAACTCGCTGGTCCTGCCGAAAACACAAAGGGAACGCCGTTTCTTCGGTGCGCTGCCGTAGAACCTCTATCATTTTGATCTTATGAGGACTTTTTCCTTGATGGTGGCGTGTTACCAATAAGGATGTCAGACGCGTCCACGGGCGGACCTCCGTCGGGGCGCCAAAGGCTTCTTTGGGTTCAATCAGCCGATTGTCGTCCATACCCTGCGGGCTAACGACGCTGCCAGGGTTCACGTGCCAGGACCCCGGGTCGGTCAGGAGTGCGGGCAGGGCAGCGGAAGGCGGAGCCATTCGCGAGGCGCCCGCCGACCGACGGATGCCTTGGGACAGCCAGCGTCGCTGGCGTCCTGTCGGCCATAGTAGCCACCGAGGATCGGCCGAACTGCCGCGGATGTCCCACCGGCGACAATGTCAGCACCATCGCGAGAAACTACTTAAAAACGACAACAATTGACGGCGCCGGTCATATTTTGGCCGTGAAGGAAAATCAGTAACGTTGGGATTCCGTTCCCCCCGAGTGCACCCGATGAAACTGATCGTACAGATCCCGGCTTTGAACGAAGAGGAGACCCTTGGCACGGCGATCAAGGCCATTCCTCGACACATCGCAGGCGTGGAAACGGTCGAGGTTCTCGTCATCGACGATGGCTCTACCGATCGCACCGTCGAGGTCGCGCGCGAGGCCGGCGCCGACCATATCCTGCAAATGGCGAGCAACATGGGTCTGGCACGCGCCTTCACGGCCGGTATCGAAGAAGCCCTGTCGCTCGGCGCCGACATCATCGTAAACACGGATGCGGACAATCAGTATTGCGCTGACGACATCCCCGCCCTGATCCAGCCGATCCTCGACCGAAAGGCTCAGATCGTCGTCGGCGCGCGGCCGATTACCGAGATCGAGTCCTTTTCGCCCGTGAAGAAGGCGCTCCAGAAGCTGGGAAGCTGGGTCGTCCGAAAAGCAAGCGGTTCAGACATACCCGATGCCCCGTCCGGTTTTCGGGCCTATGGCCGCGACGCGGCCGCGCGCCTTTGCGTCATCAATACCTATACCTACACTCTGGAAACGATCATCCAGGCGGGCCGGAAGCGCATTCCGATGACGTCCGTTCCGGTGCGTGTCAACACGGTGACCAGGCCGTCCCGACTCTTCCGGGGGATGCGTGAATATATTCAGAGATCCGCCAACACGATTATCCGTGTTGCCGTAATCTATGCGCCGCTTCGCTTCTTTCTATCGATTGCAGCCCTTCTTGCGCTTCCGGGTCTGCTGGCCATCGGTCGTTTTCTTTTTCTCTACGCCAGTGGCGACGGCGCTGGACATATCCAATCGCTTATTCTTGCTGCAGCCCTTCTAGCGATGGCCGCCGTTTTCATGGCCGTCGGGGTCCTGGCCGACCTGATTGCCGCCAATAGAAGCCTTCTTGAGGATATTCGCGCACGAGAGTTGTTGCGCGCCCCACACAGTCGGAGTGAGGCAACACCGATAAAAATCGTTGAACTGGCCGATGCGTCTTAATGTGATGCCGACAACAACGCCAACGGCGCCAACGAAAATCGTCACGCCCATCGACCCAGCAAATCTAAGGGTCATAATATACGGCACATTCCTTCTCTTCTTCGTTCTGGCTTGGACTCGTAACGTCAATTGGGACGAGTTCCTTTTCTTGTCGATTATCCACGATCACGTTGGCGGACGGCTGACCCAGCCGGTTCAAACCGGTTACGTCCATATCTTCGGATGGCTTATCGCCGTGCCGGGAGACGAGATGACGCGCATCTTCTTGGGGCGTCTGGTCATGACCGGTTTTTTTGCCGCGACTGTCTTTTCGATCTATCGGATTGCATCTCACCTTACGGATTCCGTTTCGGGAACCATCGCGGTCGTGGCCTTTCTCAGTTCGGGCTTCGTGCTCGCCCATGGCACGAGTTTCCGTGCGGACCCGATTGCTGCGGCGCTTCTGATGGGGGCGCTTGCCTTCATGGTGACAAGTCGTATGGCCACATGGCAAATTGCTGTGGTCGCGGTCTTAAGCGCAGCGGCGTTGTTCGTGACGATCAAGGCGGCACTCTATCTACCGGCATTTCTGGCCGTACTGATCTGGCGAGCGAATAATATCCGGGTTTCAATCCGGATTGCTGTTGCGGGCCTTCTCGGGCTGGGCGTCGCTTACGGCCTCTTCAGCTGGCACGCTGCTGGCCTTCAAATCTCCGAACTTGGGGGAAGCGTAGAGGGTGTGGAACGGGCGATGGATAAGACGCTTTCCGGCACCGCTCTTTTCCCCCGCGCCTCAACCAGCAGCCTCTGGGCCCTCCTTTCCATTGGACCATTTTGCCTCGCAGTCTTGGGGCTTGCCACATGTCTCAATCGTCGCGTTGCGGTGCTGGCGGTGGGCTTTACCCTGCCCCTCGTCCTCTCCGTCGTGTTCTATCGAAATGCTTTTCCGTATTTCTTCCCTTTCATTGCCTCTCCGTTCATGGTGATCGCAGCTTTCGGCGCAGCGCGACTTGGCACGGGTCCAGTTCTCGCCAGTTTGGTCGCCATTTCGGTGGCGACGGGGTTGGGACAAGGCGTGAAATCACTTGCCGAAGGGGCTGGCGTGCAACGGGAAACGATTGCCGAAGTTCGAAGGCTCTTTCCCGAACCGGTCGCCTATATCGATCAGACCGCAATGATTTCGGAGTACCCGCGCGACCTTTTCTTCATGTCCACTTGGGGAATTGAAAGCTACCGGGCAGCGGATCGGCCGGTCATGGCAAGCTACATCGCCGATGCGCAGCCTCCCTTTCTTCTGGCGAACCGTTGGGCGCTTCATCAGGCGCTGACCAGTCCGACCATCCTCGATCACGCCTATGCCCTTTTCCCTGAGGACCAGGAGGCGTTGCGCGCCAGCTACGTGCATTATTCGGGCGTGATCTGGCTTGCTGGAAAGCGGATCGCGACAGCGCGAGACGTCAAAACTGTGCAGTTCGACATTTTCGGCACCTACCGCGTTGAAACAGCGGCGCCGATCACGATCAACGGGCGCTCCTACCAGGATGGTGATCTTGTTGAGCTCGGCGGAGCGGTTCAGGTTTCTGGCGCAGATGGCGGCGAAGTGCTGCTGATCTGGCATACGAGTGCCGAACTTAACTTCGACGCGCTGCCGCGAGGTGGTGTTTATGCAGGGTTCTGGGAACTCTAACGCAGTCAATCCGACTGCATTCCCCGATGGAGCCGATGCGCCGCTGCGAGCAGATTTGCCGAACGGATCATGCGTAGTGCCTCGATCCGAAGTGAAGACGAGGCGATTGCCACACCAAGTGCCGTCGCCACGAACGTGGCAACAGTTGCCCATGCCGCACCCACACCGCCGTAAGGGCCGATCAAGATCAAGTTCAGGCCGATGTTAAGCGCCGCGCCTGCACTCGCGATCATCGGTGTGAGCCAGTATTGGCGACGCGCTCGGATATACCGAGCTTACGGGAGCCGATCCCTTTCTCCCCGATTTGACTGGCGACAGCCCTGTCAGACTTCTCAAGGCCGATGTGTCGAAGGTTGAGGGAACGTTTGATGTGATCACCATCCACCATGCCTTCGAACACATCCCGGACGGAGCCGCCGCACTTTCCGCCATGCGCGCGAAGCTCTCGCCGAACGGCGTGATCATCGTGCGTATCCCTCTTGGGGCAAGCTACGGATGGCGGCGCTACGGCGGCTATTGGGTTCAGCTCGACCCGCCGCGCCACGAACACCTCTATTCCGTGGATGGCATGATCGCTCTTGCCAGGCGCGTCGGCTTGGAGACGCGCAAGGTCGTCCACGACGCGACGTTCTACATGGTCACGGGAAGCGAAGCGGTGGTTGCCGGGATGCGTCCCCATAAGGACCAGCAAACTGCGTCCCTGGCGACGCAATCCGTCTTCGGGGCGCGCAAAGCGCGTCGTATCGCGAAACTGACCAATAGCATCGGCACCGGGGACCAAGCCGCCTTCTACTTCACGGCCACCTCCTTGGAGTGACAGGCTCGCCGTTCCTTGGATGCGCCGTCTGTACCGATCAGGAGCGCGGGCGTGGCTGACACAGCGCAGATGATTGCCGCAACCGCTGGGCTCTCCGATGGCGTTGCGCGACCGCGCGTTGCACTGTTGTCGCCGTCCTTGGCTGCCCGATCTTTATCTTTCCCAGTAGGCAGAGATTGAAGAAAGACATTCCCGAGGAGCGCTCATCCCTCATCGCGGCCATCATCGACGATGGCCCTTCTGCCAGTTCCTTCGAACCGAGTTCTCGGGCTAGTCGCAGGAAGGCCAATCGCACTGTTCTCTCCCTTCACCCAAAGGGTCACCCAAGGCATCCGGTCCGCTCATCGCAAGGGCAGCTTCAGCGGCAGACCGTTCTTCGGGCCCGGTGTCGGGAGGAGGCGCCAGGCCGGGTCATCGGCCGGATCCAGGGCGATGCGGCGGCGACGCAGGAGGGCGGTCACGATCACCTTGAGCTGCATGACTGCGAAATGGATACCGATGCATTTATGCGCCCCACCGCCATAAGGTGCCCAGGCATAGCGGTTTGGCGGCGGTGCGAGATGGCGATCCGGGTCGAACCGGGCCGGATCGGGCCACAGATCGGGGTCCATCATCACTGGGCCCAACGCGATCACGACGTCGCGCCCAGCTGGGATATGGTGGCCCTGCCAGTCGAACCCCTCCAAGACGCGCCGCGCGGTAAAGGCAGAGGGGGCGAAACGACGCAACGCCTCTTTGTGTATACGGTCCAGTAGATCGAGACGCGGAAGATCCTCCCAGGACAGCGGCCCGTCCGGTAGGGCGTCCACCTCTGCGCGCAACCTGTCTTGCAAGGTCGGATCGCGGGCCAGCGCCCAGGTGATGACGGTCAGGGCTGTTGTGGTGGCATCATGGGCGGCTGCCAGGAAAAAATTGAAATGATCGACGATCTCATCATCGGTCAACGTCGCGCCCGCCTCATCCCGTGCAACGCAGAGACGCGAGAAGAGATCGCTGCCGCCCTCGGCGCGGCGTGGCGCGATCAGCGCGCGGAAATCGTCTGCAAGCGTCCTGCGCGCCGCAACGGCACGTCCCATGCGCGTAAGGGGAAGTGGGCGCCGGATCAGCGCCGTCGTCCCCGCGATCTCGGTCTGGAACAGGCGGTTGAAACGCGCGATGGCGGCATCATCCGTTAGCCCCATGAAGACATGGGCCGCTTGGCGAAGGGTCAGATCGCGGGCCAGCGGCTCGAACGCGGTCCGGTCGGGGGGCCAAGTATCGAGAATCGGGCCGATCTGATCCTGCAGGCGCGCGAGATAGCCGCGCATCGCCTCGGACCGGAACGCGACCTGAAGGATACGGCGATGGGCGCGATGATCCTCGTCCAGATGCAGAAGACCACCGGAAAAGAGCGGCGCGAAGGCACGGAGGCCCAGTTTGGTCGAGAAATGCGCACCGGTCATGACGGCCTCGATCGCCTCTGGTCCCGGTAGAACGATCCATGTCTGCCCCAGAACCGGAAGACGAAAGGCGCCGTCATATCGGTCCCGCAGCCGGAAGTAAGTCCCATAGGGATCCCGCAGGAATGGGACCGTATGACTGATCAGCGGCAGGCTCGTCGGGCCGGGGATCATCGCAACATCTCTTCCAGGCGGCGCTGATCGATCTTGGAGCGGTGACGGCGATCCATAGGCAGATGGCCCACGGGGCGGATATCGGTCACCCCGAAAGGGGCGGCCTGATCGCGCCAAAGGGGCAGTCGGGTCGCGTCACCCTCAACCGCCAGGATCGGTCCGGGTGCCAGGGCGGCGCGTGTGACGCCCGGCCAGAGCCGGGCCGCCGTCTCGATAGCGAAAGGATGGAGGGGCCCCCGATCCGTCTGGACCGCCGCGCCATGTCGGCCCAGCAACCACAGGCGGCCATCGGCATCCAGGCGCCCGGCATCGCCGGTGCGGTGCCAGATCGTGTCTCCGTCGCGCAGCTTGGTCTCCGCATCGCGGGCCGGGTCCAGATAGCCGCCCACCACGTGATCGCCCGCCACCAGGATCTCACCCTCCTCGATCCGGACCCGTGCACCCGGTGCCGGGACGCCGGCCAGAAGGCCCGCCCCCTCGGCCATGGCGGCGCGGTCGGCGACGCTTGCTGCGCTGGCCTCGAAATGGGCGATGGGTTCCGCCTCGGTGGAGCCGTAGACGCTGACCACCCGCGCATGTTCCGCCATGCGGGCTACCAGGTCCGGGAAAACCGGTCCGCCGCCAGTGAAGACCGTGTGCAGCCCGCCCGGCCATGGCCCATCGGCCAGCACCTCGCAGAGCGCGGGCGGCAACAGGGCGCGGGTCACGCCATGGCGCGCGACAAGACGGTTCAGCCCGCGGGACGTGGCGCGCTGCATCTTCGACAACGGCCAGTCGGGCAGGACCGAGGTCCGACCCTCCGCAAGGTTCAGAAGGGCGAAGACGGGAAAGGCGACGAGGTCAGTTTCCCGCTCCCCGGCCAGAAGCGGGGCGATGGCGCGGCGTTGGGCGGCCAGAAAGGCGTGGGAGCGTGGGATGGCCTTCGGGGCACCAGTGCTACCCGAGGTGAAGGAGATCAGGGCGAGGTCATCGAGCGCGGGCAGATGATTGGGAGCAGGGTCGCCGCCAGACAGCGGGAGGCGCGGAACCGACCAAAGCGCCGGCAGCAGGCGCAGCAGCCGGTAGGGACCGGCCGTCAGCATGGCATCGACTGGTACGGATCGCAGCGCGGCGCGCAGGCCCGCGAGCCCCGTGGCGGGTTCCGGCAGAACCGCCGTCGCGCCCCGCGACCAAAGTGCGGCCAAGGCGGCATAGAGATCGGCGCCAAGCGGCAGCGCGATCAGCACGCGGGCGCCGGGGCGAAGGGTCGACCACACCCCCGCCAGTGCCTCGATGCGCCCCTGGAGCGCAGCATAGGTCACCGCTTTGCCATCCGGCCCCACCAGCGCAACGCGGTCCGGGTGGCGCGCAGTTGCCGCCGCGAAGGCAGCCAAAAGCTCAGACAAGGCGCAGACCCATCAGTGCATAGCGGCGGAAGATCTCCGCCCCCTCCTGCCGCGACCTCTCCGCGGAGGTGTTGTCGTCGTGGATCAGGGCATGGATCGCCGTCTTATGCCCCAGGGCGGCGGCATTGGCGTGGAACGTCGTGGCGAGCGCCCGCCCGGCACCGCGGGCAAGGCTGGCATAGGTCTTCAGGATCACCGTCTCGGTCCCCGGCCCCTCGGCATAGTTGGGAATGCCGAACAGGAAACCCGTCAACCGCTCCCCCTCTCGGGCGAAGAGGACCAGATCGGGGACCAGCATAGGGACGACCGGCATGTACATGTCGAGAAATGTCTGCCGGTCGATGGGCTTGTAGAAGGCGTTGCCCGCGAAGGCCTCACAAGACAGGGCATGGACCTGGGTGAACAGCGCCTCGGGGTCTTCACCGCCCCAGGGTCGGACGGTGGGATCGGGCACACCGGGGGTCAGCGTGCGCACGGCAGAGAAATAGCGCCCTATGGTCGTGAAGCCCGACGCAGCAAAGGCGGGGAGCAGATGCGGCGGGGAGGTCGGCTCCATCAGGAAGGGCGCGCGGCCGTCGCTTTCGGTAACCAGCCGATAGCTGTGCCAGGTATCGCCCTCCATCGGCCCGATCAGCGCCTCGGCCCCCAGGGCGCGGGCGCGGTCGATAGCAGCGCGCAACAGGTCATCCGCCACCGACCGGTTCTGCGCCTTGATTGCGCCCAGCGCCATGCTGCGCGCACCGTCCCAGCTTGGCGCATCGAGATAGAGCGTCGCGCGAGCGCCACCCCGCTCGATGGTTTCCGTGCTCATGTCCATCCTTCCATTCGTGCCGCCGCCAGGGCGAAGCCTGCGAGCGGTGCGGCCAGCGACAGAAGGGCCAGCCGTCCTGCGCGCTGCGTCGAGAATGCCCGCGGCGACAGGAACGGTACCGCCACGCTGAGGGCCAAACCGCCCACCGCGAGGGCCGTCAGATCGCCGGACCAGCCCGTCACAGCGGCATTCAACGGCACGATTCCACGCCAGAGCGCGAAGAGCCCGGCGGCCACAGCCAGCGGCACGGCCAGTCGGAGCAGCCCCGGCGCCCGTTGCGCCGCCAAGGTGCCCAAACCGGCGCAGAGGCAGGCTGCCGTAAGCCCCCAGAAGTCGACCGCGTTGTAACCGGCGGCCAGGCCCAGCCCCAACCAGCCGAAACTGACCAGCGCCAGGGCCGCCACGATGTCGAGCTCCGGATGGTCTGCATCGGATGGGTTGAAGCGACGGGCAAGACCGTGCGCCACGAAGACCAGGATCGGCAGGACGACGTTCTGCAAAGCGGTGGCAGAGATCAGCAGAAAGATGGCGATCACATAGACGCGCGCCGTGTGGGCCGTCAGGCCGAGGGCGCGGGCGGCCCGCAGAAAGGCCCAGGTCACCAGCGCGAACAGGATCGCGATGGCGATCAGCAGACCCACCCCGTCCTGCAGATGGCCGTCGAGAAAGATCGCCACGCCCGCAGGCAGGAAGAAATTGTCAAAGCCGCGCCAGCTTTCCGCCTCCACCTGCGTAGCGAAGGCGGCGACGATGACCGACAAGAGGATGACGCCACCCCGGGACACGTCCGATAGCAGCAGCAGGCAGACCATGGATAGGATCAGCGTCACGATGAAGAAGGCGACGCTGCCCTCCAGCGTCTTGTGTCCGTCCTCGACCGGGAAGAAGACGCGGCCATAGCGGCTGCCGGTGAGGGCGGCCGCGGCATCGGCCAGGGTCAGGATGGCCAGCGGCAGGATATAGAGAATGGCTTGCCCATCGGCCAGTAGGAAGACCACGAGGACGGCCAAGGCCAGAAGGATGTCGCCCCAGCTTTGACGTTCGACGCCATGCAGCGTCTCGCCGATCCCGCCCTTGGCAAGCGCTGGCAGACGAAGGACAGCCATGACCACGAGGGTGAATGCAATCAGCACGAGAACGGGCCAGCGATCGGTGAAAAGCCAGGGCAGCGTCATGGCATAGAGCCCTGTGCCGATATGGACGAGCTTGCGCTGCACCTCTGCCGATAGGCCACGGGCGCGGGCGGCGCGACGGACAAGCCACATCAAGCCAAGAAGTGTGATCACGGAAAGGGCCGCCGTCAGGAGCTGCCAGGGCCCCGTGATCACGCCCGCACCTCTTCGATCACGAAATCGGAATAGAAGAACGCCTTATCCTGCGCCTTCAGCGCATCCTCCTCTGCGTTTTTCCTCTCGACACGGCCTGCATGGGCCGACGGCACCCGCCGCGGCGCCATCATGTTCCAATAGACGAGGCGGGCACCGGGATTGGCGGCGCCCAGGATATCGCCATAGACCTGCGCGTAGGTTTCGGGCGCCATATACTCGAAGATGTCCGATAGGTTGAAACCGTCGAACCGCTCCCCGGTGCCGATCGCTGCCTCCAGCGGTCCGGGGCGGATATCCAAGCGGTCGAGGCGGTCGCGGATCGTCTCGTGATATTCCGGCCGCCAGGTCATGGGCAGGGCGTCACCGTGGGTGCCTTTCATGATCCAGTGGAGGTAAGGATTTCCGGCCGGATCCATGTCGATGGCCGCATGTCGGATGCGCCAAGTGACATGGGCGGCGACAGAGCCGTCCACATGATCGAAGAACGCCTTGTCCCGCCCCATGCGGCCCATCATGAAACGCGAGAAGAAGACGTTCAGCAGCAGCTTCCAGCGCCAAGTCTCGAAGCGGTTGTGCAAGAAATCTGCGCGGGCTTCGGGCGGGCGGGAGACGAAAATGTCGTCGATCGTCCGCTTGGAATGGACCAGCGGCAGGAGGCGCGTGCGGAACAGGCGGAAATACCGCTCGAACTTGCCGACGCCACCCGCACCATGGGCCTCGACCTCGGGTTTCAGGGCCTGCCAGAAGGCGGCGGTCTGTTCGTCCAATGGTTCGAGTGCGCGGTCCAGAAGAGCGGCGCGGCGGGTAGATGGGCGGGCGCCCATCAGCTCCAGAAGTTCCGGGCTCGTTAACGTCCGAAACGACCCTATCCGCAGCTTTAGACACGCAATCTGCGCCGGAGACAGGTCCACAACGACCACCTTGGCGGGGTCCAGCGTGAGCATGGCCAGCGCGTTGTCCCCGGCCGAGCAGATGGACATGAGCGTACCACCCGGCCGGGAGCCGAGCGCGGCAGTCAGCACATCCGCATCCTCCCAAAGCTGGGCATAGCGGATATGATCAAAACTGGCCTTCGTGGCGATTTCGGAGGTGGTCATGTCTTGGTCACCTCGCCCGTGGCGCCATCGACGCGCAAGGTCTCGCCGCTTTCGACCCAGCGGGTCGCGTCCTTCAGGCCGACGACGCAGGGGATGCCCAGTTCCCGCGCGACGATGGCGGAATGGGACAGGAGGGAGCCGCGTTCGACCACGATGGCGGAGGCGTTGGAGAAGACGGCGATCCAGCCGGGATCGGTGTGCCGGGCGATGAGGATTTCGCCCGGCGTGAGCGATTCCGTACGCGGGTCGCGGATGACGCGGGCGGTGGCCGTGACGGTGCCTGCGGAGCAGCCGGTGCCTTGCCTTGACGTGCCCGTTTGCGTCTCTAACGTGTGCGTTTCGGCAACCGGCACGTAGATCGCCGGGCCGGTCAATGTGATCCGCATTGGCGGGTCGGGGCGCTCTGCGCTGGCGACATCCTCGGCGCGTCGCGCCTTGGCAATAGCGGCGAGGTTTGGGGAGAGGGCGGCGCCCTCCACCGCGCCCAACGCCTCGGCCACGGTCAGCCAGAAGATGTCCCGCGGCTCGTCCAGATGGCCGCGCGCATGGAGTTGTGTACCTAAGGCGCAGAACACCCGGCGGGCGCGTCCGAAGATGCGTGTCCGTTCGAAGCGCAGGTTCTCCCGGTCGCGGACGCGGGCCTTGGTCCAAGGGATCAAGCGCTTGGCGATGGCCTTGCGAAGCGGATGGCCTTGGAACAGCGCGTCCCAATCGGGGTCAGGAGGGGCATCGTGGGATGCGGGAGGACGGTCGGCCTGCGCCGCAATGGCGGCCAGAAGCTGGGTGGGATCGTCCGTGAGGGGAAGGGATTCCAGCTTCAACTCCTCGGTGCAGCGGTCGCCGAAGCGGTCGAGATAGGCGTCGACTTCGGCGCTTATCGCGGGATGGCCGCCCAGTGCGGCAAGGCCGTCGCGGCGCAAGGCGTCTGCCAGCCCGGCTTCCGCGACCATGGCGGCGATCTGGCCGATACGGCGGGCGGGCTCGGCGGAGACGATATCGCCCTGCCCGATCATAACATCGTTATGGAGCGTGAGACCTTGGGGGCCGAGCCATTTTTCCAACAGTTTCCGAGACGCGCCGAAGGCGATCATGCAGAGGAAATCGTTGACCAGCGGCGCATCCCAGCGATCCAGCAGATCGGCCTCGATCCGGCGATATTCGGCGGCGAGTTCGGTGGGGGTGGCGGTCTCGGGCTCGGCCCCCTCCTCCAATGCGCGGTTCAGGCGGGCATAGAAGTCGCGGCGGGTGCGGGGCAGACGGATCGCGGCGGTCGCGAGGCCCAGCGCGGTGCGAGAGAGGCGGGCGTATTCGCGAAGCTTGGCCGCGCCCGTCGCAGCGGGCGGGCCGATGGCTGCGGCGATGTCGGGCGGGAGCGGTTCGTCCACCCCCATCATCGTCTCCATATAGTCTCTATTCAGGGCGAAACCGGGCAACAGCGCCAGCGCGCGGTACCAGTTTAGAAGGTTGTAATAGACCCGGCCATCGGCGCGGGAGAGCATGTTGGCGAAGAGGGCGGACTTGGCCTCGATAACCTGAGGGCGCACGCCGAGCAGGGCAACGAAGGCGCGGTAGACGCGATCATAGACATGGGTGGCGAAGCTGTAGGTCAGCGGCGTGACGAGGCCGGGATAGCTTTCGACGATGTTGGAATTGTCGAGGATGGTGACCGTCTCGTCGAGGATCGGCAGGGGGCGCAAGGCCGTGGTGATGGGGCGGGCCTGCAGGATGTGGAGGCCGTCGCCGTCGATTGCCCATTCGATGTCCTGCGGGGTGCCGAAGGCGGCCTCGGCGCGGCGGGCGAGGTCGGCGACCTGCTTGATCTCGTCGGGCGTCAGCGGGCCATCCACGGGGCCTTCGATTTCGGTCCCGACGGTCCAGGTGGTGCCGTCTTCCTCGCCGGAGACGAGGCGGTCGCCCAGCCCTTCGATGGCCGAGACGACGACGTGATCACGGCGACCCGAGACGGGATCGGCAGAGAAAGCCACGCCGGAGGCGCGCGCGTCGATCATGCGCTGGACGACGATGGCGGGCGCTTCGGCCTCGGCGCCGGTCTTGAGGGCGCGGTAGGTTTTGACCGTATCGGAGAAGCCGGAGCACCAGACTTGTGCGGCGGCTGTGATCACATCCTCGGCGGCGATGTTCAGGACGGTGTCGAGCTGACCCGCATGGCTGTGTTCGACCCGGTCCTCGGCGCGACCGGAAGAGCGGACAGCATAGGGGCCGGGGCCAAGCTTTTGCAGGGCTTCGGTGAGTGTCTTGGCCAATCCTGGCGCTGGCTTGGGATCGAAGGCGTCAGGTGTGATCACAAAGAATGCGGGCGGCGTGAAGCCTTCGGCCGCGAGGCGTGCGAGGGACGCGCCTTTGCCGCCCGCCTGCGCCGGGTCGGTGGCGTCTTTGGAATGCAGGATCATGGGATGCCCCGGAGGACGAGCGGACCGAAACCGGCGGCTGCATAGCAGAGGAAGACCCAAAGACCGGCAATGGTGTCGATGCGTTTCTGCGCGGCGGGCGTCGGGTCGCTCAGGTAAACGCGGGCGGCCCAGAGGCAGGCGGCGAGGCCCGCAAGCCCCAAGAGCGCCAGCGGAAGCGTGGTGCCGGTGGCCAGACCGACACCGATTAGCAGAAGGAGGGAAAGGCCGGTGAAACCCAGCCAGACCGCAACCGCGCGGCGGGGGCCCCAGAGGGCGGAATAGGTCTCCACACCCGGACGTTCGCTATCCGGTGACCAGATCTTGCGGCCGAGTTCGAGGACCACACCGTTGGCGAAGGAGAGAGCGAGGAACAGCCAAAGGCCGGGGACGGGGCCGCCGCTCGGCAGCCATTCGGCGCCGGTCAGCATCAGGTCGATCAGCGGCATGATCGCCATGTGGGATAGCAGGTAGGCCCAGGGACGGGCCTTGAGCCAGGCGGGCACGCCGAACTCGAAGGTCATGGCGGCGAGCCAAGCCCAGACCAGCAGGAGGAGCCAGATCAAGCCGTGGCCATAGACAATCGCAATGAGGGCCGCTATGGGCACGGTGGCCAGACCCAACCCCACGATCATGCGCAGGCTGACGAGGCCGCGGGGGATGGGGCGTTCGGGTCGGTAGCGGCGGTCGTCTTCCAGGTCCTTCACCTCATCGCAGACGCGCATCTGGAAGAAGAGGATCAGGACCAGGGCGAAGGCGGCGGCATAGGCGTCCCAACCTGGTGGGGGACGAGCGGCCAGCACTGCCGAAACGGTGACCGAGGCGGCCGAAAAGACGGCCAGCAACGGCATGACCTTCTTCAGCGGAAACCGCTCGGCCTGATAGGTCCAGAGGTCGGCGGCGAGGCTCATCTGTGGCGGGCCAGCTTCTCATGCGCACGGGTGAAGTGCCCGGCGGCGATGGCGGCGACGATAGAGATCTCGCCACACAGGCAGAGTGCGGCGGTGATCTCGGCCAAGGCCCGGCCATGGCCCGCGCCGTGCAGGCCCATCATGCGGAGCGCGGCGGATTGCGACGGCAGACCAGTGCCGCCGCCCACGCTGCCCACCAGGATGTTCGGCATGGTGACCGCGCAGAACAGATCGTCGCCCCGCGCTTCCATCCGAGTGAAGCCCATGGCGCTTTCCGCCACGCAGGCCGCGTCTTGTCCGGTGGCGATGTAGAGCGCGGCCAGACCATTGGCGTAATGGGCCTGCGCGCCCATCTGGCCCGAAAGGAGCGAGCCCAAATTGGCCACGCGGCCATAGGCGAGCATATCCTCCACGCTGGTGCCGAGATGGCTGCGGACCAGGTCGCCGGGCAGGGTCACCGAGGCACTGACCTTGCGGCCGCGCCCGGTCACAAGGCCCAGCGCGCTGGCCTTCTTGTCGCCCGAAAAGTTGCCCTCGATATACCAGCACGCGATCGGGATGGGGCAAGTGTCGGCCACGTGGCGGCAGAGCGCCTCCGTGGCGATGGTCACCATGTTCTGTCCCGAGGCGTCGCCGGTGGAATAGCGGCAGATCAAAAAGACGGTGTCGTTGTCGATGACCGGGTCGATGGCGAGGAGCTTGCCATGCCGGGTCGTGCCCTCGGCAACGGAAGCAAGCGTGTCCGTCTGGCCTGCGATCCAATCGACGAACATACCGGAATGGAGGAGATCGGCGAAGCGGAAAGCGGGCGTGCGGATCACCCCTTCGTAGAGGACCGCCGCCTGCACACCGCCGGCCCGCGTTGCCACCTGCACGCCCCGCCCGTAGGACGCGACGAGGGCCGCTTCGGTCGTGGCCAACGGGATATGGTAGTCGCCCGAGGCATTGACCCCGCGCACCCGCAGCGGGCCGACGATGCCCACGGGCAATTTCACCGTGCCCGCGAAGTTCTCGATATTGCCGCCATAGATCTCGGCATCTGCCAGCGAGACGGGATCGGCGATGGCGTCCCGATCCGCATCGCTTGCCGGGCCCTGGGCGATCAGCTGGTCCCAATAGCGATTGGCATGGGCGGCGCTGGCCCCGCGTGTCGGCCGCAGGGAGCGGACGGGTGCGGTGTCGGGGGCAAGGCGACGGCGCAGTGTGTCGATGTCGAAACGGGCACGGATCGTCCGAAGAAGTTCGGCCACTTGGAAGGAGATCACGGGATTGTCGATGCCTCCGGCAATGGGACCGCGCGGACCCAGCTTGCCCTATGGGCATGGGCGGGGTCGACCCAGTCGACGCGTTCGGCATTGTGTAGTGACACGGAAGGCGCTTTTCGTGGCTGGATTGAGGCGGATGGACGGGTTTGCGCAAAGCCTGCGAAATCGCCGCGAGGCCCCTGCGGATTGCCCGTGAGACGGCAAGAGCCGGGGGTTTGGACAGGAGATCCGTATGGTGGCGAGGAAGAACGCCGTCGATTGGCGCTTCCGGCATGGAAGCCCGAAGCGCTATAGCCGAAGCATGTCGTTTGCAGGAGTTACGCCGTGAGGATCCTCGTCGTCGATGACGATCCGGGGTTGCGCGAGACCGTGATCGCGGCGGTCGAGCGTGCCGGCCACAGCACGTTGGCCGCCGCAAACGGACAGCAGGCCCTGACGCTCGCCGCCCGCGAGGGACCGGACCTGATCGTGCTGGATGTGGGCCTGCCCGAGATGGATGGGTTCGAGGTCTGCCGCCGGATCCGCGCGGGATCGGACGTGCCGATCCTGTTTCTGACCGCCCGCGACGAAGAGGTGGACCGCGTGGTGGGCTTGGAATTGGGCGCCGATGACTACGTCACCAAGCCGTTTAGCCCGCGCGAGCTGACCGCGCGCATCGCCGCGATCCTGAAACGAACCGCGGGGCCGACGCCACGCGCGTTGCGCCATGGGGCCGTGGAGGTGGATCCGGCCCGGCATGTCTGCCTGGTGGACGGCAACGCCGTGGCGCTGAGCGCCACCGAGATGGCGATGATCACCTATCTCGTCCGGAAGCCCAATCAGGTTGTGACACGGGCGCAGCTGGCGGATGCCGTCTATGGTGCGGGCTCGGACGTATCGCTGCGAACGGTGGACAGCCATCTACGGAACCTGCGTCTGAAGCTGGTCGGCGCGGATGGCGCGGACCAGATCGAGACGGTGCATGGCGTCGGTGTGCGCATGGCGCCCGCGTGACGGGCCGCGCCAAGTGGCGTCCGCCGCTCTGGCTTGTGCTGTCGGGCGCGCTGTTCGTGCCGCTGGTCCTATCCTTCGGGATCCTCTGGGCCATGAACAGGGTCGGACGGGGGATCGTGTCGAACGAGCCCGCACTTCTGGGTTTGGTGGCGATCGTCGCAGCAACGGTCTTCCTGGGGTGGCTTCTGCTGCGTTTGATCTTGGGGCCGGTCACGGCACTCGCGCGCTATGCGACCGCGGTGCGGGCGGGGCAGCAGGATGCCGAGGTGCCCGCCCATTACGGGACGCCCGAATTGCGCGGTCTGGGCGTCGCGGTGCTGGACATGACCGAGGCGCTCCAACGACGGGAGGCCACGATCCGCGCGTTCGCAGATCATGCCACCCATGAATTGAAGACGCCGGTGACCACGATCCGGGCCACGGCGGAGCTTTTGTCCGAGGCCGATGGGCTGGCCACGGGGGACCGGGCGCTGGTGGAGCGGATTGGGACAGCCTGCGCGCAGATGGAGGGGCAGCTGGCAGCCCTGCGGCGCGTCGCCCTGGCTCGCGAGCCGGTGCATCACGGGCAAACAAGCCTGAACGCGGTGGCACCGCGCCTGCAGGTCGACGGGCTGACGATTGCGGTCATGTCAGGGCATGATGTCCCATTGCCGCTGGCCGACGAAGGCTTGCGCGTCGTCCTGCAGGAGATCGCGCGCAACGCTGCGCAGCATGGCGCCACGCGGCTGGATCTGGCGGTTGACGGGGACGGCACTTTGACCGCGCGGGATAACGGGCCCGGCGTGTCGCCTGGCCATGCCGACCGGATCTTCGATCCGTTCTTCACGTCCCGGCGGGAAAGCGGCGGATCGGGTATGGGTCTCGCCATCGCGGCGGCCCTGCTTTCCGCCCATGGCGGGACGATCCGCCTGCTGGAAAGCAAGGCGGGCGCGGCCTTCGAGATCGCTTTCGGGTCGGCGGCCTGAGCGCGCGGCCTTGTGCCGAAGGGTCCGCGCCCCCATCCTCCCCCGGACTGGAGGGACGTGCCATGACCGGAGAGACCAAGGGCCTGCGCCATGCGCGCGAGGTGGAGCATCATCTGGGCTGGCTGGACAGCTTTACCTCCGCCGCTCTGGGTGTGCTGGCGGTGGCGTCGGGGATTTATACCTACCTCGGCGTGCGTGGCCTTTTGGACGATGGTGGCGCGCTGTCACTCTTTGCCGCAGTGGCCTATTCCGCGGCCGTCTCCACCGGCATCTTCGTCTTCTGGTCCTATCTGATGCGGCTTTTGCCCGCCATGCGGACCGCCGCGACGCGGCTCTGGCTGGTCTTGTCCATGGTGATCGGCTCGGCAGCCATCGTGGCGATGTCGTCCTGGCTGAACGCCGCGGCCCTGGCCGGGTCGGCGGCGGTGGAACAACATCTGGCGCGGACGGTGCAGGACTATCAGGCGTCGCTGGAACGGGCCCATGAGATCACGCTGCAGGGGCAAGCCCTGGTGCTGGATGTTGGCCGGACGCGGCAAGGCTTCGAGGACTTGTCCCAACAAGAGGCAGTCGGCGGGTTGTCCGGCCTGGCGGGACGCGGTGCCGTCTTCCGTGTCCTGACGCAGAAATCTGACGAGTTGGGCGCGTTGGAGGCGTTGATCGCCGCGCAGGAAGCGCCGGTGGCCGCCGCCTTCGGAGAAGGGAACGCGATCCTCAGCCGGATGCGGGCGCTGACCGTGGCGCCCGGACCTGTCGAGGATCGGTCGGTGGAGTTCTCGGAGGAAGCGGTGCGGCTGGCCGGTGTGATCACGGAGTTGCGCCAGCTTTCGGTGGCGCCCCTGGTGGACCGGGCTGCGCGCGACCTGGCGCAATCGGTCGTGTTACCGCGACTGGATGCCGGGGATGCGGGCGGGCAGGCGGCCCAACAGGCGACGATCACCTCCCTTCTGGAAGTGGTCGGGCGGCGGGCGGAAACGCTGCAGGCCGCCGCGTCGGAGGTGTTGGCGTTGGAGCCGCCTGCCGAGGTCGTCTACACCCCTATCTCCACCGCGGATGCGGTGATCCGGTATGCCCGCAACTTCGCCCCGTCCTGGGCCGGGGCCATCGCGATCGACTTGCTGCCCGCAGTCCTGGTGCTGATCGTGGCGGTGGCTCAGGCCGCGATCCGCGCGGGGCGCGACCCGGCCACGGCAGAGGACGCGATGACGGTGGCCGAATTGCGGGCCGCCGTCTTGGCCCTGCGCGATGTGGAAGCCGCGGAACTGGGCGGACCCGCTGCGCGCGTCGTCACCGGTGACGTTCCGCCACCGCGGGCCGTGCCGCGCGAGGCGGGCGAGTGAGCGAGACAAGCGGGACGAACTCGACACGGCGCACGCTGCGTTGGCTTCTGGGCGGACAATTGATGTTGGCGGTCCTGTTGATCCTGGTCGATCTGGGGCCGACGATCCCGCGCTTGCTGGCCCCGTCCGCCGCGCCCGAACTGGACCGGCCGACGCGGCCCGGGGACCAGACGCGGCGCTACCGGCCCCGTGATCCGGCCAATCCGGGGCCAGGCGTCGATCCGGATATGCCGCGGCGATTACTGGCCGAAGAGGTGAGCGTCGACGGGGTCGCGGGCTTGCAACTGCGTGGCGCGATCTCACCCGGAGACGGGGCGCGGATCGTCGCGGAACTGGAACGGTCGGCCCCGGATTTCGTGGCGCTGGACAGTCCGGGCGGCAGCGTCGCGAATGCGCTTGAGATCGGGCAGGCGGTCCGGTCCCTCTCGATCCCGACGCGGTTGCGCGACGGGGCGGTATGCTTTTCGGCCTGTCCCTATATCTTCGTCGGAGGGACAGACCGGGTTGTGGCCGGGACGGCGCGGTTCGGCGTCCATCAGCACAGCTTCGGCGAATCCACCATCCTGCCCGCCTTTCTGGCCGTGGAGGACGTGCAGCGTGGACAGGCAGAGGTGCTGGACCACCTGCAGCAGATGGGGATCGACTTGCGGATCATGGGTCCGGCCCTGGCGACCCCGTCCGACGAGATTTACATCCTGAATGCACAGGAGCTGACGGAGTGGAACGTGGTGACGCAAGGCGGTGACTGACACCTGGCGCATGGCGGGCGTCAACATCGTTTTCACCTTTTTCCGGCAGGTAGCCGCCATGACCGCCCGGACACCTGCAAAGGCCATGGCCTACAGGCCAACCTTCTCGGCTGAGATGCCCGTTGATCTCAGGCGCGACGCTTCGGTCGAGGCGGCCATGCGGGCATGTATAGACCTGCCCGTGCTGGTGCGCACCCATGGCGGTCGAATGGTCGTGGCGGCGGGCGCACTGGCATTTGCGACCACGAAAAGCGCGGCAGATGCGGCACGCGCTGCTTGGAAGCATTCCCTCGCGGGTTACGAGATGGCCGCTGGCTGCATTGCTCTTGGTCGCGACCATCCTGATCTCCAGCCAGCAACTGCGGCGCTTTTGGGGGATCTGGCACAAAGCCATCGCGATGCCGTGAATATGATCCTGGAATATCCGGAGCGCGCTGGCCGTCTGTTGACAGCGGTGGAGGCCGGAGAGGTCGGCACGACATACGATGCGCTGATGACCTTCATGTACGAGGATTACGTGCCGTGTCTGACGGCATTGGAAACGGCGATCAAACGCGCCGTTCAGGAAAGGCGGTCCGAGGGAGAGAGGGCGGCAGACGCGGCCCGCAAACGCGCACAGGATGCACGCGGCCAGATCGGCAGCATCGCGCGCACAGTACGGCTGATCTCTCTGAACGCCCGCGTCGAAGCTGCCCGCGCAGGAGAAGCGGGCCATGCCTTCGCCGTCATCGCCTCCGAGATACGAGCCCTGTCGGAACGGACCGAAACCGCCAGCACGGAGCTTGAGGCGAGCATCGACGCGATCCTCGACCACGTGCAACGGCATTGACCGGTGCCGACCGAACCAATGCGCGAAAAAGGGTGCGACGCCCGATGGGGGAGGAGACGCGGGCGCCGCATGCGGTCAGAGGTCTAGCCCCGGACCGCAGGGAGGAGGGTTAGCTTGGCAGGACGCCAGCGTCCTGCGCGGCCTGGATTTCCGCAGCGCTCAGGACGCCATCCGCATCGGTATCCATGGCCGTGAAGCCGTCAGCGGTCATATCGGGAAAGGCCGCCTGCAGCTCCTCCAGTGACACGTTGCCATCGCCGTCCGTGTCCATGGCGGTTTGCGCCAGAGCTGGGGAGGCCAGGGCCAAGACGGCAGCGGTCGTGGTCAGAATGGATTTCATGGGTCTAACTCCAGATCGGTTTCAAGCGGGCGGTCGAACCACCCGCCCCGTAGAGATCGGAAGGGCGCCCAAGACTTCATCCCCCCTGCCCGTTTGCCGGGCGCGACGCGCATGACCCTGCTTGGCGGCCGGGTTCACCTGCGCGTTTTCCCGCTCCGCCAAATCGCCGCAGACCCCGTCGGCAGGAACATTCCGTAGCGGCAAGCATAGAACGGCTTTTTCCCGCCGGGCGTGTGGGCGGAAGGTCGTCCACATCTTGAAGTCATTTGCGACTCATTCGCAGACACCTTGACAGTTTGCGAACGATTTGCATCTAGCTGGGAGGACAGACAAGGAGGATCCGATGACGCGACAGCTGGCGATCTTCGCCGCAATTCCCATGCTGATGGCCACATCGGCCGCCGCAGACGACCGGCTGAAGGTCGTGACGACCTTCACCGTCCTCGCGGATATGGCGGCCAACGTGGCGGGCGACGCGGCGGACGTGGTGTCGGTCACCCGACCGGGCGCAGAAATCCACGGCTATGAGCCGACACCCCAGGATATCGTACGCGCCTCCGATGCCGATCTGATCCTGTGGAACGGCCTGAACCTGGAGCTTTGGTTCGAACAGTTTCTCGGCAATTTGGGCGACGTGCCCTCGGCGACGCTGACCGATGGGATCGACCCAATCGCCATCGGCTCCGGCAGCTATGAAGGGAAGCCGAACCCCCATGCCTGGATGGGTCTCGACAACGCCCTGGTTTATATCGACAACATCGCGGCGGCCCTGTCCGAGCATGATCCCGACAATGCCGACATCTATGCCGCCAACGCTGCAGCCTATGCCGAGGAAATCCGCGCCGTCATCGAGCCGCTGCGCGACGCCGTGGCGGACATCCCGGAAGAACAGCGCTGGCTGGTGACCTGCGAAGGCGCGTTCAGCTATCTCGCCCGCGATTTCGGGATGGAGGAGCTGTATCTTTGGCCCATGAACGCTGATCAGGTGGGCACCCCACAGCAGGTGCGCGCCGTCATCGACGGGGTCCGTGAGAATGACATCCCGGTGGTCTTCTGCGAGAGCACCGTGAACACGGCACCGGCAGAGCAGGTGGCGCGCGAGACGGGTGTGACCTATGGCGGCGTGCTCTATGTGGACTCGTTGAGTGCCGCGGACGGGCCGGTTCCAACCTATCTGGACCTTCTGCGCGTAACGGCGACGACCGTGGCGGAGGGGCTGACCGGCGCCACGAACTGACGATGTAACCGAGGGGCGCGATGCGCGATCTCCAGACCCAGCCACGGGACGACCCGAAGCAAGGCGAAACGGCGGACGGTCTTCTGGCCCGCGACGTGACGGTGACCTATCGCAACGGCCACACTGCCTTGTGGGACGCCAGCTTCGGGATCCCGCGGGGGACGGTGACCGCGCTGGTGGGGGTGAACGGGGCGGGGAAATCCACCCTCTTCAAAGCGATCATGGGCTTCGTTCCTGCCGCGCGCGGGCATATCCGCATCCTCGGACGCGATGTGCGCGACGCGCTGCGTGCAAACCTTGTGGCCTACGTCCCCCAATCCGAGGAGGTCGATTGGGCCTTCCCCGTTCTGGTCGAAGATGTCGTCATGATGGGTCGCTACGGCCATATGGGATTCCTGCGCCGCCCCAGCCCGGCGGATCGGGCAGCGGTGGACCTCGCTCTGGCGCGCGTGAACATGCAGGAATACCGGCATCGCCAGATCGGCGAATTGTCGGGCGGGCAGCGCAAGCGCGTCTTCCTGGCCCGCGCCTTGGCACAGGACGGTCAGGTTATTCTGCTGGACGAGCCTTTCACCGGCGTGGACGTGAAGACGGAAGGCCAGATCGTCGCCCTTTTGCGCGAGTTGCGCGCAGAGGGGCGCGTGATGCTGGTGTCGACCCACAACCTAGGCTCGGTGCCGGAATTCTGCGACCGGACCATTCTGGTGAAAGGCACGGTCCTGGCCCACGGCCCCACCGAGACGGTCTTCACGCGCGAAAACCTGGAAGCGGCCTTCGGTGGAGCTCTGCGGCATTTCACGCTGGGCGGGGACACGCTGCATGATGACGAGGATGCGCGGCAGGTCACGATCCTGACCGATGACGAACGGCCTTTTGTCCAATACGGCGATGAGACGCAAAAGCGCGAGCCTGAGCCATGATGGCGACCCTCTGGGAGCCTTTCACCTATAGCTACATGGCCAACGCCATGTGGGTGTCGTCCCTGGTCGGGGCCGTCTGCGCCTTTCTATCGGCCTATCTGATGCTCAAGGGCTGGTCGCTGATCGGGGATGCACTGGCCCATTCCGTCGTCCCGGGCGTGGCGGGCGCCTATTTGCTTGGCCTGCCCTTCGCATTGGGGGCCTTCATCGCAGGGGGCCTCGCGGCGGGAGCGATGCTGTTTCTGTCGGAACGCTCGGGCCTGAAGGTGGACGTGATCATTGGGCTGATCTTCACCTCATTCTTTGGATTGGGCCTTTTCATTGCCTCTCTCTCGCCGATCTCCGTGTCGCTGCAGACGATCACAATGGGCAACATTCTTGCGATCACGCCGGGCGACACGCTGCAGTTGGCACTGATCGGGTTCGTGTCTCTGGCTGTCCTGCTGGCCAAGTGGAAGGACTTGATGGTGACCTTCTTCGATGAGAGCCACGCCCGAACCATCGGCTTGCGCCCCGATCTTCTGAAAGCGGTGTTCTTCGTGCTGCTCTCGGCCTCCATCGTCGCAGCAATGCAGACGGTGGGGGCCTTCCTGGTGATCGCCATGGTCGTCACGCCCGGCGCCACGGCCTATCTTCTGTGCGACCGCTTCCCGCGCCTTATCCTCGTCTCAGTCGCCCTCGGCGCGGGGACCAGTTTCGTGGGCGCCTATCTCAGCTACTTCCTCGATGGCGCCACGGGTGGGATCATCGTGACCCTGCAGACACTGGCCTTCCTGGCCGCGTTCATCTTTGCGCCCATCCATGGATTGCTGGCCACCAAGCGCAGGGCGCGCGCGGCGCTGCGGCGCAGCCCCGAGACGCAAGAGGCTGTCTGATGGAGCTCTTGGACACGCTTCTCATGCCATTCCACTTTCCGTTCATGCAGAATGCGTTCCTAATCTCGGCCATCGTTGCCGTGCCGACCGCGCTTTTGTCCTGCTTTCTGGTGATGAAGGGCTGGGCGCTGATGGGGGATGCGGTCAGTCATGCGGTCCTGCCGGGGATCGTGCTGGCCTATATCTTGGGCCTGCCGCTGATTGTCGGGGCCTTTGCGGCGGGCATGACCTGCGCGTTGCTCACGGGCTATTTGGCGACCAACAGCCGGGTGAAGCCCGATACGGTGATGGGCGTCGTCTTCTCCGGCATGTTCGGGATCGGGATCGTCCTCTACGTGTCGGTCGAGACGAGTATGCATCTCGATCACATCCTGTTCGGCAACATGCTGGGAGTCGACGCGCGAGAGCTTTGGACTGCGGGCCTGATCTCCGCCGGGGTGGGTGGTGTTTTGCTTTTGAAGTGGCGGGATTGGCTGCTGCACAGTTTCGATCCGGCGCAGGCCCAAGCCTCTGGTCTGCGCATGAATTGGCTGCATTACGGAATGCTCGCAGCCCTGTCGCTGACCATCGTGGCGACGCTGTCGGCCGTGGGCCTGATCCTGGCCATCGGCCTGTTGATCGCGCCGGGCGCCATCGCCTTCCTATTGGTCCGAACCTTCGGCGCGATGCTCTGGGTCTCGGTGCTCGTCTGCCTCGTCTCCATGATACTCGGCACCTATGCGAGCTTCTTTCTCGATGCCGCGCCAGCTCCGACCATCGTCCTGATCCTGACGGCGATCTTCATCGCCGCCTTCATACGCAGGCAGGTGCTGACCCGGCGTGCCTCCAGACAGCAGATCGGCACGGCGGGTTAGCGCACGACCCCCTGGGGCTATTCGGCAGCCACGGCAAGACGCGGTTCGGTCAAGACCAAAGGCTGCGTCACTGGTTCTGCCGCAGGCCGCGGGCGGGCATAGACCAGGCGGAAGGCCGGGGGGGTGAAGTAGAAACTGACGATGGTCGACAGGGCCACGCCCCCGGCCACCGCCATGGCGAAGGGTGGCCAGAACCCGCCGCCCGCCAGGATAAGCGGTAGGAAGCCCCCGAAGGTGGTGATCGTGGTGGAGGTGATGTGGCGGGACGAGCCCATCACGACATCGGCCATGGCGTCGGGGTCGCCCGTCGCGGCATCCGGATCCTCTTGCAGGGCCGTCATGATGATGAGGGCCGCGTTGATCGACACGCCGATGGACCCGATCAAACCGATGATCGCGTTGATCCCGAACGGATAGTCGAAGATCGCAAGCGCCAGCATCGAGAGGCCCGCCGAAAGGCCGGAGACGACAAGTGCCACACCCGCCAGCCGGAAGCTGCGGAAGGTCAGGACGACCACGGCGATGGACAAAGTCACGATCAGGCCCAGGGATGCGATCAGGTTGTTGAGGGTCGAGGCCCGCGCATCGGCATCGCCGCCGATTTCCAGGCGCACCCCATCGGGCAGGACGAACCCGGTGGCGTCGATCCGGTCGCGGATATCCGAAAGCGCTTCCTCGGGCAGAACGCCACGCTGAATGAACGCCTGAACCGTGTTGGCCCGTTCGGCGTTGCGCCGGGTGATCTGACCTTCGCCCGGCGTCAGGGTGACCTCGGCCAAGGCAGAGAGAGGCGTGGCGGGGTAGTCGGCATTGCCGGTCACGACCAGGGGCATGTCCCGAATGGCGGCCGGATCGGCCCGCAGGGCATCGCCCAGCCGCACACGGACGGGCAGTTCCTCGGACCCTTCGATCAGAGTTCCGCCGGTCACGCCGACAAGCGCGGCCTCAAGCTGTGCGGCGACATCGCCGGGCGTAAGCCCGACCAGCCGCGCCCGTGCCTCATCCACGTCGATCCCGAGCTTGGGGGCGCCTTGCGTGATGGAGGCGCGGGCCAGTGTCACCATCGGCGCCGCGTCCGCGATGCGGCGCAGGGTTTCGCCGGTCTCGCGCAGGAGCGTCAGGTCGTCGCCCACCAGGCGAAGCTCCACCGGCGCGCCGACCGGCGGGCCCTGAACCAGACCGCGCACAAGAACCTGCGCCTCTGGTGCAATGGTTGGAAGGCTGCGCTGCAAGGCAGGGACGATCTCTTCCGACGCCTCGGCCGAGGCCGTCCGGATCAGGGCCTGGGCATAACGCGGCGCGGCATCCCGCCCACCGGTGATGTTGTAGTAGAAGGCAGGGGCGGAACGGCCGATGGTCCAGGTGACCGTCTCGATCCCAGTCGTCTGCCGCAGCGCGCGATCCAGCGCCGCGACCGTGGTCTCGGTGCGGTCGATCCCGGTTCCGGGCGGCAAATCCACCTCGATATGGAACTGATCGCGGTCGACGCCGGGGAAGAACTGCGCGGTCAGAAGCGGCAGCGACAGGAAGCCCATCACCGGTAACACCAGGGCAAGCGCCATGGATCGAACCGGGTTACGGGCCGACAGACGCAGGCTTGCCGCGAAAAGGCGACCCAGCGGTCCGGCGGGGACGCCGCTGGCAAGCCAACCGCCCTTGCCCTCTTCCGGCAGTATCCAACCTGCGATGGCCGGGGTCACGGTCACGGCGACCACGAAGGACCAAAGCAGCATGATCACGACGGCCATGGCGATGGAGCCGACGAAATCGCCCGCTGCACCCGGCAACAGGATCATAGGGGTGAAGCTCAGCGCCGTTGTCGCCGTGGACGCAAAGAGCGGCATGGTCAGGCGGGACACGGATTGCCCCACGGCCTTCAGCCGCGTCGCGCCTGCTCGCAGGCGCCGCGCGATCTCGTCGGTCATGACGATGCCGGCATCCACCAGCAATCCCAACGCGACAATCAGGCCGGTGACCGACATCTGATGGATCGGAAGCGCGATGAGGTTCATCGTGAAGAGTGTGGCCAGCGAGACGATGGGCAAGATTACCGCAACGATCAGCGCTGCGCGCAGACCAAGCGTGATCAGCAGAACCGCCAAGACGAGCCCGACGCCGATGGCCATGTTGGTGCCAACCTCGGCCAGGCGGTCGGCTGTGTAGGTCGACTGGTCGAAGATCAGCTCCAGGGACAGGCCACCCGGTACGTTGGGGGCAAAGTCAGCCAGTTCGTCCCGGACGAAGCCCGCCCAAACGTCGATCTGCAGCCCGTCTTCCAGCGCTGCGGCAATGAGGATGGCCGGACGACCGTCATGGATCGCGGCCTCGCCCAGCGGCAAGCGGGGTCCGCGCTCCACCTCTGCGATGTCGCCCAGCCGCAGGGTCGCTCCGCTGGGCGCCTCCCGCAGGACGATGCTGCGGAGCCGGTCGAGCGTCTCGATCTCACCGGATACTTCCAGTACCAGATCATCGCCGGAGCCTGTCACACGGCCCGCACGTACCTTGGCGTCGGATTGGCGGATCGCAGCGGCGACGACATCGGCCGTCAGCCCAAGGCCCGCGGCCCGCGCAACATCCAGTGTGACCGTCACCTCTTCTTCGGGCTGGCCGAAGACCTCAACCAGCTTGGTGCCAGGAATAGCACGCAATCGGTCCGCCAGTGCGTCACCATAGCGGGCCGTGACCGTGACCGGCACATCGTCATGCGTCGCGGTCAGCGCGACGATGGCCCCATATGCGTTGACCCCATCTGCGTCCAGATCGGGCGACAGAACGCCAGCTGGGAAGTTCGCTTCGGCCTCTGCCAGCTTGTCACGGATTTCCGACCAGACGCCCTCGATCAGGTCCGGGTCGATGGTTTCGTCCAGCTCAATCTGGATGATCGACACGCCGGTGGCGCTGGTGGATTCCAACACGTCCACCTCGGAGAGTTCCTGCAGCGCCTCCTCGATCTCTGCGGTCAACAGGCTTTCGACGCGGGCGGGTTCGGCCCCGGGATAGATCGTGGTCACCGAGGCGAAGGTGTTCGTGATCGTCGGGTCTTCCTGGCGGCCGATGGCAAGCAAGGCTGACGCACCGGCCGCGACGATAACCAGAAGCAGAAGCGCGACAAGGCGCGGTTGGCGGAAGGTCAGCGTGCCCATGCGACCACCTCCGACGGCGTGACGGCTTGGCCGGGGACGACGCGGTGCGTGCCGTTGGGAATATAGGCCGTGCCGTCCGTGAACGTGCCGCGGATGAAGGCGCGCCCGGTTTCGAGATGGATGATTTCCGCAGCTTCGATAGCCGCATCGCCATCTTTGACGGTCAGCAACGTCCAGGTGGCGCGCGGTCCTTGCCGGAGGGCGGAGATCGGTACCCAGGCCCCGCGCTGCGAAACGCGCTTCTGGAGGACCACTTCGCCCGTTGCGCCATCGGGCGGCGCCATGTCGTCCGTCAGGTCGAAATGGGCCATGCGGCTGCGCGTGACTGCATCGAGTGACGGCGCCAGCCCTGTCAAACGTGCGGCCAAAATGTCCCGTCCGACCCGGATCTCGACAGGGTCACCATCGGACAGCCTTGCCGCCGCATCCGGGTCGAGCCCGGCATGGAAGCGCGGCGGCGCCGTCTCGACCAGCTGGGCAATGGCAAGGCCCGGCGCCGCGACGGCACCGGCATCCAACGTTCGGGTGGCGACGGTTCCTGCGAAAGGTGCGCGCAGGGTAGATTTTTCGAGATTGATCTCGACCGCCGAAAGGGCCGCGTCGATCTCTGCGATGCCTGCCTGAAGGCGGGTGAGGGTCAACGACGTGTCGTCCACGGTCTGGTCGGTCGCGAAACCCCGTTCGCGGAGTTCAGCCTGCCGCGCATTGGTGCGACGTGCCAATTCGACCTGCGCGACCATGCTATCGCGCGAAGCGGAAAGACGCTGGCGTTCAGCCTCCAGAAGACGGGTATCGAGGCGCGCAATGACATCGCCGGCATCGACGCTATCCCCTTCCCGCACGACGATTTCGGCGATGGTTCCAGACAGCTCGAAGCTCAACTGCGTTTCCTGGCGCGCCTCAAACTGCCCGGAGAAGCGGCGGGTGACCATGTGGTGGTCCTGCATCTCGATCCGCGCGACCTGCACCGGCATGGCCTCGGCTGGACCGGGTGCTGCGCGCGCCTCGGCCCGGTCGGCGAGAAATCCGCGTCCTTCGACAACGACACCAACTGAAACGGCGACCACGGCAACCGTGACAAGAAGCCGACCCGCCATGGACAAAGAGCGTTTCGTTCTGTCTACCAAACGTCCCATGAGACGAACTCCACCAGTAAGTTAGTGTTGCTAACATATGTTAGTACCTCTAACTTGATGGCAAGAAGTTTTTCCGGATGAACTGGCTAGAAATGGATAAGGCTCTGATTAAAGAAAAGAAAAAGTACCACCACGGTGACCTTCGCGGCCAGCTTCTCGAAGCCGTCCGTGTCCTGGTGGAACGGGACGGCCCGGATGATTTTTCCGTTGCGGAGGCCTGTCGCGAGGCCGGTGTCAGCACCGCCGCGCCGTACAAGCACTTCAAGGACCGCAACGATATTCTTCGCGGTGTCGTGCTTCTGGCGATGGATCGCATGCGCAGCGCAATGCAGGCTGCAGCCGATTCCTATCCAGCAGGCGATCCGCGGCGCATCGCGGCGCTCGGCCAGTCCTATGTTGATTTCGCGCGGACCGAGCCTGGCCTCTTCCAGACGATGTTCGGCCTCACCAGCGGCCATGATGAAGACCCGGAACTGCGCCAGTCGGGTGACGAAACCTATTCAGTCGTCGAGCATGTCGTGGCGGACCATCTCGGCATCTCCACTGCGGATCCGCAGGCGAGACTACGCGCCTACGCCCTGTGGTGCTTCGTCCACGGGCACAGTTTCCTAAGCTTGGACTCCAAGTTGCCGAACGAGGTGAACACGCTGGACGAGGCGCATCTCCTTCGTCTGGTCGGGGATGCGATACTCCCGCCCTGACGGGCGGGAGCGATCGGAGCGCGTCTCAATTGTTGGTACGCGTACCCAACAAGTCGACATCCGCGATCACGACGGACGGATCGAAGCGCACGCTGTCTGGCGTGGCGCTGCCAAGGCGCAGATAGCCCAGGACGCGGCCGTTTCGCTTGGGATCCACCATCAGCATCTCACCTTCGTAAACGTTGAACTTCAACAACTCAGCAATATTGGTGAAATGCGTGATGAGCAGAAGGGGACCTTCCTCATCGCCACCATCCCATTCCATGATCGCGTCCCGCAGACCCAAAACGGTGTCGTTTCCATGCTCTGCCCCGAAGAGGTTGAGGCGGGGATCGACACTGACATTCACACCGTCCAGAGCGTTCATATCGGCATCCAGCATGCCCCGCTCCATCGAGACGAATGTCTGCTGGGTCCGGCACCATTCGGATACGCGGATTTCTCCGGGCCCTAAGCCATTCGCCACCAGAAGCGCGCCCAACTGGCGCATGTTGTCCTGGCCGCCTTTCGTCATGAGGCGCTGATCATCGCAATCCATCGCTGCGGCCGTCTCCCCATCGGACTGCGCCCAATTCGTCGGACCGCCGCGCATGACATAGACGAGATCATCGCGGAACATCTCATCGAGCATTTGCCAGGGCTCGAAACGGATCACCTCGGTCACAGCCATGTCTTCGGGCATGGGCGTTTCCATGGTCATCGACATCTGCCCGGTGAACCCGGAGACGGGCTCGATGCTGCCCTGCTCCGTCTCGCGCGCCTCCTGCGCCGCGACGGGCGCGGCGAAGCCGATGGCGAGGATCGCGGTCAAGGCCGCTTTGAATGACATGTCCTGCAGCCTCATTCGAAATGCCCCACATCTGGCCCGGCCGAACCGAGCTTAAGCTCACCCACGACGCGGTTCGACTGATCCGGATCGATGAGAAGCATCTCGCCCTCATAGACAGCTTGCTCGGTCAGTTCCTGGATATTGGTGAAGTGGGAGATCACCAGAAGCGGACCGTCCTGATCGCCGCCGTCCCACGAGGCCATGAACTGTCGCATGGCATCGACATCGGGCGCACCCTGAAGAGAGAGGAGGAGGTTAAGCTCGCTCATCGTCTCGATCTCGACATCGTCGAGCGCGCTGGCATCCGCATCGGTCATTCCCTCGCGCATCGCCTCAAGCGTCTGCTGGTTCCGACACCAATCGGAGACGACGATCCGGCCGGGCCTCAGATCGTTGGCGACCAGAAGCGCGCCAAGTTCATACATCTGACGCTTGCCCGCTTCGGTCATGACGCGCTGATTCTCGCAATCGGTGGGTGCGACGTTCGCGACATCGCGTTTGGACCAATCGGTCGGTCCATGCCGCATCAGCAGAACCACGTCATCGCGCGCAAGCTCTTCGATCACGCTCCAAGGCTGAAAGGTCAGCTCTTCTCTCACCATGCGGTTCGGATCCGCGTCGGAGCCCGGCATGACCATCGTCATGCGTCCCCCCGATCCGACCGCCTCGACCGACGCGCTCATCTCCTGGGCAACGGTCGGCGAGCCCGTACCCAACCCAATCACTGAGGCCGCCAGAAGCGTGGCGACGTTTAGTCCGGTTTGTGTGCGTTTCGTCATTCTCTTGTCCTGTTCGCTTCGCGTCAGCCGCGATCTCATCCAAGCACGTCACTGTTGGAGGCGTATCGCTTCCGTGTGGCGAGCGTGACCGACCGGCAGCCGCACTTTAGGTCCAGATTAGCCAAACATGTACTGCATCTTCCGTTCAGCAAACTGAAACTGATGTGTTACCTTCCTTCGCGTTTTTCCATCACATCTACGGCAAATCTCGTTTCGGTATTTCACGGAATACCGCAGTCATGCCGTGAGGGCACGCGCCGATCTAACCTTGACGCCCCTCAGGCACAGTCGATCGGGCGATGACCCAGAGACCTGCTCTCTCCCAGGAATCCTAAGCATGTCAGCGTTGTCGACCCCGGATACGGGCGTGCCGGGCAACCTCGAAACGTGACGGAAGGCATTGCGATTAAGCGAATAGAAGGAATTGGCGCGTATCGCACCGGACATGTCCTTCGAAGCGGAGTGAGCCGATGTTGCGCGTTCTGGTGGTTCTTTTTCTTGTCGTCGCCACCGCCGTACCGGCCGGGGCGCAGACGATCAGAGTCTGGACCAGTCTCACGCTTTCGCCCTTTGTCTCCGGGACGGAGCAGGCACCGGCGGGTTTTCACTACGAACTGCTCCAGCTTCTTGCCGACCGCTCTGGAATAGATATCGAGTTGACCTTCGGACCGTGGGAACGCGCGCAAAAAGCCGTTCAACGGGGCGAAAACGCATACCTCATGGCGCCAACGCGGAACGCTCAGCGCGAGGATCTGTTCGATTGGATCATTCCGGTTCTTGAGTTGGATCGCGTCTTCCTGACAACTGGGCCGCAGATCGATGACTACGAATCGGCGCGGGCACTGACCGGCATCGCAGCCCGCGGCGCTTATTTCCGCAGTCTCGAGGCCCAAGGCTTCGACAATGTCAGCCAGGTCGACACCGAGAACGCCCTGCGCATGCTGGAGGCAGGGCGTGTCGACGCCGTTTTCACGCTTCGGGAACGGGCATTCATCGTCTGGGGCGAACTAGGTTTCGCGCCCGAGGAGCTCGTCTCCGGAGCGTCGATCAAGGCTGTCACGTTGTGGCTGGCGGGCCCGAAGGGATCGGATCCAGACATCACCAAAAGCCTCCGCGCGGCCTTGGACGAGATCAAGTCCGACGGCAGCTATGACGCGTTGTCGGAACGGCATTTCGGACCGCCGCGCCGGACCCAGATGAAGCAGAAATGACGCTATGGCACGCTGGGTGAAACATCTTGCCGTCGCACGTGACGCGCTTCCTCCCGGCGGGATCGGAAGACGTCTTCTGGTGACGCTCATAGGTGGCCTCGTCGTTCTCAACACCATTACCACCGTCATCGGGACCGAGCAGCTTCGCCGCGCGCTGATTGAGGCGATGAGAGAAGAGATCGCCTTGGCCGAGGCGATCGTTGTCCGCCCGGTCAGCTCCGCGGTCTGGGAATTCGATCTAATCGCAGCGCGCGAAAGCCTTCTCGGCCTTCAGTCGATGACTTACTTCGCCGGTGCCCGGATCCTGGAAAGCGGCGAAGCCTTGGTCGAACTCGAAGCACCGTCTCCGCCGGTCGATACCGTCGTGGACGTCATACCGCTCCAGTCGCCCGACGGAGAGGTCATCGCAACACTCGAGCTGACGTTTGACCGCGGACCGATCCTCCGGCAGGTGGCTGCGGCGCGGTTTCGTACCATCGTGTTCGGTGCTGCTGTCCTCGTCTTGGCTAGTCTCGTCGTCTGGTACCTGTCCTTGTCGATCATCCGGCCAATTCGCACCGCGGTCACCGAGATCGAACGGCTTCGCGACGGTCAAACCGACCTCCGTATCGAAAGCGCCAGCCGACGCGATGAGCTTGGCCAAGTCGGCCGCGCGCTGGATGTTCTTCGGCGCGCCTTGGTCGACAAAGCGAAGCTCGAGGCAGAGGCACAAGAACGTGACTTGGCAGATCGCCAGCGCGAAAAGGAAGAGGCGGAAAGCGAAGCTGCTGCACTTGAGGAACGCGAACAGGTTCGTCGGCAGATCGAGGCGGAACGCAAGGTCCGAGATGACGAGCGGGAGACAGAGCAGGAGGAGCGCCTTATTCGAATGCGAGAGCAAGACCGTGTCGTCACGATCCTTGCAGACGCGCTACGCCGCGTCGCGGACGGGGATCTGACCCACCGCTTGGAGGACGCTTTTGACACGGCCTATGAGCCGCTCCGTCAGGATTACAACGTGGCCGTCAGCCAATTGTCCGACGTGGTCTCGAAGATTGCGTCCAGTGCCGACCTTCTGACGGCTCAAGCGCAGGCGATCTCCGACGCAGCCCATGACCTATCGAAGAAATCCGAAGTTGCCGCCGCCGCGGTGAAGCAAACTCGTAATGCGACGAGCTCTCTCTCGGAAGCGGCCGCCCACTCGGCAAAGGATAGCGAGCGCTTTGCGACCTTGTCCGCGGATTTGCAGACCATGGCCCTCGAAAAGCGCGAGATCGTCCGCAGCGCCGTCAGCGCCATGGACGAGATCAAGGTCTCTTCAGACGAAATCGGAAAGGTCACCTCAATCATTGCGGACATCGCCTTCCAAACGTCGCTTCTTTCGACAAATGCAGGCATTGAAGCAGCGCGGGCCGGCCCGGCTGGCGCGGGCTTCTCAGTCGTGGCCTCGGCCGTACGCGAACTGGCCACACAGACGGCGGATGCAGCCCAGAATATCGAGGGATCGGTCAGCCAACGTGCTGATCTTGTGGACGATGGCATCGGATATATCCGCGAAGCAGATACAGCACTGGCGCAGATCGGCGCAGACATTGATGCTTTCTCGGATTGGACTCACAATATATCGGCTGTGATCACGGCCCAAGCTGACGACGTAGAAAGCATCAACGGGGCCATGGTCGAGGTCGACGATTCGATCCGGGAAAGCGTCGCCGTTTCCGAGGACGCCGCGCGGGCGAGCACGCTGCTCTCTGCCGAAGCAGATCGGCTCGGCGGATTGATCGCACGTTTCATGACACGCGCGCCTCAGACGCAGGCCAACTCAGGAAATAGGACCGATGTCACACCTGCCGCCGCGAAAGACGAGACTGAGCGCGCAGCGAGCTAACCCAGACACCGGCGTACCCGAGAAACGAGCGGCGCCGCCGCGCCTCACTATTCACTTGACGAGAGTCCGCCCGAAAACCGCATTTGGTGCGCATGAACGCCCATTTGTTCCGCGCCTCCTAAATCTGCGATGCCCTGGAACTGGCATTTCAGGGCATCGCAGGCCGAACCGCCAAACATTCGATCCGGCTGACGCCGCGCTGACCCAAAGCGCGACGCCGATCGTTCAAGGCCGACCGGTTACGGTAAAAGAACACCGCTGATCACATGAATGATCCCGTTGGAAGCAGTGACGTCCGGGGTAACGACCGGGATTCCTTCAACGGTCACGCCGCCACCTTGGCCATCGATATGCAAACTCTGCCCCTGCACCGTCGGTACACGGCCACGGGTCCCGATTAGTGACGAGGCGGGGTAGAGCCCGGGCGCCACGTGATAAGTCAGGATCGAGACAAGCTGATCTCGGTTTTCGGGCTGAAGCAGGCTCTCGACCGTGCCCGCGGGCAAGGCCGCAAAGGCATCGTCGGTCGGCGCGAAGACCGTGAACGGTCCCGGCCCTTTCAGGGTTTCCACAAGGCCCGCGGCCTCGACCGCGGCAACGAGGGTCGTGAATGACCCGGCCGCGACGGCGGTGTCGACGATGTCGCTGCCGCCACCGGCGCCCGTGCCAGCGCAACCGGCCAACGCGCCCATACCCACAAGCCCCGCGCCAAGGGTCAGCACGCGACGGCGATTGAATTGACTTTCCATGGATCCGCTCCTTATTTCGGTACACCGGTATGGCGTGTGCAATTTTTCCACGTGAGACACGATGGCGCAGGACGAACATTCGTCAATGATCGGAGTGGAAAAATTTTCCACATCACCCCAGATTGGCGCGATGACGACCGGATCCGATCGCTTGCCGCAGGTGCTCCGTGGCCTGCTACGCCCGCTTGTGCGGACGCTGATTGCGCGCGGAATCACGGCCCCGGCGTTCTATCGTTTGTTGAAATCCGTCTATGTCGAGGTCGCAGCGGAGAGTTTTCGACTGGATGACAAGCCGCCCACCGATAGCCGGATCACCCTTCTGACGGGCGTCCACCGCCGGGACGTCCGCGCCATCTTGAGCGATGTCGACGACAGCTGGGAGACAGCGCGTGCGAAAACGGCAGCGTTTGCCACGGTTCTCGCCCGTTGGCGAAGCGTGCCAGACTACCTTCAGGCCGATGGTAGCCCCCAGGATCTGCCACGTAATGGTGCGGATGGTATCGATTTCGAAAGCCTGGTGAGCAGCGTCAGTCGCGACATCCGCCCGCGCACCGTTTTGGATGAATTGTTGCGACAGGGTCTGGTCGAAGAGACGTCCAAGGGGCTTCTGCGCATGACCGAAGCGGCCCGTGGTGGCCCGACATCGGACGACCACCGGCTTGTCTTCTTCGCAGCAAACGTAGGTGATCATCTCGCGGCCGCGGCCGAGAACCTTCTGTCTGAAAAACCGCCCTTTCTGGAGCGGGCCGTGTTCTACAACCGGCTGACGCCCGCCGCCCTGGACGAGATTGAGGCGCGTGCGCGCGATCTCAGTCAGGGCGTTCTGGAGGACCTCAATACCCATAGCGCCGCCGCCCAGGCGGCCGGGCGGCTGGAACCGGACGCCCACGACCGCTACAGGTTCGGCGTCTATTTCTACCGCGAGCGCGTCGAAGGTGCCGCGTCGCCAGACGACGAGGACGCCAAGACGTGACCCCGCTCCATCGCCGCGCCGCCCTGGGCCTCCTCGGCTCGTCGTTCTTGTCCGGCTGTCTTCCAAGTCCGGTGGCCAGCCCTGCCGTCACCCGAGGCGACCCGTTCGAGGGCGGCATTGGCGGGACCGGTATCATCGGCCTTCTGACCGACTTTGGAAGCTTGATCGTCAACGGACTTCGGGTCGAGGTGCTCGATCGGACCCGCTTTGCCACACCGTTCGGACCCATCGCCGAAAGCGCCGTCGCGCCCGGAATGGCGCTCACGATCCAGGGAACACGCAGCCGCGACAGGTTGCTGGCCGACCGGGTGACGCTGGATCACCCGCTTATCGGGACAGTTGCGGCGAACGGAACGGTCAACGGCGTCCCAGTCCGGACGGAGCCCGGCAGTCTGGGCCGCCTCGATCTCGGCAGACGGGTCGCCGTCAGTGGCCTCTGGACACGCAGCGGGATCATCGCCAGTCGGATCGACCCTGCAGAGCCTGGTCCGGACGTTATTGCCGGCGTCGTCGACCGCGGCGCACCAGCAATCGGGGGAACGGCTATCGCGCTGCCGGTCAGTCCACCACCGGCTGGAAGCTACTTGGCGGTGAGTGGCCGCTACGATGGCACCGTGCTGGTCGCACAGGAAAGCCGCGCGGGGCGCTTTACGGGCACGGCTTCACTTACCCAACTCTCCGTCGAAGGGTTTCTGGAACCGATCGCGCGCGCACCCGACTACCGAATTGCCGGGCTCGGGCACAGCTTCGCGCGGGGCCTCAGGCTGGACCCACTGGCACAGCAGCGTGCCATCTATTTCGGTCGTTACGACGGGACGTTCAGGGCCGGTGCAGGTTACGTTCTGCCACAGGCCTTCCCGGCGAGACGGACCCTTTTGCGAGACGGCTTCGGTCCGTCTTTCGCAGGCGACGTGATCCCGACCGGGATCTGAGTCACCCCGGCGGAATCGATCACGGCGTCGTCATGGCCGTTCCGGGTCGTTCCCCGATCATGTGCCCCGCATTCTTCGCGCTTCACGACGCATGGCCGGTCAAATCACCAGCGCCGTGAACCACCCGTTAAGGCCATTGCGCAAAAAGGGATGGGTCAGCAGCGCGGAAACCACGAGATGGATGAGAACGGCGTCGATTTGGGCCCCTTGGCCCGCAGCCCCGATTTCGTGGCGGCATTCGATTGCCGGGACCCGGTTCTCGCCCCCATTGAACCGTTCCACGACCGGACGGGCGCGATTATGCACCGCGCGCAGGCCGTCCACACCGCTTGGCGCGCCGCGCAGCGCGTTCCGGGCGTCCGTACGGCAGTTTGGCGGGGGGCCGGGCGCACCAATCTGGCCAGCGACCACGGCCCCATTTTGGTTGAGGGGACGGCCAAGCTCAATCTTGGGGTCGCACGTGTCGCACTCCGCGATCTGACCGCGATCCGGGGGAAAGGCGACGGGCGCGTCGTCCTGCCGACGTTCCGAGACCCAGTGCGGCAGGCGCTCTGGGCACTTCTTGCCCGCGCTGACCGCGCAGCGATGCCACGACGCCTGCGTCTGCGGGCCGACGGGGACGAAGTGGTTGTCGATCTCCATGACGGCGTTCTGCGCGTCGCGGATGCGCAGAACGGCACGGCCAACCTGCTGGCCTTCGCGGCGCGGGCGGCGGGCGCCATTGAATGCAGCTTGGCGCCCTGGGACGAGACCGAGCAACCGGGTGATCCGATCCGGGCCACCGACCTCCTGAACGGAGGGCCCGAAGGTGTGTGGCGCTTCGACAGCGACGGCTGGCCCCTCAGTTGTCCAGCCGACGCGACGTTTACGACGCTTGCCAATGCTATCGCCCTCGTCCGTGCCTGCGGCCCCATCTGGGGCGAAGGGATCGAAGGGGATTGCCTCCTTCTCGACGCGGCCGGCGGTCGACTGGCGCATATCTGGATGACGACGGACGGCCGATCGGGCCTCGGCTCGGGCGCCTTCCCGCAAGCGACGGCGCATTGACCATGACGCGGCGACCCGACGGCCGAACCGAAAGGTGCAGAGCATGACGAGTGATATTCCCGCACGGGCACTGACCCTGGCCGACCACACGGCTGCCATGGCCACATCGCTTGCCGCGGATCGCGACGCGCTAGTCGCGCAGCTCGAACGCTTGTCGACCCTCGTCGTGCCCGAGGCGGCAGAACGCATCAACCGGCTGATCGCGGAGTTGGACGGCTTCGCTGCCCGCGTGGCCGTCGTGGGACAGATGAAGGCGGGCAAGACAGCGCTGACAAACGCCCTGATCGGGCATCCCTGGATGCTGCCATCGGATGTAAACCCATGGACCTCGGTCGTGACATCCGTCCATGTCAACACACCGAAACCCACCGGCAAAGACGCGGTCTTCACCTTCTTCACAACCGAGCAATGGGAGGGGCTGACAGAAGTGGGCGGCGATTACGGTCGTCTGATCGAGCGGGCCGAGATGGATGCCGAGACCGAGGCACTGCGCCAGCAGATCGGCCGGATGAAAGAACGAACAGAAGCGCGGCTGGGCCGGAATTTCGAGATGCTGCTCAACAAGCAGCATGCCTTCCTCGGTTTCTCGCCCGACCTGATTTCGAAATATGTCTGCCTCGGTGATGACGGCGAGGACGTGAAGGGCCGTTACGCAGACGTCACGCGCTCGGCCGATCTCTACCTCGACAATCCGGCCTTCGTTCTGCCGACGATCATCTGCGACACGCCCGGTGTGAACGACCCCTTCCTCATGCGCGAAGCCGTGACAATCGAAAAGGTCGGCGATACCGATATCTGCGTCGTTGTCTTGAACGCCCACCAGGCGCTGAGCACTGTGGATATCGGGTTGATGCGCATCCTGATGGCGATGCAGCACGACCAGGTGATCCTGTTCGTGAATCGCGTGGACGAATTGCAAGACCCGGACCGCCAGATCGCCGAAATCGATCGGTACATCCGGGATCTCTTGGTGGAAATGAACCTTCCCGCCGACCTGCCCATCGTCTTCGGCAGCGCCGCCTGGGGCGAAGCTTCCTGTTTCGGCGCGGGCGCCGATATCGATCCCGAGGCGGCGCGCACGTTGCAGGCCCTGGCGGAGGCGCGCGCCGATCGCCCAGCCGACCCCGCGCCGCTCGGCACCCGCGGTTGGGCCCTGGGCAAGGATCAGGACCTTTCGGGTCTGGAAGAGCTGCGCATTCTCATCCAGGAGCGAAGCGCCGCCAAGATCGGACAGCCGACGCTCCGCCGCGTGCGGGATCGCGCCGTCGATCTGGCCCGGCAATCCATCCTTCTGATGTCCGAAATGCTTGGCGCGCAATCCGCCGTCCGCACAGATTTAGACGCAGCGGCGGTGATCGACGATCTCGACAGCCTGCTCGGGGAACTGGACCGCGCCTGCACACAGGCGATATCCGAAGCCGCCCGCCATATGTTGACCCTGATGTCCGGCGCCTTCACGGACTTCATCGACCGTGAAACCGGCCGTCTGGACATCGCCCTGAAATACGGGCGACAGGATGACTGGTCACCCGATACGGATCGTCTCCGACGCGACTTGAACGCCGCCTATGACGAGTTCGTCTGGCTCGCCCCGAAAGAGCTGGGTCCGATCATGCAGGATGCGGCAGAGCGCATCGGCCTTGTCTACGGTGACATTTTGGAAGGCGGCGCGCAACTCTACGAGATCACGCCGCCAGAGCCGGTCGCGCCGAAAATTCCCGCCTCTCTGATGCGGACGATGTCCGTCGACCTCTCCTCCGGATGGCTGGGGCGCTGGTTCTCCCGACGCCTCAACCGAGCGCGCCAGCTCCACAAGTTCCAAGAGATCGCAAAGGCAGAGATGCGCGACACCGTTCGCGGGATCGAGGACATCTACGTGGCGGATTTCGCCCGTCGGACGCGAAGTCATCTGCATGCCTTCCTGTCCGACCATGTGGAGACCTTGGTGAAGCTTGCCCTGCCCGATGCCCGCGGCCAAGCTACGACGCTGCCGCACAACGCCATCGAGGACGAAATCCGCGCCCGCATCACGAAGCTGGAGGAAAGCGCAACCGCGATTGCCGCGCGCCTGAGCGATCCGACAGCGGCGGCGATCGCCGCGGAATGACCGGTACGGACCCATCCCCCGCGGCGCTGGACCATCTCGCCGCCTGGCACGCCGCGCGACCGGGATTTGCCCTTCTGGGCGAGTTCAGCGCGGGTAAGTCCACCTTACTCAACTATCTTCTGGGCGAAGAGCTTCTGCCGACCCAGGTCACGGCGACCGAGCTTCCGCCCATTTGGATCAGCCACGGGACCGCACAGCGCCACAGGATGTTGGGCCGAGACGGTATTCTTACACCGACCGGCTCCGACCTGTTGGAGGCGGGCGGGGCGGGTGACGCCCTTCTCGTCCACGTCACCCATCCCGCACCGATCCTGCGGCGAACCGACATCATCGACACGCCTGGCATTTCCGACCCGCGCCTGGCGCGGAACGCGTTGGACTTCCTGATGCCGTTTCTGGATTTCGCCATCTGGTGTAGCCCAGCCGGGCAGGCCTGGCGGCAGACCGAGAAGGCCATGTGGACCTCGGTGCCGAAAACCCTCCGCAAGCACTCTCTCCTCACCCTGACGCGGGTCGACAAGTTGCGTAACGACCGTGACCGGGAGCGTGTGCTGACCCGCGCGCGAAGCGAGACGGACGGTCTTTTCTCCAAGGTTCTTCCGCTCGATACGCCGGCCGCATTGGCCGCGACCGATGATGCGACTGCGGAAGCCAGCGGGGCGGCGGCGTTCCAAGACGCACTGGACGCCAGCCTGACGGCCGCCGAAGCGCTCTGCGCTGCCCGGCCGGACATCTCGCTGCCTAAACCCGCCGCCGCGCCGCGCCAGACGCCTGTTGTTGCGGACGCGACAGATACTGTTCCAATCGCCGACGATCGCCCCGACCCCAAGCCGGAAAACACGCCCGAGAACGCCATGTCGGACGCGGATGCGGCGATCATTCAAAGCATGGTCGAAAAGATGTCGGTCGTCCGCGCCGAGGCGGAAGCAGCAGAGGCGGCCAAGGGCAGGCTTACCGCGCGCCTAGAAGAGATGGTCGCCCAATTGGAAATTGAGACAAGTGACGAGAATCTCTTTGAGGTTAGACGCATTGTTAACGACTTGCATGCTCTTACCGACCTGTCGCCAGAGCATCGCCTCGTACTGGATCTTGCCCTGGCCATAACGGGTCCGGACGACGTCGACCCGGCCAGGGCGCTCGCACAGGTCCAAGCGGACCTGCTGGACTTCGCACCTGGTCCTTGGCGCCGCTTGGACATCGCCGAAGATCCATCCGCTACGGCCGCCGCGCGGCCTGACGGACCAACCTGAAAGAACTGGCGCGCCCAGCGCCAAGGAGAACACAATGGCAAATACGGATATCTCCGGCCTGACGGAGATCGGTGGTTTCATCGGTGCCTGTCTGGTGGACAGTGAAACGGGGCTGATGATGGCCTCTGAAGGCGGCGGCAAGCTCGATCTGGAAGCAGCAGGCGCCGCGAATACCGAGGTCGTGAAAGCCAAGCTCTCGGCAATCGAGATGCTGGGGCTCAACGACAAGATCGATGACATCCTAATCACGCTCGGCAAGCAGTTCCACCTGATCCGTCCCCTGGAAAAGAACCCAACGGTCTTTCTCTATGTGGCGCTGGACAAGAAGGCCGCCAATCTCGGC
>JBCCSY010000006.1:0-248743 GCA_039199335.1 Pseudomonadota bacterium
CCCCCCCCCCCCCTTGCCAGCTTGCGGGCGGCTGGCCCCCCGCTTCTGTCGGCCCGCGCGTGGCGGGCCGATGCAATCGTCACAGAGCGGCCTGGAGGTTCTCGTCGATCTTTTCCAGGAAGCCCATCGTGGTGAGCCACTTCTGATCCGGGCCGACCAGCAGGGCCAGATCCTTCGTCATATGCCCGCTCTCGACCGTGTCCACGATGACCTTCTCCAGCGTCTCGGCGAAGGACTTCAGCTGCGCGTTGTCGTCCAGCTTGGCGCGGTGCTTGAGCCCACCGGTCCAGGCGAAGATCGACGCGATGGAGTTGGTCGAGGTTTCCTTGCCCGCCTGATGCTGGCGGTAATGGCGCGTCACCGTGCCATGGGCGGCCTCGGCTTCGACGATCTTACCATCGGGTGTCATCAGCTGCGACGTCATCAACCCTAGAGAGCCGAAGCCCTGTGCGACGGTGTCGGACTGGACGTCGCCGTCGTAGTTCTTGCAGGCCCAGACATAGCCCCCGGACCACTTCATCGCGGCTGCGACCATGTCGTCGATCAGGCGGTGTTCATAGGTGATGCCGGCCGCCTCGAACTTGTCCTTGAACTCCTCGTCGAAGACCTTCTGGAAGAGGATCATGAACTGGCCATCATACTGCTTCAGGATGGTGTTCTTCGTCGACAGGTACACCGGATAGCCGCGCTTGAGGCCGTAGTTGAACGAGGCACGGGCGAAGTCGATGATCGACTGATCCAGGTTGTACATGCCCATATAGATGCCGCTGGCCGGGGCATCGAAGACCTCCTCCTCAATCACGGTGCCGTCGGCGCCTTCGAACTTCATCGACAGCTTGCCCGGTCCGGGAAACTTCATGTCGGTGGCGCGGTACTGGTCGCCAAAGGCGTGGCGGCCGATGACGATGGGCTGGGTCCAGCCGGGCACGAGGCGCGGCACATTCGAGCAGATGATCGGCTCGCGGAAAACGACGCCGCCCAGGATGTTGCGGATCGTGCCATTCGGAGAGCGCCACATCTTCTTGAGGCCGAATTCCTCGACCCGCCCCTCGTCCGGGGTGATCGTGGCGCATTTCACACCCACGCCCACTTCTTTGATCTTCTCGGCGGCGTCGATGGTGATCTGGTCGTTGGTATCGTCGCGCGCTTCGATGCCCAGGTCGTAGTAGAGTAGCTCCACGTCCAGGTAGGGCAGGATCAGCTTGTCCTTGATGAACTGCCAGATGATGCGGGTCATCTCGTCGCCGTCGAGTTCGACGACGGGGTTCTCTACCTTGATCTTGGCCATGGGGTCCTCGTGTGGGTGGTGTTCGTCGCCCCCCTAGCGCATACCGGGCACGGGTTCTAGGTCGTATGCCATCGCATACATAAATCGTTTCCGCGCGAGGCGCGCGCGAGCCGTGCGATCGTCCTTGACCCCAGGGTCCGAGAGGACATGTCTGGCAGGTTCACAGCGCGGAGAGCCCCATGACCAAGATCGCCATCGTGTACCATTCCGGCTATGGCCACACCAAGAAGCAGGCACTTGCAGTGGCCGCGGGCGCACGGGCGGGTGGCGCGGATGTCGACGTATTGGAGGCTGACCAGTTGGGCGATCCTGGGGGAGAGGCCTGGGCGCCGCTCGATGCGGCTGACGCGATCATCTTCGGTTCTCCGACGTATATGGGATCGGTCTCGGGCGCCTTTGAGACCTTCGCGGATGCGACCTCGAAGAAGTGGTTCACCCAAGCCTGGAAGGACAAGCTGGCGGCGGGCTTCACCTGCTCGTCTTCCTTCCACGGCTCGAAGCAGAATACGCTTCAGCGGCTCTGCGAACTGGCGATGCAGCACGGGATGATCTGGGTTGGGCCCGGGTTGATGCCCGGAACGCCCGCCCATCCAGACGACGACAAGTCCAATACCAACCGACTGGGATTCTATCTCGGCGCCGCGGCACAGGCGGGTCGGACGGCGTCGCCTGAGGAGGCCCCCGCCGATGGCGACCTCGCCATGGCCCATGCTTTGGGCGAGCGTGTGGCGCAGGTGGCGGCGCGGATGGGCTGAAGACGGTCACTACGACCGCAGGTACGGGCCGGTGGTCGCCCCGGCGCCGTCACTTCCCTGCGCCTGACAGGAGAGACCGCAAAGAAACCCGACCATGCCGGATCCTCCCGATCCCCCCGCGCATGGGCACGCAAGCGGCCTTTCGGGTCGGGCAGGTATCAACACCATGTGGCGGTCAAGACTTGGGAGACCAGCAGCAGCAGATGGCCGCCGTTGGGGCATACCCGGTGGTTCCATGCGGTCTTCACGCTATCGCGACCGGGTGCGGGAACGCCGGCCGCGCAAGGCCAGCGAACAGGTCAACACCGTCAATACCCTTCTCAACTTGGAGGCATGGCCGGTCTAAGCCGGTTAGCGGGGGGCAAAGAAGGCAGCCACGCGCGGTCCAAGCCACGCCCAAAGCGCAGGCGCCCCTTTGGCGATCTTGGGGGCGACCCGATCCAGGAACGTTTCATGGGTGACACCATATTCCAGCCAGGAGCCGCCGCCATTGGCCAGGTTCTGGTTCGGCGGCTGGAATCGATCCAGCGATTTGGCAAAACGGGCGTCGGGGCTTTCGGCGGCCTCGAACTCGTCCCAAAGGGCCCGAAACTCTGACGCTTGATCGGTGGGCAACAACCCAAAAATCCGCTCGGCGGCAGCCGTCTCCTGTGCGGTCATGTCCGTCTTGTCCGCAAAGATCGGTGCGTCGCCGGCATCGATTTCCACCAAGTCATGGAGGATCAACATCCGGATGACGCGGTCGATCTGCACGCCGTCCGGCGCGTGCGGGGCCAGGGTCAGCGCGTAGAGACAAAGATGCCAGCTATGTTCGGCCGAGTTCTCCAGGCGCGACCCATCCGTCAACTTTGTGGCGCGGATCACAGTTTTCAGCCGGTCAGCCTCGGTCAGGAACGCCATGCGCGCATCAAGCGCGCCTGGATCAGACATCGAAGCCGCGATCCTCGAATTCCTTTAGGCGGACCTGCATGATCTTGCGCGCCCGGATGGCGGCACGTTGGACCCGCACGGAGGTGATGAAGGCTTCCTGCAAGGTGGACGAACTGTCGCCAAGAACCTTGCCGAGGATCGAGATCAGATCCTCGTCGCCAGTCTTCTCCACATGGGCGATCACCTCCTTGGCAAGCTCGTCGGCGATCTGGTTGGCAAGCGTCGTCACCGTGTCGTCTCCGTCAATCGGCGTGCGACGTAGTTTTTCACGCTTTCGATCATCGGGTCCATATGCGGATCTTCGAAGAAGTGACCCGCGCCTTCCATCTCCTCGTGGGTGATGGTGATCCCCTTTTGCTCGTGCAGCTTGTTGACGAGGGCCGTCGTATCGGCTGGCGGGGCGACCCGGTCGGCCGCGCCGTTGATGATCAACCCGGAGGACGGGCAGGGGGCCAGAAAGCTGAAATCGTAGCGGTCGGCTGGGGGCGAGACCGAGATGAAACCGGTGATCTCGGGGCGACGCATCAGAAGCTGCATCCCGATCCAGGCCCCGAAGGAAAAGCCGGCCACCCAGCAATGCTTGGAATTGGGGTTGAGCGACTGCAGGTAGTCGAGCGCCGAGGCCGCATCCGAAAGCTCCCCGATCCCTTGATCGTATTCGCCTTGGCTGCGGCCGACCCCGCGGAAGTTGAAGCGCAGGCAGGTGAAGCCGAGCTCCTGAAAGGCATAGTGTAAGTTGTAAACCACGCGGTTGTTCATCGTCCCGCCGAACTGCGGATGCGGGTGCAAGATGATCGCGATCGGCGCGTCCTTGACCTTCTGGGGGTGATAGCGCCCTTCGAGGCGGCCTTCGGGGCCGGGGAAGATCACTTCGGGCATTGGGTCTCCTGGCGGTTGAACGGCGCATATTGACGGCGGCGGGGATGGGCGCGTAAGCCGGTTTCCCGCGGTAGGGCGCAGAGGTAAGGGGCGCTGCGCGGGAGGTCAACGGAGGCGCGGATGAAGCTGAGTACGAAGGGCCGATATGCCATGGTCGCGCTGGCCGATCTGGCGCTTCAGTCCGAGGGCGATCTGTCGTCGCTGGGCGAAATTGCCAAGCGCCAGGACGTGTCACTCCCCTATCTTGAGCAGCTCTTTGTCAAGCTGCGGCGCGCGGGCCTCGTGGAATCGATGCGCGGCCCCGGTGGAGGCTATCGCCTGTCGCGCCCGGCCAGTGAGATCCGGGTATCCGACGTACTTGAGGCCGTGGATGAGACGGTGAACGCCATGCACAAGGGCGCAGGCGCCAGTGGCGGCCTATCCGGGAGCCGCGCGCAGAGCATGACCAACCGCCTGTGGGAGTCGCTCTCCGCTAACGTCTACGTTTTCTTGCACCAGACGCGTCTGTCGGATGTGGTCCAGAATGAGCTGACACCCTGTCCGGCGGTCCCGTCGCTTTTCGAGGTCGTGGACGAGTAGGGGGCGCTGCCCCCGTCCCTGCGGGACTCCCCCGAGGTATTTTCGGCAAGATGAGGGCCCATGGAACGCGTCTATCTGGATTGGAACGCGACAGCGCCGCTGCGCCCCGAGGCGAGGGCGGCCATGGTGGCGGCCATGGATGTGGTGGGTAACCCGTCCTCGGTCCATGGTGAGGGGCGGGCGGCCAAGGCTTTGGTGGAGCGGGCGCGGGGTCAGGTCGCAGAGGCGTTTGGGGCCATGGCGGCGGACGTGGTCTTCGTTTCTGGCGCCACCGAAGCAGCCGCCTTGGCCATGGCGGGGCGGGATCTGGCGACCGCGGCCATCGAACATGAGGCGGTGGCGGCCTGGGGCGACGGGACGCTGGCGGTAGGTCGTGGGGGGGCGGTGGAGGTGCCAGAGCCAGAGAGGACGGCGCTGCAGGCCGCGAATTCCGAGACCGGTGTGATGCAGGAGCTCCCGCAGGGTCTGGCGGTCAGCGACATGACACAGGCTTTCGGGAAGGTGCCGCTGGCTTTTGATTGGTCCGGGGTGGAGATGGCCCTGGTCAGCGCCCACAAGTTGGGCGGGCCCAAGGGCATCGGCGCGTTGGTCCTGCGGCGCGGTCTCGACGTGGCCGCGCAGATCCGGGGCGGCGGCCAGGAGATGGGCCGCAGATCGGGGACGGAAAATGTGATCGGTGCTGCGGGCTTCGGTGCGGCCGCCGCGGCGGCGGCCCGAGACCTGACGGCGGGCGTCTGGGACGACGTGGCGCAACTTAGAACTTTTCTAGAAACAAGTCTTGAGGAGTCGGGCGGGGCGACTATTTTTGTCGGGAAAGAATCGCGCCGATTGCCGAACACGTCATGTCTGCTCACCCCGGGGTGGAAGGGCGAGACACAGGTGATGGCGCTGGATCTGGCCGGGTTTGCCGTCAGCGCGGGCTCTGCCTGTTCCAGTGGCAAAGTGCGGGAAAGCGCGGTTCTGGGGGCAATGGGATATGGGGCCGGAGAGGCGGACTGCGCCATCCGGGTCAGCCTTGGTCCGGACGTGACGAAAGAAGATGTGGGGCGGTTCGCGGAGACCTTCGTGCGGCTGCGAGACAGGAGACGAGCATGACGGCACTTGATGACATCCAGATGAAGGATAGCGCGGCACCGGAATTGCGCGTCAAGGAGGGTGTCGAGGCCGAGACCGTCGAAGCGGTCACGTCGCTTGCGGGCACCTACAAGCACGGCTGGAACACCGAGATCGAGACGGAATATGCGCCGAAAGGTCTGAACGAAGACATCGTGCGCCTGATCTCGGAGAAGAATGGCGAACCGGACTGGATGCTGGATTGGCGTCTGCAGGCCTACCGTCGCTGGACCCAGATGAAAGAGCCGAAATGGGCGATGGTCCAGTATCCTGAGATCGACTTCCAGGATCAGTATTACTACGCCCGCCCGGCCTCGATGACGGAAAAACCGAAATCGCTGGACGAGGTCGACCCGAAGCTGCTGGAAACCTACACCAAGCTGGGTATCCCGCTGAAGGAACAGGCGATCCTGGCCGGGGTCGAGCCTGCGCCGGAGGATCGCAAAGTGGCCGTCGACGCGGTGTTCGATTCCGTGTCCGTCGGGACAACATTCAAGGCCGAGTTGGCCAAGGCCGGTGTCATCTTCTGTTCCATCTCGGAGGCCATCCAGGAGCATCCGGAACTGGTGCGGAAGTATCTGGGCTCGGTCGTTCCGCAATCGGACAATTACTATGCAACACTGAATTCGGCCGTCTTCTCGGACGGGTCCTTCGTCTACATCCCCAAAGGCGTGAAATGCCCGATGGAATTGTCGACCTACTTCCGGATCAATGCCGAGAATACGGGCCAGTTCGAGCGGACGCTGATCATCGCCGATGAGGGAAGCTATGTCAGCTACCTGGAGGGTTGCACCGCGCCGCAGCGGGACACCGCGCAACTTCACGCGGCCGTTGTCGAATTGGTCGTGCTGGACGATGCGGAGATCAAATATTCCACCGTGCAGAACTGGTTCCCCGGCGACGAGAACGGCAAGGGGGGGATCTACAATTTCGTAACCAAGCGTGCCGATTGCCGGGGGGCGCGGTCCAAGGTGATGTGGACGCAGGTGGAGACCGGCTCGGCAGTGACGTGGAAGTATCCATCCTGCATCCTGCGGGGCGAGGAATCCTCTGGCGAATTCTATTCAATCGCCATCGCCAACAACTTCCAGCAGGCCGATACCGGCACCAAGATGGTGCATCTGGGCAAGAATACCCGGTCGCGGATCGTCTCGAAGGGGATCAGCGCGGGGAAGGCGCAGAACACCTATCGCGGCCTCGTCTCGATGCACCCGAAGGCGAAGAACGGGCGCAATTACACCCAATGCGACTCGCTTCTGATCGGGTCGGAATGCGGAGCCCATACGGTCCCCTATATCGAGGTGAAGAACAATTCCTCGCGCGTGGAGCACGAGGCGACCACCTCCAAGGTGGATGACGACCAGCTCTTCTACTGCCGCTCGCGCGGCATGGACGAGGAGGAGGCAGTGGCCCTGGTGGTCAACGGCTTCTGCAAGGAGGTCCTGCAGGCCCTGCCAATGGAGTTCGCGATGGAAGCACAGCAGCTGGTCGCGATCTCGCTGGAGGGGAGCGTTGGGTGAGTGAAGAACATTCGGAAGCGACTCCGGCTGTCTACTACCATGGTGGCAAGGCAAGTGTGCCGGAGGCGGAGATACCGTTCCGCATAGGAATATTGGCGGGCGTCGTGGCGTTCATCGTTCTGTCGGCCGTAGCTGTTCTCCTGATGGGGATGAACCCCGTCGTCGCTTCTATCCTTGCTGCCCTGTTGTCGAGCGGGACGTCAGTGTTTCTGATACGAGGCTTTGCGCGATGGGAGGCTTCGAACCGCCTTCGCGACGATGAGGAATATCTAAGGGACCGGAACGCGGAAGTCGAAGCCCGTATCGTCGCAGCGCGTAAGAACGGCTCATTTCAACGCTGGGAAAACCAATGATCGTCACCACCACCACGACCCTCGAAGGCCATCGCATCACCGGATATCTCGGCGTCGTTGTGGGCGAGGCGATCATGGGGGCGAATGTCTTTCGGGATTTCTTCGCCGGGATCACCGACGTGATCGGGGGACGGTCGGGGGCCTATGAAGGGTCGCTTAAGAAAGCGCGCGACGTTGCGCTGCGCGAGCTACAGGACCGGGCGCGGGAAGCTGGCGGCAACGCCGTCGTGGGCGTCGATTTGGACTACGAGGTCATCAACAACATGCTGATGGTGTCGGCTTCCGGCACTGCGGTCACGGTAGAGCGATGACGGGGCCTGGACATCCCGGTCGGAGCGCTTTGCACGCATTCCCCACGCGTTCGGCAAGGGTTTTGCGCGATGGAGGGGCGCTGTTTGCCACGTCGAAACAGCGCCTTAACCGGTCAAACGACTTTTATGACAATGTCCCTGAAATGTCATACTTTCACCCGACCCAACGTAAAGCCTCCGAGGTGTTCTTAGTGTTCCGGGGCCTTTATGGCGCGATCCAGCGACGATCCCCAAACCGCATGGTCTCCCGCGGCGCAAGCGCGGGGGCGTCCCGCCCTTGCCATGACCGGGCGGGCGATCCGCGGGCTTTGGCTTGCCACGCTGATCATCGGGTTCGGCATTCTGGGCGTCGTCATCGCTCGGCTCATGCGGGTGCAGATCGTCCAGGACACCGTGCCGCTGCAATGGGGCATGTTCCATCTGGGACCGATCATCGACTTCATCCTGGCCTATACGATCGGGCGGTTTCTCGTCCGGCTCTACTTTCCGGGCGTCCCCCATGCCGCCCGGATCCGGCTGCTCGGCGTCTGGGCGGCCCTGATGCTGATGCACAACCTCGTCTGGTGGTATCCGCAGACCATGGGCCAGATTTTCAGCAAGGCCTGGGTGGACGAGGTCGAGCAGATCTCGGAACCGGGAAGCGTCTTTCTGGTCTTCGTCAGCGTGCCCTTCGACGAGGTTCTGTCCGCCGCACATCAGCGCGCGCGCAGCCTGCCGGACGGGTTTGTGCGCGCCACGGATCGCGATGTGAAGACCGACGGCTTCCGCCGCAACTCGGACCTGCGGCGCGACTGACGCGCGCGGGCGCCGATCCCACGATTTTCGACCGACACACGGGGCGCGCGCGCGTCCGGTTCAAGTGATGTGCCCGTTCGGGCCCAGAGGATGAGGTGATGACCATGCTGAAGATCGAAAACCTGCACGTGAAGCTTGAGGAAGAGGACAAGGCGATCCTCAAGGGCGTCGACCTGGAGGTGGGCGCCGGTCAGGTCCACGCGATTATGGGCCCGAACGGATCGGGCAAGTCGACGCTCAGCTATGTCTTGTCGGGGCGCGACGGCTACGAAGTGACCGACGGCGCCGCCATGTTGGACGGTGAGGACGTGCTGGAGATGGAGCCGGAAGAACGGGCGGCCGCCGGTCTCTTCCTGGCTTTCCAGTATCCGGTGGAGATCCCCGGCGTGGGCAACATGACCTTCCTGCGGACCGCCGTGAATGCGCAACGCAAGGCGCGGGGTCAGGAGGAGATGAGCGCAGGCGATTTCCTCAAGGTCATCCGCGAGAAGGCCAAGACCCTGAAGATCGATGCCGATATGCTCAAGCGGCCGGTCAATGTCGGGTTTTCGGGCGGTGAGAAGAAGCGCAACGAGATCCTGCAGATGGCCATGCTGGAACCTAAGATGTGCATTCTGGACGAGACCGATAGCGGCCTGGACGTGGACGCGATGAAGCTGGTCTCGGACGGAGTGAATGCGCTGCGCGATGCGGGGCGCGCCTTCCTTGTGATCACGCATTACCAGCGGCTTCTGGACCATATCAAACCGGATGTCGTGCACATCATGGCCGAGGGGCGCATCGTGAAATCCGGTGGACCTGAACTTGCCCTTGAGGTCGAGGCGAACGGCTACAGCGATCTGCTGGAGACCGCGTGATGGGGGCCGAGGTGACGCAATCCGGGCTCGACGACCGATTGGCCGGTCTCGGTGCACCGCAGGAAGGCGGTTGGCTTGGCAAGGCTCGCAGCGACGCGCTGGGCCGGTTGCGCGCAGTGGGCCTGCCCACGCGCCGCGACGAATACTGGCGCTACACGGACCCGCGCCCCTTTACCGCCGCAGAGGCTGCGACGTTCGATGTCCACGCCGAGCCCGACCCTTTCGCGGCGATCGACGCGTTCGTGATCACACTGAATGCGGATGGGCTGCATTGGTCCGGTGATCTGCCGGAGGGCATCACCATCGACCGGCTCTCCGAGGCCGGCGCCGCCGATATCCACTGGGCGCGTGATGTCTACGGCACGCTGGAAGCGGCTGGCTCGCGGCCCGTGTCACGTCCGTTGGCCATGCTGAACAGCGCGTTTGCAAGCGATGGCGTCCTGATCCATGTGGTCGGGCGGGTGACCCGTCCGATCCATCTGCGCTATGCGCTGACCGACGGCTCGCCCCTGTTGCACCATGTGGTGAAGATCGACGCGCACGCCTCTGTCACGCTTCTGGAATCGGGCGCCCTCGGGGCGCGGGGAAGCACCGTGCTTGAAGTCGATCTGGCCGAGCACGGGATCTGCCATCACATCCGCATCCAAGGCCGCCATCACGACCGGCACCTCCACAGCCATGCCTTTGCACGGCTTGCGGCAGAGGCCACGTTCAAATCCTTCACCTTGTCGATGAATGGCGCGCTGACGCGTAACGAGCATGTGATCGAATTGACCGGTGATGATGGCGTTGCCCACGTGGCGGGGGCAGCCATTGGCCGTGCTGATATGCACCACGATGACACTGTGTTCGTGACCCATGATGCGGTCAATTGCGAAAGCCGACAGGTCTTCAAGAAGGTTTTGCGGGACGGGGCCACGGGCGTCTTTCAGGGCAAAATCCTCGTGAAAGAGGGCGCACAGAAGACCGACGGCTACCAAATCAGCCAGTCCCTGCTTCTGGACGATGACAGCGTTTTCCTCGCCAAGCCGGAATTGGAAATCTACGCCGACGACGTCGCTTGTTCCCATGGCTCGACCACGGGGGCGATCGACGAGACGGCGCTGTTCTACCTTCGATCGCGCGGTGTGCCCGAACGGGAAGCGACCGACCTTCTGGTCCTCAGCTTCCTGGCCGAAGCGATGGAAGAGATCGAGGACGAGGGCCTGCGCACCCATATCACCGAGCTTGCCACCGACTGGCTGCGCGACGGCTGATATGTCGGTTTCGCGCGATATTCCGCGGTCGTGGATCCGGCCGCGCCGGATCATGGCCGAGCATCTCGCCCGCGGCGTGGGCGATAGTGAAGCATTCATCTTCCTGATGGCGGGGTGCTTGCTTCTCTTCGTGTCGCGCCTGCCGGTTCTTTCCCGGGACTCGTTCCTGACGGGGAGCGACTTCATGTCGAATATGGGCGGTGCCCTGATGGGCATCGTTTTCGTCCTGCCGCTTTTGATGATCGGCTTGGCCTATGTCGCGCATTCGATCGCCAAGGCCCTGCGTGCACCGGGCCGGGCCGAAGGGGCGCGGGTTGCCACGGCTTGGGCGCTCTTGGCCTCGTCTCCGGCTATGCTGCTCAACGGTCTGACCGAGGGTTTTCTGGGCGCTGGCCCGCCGCTGACCATCGTCGGTATTGTCGCACTTGGCGGGTTCCTCTGGATTTGGGTCAATTCCCTCTACGTCGCTGAGTGGGAACGGGAGGTCGCCCATGTTTGATGTCGAAGCCATCCGGGCGCAGTTCCCGATCCTGTCGCGCGAGGTGAATGGCAAGCCGCTGGTCTATCTCGACAACGGTGCATCGGCCCAGAAACCGCAGGTGGTGCTGGACACGATCCAGCGCGCCTATGCGGAAGAATATTCCAACGTTCACAGGGGCTTGCACGCGCTCTCCACCATCTCGACCGAGAATTACGAGGCGGTGCGCGGGACGGTCGCACGTTTTTTGGGCGCTCCCTCGGAGGAGAACATCGTGTTCACCTCGGGCACGACGGAGGGGATTAACCTCGTCTCCTACGGATGGGCCGCGCCCCGGATGGAGGCGGGTGACGAGATCGTTCTGACCGTGATGGAGCATCATGCCAACATCGTGCCCTGGCATTTTTTGCGCGAACGTCAGGGGGTTAAGCTCGTCTGGGTCGATGTAGATGCCAATGGCGCGCTCGACCCGCAGCGTGTTCTGGACGCGGTGACCGAGCGGACGAAGCTGATCGCGGTGACGCATCTATCGAACGTGCTGGGCAGCGTGGTGGACGTGAAGGCCATCTGCGACGGCGCGCGGGAGAAGGGCGTGCCGGTCCTGGTGGACGGGTCGCAGGCGGTGGTGCACATGCCGGTGAACGTAGCCGATCTGGGCTGCGATTTCTATGCTTTCACCGGACATAAGACTTATGGGCCAAGTGGTTGCGGGGCGATCTTCATCCAATCGGAACGGATGGCAGAGATGCGGCCGTTCATGGGTGGTGGCGACATGATCCGGGAGGTTCATAAGGATCACGTGACGTGGAACGACCCGCCCATGAAGTTCGAGGCGGGGACGCCGGGGATCGTGCAGACGATCGGGATGGGCGCGGCGCTGGAATGGATGATGGATGTGGGGATGGAGCGGATCGCGGGGCATGAGGCAAACTTGCGCGACTATGCTCGCACCCGTCTCGACGGGCTCAACTGGTTGAATGTGCAGGGAAATACGCCCGATAAGGCGGCGATCTTCTCCTTCACGTTGGAAGGCGCGGCCCATGCCCATGACGTCTCAACGGTGCTGGACAAAAAGGGTGTCGCGGTGCGGGCGGGCCACCATTGCGCGCAACCTCTGATGGAGCATCTCGGCGTCACGGCGACCTGTCGGGCGAGTTTCGGGGTCTACAACACACAAGCCGAGGTGGATGTACTGGTGGATGCGCTGGAGCTGTGCCACGAGCTTTTCGCTTGAAAATGTACAAGTTGGGGTCGGTCTGAACGGGCCGATTGCCAATTCGTACAAAAGTCAGGGCGCGGTGAACGCCGCTACGGTCGCGCCGGTGATCCGCTGCAAGACCTCGGGCGCGATGGGGAAGACATGGCGCGGCGTTCCGGCGGCCGCCCAGACCGTCTCGAAATCCAGAAGACGCGGATCCATCCAGATCGGGCTGGGTGTGAGGTGGCCGATGGGGGCGACGCCGCCGATGGCAAAGCCGGTCACGCGGCGCACGATGGCGGCGTCGGCGCGGGTAAGGGGCTGGCCCGCCAGGTCGGAGGCGCGGGTCGCGTCCACCTGATTGTCGCCCGCCGTCAGGAACAGTGCGCAACCGTCGGCCGTGCCGAAGATGATGGATTTGGCGATCTGGTCGAGGTGACAGTCGACGGCATCCGCCGCCTCTGCCGCGGTGCGAGTGCTGTCGGGCATTTCGACCGGGGCGATGTCGAGACCGGCATCCCGAAGGGCGGCGGTCACGCGGCGAAGGCTCTTGCTCATGGCGGCATCTGGCGCAAGGGCGACCTCTGGTGCAAGGCTGCACGCCATGTTCGACCGAGTGACGCGCGCGCCGATCCCTTTCGACCCGGAGGCCGGGTGCCGCGCCGTTGAGGCGGTGTCGCCCCCGGCCGCGGCACGGGACTTGGTGGCCGGGGCGGCGGGATGCAGCCCGTATCTCGCAGGGCTTCTGATGCGGGAGCGAGATTGGCTGCCGCGCCTTTGGGAGATGGGCGTCGACGCGGCCATGGACGAGATCGTCGCGGAGATCGGGACCGTCGAAGGGGAGCCGAAAGCGGCGCTGCGGCAGGCCAAGCGCCGGGCGGCCCTGACCATCGCATTGGCCGATCTGGGTGGCCTCTGGCCGACCATGGCGGTGACGGGGGCGTTAACGCGCCTGGCCGATGCGGCGCTGTCCAAATGTCTGACATTTGCGCTGGACCGGCACCGGAAAGGGCCGGTGTGCGGCGATGGCGGGCTGGTCGCCATGGCCATGGGGAAGATGGGGGCCGGGGAGCTGAATTATTCCAGCGATATCGACCTGATCCTTCTCTTCGACGAAAGTCGTTACGACCCAAACGACTATGCAGACGCGCGGGCCGTGCTGCTGAGGGCCGCGCGGACGGCCATGGCGCAAATGTCCGACATTACGTCGGACGGCTATGTCTTCCGCACCGATCTGCGTCTGCGGCCCGATCCGGGATCGACCCCCATCGTCCTGTCGATGGAGGCGGCGGAGCGCTATTACGAGGCCGTGGGGCGAACCTGGGAGCGCGCGGCCTGGATCAAGGCGCGGCCCGCCGCCGGGGCGGTCGCGGCGGGGGAGGCGTTTCTGGAGCGTCTGGCCCCGTTCGTCTGGCGGCGACATCTGGATTTCGCGGCATTGCAGGACGCCCACGATATGCGCCTGCGCATCCGGGGGCATAAGGGCATCCACGAGGATTGGGCCGTGCCCGGTCATGATGTGAAGCTGGGTCAGGGGGGCATTCGCGAGATCGAATTCTTTACACAGACGCAGCAGATCATCTCGGGCGGGCGCGATCCGCGCCTGCGGGTGCGGGGCACGCTGGACGGGCTGGACCGGTTGGTGGAGACCGACCGCTTGCAGGCCCAGACGCGGGACGAATTGTCCGACATTTACCGATATCTGCGCGATGTGGAGCACCGCCTGCAAATGGTGCAGGACGCGCAGACCCACCGCTTGCCCATTGAGGCGGAAGGCTTGCGGCGGATCGCCTGCTTCATGGGCCAGGGAGATGCGCGCGCTTTCGCCGACGATCTGCGGGCGCGCTTTGCGGCGGTGGCCCGGATCGTGGAGCCCAGCTTCCGCCCCGCCAGTGCTGCGGCATCCACGGAGACGATCGAGGGGGCGGAGGCGGTCACCGCGCGGTGGGAAACCTATCCGGCCCTGCGGTCGGAGCGGGCCCGCGCGATCTTCGACCGGCTGCGGCCGGGCCTGTTGGCAGCGCTGGCACGGGCGGCCCGACCCGGCGAGGCGCTGGCGGCCATGGACGAGTTCCTGCGCGGTCTGCCCGCGGGCGTGCAGATTCTGTCGCTGTTCGAGGCAAATCCGAAATTGGTGAGCCTTCTGGCGGATATCTGCGCCACGGCGCCCGATCTGGCCCGCTATCTGTCGCGCCATGCCGAGGTTCTGGATGCGGTGCTGGACGGCACGTTCCTGGCGCCTTTGCCGGATGATTTCGCAGCGCCCGAGATGGAGATCGCCGATTACGAGGGCTGCCTGATCCGACTGCGGCGCTGGCATCGGGATACGCATTTCCGGATCGGCGTGCATCTGCTGCGCGGGCTGGCGGCGCCCGATGCGGCGGGCCGGGCCTATGCCGCCTTGGCCGAGGGGACGTTGCGGGCCGCCTGGGCTGTGGCCCACGGGGAGACGGTCCGCCGCTATGGGGCGGTGCCGGGCTTGCGGTTGGCCGGGTTGGGGATGGGGTCGCTGGGCAGCGGGTCGCTCACCTCCCGCTCGGATCTGGATCTGGTGATCCTGCATGACGGGGCGGCGGCGGGCGCGGTGTCGTCGGGACGCCGGGGCCTGGCGCCGGCGCAATGGGCGGCGAAGTTCACGCAAGTGCTGATCACGACGCTGTCGGCGCCCACGGGCGATGGCAAGCTTTACGAGGTGGATATGCGGCTGCGGCCGTCGGGGCGGCAGGGGCCGGTGGCCACGGCGCTGTCGGGGTTCCGCAGCTATCAGGCGCAGGAGGCGTGGGTCTGGGAGCATATGGCGCTGACCCGCGCCCGCGCCGTGGCGGGCGACCCGGAGGTGGCCGAGGCGGCCGAGGCGGCCCGGCGCGCGGTGATCCGGGCGAGCCGGTTCGACCGCATGCATGTCCTGGCGGAACTGGCAGGGATGCAGGCCCGGCTGCGCGAGGCGGGCCGGGCGGGCGCGGGCCTGTCGGTCAAAACGGGGCCGGGCCGCCTGCAGGAGATCGCCCTGGCGGCCCAGGCCCATGCGCTGATCGCGGGGGCGGAGGTGCGCGACGTGCCGGGGCAATTGGCGGCGGCCGGGTGGCTGCCGGTGGCAGCGCGGGAGGCGTTGGCGGCGGCCCATGGCCTTTTGTCCGATGTCCAGCAGGTGACGCGTCTTTTGACATCCGCCGACCCGCCGGGGGCTTTGGGGGCGGGGGGCGAGGCGTTCCTGGCGCGGGCGCTGGGCCGGGCCGATGCGGATGCGGTGGCGGCGGCCTGCGATGACGCGGCGGAAGTGGCGGCGGCCGCGATTGCGGCGGCGCTGGACGGGGCTGGGGCGGCGGACTAGCTGCGCTGGAACGGGTGCAGGCAGGAGGATGCCATGGGTGAGCAGATGGAGCGCGACGATCCCAAGGGATTGATCCGGGACGCCTATGCGATCGAGGGGATCGGCCCGTCGGAATGCCGGTCGATCTTCCTCGATTGGGCTTTGGGCGTGGAGGGGGATCCGAAACCGGCCATCGCGCGGCTTCTGGCCCGCCATGGTGTGGCTGGGCATCCGATGGATGCGGTTCTGCGCGACGGTTTGGCGGAGGCGCCCGTGGCGCGGCGGCGGGGTGGCCGGGCGGCGCGGCTGGGCTGAGGCCTAGCTGCGGGGTGCGCCTTGGGTGCCGCGTTCGCGATAGGGTGTGGTGCCGTAATGGGCCCGGTAGCATTTCGAGAAATGGCTGGGTGAGGTGAAGCCGCAGGCCAGCGCCACGTTGATGATCGTCATGTCGGTCTGCATCAGCAGGTTGCGCGCTTTGCTGAGCCGCAATTCCATGTAGTAGCGCTTGGGACTTCGGTTCAGGTAGCGGCGGAACAGGCGTTCGAGCTGCCGCGTGGACATGCCGACCTGGGCGGCGAGGATCGAAGGGGAGATCGGCTCTTCGATATTGGTTTCCATCTCGCGAATGACCTGGGAGAGGCGGGGATGGCGCACGCCGATCCGGGTGGGGATCGAGAGGCGCTGGGTGTCCTGGTCGGTGCGGATGGAGGAATAGATCAACTGGTCGGCCACCAGCGCGGCGAGGTCTTCGCCGTGATCCTGGGCGATCAGATGCAGGATCAGGTCCACGGAGGCGGTGCCGCCCGCCGTGGTGATGCGCTTGCCGTCGACGGTGAAGACGGATTTCGTCAGTTCGATATCGGGGAAGGCCTCGGTGAAACTGTCGTGGTTTTCCCAGTGGATGGTCGCGCGCTTGCCGTCGAGGAGGCCGGCCATGGCCATGGTCCAGGAGGCGGTGCAGAGACCGCCGACGGTCAACCCGCGCCGGGCTTCGCGCCTGAGCCAGGCGACCACCTTCTTGGTGGTGGAGCGGGCCACGTCGATACCGCCCACCACGAGCAGGGTGTCGTCGCGGGCCAATTCCTCCAGGTCGCGGTCGAGCACGAAGCTGGTGCCGCCGGAGCAGGTGGCATATTCGCCGCCCTCGCCGGCCAGTTCCCAGGAATAGAGATCGGCCCCGGCCATGCGGTTGGCGATGCGCAGGGCGTCCAGGGCGGAGGCTAGGCAGAGCAGCGTGAACTGGTCGAGCAGCACGAAGACGAAGTGGCGGGGCCGGTCGGGCACCGTGATTTCGATTGCGGGCGGGCGGCCCGGGGCGGGCCGCGACGGCTGCGCTATTTCACCCGCCATCGGCGAGCCCTCCTGCTGGCGCGCGATCCGCAGCGGATCGCGGCATGTCCCAGTTTAACCGCAAATCCGAATCCGGCGCCGGGATCAAGCGAATCCGCGCCTGGGCCTCTGGTGAGCCGGTCACCATTGCGCTATTCCGGGACGCCGGACAGCGCAGCGGAGGAAAGATCATGGCGTGGGCAAAGGACGATTGGCGGGCGAAACCGCGGGTGCAGATGCCCGATTATCTGGACGCGGCCGCGCTGAACGGGGTCGAGCGGCAATTGTCCAAATATCCGCCGCTGGTCTTCGCGGGCGAGGCGCGGACGCTGCGGGCGGAACTGGCCGCGGCCGGACGGGGCGAGGCGTTCCTGCTGCAGGGTGGCGATTGCGCCGAGAGCTTCGCGGAGTTCAGCGCCGACACGATCCGCGACACGTTCAAGGTGATGCTGCAGATGGCCATGGTCCTGACCTTCGGGGCCAAGGTGCCGGTGGTGAAGGTGGGCCGCATGGCGGGCCAGTTCGCCAAGCCGCGTTCCGCGCCGACCGAGGTGAAGGACGGGGTGGAGCTGCCCAGCTACCGCGGCGACATCATCAACGAATTGGCCTTCACCGAGGCCGCGCGCATTCCGAACCCGCAGAAGATGCTGGAAGCCTATACCCAGGCGGCGGCGACGCTGAACCTGTTGCGCGCCTTCTCAAAGGGCGGGTTCGCGGATGCGCATAAGGTGCATCAATGGACGCTGGGCTTTGCTGAGGGCGAGCGGGCGGCGCAATACCGAGACATGGCCACGCGCATTCAGGATGCGCTGGATTTCATGAGTGCCGCCGGCATGACGGGCGAGACGGCGACGGAGTTGGGGACGGTGGATTTCTACACCTCCCACGAGGCGCTGCTGCTGGAATACGAAGAGGCGCTTTGCCGTCAGGACAGCCTGACCGGGCAGTGGCTGGCCGGGTCGGGTCACATGATCTGGATCGGCGACCGCACCCGGCAGCCGGACGGGGCCCATGTGGAGTTCTGTCGGGGTGTGCTGAACCCGATCGGCCTGAAATGCGGGCCGACCACGACGGCGGAGGACCTGAAAGTCCTCATGTCCAAGCTCAACCCCGAGAACGAGATGGGCCGCCTGACCCTGATTGCGCGGTTCGGCGCGGGCAAGGTGGGCGATCACCTGCCGCGTCTGATCCAGACCGTGCAGGACGAGGGCGCCAATGTCGTCTGGACCTGTGACGCGATGCACGGGAACACGATCAAGGCGAATACCGGCTACAAGACCCGTCAGTTCCACTCGGTCTTGCAGGAAGTGCAGGAGTTCTTCGCGATCCACCGGGCGGAGGGCACCATCCCCGGCGGCGTGCATTTCGAGATGACGGGGCAGGACGTGACCGAATGCACCGGCGGTGTCAGGGCAGTGACGGAGGAGGACTTGTCCTCGCGCTATCACACCGCCTGCGATCCGCGCCTCAACGCCTCGCAATCCTTGGAGCTGGCCTTCCTTGTGGCCGAGGAGTTGCAGGATCTGCGACGCGACCGGGCACGGGTTGCATCCTAAGGCAGCGTCAGAGCCCGGAAACGGGCTCTGTTCCGCCGTGGGGATAGGGGCGACATTGTCGTGATTTGACAGGTTTAAGCGGACGGACATGGTTTTCGTGTCCGATTCCCGTTTCTGAGGGCCTGCCATGACGATATCGACCGATCTCTCCGCCGCCGACCGGACCCTGCCGCCGATCTCTATCGCGACATTGGGCTTGATGTTCATCTCCGGCTTTGTCGCCACGCTGGCCTTCGATCTTTGGGGACAGGTCATCAGTCCGGCCCTTGGCTTCGCCAATCTGTCGCCCCATGGATTGGCGCGCAGCCTGCTGGGGTCTCTGGGCCTGCCCAATGGCGATTTTGCGGGCTATTTCGTGCATTTCTACCTGGTCGGCCTGATCGGCTACCCGGTCGGGTGGCTGTTCATCTTCCGGCCCGTCTGGGCGAAGGTGCTGGGCGAGACGGGCGGCTGGTTCGTGCAATCCGCCGTCTACGGCTTCGGCCTTTGGATCTTCGCCATCGGCGGGATCACCATGGTGGCGGGTCTGCCGTTCTTTCTGAACTTCACCGGGATCACCTGGGTCGCGCTGGTGGGGCACGTCCTCTACGGCATCGTCATGGTGGCGGTCATGAAGGCGATCTATCGCCGCTGATCCGGCGCCGTTGATCGGGGGCTTTCCGCGGCCCATGACGGCGTTCTTCCGATCTGGCCGTGGGTGCCGCCGCAGAGGGGCGACGGTGCCGTTACTTTACCACGCGCAGCCACGGCACGCCCGAGGGACGGCTTTCGAACGGTGTCTGGGCTTCGGCCAGTTCCATGGGTTGCGGGTCGCTGACGCGGCGCTGGGGAAAATCGCTCCGCTCGCTGGCGACCACGGGGGCGACGTTGGCGCGACCCAGCGGTGTGACGCGATGCCCGGTAATGGCAAAGCGATGCGGCGCTTCCAGCGGATTGTGGTTCAGCGCCATGCAGGTGAGCGCCTTGGTGACGCGGCCGCCGGAATCGTGGAGCGGGAGGACCAGCATCCGACCGGTCAGCACGTCATCCCCGGTCGCGCCGGTGCTGAAGAGATCCAGTTCGAGCTTGGCCGGGGCATCGAAGACCTCGTCGATGAGGGGCATGACGCGGGAGCGGTCATCCAGCTGGAAGAAGGCGCGAATCGGCAGGCCACGGACCTCCATCCCCATCAGGTCGTGCATGACCCGGCCGCCGAGGCGCACGCGGACCGTGCCGGGGCGGACCCGGTCGAGGATCATCGAATGGCCGAGGATGAAGCGCATGGCGCGCGGGTCGAGCGCGTCGCGGCGGGGCAGATCGCGCCCGGAGCGCAGCGAGGACCAATAGCGCCACGCCTCTTCCAGGAGGGGGGAGGTCCGCATCATCCGCAGGCCGGTGATATCGTGCAGATTGCTTCCAGGATGCTCGGCTCCGGCGTCCATCGTATCTTGTCCATCTACGCCTGCCATCGGTCTGCTCCTTCGCTTGGCCTCGTATCCTCGGTGCGCCCTTCGGCACTAGAGGAGAAGCCGCCACCCGATGGCAAAAGTAGGGCGATTAGGAACAAATTGCGCGGTATTCTTTAATAGAAGGTTAACTGTCGCCGGGACGGCATCGCTTGCCCGCTTTCACGGCAGAGGCTACGCGGGGGCCATGAAATCGATGACGGGATATGCGGCGCTGGACCGCGAGACACGGCGCTGGGAATTGCGCTCCGTGAATGCGCGGGGCCTCGATATTCGGCTGCGTTTGCCGGACCTGCCGGGGCTGGAGCCCATGGCCCGCGCGGCCGTTTCGGGCGTGGCGGCGCGGGGGAATGTGAGCCTGGGTCTGCGGCTTGGCACGGGGGCCGCGGCCGGGCCGCAGCTGGACGAGACGGCGCTGGACGCGGCCCTGGAGGCGCTGCGGCGCATCGACGAGACGGCCGCCGCCCGGCACGTGGCCCTGGCCCCGCCCAGTGCGGCGGATATTCTGGGCTTGCGCGGTCTCTTCGAAGCGCGGGATGCGGGCGATGCACTGACCCTGGCGGACTGCGAGGCCGATCTGGCGGCGTTGACGGCGGCTTTCGATGCGGACCGGCGGCGCGAGGGGACGGCCATCGCGGAGGTCCTGGCGGGGCACGTGGCGGCCATCGCCCGACTGACGGAGGCGGCGGCCGATCTGGCCCCGGCGCGGGCGGCCCATCTGTCGCGCAGCCTGGAAGAGGCGCTGGCGCGGCTGGGTGGCGCGGCGGTCGACGGCGCCCGGCTGGAGCAGGAGATCGCGCTGCTGGCGGTCAAGGGCGACGTCACCGAAGAGATCGACCGGTTGCGGACCCATGTGGTGGCCGCGCGCGCGCTTCTGGCGGATGACGCGCCGGTGGGGCGGCGGTTCGACTTTCTGACGCAGGAATTCGTGCGGGAGGCGAATACGCTCTGTTCCAAATCGGGGATGGCCGAATTGACGACCATCGGTCTGGCGCTGAAGGCCGAGATCGACCGCCTGCGCGAGCAGGTGGCGAATGTGGAATGACCATGCGGCGCCGTGACATGGTGCAGGGCGGGCGGCGCGGTCTGGCCGTGATCCTGTCCTCGCCCTCGGGTGCGGGGAAATCGACGTTGGCGCGACGGCTGATGACCTGGGACGAGACGCTCAGCTTCTCGGTCTCCGCCACGACCCGGCCCCCGCGGGAGGGCGAGGTCGAGGGCGTGCACTACTACTTCAAGTCGCGGGACGATTTCGGGCGGATGATCCTGGATGGCGACCTGCTGGAACATGCGGAGGTCTTCGGGAACCATTACGGCTCCCCGCGGGCGCCGGTGGAGGCGGCGCTTTCGGCGGGGCGCGACGTGATCTTCGACATCGACTGGCAGGGCGGGCAGCAGATCCGCAACTCCGCCCTGGGGCGGGATGTGGTGTCGATCTTCATCCTGCCGCCGTCGATTGCGGAATTGGAGCGGCGCCTGCAGGGGCGGGGCAGCGACAGCGCGGAGGTGATCGCGCGGCGGATGGCGAAGTCGGAGGCCGAGATCAGCCATTGGGCTGAATACGATTACGTGTTGGTCAATGACGACGTGGATGCCTGCGAGGAACGGCTGCGGACGATCCTGGCGGCGGAGCGACTGCGGCGGGACCGGCAGCCCTGGCTGACCGATTTCACGCGGGGTCTGACGGAGGAGTTTCGGGAAAGGGACGAGGCATGATCTATGAGTTGGACGGCATCGCGCCGGAACTGCACGAGACCGCCTGGGTGGCCCCGGATGCCAATGTGATCGGACGGGTGGCCCTGGGGGCTGGGGCGTCGGTCTGGTTCGGCGCCACGATCCGCGGGGACAATGAGCCCATTGAGATCGGGGATCGGACGAACATCCAGGAAAACTGCGTGCTGCATACCGATCCTGGCTGCCCGCTCACCATCGGGGCCGATTGCACGATCGGCCATAAGGCGATGCTACATGGCTGCACGATCGGGGCGGGCGCGTTGATCGGCATGGGGGCGACGGTGCTTAACGGGGCCGTGATCGGGGCGGGCTGCCTGATCGGGGCCGGGGCATTGATCACGGAGGGCAAGGAGATCCCCCCCGGCAGCCTTGTGATGGGCGCGCCGGGCAAGGTGGTGCGGGCGCTCGATCAGGGCGCGCGAGACGCGCTTCTGGCTTCGGCGGCGCATTACCGGGACAATGCCGCGCGGTTCCGAGCCGGGTTGCGCGCCGTCTGACGTCGCCTAGACGATCAGGCTGAGATGGCGGTCGTCTGCATTGACGGAGACCGGGCGCCGCAGCCGCCGGGCTTCGCGGGCGAGGATGCCGAATTGCACCTCGGCCCCTTTGAGATCGGAGGGGAGCGCGCCGCGCCCGAGGCTTTCCCAAAGAAGGGTGTCGATCTTCAACCGCTCCGCATCGACATGGATGACCCAGGCGGCCTCGTTCCGGATCACCTCCACGGAGCCGCCCCAGGGCATGGCCACTTCGATGCAGTTCAGGGCCAGGCAGGCCAGCCGTATCTCCGTGCGGGGGCGGTCGGATTCGTCCCGCCAGAGGATATCGGTCCGGGTGGCGGCATACATGGCATTCAGGATCTCGCGGATTTCCCGGAGGGCGACCACCTGGCCGGGGCCGGGCGCGCCAAAGGCCATGCGGAAAAACCGGATGCGGGCCAAGGCGGCGTTCAGGGAGCCGCGGATCAGCTCCATCTCTTCCCCGCCATGGCCGGACAGTTCCATCAGTTCCAACCCGTTGCCGATGGCCCCCATGGGAGACACCAGGTCGTGGCAGAGCCGCGATCCGAGCAGGGCGACGAGATCGGGCTCGTCCGCGGGTATGCGGGGGCTAGTCTCCACCATATCCTTCATCGGAGATCCTTATATGGGCAGCGATCTGAACGCCATTCTCGAGCCGGGCAGCCTGGTGCGCCATCCCGATGCGCCCGATTGGGGCTTGGGCCAAGTGCAATCGGTCATCGACGGGCGGATCACGGTCAATTTCGAGAATGCGGGCAAACAGGTGATTGACGGACGGCGCATCGGACTTCTTCCGGTTTTCGACTGACGCGACCCCTCGCATCCATATGGTTAAGGAAGGGTTGATACAAAGCAAGCGCGGATCGCCCGTTGCGTGAAAAGCCGCGTATGGCTAGTGCAGCGCCATGACGCAGCGGCTGACCTTCTCGCTGACCCGCGACGCGACGCTGATCCGTCAGGCGCAGGCCTTGCGCGCGGATGTCTTCGCCGCCGAGTTCGGAAGCGTAGTGCAGGACGGTCTGGAGCGGGATGCCTTCGACGCGGCCTGCGATCATCTGGTCCTGCGGGATGTGGATCGCCCCGATCTGGGGGTCGTGGCGACCATGCGTCTGGCCGCCGGGGGTGCCTATACGGCGCGGGAATTCGACCTGTCGGCCTTGGCGGCATCGGGGCGGCCCATGGCGGAATTGGGCCGGACCTGTCTGCATCGCGATTATCGCCGTGGTCCGGCAGTCTTTCATCTTTTCAAAGGGATGCTAGACGTTCTTCGCGAAAAATCCATCGATCTGGTAGTCGGAACGGCCTCTTTCCCAGGGGCGGACGCGGCGCGGCACATGCCCGCCTTGCGCCGGTTGCGGCAGGTGGCGCTGGCCCCGGCGGAGCTGCGCCCCGTCGCCATGGGGCCCCATGCGGTGCCGATCCACGGCCCGGCCGAGGCGGCGGCCATGCGGGAGGTGCCATCGCTGATCAAGAGCTATCTGCGGGCCGGAGCCTGGATCGGCGACGGTGCCTATCTGGACCGGGCCTTCAACTCGGTCGATGTCTGCATGGTTCTGGATCTCACGCGGCTGAAACTGCCGGATCTTAAAGGTCTGACATTTGACGGTCAGGCGGCCATCGCGGGATCGAATGTCTGACATTTGGCGATGAAGGCCTGGGACGACGCACCGCATCCGCCCGCACCACCCATCGGGCCGGTGGGCTGGGCGCGCGTCGCCCTGCGCGGGACGATCATGGGGCTGATCACGTTCGGGGGGCTGGCACTCCTGCTTTTGCTGCGCCTGATCGAGCGGCCGATCTTTGGGCTGCGCCGTCCGGTGACGCCCTGGATCACGCAATTCGTCTGCCGGGCCAACCTGGGCGTCATGGGGCTGCGGCGCCATGTCCATGGCGCGGTCATGCAGGGCACGGGCGCGGTGGTGGCGAACCATGTCTCTTGGCTGGATATCTTCGCGCTCAATGCCTCCAAGCGCATCTACTTCGTGGCCAAATCCGAAGTGGCGGGTTGGCCCGGGATCGGTTGGCTGGCGCGCGCCACCGGCACGTTATTTATCGAGCGGCGCCCGGCGGAGGCGAAGCGCCAGCAAGAGCTGTTCGAGACGCGGCTGAAGATGACCCATCGGCTGCTTTTCTTCCCGGAGGGGACCAGTACCGATGGGCGCCGTGTCCTGCCGTTCAAGACGACGCTTTTCGCGGCCTTCTTTTCGGCGGGGTTGCCGGTGGACATGCAGGTCCAGCCCGTCACGCTGATCTACCGTGCGCCGGAGGGGGTGCCGGAGACCTTCTATGGCTGGTGGGGCACGGAGGGGTTCGGCGCGCATCTTTTGCGGATGTTGGCGGCGCGGCGGCACGGCGCGGTGGAGGTGGTCTACCATGCGCCGCTGCGGACCGCCGATTGCCGCGACCGCAAGGCGATGGCGCGTCTGGCCGAAGAGACGATCCGGCAGCGCCTTAGCGCAGGCCTGACAGAAGCGCGCTGAGCCGCACGGCGGGGTCGTCGGCGCCCCAGATTTCTTCCCCGAGGGCGATGAAATCGGTGGCTTGGCTCAGCGCGCCGATGGTAGCGGCGTCCAGCGCGCCTTCGGCGACGACCGGCACTTCGATCATTTCGGACCACCATTGGAAAAGCTCCGGTGCGGCGCGGCTGCCATCGCCCAGGGGTGTCTCGCCCGCGGGGCCGAAGGCGACGTAATCGGCGCCGCTCTCTCCGGCCACCATCCCGTCATGGCGCGAGGTGCCGCAGAACGCGCCGATGATCGGATCGGGCCCCCATGCGTCGCGCAGCTTTCGCAGGCCGCGGGGATCGGTCAGGTGAACGCCGTCGAGCCCCACCTTCTCGACGATGGCGGCGTGATCGGTGACGACGATGGGCACGTCGACGCCATGGGCGACCTCGCGGCAGAGATCGGCGGCGCGGGTCACGCGGTCGGGATCGCGGCTGCTGAGATCGAGACGCAGGCAGGCGACCGGATGGGCATCGAGCACCGCGCGTAGGCGGTCGGGGAAAGCGGCATCCACCTCGGGCGGGGTCACGAGGTAGAGTTGCGGTATCTCGGTCATGGCTGTCCCCTGCGGCTGGCGGAGGCGTATCCTCCGGGCCGTTGCGCTGCAAGACGGCGCGCGATAGGGCGCGGCCCATGTCTGATGCCACGACCGAGACCCGTCCCGCCTTCGTGCTGGTGCGCCCGCAGATGGGCGAGAATATCGGTGCCGCCGCGCGAGCCATGTGGAACTTCGGGCTGGAGCATATGCGCGTCGTGGCGCCGCGCGATGGCTGGCCGCAGGAGCGGGCAGTGGCGCTGGCCTCGGGTGCGGGGCGGCTGTTGGACGGGGCGATGCTGACCGGGACGACGGCCGAGGCGGTGGGCGATTGCGCATTCGTCTTCGCGACCACGGCGCGGGACCGGGATCTGACGAAGCCGGTCTTCTCACCCGAGGCGGCCATGGTGGAGGCGGCGCGGCGCGGGGCGGCGGGGCAGCGTGTGGCCGTGCTGTTCGGGCCGGAGCGGGCGGGGCTGGAGAATGACGATATCGCGCGGGCCAATGCCATCGTGTCGGTGCCCACGAACCCGGATTTCCCGTCGCTGAACCTGGCGCAATGCGTGCTGCTGATGGGATATGAATGGCGCCGGGCCTCGAGCGTGGTCGAGGGCCGGGTGGACGAGATGGCGGGGACCGATTGGGCGAACCATGCCGAGATGAATGCCTTGGTGGACCATTACGAGGCGCGGCTGGGTGAGGCGGGGTTCTTCTTTCCCGAGGCCAAGGCGCCGGCCATGAAGCGGACTTTGCGCAACCTCTGGTCGCGGATGCCGCTGACACGGGCGGATGTGCAGGTGTTCCACGGGATGATGCGGCAGATGGTCCGCTGGAAGGAGCGGGGCTGAGGGGGCAGTTCGACGGGACTTGAGTCCTTGTCTGATGAGGGGCGCTGCCCCTCGTCGCCATGGGGCCTCGGACCAATGGCGCTCCCAGTGGCGACCCCCGAGGTATTTGTCGCAAGATGAGAGACCGTGTGGCGAGAGGAAGGCCGAAGGCTTAAATCGGGGTCGACGGAGGTGAGGGATGGCGAAACGGGCGATCTTTGCGGAGGTGGACGCGGTCGAGCGGCCGGTGGCGCAGGGCGGCGTGATCGACGCGGCCAAGCGCGGCTCGCGCAGTGCGGTGCGGATCTGGCTGGGCATTCTGTTCGCGCTGGTCGTGGTGATGATCGCCGTGGGCGGCCTGACGCGGCTGACCGACTCGGGGCTCTCGATCACGGAATGGCGGCCCGTGACGGGCGCGCTGCCCCCGCTCTCGGCGGCGGCCTGGGACGCGGAGTTCGAGAAATACCGCGCGATTCCGGAATATCAGTTGCAGAACCGGGGCATGAGCCTGTCGGAGTTCAAGGTGATCTATTGGTGGGAATGGGGCCATCGCCAGTTGGGCCGGGTCATCGGACTGGTCTGGGGGGCGGGGTTCCTGTGGCTGTGGCTGACGAAGCGGATCCCGCCCGGCTGGACGGGGCGGCTTTTGTCACTGGGCGTCCTGGGCGGGCTGCAGGGGGCCATCGGCTGGTGGATGGTCGCCTCGGGCCTGACGGGGACGATGCCGGATGTCGCCTCGTACCGGTTGGCCACCCATCTGGGGCTGGCCTTCGTGATCCTGTCGCTGATCGCGTGGTTCATGCTCAGCATGTCGCGGTCGGAAGGCGCGCTTTTGCAGGCGCGCCGGGACCGGGACGCGGGGTTGATGCGCTGGGGCAGCGTCCTGATCGGCTTCACCTTCCTGCAGGTCCTGGTGGGCGCGCTGGTGGCCGGGATCGATGCCGGGCGGGGCTATACCGACTGGCCGCTCATGGCGGGCGGCCTGACCCCGCCGGGCATGTGGGAGATCACGCCCTGGTGGCGGAACCTCTTCGAGAATGACGGGACGGTGCAATTCTTCCACCGCGTGACGGGCTATGCGCTGTTCGCGGTGATCGTCGCGGCCTGGTGGCGGGCGCGGGGGGCGGCCCATCGCAAGACGGCCGTGGCCTTTGCGGGCGTCATGCATATGGCGATCCTGCAGATGCTGCTGGGGATCATGACGGTGCTTTATTCTGCGCCCTGGCACCTGGCGATCCTGCACCAATTCGGGGCGGTGATCCTGATCTGCCTGACCGTGCGCGCGCGGCATCGCGCGAAATATCCGCTGCCCCAGACCGTGAGGACGACATGAAGGATACCGTGCCCGCCTATGACGCGCTGATGGCTTTCCAGCGCACAACGGAGGCTTTGTCCCAGGTGTCCGGGCGGACGGGGTGGGATCAGGAGACGATGATGCCAGCGGGGGCGGCGCCCCAGCGGGCGGAGGAGATGGCGGCGCTGAGCACGGTTCTCCATGCCCGGCGGACCGATCCGCGGATCGGGGCGTGGTTGGAGACGGCCGAGGCGGAGGACGCCGTGCAGGCGGCCAATCTGCGCGAGATCGGGCGCAGCTTCGCGCGGGAGATGAAGGTGCCCGCCGATCTGGCCCAGGAGATCGCGCGGGTCACATCGCTGGCCCAGGGACAATGGGCGAGCGCGCGGGCGAACGAGGATGCGGCGGCCTTCCTGCCGGTCCTGGCCGAGGTGGTGCGGCTGCGGCGGGAGGAGGGGGCGGCCCTGGCCGAGGGCGGCGATCCCTATGATGCGCTGATGCAGGATTACGAGCCGGGCGCGGTGGCCGCGGACATGGCCGCCATGTTCGACGCGATGCGCCCGCGCCTCGTGGCCCTGCGCGAAGCCGCCCTGGCGGGACCGGAGGCGCCCGCGCTCTCGGGGCATTTTCCGAAGGCTGCGCAATTGGCCCTGGCCGGCGAGATCGCGGAGCGGTTCGGCTATGATATTGGGCACGGGCGGCTGGACCTGGCGGTGCATCCGTTTAGTTCCGGGAGCGGGCTAGATGTGCGGATCACCACGCGGGTGGACGAGGCGGATCCGTTCAACTGCCTCTATTCCACGATCCATGAGGTCGGTCATGCTTGCTATGAGCAGGGTGTGGACGCGGCCCATCTGCTGACGCCCATCGGGCGCGGCGCCTCCATGGGTGTCCATGAGAGCCAGTCGCGCAGCTATGAGAACCAGATGGGCCGGTCGGAGCCGTTCTGCGGCTGGCTCTACAGGCGGATGCGGGATGTGTTCGGCGAGATCGGCGTGGGGTCGGAGCGGGATTTCTATCGCGCGGTAAACGCGGTGCGGACGGGGTATATCCGGACCGAGGCCGACGAGGTGCATTACAACCTGCATGTCATGCTGCGTTTCGATCTGGAGCGGGCGCTGATGCAGGGCAGCCTTGAGGTGGACGATCTGGAGGCGGCGTGGAACGACCGCTATGCCGCCGATTTCGGGCAGGCCGTCGATCGGCCGTCGAATGGGTTCCTGCAGGATGTGCATTGGTCGGTGGGGTTGATGGGGTATTTCCCGACCTATTCCTTGGGCAACCTCTATGCCGGGTGCCTGATGGCAGCGGCGCGCCGGGATGTGGCGGGGATCGACGCGGCACTGGCACAGGGTGATCCATCGCCCGCGACGGGCTGGATGCGCGACCGGTTGCAGCGCTTCGGGTCGCTTCGGACGCCGGTGGAGACCATCCACGCGGCCACCGGGGCGGCGCCGGAGGCGGAGCCGCTGCTGTCTTACCTGGAGGCGAAGTTCGGCGATCTTTACGGCTGAGTGCCGGGGAGGCGGAGGGTGGCAGCGCGCGCGCCGGTCTGCCGGGCCCGGGGGCGTCCGGTCCGGACGGTGATCCGCGCGGACGAGGTCGCCCACGGATGGGCGCCGTGGGTACCGGCGTTTAGACTGTTGCTGTGCGGGCCCGCTTCGGCCGCGTAGGACCATGGGCGCCGTAATAGAGGCCGACGACATGCTCGGCTTCGGCGAAGAAGAGCCAGCGGGAGACGAGGACGCCGCAGAGATGCAGGAGCACGGCCAGGGCGGCCAGCGTGTGGTGCATCGGCAGGAGCGTCAGGGCCGCCGGGAGGGCGGACATGAGGAGGATGGCCAGGATCCGCAATTTGGGCACGTGTTTGCGCGCCACCTGGAAGACCATCTCGCGCGTCAGGTAATTGTCGCCGGTATGGGGTTTCTCCCAGAGGGACACGCGGCCCTGTAGCTGCGTCGCCGTCTCGAGCGTGCTGCCCGCCTCGGCGAAGCGGCGGTCGCCTTTCCACCAATGCCAGACCTGGAGCGCGCCGCAGAGGCACAGGAGTCCGCCGGCCAGGCGCACATTGCCCGAGAGGAGGGCGCCGCCGGCCGCGGCGCAGCCGAGAAAGAGGGCCGGCGTGGCGGGTTGGTTCCAGCGCGGGACGGCTTTGAGTTGCGCGTAGATCATGGAGGTGGTCAGCACCGTCGCCGCCGAGAGTGCGGCGCCGAGCCATCCCAGCGGCGCGACGGTGAGATCGCCGAAGACTTGTAACGCTGCATAGAGCGCCATGGTCAGGAGGGCGGCCACGGCGGTCCAGGCTTCCCGGCTGAGCCAGGAGCTGCGCCATTGGCTGTAGCTGCGCCAGGCATTCTTGGGGTTCTTCAGGTGGAACGTGGCCGAGAGCAGGCCGCCCACGGCGAGGGTGTAGGCCACGAGGTAGAAGACGAAGGCGACCCAGCCGGTGACGGTTGGCCAACCCAGGCCCAGGAAGAACAGCAGGCCGAAGCCCGCGCCGGACAGGGTGGAGAAGAGGATGACGGACGGGGCGGGGTGCATCAGATCGCCTCCAGCGTCTTGTCGAGCCATTTGAGGAAGCCCTTCGGCTCTTCGGCGACCGGGGCGAGGAAGGGGGCCAGCACGTCCTCCTCCCCCTCCCAGTCGCGGATCGTGTCGCGGGGGCGGGGCGGCAGGTACTGGTTCACGGGCTTGGTGCCCTGTTCGGGCATCAGGTCCACGCCGCCGCGGGACGCGACGAGTTGGCTGACCTCCGAGTTCGGGTCGCCCAGATCGCCGAAATGGCGGGCGCCCGCGGGGCAGGTGCGCACGCAAGCGGGCTGGCGGTCGACTTCGGGCAGGCTTTCGTTGTAGATGCGGTCGACGCAAAGGGTGCATTTCTTCATGACGCCCGCCGCTTCGTCCATCTCGCGCGCGCCATAGGGGCAGGCCCAGGCGCAGAGGCCGCAGCCCATGCAGGCGTCCTCGTTCACCAGCACGATGCCGTCCTCGGAACGCTTGTAGCTGGCACCGGTGGGGCAGACGGTGACGCAGGGCGCGTCTTCACAATGCAGGCAGGATTTCGGGAAATGGGTGGTCTGGGGCAGGCCCTGTTCGGGCTGGACCTGGAAGGCGTGGATGCGGTTGAGGAAGGTGCCGGATGCGTCGCCGTAGGGGTCCTGGTCCGACAGGGGGGCGCCGTAATTCTGCGTGTTCCAGCCCTTGCAGGCCGTGACGCAGGCATGGCAGCCGACACAGGTATCCAGGTCGATGACGAGGCCCAGCTTGACGTCGGAGGGCGGGGGCAGGGCGGTCATCGAAGCATCTCCGTATGTCGTGTCTTGCGCGGTGAGAGGGCCCGGTGCGGGGTAGCGTGATTGGGGCAGAACGGCAGGTTGGTTAACCAATGGCGGCGCGGATGTGGCGGCGTTCGCCGGCTTTGTCGCGCGCCGCAGCATAATGGCTGTTTGAAAGCCGTTTGGGCCCTGCGCCATCGCGATGATTTCCGATGGATGTCCTCAATTTGACCGAAAGGCCAAGTATCTCCACGCCCACATAAAGTTGGAGTTTTTGAATGCGTTTCACTCTTCCCATTCTGGCTGCCGCCTTTGTCGCCCTTGCGGGCGGGGCGCAGGCCTCCACCCTGTCGTTTGGGTTCGACGGGTCGACCGACGGCTGGACCGTGGTCGACCGGATCGGCGACACCAATCCCGGCAACGTCCTGCGTCCGCAGGCAACCGGTGGCGTGACCGGCGGCTATCTGGAGATCGACGACAATACCGGCGGCTTCATGGAGCTGATCGGCCCGTCCGCGCTGAACGGTGATCTGTCGCGCTTTCTGGGCGGCAACATCTCGTTCTTCGTGGCCGACCTGACCGGCAATGCGCGTCCGAGATTTGCCGCGCGCTTCGGAACCGTGACGATCAGTGGTGGCGGTCAGACCGTCTCTGCCGATGCGTTCACGGGCACGCTGACGTCTGACTTCCAAGAGGCCGGGATCCGTCTGTCGGCCGCCGATTTCGGCACGACCAACGCCGTCCTCGCCTCGATCCTGTCCGATGTGTCGGAATTCCGCATCTCGACCGAAAGCCAAATCGGCGTGGTCGAAACGGTTGCCATCGACAACTTCCAGATTTCGGCGGTCCCGCTGCCCGCAGGGGGACTGTTGCTTCTGACGGGTCTGGCCGGTCTTGCGGTCGCGCGGCGTCGCAAGACGTCCTGACGCCGACATCATACGCCAAGGCAAGGCCCCGGATCGCGCGATCCGGGGCTTTGTCGTGTCTGTGCCCACCCGTTCAGACATCCCAGGCCAGCGCGTCCGGGCCGACGCCGACGGGCGAGGCTTGACGCCCGGTCTCGGGTTTTGAGCGCCCGTTCTGCGGGGCGGCCACCCGCTCGATCCGGACCTTCAGGTCGAACCAGGCGGCCTGGCCGGTGATCGGGTCGGAGTTGGACCAGCGCATCCCGTCGCCCTTGGGTGGCAGAAGCTCGTGGATGAGGTGGTTAAGGAGGAAACCCTTGGTCGTTTCGGGTGCGTCGTCGTGGAGCGCCCAGGCGCCCTTGCGCTTGCCGATGGCGTTCCACGTCCAGACGGTGTTTTCGTTGAGGGCGGGCATATGGGCCACGGGCACCGTGATCTCGCCATGGGGCGACGTCACGCGCGCCCAGTCGCCGTCGTGGAAGCCGTGCCGGTCCCAGAGACCCGTCGGCAGGTAGAGTGGATTGCGGCCGTGGATCTGGCGCAGCCACGCGTTCTGGCTGCCCCAGGAATGATACATGGCCATGGGGCGCTGGGTCAGCGCGGTGATGGGGAACTGGCCGTCGCCGTCATGGGCCTCGGTCGGATCCCACCAGATGGGCAGGGGGTCGAACGTATCCTTGATGCGGGCGCGCAGCCGGTCCGGCGGCTGGCGGGTTCCGTGGCCTTCGGCCGCCAGTTGGAAACGGCGCAGCGGCTCGCACCAGAGGGTGAAGATGTAGGGCGCGGGCGCGTCGTAGAGGCCGATCTCAACCGCCCAATCCTGATACGCCTTGTTCCACGGTTTCATGAACTGGGCCGCTTCGGGGATATGGGCGACGCAGAAGCCGCCATTCTCGATATAGCGGTCCAGCTGGGCGGGGTTCGGCGCGCCGCGCCCGGTCTCGTCCCCGTTGCCGCGCCAGCCCATGAGGGGCCCCACGCCGGGGCGGCGTTCGTGGCGGACCATGTAATCGGCGTAATCGGCGAATTTCTGGCTGCCATCGTCATTGACGAAGCCCGGCAGGTCGAGGCGCGCGCCCAGATCGATGAGGGCGGATTGGAAGCCCTTCACGTCGCGATCGGGGTCGACCACGGGCCAGCGGATCGCGTCGGCGGCGGCCTCGGCCTCGCAGATGGGCCGGTCGAGAAGCGAGATGCAGTCGTGGCGTTCCAGATAGGTCGTGTCGGGCAGGATCAGATCGGCATAGGCGACCATCTCGGAGGAATAGGCATCGGAATAGATGATCCGGGGGATCACGTATTCGCCGCTCTCATCCGTGTCGGTCAGCATCTCCATGGTGCCCGTCGTGTTCATGGACGAGTTCCAGGCCATGTTCGCCATGTAGAGGAACAGGGTGTCGATCTTGTAGGGATCGCCCGCATGGGCGTTGGAGATGACCATGTGCATCAGGCCGTGGGCCGACATGGGGTTTTCCCATGTGAAGGCCTTGTCGATGCGGGCCGGGGTGCCGCCTTCCGTCAGGGCGAGGTCGTCGGGGCCGTGGACGAAACCCAGATGGGGGCCATCGAGGGGCGCGCCGGGCGTGACCTTGCAATGGGGTTTGGGGTGGATCGTGGCGGGCTTGGGGTAGGGCGGCTTGAACCGGAAGCCGCCGGGGGCTTCGACTGAGCCCAGCAGGATCTGCAGCATGTGGAGCGCGCGGCAGGTCTGGAAGCCGTTTGCATGGGCGGAGATGCCGCGCATGGCGTGGAAGCTGACGGGACGGCCCTGCATGGTTTCGTGGGTGCGGCCGCGGAAGTCGGTCCATTGGATGGGGAGTTCGAACGCCTCTTCGAAGGCGACCCGCGCGATCTCGGCGGCGAAGGCTCGGATGCGGGGGGCGGGGATGCCGGTGCGCGCGGCCACGGTTTCCGGGGCGTAGGCGTCGTCGAGGTATTTGTGGATCAAGGCGTGGAAGACGGTGCGGTGGGTGACGTCGCCATCGGTCCATTCGCCGTTCAGGTCGGGGTCCACATCCTCGGCGTCGTAGCAGCGCGGGCGCTGCTCCTTACGACACCAGACCAGCGCGTGGCCGTCATCGTCCTTCAGCGGCAGGCCTTTGGTCGGCCCCTCCCGCGCGTCGATCAGGACGGGGGCGTCGGTGAAGTCGCGCAGATAGGGCAGGTCGATGCGGCCCGCTTTCAGCAGGCAATGGACGATGGACAAGATGAAGAGGCCGTCGGTGCCCGGCGTGATGCCGAACCAGTCATCGGCCACGGCATTGTAACCGGACCGGATCGGGTTGACGCCCACCACGCGAGCGCCTTGGGTCTTGATCTTGCCGATCCCCATCTTGATTGGATTGCTGTCATGATCCTCGGCCACGCCGAAGAGGACGAACATCTTGGTGCGGTCCCAATCGGGTTGGCCGAATTCCCAGAAGGCGCCGCCCATCGTGTAAATGCCGGCGGCCGCCATGTTGACCGAGCAGAAGCCGCCATGGGCGGCGTAGTTCGGCGTGCCGAAGGCCTGGGCCCACCAAGAGGTGAAGGATTGGGATTGGTCGCGGCCGGTGAAGAAGGCGAGCTTCGACGGGTCAGTCTTGCGGATCGGCTTCAGCCAGGAGGTGGCGATGTCGTACGCCTCGTCCCAGCTGATCTCCTGGAACTCACCGGAGCCGCGTGGCCCGGTGCGCTTCATGGGCGCGCGCAGGCGGGCGGGGGCGTTGTGCTGCATGATCCCGGCGCTGCCCTTGGCGCAGAGGACGCCCTGGTTCACGGGGTGGTCGCGATTGCCCTCGATATAGGCGACGCGCGTCTCGCCATCCGGGCCGCTCTTCACATGCACGTCGATGCCGCAGCGGCAGGCGCACATATAGCAGGTGGTCTTGCGGATCTCGTCGCCGACGCGGGGATGCAGGTCGATCTTCGGTTCGGTCATTCTGGTCTCCCCCACGGCTGATCCGGACAGAACCAGCCAGTGTAAGCGCTTGCAAGAGGGCGGCAGGCCGCAGGTCGCGAATTCATTCGGTCTGCAGCAGGGCCAGCGCGTCGCGCGCCAACGTCCGCTCTTCCTCGGCTGGAACGATGTGGACCGGCACCGCGCCCGCCCAAAGAAGGCCCCGCGTGATCCGGTCTTGGATGACGGCATCGTTCTCGCCGATGCCGCCGGTGAAGGCGATGGCCTCCAGCCCGCCCATGGCGGCGATCAGGCTGCCGCATTGGCGGATCGCCGTCTGCACGAAATGGTCGATGGCAAAGCGCGCCTCGTCCGTCTCAGTGGCATGGAGGGCGCGCATATCCGAATGGCCACCGAGGCCTTTAAGGCCGCTCTGCCTGTTCAGAAGGTCGGCGGCGCCGTCGATCCCGTGGCGGGTGGCGAGGTCGAGGACGACCATGGGGTCGATATCGCCCGACCGGGTGCCCATGGTCAGCCCGGAGGTGGGGGAATAGCCCATGGTGGAGGCGACGGAGCGGCCGTCCCGGATCGCACAGGCCGAGGCGCCGTTGCCCAAGTGCAGCGCCAGAAGGCGATCGGGCAGATCGCCCCTTGCCCGCAGAGTCTCGGTAAGGCCGGCATAGCTGATCCCGTGGAAGCCGTAGCGGCGGAGGCCGCGGTCGCGTTCCGCCAGCGGCAACGCATAGGTTTGGGCGACATCCGGGATCGTCGCGTGGAAGGCGGTGTCGAAGCCGGCCACCTGGGGCAGAGCCGGGGCACGGGCCTGTAGGGCGAGGATGGGTGACAGGTTGTGCGGGTTGTGGAGAGGGGCCAGCGGAACCTGCGCCTCGATTGCCGCGATGACCTCGGGCGTTACGCGAACCGTGCCGGTGAAGGCCGTGCCGCCATGGACCACGCGGTGGGCGGCGGCGGTCAGGCCGGTGACCGGATGACCGTGATCGGACAAAGCGGCAAGGATCAGGTGGATGGCTGCGTCATGGGTCCGGGCCGCGACCTTCTGCGCCTGTCCAGCGATCTCCAGCCGGGCCTCGGGACCGATTTCGGTGACCGCGCCCGAGAGCGTCTCGGTCAGGCCCGCATCGAACAGCGCGAACTTGATCGAGGAGGACCCGGCATTGACGACGAGCATCATGATGCGGCCGCCACGATCATGCCAAGCGCGGCGGAGGCCAGGCGGTCCGGCGTGCCCTGGGCCCGGCTGGTGAGCAAGATCGGCACCTTCGCCCCCATGACCAGCCCGCCCGCGCAGGCACCCATGCCAAAGGACATGAGCTTGAAGAGGGCATTGGCCGTCGTGATCGCGGGGCTGACGAGGATGTCGGCGGCGCCCGCGACGGGGTGGTCGTAGCCCTTGATCCGGGCCGCCTCGGCCGACAGGGCCAGGTCCAATGCGATGGGTCCGGCCACGTCCGCCTCGGGCAGCGCGTCCTTCGCCCATTCCGCGATGTCCGCCGATTCCACGGTGTTCGGGATCGAGGGGATCGGGTCTTCGGTCGCCGCCAGGAGGGCCGCGCGGGGCCGCTCCACGCCCAGCAGACGGGCAAGGTGGATTGCGTGGGCGAGACAGGCCCTGCGGGTCTCCACATCCGGTTGAACGTTGAGCGCGGCATCCGTCAGGAAAAAGGGCCGGTCATCGCCGGGCCGGGTGATGTGAAAGACATGACCACAACGCCCGCCGCTTGTGCGCAGACCGGCGGCCGACGGCAGCAGGCCCTTGAGAAAGGTCGGGGTATGGACCTGGCCCTTCATAATGGCGTCGGCCTCGCCGCTTCGGGCCAGGCGCGCCGCTTCGGGTGCGGCGGCGGCATGGGGGGCCTCGATGACTGGAAGGGCGCCGATATCCCAGCCAATCTCCCGCGCGGCGGCGGTGATCTTGGCCGGATCGCCGATCAGGATCGGTCGGGCCAGTCCCGCCGCCTCCATCTCGCGCAGGCCCGAGAGCGCGGTGGCAGAGCCCGCATTTACCAGCGCCACGCGGGGCACCGGCAGGTCGCGCGCGCGGGCGAGCAGGGGGGCCGGAACTTCGGGTGGAACGGTGGAGAGAAAGGGGTGGGTCATGGTGCGGTCCGGGGCCAATCCGTGGGCGATAGGGCCGGGAATACCGGCCCCGCATGACGGCGTGTTGACCGATGTCGGCCGGGTCACTCCGCTGCCATGTCCTCCCGGCTGATCCCTGCCACGCGGACCGGCTTCTTCATGGCATCCCGGCGGAACGGCTCGCCCAGTTCCTGGTTCAGCATGACCTCGATCAGAGTGGTCACGCCGTCTTGCATCTGCGCGCGGATCGCCTCGCGCAGCGCTTCGGTCGTCTCGCCCATGGTGCGGACCTGCACGCCTTTCAGACCGCAGGCTTGCGCGATGCCCGCGTAGCTGACCCTGGTGTCCAGTTCCGTGCCCACGAAATTGTCGTCGAACCAGAGCGTGGAGTTCCGCTTTTCTGCGCCCCATTGGTAGTTGCGGAAGACGATCTGGGTGATGGCGGGCCATTCGTCGCGCCCGATGGCGGTCAGTTCGGTCACCGCGATGCCGAAAGCGCCATCGCCCGCGAAGCCCACCACGGGCACATCGGGTTGGCCGATCTTGGCCCCGACGATTGCGGGCAGACCGTAGCCGCAGGGGCCGAATAGGCCCGGGGCCAGATATTTCCGCCCCTCGTCGAAATCGGGATAGGCGTTCCCGATGGCGCAATTGTTACCGATATCGCTGGAGATGATCGCCTCGCGCGGCAGGGCGGATTGGATCGCGCGCCAGGCCATGCGGGGGCTCATCCAGTCGGGCTTGTCGGCGCGGGCACGTTCGTTCCAGGTGGTGCCGGGATCGTCTTCTTCGTGATCCATGGACGAGAGTTGCTGCGCCCATTTCGACTTGGCATCCGCGATCGCCGCCTTGCGGGCGTCGCGACCGGCATCGCCTGCGCTGTCCGACAGGTTGTTCAGGATGCCCTGGGCGACCTTGGCCGCGTCGCCGACGATGCCCACGGACACCTTCTTCGTCAGGCCGATCCGGTCCGGGTTAATGTCGACCTGAATGATCTTGGCGTCGGTCGGCCAGTATTCCATGCCGTATCCGGGCAGGGTGGAGAATGGGTTGAGGCGCGTGCCGAGACACAGGACGACATCGGCGCCCTTGATCAGCTCCATCCCCGCCTTGGAACCGTTATAGCCCAACGGCCCGGCAAAAAGCGGGTGCGCGCCGGGGAAGGCGTCGTTGTGCTGGTAGCCTACGCAGACCGGTGCATCGAGGCGTTCGGCCAGCTGGATGGAGGCGGCGATACCGCCTTCGGACAGAACAACGCCCGCCCCGTTCAAGATCACCGGATTCTTTGCGCCATCAAGAAGTTCGGCTGCTTTCTTCACGCTGTTCTCGCCACCGGGCGAGCGTTCGAATTCGATCGGGTCGGGGATGTCGATATCGACGACCTGGGTCCAGAAATCGCGCGGCATGTTGATTTGGGCGGGGGCAGAGGCGCGGTGGGCCTTGGCGATCACGCGGGTCAGTACCTCGGCGACGCGCGACGGGTCGCGCACCTCTTCCTGATAGGCGACCATGTCCTCGAAAAGCTTCATCTGCTCGACTTCCTGGAAACCGCCCTGGCCGATGGTCTTGTTGGCGGCCTGCGGCGTGACCAGCAGAAGCGGCGTGTGGTTCCAGTAGGCGGTCTTCACAGCGGTCACGAAATTGGTGATGCCGGGGCCGTTCTGGGCGATCATCATCGACATCTCGCCGGTGGCGCGGGTGTAGCCGTCGGCCATCATGCCTGCGCTGCCTTCATGGGCGCAGTCCCAGAAGGTGATGCCTGCGGCGGGAAAGATGTCGGAGATCGGCATCATGGCGGAACCGATGATCCCGAAGGCATGGCGGATCCCGTGCCGCTGCAAAACCTTAACAAAGGCTTCCTCGGTGGTCATTTTCATGTCCGGCCCTCCCGCTATGGCGCTGCTATAGTGCGGCTTGGCTAGGGGTGCGGCAAGGCGGTGGATAGGGCCAGGTGATCGACGTGAATAAGGCCAGATCAGGCGACGCTGTCGATGGCCTCAAACAGGTCCTTGATCAGACGGGCCGCGGCGAAGCCGCTGCCAAGCGCGGCCCAGAGGAGGAACGTCCCTGCGGTTCCGATTTCCGTCGTCGCCAGCTTCTCACCCAGGCCGTACGGGTCCAGCCAGAGGATGGCTGCGACGGCCAGCGCCCCGTAGGCGAAGCCGTTGAGGCAAACGTCGAAGATGCGGCTCAGAAACCCTCTCATGATGTGATGGTAGCCCGCCATAATTCTGCCGCAATGGTAAATCGGCGCCGATCGGGTACGTAGATCGGCCGTTTCGGAAACACTCTACCGTGGGTTCTCAAATTGTCGCCGAAGCGCCCATTTCCGCGATCCGGCGGATCCCTTCGGGAATGTCGTCGGCGGCGATGGAGGAATAGGCCAGACGGTAATTCGCACCGTCATCGGTTTCGGTGCCGTAGAAGGCGGCTGCGGGTTCGATCAGAACCTGGCGTGCGCGGAGCCGGGTGGCCAGGTCGGCGGAGGCGACGCCCTGGGGGGCCGCCATCCAGAAGGACGAGCCGCCGGTGCTGCTGGCGCCCGCGATCCGCAATCCGTTGGCGCGGATCGCCGTCTCGGTGACCGCACGCCGCTCCGCATAGGCGCGGGTCATCTTCCGGACTTGGGCGTCGTAGTGGCCCTGGGCAAGGAAGTAGGCGGTCGCGCGCTGAATATGTCCGGGCACATGCCGTACCAGAAGAGAGCGGAGGGTGCGCACCTCCCGGATCAGGGGGGCGGGCGCGACCATGTAGCCCAGCCGCAGGCCGGGAAAAAGCGACTTGGCGAAGCTGCCGATATGGACGACCCGCCCGCCCTGATCCAGCGACTTGAGCGCGGGCGACGGGCGAGCGGCGAAGGCCAACTCGAACTCGTAATCGTCCTCCACGATCAGGAAATCATGCGCGTCGGCGCGTTCCAGCAATGCCCGTCGGCGCGATAGGGGAAGCGTCGCCGAGGTCGGGCAATGATGGGACGGCGTGACGAAAAGGACGTCGGTTTCGGCGGGAACGGCATCGGGCGGCAAGCCCTGGCCATCCACGGGCACAGCCTGTGTGTTGCAACGCGACAGCCGCAGGATCTCGCGCAGGGCGGGATAGCACGGATGCTCCATCACCGCGACGCGCCTCTGGGTCAGAAGAACCTGGGCGACCATCCAGAGCGCGTTTTGCGCCCCCAGCGTGATCAGAACCTCATCCGGTTCCGCGACGATCCCGCGTCGTGGCAGGATCAGCCGGATGATCTGGTGGATCAGCTCTGGGTCGTCGCGCCCATAGCTGTCCGCGGTCAATGCTTCGAAGTCGCGCGCACCCAATGCCTGCAGGGCGCATCGGCGCCAGTTGTGATGGTCGAACAGGCGCGGATCGGTCTGGCCGTAGATGAACGGATAGCGGTAGCGGCGCCAGTCTTCCGGGCGGCTGAGAACGGGCTGTGCCGGGAAACGCTGACCGATGGCGCGGGACCAGTCGACCCGCGACTCCACACGTTCGGGGCGTGGCATGTCGGTCGGGCGCGGTGCGGTATCGGAGACATAGTAGCCCGAGCGTCCCCGCGCCGAGAGGTAATCTCCGGCGACCAGCTCCGTATACGCCAGCGTCACCGTGATCCGCGCGATGCCCAAGTGCTGTGCCAGACCGCGAGAGGAGGGGAGGCGGTCGCCGGGCCGAAACCGACCGGCCACGATCCCCGCGGTCACGATCTCCTGCAGCTGGCGTTGCAACGTGCCGCGATAGGCGGGATCAAGGATGAATGCCTCAACGGCGATAGCGGCCATTTCTGGACCTATGCAATGGACGGACTGGTCTTATCGCGGCCCGCCCGGCAGCGGAAGGGCCGCGGTGCAGTCTTGCACCGAAGCTAGGGCGGGAACGGTGTTGGCCTGGGAGCCGGCACGGCGCCTAGATTGCCCACGAAGACGCGGATGAAGGGGTCAAAGATGCGGCATTTGGACGAGATCCTGCAGATCAGCGCAGACCGCAAGGGAGGCGATGCCGCGATCTTCGATGATTTCGTGCCGTCCCAGGATGACGACGCATTGGCAGCGATCCCCGACGATCGGTGGCTGGCAGAGATGACGCGCGCGATCTTCCAGGCCGGTTTCAACTGGCAGGTCGTGGACCGGATGTGGCCGGGTTTCGAGGCGGCTTTCGACGGCTTCGATATCGGCCGCTGTGCCATGATGTCAGACGACCGCTTCGACACACTATGCCGGGACACGTCGATCGTGCGCTATCCACAGAAGATTCGGTCCGTCCAACAGAACGCAGTCTTCGTGCAGGAAAGCGCCGCGAAACACGGAAGCTTTGGCGCCATGGTGGCAAGTTGGCCCAGTGAGGATTTCTCGGGGCTTCTGCTGCACCTCAAATCCCATGGGACACGGCTTGGCGGAACGACCGGTCAGTATTTCCTGCGCGCGATGGGCGCGGATGGCTACCTCCTGTCCCGCGATGTGACGGCCCGTTTGATCGCGGAGGGGGTGATCGACAGACCGGCCAGTTCGAAAGCGGCGATGGCGGCCGTCCAGTCGGCCTTCAACGATTGGGTGGCGCAGTCCGGCCGATCGCTCAAGGAGATCAGTCGCATCCTTGCGACCAGTTGCGGCTGAGGCGTCATTGCATGGATGGCAAGTCGGCATCGCCTTCCACAAGCGCGTCGATCCGGCCCTGTTCGGCAGGCGTCAACGTCTTTGAGACGAGCGCATCAAATGTGCGCCAGGCCGCTGCTGCAAAGGCGTCCCGCTCGCTGGCCGGGGCGTCGAGCCGGTCGCGGACCTGGCGGGCGATGCTTCGGCAGGCGCGCTTGAGTTGCCGCTTGGTACTGCCGGACGCGTCAGCCAGGAAGAGATCGCCGTCGAGTTCGTTGCGGCAGCCGTCGCGATGGGCCAGGGCCATTCCGCGCGCCGCATCCATATCTCCCTGCCAGCTGGCGGGGGCGAGGCCGAGGCGTTGATAGGGCAGATGCGGGTTGAAGTTCGAAAAGAGGCCATTGGGATTGTCGGGGCCCAGCCAGACATGGACCATGGCCAGCCGCCTTAGGCCGTCGGGGGCCATGTTGCGATCGACCCAGGACCGGCCAACGCGTGCCAGAAACGGGCGAACGGAACACTGGCTGTCCAGGATCTCATCGATGTTGTGAACATGCCAAAGGTCACGGAACCCGGTGAAGCCGTCCGGATGCGGGTCGCCCGGACCAATCCGTACGACGAAGGCCGCGGAGATCAGCTCCATCCGTCCGTCTACCTCCGCGTAGAGCAGGTTGGAGGGTTGCGCGAAGTCGATGGCATCGCCCCGGGTGTAGTCCGGCAGGTTGTCACGCCGCGCCCAATGTTCCCCCATCAGGTTTACGTGACCCGTCACGCGCCGCCAGCCTTCGGCCCTGGCAATCGAGATGTCTTGGAACCGTTCGACGGAGGCGGTCAGCCGCGCCAGTTGGGCGTCGAGCGTCTCGGCATTCAGCGGTCCCGCAAGAAGCGAGACGAAAAGCAGACATATGCGAACCATCAAGAACCCTCCGACTGTCGCCAGAAGAGAGCGCCACAGATGGCATGACATTCAATAGCAGGGCGCACGGTCCGGTCAGTCTGCGTTACGCGCCAGCAGGAAGAGCGTGCCAAACGGTGCGGCGGTCACGGCGACATGCAGCCAGATCAACGTAAGGAGCCAAGGTCCGAGATCGGCCAGCATCCTGCCGGTGCCTGCTGGGTCGAGAACCAGCAAGCTACCAAGAGCCAGGGTCGCGATCACGATCCCGATTGCGAGGCTGTCGAGCAGCAGGTGAAGTGGGCCGTCCCTCATGACGAGGGACTTAGCGGTCTAACGTTCGCCGGGAAGAGGTCTCAGCCGAATACCCGGCCCAATGCCTGATCCACGGCCTCTGTGATCGCGTCGATATCATCCTCGGTCGCGATCAGGGCAGGGCTGAAGAGCAGGGTGTTGTTGAAGCCGGGCACCGAGCGGTTGGAGGCGCCTATGACGACGCCTTGCTCCATGCAATCGGCCACCACAGCCTTCACCTTGGTCTCGTCCACCGGGGTCTTCTCGTCCCGGTCAGAGACAAGTTCGGCGCCTGCGAAGAGTCCCTTGCCGCGCACGTCGCCGATCACTTTGTGCTTGTCGGCCAGCCGGTGGAGGTTGCCGATCAGGCGGTCCCCCATGCGGACGCAGTTCCCCAGCAGATCCTCGCGTTCGATGATCTCCATGTTCTTGAGTGCGGCCGCCGGGCCAGCGGTGCAGCCGCCGAAGGTAGACACGTCGCGGAAGTAGCCCAGCGGATCGTCGGGCTTGTCCTTGAACATGTCGAAGACCTGTTCCGTGGTCACCATGCACGAAATTGCGGCATAGCCGGAGGCCACTCCCTTCGCCATGGTCACGAAATCGGGCTTCACGCCGTAATGCTGATAGCCGAACCATTCACCCGTTCGGCCGACCCCGCACACGACCTCGTCAATATGCAGGAGCAGGTCGTATTTCTCCACGATCTCTTGGACGCGCTGCCAATAGCCGACGGGCGGAACGATGACGCCGCCGCCCGCGGTGATCGGCTCCAGGCAGAGGGCGCCCACCGTGTCGGGGCCTTCCGCCAGGATCACCTCTTCGATGGCGTCGGCGGCGCGGCGGCCGTAATCCTCCACATCCCATTGCTTGCGGTATTCCAGGCAGTGGGGGACGGACACGAAACCCGGCGTGAAGGGGCCATATTGTGCGTTGCGCTGGGTCTGGCCGCCCGCCGAGAGGTTGGCGATGGTCGTGCCGTGGTAGTCGCGCTCGCGGTAGAGGATCTTCCACTTCCGTCCGCCATGCTGACGGGCAGAAATCTGGCGTATCATCTTGAACGCCTTCTCATTCGCCTCCGAGCCGGAATTCGCGTAGAAAACGCGGCTCATGCCCGGCATCTTCGCGATCAGCCGCTCGGCGAAGCGGGATCCGGGCACCGATCCTAGCGTCTGAGCGAAGTAGTTCATCTTCACCAACTGGTCGCGCACGGCATCCGCGATCTCTTGGCGGCCATAGCCGACATTCACCGTCCAGACCCCGCCCGAGACGGCGTCGAGATGCTCCTTGCCGTGCTGGTCCCAGACCCGCATTCCGCGGCCTTCCACGATGATGCGTGGCTCAGACGTCTCCAGCGGTTTGTGCGGCATCAGATGGTGCCAGATATGGGCGCGGTCCGCCTCGACCACGGCCGAAAGGTCGTTGGTATGAAGATCGTCCATCATGTCCTCCGCACTGTGCCCCGGTCGTTCGATCCATTTAGGGTGCCAGAGGTGAGGTGGACATGGAAGGGTATGGACCGATAGGGCCAGTCGAGGCGGGTGAATAGATCCAGGTGGGGCCGGGCGTTGTCAGGTCGGCGAGACCGCTCCTAGGCTTTCCCTTGATTTGCCGGGATCGGGATGGTCCGGTGATCAGGACGGGGCCGCTAAGATGCCTCGCTGGGTAAGCAACCGGGAGAACCTCATGACAATGAAGCGCACGCTGATGGCAACGGCCGCGGGACTGGCCTTTGGTTTGGGCGGACAGGCCGCCCTGGCCGACGGCCATTTGAGCGAGATTACCGTGGCCTACTTCCTGGAATGGCCGATGCCGTTCCAATACGCCAAGGTGAACGGCACCTACGAAGAGGCGCTGGGCGTCGACATCAACTGGGTGGCCTTCGACACAGGGACGGCGATGTCCGCCGCGATGGCATCGGGCGACGTGCAGATCGCCGTGAGCCAAGGGGTGCCACCCTTCGTGGTCGCCACCTCTGCGGGCCAGGACATCAAGATCGTCGATGTGGCCGTCAGCTATTCGGACAATGACAATTGCGTCGTCGCCGACGCGCTGGAGATCGACGCCGAGACGGCGGGCGATCTGGACGGCAAGAAGGTGGCGGTGCCGATCGGAACGGCTGCGCATTACGGTTTCCTGAGCCAGATGAACCATTTCGGTGTCGATGTGGACAGCATGGAGATCGTCGATATGGCCCCGGCCGAAGGCGCCGCCGCGTTCGCCAACGGCGATCTCGACATGGTCTGTGGCTGGGGCGGCGCGCTCCGCCGCATGAAGGAGCATGGCAACGTGCTGCTGACGGGTGCCGAGAAGGAAGAGTTGGGCATCCTGGTCTTCGACGTTACGTCGGCCCCGGCGGACTTCGTGGCCGAAGAACCGGAGCTTCTCGCGCAGTTCCTGAAGGTGACGGCGGATGCGAACGCCACCTGGAATGCAGGCGGCGCGGATGCCGACGCCATGATCCCGGTGATCGCCCAGGATGCCGGTATGGACGAGCAGGCCACGCGCGACACGCTTGCAACCTTTGTCTTCCCGTCCGTTGACGATCAGCTGGGCGACCGCTGGCTGGGTGGCGGCGCGCAGGACTTCATGAAGGGCGTGGCCGGCGTCTTCCAGAATGCCGGATCGATCCCGGCGGCGCTCGACACCTACGAGGATGCCGTCGACACGTCTGCGTTGGAAGCTGCGCAGGGCCTCTGAGCGCCCGCAACGCATAGAGAACACACTCCGGGGCGGTTTCAAACCGGCCCGGAGATCCCGGGGGCAGACAAGATCGGACATGGGATGTCGGGATTGTCGATCGAGAACGTCTCGATGCGATTCGACCTGCCGAACGGCAGTTACGTGCAGGCGCTGCAGGATGTCTCCCTGCAATTGGAAGAGGGCGCGCTCCTCTCCGTGTTGGGCCCGTCCGGTTGTGGCAAGACGACGCTTCTAAACATCCTGGCCGGGTTCCTGGCGCCGACGCAGGGGCAGATCGTGCTGAACGGCCACCGCGTGACCGGGCCGTCCGCCGAGCGGGGCATGGTGTTTCAGCAAGGCGCGCTTTTCGAATGGATGAGTGTGCGCGACAACGTGGAGTTCGGTCCGCGCATGAAGGGCATGAAAGTGTCCGACCGGCGCGAGAAATCCGACCACCTGTTGGAGATCACCGGCCTGAAGGACTTCAAGGACAAGGCGATCTACGAACTGTCCGGTGGCATGCAGCAGCGCGTGGCCCTGGCCCGCTGCCTTGCCAATGAGCCGGACGTGATCCTGATGGACGAGCCGCTTGGCGCGCTGGACGCCCTGACGCGGGAGAAGATGCAGGGCCTCGTCCTGCAGCTTTGGAAGGAGACCGGAAAGACCATCATCCTGATCACCCATTCAGTGGAGGAAGCCCTGCTTCTAGGCGAACGCCTTCTGGTCATGGCGCCACGGCCGGGCCGTATCCACAAGGAATACCGTCTGCCCTTTGCCGAGCGCGGCGTGGGGGCGGATTTGCGCGAAGTGAAGAAGTCGGATGGCTTCGCCGATACGCGCGACGAGATCCTCTCGATGATCTGGGAGATGGAGGAAGAGATCATGGGCCGGACGGAGGACGCCTGACATGACCGGATTGATCCTTCTGGCCCTCTATGTCGCCCTGTTCGTCGCCGCCATGCTGGCCGTGGGCCTAGTGACTCGCCGCCAGGAACGCCACGACTTCACCGCACTGAAGACGGTGACGTTTGGGGATGAAAGTGCGGTGCGTCCGAATCGGGCCGCCTCCGTCATTTCGATCCTGGTGATCTTCCTGCTGTGGGGGGCATTTACTGGGTCGAAATACGCGCCGATCCATGTACCCGGACCTTTCGTGGGCGATTCCTCGTTCACCTATACCGCGCAGGATGGCAGCGGGCAGACCGATGATGCCGAGGTCTTCTTCCGCGTCCACGAGATTGGCGCCGATGTCGAAGAGATCGCTGCCGAGGCGGGCGACGGGTTCGCCAAGAACGATGCGGGTCTGATCGGAACCTATCGGTCGGAACTGTTCCGCGTCACCCGGAACGACGAAGGCGAGGACATTACCGTTGTCGCGGTGGACGGTCAGCCCATCGCACCGGGGCAGAGCGTCGAGATCGCGGCTGGCAGCGTGACGATGACACCGCGCGGCTCGCTGAACGTCGAACCCGCCACTGGCCTGCAGATGGAGAATATCTGGCTGCCATCGCCCGAGCGCGTCGTCCAAAGCTTCGTGGAAATCGCCAGCGAGGGCTATCAGAACTTCACCCTGGTCGAGCATCTAGGCTGGTCGTTGATCCGCGTCTTGGTGGGCTTCGTCCTCGGTGCCCTTGTCGGCATCCCGCTGGGCTATGCGATGGGTTTGTCGGGCTGGTTCCGGGGCTGGTTCGATCCGATCGTGGAATTCATGCGCCCCGTGCCGCCCTTGGCCCTGATCCCGCTTGTCATCATCTGGTTCGGCATCTGGGAGACGGGCAAGATCGTCCTTCTGTTTCTGGCCGCGCTCTGGATCATGGCGATCGCCGCGCGGGCGGGTGTGTCGGGCGTGAACATCACCAAGGTCCACGCGGCCTATTCGCTGGGCGCGTCGAAATGGCAGATCCTGCGCCATGTGATCATCCCGAACTCCCTGCCGGAGATCTTCACCGGCGCACGGGTCGCCATGGGCGTCTGCTGGGGAACGGTCGTGGCGGCGGAGCTGGTGGCGGCTCAAAAAGGCGCGGGGATGATGATCATCGCGGCCTCGAAGTTTCAGCTGACCCATATCGTTATCATGGGGATCATCCTGATCGGCATCATCGGCTACGGGATCGACATCCTGATGCGGAAGGCCGAGACGTGGTTGGTGCCTTGGAAGGGGCGCAGCTAGGCGGGGCGAAAATCCTTCGGGAAGGATTTTCCTCCCGGCACCTTCGATCAGGCGGAAAGCGGCTGGCGAATACGCAGCCAGATTAGGGCGCCCGCTGCCAGGGTCAGGAACGGGACCATGGCCAGGTTCACGGCGTTCCAGCCCTGCACGACCTCGGGCGCGGAGTTCATCAACCCGCCGGAACTGAGCGAGGCCAGCGTGACCAGCCCGAAGACCAGCGCGTCGTTCAGGCCCTGGACCGTGCCACGCTCCTCGGCGGCATGGGCCTGGGTCAGCATGGTCGTGGCGCCGATGAAGCCGAAATTCCAGCCCAGCCCAAGCAGGATCAGCGCACCGTAGAAGTGCCACAGCGTCACGCCTGCAAGCCCCACCAGCCCCGCGAGGCCCAGAAGCGCCAAGCCCCAAGCAACGATCATCCGCACGCCGAAGCGGGCGATCAGGTGCCCGGTAAAGAAGCTGGGCGCGAACATGGCGATCACATGGGCCGAGACGATATCGGCGGCCTGGCCGGTCCCGAAGCCGCAGCCCACGACGGCCAGCGGTGTCGAGGTCATGACCAGGTTCATCAGTGCATAGGAGACCATGGCGCAGATCACCGATACGACGATGGCCGGATCGCGCAGCAACTCGGCCCGGCTGCGTCCGCGCGGGCTGTCGGCGCGCCGCGGTTCCGGCTTGGGCAGGTCGAGGAACGCGAAGAGCCACAGACCGGCCAGGTTCAGCACCGCCGCCGACAGATAGGTGGCCAGAAAAGGCGTGATCGTGATGTCGGAGGTCGCCTTGACCAGTTGCGGTCCCACCAGTGCCGACAAAAGCCCGCCTGCCATCACATAGCTGATGGCCTTGGGCTTATAGGCGTCAGAGGCCGCATCCGTGGCCGCGAACCGGTAGAAGCCCTGCGCGGACATGTAGATGCCCGTCACGTAGGAACCGAGGAGCAGAAGGGTGAAGCTGCCCACCCAGAGACCCGCCGCGCAAAGCAATCCGCCCGCCGCGCCCGCCAGCGCGCCCAGCACGAAGCCGAAGCGGCGCCCACGGCTTTGCATCAGCGGGCTGATCCACGGCGCCGTCGTCATGGAGCCGAAGACGATGAGCGAGATCGGCATGGTCGCCAGAAGGGGTGTCGGCGCCAGGGTCATGCCCGCCAGGCCGCCCGCCACGAAATGCAGGGGCATTTGGGCGCCGAGGATGGCTTGGGCCAACACGAGGACGATGACGTTGCGCTTTGCGCGGCCGTCATCGGGAAGGGCGTCGATCGCGGTCATAGTGTCGGCTTACGCCGCGTCGCGCAGGCGGTCCAGAAGCGGATTGTCACCGTCACATTGCCGAGGGCGCGCTGGGCCAGATCAGATGGGCGAAAGAGCCGTTGGCGGCCCCGTTCCGCAGGCCCATGGGCGGTAAGTCATCGCCCGCCGCGTCCCGGGCCGCGAAGAGCGGCGCACCATCGGCGCGAAGGGTGGTGGCATAATGGAACTCATGGCCGTTCCACGGGCCGGTGAAGGGGCCTTCGGTGGCGTGCAGGCGTCGGTAGCCCAGATGCAGTCGCCGTTCGGCGAAGGACGTCTCCAGCCGCAGAAGCCCGGCCATGGCATGCCGGGCGCCATCCGCATCGATAAGGCCATCCCCAATCACCATGAACCCCCCGCACTCGCCGTAGACGTCTCGTCCCTTGAGGGAGGTCAGGAAAGCGGTGCTAGCGGCCAATCGACCGGCGTGGAGCTCCGGATAGCCGCCAGGGAGGTAGATCAGGTCCGCGGCCGGAGCCGCCTCGTCTGCAAGCGGCGAAAAGAATGCGATCTCGGCTCCGGCGCGGCGCCAGGTTTGCAGCAAATGTGGGTAGGCGAAGGCGAAGGCGGCGTCGGACGCCACGGCGATCCGTTGCGCCGGTGGTGTCAGGTGTGGTGGTGGCGCCTCCGGTAACGGCACGGCAAGCGCGGCGATGGCATCGAGGTCCAGATACCTGGCCATCTTCGCGCCTGCTTTTTCGAGGAAGGTGTCGAGATCCGCTCGTTCCGCCGCCTGGACGAGGCCCAGGTGCCGGGATGGCAGGGCGAGGTCGGCGTCGCGTGGGACCGCGCCCAGGACGGGCAGGGGGCAAGCCGCCCGCAGCATCTCGATATGACGCAGCGAGCCGATCCGGTTCAAGATCACGCCTGCCACGCTGACGGCCGGGTCGTGCCGGGCGAACCCCGTGACAAGCGGGGCGATGGACTGCGCCATCCGCGCGGCATCCACCACCAGGAGGACCGGCAACTTCATGTGTCGGGCCAGATCCGCCACGGCACCGCGCCCATCCGGCGGTGCCCCGTCGAAGAGGCCCATCGCGCCTTCGATCAACAGGAGGTCCGGCCCGGCGGCCAAGCCCGCAAGGACACCCCGGTCCATGGCCCAGGCGTCGAGATTGGGGCAGGGCGCGCCGGTGGCCGCCTCATGGAAACGGGGGTCGATGTAGTCGGGGCCGGATTTGGCCCCACGCACCCGTGTGCCTCGGTCCCGGAATGCTCGCAGAAGGCCCAAGGTGATGGTGGTCTTGCCTGCCCCCGATGCGGGTGCGGCCAGGATCAGGCCCGGCATCGCCCGGCAGGAGCGAGAGACCAGTCTCTCGCGCTCTCTGGGATATTTCCGCCAAGAAGAGGGATCATGCGCTTTCGGCGGGGCGTGGGCGGCGCAGTGGGTCGAGGTCGCGGGGTGGGGTGCCCGCTTCCATGGACTGCCAGTCCAGGACTTGGCGCAGGGAGACGGCCTGGCCGATGCAGATGATCGCCGGCGGCGCGAGCCCTGCGGCCGCGATATCGTCGGACACGCGCGCCAGCGTCGTTTCGATCGTCCGCTGATCGCCCAACGTCGCCGTCGTGGTCACAGCCACCGGCTCCGACGGGGGGCGGCCCGCGGCCATGAGGTGCCTCGCAATCTGCGCGATATGCTTGATCGCCATGTAGAGGACGATGACCTGGCTGCCGCGTGCGATCCCTTCCCAATCCAGGGCAGTGGGGGCAGCTCCGCTGGCGTCATGGCCGGTCAGGAACGTCACCGATTGGTTCACGTCACGATGGGTCACGGGAATGCCCGCATAGGCCAGCCCCGCGATCCCGGCCGTGATGCCGGGCACGATGCGGATCGGCACGCCATGCTGGACCAGGGTCTGGGCTTCCTCTCCGCCGCGGCCGAAGACGAAGGGATCGCCGCCCTTCAGCCGCAGCACCCGCCGCCCCGCGCGGGCCAGTTCGACCAGGCGGAGGGAGATGTCGCGTTGCTTGTGGCTGGGCTTGCCGCCGCGCTTGCCCGCATAGATGCGCTCTGCCTGGGGGGCCCAATCGAGGATGCCGTCGCCGACCAGGGCGTCGTAGACGATCACGTCGGCCTGCCGAAGCGCGTTCAACCCGTGCAGCGTCAAGAGCCCCGGATCACCTGGCCCGGCGCCGCAGAGCCAGACCCATCCGGGCTGCAGAACGGGCCAATCATGGGAAGGAAGGTCGGTCATTTCCCGATCTATGGCGCGTCTAAGAGGCGCTGGGAAGGGCTCTCGGCGACCATTGGCGACCCGTGGCCGTCATGGCATGCAGGGCCATGGACGACGCCACCCCCCTCCGTCGTGGTTGGACCACGGGTGCCTGTGCCACGGCGGCCTGCCGCGCGGCATTGGACGGGCTTTGGGGTGGGGTGGTCCCGGACGAGGTGCATATCCGTCTGCCGCGCGGTGAGCAGGTGCCGTTCGCGATCGTGGGCGGGCGGATCGGACAGCGTTGGGCCGAGGCCGGGGTGATCAAGGATGCGGGGGACGACCCAGACGTCACCCATGGCGCGGAGATCCGGGTGCGGGTGGCCCCGTCGCGCGGCGGATTGGTGTTCCGCGCGGGCGATGGCGTCGGCACGGTGACCAAGCCAGGTCTGCCCATCGCCGTGGGCGAGCCCGCCATCAACCCGGTGCCCCGCGCCATGATGGATGAGGCCGTGGCCGAAGCGGCTGCTTTGCATGGTCGCGCCCCGAATGTGGGGATCACGGTCAGCGTGCCTGGTGGCGCGGCCTTGGCGGCAAAGACGTGGAACCCGCGGTTGGGGATTGCGGGGGGCATCTCGATCCTGGGGACGACGGGCATTGTGCGGCCCTTTTCCTGTGCGGCCTGGATCGCCTCCATCCATCGCGGCATCGACGTGGCCCGGGCCGACGGGTTGCGCCACGTTGCGGGTTGTACCGGTGCCACGTCGGAGCGGATCGTGCAGGCGCGTCACCGACTGCCCGACCATGCCATGCTGGATATGGGTGATTTCGCGGGGGGGATGCTCAAATATCTGGCCCGGCACCCGATCCCGCGGGTCACGCTGGGCGGCGGGATCGGCAAGATCACGAAATTGGCCCAGGGTGCCATGGACCTGCATTCCGCCCGCAGCCAGGTGGATTTCGCGCGGTTGAGCGAATGGACCGGGGCGGACCTGACCGACTGCAACACCGCGCTGGAAGCGGTGGGTCGGGTGCCCGATCTGGCGGGTCGCGTCGCAAGGGAGGCGCGGGCAAGGGTCTTGGCGACCCTCGATGCGGAGGTCGATGTCGTGGTGATCGACCGCGCGGGGACCGTTCTGGCCCATGCCGAAGGGTAGGGTTCTCGTCCTCGCGGGTACGGCAGAGGCGCGGGCCGTGCTGGAACGGGCGCAGGGTCTGGATGTCTTGGCCTCGCTCGCGGGGCGCACGGCCGATCCGGGCCTGCCCGTGCCCGCCCGGATCGGCGGGTTCGGCGGCGCGGCGGGGTTTTTGGAGGTGCTCTCCGGATGCAGTGCCGTCTTGGACGCCACCCATCCATTTGCCGCCCGGATCACCGCGCGGACGGCGCGGCTCTGTGCGGAGGCGGCCGTACCCTATCTGCGGCTGACCCGACCATCCTGGGGGGCAGAGACTGGATGGACCCGGCACACCGACATGGCCTCGGCAGCCGAGGCCATGTCGCCCGACGCACGGATTCTGTTGACGACTGGACCTGGCGGGCTGGACGCGTTTCTCGGGCGCGGCCTGACACTCTGGTGCCGACGCGTGGACCCCGCGCCCGCGCAGCCGGGCGTGCACTGGATCACTGGCTTGCCTGGCGATCTCTCGGCGGAGACCGACCTCATGCGCCGGTTGCGGATCACCGATCTCGTCAGCAAGAATTCCGGCGGTCCCCATCGTGCGAAGCTGGACGCGGCCGAAGGATTGGGTATCCGGGTTCACATGATCGACCGGCCGCCCACGCCGCCGGGGGAGGAGACCCATGACATCGGCACGGCCCTCGCCTTCCTTGCGGCCCATGCGGATCATTCGCGGTCCCGATGACGTGGCCGAGGGCGCGGCGTGGCTGGCCGCGCGGGAGCCGCGCTTCGCTGCTGCGCTCGAGCAGACGGGCCCCCTGCCGTTGCGGCGGCGGAAGGACGGGTTCCGGGCGCTGCTCGACGCCATCGTCAGCCAGCAGGTCAGCGTGGCCGCGGCGGATGCGATCATGGGCCGGGTGGTCGCCGCCAACCTGCACGGGCCGCGCAAGATCAAGGCGGCCCATGACGATGACCTACGGGCCTGCGGGCTGAGCCGTCAGAAGATCCGATATGCGCGGGCGCTCAGCGAGGCGCGGATCGACTGGGCGGGCCTGCGGACGGCACCGACGGAGGATGTGGTGGCGACCCTGACCGAGCTGCCCGGCATCGGACCCTGGACCGCGGAAATCTACGCCATGTTCTCTCTCGGCCATGCGGATGTCTTCGCACCCGCCGATCTGGCCTTGCAGGAATCGGCGCGGTTGATCTTCGACCTGCCCGAACGCCCCAGGGAGAAACCGTTCCGCGAGATGGCCGCGGCTTGGGCGCCCTGGCGGTCGGTTGCGGCGCGGCTGCTCTGGGCCTACTACCGCGTGGCCAAGGATCGGGAGGGCATCAGGTGAGCCTCGATTATGAACGCCGCGGACCGGATGGGGCCAAACGCCTGGTGATCTTCCTACACGGCTATGGTGCCAATGCCGCCGACCTGATCGGCCTGGCCCAGCCGCTGGCACCGCACCTGCCCGACACCGCCTTCATCGCACCCGACGCCCCCGAGGCATTGCCGGGAATGCCGGGTGGTTTCCAATGGTTTCCGATCCCTTGGATCGATGGCTCCTCCGAGGAGGAGGCGATGGCGGGGATGGAGCGGGCCGTGGCCGATCTGGGGGCGTTCCTCGACGAGACGCTGGCCCGCGAAGGAGTGGCGGCGAAAGACGTCGTCCTGTTCGGCTTCAGCCAGGGCACGATGATGTCGCTCCATGTCGGTCCGCGTTGGGGCGATGACTTGGCCGGGATCGTCGGGTTTTCCGGTCGTCTGCTCAAACCTGAAAGCCTTGCTGAGGAAGCGGTGACCCGGCCACCGGTTCTGCTGGTCCATGGCGATGCCGACGATGTGGTGCCCGTCCAGCACTTGCCCGAGGCCGCGGAGGCGCTGGAGGCAGCGGGGTTCGAGAAGGTCTATGCCCATATCATGAAGGGCACCGCCCATGGGATCGCGCCCGACGGGCTATCGGTGGCTTTGGCCTTCATGCGCGACGTGTTCGAGGTGGCGGAGTAGGCGAGGCGCCATCGAATTGTCGAGGTTGGCGGCGACGATGGTCCGAAAGCCATCCGGACCTCTGCCATGCGCGCCTGCCTTGCTCTGACCTTCGCGACCCTCAGCTTCGTCGCAGTTGGTCAAACAGTCCGCGCCGATCCATTCGACGTTGCGTTCTGGGAGCAGGTCATCGAGTCGCCCACATGTCGCGCGGATGAGTTCGTCGCGTTTCTAAAGGATCCCCGGGCTTGGGCGCATTGCCCGCGGCGAGGAGACTCGTGCCGCTCGAAACACGGTGAGCTGGTTCATCGGCTTTGCGGCGCCGGTATGGAAATCGTCAGCAGAAGTGCCTGCTTTCGGCATAATCCGGGGCGCGATGGCCGAGACGCTGCCCTTCATTGTTTGACGGACAACAGCAGATGGAACGCGAGCCAAACCATTTGGTTGGAGGACCACAACGACGAGCTTCCGCGCTCGTCCAGGCTTCGCCTGAGTTCTGAACCTGAGTCGCGGACAATGCCTGATGCGCTTCTTGCAATTGCTCCGTTGCCGCCGCGGGTCCTCGGACTCTCGGAAGAAGACGTAAAGGACAACGAGAGAGCGCTGGAGTTTTGGCGGATGGCAGCGAAAATGAAATTAGCCCGCGTCGAGGCCATGATCGATGCGCTCACGCCAGCTCAGGAAGCGTTGATCTCACGCTCACTGAACCTTTCCGACAGGCGGTCACTGCGCCGCAGTCTCAGTCGGGTTTATCGACATTGGAATAGTGAAGACGGTCGTTTTCTCCTGTCGTGCAGGGAGTTCGCTGCGGAAGATGCCGTTCCAGACATTTCCGGATGGTCGGGCTGGGCGACCTCCTGCCGGGCTGCAGGGCTTGCCGAAACGGCCGGCGTAACTTTCCGCGCTGTCGAAATCCTCGGCGTCCCGCGCTAGTCCCTGTGGACAACCGTCACACCTTCGTCACCAACCCCCGCCATATGGCCCCTTGAACGGAGGCGGACGCCAGATATAGTCCCCTTCGAGAGGGCCGCGCGCCCGAGGGCCGGGCGGGCCGCTCTCCGATCAGGGAAGCGAGCGAATGACCGTCTTGGCCGACCAGACCGAACCGAATTTCCGCGCGGAGTTCACCCGCGAACCGGCGGGGCTGCGCCATTTCCCCGCGCTCGTCCTCAATGCCGATTACCGGCCACTTAGCTATTACCCGCTGTCGCTCTGGCCTTGGCAGGACGCCGTCAAGGCGGCGTTCCTGGACCGCGTGACCATCGTTAGCGAGTACGAGGAGGTCGTGCGCTCTCCGTCCACCACGATCCGCATCCCGTCGGTCGTGGTGCTCAAGGATTACGTGAAGCCGCAGAAGAAAGTCGCCTTCACGCGCTTCAACCTGTTCCTCCGCGACGAGTTTTGCTGCCAGTATTGCGGGGCCAAGAACGACCTGACCTTCGATCATGTCGTGCCCCGCGCCCGTGGCGGCATCACGTCGTGGGAGAACGTCGTCGCGGCTTGCGGACGCTGCAATCTCAAAAAGGGGTCGCGTTCGCTCAAGCAGGTGGGGTTCACGCTCCGCAAGCCACCCCGCCAGCCATCCACCGGAGAATTGATGAACATGGGGCGGAAATTCCCGCCCAACTATCTCCATGAAAGCTGGATGGACTTCCTCTATTGGGATGCCGAGCTCGACGCGTGAGCGACGCGACCTTCCAGCCGATCTCCGGCACGAACTTGCCGCGTTTCGCGGGACCAGCGACGTTCCTCCGCCTTCCTCATGTGCCTCCCGACGATCCTCTGCGTGCAGCGGTCGATATCGGCCTGCTGGGTATGCCTTGGGACGGTGGCACGTCCAATCGCCCCGGCGCCCGACACGGGCCACGTGCCCTGCGCGATGCGTCCACCATGCTCCGCGAGACCAATGGCGCAACGGGACAGGTTCCGACACGCGCGGCAAATTGCGCCGATCTGGGCGACGTAAACATGAACCCCGTGGACCAGCCCGCCGCGCTGCAGGCACTGACCGACGCGGTGATGCGGGCCGTTGGGCAGGGAATCCGACCGCTTTGTGTCGGCGGCGATCACCTGTGCACCTATGGCGTGCTACGCGGGCTTGGTGCCGCCTCTGAGTCACCCCCGGCGCTGGTCCTGCTGGACAGCCATACCGATCTGAACCCGCCCTATCTGGGCGACGCTTTCCTCAGTCACGGCAATCCGTTTCGTCGCGCGGTGGAAGAGGGGCTGATCGATCCCGGACGGTCCACCATGATCGGCATCAGGGGCACGGCCTATGACCGCGCGGATATCGCCTTTGCCGCCGAGGCCGGGATCGAGGTGATCTCTTGCGATGCGTTGTTCGATGGCGGATTCGACGTGGCGGCCACGCGGGCCGTCGCGCGGGCGGGCAGCGGACCGAGCTATCTGAGTTTCGACATCGATTTCGTCGATCCGGCCTTCGCGCCCGGCACCGGCACACCCGAGGTCGGCGGCCCAACCAGCCGCGAGGCGCTCGCAATCCTGCGGCGCCTTCGGGGCCTGAACCTGATCGGCGCCGACCTGGTGGAAGTTTCTCCGCCCTTCGATCAGGGCCAGACGACGGCATGGCTGGGGGCCACGATCTTGTTCGAGATCCTCTGCCTTATGACCGATCGCCACTAGACCAGTTCCGGGGCGTTGCCGAGCCGACTTGCCAGGCGCGCCACGGTCAGACCCTGAACAATGATCGAGAACAGGACGACGATGTAAGTCGCCGTCAGCATCAGCGGCTTCCATTCGTTTTCGGGCAGCGACAGGACCAGTGCGACCGAAATCCCGCCCTTCAGCCCACCCCAGGTCATGATCCGGACGATGCCCGACTCGAACCCTTTGAACGGCCGCAGAAGGTAGACCGGCACCGCCACCGCGGAGAACCGCGCGACCAGATGAAGTAGGGTCGCGGCCAGCCCCGCCAACAGGTAGGAAGCCTCGAAGGCCACGGCGAAGACTTCCACCCCGATCAGCAGGAACAGGACGGCGTTCAGGATCTCGTCCACGAGGGTCCAGAACGTGTCCACATGTGCGCGCGTCTCTTCCGACATCCCGTACCGGACGCCCACATCGCCGATCATCAGCCCCGCGACCACTGCCATGATCGGTGCGGATACATGGAGCCACACGGCCAATTGATAGCCGCCAAAGGCCAGAGCCAAGGTGATCAGCACTTCCAACGGCGGATCGTCGATGCGGCGCATGACCCGGAAGGTCAGAAAGCCAAGCACGCCGCCCAGGGCAGCGCCGCCGAACGCTTCTTGCGCAAACAAGATCGCTGCCCCGTTCACGCCGCTGCCGTGGTCGTCGCCGCTGGGGAAAGCCAGGCCCACCAAGACCAGGAAGACGACGTAACCCACGCCGTCGTTGAACAGGCTCTCACCCGCAATCTTGGTTTCCAGCGACTTCGGGAGCGATGCCGCGCGCAGGACGCCCAGCACCGCGACCGGATCGGTGGGTGAGATCAGGGCGCCGAAGACCAACGCGATCAGAAGCGGCGCGCCGGTGATCCAGCTGAAGCCCACCCCGGCGATGACGGTCGAAAGGGCCACGCCGATCGTGGCCATCAGAAGCACGAGCAGCCATTCGCGCTTCAGGTCCTTCACCTTCACATGCAAGGCGCCCGCAAACAGAAGCAGGCCGAGCATCCCCTCCAGCAAGGCTTCCGAGAACTCGATGCCCAAAACAACGGCGCGGATCGTGTCTGCCACACCAAGCGCGGGTGCGAGCAGGTCCAGCACCATGATCCCGGCGCTGGCCGCCAAGGCGACGATCAAGATGCCGATGGCGGAGGGGAGCCTGAGAAAAAGGTAATTCACCGCGCCGAAACACGCGGCAAGCACCAGAAGAAGCGAGGCGATCTGCAGAAGGTCCATGCGGGCTTGTCTCAGCGGGGGATGTCGAAATCGGGTGGCGCCAGCTCGAAACCCTCGAAGCGAAAGCCGGGCGAGACGGTGCAGCTGACCAATGTCCAGTCGCCGGTGCTTCGGGCTGCCTGCCAGTGATGGGCGGGCACGACAACCTGCGGAGACATCTGCGCCAGGTCTGGACCGAGAAGATGGTCATCGACGGGCCCCTGCGCCGTCGCCGCCAGGGAAAGCGTCAGCGGCGCGCCGGAATGCCAAAGCCATATCTCATCCGCATCGACGCGGTGCCAATGGCTCCGTTCGCCGGCCTTCAATAGAAACAGGATGGCCGTGCCGGTGGCGCGCCCGTCGACGACGGTCTCCGACACCCAGGTCTGCCGGTACCAGCCGCCTTCCGGGTGAGGCGACAGCTGCAATTCGGAGATGATCTCGTCCGCTCTCATGTCGCTTCACGCTCTCGCCAGAGGATGTAAAGACCGGTGCCCATCGTGACCACGATCCCGGCCTGCGCCAGCGGATTGGGCCAATCGCCGAAGATCGCCAAGCCGATCAGGGCCGCGATGGGAATTTCCAGATATTGCATCGGCGCGAGTGTCGCCGCGGGGGCGAAGCGCAGCGACCAGGTCATCAGCAGATGACCGACGGTGCCCAGCACGCCCATCAAGAGGAAAAGCGGCCAGGCCGATCCCGGCGGCATCAGGGCCAGCGCCCCAACCCGCGGCAGGAGAAGGTAAGCGAGGCCCAGGCCGAGCAAGGCCATCACGCCGGATGCGGCTTGCATCGCGATTGGGTCTGCTTCCGGACCGACGCGCCGCGTCACCAGCATGAACGCCGCGAAGATCACGGCCGTCGCCAGCGGGTACAGAACTGGCCAGCCCACGGCGACGAAACTGGGTTGCATCACCATCAAGGTGCCGCCGAACCCAACCGCACAGGCGATCAGACGCCTGGGTCCCACCACCTCCCCCAGGATCAAATGCCCCATCAGAAGCAGGATGAAGGGCATGACAAAAGCGATGGCCACGGCATCGGCCAGCGGCAGGTAGGTGAGGGCGGTCATCATCGTCCAGATGCCCGCCACCTGCAGAAGCGTGCGCAATCCCGTCAGGCGCCAGCCAAGGGCGGTCATCCGCCAGGACCGCCCGGTGACCCAGACGAGCGGCGCCAGGATCGCGGCCTGTAAGATGAACCGCGTCCAGACCAGTTCCATCACAGGGAAGGTCTCGGCCAAGACTTTGCCCGTCGCATCGCTCATGGGCGCAGTGATGCAAAAGCCCAGCATCAGGAGCAGGCCGAGGCTGGGCCGGTCGATGGGCTTTGCGGGCGCGGACATTCCGGCGACGCTAGGCGCCCCCTGCGGGGCGCGCAACACTCAGAGCGGCAGCCAAAGCACGGCCTCTGTCCCCTTGCCCGGCGTGCTGTCCAAGCGCAGCGTTCCGCCCGTCTGCTGGGCGAAGGCTGCGACCATTGCGAGGCCCAGCCCCGATCCTTCGCCGCGCGGCTTTGTCGTCACATAGGGATCGGTGGCGCGGGCAAGGATATCCTTCGGCATTCCCGGCCCGTCATCGATCACCGCCAGGCGCAGAAACGTTGCCCCATCGCGTTCCGCCATCTCGGAGCGGATGGTAATCATGCCACCGGATTTCAGCGCATCCCGCGCGTTGACCAAGAGGTTGAGAAGCGCGGCCTCAAGTTGCGCCACGTCCACGACCAGGGACAATTGCGGCCCACGGAGCGCCATTTGGAACGTGATGTTTGCCGGAAGCACCCGGCGGGCGAAGGTGCCGAACTGTCGAAGGAACTCGCCGATGTCGAGCTCTTCAGCTTCCGGCCCGCCGCGCCGAGAGGTCTGCAGCAGTTGTGAGATGAGGCGGGTGCCACGGTCGGTCGCATCCCCCACCTCGTCCAAAAGTCGGTCGGCTTCCCCTGCGGGCACCTCGCGCATGAGGTCCACATTGCCGCGGATCACGGTGAGAAGGTTGTTGAAATCATGGGCCACGCCACTGGTGAGGCGCCCGACGATCTCGCCCTTTTGGACATGGGCAAGCTCCATGGTGCGATCCTCCAGCGACAACCGTGCTTCCATCGTGCCACGGGTTACGTGAATGAAGAACAACGTCGCCAACATGGTCGCCAGATGCAGGAAGATCCGGTCGCCCGTGGGGTCCGCCGGGCCCATGACACCCAGAACGACGGCTTGTGCGGCGATTGCCAAAAGGACCATGCTAATCCGCGTCATGGCCGCCGACCGCGTCTCGATCCCGATCGTGTGGAGTGCTTGGCTGAACAGGAGGATCGCGGCGACGCGATGGGCCGCGGGATCGTTCATGAAGGCATGCGCGACGGCAAAGGCCGAAAACAGCGCCATGTTCATCAAATGATGCACCAGCAGCCATCTGATATGCGCCGTCGTGATGCCGCCGATGCGTTTGCGATATCCGACATGGCGGGTGAAGGTGAAGTCGCTCACCATATAGACCGCCAGCAACAGGAAAACGCCCGCAGGCCAGCCATGGATCGCCATCAGGATGATCGCGCCCAGCAAGATGACGTATTTCGCCCCGCGACTGTTCGCCTGGGCCGATTCCGCCGCCACGATCCCCTCGAAGCGGCGTTGTAGTCTTATGTCGCCGGCGGCATCGGTCGCGCGCATTCCGCCCCCCTTGGCGAAACACGTTATCACGGGTCTTCTGCCGGGCAATCCCGTCCTGTGGCGGTGGGTCTAGCGGCGCAGCACCGTTGCTCCCGCGTAGTGTGCGGACTCGCCCAATTGCTCTTCAATACGGATAAGCTGGTTGTACTTGGCCAGACGATCCGACCGCGCCAGAGAACCGGTCTTGATCTGCCCGCAATTCGTCGCCACGGCCAGATCTGCGATGGTCGCATCCTCCGTCTCGCCGGACCGATGCGACATCACGCAGGTCATGCGGTTCCTGTGGGCGAGGCTTACGGCCTCAAGCGTCTCCGAAAGCGTGCCAATCTGGTTGACCTTCACCAAGAGGGAATTGCCGCAGCCTTTCTCGATCCCTTCCGCGAGGCGGGCGGGATTGGTGACGAAAAGATCGTCGCCGACAAGCTGGACCTTGTCGCCCAACGCCTCCGTCAGGGCGCGCCACCCGTCCCAATCGTCTTCGCCCATTCCGTCCTCGATGGATAGGATCGGATAATCGCGGACCAGCGCGGCCAGATAGTCGGCATTTTCGTCAGACGATAGCGTTTTTCCTTCTCCTTCAAGGTGATATGCGCCGTCCTTGAAGTATTCTGTCGCGGCGCAGTCCAGCGCCAACCAGACATCTTCTCCCGGTCCATAGCCCGCTTTCTCGATCGCCTTCAGGATGAAGTCGAGGGCGTCGCGGGTGGAAGAAAGGTTGGGGGCGAAGCCGCCCTCGTCTCCGATCCCGGTACTCAGACCTGCCGCCGACAACTCCCCTTTCAAGGTGTGGAAGATCTCGGACCCTGTCCGCACGGCTTCAGCAAGGGAGGCCGCCCCGACGGGCATGATCATGAATTCCTGGATGTCGATGGGATTGTCGGCATGTTCGCCGCCATTCACGATGTTCATCATCGGCACCGGCAGCGTCCGCGCGGCTGTCCCCCCGACGTAGCGGTAAAGCGGCAGGGTGCTCGCATCGGCTGCCGCCTTGGCCACCGCCATCGACACGCCCAGGATCGCATTTGCCCCCAGACGCGCCTTGTTCGGCGTGCCGTCCAACTCCATCATCGCGGCGTCGATGGCTTCCTGCTCCGTCGCATCGAACCCGGTGATGGCGTCCATGATCTCACCATTCACAGCCGCCACAGCTTCTTGGACGCCCTTCCCCTTGTAGCGGTTCTTGTCGCCGTCACGCTTCTCGACCGCTTCATAGGCGCCGGTCGACGCCCCTGATGGCACGGCCGCGCGTCCCATCGTGCCGTCCTCCAGCAGGACATCCACCTCGACAGTGGGATTGCCGCGGCTGTCGAGGATCTCGCGGGCATGGATATCGGTGATGGTGAACATGACGGTCTCCGGGATTGGTCGCCGCCCGTCTAGCGCGCTGACCTACGGTTGGGAAGCGCGACGCAACCGGGCCTCCCGGATGAGGGTGTAAAGCCCCGACGCGATTACGATGCCGACGCCCACCAGCGTTGCGGTATCCGGCTGCTCGGCGAAGACCAGGACACCGATGAGGAGAGCGAAGACCATGCGCGAATAACGAAACGAGGAGACGAGCGCGATGTCGCCCGTCCGCGTGGCCCCGACGATCGTTATGTAGCCCGCCATGCCGATGGCCACGCAAAGCGCCAGGATCGCCATTTCGGCTGGATCAGGTGGAACGAACGGCACCCCCTGCAGAAGCTGTAATGCCATACCACCCGGAACCAGGACGGCGAAGGCGGCCAGGCTCAGCCGCGTTCCCGACACGCTTGCGGGCATGTTGCGGGTCACCAGGTCGCGGATCGCCAAGGCAAGCATTCCGGCCACCGCCAGAAGGGTGGCCGGGTCGAAACCTGTTGCACCGGGTCTTAGGATGATCAGAACGCCGACGAAGCCCGACAGGATGGCCGCCCAGCGCCGCCATCCGACATCTGCCCCCAAAAACAGAGCGGCCCCCATGGCGACGACCAGCGGCGTGGCCTGGATGATGGCGGAGGCAAGCGACAACGGGATGAGCGCCAGCGCCGACACGAAGAAGAGCGCGCCGACCACTTCGCATGTCGAACGGATCAGAACGCGCGGGCGCAGATAGTCACGGGACAGGACCGGATCACCGCGCAGCGCCATCCAGGCTGCAAAGGCCCCGGCGCCGCCCAGCCCCAGCATCCAAATGATCTGTGCGGGCGAGATGCGGGCGCTCAGCCCCTTGATCAACGCGTCTTCCACGGCGAAGCAGCCCATGGCGATCACCATCAAGGCGGCGCCCCGCAAATTGGCAAGAACGTCGGTCGCCGTGTTCGCAAGGGCTGTCGGCGCCTCTACCGCCTGCACCTCGCCCGCGTGCGCCGCCGGTCTTGCCGCATCTCGCGCTTTTGTCTTGACGTCCACGCCTCTGTCATCCCCGCGCGTTCACCCGCGATCTGTCACGCGGCTGGGATGGGGCGAAAAGGCTCCCTTGGCAATGGCCGCGGCCCGGCGCGGGCGCCGTTAGGGCATCTCGCGTCCTGAGGCGGCAGGCTTCCGGGCCGAGGCCCTCGCGTGTTGGCGTTTCTGCGGCGGTAACGACCCGCGCATCATGTGCCATTCTCGACGCCGGGAAACGGCCACGCTACCGGCGCGAGGACCGGGAGGAAAACCGCAGGAGATGTCTTCGCCATCAGGCCCGTCTCAGGCCGGTCTGCCGAGAGGCTACGCCCGCGTCCGTACGTGGCCCCAAATCGTGCGAGAGCGTCGAGGATCGCGATCCGCTCGGACGCGTCACGTCGCGCAGAGAGATGTGTGCGGAACTGCCTCTCCGCTCTCACGTCATTCTCCGGACAGGTGAAGCCGGCACTTTTTGACTGCCGGGCCGCTCCGCCTTAGATGGACCGTGCGTTTCCACCGGCGGTCCGGTGACCGAAATCGCTATGAGCGGAGAACCGGGAAGAGGGGCGGCACCATGCCGGTATCTCGCCACGAACCGGGCCGATACCACCGCTTCATGTGCCTCATCGTCAGGCCGCAGACGGTGGCCTCAATACGATCTCCCATGAACCGTCCGCGCGCATTTCACCGCAACCCGGTATCGGCCAGCTCCCGTGCCGCCGGCGCGCCATCCCGACACGCGCCTCCGACATTTGAGCCTCAGCCGACAGGACCGACGCCCATTCCCGAACACGCGCCCGGCACGAGACATCCGTTCCAAGAGAACCGTCTCGCGCAGATACGGTACCGACCGCCTTCGATGTTGGGCGATGGCCCTTCCGCTGGCGATATCGGTTGCACAGGCCCAGTCATGACGCGCCGACCGGCCTTCCTTGCCTTTCGCTGTGCGGGACCCGCAGGACGTCCAGGCGACGTCGTCAGGCGCCGTACATCCAGCGTCCGCTGGCCGCGCGTCCGCGCGCGTAGGGCTTCTTGACCAACTCGTCCAAGTCGGCCCGTGCCAGATCCCGTTCGAAGCGGAGGCCGATTTCACCATCATTGCTCCAGCGGATGCTGGACCAGATTTCCAGCCGACCGGCGCAGAGCCGCACGCGCGTCCCCTGGGCGAAGTCGCCCACAACCTGCACCTTGGCCCCCCCGTCAGATGCGTCGAGCAATTCGCCCGGGATTTCCGACCCATCCGTCAGTCGAAGCGAGACCTTGCCCAGGGCCGGGTGACGGCGGCTGCGATATTCCATGTCCATGCGGTCCTCGTGCGTTTGGCGCACGTTACGGGGAAAACCGTGAACAAATCGTTTCCGAGCGCCCGAGAGGTTCCGGATCTACTTTCGGCGCACGCCGAACAATTCCAGCCTATGGCCGCGCAGATCATAGCCCAGCCGGGCGGCGATCCGTTCCTGCAGGGCTTCGATCTCCGGATCGACGAACTCGATCACCTCGCCGGTCTGCATGTCGATCAAATGGTCGTGGTGATCGCGTTCCGCATCCTCCCACCGGGCACGCCCATCGCCGAACTCGCGCCGCTCTAGGATGCCCGCCTCCTCGAACAGGTTGACGGTCCGATAGACCGTGGCGATGGAGATGCTGGCGTCTAAGGCGGCCGCCCGTGCATGGATGGCCTCGACATCCGGGTGGTCATTCGCTTCCTGCAGAACCTGCGCCACGATCCGGCGCTGTCCGGTGAGCCGAAGGTTCGCCGCTTCGCAGCGTTCGAGGATGGAGGGGCCAGCCATGCCGCCTCCTAGCGGCCAGACGGCGAAGGGGCAATCAGGTGCCGCAGAAGGTGCGGGTCACAGCTTCCTCCGGCAGCGCCGGAGCACGATACCGCGCATTGCCGGGCGTCTCGCGCCACGGGTCGGTCACGGCCGCAACCATCTGGGCAAAGGGCGCAAAGTCGCCCGCGTTCCCTGCAACGATCACCGCCTCCACCTGGTGGTTGCGCGGGATCACGACTGGGTTCGCCCGCGCCATGGCCGCATGGTCTGGGTCCTTCGCGGCCCAGTCGCGGTGCCATTCCGCAAAGGCCGGGCTGGTCGGCAGCGGACCTTCGCCCGTGGCTAAGGCCCGGAAGGTCAGCGTGAAGTCGGCGCCCGCCTCGGCCATGATCGAGAAGAGCGCCATGGCGCGGCCGATATCGTCCATGCCGATCTTTGCCGCCATGACCCGGCTCCAGGCCGCCGCGTAGAGGTCGCGAAACCCATCCAGAACCTCGGTCGCCTCGTCCACCGCCGCCTGCCGCTCTCCCATCAGGGGCAGAAGCGCCGTGGCCAGCTGTGCCAGGTTCCAGAGGGCGATATCCGGCTGGTTCTTCCAGGCGTATCGGCCGAACTGATCGATGGAGCTGAAGACTGTGTCCGGGTGATAGGCTTCCATGAAGGCGCAGGGGCCGTAATCGATGGTCTCGCCCGAAATCGTCATGTTGTCGGTGTTCATGACCCCGTGGATGAAGCCCAACCCCATCCAGCGTGCCACAAGGTCCGCCTGCCTGGCCATCACGTGCCGCAAAAGGTCCATGGGCCCCGCCGCATCAGGCACATGGCGCGCAATCGCGTGGTCGAGCAGCGTCCGGAGGCCGTCCACATCGTCACGCGCGGCAAAGACCTGGAACGTGCCGACCCGGATATGACTTGCGGCCACACGGGTCAGGACCGCGCCGGGCAGGGGCCCCGCCTCGCGCAATACGCGCTCGCCCGTGGTCACCGCGGCCAGGGCCCGCGTGGTGGGCACGCCCAGCGCATGCATCGCTTCCGAGACGATGTATTCCCGCAGCACCGGGCCCAGCGCGGCCCGCCCATCGCCACTCCGGCTATAGGGGGTCGGGCCGGAGCCTTTGAGCTGGATATCCCAGCGATGCCCGTCCGACACATGCTCCCCCAGCAGGATGGCCCGTCCATCGCCCAGTTGCGGCGACCAACCGCCGAATTGGTGCCCGGCATAGAGCTGGGCCAGGGGCTCCGCGCCCTCGGGCACGTGATTGCCCGCAAACACCTCCGGGGCCGTCCGGAGCGCCTCGGGATCGAGGCCCATGTCTCGCGCCAGACCGTCATTCAAGGCGATCAAGCCCGGCGCGGCCACCGCCGTCGGCGGCATCTTCGTATAGAAGTGCTCCGGCAGGCGCGCATAGCTGTTGTCGAAAGCGAACATGGATCCTCATCTTGCCCGAAATACCTCGGGGGAGTCGCCGAAGGCGGCGGGGGCAGCGCCCCCTACAACCTAGAGATATGCTCCGTCAGCAGCGCATAGAACCCGTCCGCGTCTACATCGCCCAGGAATAGCGCGTTGGCGGGGCGATCCGTCACGCCCCACCAATCCGCGACGCTCATACCGCGGGTCAGCGGGCTGTCGACCTCGATCTCCACATTCACCTCGCGCCCCGAGAAAAGATCGGGCCGCAGCAGCCATGCGATCACGCAGGGATCATGCAGCGGCGCGCCCTCGGAGCCGTATTTCTCCTTGTCGAACCGCTCGAAGAAGCCCGTCCAGCCCGCCACCACCTCGCCTACGCGGCCGGCGGCGCGGAAGGCGTCGTTGCGGACCCGGGTGGTCAGGGCCCTATGGGTGCAATCCAGTGGCACGACGGTCAGCGGGACGCCGGACCGGAAGGCGGCATGTGCCGCCTCCGGGTCCACGTAGATGTTGAATTCGGCGGCGGGTGTGATGTTGCCCACTTCGAAATAGGCCCCGCCCATGAGCACGATCCGTTCGATGCGCGATGCGATATCGGGCGCACGCGTCAGTGCCGTGCCGATATTGGTGAGCGGCCCCAGCGGGCAGAGCGTCACGCTGCCCGCCGGTTCGGCCCGCAGGGTCTCGATCAGGAAGTCGACGGCGTGTTTGTCCTGCAGCGGCATCGTCGGCTCGGGCAGATCGGCGCCATCCAGGCCGGTCTTACCGTGCACATGCTCCGCCGTGACGAGCTCCCGGGCCATGGGCCGGTCGCAACCGGCGAAGACGGGGATGTCCGGTCGGCCCGCCAATTCGCAGACCTTCCGCGCATTGACCGCCGTCAACGTCAACGGAACGTTCCCGGCCACCGCAGTGATGCCGAGGACCTCCAGTTCCGGCGCTGCCAGTGCCAACAAGATGGCTACGGCATCGTCCTGACCGGGGTCGGTATCGATGATGATCTTGCGCGTCATGGCGGCAGAGAGAACCGGGATGTCGGAAATGTCCAGCGCGGCTGCGAACCGATTGTTCGCAGAACAATCGCGCCGCCGCTAGGCCTTCTCCGCCGTCTTGGCCGCATCCCAGAGCGCGTCCATCTCGGCCAGGTCCGATTGCGCGGGCGTTCGGCCGCGTTCGGCCAGCGCGTCTTCTATGGCCTCGAAGCGGCGGACGAATTTCGCGTTCGTCCCGCGCAGCGCCGCTTCCGGGTCGACGCCGAGATGGCGGGCGAGGTTGGCCATGACGAACAGCATATCACCCATCTCTTCCGCCAGCGCCTCGGGGCCGAGCCGGTCCCGCGCGTCCACCAATTCGCGCGCTTCTTCTTGCAGCTTGTCCAAGACCTGCGTGGTCTCAGCCCAGTCGAATCCAACTCTCGCGGCGCGGTTCTGCAGTTTCACGGCACGCGTCAGGCCCGGCAAAGCCAGGGCCACGCCATCCAGAACGCGGCCCTGGCGCTCTTTAGCCTTCATCGTCTCCCAATCTGCAACCTGCTGTTCGGCAGATTTCTCGCGCGATTGGTCGCCCCAGATATGCGGATGACGGTCCACCATCTTCTGGGCCACGCGCTCGGCGATGGAATGGAAGTCGAAGCGGCCGTCCTCCTTTCCCATCCGCGCGTAATAGACGACCTGCAGGAGTAGATCGCCCAGCTCACCTTCCAGCTCGTCCCAGGCTTCCCGTTCGATGGCGTCGGCCACCTCATGCGCCTCCTCTATCGTGAAGGGCACGATGGAGGCATAGGTCTGTTCGATATCCCAGGGGCAGCCCGTCTCGGGATCGCGGAGCCGATCCATGATCGCCAGCAGCCGCGTCAGGCCACCGCCGGGCGTCTTGCACGTCACGTCGTCCATTGTCCTTCCCTCCGGCTTGGGGTCTTCTTGGCGCGCCTGCAAGCGAAAGGACAGACCCATGGCCGTGATCAATTCCATCGCCGCTCTGGCGCCTGAGATGCGGACTTGGCGTCATTGGTTGCACCAGAACCCGGAACTGGGTTTCGATTTGCCGCGCACGTCTCGCTATGTGGCGGACAAGTTGCATGGATTTGGCGTGGATGCCGTTCACGAGGGCATCGCGAAGACCGGGATCGTGGCGATCATCGAGGGCCAAGCGCCGGGGCCGACCATCGGCCTGCGCGCCGATATGGACGCGCTGCCGATCCAGGAGGCCGCGGATGTTGCCCATGCCTCCAAGTTCGATGGTCGAATGCATGCCTGCGGCCATGACGGGCATACGGCGATGCTTCTGGGCGCGGCGAAATATCTCGCCGAGACCCGAAATTTCTCGGGGCGCGTGGCCCTGATCTTCCAACCGGCGGAGGAAGGCGGGGGCGGCGCGGACGTCATGGTCAAGGAAGGGATCATGGACCGTTTCGAGATCGCCCAGGTCTTCGGCATCCATAACGCGCCCAATTTCGCCGAAGGCCGGATCTTCACGACGGCTGGGCCGATCATGGCGGCGGTGGATTCCTTCCGCGTCGACGTGACCGGTAAGGGCGGTCATGGCGCCATGCCGCACGAGACGCGCGATCCGATCCCCGCGCTGATGGGGATCGGCGTCGCCATTCCAACCATCGTCAGCCGCAACCACTATGCTTTGGACGAGCTTGTCATGTCGATCACGCAGATCGAGGCAGGTACGGCGGATAACATCATTCCGGAAACCGGGTGGCTGGGCGGAACGGTTCGCACCTTCGATCCGGATGTGCAGGATATGGTGGAATGGCGATTGGGTGAGATCGTGGCCGGGCAGGCGGCAAGCTACGGTGTAGACGCCAAACTGACCTACGAGCGCGGCTACCCCGCGACCGTCAACGACGCAGAGAAGGCGGCCTTCGCCGCCGCCGTCGCACGCGATGTGGTCGGCGAGGAAGGCATCGTCGGCAACACCAAGCGCGAGATGGGCGCGGAGGATTTCTCCTATATGCTGCAAGCGCGGCCAGGGGCGTATGTGTTTCTTGGCGCGGGTCCGGGACCCGGCTTGCATCACCCGGGCTTCGATTTCAACGACACTGTGGCGCCCGTGGGGGCCAGTTTCTTCGCACGGGCCGTGGAGATGGCGCAGCCCTTGGGCTGAGGGTCAGGGTGCGATCCGGCTTTGGCGCAGCCGCGCGATCAGGGCCTCGGCCGTCCAACCCGCATCGCGATAGCTGGCGATGGAGCGTGCATCGTCCCGCTTGGCGAGGCGTTTGCCGCTCTCGTCGCGCACCAGGTCGTGGTGGTAGTAGGCCGGGGTGGGCAGGCCGAGCAGACGTTGCAGCGCGACATGGATCGGTGTCGCATCGGCCAGGTCATCGCCGCGGGTGACAAGGGTGATGCCCTGGGCGGCATCGTCCACGGACACCGCCAGATGGTATGACGTGCCGAAGTCGCGGCGTGCCAGGACAACATCGCCAATGGTCGCGCGGAAAGCCTTCCCCGATAGGTTTCGGAGCGCTCCACCGTCGATCCAAATGAGGTCATCCACCGCTGCGGCGTCCAGGCGCAAGGCGACGTCACGCGGCCGGGGACCGGCGCGACTGGCCCCACGACAGGTGCCGGGATAGACGACACCGTCAGGCCCATGGAGCGGCGCGCCTTCCTGTGGTGCTTGCGCTGCTGTCAGGATGTCGCGGCGGTTGCAGATGCAGGGATAGAGCAGGCCCTCATCCCAGAGCCTGTCGAGCGCCTGATGATAAGCGACCATCCGATCGGACTGGCGCATGACCGGCGGCACCCAATCCACGCCCAGCCATTGCAGATCGTCGTAGATAGCCCGTTCCCATTCCGGTTTGGACCGCTGGCGGTCGATATCCTCGATCCGCAGATGCATGACGCCCTGTTCGGCGGCCAGAAGGGCCGCCCAGGCATGTCCGAGATGGAGGGGGCCGGTGGGCGAGGGCGCGAAGCGGGTGACCGTCACAGGCGCCGGAGCGCATAGGCCGTCGCGCCGCGGTTCAGGGCCGGTAGTTGGGGGCCGTATTCGGCCAGTTCCAGTCGCAGCAGACCGGAGACCTGCACGTTGGCGAGCGCTTCCATGTAACCCGCGTCGCGCAGCGTGTCGTCGTTATAGCTAATCAGGAGGATCGCATCTGTCGGCATAGCTTCGGCCACCTGTGGCAACAGGGTTGCCGGACCGGCGCCCACGCAGATGCTGCCCGATGAGAGAACGGCCCGGATCGCAGGATCGATGCGGATGGGGGCATCTGGGTCGGTTTCCGTCAGCGTCGTGTAAACGCCCTTCCGGCGGGCGACGTCCAGCATACCGGCACTGATGTCCTGACCATGGAGGTCCGTATATCCAGCGGCGTTGGCCGCAGCCCCGGACAGACCCGTGCCGCAGCCGAAATCGAGAATGGGGGCAGACCGGTCGGGTAGAAGACGCTGCAGCATGGCGGCAAGGCGCTGGGGGCCGATCATGCCACCCGCCTCCATATCCGCGTCGTAGCGCTCTGCCCAGTCGTCATAGAGATTGCGCAGGCCCGCGCCGTCACGCGCGTCGCTCCAAAGGCCCTTGGGGATGTTCGGGCCGCTCATTCGGCAGCTTGGCGCAGGCCTAACCAGTGCTGCCAATCGGCTTTGGCTCGGTCGGTATAGACCTTGTAACGCTCCTTGCGACCGCGGCGGCCGCCCCGCGCCTCGACCGGGGGAAAGAGGCCAAAATTGACGTTCATTGGTTGAAAGGTCTTCGCCTCCGCGCCGTCGGTGATGTGTGTCAGCAGCGCGCCCATGGCCGTCGTCGCAGGCACATCGGGCAGGGCGCGTCCCTGCATCTCGGCGGCCGCCATCCGCCCGGCCAGAAGCCCCATGGCGGCAGATTCGACATAGCCCTCTACCCCGGTGATTTGACCTGCGAAGCGGATATGGGGCTTGGACCGCAGGCGCATCCGGTCGTCGAGCAGGGTCGGTGAGTTGATGAAAGTGTTTCGATGAATGCCACCCAGCCGTGCAAAACGCGCATCCTGTAGGCCGGGGATCATGCGGAAAACAGAGGTTTGCGCGCCATACTTCATCTTCGTCTGGAAACCGACGATATTGTATAGCGTGCCGAGTTTGTTGTCCCGGCGAAGCTGGACCACGGCATGGGCCTTCACGTCGGGCCGGTGGGGGTTCGTCAGTCCGACGGGCTTCATCGGACCAAAGCGCAGGGTCTCGCGCCCACGCTCGGCCATGACCTCGATGGGAAGGCAGCCGTCGAAGTAATTCGCCGTCTCGCCGTCCCGGAACTCCGTCTTGTCGGCCGCGAGCAGGGCATCGATGAACGCCTCGTACTGATCCCGATCCATGGGACAGTTGACATAGGCGGTCTGCTCCTCCTCGGTCTCACCCTTGTCGTAGCGAGATTGGCGCCAGGCAACGTCCCAATCGATGCTGTCGGCATGGACGATGGGGGCGATGGCATCGAAGAAGGCCAGGCTCTCCTGCCCGGCCTCGTTCGCGATGGCTTGGGCGAGGCCGGAACCGGTCAGGGGCCCCGTGGCGATGATCCAATGCCCGGCATCGGGCAAAGCGGTCACTTCCTCCTCCACGATCTCGATCAGCGGATGGGCCCGAAGACGCGCCGTAACGGCTTCGGCAAAGGGATCGCGGTCCACGGCCAGCGCGCCACCTGCGGGTAAGCGATGGGTATCGGCCATCTCCATGATCAGTCCGCCTGCGGCGCGCATCTCCCAATGGAGAAGACCGACGGCGTTGCGTTCATCGTCATCAGACCTGAACGAGTTGGAGCAGACCATCTCGGCCAGATGGCCCGTGCGATGCGCAAAGGTCCCGACCTTGGGGCGCATTTCATGGATGCGGACAGGCGTTCCGGCCTGGGCGGCCTGCCACGCAGCTTCCGACCCGGCCATGCCACCGCCGACGATATGAAGCGTATCAGTCATGCCGCCGAGATAGGCGAGCGGCGGGGCCGGGGAAAGGTCAAACGAAAAAGGCCGCCCCGGGATCGGGACGGCCAAAGCTGCCGGCAGCGCAATGCGATCTCTGAAACGATTGGGCCCCAAGGGCCAAAATGTGCCACCCGCCGCAATATCGGCGGGCTGAAACCCGAAGAATGTCGCCGATGCCGCCATCTTTGGCCTGTCATCGCGAGACGAATAGGTCTGTGTCCGTCGCCCAACCTATGTATGTTGCCGCAGGACATTGCCGGTACAGACAATTTCGCGAACCCGTCTTTTGGCCCTTATTGTGCGGCCAAAGCGGAACCTTCTCGGGTCGCGCTGCAGAACCAATCCACGACCGATCGCAGCGTGCTGTCGCTGTGCCTGGTCTCGTGGTAGGCGATCCACAGCTCACCCGGTACGCCGTTGTTCGGCAAATCCGCCAGGACAAGCCCGTCGCCTGGCGTCACCATGAAGTCCGGCAGAAGCGTCGGAAGACCGGTGGCTTTGGCCATATCAAGGGCCATCGGCATCTCTTCCACGCGGTAGCGTGGCCGGGACGTGGCGGCTGGATAGAGATCCCGCAGGAAATCCGCGTCTGGATACCGCTGGGACAGACCGATCCATTCGCCGCAGAGCTGATGCCTTTCGCCATGATAGACGCGCAGCGAATAGTCGCGGAACTTCCGGGCCTTGAGGCGACCGCCTTCTGGCCGACCGATGCGGACCTGGATGTCCGCCTCCCCCAAACCTTGCGCGTAGACCTTATCGGTCAGGGTCAGGAGAACATGGGGAAGATACTGCATCAGCTGGTCGGTGCGCGGCAGGATGTAGTGATGGTGCACGGCCGGCGGCGCCGCGATCTCGATCGGGGTGCGCGCTTCGACGTCGTGATTCTGCAGGTTGGCGATCTCGCTTCGAAGCTGTTGGTCCAAGACCTCCGCAAGCGCGGCAAGCCGGTCGGCTGCCGCCGTCGCCACGAAGCTTTGCCCGCGCTTCTCAAAGAGCGGGATCCCCAAATCATGGCTCATACGTTCGATACGCCGAGAAACAGTTGCCACATTCGTGTGTAAGTAACGTGCCGCGGCCGACATTGTCCCATGCCGCCTCATGGCGAGGACGAACTTCAGATCGTCCCAATTTTCCAGCTTCATCCGGCCCTCCGAGAGTCCCACCCCTCGACGCGCCTATCGATTCCTTACACTAGCTATAACACGAATTGCGAGACCGTGTTTGCATTTTTTGAGAGCGTGCGATGCAAGCACGTCACTCGGTCTCCGGTTCCCCCTGGTCGGCGACCCGCGCGACCGAAACGACATGTTCGCCGTCGCGCGTGTTGAATACCTTCACGCCGCCGGCGCTACGCGATCTGAAACTGATCCCGTCCACGGGAACGCGGATGGCCTGTCCGGTCGACGTGGCGAGCATGATTTGATCGTCCAGTTCCACCGGAAACGCCGCGACGATGGGGCCGCCCCGCGCGGCTTTGTCTTGGGCGCTGACACCCATGCCGCCACGGCCCCGCACCGGATAATCGTGCGAGGACGATAGCTTGCCCGCGCCGCCTTCGGTGATCGTCAGGATCAGGTCTTCGGCGGCCGACATCTCGGCATAGCGTTCGGTGGAGAAGTTCGGATCGGCCGGCGCCTCTTCCTCGTCGCCCTCGGCATCGTCGCCAAGACCAGCCATGGCGCGGCGCATCTTCAGATAGGCCGCGCGTTCTTCGGAAGTTGCGTCGAAATGCCGGATCACAGCCATGGAGACGACGGCGTCGTCATCTCCCAGCTTGATCCCGCGCACGCCGACCGATGCGCGGGAGTTGAACACGCGGACATCGGTTGCTGGGAAGCGAATGGCGCGCCCGGAGCGGGAGACGAGCATGACATCGTCCTCATTCGAGGCGATGCGGGCATTGATCAGCTTCCAGCCTTCGCTCTCGCCCTCGAACTTCATGGCGATCTTGCCGTTGCGCATCACGTTGGCGAAGTCGGACAGGGCGTTGCGGCGCACGGTGCCGTGGTCGGTGGCAAAGACCACCTGGAGCTCACCCCAATCCTCTTCCTCCCGGTCGATGGGAAGAATGGCCGCGATGCCGGTCCCGGTCTCGATGGGCAGCAGGTTCACGAGAGCCTTGCCGCGCGCGGTGCGCCCGCCCTGGGGCAGGCGCCAGGTCTTGAGCTTGTAGACCATGCCGTCCGTGGTGAAGAAGAGAAGCGGTGTATGGGTGTTGGCCACGAACAGGGTCGTGACCACGTCCTCTTCCTTGGTCTGCATCCCCGACAGCCCCTTGCCGCCGCGCTTCTGAGCGCGGAACTCGGCCAGGGGCGTGCGCTTGGCATAACCGGTCGCGGTGATCGTCACGACCATGTCCTCCCGCTCGATGAGGTCCTCGTCTTCCATGTCGCCGGACCACTCGGTGATCTCCGTCCGGCGGGGCACGGCAAACTGCTCCCGCACTTCATGCAATTCGTCCGCAATGATCGAGAGGATCCGCGCTCGGGACGACAGGATGTCGAGGTAATCCTTGATCTTGGCGGCAAGCTCTTCCAGCTCGTCCGTCACTTCCTTGACGCCGATCTGGGTGAGGCGTTGGAGGCGAAGCTCTAGAATGGCGCGCGCCTGGGTCTCCGAGAGGTTATACGTCCCGTCCTCATTCATCGTGTGCGAGGGGTCGTCGATGAGGCGGATATAGTCCGCGATATCAGCCGCAGGCCAGCGACGGGTCATCAGCGCCTCGCGCGCGGCGGCGGCATCGGCGGACGCGCGGATCGTCGCCACGACCTCGTCCACATTGCTGACGGCCACGGCCAAGCCGCAGAGGACGTGGCTCCGCTCCCGCGCCTTCGCCAATTCATGGGCCGTGCGGCGGGCGACGACCTCCTCTCGGAAGGCCAGGAAATACGTCAGGAAATCGCGCAGCGTCAGTTGCTCGGGCCGCCCGCCATTGAGCGCCAGCATGTTGCAGGGGAAGGACGATTGCATGGGCGTAAACCGGAAGAGCTGGTTCAGCACTACTTCCGCGGTCGCATCACGCTTCAATTCGACCACGACACGCACGCCGACGCGGTCGCTTTCGTCTTGGACGCTGGAAATGCCTTCGATGCGCTTTTCCTTGGCGGCTTCGGCGATCTTCTCGACCATCACGGCCTTATTCACCTGATACGGGATCTCGTCGATGACGATGGATTGGCGGCCCTCGCGCGGCTCTTCCACATGAGTGCGCGCGCGCATGATGACGCTGCCGCGGCCTTCCAGATAGGCTTTGCGGATGCCGGATCGGCCCAGGATCAGCCCCCCCGTGGGAAAGTCCGGACCGGGCACGTATTCGATCAACTCTTCCGACGACAGGTCCGGATTTTCGATCAGCGCCAGGCAGGCATCCACCACCTCGCCCAGATTGTGGGGCGGAATGTTGGTCGCCATGCCGACTGCGATGCCGCCCGCGCCGTTGACCAACATGTTCGGGAACCTTGCGGGTAAGACCGTTGGCTCATCGTCCTTGCCGTCGTAGTTCGGCTGAAAGTCGACCGTGTCTTTGTCGATATCCGCCAGAAGCGATCCGGCGGGCTTGTCCATCCGGACCTCGGTATATCGCATGGCGGCCGGGTTATCGCCGTCCATCGAGCCGAAGTTGCCCTGGCCGTCGAGGAGGGGCAGCGACATGGAGAAATCCTGCGCCATCCGCACCAGCGCATCGTAGATCGCGCCATCGCCGTGGGGGTGGTACTTCCCCATGACATCGCCCACGGGGCGGGCCGATTTGCGGTAAGCTTTGTCGTGCGTATTCCCGGTTTCGTGCATCGCGTAGAGGATGCGCCTGTGCACCGGCTTCAGCCCGTCGCGCAGGTCGGGGATCGCGCGGCTGATGATGACCGACATGGCGTAATCGATGAACGACGTCCGCATTTCGTCGACGATGGAAACCTGCGGTCCGTCATGGGGCATGGCCCCGCGCGGCGCGTCATCGTCATCGGGTGTCTGCGGCTCGTCACTCATTGGAATCTCCGCCCCGTTTGGGGTCTATATCTTGTCGCCTCGCTCTCTATCACCCCCTCCATATGGGCTCAACGGTGGATCGCCCAACGACATGGCAGCAATGCAGATCGAGTGCCAACAGATTGTTTTTATTGACGGTTAACCTTTTGCGTGCACCATTTGGTAATGGGGAGGATCACGGAGAAGGGTGCGCCCATGACCGAGACCGAAATGATGCTCAAGGGATACGGCCTGACCACGGCCGAGATGTTCTATCACATGCCGGACCATCCGCATGTGCTGAACACCTTCATATGGCAGGATTACGACCTGGCGCCCGATCATCCCAAGCTCTTCAAATTCATCGAGTTTTGGGGGGAGGAGATCGAAGGCCCGCTTCATTCCGTCCGCTTCACGCACCGCAAGATGATCGCGCCGGGCGAATGGCGAAACTGCGTTGGCGAGCTGACGCTCCACTAGACCTTTCGTCAGGCCGGTTCGGGGCGGGTGGTATTGCCCAAGCGCAGCACGGACAAGGCCCACAGCCCGGCGAGGGCAAGCGACAGAACCGCATTCCAGCCCGCCATGGTGAGCCCCAGTTGCCACACGATGTCATCGCACATCACGATTGCCGCGCCGGTCTCGGTGCTGAGCAGGTCGGCACCGCTCAGCCCACCAAGATCGCCGCCACCCGAGCAACTGGACGGGCCTTCCCACCAGCCTTGCTCAACGCCTGCATGGTAGGCGCCGATCCCGGACGTGGTGAGGGCGGCCAAACCGGCCAGCGTGGCCGTCAGCCTTGGTGCGACCCTCAGCAGGGCGAGGCCGCCCAACACAATCGCGGCGCCATGTGGCCAACGTTGCCAAAGGCACATGGCGCATGGCGCATAGCCGGCCAATTGGAACAGGAACGCGCCCCCTAGAAGGCCCACATGGCCCAGGAAAGCCATGGCCATCAGTTGGGTCGCGTTGCGTGTCGTCATAAGTATCTCAATAGAACGAAGCCCCCGACCAGCGCCACCACACCTGCGGTGAAGACAAGGCCAAGCCGACGTTCGATGAAGTCGCGGATCGGTGCGCCGAAGGCCCAGAGAAGGCCCGCAACCATGAAGAATCGCAGGCCGCGCGCGATGATGCTGGCCACGATGAACACCGGAAGGGACAGCCCGGTCGCGCCGGAGAGGATCGTGATAACCTTGTAAGGGAAGGGGGTCAGGCCCGCGATGAGCACGGCCCAGGCGCCCCATTCGTTGTACCGCTCGAAGAATGCGTCGAACGAGCCGCCCTTGCCCAAGGCCTGCAAGATCGGTTCGCCCAATCCTTCCCAGGCGAAGTAGCCGATCGCGTAACCCAACAATGCGCCCGCCACGCTGGCCAGCGTGCATACCCCGGCGATCAACCAGGCCCGGTGCGGGGCGGCCAGAACCATGGGCAGAAGAAGGATGTCCGGCGGTATCGGAAAGACCGAGCTTTCCGCGAAGCTGACCGCGGCAAGGACCCAAAGAGCGCGGGGATGGGCGGCCCAGGACAGGGTCCAGTCGTAGAGGCGTCGGATCATAGCGCGCGCGTCCCATGGAACCTGCGGCGGGTCAAGGTAGATTGGTTCTGCACAAGCGGGGAGAATCCGATGCGGTGGAAAGGGCGGCGCGGCAGCGCGAATATCGTGGATCGCCGGGGCCGTCGCGGCGGCGGCGGGCGCGCCGGAGGCATCGGCGGGTTCGGCTTGATCCTTGTCCTGTTGATCGGTTGGTTTTTCGGCATCGATGTCAGCCCACTCCTGCAGGGCGGGTTGCAAACTGGTGGTGCCCCTGCCGAGAGCAGACCCCTGACAGAGGCTGAGCGCCGGGAGGGGCAGTTCGTCTCTGTTGTCCTTGCGGATACTGAGGAAGTCTGGGCCGAGATCTTCGAGTCGCAGCTCGGACGGCCATACGAACCCTTGCAACTTGTCCTCTTCTCCGGCGTCACCGGCAGCCCATGCGGCGGCGCCTCGGGCGCGACCGGCCCCTTCTACTGTCCGGCGGATGAACGTGCCTATCTCGACACCGCCTTCTTCCGCACCATGGAGGAGGAGCTGGGCGCACGCGGCGATTTCGCGGCCGCCTATGTCGTCGCGCATGAAGTGGCCCATCACATTCAGAACGAACTCGGTATTCTGGGGCAGGCCAACAGGATCCGCGCGCAGGTAAGTCAGGGCGAGGCGAATGCTGTCTCGGTCCGGATCGAGTTGCAGGCCGATTGCTATTCCGGCATCTGGGCCCGCTACGCGCAGGAACGGTTCGGCTCGTTACAGCGCGGCGATATCGAAGAGGCCATCAATGCCGCCAGACGCATCGGGGATGATCACCTTCAGGCCCGCGCCGGTCGCACGCCGATGCCCCACACCTTTACCCATGGAACCTCGGAGCAACGTGCCCGCTGGTTCGCCACGGGCTACCAGACCGGGGATGTCGCGGCCTGTGACACGTTTTCTCCCCAGCGTCTGTGATTGACGTCGTCTGGGCCTGCCGTTAGGCGGAGGTCAGGGGCCCGTGTGGCGGAATTGGTAGACGCAGCGGATTCAAAATCCGCCGCCGCAAGGCTTGCCGGTTCGAGTCCGGCCACGGGTACCACGGCTTCCTGCGCGCGATGGGTCGCGCGACCCCCGGAGTTAGTTAATTTTTCGTAAATCACGCGCGCGTTCTTTTCGGCCGCTGGGCACGTGGTGACGTTGACGTGATCTTCGGATCGTGCAGATGCGGGTCGCCCTCTCCCGGACATATTCGTTAAGGTCTTGGTGTAGCATCCCTATCTTGACCCAGCTCAACGACAGGTCATCCGATCGGGTTGAGCCGGCGCCGTGCCTTCCCACACCCAATTGCAACACCGCTCGGGCTGGGCGCCGTCGGGGGCGTCCTTCGATCTTTTCCCGGTCTCCCTCGGCCTCTTACCCATGCGCACGCTTCGCGGGCTCGTATGACGAGATCCGGCGCGCAGCAAAAGCGCGTCGGTCCCTGCGGACAAGGTGGAATGGGCCAAGACGGATCAAGATGATCAAAACGCGATCGAGAGCATCTCATGTCAGCCATGCGGCGTGGGATCCGGCGCGATGACGAGGCGGACCGTCCATCTCGGATTCGACGATTTGGCGCCTGGAACTGTCGTGACCGACCAGTATGCGGCACGCGGTGTCCGCATCGTCTCACTCGATCCCGACCACCCAGCCATGATCTTCAATGCGCGTGCGCCAAGCGGTGGGGACGACGATCTGGCCGCGCCCGACCTGGGCCATGTGCTGATCGCTTCGGAAGACGGGGATGCCAGCGATCCGGATGACAACCGGTCGGGCGCGGCCTTCCGCTTCGACTTCGACGATCCGGTGGAAGTTCAAAGCCTGACCTTCCTCGATGTCGAGGCGGGGGCCACGGTTACGTTTTTCGGCCCGGACGGGATCGCACATGAGTCCCAAAGCGTAGGAACGGGCGATGGTGGACAGGTCGAGATGTCGGCCAACATGTCCGATGTGGGCCATATGATCGTATCGATCCGCGGATCAGGGGCCATGGACAACGTCGTCTTCGTCGCCTCCGCGCCGCGTGACGGCATCGTGGAAGGAACCGAAGCCGACGACCTGATCGACATAGCCTATGTCGACGCATCCGACGGCGACCGGATCGATTCAGGCGATGCCATTCTGCCCGGTGAGGCCGACGATGACGATATCGTCCTGGCTGGGGCCGGGAATGACGAGGTGCATGCGGGGCGAGGAGATGACGAGGTCTTCGGCGGTGCGGGAGAAGACCGTCTCTTTGGAAATGGCGGTGCCGATCTCATCCTTGGGGAAGATGGTGACGATCGTCTTTCGGGTGGTGGTGGCGACGATGTCCTAAACGGCGGAAGAGGCGACGACCGGGTTAGGGGCGGGCGCGGAGATGATCGGCTTCTCGGGGGCGCGGGCGATGACCTGCTGATCGGTGGCGCAGGAGCAGACGAGATTTTCGGCGGGCAGGACCGCGACCGCATAATCGGCGGCAATGGCGGAGATGTGGTCGATGGCGGCTCAGGCGGGGATGACTTCGACACACTCGATCTGACGGGAACCGGCGTGCGCCGGATAGACTACGATCCCGAAGATCGCGAATCCGGTGTCGTCACATTCGAAGACGAGACGACGTTGATCTTCCGCGAGATCGAGAATGTCGTCCCCTGCTTCACACCGGGCACCCGCCTGGCCACCCGGCAAGGCGAAGTGCCGGTGGAGCAGTTGACCGTGGGCGTCCATGTCATCACGCGCGACAACGGTATGCAGCCGATCCGTTGGATCGGACAGCGCGCCTTGTCCGCCGCGGAGTTGAGGGCCGCACCGCATCTACGCCCGATCCGGATCGCGCGGGGCGCCTTAGGCCATGGTTTGCCGGAAAGCGATTTGATCGTCTCACCACAGCATCGCCTGCTGGCGGCTTCGAACGACAACCTTCTCTATTTCGAAACGTCCGAAATCCTCGTGGCCGCGCGGCACCTGGTCGGGCGGCCGGGGATCACGCGCATGTCGGCGCGTCCCGTGACCTACCTGCACATCATGTTCGATGCCCATGAAGTCGTCTTGTCCAACGGCGCCTGGAGCGAAAGCTTCCGGCCGGGCCTTGGTGCGATGGCGGGCTTGGGCACGGGACCGCGAGAGGAATTGCTGCGCCTTTTCCCGCATCTGGCCGAACCTGAAGCGCAAGCCGCTTATGGTGCCGCCCGCAGGATGGCGCGCGGGCGGGAAGCGGCACTGTTCTGGCGCTGAGGATCGGCGTTTGCGCGGCGGCTTCGCCATGCTACGTCAGGCGGATGGCTGACGCGGGGAGAGGTTATGCGGCGCTGGCACTTCTATCTGATGGGCGTGATCGCGACCCTCTTCGGTATCGTGGGCATGGTGGAATATGTCTTGGTATCCTACGGCCTCGAACTGGGGTGGCTGCGGGGCTATAGCGACGCGCAGATCGCTTGGTTGCGCGGCCTACCGGATTGGGTCCACGGCGTTTGGGGCGCCCAGGCCACGCTGGCGCTGGTCGGTGCGCTTTGTCTCGTCGCCCATGTGCGCGCAGCGGTCTGGATGCTGGCTTTTTCGTTCTTCGCCTTCCTGTTTCTATCGGTTTGGGCGCTGAGCATGGCCGATCCTGTCCTGCAATCGGTTGTCGATGGTGTCACGGCGATAGCCGTGGCGTCTCTGGTCTCGGCGCTTGCCGGCCTTCTCTGGCTCTATGCCCGGAGTGAACGGCGTCGCGGCGACTTGCTTTGACCATCTAGAAGCTTCGGCTGGACGGTGCGGTTGGCGGCTGCTAGGCCGCGATCCGACAGAAATCGTCAGGTTTACGTTCTACGCGATGACAGCCCCGCTCCAGATCGAAGACCTGCGGCGTCGCCTCGGCGGCAGGACGGTCGTGGACGGAATCGATCTTTCGGTTGAGGCGGGGCAAGTGACCTGCTTGCTGGGGCCCTCCGGTTGCGGAAAGTCCACGACCCTACGCCTGATCGCCGGCGTGGACCGGCCAGATGGCGGTGTGGTGCGTTTGAACGGGCGCGTTGTCTGTGACGACCGGACCCATCTCCCGCCGGAGGCGCGCGGCGTGGGGCTGATGTTCCAAGACTTTGCGCTGTTCCCCCATCTGACCGTCGCCCAGAACGTGGCCTTTGGATTGGACCGTCCGTCCGAGGCGCGGGTGCAAGCATTGCTGGAGAAGGTTGATCTGGCAGGCTATGGCGAGAAGCACCCACACCAATTGTCGGGCGGCGAGCAACAGCGCGTCGCACTCGTGCGCGCCTTGGCGCCGCGACCTGGCATCCTGCTGATGGATGAGCCCTTTTCGGGCTTGGATAACCGCCTGCGCGACGGGATCCGCGATGCGACGCTGGGCCTTCTGAAAGAAGAGGGAACGGCAGTTCTTCTTGTGACGCATGAGCCGGACGAGGCCATGCGGATGGCCGATGAGATTGCGCTGATGCGGCAGGGCCGCATCGTGCAGAGGGCGGCGCCCTATAACATCTACAATACGCCCGTAGATCGAGATGCGGCGGCTTTCTTCAGTGACATCAATATCTTGAACGGCGATGTTCATGGCGCCTTAACGGCCACGCCCTTCGGCCAATTCTTGGCACCGGGCTTAGCGGACGGAACTTCCGTTGAGATCGTCTTCCGGCCGCAGCATGTACGGATCGATTTTGATCGGAACGGACGCGGCCCCAACCCGACAATCGCAGAAGGCATCCCGGCAAAGGGCACGGTACGCCGTGCGCGCTTCATGGGGAAGGAGAGCCTGGTGGAGTTCGTGATGGACGATAGTCAAATGGTCACGGCGACGGTGCCTGCCGTCTTCCTACCAAGCCCCGGTACGGTCATGTGGCTGTCGATCCGGCGCGACAGATGCTTTGTCTTTCCGACGGATAACGTGCGACCAGAAACGGCGATTGCAGCTTCGTAGAGCGCCCGAGGGTCAGAAAGGTGGCGCGGGCGCTAAGCGCTCAGCGGCCCCAGGTGCGGGTTACGCCGCAATCGACATGGGTGAAGTTCGAGCGCGAATAGCTTCCGACACCACCAGCGGAACAAGAGGCCGCTGCCCGTGCGACTTGCGCAACGGATCGCGAGGACAAGCGAAGGTCGGCAGCCTGTCCTTTCATGTGGAGTGAGTTACGCGCGACGCCGCGCGACTTGGACCGGAGGGCCGCATTCGTCTGAGGAGAGCGATAACCCGACAGCAGAAGAAAAGGTTCGGACGCATCGACAAGGTTGTGGGTCGCCGCGATGATGTCGACCGTGCGGTTATCGATTCCCTTCACCTCGTTCCGGCGCCAGTCACGGAAGAAGAAGCTGACCTCGCGCAGCGCTTCGGCCACGTAATCACCTTCCACCCAGTAGATCGTGTCCATGCTTTCGCCCGTCCGGGCGTTGTGCATTTTGAGGCGGCGGATATCGCCTGCGCCGCGAAGGAACCCGACGGCGTTGGCATAAGTTGGTGCAGCGGCAACGGCGGTCGCGGCAAAAGCTGACAAAAGACCGCGACGCGTCAAATTAGGCGCGGAAAAGTTCTTCGTGGATAGTGTCACGTCTGCCCCGATCACTGTCCTGGGCCGTCTGCGCGGCCTCGTTTGTCTCATCCCCATGTGACGAATTTCATTTGTCACAAATTTGGCGATTCCCGAAGGACTGACGCGTGTGTTGCAACGATGAGCGGAACTTTGCCAATGACTCTGGGTCAACCGGGTTTCTCCCGTGATGTTGCCGGGCTGCCTACAGAGCGAATTTTGAAAAAAGGTTAATGGACAGGCTACGTTTCCTTAAGGTCTGTGTTTCAAAACTGCTGCACCTCTGCCCGGGGACATTCATGTTCAGAAATTTTTTCGCTGCCGCATTGGCATGTCTTATTGGCGCCACGGTCGCTTCGGCGCCCGCCATAGCGCAGGACTGGGATCTTCGGGTCGACCCGTTTCGTTTGGCCATGGCGCAGGAAACCGCTCGGCGGGCGACCGATGCGGACGACCCCGTGGCCGCTTTCTACCGCGCGCGCGACTATCGGCCTCTCTGGCTGGGCGCCGCGGCCGCACCGCGCCGCGCCGCCTTTGTCGCAGCGATGGCCCGCGGTGAGGCACATGGGCTGCCGAAGAACCTGACCGATGCGGATAGCCTGCGATCGCTTTTTGAAAGTGCGCGGAGCGCGACAGACCGCGCAGCTGTCGAGGTCGAGGCGACGACACGACTTCTGACCTTCATGCGCGCCGCTGCGACCGGAATCCTCAATCCGAAGGACGCGGCACCGGGCATCAAGTTTGATCGACCCGCGCGGGATTGGTCCGTTCATCTAGCCGCCTTCGCCGGAGCCGATCCGCAAGCCGCGCTTGACGATATCTGGCCCAAAGATCCGGCCTATTCGAACCTTCTTCGCGCAAAGTTGCGCTTGGACGAGCAGCGTCTGGCGGGTGGCTGGGGGCCGCAGGTGCGCGCCGGTGCAGTGAAACCCGGACAGGGCGGCGCCGCAGTGATCGCGCTGCGAGATCGCCTTATCCGAATGGGCTATCTCGACCGGACGCTGGCCACCGATTACGGCCCGGCACTGACGGCCGCGGTTCGGCTCTTTCAGCAAGATCACGGCCTGACGGCGGATGGGGTGGCCGGTCCCGACACGCTGGCCGCGTTGAATGTCCCGCTCAGCGACCGGCTTGCGCAACTGGTCATCGGGATGGAGCGGCGGCGCTGGCTGAACAAGCCGTTGGAGCCGCGCCATATCCTCGTGAACATCGCGGAGCAGCACGCCTATGTCTACGACGACGGGGCGGTCACATTCGACACGGTCGTCGTGGTCGGCAGCACGGAATCAGACCGTCGCACGCCGGAATTCTCCGACGAGATGGACCATATGGTAATCAATCCGACGTGGAATGTGCCGCGATCGATTGCCGTCAAGGAGTACCTGCCATCCCTACGGCGCGGCGGTGCCAATCATCTGCGGCTTTACTACCGCGGCCGTCAGGTGAGCAGAGACGGGATCGATTTCAGCCAATATACGGCGCAGAGCTTCCCCTTCAGCCTGAAGCAGCCGCCCGGACCCAGCAATGCGTTGGGCAAGGTTAAATTCATGTTCCCGAACCGCTGGAACATCTACCTGCACGACACGCCGTCCAAGTCGCTGTTCGGTCGCGATCGTCGGACGTTCTCCCACGGTTGCGTGCGGGTGGAGCGACCGTTCGATCTGGCCTACCACCTTCTGGCGCCGCAGGAGGCCGATCCGGTGGGGACCTTTCAGTCCATTCTCAACCGCGGGGCCGAGCGGCGCGTCAATCTGGAGCAGCCTATCGGTGTCCATCTGGTCTACTGGTCCGCATGGGTCGGCGCGGACGGTCGGTTGAAGTTCCGCGAGGATCCCTATGGGCGCGACCGCAATGTCCTGCTTTCGCTTCAGGCGGCTGGGGTGGAACTGGACCCGGAGCGGAGTTAGATCGCCCCCGGGCGCGCCGCCCGGGAGACCTGTCGATGTATACCCTCCGCCAGATTGCCGAGACGCTGGGCCAGCCTGTGCAGGGCGATGGAGACATCGTGTTCGATCGCGCATCGGAGCCCCGAACCGCGGGCCCCGACGATCTGGCCCTTGCCATGTCACCAGCCTATGGCGACGCACTGAAAGCCGGGTCCGCGCGGGTGGCCATCCTCTGGGAAGGCGCCGATTGGCGGGCCTTCGGATTGGAGGGCGCGATCCTCGTGCCGCGGGCGCGGCTCGCCATGGCGGGTGTGACGACCGCGCTCGATCCTGGGCCGCATCTCGAAGCCGGTCGCCATCCGACCGCGCAAATCGATCCCTCTGCGATGGTGCCGGACGATGCCCGGATCGGGGCCTTTACGGTGATCGGGCCTGGCGCCCGGATCGGCGCGCGTGCTCGGATTGGCGCACATGGGATCATCGGCGCCGAGGTCAGCTTGGGGGACGACGCCTTGCTCGCCCCGCGCGTCACGCTGGGTGATCGGGTCAGCATCGGCGATCGGTTCATCGCCCAGCCGGGCGTCGTCGTCGGCGGCGACGGGTTCAGCTTCGTGACGCCGGAGGAATCAGGCGTCGAACGGGCCCGCCGGACGTTGGGCGACCGGGGCGAAAAAACCGATCAGACGTGGACGCGGATCCACTCCCTGGGTGCGGTCACCATCGGGGATGACGTGGAGATGGGCGCCAACAGCACGATTGATCGTGGCACCGTGGCGGACACGATGGTCGGGCGCGGCACCAAGATCGACAACTTGGTTCAGCTTGGACACAACGTGCAGGTGGGCGAGGACTGCCTGATCTGCGGCCAGGTGGGATTGGCGGGAAGCGTGGTCGTCGGGAACCGCGTGGTGCTGGCCGGACAGGTCGGCGTGAACGACAACATCACCATCGGCGATGATGTGGTGGCCGGCGGCGGCACCAAGATCTTCACACGAGTGCGGGCGGGTGAAGTGATACTCGGTTACCCGGCTGTCAAAATGGACGCGCATATCGCGATGTACAAAGCGCTCCGCCGACTACCGCGGCTGGCAGCGCAATTCGCAGAGCTTCGCAAGGGACGGACCAGCGAGAATGACGATCAGTGAGGCCGAGATCCGAGAGCGGGTCCACACCATCCTGGCCGAACAGGCGATGATCGACCCGTCCGATGTAGACGACACGCACAGCTTGGAGAGCCTCGGCGTCGATTCCATGGGCTTGGTGGAAGCGATCTTCGCCATCGAGGAAAGCTTTGATATCCAAGTTCCCTTCAACGCCAACGCGCCGGGCGCTTCGGAATTCGATATCAGCTCGGTTGGATCGATCGTGGCCGCCGTTCGGCGCCTGATCGCAGCGCAGCGCGGCTAAGCCATGCGCCGTGTCGTCATCACCGGGGCCGGAACGATCAATGCCCTGGGTGCCGATGTTCCTGCGACGGAGGCGGCGCTGCGCGAGGGCCACTGCGCCATCGCGCCATTGGACATTCGCGACGCAGAGCGTCTTGCTATCCGGATCGGCGCTCAGGTGAAGGCCTATGACCAATCCGCCAATTTCAACCGCCAGCAGATCGCGCTTTACGACCGATATACGCAATTCGCCCTGTTGGCGGCGCGGGAAGCGATCAGCCAGGCGGGGTTGGAGTTCTCCGGCGAACGCGCCGCCCGGTCTGGCGTGATCCTGGGCACGTCCGGCGGCGGGCTGAACACGCAGGATGAGAATTATCGCGCCGTCTACGAAGAAGGGAAGAACCGGGTTCACCCCTTCGTTGTCCCAAAGCTGATGAACAATGCCGCCGCCGCCCATTTGTCGATGGAGTGGAACCTGAAAGGGCCGTCCTTCACCGTGGCCACGGCATGTGCCTCCTCAAACCACGCGATTGGACAAGCATTCCAGTTCGTCCGATCCGGCCTCGCCGACGTGATGGTGACGGGCGGGGCGGAGGCCATGCTTTGCTTTGGTGGCGTCAAAGCGTGGGAAGGACTTCGCGTCATGAGCCGCGATACCTGCCGCCCGTTCTGTGCCACGCGGTCCGGCATGGTGCAGGGAGAGGGCGCGGGGATCTTCGTCCTTGAAAGCTTCGATCACGCGCGGGCGCGGGGGGCGGACATTCTGGCCGAAATCTCGGGCGTGGCCATGACATCGGACGCGGCCGATATCGTCATGCCGACCCGGCAAGGGGCGGAACGAGCCATGGCGGGCGCCCTACGTGATGCGGGGATGGACCGCGATGAGGTGGGCTATATCAACGCCCATGGCACCGGCACTGCGGCCAACGACAAGACGGAATGCGCTGCCGTGGCCCAGGTCTTCGGGGCGCAGGCCGACCGGCTGATGATCTCCTCCACCAAATCCATGCACGGCCATTGCATCGGCGCCACCGGCGCGGTCGAGCTTCTGGCCTGCCTGATGGCGCTTCGGGATGGGGTGATCGCCCCAACGGCGAACTACCAAGAGCCCGATCCCGAATGCGCTTTGGACGTCGTACCAAACACCGCGCGCGAGGCGAAGGTCAGCGCGTGCCTGTCCAACGCCTTCGCCTTTGGCGGCATGAATGCCGTGCTGGCGTTACGTGCCGCCTGAACGGCCTACTCGTCGGGAACTTCGACCGCGGCAATACCTGCGGTGAAGCCGGTTAGCGACATGGTCATCTCGGCACGTTGATCCGGGGCGAGGGCCGGGACCACCGTCAGAACGGCCCGGGCACCGCGCCGAAGGGCCGCGACGTCTTCGGCCGTAAAGCCCATGCGGGAGTAGCAACCGGATTGGTCGCAGAAGGAAAACGGATAGCGGCGCGCCGGGCCGCCATCCACCGACATGGTGACCTGCGCCGTCAGCAGGGTCTGCAGCGGCGTGAGGACGGTGGCCCCGGCCGCGATGTCCCCGCCTGCGGGCAGGTCGAAGAAGTTCACATCCGCGGTCGGGTTCCCGTTCTGATCCGAGAGACGCTGATACAGCTGGCACGGGTCGTCCTGACCCTCGGGCGCACGCAGGCACCGCACTTCCCAGTCGCCATGCTCCTCGCGGATATAGATTTCCGGACCTCCACCTTGTGCTTGACCGACACTCTGACCCACCGACAGGTCGCCGCCCGGCTGCGGTGCGGGTGGCGTCTCGCTTTCCGGGTTCTCCGTATCGGTGGTCTCGGGGGCCTCCGCTTCGGCGGGCGCCTCTCCTTCGGTCGGGGCTTCCTGCGCCGTGGCGCCGTCGGTCAGGCCAAGTACGACGAAAAGGGGGATGGACCAAAGGGCGGTTCGGGTCGACATCGGGGGCATCTCCTCGGAGGCGGAAATCGGATCGTTTCGCCGTCGCTTAACACGTCGTTCCGGGCTGTGCAGGGGGCAGTTTCGCCGGATTGGCAGCGCCTTGCCCAAGACGTGAAAAAGGGCCTGTGAGCAGGCCCTTTTTCATATCTTTGTTCTCTCCCCGTCGGACTGGCCGACTTCATATGACGCGAATCCTACGCAGGCCAATTCAGGGCGTCAACGCAATTTTTTCACAGGGTGATCCTGCCCTTAACGGACGCGCCTGACGCAAAAAGGCCGCGCGGAGGGAGGAGCCGCGCGGCCAGTCGACAGGGAGGTCAGGTCCCGACCGTCGATTGTGTGCCGGGGCCTGCCGCTGTTATGGCAGCAAGGCATTAAAGTCTGGTGAACAGGGGGGAAACGATGGGTGACGAGGCGGAAACGATCTTCGCGGGCGGCGGCGGAGAGGGCTATGGCACGCCACAGCATCTCCGGCTGGACTATGCCAACCGTCACGGGTTGATCGCCGGGGCCACCGGGACCGGAAAGACGGTCACGCTTCAGATCCTGGCACAGGGCTTCAGCGATGCTGGGGTTCCGGTTTTTTTGTCCGATGTGAAGGGGGATCTGTCAGGCCTGGCCCAGGCGGGCAGCGCCGACCACAAGCTGCACGGCCCGTTCACTGAACGGGCAACGACCATCGGGCTCGACCTGCAATACCAGGCGGCGCCTGTGACATTCTGGGACATCTGGGGGGAGCAGGGTCATCCAGTCCGCACGACTATCTCGGAAATGGGGCCGCTTTTACTTGCGCGGCTGATGGACCTGACTGAGGCGCAGGAAGGCGTACTGAACATCGCATTCCGCGTGGCCGATGAAGAAGGGCTGGCGCTGCTCGATCTGAAGGACTTGCAGGCGCTTCTGGTGTCGGTCGGCGAAACCCGGAAGGAGCTGGCGCTGCGCTACGGCAATATCTCCACGGCATCGATCGGGGCGATCCAGCGGCGGCTTCTGGTTCTGGAGGGCGAGGGCGGCGATCGGCTCTTCGGGGAGCCTGCGCTGGACCTTGCCGATCTGATGACCACCGATGCCGATGGGCGCGGGCGCGTGAACATCCTGGCCGCCGACAAGCTGATGGGCGCGCCACGGCTCTATGCGACCTTCCTGCTTTGGCTTCTGTCGGAGCTTTTCGAGGAGTTGCCAGAGGTCGGAGACCCTGAGAAACCCAAACTCGTCTTCTTCTTCGACGAGGCACATCTCCTCTTCGAAGATGCTCCGCGCGCCCTGGTCGAGAAGGTGGAACAGGTGGCTCGCCTGATCCGCTCCAAAGGTGTTGGGGTCTACTTCGTCACGCAGAACCCGGATGATGTGCCCGAGGATATCCTGGGCCAGTTGGGCAATCGGGTGCAGCACGCTCTGCGCGCCTTCACGGCCAAAGATCGCAAGGCCCTGCGACAGGCCGCGCAAAACTATCGGGAGAACCCGCGCTTCGATATCGAGGATGCCATTCGCGAGGTCGGCGTGGGTGAGGCCGTGACGTCCTTCCTGGAGCGCAAAGGCATCCCCGCCATCGCCGAACGGACGCTGATCCGCCCGCCTGCCTCGCAGCTTGGGCCGATCACTAAGGCGGAACGGGCAGCCGTGGTTGCTGCCTCGCCAGTCGCGGGAAAATATGAGGCGGTCGCCGACCGCACGTCTGCCTACGAAATCCTTGCCAAGCGCGCCGAACAGGCGGCGGCCGCCGCTGAAGAGGCGGAGCGCGCGGAGGAGGCGGCCGAAGCCCGCGAGCGCGAATACCGCACCGGGCGACGGTATTCCGGTGGCCGGGCAGGCCGGTCCACGTCGCGCAAGCGCCGGGGTGACAGTGTCGGCACCGCTTTCGCCAAATCCATGGCGCGGAGCCTTGGCACACGCGCGGGCAGGGCCATTGTCCGCGGTGTCCTCGGCGGTCTCTTCAAAGGACGCTAGGATGCGGCTGCGCCCGCCCCGTCCGTCGGATGCGATGGAGATCTCGGCGATCCACGCCGAAGGCTTGGCCACGGGCCACGCCTCTTTCCGCGATATGCCCGTGGATGGCGCGGAGGTCGTCGCCGCCCCGCTGGCCTTGGTGGCGGAACGGGACGGCATCGTCCTGGGGTGGGCCAGCCTGACCCGCGCTTCAGAGCGGGCGGTCTATCGCGGCGTCGGCGAAGTCAGCCTTTATGTGGCCGCGCAAGCCCGCGGCCAACGGCTCGGCGCGGCGCTGATGTCGGGCATGATCGAACGCAGCGAGAGCGACGGCTGGTGGACCCTCTGGTCCCACATCTTTCCAGAGAACCTTCCCTCCATCCGCCTGCATGAACGTCATGGCTTCCAGCGGATCGGCCTGCGGCAGGGCATGGGCCGCATGACCTATGGTCCCATGGCCGGGGCATGGCGCGACAACCTGCTGATGGAGCGGCGCAGTGACGTAGTGGGCTGCTGAGGCCGCCAAGTTGCGGAGATCGCACATCCGTCGCTCGCCACTGCTGGAGCTTGGTCACTTGTACGGCTTTCACATCGAGTGGAGACGCGCCTACCTCTAGTCTCCGGAAATCGATCGCCCGATTCCGATGGAAACGACTGGATTTGGACCGATCCTGACTATTCCCACTCGATCGTTCCGGGCGGTTTCGACGTGATATCGTAGGTGACCCGGTTGATACCGGCCACTTCGTTGATGATCCGCGTCGCGGTTTCGCCCAGGAACTCATGGGTGAAGTGATAATAGTCGGCGGTCATACCATCGACGCTGGTGACCGCCCGCAAAGCGCAGGCGTAGTCATAGGTCCGGCCATCGCCCATCACACCCACGGTGCGAACCGGCAGGATCGCCACGAAGGCCTGCCAGATCTCGTCATAGAGTCCGTGCTTTCGGATCTGGTCGATATAGACGGCATCCGCTTTGCGCAGGATGTCCAGTTTTGCCCGTGTGATCTCTCCGGGGCAGCGGATCGCGAGGCCAGGGCCGGGGAAGGGGTGGCGGCCGATGAAATGGTCCGGCAGACCCAGCTCGCGTCCCAGGGCGCGGACTTCGTCCTTGAAGAGCTCGCGCAGGGGTTCGACCAGTTTCAGGCCCATCTTTTCCGGTAAACCACCCACATTGTGGTGCGACTTGATCGTCACGGATGGCCCGCCCGAGAAACTGACCGACTCGATCACATCGGGGTAGAGGGTGCCCTGCGCTAGAAAGGCCGCACCCTCGATCTGGTCGGCATATTTCTGGAACACGTCGATGAAAAGGCGCCCAATAATCTTCCGCTTGGTCTCCGGGTCGCCCACGCCGTCGAGCTCGCCAAGGAAGAGCTCCTGCTCTTGGGCGTGAATGACCGAGAGGTTCATGTGGTCGCGGAACATCGCGACTACTTCCTCCGCTTCGTTCAAGCGCAGCAGACCGTGGTCCACGAAGACGCAGGTCAATTGGTCGCCTACCGCTTCATGGACCAGAGCCGCGGCCACCGAGGAATCGACCCCGCCGGACAGCGCACAAATCACCTTGGCATCGCCGACCTGCTCGCGGATCGACGCGATGGCCTGCTCCCGATAGGCGCCCATGGTCCAGTCGCCCGTGAAACCCGCGATCCGGATGAAGTTCTCGTAAAGCCGGGCACCCTTGGGCGTATGGTGAACCTCTGGATGGAATTGCACCGCATAGAAGCGGCGGGACGGATCTGCGGTGACCGCATATGGCGCACCCGGTGAGGTGGCATAGACCGAAAAGCCTGGCGCCAGCGCGCTCACATGATCGCCGTGGGACATCCAGACCTGTTCGCGGCCGCCCTGATCGTGGCCGTCGAACCATCCTTCCAGCAATTCGGTGCTGGCCTCCGGCAGGATATGGGCGCGCCCAAACTCGGCTGTGCCTTCTCCGCGCACGACCTGGCCGCCCAGCATCTGCATCATGACCTGCTGTCCGTAGCAGATGCCCAGGACCGGTACGCCCAGCTCAAAGACCTCTTCCGGCGGGCGAGGCGAGCCGTCATCGGGAACGGAGGCCGGTCCGCCGGACAGGATGACCGCCTTGGGCGCGAAGGCGGCCAGGAATTTCGCCGTGACGGTCTGAAAGGGATGAATTTCGCAGTAGACATTCAGTTCGCGCAAACGCCGCGCGATCAGCTGCGTCACCTGGGATCCGAAATCGACGATGAGCAGGCGCTGGTGGTCGGCGGCGATATCCATGGGCGCCGCTTACGTCAGGGGCCGGGCAGCGGCAAGCCATGTCGCCTTTGGCCCCGCCGCGCCGCATCCAACCCTCGCTCATGCGGATCGCGCGTCTATGCCGAGATGAGGAAGATCGGAGGAGGGACCCATGACCCAGACCAGTGGCAGACGCCGGGGTGGCGGTGGGGCGGCCCGTCGGGCGCTCCGAACGAATCGCCGGGTCGAAACGGCCAAGACCATTGCCCGCCGGATTCCCGATTTCGCGCTTCTGGATGACGAAGCCCTGTCGATCATCGAAGCCGATGCCGAAACCCTGTTGGCTGAGGTGGGGGTCGCCTTCGTCGAAAACCCGGCCGCCTTGGCCCGCTGGAAAGATGCGGGCGCCGACGTGGAGGGGGAGATCGTGCGTCTGCCGCGCGGCCTGGCCCGGACACTTTGCGCCCACGCGCCCAAAACCTTCACGCAGATCGCCCGCAACCCGGATCGTTCGGTCGAGATCGGCGGGCGCAACCTTGTCCTTGCCCCGGTTTACGGCCCCCCATTCGTGCGGGATCCCGATGGGCGGCGCTACGCGACGATGAGGGATTTCGAAACCTTCGTGAAACTGGGACATATGTCGCCCTGGCTGCACCATTCCGGCGGCACGGTCTGCGAACCCACCGACCTGCCGGTGAACAAGCGCCATTTCGACATGCTGCGCGCCCATATGACTCTGACCGACAAGCCGTTCATGGGCTCGGTCACTGAGCCGTCGCGTGCCACCGATTCGATCGAGATGTGCGACATTCTCTTCGGCGGCCTGAACGACCGGACGGCCATGGTGTCGCTGATCAACATCAACTCACCGCTCACATTCGATTCGGTGATGATGGGCGCGCTTGAGACCTACGCAGCGGCAAACCAAGCCTGCATCATCTCTCCGTTCATCGTCGGAGGTGCGATGGCCCCGGTCACGGTGGCGGGCACGCTGGTTCAGGTGCTGGCGGAAGTCATGGCGGGCATCGCCTATTCTCAGCTCATCCGCCCCGGCGCCCCCGTCATCTTCGGGGCGTTTGTCAGCTCGATCGACATGAATTCCGGCGCGCCCACCTTCGGGACGCCGGAAGCCGCGCAAATCACCTATGGCGCTGGCCAATTGGCGCGGCGGCTGGGCCTGCCCTACCGCTCCGGCGGTTCCTTCTGTGGCTCCAAACTGCCGGATGCCCAGGCCGCCTATGAGACGGCCAACAGCCTGAACGCAGGGCTCTTGGCGGGGGTCAACTTCATGCTCCATGCTTGCGGCTGGCTGGAAGGCGGGCTGGTCGCCGATTTCGAGAAATTCGTGATGGATGCAGATCAACTCGGGATCCTGCACCGCATGGCCGAAGGCGTCGCCCGCGATCCGGACGCGCTGGACGGGATTCGCGAAGTCGGTCCCGGCGGGCATTATCTGGGCTGTGCCCATACTCAAAGCCGCTTCGAGACGGCGTTCTGGCGCTCTGATCTGCTGGATTACAAGCCGTTCGAGACCTGGGCCGAGGAGGGCGGGCGCGACACCCGCGCTTTGGCCTCCGAACGGGTGGCGGCCCTATTGGCGGCCTATGAGGCACCGCCGCTGGACCCGGCGATCCGAGAGGCGCTGGATAGCTACATCGCGACCCGAAAGTCGGAAATGCCCGACGCGCACATCTAGGCGGCGGGCATTCGCCTCAGGCGGTGCGGAAGGCGCGCGCTTCGGCCATCAAGGCCATGAGGATATCCACGTGGCGCGCGGCAGAGTAGTTCTTGTCTTTCGTGACCCGGCGTTTTTCCAACGCGTTTTCGATCGGCAACAGTTTCTCAAGGGCAGCGCGCGCGCTGTTCGGAACGGCGACGCGCAGCATCCGACGCAGGTCGCGCCGCCGTTCGTAATGGACCGCGCCGATGGAAGCGGCTTCGACCAGAAGACCCGGGCGGCGTAGCGTGTTCAGTTCCTTGGTGATCTTGCACATCGGTCCGTTCCCTTGCGTTTCGCTTGGGCGGATCATGGGGTCAGGACGGCGCTTGTTGCGCCTTGAGAGGGAGCACAGAACTCACGTAAGGGAAGGTTTACGTTTCAGAAACAATCGTCATGGTTGTGCGCCAAAATTTACCTTCTAGTAACCAAACAACGAGAGTCCTCGGAGCATTCCAAGACAGTCTGCCACTGGACCCGACGATGACGCCCTCCTGTGCCACCCACCTCCCCTCAGACATTCCCGCTTGGGTTCCCGACGCCGCCCGTGCCTATCTTCAGCACGTCGTCGCCGGGGCCCCGCTGCGGCGGGTGGCCGAGGAAAAGGGCTGCGCCGCATCGACGGTTCTTCGACAGGTGCGCCGCCTCGAAGCGCGCCGCGACGACCCATTGGTGGACGATATCCTCGAACGGCTCTCAGAAGTCGCAACCGGGGGTCAGATTCCACTCAAGAACAAGGACGGTGTACCGATGTCTGTAATGCCCGAGCCCGCGCAGCTCATCGACGACGAGACGATGAACCGAGAGGCCAAGCGTGTTCTGCGCCGCCTCTGCGAAGCCGATGCCTTCCTGGCGGTCGGGCAGGGCATGAAGCAGGCCGCCGTGCTGCGCGACAGCGGGCCCGCGCCCACGCGGACGGCCGTATTGCCCAAGCCGGTGGCGCAGGCATTCGTGCTCAAGGATTGGGTCTCGTGCTTTCGCACCGGCCGGATCACCCGCTACCGCATCACCGAGGCCGGGCGGGCTGCGTTGAAGCGGCTGTTGGCCGATGACCTGCGCCGCAAGGTCGAATCGCGCGGCATGGCTGAGTCGCCCTCTCCCTTCCTGACGCAGCAGATGGAGTTGGGCGAGCGGGTCTTTCCCGGATCCGGCAACAGCCCGGAGACCAAGCTGCGCGTCAACCTGGCCGAGTCCCCGCTGGGCGCGCTGGCCCGCAAGAAGGACCGGGACGGCAAGCCGTTTCTATCCATGGACCTCGTCATCGCCGGAGAACGGCTGCGCGAGGATTTTGAGCGCGCGCAACTCGGTCCGCGCGTGGGCCAAAATTGGGAGCGTTTCCTGACCGCCGGCTCTCGGGGGGACATCCGTGTGGACGGGCGCGCCGGTGGCTCCGATGACGCGCGTGATCGGGTGTCCGAGGCTTTGCGGGCATTGGGACCCGGTCTCGGCGATGTGGTTCTGCGGGTCTGCTGCTTCCTCGAAGGTCTGGAGACGGCCGAAAAGCGCATGGGATGGGCTGCACGCTCGGGCAAGATCGTTCTGCGCATCGCGCTGCAACGTCTCCATGCCCATTACGAAGAAAAGGGCCACAGCTGACCGCGACCCTTTCCATGACATCGATACGGATCGACGCCGCTCCTCGCGTGGGCGGCGTCGGCGGTTTTTAGCGGTTCTCGACGTCCACGTAGTCTTTCTGGGTTACGCCAGTATAAAGCTGCCGCGGCCGTCCGATCTTCAGCGCCGGATCGCTCAGCTGTTCTTTCCACTGTGAAATCCAGCCCACCGTCCGCGACAGGGCGAAAATCGGCGTGAACATCGAGGTGGGGAAACCCATCGCCTCCAGGATGATGCCCGAATAGAAATCCACATTCGGGAACAGCTTCTTGTCCTGGAAATATGGGTCGTCCAGCGCCTGACGCTCCAACTCCTTGGCCACTTGCAGCGTCGGGTTGTTGTCCACACCCAGCAGTTCCAGCACCTCGTCCGCACTCTCTTTCATGACGGTCGCGCGGGGGTCGAAGTTTTTGTAAACACGGTGCCCGAAGCCCATCAGGCGGAACGGATCGTTCTTGTCCTTGGCCTTCTCGATATATTCCGGGATCCGGTTCGGCGTCCCGATCTCCCGCAGCATCTCCAGGCAGGCCTGGTTCGCCCCGCCATGGGCCGGTCCCCAGAGGCACGCAATGCCGGCTGCGATGCAGGCGAAGGGATTTGCGCCCGACGAAGATGCCAGCCGCACGGTCGAGGTCGACGCATTCTGTTCGTGATCGGCGTGGAGCGTGAAGATCCGGTCCATGGCGCGCGCCAGGATCGGATCGACATTGTAGGTATCTGCCGGAACGGCGAAGCACATATGCAGGAAGTTCGCTGCGTAATCGAGATCGTTGCGCGGATAGACGAACGGCTGCCCGATCGAATATTTATAGGCCATCGCTGCGATCGTCGGCACCTTGGCGATCAGCCGGATGGCCGCCACCTCGCGCTGCCAGGGATCATCGATATCGGTGCTGTCGTGATAGAAGGCTGACATGGCGCCGACGACGCCGACCATGGTAGCCATCGGATGCGCGTCGCGGCGGAAGCCCCGGAAAAAGTTGTGCATCTGCTCGTGAACCATCGTGTGCATGGTCACGCGCTGCTCGAAATCCTCAAGCTGCGCGGCAGAGGGCAGCTCACCGTAGAGCAGCAGATAGCACACTTCCAAGTAGTGCGACTTGGCGGCGAGTTGTCCGATAGGATAGCCGCGATGCAGCAAAACACCTTCATCTCCGTCGATGAATGTGATCGCGGATTCGCAGGCCGCGGTGGACGTGAAGCCAGGATCGTAAGTGAAGACGCCGGCCGACCCGTAAAGCTTCCGGATGTCGATGACATCGGGGCCTGCCGTCGGGCTATGCACCGGTAGGTCGTAGGATTGGCCATCCAGGGTCAGGGTCGCGGTCTTCGGGGTGTCTGCCATGGTCATCCTTTCCGTTTACGCGCCAGGGCCGACGCGCACTCCGTTGTATCGCTGGGCTTTTCGCCCATCTATCAGATATCCGCTCCGTCTTCAGACCGTGTCCGGTTCGGCGGCATCGCCGATCCGGGCCAGCGTCTCTTCGCGGCCGAGGATGATCATCATGTCGAAGACGCTGGGTGTGGCTGTTCGACCGGCAAGGGCGGCGCGCAACGGTGCGGCCAACTTCCCTAGGCCCAGACCATGCCGGGCCGCCAGATCGCCCACGACACCTTCCAGCGCGTCGCGCGTCCAGCTAGCATTTTGCAGGTGCGGCGTCAATTCGGACAGCATACCGCGGGATACCGGATCCAGCGCCTTTGCCGCTTTAGGGTCCGCCTCCACCGGCCGGTCGGTCAGGGCGAAATGCGCCCGGTCCAGAAGCTGGGGCAGGGTCTTAGCCGCCCCCTGCACCAGCGGCATTGCTGGCGCCAGTCGCGTCGGATCAACGGGCGGCAGGCCGGCACGCGCGGTGAAGGCGTCGACAGCCGCCAGCAGCGCCTCCGCACCCATCGCGGCCAGATGCTGACCAGACAGGCTCTCCAGCTTTTTCAGGTCCAGCCGAGCCGGGGCCTTTCCGATCCCGTCCAGATCGAACCAATCGCGCGCCTGGGCATCGGTGAAGTATTCGTCGTCGCCATGGCTCCAGCCCAGCCGCGCCAGATAGTTCCGCAGCGCCTGCGCCGGAAACCCCATCCGCGCATATTCTTCGACCCCGGTTGCGCCGTGGCGTTTCGACAGCTTCTTGCCATCGGCGCCGTGGATCAGCGGAATATGCGCCCAAACCGGCTGTGCCCAGCCCATGGCGTCGTAGATCTGCGCCTGCCGCGCGGCATTGTTGAGATGATCATCGCCCCGGATCACATGGGTGATGCCCATATCGTGATCGTCCACCACCACGGCTAGCATGTAAGTCGGATTTCCATCGGAGCGCAGCAGGACCATGTCGTCCAGCTGGTCGTTGCCGAAGGTCACGCGCCCCTGCACGGCATCCGCGATCACCGTCTCGCCCCCGCTCGGGGCCTTCAGCCGCACCACGAAGGGGGCATCGGGCGCCGCGCCGGGCTCTGCATCCCGCCAAGGGCTCTGGAACAGGGTGGACCGTCCCTCCGCCCGTGCCGCCTCCCGGAATGCCTCGATCTCCGCCTGCGTGGCATAGCAGCGATAGGCCTGGCCCGCCGCCAGCATCTCCTGGGCGACCTCTGCATGGCGCGGCGCCTGCGCTGCCTGGCTCACCGGGTCCCCGTCCCAATCGAGGCCCAGCCAGCGCAACCCGTCCAGGATCGTCTCCGTCGCCTCGGGTGTGGACCGCGCCTTGTCCGTATCCTCCACCCGCAACAGGAACCTACCGCCGCGACCCCGCGCATAGAGCCAGTTGAAAAGCGCCGTGCGCGCCGTGCCGATATGCATCGTGCCGGTGGGCGAGGGCGCGATGCGGGTGACGATCTGTCCGTCTGACATCAAAGGCTCCTTCGGCCGAGCGTGGCCGGGCGGGGCGGGCCGTCATCGCGGCAGCCGCATTAACGATTTCGTAACCACGCGGCTGCGATGGTCCGCGGGTTCTAGCATCGCGACGGGGGAGGGCAAGGATGCAGCCCGCCGATGTTCCCGCCCGGCCGGGACGGCTTCCGACGATCCTCGCCTGGACCCGGTTGATTGATTGGGTCCAGTCCTTGCGCGGCCGCCGCCTGCCGTGGTTTGCCACGGCGTTCGGCACTGGGATCGGCCTCTATTTCGCCCTCCCGACAGAACCCACACCCGCCCTTTGGGCCGCCGCGCTGGTCGCGGCGGGGATGACCGGCTTTGGCGCCTGGCTCTGGCGCGGCGGCATCGGACCGCTGTTTGCGCTTCTCGCCATTCTGCTGGCGGGTCTAGGTCTCGCCCAGCTGCGCGCTAACCTCGTCGCGGGGCCGGTCCTGCAGTTCCGCTATTATGGGCCGGTGGAGGGGCGGGTTATCCATCTGGACCGCTCCGCCTCTGGCGCTCCACGCCTGACGCTGGATCATGTGCGCCTCGACCGCGTCTCCGATCCGCCCCGCCGCGTCCGCATCTCGCTGCACGGCGAGACGGCGGCCGTCCCCGGCCCCGGCGCCTGGGTCATGACCACCGCCCATCTCTCCGCCCCGTCCGGCCCGACGGAGCCGGGGGGCTTCGATTTCCAGCGCCATGCCTGGTTCCTGAAGCTGGGCGCCATCGGCTATGCCCGCGTGCCTTTGCTGGAAACCGGGCCGCCGGAGCGGGGCCTGACCCTGGCCATTGCCTGCGCCCGGGCTGGGCTGACCCAGGGACTGCGGGATCGTTTACCGGGGCAGGTGGGCGCCGTCGCCGCGGCGATTACCACCGGCGACCGCTCCGGTCTGTCGCCCGAAGTAACCGAGGATTTGCGCGCCTCGAACCTGGCGCATCTCCTGGCCATTTCGGGCCTTCATATGGGCCTCTTGGCCGGGTTCGTCTTCTGGGCCGTGCGCGGCGGCCTCGCCCTGATCCCGTCCCTGGCTCTGCGCTATCCCACCCGCTCTTGGGCCGCGGCCGTGGCCTTGCCCGTGGCCCTCGGTTACCTCTTCATTTCCGGGGGGAGCGTGGCGACGCAGCGCGCCTTCGTCATGGCGGCGGTCATGCTGGGTGCGATCCTCGTGGGCCGAAGGGCTGTGTCGCTGCGCAGCGTGGCCCTGGCCGCCCTTTTGGTGCTGGCCTGGCGGCCCGAAAGCCTGACCGGACCGGGGTTCCAGATGTCTTTCGCGGCCACCGGTGCGCTGGTCCTTGTCTTCCGCAAGCTCTCGGCCCACCCGTCCGATTGGATGCGCGGCTGGCGGGGCGCCGTGGTCACGCTCCTGATCTCTTCGGTGGTGGCGGGGGCGGCGACCGCGCCCTTCGCAGCGCTCCATTTCAACCGCGTGGGGCAATTCGGCGTGCTGGCCAACATGCTGGCGGTACCGGCCATGGGCCTTCTGATCATGCCGCTCATGCTGATTGCGATCCTCCTTTGGCCCCTGGGGCTGGAAGGGCCGGTCCTCTGGCTGGCCGGGCAGGGCATCGCGTGGATCCTATTTGTCGCGGGCGAGGTGGCGGCCCTGCCGGGCGCTGTCCGTCCGATCCCCGCGCCGGGGCCCCATATCCTGCCGCTGCTCGGCCTCGGCTTCGCCCTGATCGGTTGTGCCATCGGGCGCGGGCGGCTCGTGGGCGCGTCTATCGTGCTGGCCGCCGCGCTGCTTTGGAGCCAGAGCGAACGGCCGGATATCCTGATCTCCGCCGATGGCCGCCTGGTCGGACATCTTGGCCCGGAAGGTCGCGCCATCAGCCGTGAGAAGGGGGCGGGCTTCGTGGCCGAGGCCTGGCTGGAGAATGACGGCGATCCCGCGGATCAGGCGCGCGCCGCGGCCCGTACGGTGGCGCCCACCGATGGCCTGCCGATCCTCACGGCTGTGCGACGCAAAGCCGATATCGACGCGGCACTGGCCCATTGCGCCACCGAACCGCGTTGGATCGTCGCCTCTGTGGACCTGCCGCCAGAGGCGGGCCTCTGCCGTCTTCTCGATCCGGATCGGCTGCGGGAAAGTGGCGCCTTGGCCATTCGCGGGACGGAAACCGGTTGGCAATTGCAGACCGCGCGAGAGGCACAAGGCCAACGGCCCTGGACGGGCCATGGCCTGCTCTGGCCGGGGTCGAGCCGTCAGTAGCTGCGGATCAGACCGACCAGCTTGCCCTGAACCTTCACCTGATCTTCGCGCAGGATGCGGGTCTCGTAGGCAGGGTTCGCCGCCTCCAGCGCGATCATGCCGCGCGAGCGGCGGAACCGCTTCAGGGTCGCCTCGTGGCCATCGACAAGCGCCACGACGATATCGCCGTTATCGACCGCATCCTGTTCGCGGATCACCACGACATCACCATCGTTGATCCCGGCCTCGATCATCGAGTCGCCCTTGACCTCAAGCGCATAATGGGAGCCGCCGCGATCCAGCATCTGGCCGGGAACGGCCACATGGCGCGACACCTCGCCGATGGCTTCTATGGGCAAACCGGCCGCGATCCGGCCCATCAGCGGCAATTCCATCGCATCCACGGCCGAAACCGGCTGCGCACCTGCCGGTGCGGGCACCGGATCCAGGCGATCCCCCTCAATCACGCGAGGGGTGAAGCCCTGCGACGCGCCCGTTCCCGCCAAGTCATCAGGCAGGCGCACGATTTCGATGGCGCGGGCGCGGTGGGCAAGGCGACGGATGAAGCCGCGTTCCTCAAGGGCGGTGATCAGACGGTGAATGCCGGATTTAGAGCGCAGGTCCAGCGCATCCTTCATCTCGTCGAAAGAAGGTGGGACGCCGTCCTTCTGCATCCGCTTGTGAATAAAGGCCAGAAGGTCGCGTTGCTTGCGCGTCAGCATGGTCTCGTATCCCCCGCAAATCTGCCCGGCACTGCCGGTCTGTTCGCGTGTGTTCTATAAAGGTTCCACCTTTGTGTCAACAAAAGCGGATATCTGCGCCACTTCATCCAGGAATGGTTGCCAAAGCGTTAAGCTGGCAGGGGGACCGTCAGAACCGTCTCGCCGCGGACACGGGCCGGGTCGTGTGGCGGACGTAGGACCAGCAGATCGCTTTCCGCCAGAACCGAAAGCAGGCTACTATCCTGCCGCTCCAAGGCCCGACAGGTGCCGTCGGGCTCCAGCAGGCCGCGCATGTAATGCTGCCGCGGCCCGTTCGGCGCGAGCGGGGCCGCCAAGGCGCGCGGAACGGTCGCTACCTCCGCGGGAAGGCCGAGCATCCGCCGCACCATTGGCAGGATGAAGATCAGCGTGCAGACGATGGACGAAACCGGGTTGCCCGGCAGTCCAACAAGGACCGCATCCCCCAGGCGCCCCGCCAGAAGCGGCTTGCCGGGCCGCATGGCGACCTTGTGGAAGGCCAAGTCCAGGCCGGCGCCGCCCGCCGTGGCCGCCACCAGATCGTGATCGCCGACCGAAGCGCCGCCGATGGTGAGGATCAAATCGGCGTCCGCCGCCATCTCCAGTGTCAGCGCCAGGCTTTCGGGCCGATCCGCCGCGATGGGGAGAAGCCGCGCAAGGGCGCCCGCATCTTCCAGCATGGCCGCTAGGGCAAACCCGTTCGAGGCATAGATGCAGCCGTCATCGAGTGGCGCGCCGGGCATCCGCAACTCGTCCCCGGTCATCACGATGGCGATATCCGGCTTTCGGCGCACCGGAACCTCGCCCAGGCCCATGGCGGCCAGAAGGGCGATCTGACGACTGCCGAGCACCTGGGGCGCTGGGATCAGGTGATCGGCGGCAAAATCGCCCCCCGCAGGCCGGATATGGGTCTGGTCGCCCACCGCGCCAGTGACCGTGATCACATCCCCTTCGCGGGTCACATCTTCTTGCAGGAGGACGCGCGTCGTCCCGTTGGGCAGGGGGGCGCCAGTGAAGATGCGGATGGCGGTGCCGGGACGGTAGCGGTCTCGATAAGGATGTCCCGCGGCGGATTCGCCTGCTACGTCAAAGCGTTGCCCTTCTGTGATCACATCCGCGTCCACGGCATAGCCATCCATGGCGCTGGCGGCGAAGGGCGGGCTGGCCTGCGGCGCGCGGACCGGCTCGGCCAAGGCGCGGCCGGCGGCTTCGCGCAGCGGGACCGCTTCGGCGGGTAGGGGCGCGACGAGCGACAGAAGCTGTGCGGTCGCGTCTTCGACCGTGATCACGGGGCCGTCCAGTCGCCGGACTTGCCCCCCGTCTTGGACAGCAGACGCAGCCCACCGATCTCCATGTCTTTCTGCACCGCCTTCACCATATCGTAGACCGTCAGGCAGGCCACGGAGACTGCGGTCAGCGCCTCCATCTCCACGCCGGTTCGGCCCGTGGTCCCGACGGTGGCCGTTAGCCGCAGGCCCGGCAGATCTCCGTCAGGGACGATGTCCAATGCCACGCGCGACAAGGGCAGGGGATGACAAAGCGGGATCAGATCCGCCGTGCGCTTGGCGCCCATGATGCCCGCCAGGCGCGCAACACCCGCGACATCACCCTTCTTTGCGCGCCCAGATGAAATGATATCAAGGGTTTCCTGGGACATCTTCACCCAACCCTCGGCCATTGCAACGCGCGTCGTCTCCGCCTTGCCGGAGACGTCGACCATATGAGCGGCACCGCTTTCATCGAAATGGGTCAGATCGCTCATCTCAGATCGCTCATCGTTGCGCCACCAGCGGTTCCGATAACAGACGACGCGTGGCGGCCGTCACGTCGTCCTGCCGCATCAAACTCTCTCCGATCAGGAAGCAGCGCGCGCCGTGACGGGCCATATCGGCCAGATCGTCGGGCGTGGTGAGCCCGCTTTCCGAGACCAGCAGCTTGTCCTCACCCGCCCGCCGCGCAAGGTCGCGCGTGGTACCCAGATCGGTGACGAAGGTGTTCAGGTCGCGGTTGTTTATGCCCAGAAGGTTGCTCTCCAGCGCCGCGGCCCGCTCCAGCTCCGCCCGGTTATGAACCTCGATCAGGGCGTCCATTCCCCAGCCCTGCGCCGCGGCTTCCAGTTCAGCCGCCTGGGCATCGGACACGCTGGCCATGATGATCAGGATGCAATCGGCGCCCAGGGCGCGGCTCTCGGCCACCTGCCAGGGATCGTAGAGGAAATCCTTGCGGATCACCGGAAGATCAACGGCCTCGCGTGCGGCGACCAGATAGTCTTCGTGCCCCTGGAAGCTGGGCGCGTCGGTCAGGACCGAAAGGCAGGCCGCGCCGCCCGCCGCATAGGCGCGGGCTAGGGCGGGCGGGTCGAAATCGGCCCGGATCAACCCTTTGGAGGGGCTGGCTTTCTTGATCTCGGCGATCAGGCCGTAGCCCTCAATCGTGGCCTGATGCAGCGCATCGCCGAAGGGTCGGACCTGCGGTGCGGCGCGCGCTGCGGCCTCGATCTCCTCCTGGCTCCGCTCGGCCTTGCGGGTGGCGACCTCGTCCAGCTTGTACGCCTTTATCTTCTCCAGGATCGTCGGCGCGCTCATGCGGCCAGACCCTGTGTCACCCGCGCCAGCGCGGCCACCTTGTCCTTTGCCGCGCCGCTATCGATGGACTTGGCCGCCATTTCCACGCCATCGGGTAGGGCGCCCACACGGCCCGCCACCATCAGCGCTGCGGCCGCATTCAAGAGGACCGCATCGCGGTAAGCGCCACCCGCACCGTCCAGTAGATCGCGCATGGCGGCGGCGTTCTTTGCCGGGCTGCCACCCAGTATGTCCGCGAAGGGATGGGTCGGGAGGCCCGCATCGCCGGGTGTGATCTCCATCTCCTCCACCGTGCCGCCCTTCAGGGCTGCGACGGCGGACGGCCCCGCGATGGAGAGCTCATCCGTGCCGTCCCCGCCATGGACGAGCCAAGCCGCCTCCGATCCCAGATCGCGCAACACCTCGGCCATGGGCCGGATCAGATCGGCGGAATAGGCGCCCGTCAATTGCCGTTTGACCCCTGCTGGATTGGTCAGCGGACCCAAGGCATTGAAGATCGTGCGGATTCCCAGCCCGGTGCGCACCGGCATCACATGCCCGATGGCGGGGTGATGCTGCGGGGCCATCATGAAGCAGATGCCGGTCTCGTCCAGCGCCCGCTGCGCGCCTTCTGGCCCCGTCTGGATCGCGACGCCCAGTTCAGAGAGGACGTCCGCGGCCCCCGATTGCGAACTGAGGTTCCGGTTGCCGTGCTTGGCCACCGGCACGCCCGCGCCTGCCACCACGAAGGCGGTGGCGGTCGAGATGTTCAGCGTGCCCTTGCCATCGCCGCCCGTGCCGACGATGTCCATGGCACCTTCGGGGGCCGTGACACGGTTCATCCGCGCGCGCATAGCAGAGACGGCCGCGGCGATTTCCTCCACCGTCTCGCCGCGGGTGCGCAGGGCGGCCAGAAAAGCCGCGATCTGGATGTCGCTGGCCGCACCGTCGAAGAAAGTGGCAAAAGCCGCCTCCGCCTCTGCCCGACTCAGCGGGCGGGCACAGGCCGCGTCGATCAGGTCGCGCAGATCGCTCATGCGGGGACCGGCATCAGGTCGAGGAAGTTCTTCAGAAGCGCATGGCCATGTTCCGAGGCGATGCTTTCGGGGTGGAACTGCACGCCATGGATCGGCAGATCGCGGTGCCGCAGCCCCATGATCGTGCCATCGGCCAGTTCGGCGTTCACGACCAGACTATCGGGCAAGGTAGCGCGTTCCACGATCAGCGAATGATAGCGGGTCGCGTCGAAGGCGGCGGGCAGGCCGGAAAAGACCCCCGTCCCGTCATTCTCCATCCGCCCCAGCTTGCCATGGACGATGTCTCCGGCACGGATCACCTGACCCCCGAAGGCCTGGCCGATGGCCTGATGGCCCAGGCAGACGCCCAGAAGCGGCGTGCCGGTTTCGGCGCAGGCATGGACGAGCGGCAGGCAGATGCCCGCACGGTCCGGATCGCATGGTCCGGGTGAGAGCAGGATCCCGGCGGGGTTCAGCCCCATGGCCGCTTGCACATCCATGGCGTCGTTGCGCACGACGCGGACGTCAGCCCCCTGCTCGGCCACGTAATGCACGAGGTTCCAGGTGAAGCTGTCGTAATTGTCGATCAGCAGAAGCAAGCCTGTCCCTCGTCCTAAAGGTCGCACTTGTGGATAATTCTCCCGCGACGGGGCTATACATGGTCACGGCCCGCGGGCAGGGTCAAGACACGCACCGGGCGGAAGTTCCGGGCACGAGGATCGACGGGACATGGGCAGGAACGGGACATGCTGAAGCGTATCCTTCTGGGGCTGATTTGCGGATGGGGCCTGTCGGCTTTGTTCCTGATTTCGGTGTCGCTGGTGGCGCCACCACCCGGTGAGGGACGCGATATCGACATTGTGCGGCAGGCCCGTTTGCCGGGCGTTCCGGTGCCGTCCGATCCGGCGCCCGCGCCGCAAGCCGAGGTGGCCGCGACAGAGCCGTCCATCGATCCAGCGGATGCAGACGAAGACGTTGCGGCGGCGCCCGATGTGGCTGCGCCCGCCGACCGTGTGCCGCTTCCCCCGGGCAGCCAATTCAACAGCCCCGCCGCGGATCGCGACATGGCCAGCGCGGAGGGGGCAGGCGGGATCCGGCCGACGGCACCAGTCGCCGCGCCCCAGCTGGAAGACGCGCCCACCGTGCCGCGCGCGCAGACGGCGACGGTGGCGCAACCCAAGGCCGTGCAGACCGTCACCAGTGCCAATGCGCCCGAAGCCGGTGAGGCACCGGCGATCCCTGCCACCGCATCGGATGGCGCGCCGCTTACGTTCCGCGATGGGCGCATCGCGGAGGTGGAAAGCGCCCTACCAGCCACCCAGACCGTCGAGACGGAACCGGCGGAGCCGAGCGTCGCGGCGACGCCCGTTCTGTCGGAAGTGGCGCCGGATGTGGGCGCCGAGACGGCGCCGGTCCTGGCCCAGAGCCCAGCTAGCGACGTCGCCCCCGAAGGCCCCGCAACGGAAGCCACGAACGTGGCCGTGGCACCGGCTCCCGAGCCGGTGGCCGCGCCGGAACCCGGCGATCCTCCCGCCAGCGACGAACCCGCGATCGCCCGCGTCGTCCCGGCGGAGCCCGAGGACGCGCAGCCCGAGGTGACGGAGACCGAAAGCGTGGACGCTCCGGCGGAGGTCGAGACGACACCCGAGGCCGTCGTGGAGGCGGAAACAGAGGAGCCTGCATCGGGCGACCGCGCCGAAAGCGTGCCGGTGGACGATGTGGACGCGCCCGGGATCATCATCATCGACGAGGCGACCGATCCGGCGGATGCGGACGGTGCGACCGAACAGGCGTCCAACGATGCGGAAGGTGAGGCCGGGACCGAGGCAGAGACGGGCGGTATTCGCATCCTGCGAACCGACCGCCCCTTGGCCCAGCCCGGTGTGCAAGGGACGAGCACGGAAGAAGCGGAGACACCGCCTGCCACCGGTGGCACGCTGCCCCGTCGGCTGATCCTCGATAGCGAGCGCGCGGCCCCGGCGGAAGAAGTCGTGACAGCGGAACCTGAAGTGCCCGCACCTGCCGATCAGCCCGCGCTCCGGGCCCATGCAAGCCCTTTCGAAAACCCCGACAACCTGCCGCTTCTGGCCGTGGTGCTGGTCGCCGATGGCGATGCCGCGCCGCAGGTCGAATTCCCAGCCACGGTGGCCGTGGACGGCGCGGCCGCCGAGGCAAGCCGGATTGCGCAGACGCAACGGGATGCCGGGCGCGAGGTGATGCTACTGGCCGATGCGCTCGCCATGGATGGGACGCCACAGGACGTGGAGATCGCCTTGGCTGGCGCGCGGAATGCCGTGCCCCAGGCGGTCGGTGTACTCGACCGACCCGAGGGTGGCTTTGCCACCAATCGCGACGCGCTGTCCGGCCTGTTGCCCGCGCTGGCCGATGCCGGGATGGGGTTCCTGACCTATCCGACGGGGCTGGGAAGCGGTCTGTCCAATGCCCGTCGCGAAGGCGTGGCCGCGGCCCCGGTCCTACGCCGGATCGAGGCGGTGGGCGAGGGGCTGAACGCCATGGATCGCGTCCTGACCCGCGCGGCCTTCGAGGCAGCCCGCGATGGCAGCGCCGTGGTCGTCGTAACGGCCACGCCGGAGATCATCACCCTCCTCTCGGATTGGGCGCAGGGGCCTGAGGCGGACGGCGTGGCCCTCGCGCCGATCAGCGCCGTGCTTGGCGCCGCTGCCCCCTAGGCCCGGCGCCAAGCGCAACCGCAACGCGCGTCGGTTTGGCCTTTACCCAAGGCGGTCTTTCCGGCCATCACCCCGCCATGCGAGACAGATTGCACGAGATATTTATGGCTGGCGTAGCCCGGGCCAATCCGGCAGCGGCGGTGAGTGCGGCCTTGGCGGGACGCCCGGCGCCGGATGTGCTGCTGGCCCTGGGCAAGGCGGCGATCCCCATGGCGCGGGCGGCCCTAGCGGCCTATCCTGACGTCCCCGCTTTGGTGGTGACCAACCCGGAAAACGCGGCGGAACTGCCGGGTGCGGAGGTCCTGCTGGGCGGCCACCCGGTCCCGGATACGGGATCGCTGCGTGCGGGGGCCGACCTCTTGGACAGGGCTGCGGCGCTCGGATCCGGGGAGCGCCTGCTGGTCCTGATCTCGGGCGGCGGGTCGGCCCTTGCCGTGGCGCCGGTTGAGGGCGTCACGCTGGCGGACAAGGCAGAAATGTCCCGGCTGCTCTTGGGGGCGGGCCTCGATATTCGGGCGATGAACTTGGTGCGCCAAAACCTCAGTCGCCTGAAAGGCGGCGGGCTGGCCCGCGCGGCGGCGCCTGCAACGGTGACCGCGCTGATCCTGTCGGACGTAGTGGGCGACGATCTGGCGGCCATCGCCTCGGGGCCCACTGTGCAGCCGCAGGGCGGACCCTGCGCCGCGCGGGCGCTTTTGCAGGAGGCGGGTCTGTGGGACCGAGTGCCCGAAAGCTGCCGGGCCGCCCTGGACCGGGATGATCCGCCGCCCGTGCCGCCCAGCGAGGCGCTGCTGATCGGGTCCAACGGGCTGTCGGTGGAGGCCATGGCGCAAGCGGCAGGGCCGGGCGCGCGGGCGGAGCCAATCCCGCTGGAGGGGGATGTGGCCGAGGCGGCCGAGATCGTCGCCGCCGCTACCCGAAGCGGGCCGGGACTGACGCTCTGGGGTGGAGAGACGACGGTCGTTCTGCGAGGCGACGGGCGCGGCGGTCGCAATCAGGAACTGGCCCTGCGCGTGGCCTTGGCGCTGCGCGATCTGGGCGCGCCCTTCGCGTTTCTGTCCGGCGGGACCGATGGTCGGGATGGGCCGACGGATGCGGCCGGGGCCATCGTCGATGACGGCACGCTGGACCGGATCGCGGCGGCGGGTTTGGATGTGGCAGATCACCTGGCGCGTAACGACAGCTATCCGGCTTTGCGTGCGGCGGGCGATTTGCTGATGACCGGTGGGACAGGCACGAACGTGGCCGACTTGCAGATCCTGTGGGTGGGCGAAATGGGGCCGGGGGCTAGCTGAATGGCAATGACACGACGACTTCTCTTTGGTGCGGGTCTGCTGACCCTGGCCGGTTTGGGCTATATCCGCACCGCGCCCATGGACCCTGAAGTCTGGCACGCCGACCCGGAGGCGGGCGCGCGGACGGGCAAACCGAATGATTACCTCGTCGGACCCGGCGGGGACCGGGAGGCGATCGTCGTGGAGGAGGCGCCCGCCGAACTTCTGGCACGATTGGACGCCGTGGCGCTTGCCGAGCCCGGGACCACGCGTCTAGCCGGCGACCCGGCGGAGGGCTGGGTGACCTATGTGCAGCGTTCGCGGTTGATGGGCTATCCCGATGCGATCTCCGTCCGGGTTGTGCCCGAGGGCGCAGGCGGAAAGCTGATGATCTGGAGCCGGTCGCGCTATGGCCATTCTGATCTGGGCGTGAACCGCGCCCGTGTGATGCGCTGGCTCGACGCGCTGGCGCTTTCCGGGCTAGGTTAGGCGCCTGAACTGGCGCTGCTGACGCGGCCGCTTTCGCGCATACCGATATCCGCAAAGGCCGACCCGTCGGAGAGCCCTCGGGACGGCCGCCGCGGCGGCCTATCTCATATGGAATGGAAGCGGGCCCGCCCCTTGGACAGACGGCATTCCGATGGGGCCGGGCCTGTCCAGCCGCCCCAGAGAGATCGGGCCCGACTCCCTTGGGCCGCCCGTTGGGGCACCTGGAAGCCGTCCTGTCCTATGGGCGGTCTGTCACCCCGCTCGGTCGCTAGCAGAGAGGGATCTCGGGCCGAACGGTTAGCGAAGGGTTAAGGCGCCAGGCCATTTCGGACGATTGGTCCCTTGGACCAGTGTTGCGCATCGGGGGGCACATGCCCCTTGCGGACATATTTTGCGAGATGTCGGCCCATCTCGCCTTCTGGGAAGGCATGGGCGACCCTGAGGACGAAGCCCTCCTGGCGGTCAGGATTGAGGTCAGCCGCCAGGCGGGCGGGCAGGTCTGCGTCGAATGGGCCGTCATAGAGGACCGGCACGGGCAGGATGCCAAGTTCGGCCATGCGCGCGAAGGCTCGATCCCAGTCGGCGAAGACACCGTCTTCGATCAAGGCGAAGCCCAGGAACCAAGCGGGCAGGGCATCATAGGCGACGGAATGGCGGGCGAAGAGGCATTCGCCCACGATCCGCTCCTCTGCGCCAAGCTGCGGGGCAATCCCGGCGGCGAAGCCGCGCATCCAGTCGCGGGCGGGATGGGCGCCGCTATCGAGGCTGCGGGCATGGCAGCCGCCCGCATGGATCGTCGTGTTCTCGCCATCCATCTTCTCGGTGACGATCACCCTCTGAGCCATCTCGAACGCCCGCAGATCGGTGAGCCCAAGAACGTCAGCCCCGCGACCGCGCGAATTGGGAAGGTGGGGTGTACGGCCGTATTTCCGGGACATGTCAGTAGGGCATCGGATGCGCTCTGTGGGCGTCGTCGATGGCGGCGACAAGATCATCGGACAGCACCATGTCCTGCGCTTTCAGCCCGTGGGCCAACTGCGCCACCGTCGTCGCCCCCAGGATCGCGGAGCAGGCGAAAGGCCGGGTCTGCAACCAGGCAAGAGCCATGTGAACCGGGTCGACGCCGTGCTTGCGGGCGAGGTTGAGATAGGCCCCAGTGGCCGGTTGCACGCGATCGGTCCAGCGGCCACCCATGCCGTCATTGATCGACCGGCGCGAGCCCGGGGGCACGGCGCCGCCTTGGTACTTGCCGGTCAGGATCCCGGTGGCGAGTGGCGAGAAGGCCAGCATGGTAACCTGCTCGTGGACCATCATCTCGGTCAGGTCGGTATCGGCGATGCGGCAGAGGAGGGAGTATTCGTTCTGGATCGAGACCGGGCGGGTCTTCGGCCCTGCGGCATCGACCCAGCGGGTCGTGCCCCAACTGGACTCGTTCGACAGGCCAAAAGCGCGGATGCGGCCCGCCGCGACCTCGCGTTCCAGCGCGCCCACGCAATCGGCTATGTTCTGGAGGATCGCTTCTCGTCCGCCCCCGGGCGCGTAGGACCAGTATTGCCGGAATTGGAACGACCCGCGATTGGGCCAGTGGAACTGGTAGAGGTCGATGGTTTCGGTCTGCAGGCGCTTGAGACTGCCTTCGATGGCCTCGGGGATGCTTTCGGCTGTTATGGGGGCGCCGCCGCGCGCATGGCTCCCTTCGCCGGAATGCTTGGTGGCGATGCGGATGCGGCCGTCATTTCCTTTGGCGATCCAGTTTCCGATGATCGTCTCCGTCAGGCCCACCGTCTCGGCGCGGACGGGGTTCACGGGATACATCTCGGCGGTGTCGAGCCAGGTCACGCCCGCATCGATGGCCATGTCGATCTGGGTATGGCTGTCGGCCTCGTTCGTCTGGGTGCCGAACGTCATGGTGCCCAGCATGATCTCGGAGATGGTGTCGTCGGGGCCGAGGGGGATTTGGCGCATGGCGGGCTCCTTCCGGGTGGGTGTCCGCAGGGATCGGGAGGGCGTGTGTCGTGGGGCCCTTACTTTCGAGGTCCGTTCCCGTTGCGGGGTCGGACTGGGGCTCTGCCCCAGACCCCGAGGTATTTCAAGCAAGCTGAGGACAGGTGGGGCCGGGCGATTTCGACACGGCCACCAGCGCGAGGTCGTCGGGGCGCGTGCCCCGAGGGCTGTCTCAGCGCGGGGATTCCGAGATCGGGTTGCGGTAGCTCATCCGCCGGACGGACCCGGTCTTGGAGCGCATTAGGATCGTCTCGGCGGTGAAATAGCCCACTTCGCGCTTGATCCCCGGCACGATGGAGCCGTCGGTGACGCCGGTGGCGGCGAAGATCACGTCCTGCGTGACCATGTCGTCACGGGTATAGACCCGGTCGAGATTCTGGATGCCCGCCTTCTGGGCGCGGCCCCGCTCATCGTCGTTGCGGAAGGTCAGGCGGCCGAACATCTGCCCGCCCATGCATTTGAGCGCGGCGGCGGCCAGCACGCCTTCGGGCGCGCCGCCGGAGCCCATATACATGTCGATCCCGGTCTTCGCGGCCTCGGCGCAATGGATCACGCCGGCCACATCGCCATCGGTGATCAGGCGGATGGCGCAGCCGGTGGTGCGAAGCTCGGCCAGCATCTCCTCGTGGCGCGGGCGTTCGAGGACGCAGACCGTGATGTCCTCGGTCGAGCAGCCCTTGGCGGCGGCCAGGGCGTTGACGCGCTCAGCTGGCGACATGTCCATCGTCACCACGCCCGTTCGGTAGCCCGGTCCGATGGCCAGCTTGTCCATGTAGACGTCGGGCGCATGCAGCATGGAACCGCGCGGGCCCATGGCGATGACCGTCAGGGCGTTGGGCATGTCTTTGGCGGTCAGCGTCGTGCCCTCCAGCGGGTCGAGGGCGATGTCCACCTCGGGCCCTTTCCCCGTGCCCACCTCTTCCCCGATATAGAGCATGGGGGCCTCGTCCCGCTCGCCCTCGCCGATCACGACGGTGCCCGCGATGTCCAGCAGGTTCAGCTGGTCGCGCATGGCGTTGACCGCGGCCTGGTCGGCGGCCTTCTCGTCGCCGCGCCCAATCAGCCGGGCGGAGGCCAGGGCGGCCGCCTCGGAAACACGGGCCAGGCCCAGGCTGAGCATGCGGTCGTTGAAATCGGCTTTGGTCATGGAAGGCTCCTGTCGGTCGCAGGTCGGTTAACCCGTCGGGCCGTGCGGAGGAAAGCCTTTGGTTGCGCTAACCTGCGGCGGGATGCGCGCCGAGCTCGCGCAGGAGCGCCTGCCGGAGCGCGACGTATTCGCGTTCGGGGATCGTCTCCATCGCCGCATCGCGGGTCGATAGCTGGTCCTGATAAGCTTCGGGTGCGGTGAAACGCGCGCCCGGCGCGGTGAATTGGCTGTCGGTTAGGTCATAGCGGTGTCCGTCCAAACGATTGTAATAGTGCCAGACCCCTTCGAGCCGCGTGCGCAGGACATCTCCGCCAAACAGATCGTGGACGATTGCAGCGGTGACGTTGCATTGGCCGGAAGCGGGATTGTCGGCCGTCCATTGAACGGCCGTTTCCGTTGACCACGCTTGCGCCAGTGCCGCGCGCAGCTTTGCTTCGTCAAATTGCATTGGGGGCGTCCCTTTCGATATCGGGTGCGTGATGCCGCCCGCCGCTAGACCTCCTCCGAGGATTTGGCCCAGAGGTTCAGGCTCTCGTCCGACGAGGCTGTCTCGATCGCTGCAAGCTCCTCCCCCGTGAAGGTGAGGTTTCCAACGGCACCGGCGCAATCCACCACCTGTTCGGGCTTCGACGCACCGATCAGCGCCGTGGTCACCCGGCCGCCGCGCAGGACCCAGGCCAGGGCCATTTGCGCCAAGGTCTGGCCGCGGTCCATCGCGATTTCGTTCAGGCGGTTCAGGCGGGCGACGACATCCTCGGTAACCATCTCGGGGAGGAGGGATTTGCCCTGCGTCGCGCGCCCCTCGTTCGGCAGCCCGTTCAGGTAGCGGGAGGTCAGGATGCCCTGGGCCAGCGGGGTGAAGGCGATGGAGCCGATGCCTTCCTCCTCCAGCGTGTCGAGCAGGCCATCGCGTTCGACCCAGCGGTTCAGCAGGTTGTAGCTGGGCTGGTGGATCAGGCAGGGCGTGCCGAGATCGCGCAGGATCGCGGCCGCTTCGCGGGAACGCTCGGAATTGTAGCTGCTGATCCCGGCATAGAGCGCGCGCCCCGACCGCACGATGTGGTCCAGCGCGCCCATCGTCTCTTCCAGGGGCGTGTCCGGATCGAAGCGATGGCTGTAGAAGATGTCGACGTAGTCTACGCCCAGCCGCTTGAGGGACTGGTCGCAGGACGCGATCAGGTATTTCCGGCTGCCCCATTCGCCGTAGGGGCCGGGCCACATGTCGTAGCCAGCCTTGGAGGACAGGATCAGCTCGTCCCGGTGGCCCGCGAAATCGGTGCGGAGGATCTCTCCGAAAGCTTCCTCGGCCGATCCGGCGGACGGGCCGTAATTGTTGGCCAGGTCGAAATGGGTGATCCCGTGGTCGAAGGCCGCGCGGCAGATGGCTTGTTTGGTCTGATGCGGCGTGTCATGCCCGAAATTGTGCCAAAGACCCAGGGAGATCGCCGGGAGTTTCAGGCCGGACCGGCCGCAGCGGCGATAGACCATCTGGTCATAGCGGGTCTCGGCCGGGTGGTAGGGGATGGGTTTCGGCTTGGGTGGGCGGTCGGGCATGTTAGACTTCTTGGATCTGGAGGGCGACCGGGTCGGCCTGCAGGACGCCGGTGGCGGAGAGGCCGTCCAACGCCGTGGTCAGCGCCTCGGGGGTGCAGGGATGGGTGACGATCAGCACGGGGGCATCGGCGCCGGGATGATCGTATTGCCGCATCCGGTCGATGGAGATGCCCGCCTCGCCCAGCACGGTGGCCACGCGGGCCAGGGCGCCGGGCTCATCCCGCAAAAGGAGGCGCAGGTAATGGGCGATGGCGGTCGCCGTCTCGGCCCGCCGGGCCGGGCGCAGGGCCGCGGCGGGCTGGCCAAAGGCGGGCAGTGCCAGACCGCGCGCCACGTCGCAGACATCGCCGATCACCGCGATGGCGGTCGGGCCTTCGCCCGCGCCAGCGCCGCGCAGGACGATCTGTCCCACGGCATCGCCTTCGACGACCACCATGTTGGTTGCGCCTTCCAGTTGCCCCAGCGGTGATGCAGCGGGGACAAGGGTTGGGCGCATGGACTGCTCCACCCCGGTTTCGGTGCGCCGGGCCACGCCCAGCAGCTTGATGCGATAGCCCATATCGCCTGCGCGGTGGATATCGTCGATGGAGACGCGCTCTATCCCCTGCAGCGCGATGCCGTCGAAATCCACCTGACTGCCGAAGGCGATGGAGGACAGCAGCGCCAGCTTGTGGCCCGCATCGATGCCGCCCACATCCAGGGTCGGATCGGCTTCCAGATAGCCCAGGGCGCGGGCCTCCTCGAAGACCTCCTCATAGGGAAGCCCCGCGCTTTCCATGCGGGTCAAGATGTAGTTGCAGGTGCCGTTCATCACGCCCAGGACGCGGGTGATGGTGTTACCGGACAGGGCTTCGGACAGAACCTTCACGCAAGGAATGCCACCTGCGACGGCGGCTTCGAACCGCAGCGCAACGCCCGACGCCTCAGCCCGTTCGGCAAGTGCTTGGCCATGGAGCGCGAGCATGGCCTTGTTGGCGGTGACCACGGGTTTGCCCGCCTCCAGCGCGGCCTCCACGGCGGCTTTGGCCGGACCGTCGGAGCCGCCGACCAGTTCGACGAAGACATCCACGTCCTCGCGGCGGGCCAGGGTGACGGGATCGTCCTCCCAGCCATAGGCGGAGAGGTCGACGCCCCGATCCTTGTCGCGCGTTCTTGCGGAGACGGCGCTGATCGCGATGCGACGGCCAGCGCGGTGTTCCAACGGGGTGGCGCGGTTCTGGACGATTTTCACGACGCCCGCGCCGACGGTGCCGAGCCCGGCAACGCCCAAGCGGAGGGGGGTGGTCATACGGGCGGCTCCTTCGCGGTGATCGGGGGCGGGCGTAGCGGGTCGGGCCGTGCGGTGCAATGTGGGTGGTTCAGTCCAGCGGTGCGGCGCGCAATGTCTCGGCGCGCGCGCGCAGGGCCGCGCCGCGTGCCGCCAGATCGCCCCCCGTCGGGGGCGCGATACCGCGCGCGGCCAGTCCCGCGCCGCGTCGCTGCAGGGTGGCGCCCGCATCTGCCGCCCGGACGGGTTGGGATGCGGGGACCAGCAGGTCGTCCAGTGGTACCAACTGCGGGGCCGGTGCCGAGAGGGCCGCCGCCGATACCGTCCCCTCTGTCGGGGGCAGCTCGGCGCCACAGGCCAGGAGGAAGAAGCAGGGCAGGATGCGGATCATGGCCGAAGCGTAGGCCCGTGACCGGTGGCGAACAAGCGGATGGAATTGAACGCGCGTTCGGTTTATCCCGCCTCCATGGCGCGACCCAGCGGATCCGATGCCGGCGTGACCGGCCCGCGTGTGCGAAAGGCGGCCGAACGCCTGTTCGCCGCACATGGGTATGCCGCCGTTTCCATGCGTCAGATCGCGGGCGAGGTCGGGATCGGGGCAGGGGCGCTCTATCACTACACATCCGACAAGCAGGCGCTGCTCGCAGGGATGATGCGCGAGCATCTGGGCGAATTGCTCAGTGCTTGGGACGAAGCCGACCCCGGTGGCGACCCGGTCGCGCGGTTGGACGCATTCGCCCGGTTCCATATCGGCTTCCACCTTGACCGCCCCGATGCCGTCTTCATCGCCTATATGGAGCTCCGCTCGCTCAGCGCGGAGAACTTCGCGTCGATCGAGGATTTGCGCCGCCGCTACGAGGCCATCCCGGAGGCCATCTTGCGGGATGGGGCGGCTGCGGGTGCGATGCGGGCACCCGATGGGCGATTGGCGGCAATGGCCCTGATTGCCATGCTCACCGGCGTCATCGGCTGGTACCGGGAAGGCGGGCGCCTGGACCGGGAGGCGGTGCAGGCGATCCATGCCGACATGGCGCTTGGGATGGTCGGCGCGGCGCGGGGTTAGGCCCGTTCGGAATATTCCATCGTCTCGGTATTGACGACGATATCTTCGTCCTGGCCGACGAAGGGCGGGATCATCACCCGCACACCGTTATCGAGGACGGCAGGCTTGAAGCTGTTAGCGGCAGTCTGGCCCTTCACCACCGGCTCGGTCTCCACGACCTTGCAGGTGACCTTCTGGGGCACGGTCGCGTTCAGCGCCTCGTCTTCGTAATACTCGATCTGCACGACCATGCCGTCTTGAAGGAACGGACGGCGGTCGCCCAGCAGCTCGGCCGGGAGTTCGATTTGGTCGTAGGTTTCCTGATCCATGAAGACGAGCATTCCGTCATTTTCATAGAGGAATTGCTGATCCTTCTGCTCTAGCCGCACACGCTCCACCTTGTCGGCGCTGCGGAAGCGTTCGTTCAGTTTGGAGCCGTTGCGAAGGTTGCGAAGCTCCACCTGAGCAAAGGCGCCACCCTTGCCCGGCTTCACGTGATCGACCTTCACGGCGGACCAGAGATGCCCGTCATGCTCGAGGACATTGCCTGGACGAATTTCGTTCCCATTTATCTTCGGCATCGGTTGTCTCGTACTTTCTGGTTTGGCGCCCAACTAGCCGTGCGCCCCGGCCCAGACAAGAGTTCGGCATACCGGTTTGGGCCTTGCGCGCCGTCCGGGTAAAGTCGACGAAAAGTTGACAGATCCTTGAAGGTTCGGCGACGGCCTCCATATCTAGTAGCTATTGTCGCCTGGCACTGCAGGTTCTGTTGTATGTTCGGAGAAGATTTGTTGTCCATGCAAGTGAGGTATTCCGAAATTGCATGGCCCGAATCGGGTGAAGACGTGCTAGTGCAGCGCGACGGGGTAGAGCAAGAGCAATAACGGGAGTGCGGAATGACTGATTTCGTCGATGCAACGGCGTTCAACTTTGAGCAGGGGCAGCGGGCTAGAAAGCTCTTTGCTGCTGTTGTGCTCGCCGCTCTCGATGACGCGATTTCCGACGACAAGAAGTTCGGCAACGGGCCGGAGCAGATTGCGCGCTGGGCGCGGTCTCGCGACGGTCGCGAAGTTCTGTCTTGCGCCGGGATCGACCCGAACGAGCGTGTCGTCGCTGGGCTGATGGAATTCGTCGGTCGGGGCGTGCGGACATCGGTCGCGCTGTCGCGGGAAGAAAGTGAACGTCGTCAGGCTGCCGAACTGGCAGAGGCTGCGAAAGCCGCCTGACACAGGTATACAGTTTTCGAAAGGCCGCCGCGACGAGATCGCGGCGGCCTTTTTTTACATCCGATGTGGCATCACCGGGGGCGTTCAGTCGAACTCGCCAGCGGCCATCATACTGCGCAGCTCGCGGCGGACCAATTTGCGGACGTTCCGCGTGATCCGTTCCCCAAGGTCACCCGCCAGTTCCTCCCGAACGATCTGGGCGATGAGATCGCGCACGGCATCATCGGCCAGAAGCGATTCCGTCAACGCGCCTGGAAGCGCATGGGCCGTGCCATCGGCCAATTGATCGGCCAGGTTGTCCACCTGAACCGGCAGGTCATCGGGATCATCAGCGGACCTTTCGGATGTCGCGACAGCGTCCGACGGCGCATCCGGTACGTTTTCCGGCACGTCGACCAGTATGTTGTCGGGCGCGTCGGCTTCGTCCGCTGACAACGCGTCATAGTCGGCGCCGAGCGATGCGATTTCGGGCTGATCGAGCGGCGTGGGAACGTCTTCGTCGGGCAACTCGGCCCCGTCGGCGGCGGCGTTTTCGACGGACGCCTGTTCCAACTCGTCAGTTGGGCCTGGTGCTTGCGGCCAGTTCGCACTGGTCGAGAGGGACACGACGTCGGCCCCCTGCGGCGCGTCGGCCTCCGTGGTACTTGCTGCCGGGGCCACTGTGCCTTCGAAATCCCGGTCCGCATCCGGGTCTCGGCGGTCGCCTTGAGCCGCGCGAAGTTGAGCGATGATCCGATCCGCGACGCTGCCGCGATCCTCGTCAGGCGCGGCCTTGGTGATCGGCCCGCGGAAGTCCGGCGTCAGCGTCAGCTCCGGATCATCATCCATGTCCCATTCGGAGAACGCATCGCTTGGCATGTCGCCGGTAATCGCGGCGATGTCCGGGTCCATATCTTCCATGAAGGTCTCGGCATCGCGGCCGTCCCGTTCTTCCTGGGCGAGACTGCGGATCATCTGGAACGGATCTTCCGGATCCGTGACGCGATTGGCGGGGTCGAGGAACAGCGCCGGAAGGGAGGTATCGCGCTGGCCGGTCACCGGATCGGTGGCGCGCGGCTTGAGCGGCGGCCCCTCGGTCGCGACGAGACGGCGGATCGACGAAAGGACGTCTTCGATGTCCTGCGGATGTGCCATCAACTCCCTCCGGGCCGCTTTGAGCGATCACTGGAGTTAAATCATAGCATGCCGAGACGGGGGGCGGTCCATGCCTCCCCTACAATTCGAAACAATTACGACACTAGTTGCGACCGAATCGACGCAAGACCCGGTCCAGACGCCCCCCCTGGCCCTCGGGCGAGATGGCGGGCGCATTGGAGACCGCACGATAATATTCCGTCGGATCATAGCGTTCCACGGTCAGACCGAGGTGATCGGTGGTCAGCAGCCCGATTGAGGCAAGAACTTGGTAAACGGCCAGTTGAGCATCGGTTTCGGCCTCTAGGACTGCTGTGCGGGCGTCCAGAAGTTCCTGTTCCGAATCGAGAACGTCCAGTGTCGTCCGGGCCCCCAACAGAGCTTCCTCACGAAATCCCTCGAAGGCGAGTTCGGCGGCGCGCACGCCCTCGCGGCTGGCCACGATCTGCGCGCGGGCGATCTCCAGCGCGGCCCAGGCAGCCCCCACGCCGTCCACGATGACGCGCGATTGCTGGTTCAACGCTGCGCGGGTGGCCTGCGCATTCGCGATCGCCGCGCGGTTCAGCGCCGAGAGCCGACCGCCATTATAGATCGGCACCCGTCCCACAAGGCCGATATTGGCCGTCGAAGTATCGGGTCGCGAATAGGAAAGCTGGCCTTCCAGATCGATGCTGGGCAGCCGGTCGGCCTCGGCTGCGTCGGCCAGAAGGACTGCGGCGGTGATCTCATGCTGTCCGGAGAGGATCAGCGGATGGATCTGCAGAGCGAGCGCCTGAGCGCGGTCGACACTGGGCGGCAATGCTGGCGGGGCAGGCGGGGCCTGCAACACCCCCGTCGGCAGCACGCCCACGGTCAGGCGGTAATTCTCGCGCGCCACATCGACCTGCCCCCGGGCGGCAGCCAACAGAGAGCGGGCCGAGGCCAGGCGCGACTGGGCCAGGGCCACGTCTGTTCGGGTCACTTCGCCGACCTCGAACCGGTCCTCCGCCGCGCGGAGCTGCTGGGTGATCAGGCGGACGTTGTTTTCGCGGACATCCACGGTCAGGACGGCCAAGCGGAGGTTCAGATAGGCACTGACCGCGTCCAGTAGGACGGCCTGCTCTTGCTGTACCAGACCGAAGCGCGTGGCCAGCACGGCTTCTTTGGCGGCGCTGAGGCGCAGGTAGCGCTGGCCACCATCAAGGAGGGTGTATTGCAGGATCAGAGCGAGGGACGAACTGGTGGTGGTCGAGCGATCTCGCCCCAAGTCACCCGATGAAAAGAGCGTCGGTCGTTCATCGGTAATGGTGAGCGTCTTCGAATAGCTGGCCTGGCCCGACACGATGGGACGCAGAGCCGAGACCGCCACAGCCACATCTTCGTCGGTGGCGCGCAGAAGGGCGCGTTGCTGTTCCAGAAGGGGAGAGCTGTCATACGCCTGCACCATCGCATCCGACAGGCTTTCGGCCATCGTGCTGACCGGGAAGGCCATTGCCAGGGCCAGGACGGCAGCGCGCCCGAGGGCCGTCTTGCGAGATGGTGCGGTCATGGGAAGCCTCCGGTGGACGGTCAGAGCGTGAAGCCGCGCTGTGCGGCAAAGCCCGGCAGAACCGGGGCAGCGGCATTGAAGGCGAAGCGCCAGCTGACGCGTCCCTCGATGCGATGGCCGATCCGGGCTTCGCCCAACTGGCCAGTCTGAAACAATGCGGCGATCCGGCCAGCGTCGTGCAATTGATCAAGCAACGCGTCGGGCACCTCTTCGACGCCGCCCTCGATCAGGATCACGTCATAGGGGCCCGCCTTGGCGGCCCCGTCGACCAACGGCGATTGGAGCACGACGGCATTCGTCACGTCCTGGGTGGCGAGCGCCGCCTCTGCGTCCTCGGCAAGCCCGGCATCTTCTTCGACCATGACGACAGACTCGGCCATCCGGGCCAGAACCGCCGCGGAATAGCCAAGCCCGCCGCCGATGATGAGGACTTGGTCGTCCAGCGCCACGTCTAGGGCATCGAGGAGCTTGGCGAAGGTCCGCGCCTCCATCATCTCGCGCCCATCTACCAGTCTCACGGGGGCGTCCATATAGGCGACGGATTGGGCGGATTGAGGTACGAAAGCCTCTCGCTCGACATCCAGCATGGCGGCGATGATCGGGAACTTGGTGACGTCGGAAGGACGGATCTGCGTGTCCACCATCATCGTCCGCAGGGCGTTGGAGCCTGTCATGCGCTGACTAAACCCATTCGTCTGGTTTCGCTCCGAAGACTGATCGCACGGCCCCCGTCGCCGTGCAACGTCAAAGGCTTCGCGCCGCCGCTTGCGGCCACCGGGGTGACACGCTATTGCCACGCCACCTTCGGCGAGTTGGCGGAGTGGTTACGCAGCGGATTGCAAATCCGTGTACACCGGTTCGATTCCGGTACTCGCCTCCAATCAATTCCAGTCTTCTGCCTCCGACAGCCGCTTGGCCGGGGCGCCTATTTGCGGCTGCTGAGTACGGCGGGTCTTGCGTGCGAAAGGCTGGCTGGCCTGGATGGCGCGCGGTCGGCGATGTCGTCAGAACCGCCTCGATGGGTCGTTGGATGAAATCCGCGCATTTTGCCGTTCCGCCCGCCTGCCGCAGGTCATAGGGTCGCCCCGAGGGAGGATGGGGTGACGTGACCGATCTTTGGGACGGGCTGCGACAAGCGGTCTGGCTGCTTCTGACGCTGGACCCCGCACTGGTCGAGATCACGCTGCGGTCGTTACAGGTGACGGTGACGGCATTGCTGATCGCGTCGTCGATCGCCTTCCCGCTGGCCGCTTGGCTGGCCGTTCGCAGGTTCCGTCTGCGCCGGGCCGTGATCGCGGTGTTAAACGCGCTGATGGGACTGCCGCCGGTGGTCGTCGGGCTGATCGTCTACATCCTGCTGTCGCGTAGCGGGCCCTTCGGCGTTTTGGGCCTGCTCTTCACGCCGACGGCCATGATCATCGCGCAGGTGATCATCATCGTTCCGCTCATCGCCTCCATCGCGCATCAGTCGCTGCGCGATCTCTGGTCGGAATATCACGACCTTCTGATCTCCATGAACGCCACACAGGGCCAGCGGATCCGGGCCCTGCTCTGGGATGCGCGGCGGGCGTTGCTTACGGCGGCGTTGGCCGGGTTCGGGCGGGCCATCGGCGAGGTGGGCGCGATCATGATCGTGGGTGGCAATATCGACAACGCAACTCGCGTCCTGACCACGGCCATCGCGCTGGAGACGGGGCGGGGGGACTTCGCATTGGCCCTGGGCCTGGGTTTCGTGCTGATCGCGCTCGCCGTGACGATCAACCTGGCGATCCACTGGCTGGGTCGGACGGAGGTGGAAGGGCGATGGTGAGCCTCTTTCCCATGACGGCGCGTGGGGCGGTGACGCGGCGGCGGGGCAAGGTGCTGGCCGGGCCGGTGGACCTGACGCTGGACGGCGACGGCGTGACCGTGGTGATCGGGCCGAACGGGGCGGGCAAGACCAGCTTTCTGCGGATGCTGCACGGGATTGCGCGCCTGAATGACGGACGCATCGACTGGGCCTGTTCGCTGGAGGAGGCCAGGCGCGAACAGGCCTTCGTCTTCCAGCGTCCGGTGATGATGCGCCGCAGCGTACGGGACAATATCGCGTTCCCGCTGCGCCTGCAGGGATTGGCCCGTGGCGCCGCCCGCGACCGTGCCGAGGACTGGGCCGGGCGCGTGGGTCTGGCGGAGGCTTTGGACCGGCCGGCCACGCAGCTCTCCGGCGGCGAGCAGCAGAAGCTGGCCCTGGCCCGGGCCTTGGTGCGCAATCCGCAGGCCCTTTTCCTGGACGAGCCCTGCGCCTCGCTCGATGGGCGGGCCACGCGGGAGATCGAGGCGATCCTGGTGGCCGCGCGGGCAGCAGGCACGACGCTGATCATGTCGACGCATGATATGGGTCAAGCGCGGCGGCTGGCCGATGACGTCGTCTTCCTGAAGGGCGGCCGCATCCATGAACAGGCACCGGCCGAGACTTTTTTTGAAGGGCCCGCGACCGACGCGGCGCAGGCTTTCCTGAGAGGAGATATCGTGGAATGAAACCGATCCTGGCGGCGCTTTTCCTCTGGTTCCTGGCTTGGCCTGCCCTGGCGGAGACACTGCGTATGGCAGTGACGACGTCGTTTCACAATTCCGGCCTGTCGGACGTGCTGCTCCCCCGGATCGCCGAGGAGACGGGTCTGGACGTGCAGCTTCTGGTGGTGGGTACGGGGCAGGCGCTGCGGCTGGGCGAGGCGGGCGATGTGGACGCGATCCTCGTTCATTCCCGCACGGCGGAGGAGGCGTTCGTCGCGGCGGGCCATGGCACCCATCGGCGCGAGATCATGTATAACGATTTCGTCTTCGTCGGGCCGGATGCGGACCCCGCCGGTCTGGTCGACGCCGCCGATGCGAGGGATGCGCTGACGCGGATCGCCGCGGCCGAGGCTGCCTTCGTCAGCCGGGGCGACGATAGCGGAACCCACAAAAGAGAACTCTCGCTCTGGTCCGGGGCCGGGATCGCACCGGAGGGCGCGTGGTATCGCGAAGTCGGCGCCGGCATGGGTGCGGCGCTCAACACGGCGGCCGGGATGGGGGCCTATATCCTGTCGGATCGGGCATCCTGGCTGAATTTCGGCAACAAGGACGGGATGGCGCTGCTATTCGCGGGCGATCCCGTCCTGTTCAATCAGTATGCCTATCTGCCGGTGAACCCAGCGCGGCACGACCACGTGAAGGCCGAGGCGGCGGCGCGGCTGGAGGACTGGCTGACCTCCGACGGGGCGGGGGCATTGATCGACGGCTACGAGGTGGCGGGCGAACGGCTCTTTACCTTTAACGCCGTGCCGCGGGAGGAGTGATCCAGCTGACGCGCTGACGCGCGACGATTATGGTTGCGGGGCGCTGCCCCCGCCCGCGGCGTCCCCGGGATATTTAGGCCAAGAGGAAGGGTCAGGCCGGATCGGCATCGCCGTGGATGGCGAATTGATCGAGGCCCGCCTCCTGCGGCTGGATCACGCGGTAAGCTTCGCGCACGCCTGCTTCGGTCAGCTCGCGCGCGACGGTCAGAAGGGTATTGGGGTCGTGGTCGGCGCAGAGATCGGCCATCTGGGCGATCTCCTCGGCGGCGACGGGATGGGCGGCGTCTTCGGAGGGCGCGCCGTAATAGGTGACGAAGTGCCGGGCGAGGGCGGCGGTGAGGGCCTGGGCCTCGGCCTCCGTCGCCTCGGTCACGGCAACGAAGGTGACGCGGCCGCCGGTCTCAAGGCCGAGCCAGCCATTGGCGAAAGCCTGGCGGGCCTTGCCGGTCAGATCGGCCTCGGTCCAGTCCGAGAACTCGAACCCGCCTGAGACGCACCATTCGCCGGTGCGGGCAGGGCTTGCATAGACGCGCTGGTCGCTCTCGTCGAAATGGATGGCACGGGCGAGTTTCATGGACGCTCCAACAGGTTGGTAAGGGGGATGAGATCGGTGCCCGTCTCTGTTTTCAGAAGCATGCCGAAGCGTTCATCGGTACCAAGGAACGTCCCGGTCCGCCCCCCGATCGTCACGGTCTCGTTCAGGCCATGGGCCAAGTCCTGCCAGTCGCGGTGAAGCGCGGCGGGGCCGTCCTGTTGCCAGTGATTGATCCAGAGCAGGGTATGCCGCGCCCAAGCTTCCAGTAGGACGGTTGGATCGAGCCCGGCGCAGCCTTCGGCATAGAGGGCCGTCTGGTCCGGTTTCTCTCCGGGATTGTCGCTGTCTGGCCAGAGGGGGAGGTGCAACCCCAAGACCAGCCAGTCAGGTTGCACCTCCTGATCGGTGATGTCTGCCGCAAGACGGAGCCCGCCGCAGATCGCCCCGTTGACGATGACGTCGCCCGACCAGCCGAGATGGACGGCCAGTTCCGGCGGGGACAGCGCGCCCAGGGCGTTCTGCAAGCTGACGCCGCAGAGCGGCAGCATCGTCACGGCGTCCCGGAGGGGCATTTCCGGTGCGAGGATCAGCGCCGCGCTTAGGTCAAGGTCGCCGATCGCGTAGGTGATCAGACCCGCATCCACCCCCTGCCGCGCCCGGGCACAGGCGGCCGCGAACGGATCGCGGGCCACCGCTTCGCCCGTCAGGAGCGGCGGGAAGAGCGGCGCCGTCATGCAGCAGGCGCCATGAGGCTTTCGGCCACCCGGTGGAACGCCTGGGCCTGCGCGCTGTCGGGTTTGGAGACCACGATGGGCGCGCCACCATCGGCCGCCAGCCGGATGTCGATATGGAGGGGCACTTCGGCCAGAAGCGGCACGCCGAGCTTGGCGGCTTCGGCGGCGACGCCGCCATGGCCGAAGACGTGTTCCTCATGCCCGCAATTGGAGCAGATATGGGTGCTCATATTCTCGACCATGCCCAGGATCGGCACCTTGAGCTGGTTGAACATGTCGATCCCCTTGCGGGCATCCAGAAGCGCCACGTCCTGCGGGGTGGAGACGATGATCGCGCCGTCCACGCGGGCCTTCTGCGCCAGCGTCATCTGCACGTCGCCCGTGCCCGGCGGCAGGTCCACCAGCAGGATGTCCAGCGCGCCCCATTGCACCTGGCCCAGCATCTGCTGCAGCGCACCCATCAGCATGGGTCCCCTCCAGACGACAGCCTGATCGTCATTGGTCATCAGGCCCAAAGACATCATGGTCACGCCATGATTGCGCATCGGCAGGATCGTCTTGCCGTCGGGCGAGGCGGGCCGACCGGAGACGCCCAGCATCCGGGGTTGGGAGGGGCCATAGACGTCGGCGTCCAGCAGGCCCACGCGCAGGCCCTGCTGCGCCAGGGCGCAGGCGAGGTTGGCCGACACGGTCGACTTGCCAACGCCGCCCTTGCCGCTGGCGATGGCGATCAGGCGGTCGATGCCGGGGACCGGTTGCGGACCCGCAGGCTCGGCCTTGCGGGGCGCGCGCAGGTCGGGCGGCGCTTTCTCGCTATGGGCGGTGAGAATGATCGAGACCTCATTGATGCCGGGCAGGGCGCGCAGCACCGCCTCGGCACGGTCGCGGACGGGGCCATAGGTCTCCGCCCGGCTCGGGTCGATTTCCATCACGAAACGGACATTGCCATCGGAGACGGTGAGGGCACGGACGAGCCCGGCGGCGACGATGTCTCCGTTCCCCGCCGGATCGGAGATCCCCTTGAGGGCGGCCAGAACATCGTCCCGTTCGGTCATGGCGTCGCTCACTCCGCCCCCTCGATCCGGCCTTCGACGACGTGTTCCAGGCCCAGTTCTTCGATGGTGATCACGGCGCGCGCCTGGAACGTTTTGCGGGACGTGTCCGCATCGCGCATGGCTTCCTCGATGGCCTGTTGCGACGTGACACCGACCTGCTTGAGAAATTTGCGCATGGACATGTTGAACTCGTCGCTCATGGTCCGGGTCTCCCTATGGTTGATCGATGGCACCGGTCGGCTAAAGTTCCGGGATGATGCCGGTGGTTCGTTTGCTTGTGATCCTGCTCTGCCTGACCGGACGGGGCTGGGCTGCGGACGGGCCGGTGCGTCTTGGTGTACCCGAGGTGCTGGTGGCGTCTGGCCTGATGGCCCATCTGTTGCCGCGCTTCGCACTCAAGACCCAGCTGCGGGTTGAGGTTGTCCCCGAAGGCGCGCCGGCCGATCTGATCCTGGGTGCGGAGGGCGTGGCCGTCTTCGCAGACCAGGTGCGCATGTGGCATCTGTCCGAGCCGGGCGACCATGACGGCGCCGCGCGCTTTGCCCAATGGCTGACATCCGATGTCGGCCGTAACACGGTCACGTCCTATGCGCCGGGCGGCGCGGCCCTTTTCACGCTGCCGGTCGCGGGGGCGGCACCGGTTGCCGACATTGCCCATGACGGCGATGCGGCGCTTGGCCTGATCGTGAGCCGGACGCATTGCGGGCGGTGCCACGCCGTGGAGCCGGGCGGGCAGATCAAATCCATCGGCTCCTCTCCGTCTTTTGCCGTTCTGAAATCCCTCGACGATTGGGCAGCCCGGTTCGAGGCGTTCTATGCGCTGAACCCCCATCCGTCCTTCACCCAGATCCCGGACGTCACTCCACCCTTTCCGGAGGATCGCCCGCCCCCCATCGCACCGATGGCGCTGACGCTGGAGGAGTTGGAGGCCATCGTCGCCTATGTCGCCGCTCTGGACGCCGCTGACCTTGGGAGCCCCTTGCGTCATCAGTGATCCCGGCGCTTGGAAAGGTAGTCGTCGGTGGTCCGCACGCGCGGGCGCTCTCCTCCGGCGAAGGGCGCGCCCTCACCGTGGAACTGCGATTTCACCCGGCAATCGTCACACATCTGGATCATGCGAAGCTGCTTCTCGTCCTGGAACATGGAATGGGTGGAGAGCTTTTCCGTGATCCGCTCGATGGTCGATTTCACCCCGAACAGGGCGCCACATTCGATGCAGGCGAAGGGTTCTTCTTCGTTCAGGACGACCTGCTCGAATGCGGTGGGTGTGAGGTTCATGCGCGGTGCAAAGCTGATCGCGTCCTCGGGACAGACATTGGCGCAGAGACCGCATTGCAGGCAGGCATCTTCCTGGAAGCGCAGCTGCGGCAAGTCCGGATTGTCGCCCAGTGCGCCAGAGGGGCAGAGCGACACGCAAGAGAGGCAGAGGGTGCAAGCGTCCCGGTCGACCAGCACCGCGCCATAGGGTGCGCCATCCGGAAGGGGCAGGGTCTCGGCATCGGCATGGAGAGCCGTGGCGGCTTGCCGGGCGATCTGACGCCGCGTGCCCATGGGGCGGACGGGGTTGACGACCGGGTCTGGTGCCGTTTCGCCGTAGAGGTCGTCGGCCATGGCATCGGGGTCGGTCGTGTCCAGCAGGCGGGCGGCGTCCGATGAAGCCAGAGCGCGCGTGAGCGCGAGCTGCGTCTCGAGCGCGGTGCGGTCGGTCTTGGGGCCGGGCAACCAGATGACCTGCGCGAACCCTGCGGCGAGCGCCGCCACAGCCTCCGCATGGCCGATACCGTTCAGGGCGGGCACTTCGATCGGGATCACATCGGCGGGCAAGCCGCGCCCGAACCGCGCAGCCAGGGCGACCATTTCGGTCCCGTGCTCGTCCGTCACCAGCAGGCGTGGCGCTGTGCCGCCCGCGGTGAGATAGGTTTGGGCCAGGGTCTGGATGCGCCGCATGGTGGCATCCACGGGCGGTGCATCCAATGCGATGGCGCCGGACGGGCATGCGGCCGAGCAGGCGCCGCAGCCTGCGCAGACCAGCGGATCGACTGTGACATGGTCGCCGTTCGGCGTGATGGCCCCGGTGGGGCAGAGATCCAGGCAGCGTGTGCAGCCGGTCTGTTCCGCCCTGGAATGGGCGCAAAGCATCGGTTCTGTCCGCACATGCAGGGTCTTCTCGAAAGTGCCCACCATATGCGAGGCATCCATCACCGCCTTCGCGACCGAGGGCGCATGGGCCGGATCGGCCCGCAGGTAGCCGTCGCGTTTCTCCGGTGCGGGAAAGAGGGACTGTGCGCCGCTCAGGTCGAGGATCAGGTCACAAGCGCTCTCGGCACCGTCGCGGGGCGGCACCATTTCGAAGCCGCCGCGGCCCGTTGGATCGAGTTGGCGCAAAGCGTCGATCCGAACCCGGAACCGGCCCAGCGATCCGGTGGCGCCCCGCAAGCGTCCCGTGACCACGTCGAAGGCCCGGGTGACCGGCGCCTCGCTTCCCTCGGGCAGAAGGACGGTGACGGCCAAGTGACCTGCCAATTGGGCCGCGGCCTCCAAGGCCACCTCCGCAGGACCGACGATCAGGCAAAGCCCCTCGGAGATCACGTCGACGGTCTTATCGGCGGGTGTGGCATGCTCGGCATCGGCGACCAGCGCCGCCATCTTCGGCAGCGTGTCGCGTGGATCCTCGGTCCATCCGGCGCGGTCACGCAGGTCGAGAACCGATGGCGGGGCGACGCCCATCTCCTCCGCCAGGGCGTCGAAGCGGCGGGCTTCTTGCATGCAGCAGAGGATCGCATCGCCCGCCTCGATCGCCTGGGCTGCGATGTCGATCTGCCGCGTGCAGAGGGCGCTGACGGCAGCCTCGGCTGGCAGACCCGTCGCTGCGGCCAGTCGATCTGCATCGACGGCCTGGCTGCCCTCGCAATCGCACAGGATCAGGCGTCGGCTCATGATCGCTCCCCTCGCTGCATCGCGTTCTCCCGACGCACGGCCACCGAGGGTAGTCCCGTTTCGCGGATGGCTGCAACCAAGGAGCGGCAAAAGGGCGACCCCATCCTTTGGTCGTAGAAAATGTCTGTAAGAAAGTGCTTCCCGATGCCGCTAGCTTGGGGCAGGCTTAAGTCAAGGAGGACGACCGGACCTTGATCCGCCACCCGAAAGCGTATTGCGCGATGCCCCTTGGTGTCGTGCTTCAGCGACGTCCCGGTGTCACACGTTGGGCGCCGGTCGTTTGGTCCGCGCGTGCCGTCTTGCCAGGTGCAGGGCCGGCTCACTGGCATGTTCTGCGGCAAGAAGGTGAAGCGGTGGAGTACCATGCGGCAACCATGCCCTTGGAGTTGCATGGCGCCGAAACCGAAGCCTACCAGCACAATCTGGCCGCCCGCGTCCCCGCGATTTACGTCGTAATGCGTGAGGTGGCGGGGGCAGCACGGCCGCTGGATGTCGCCCTGGTGACGGCATCGCCTTACGAGGCGCAGGACTATACCGATTCGGGTGAGGAAATCGTCGCGAAGGTGGCGATGCCCCCTGCCGTCCGGCTTTGGGTCGAAGACTTTTTGGCCCAATATCATGAGGAGCAGCCGTTCAAGAAGCGGCGGCGGGATCGCAAGGATGTCGACGCGGTCGAGGATGGGATCGGGGATGCGCGGATCGCGCAGACGGCCGATGTCTACCGATCTCCGGCCTCGAAGCGGGCGCGGATGCAATGAGTGATTTCTGGACACGCCGCCGCGCCGGGGTCGACGCGGAGCGCGTTGCGGCTGAAGAGGAGGCGGCCGTCTTCGCGCGGGCCGAGCGCGAAGCGTCGCTGGCCGACCGTTCAGATGCAGAGGTTTTGACCGAGTTGGGGCTGCGCGATCCCGACGAGATGGTTGCGGGGGACGATTTTTCGGCCTTTCTGGGTGAGGCCGTGCCCGCCCGTCTGCGGATGCGGGCGTTGCGGCGTCTCTGGCGCGTAAACCCGGTTCTCGCCAACGTGGATGGCCTGGTCGACTACGGCCAGGACTTCACCGATGCCGCCACCGTGATGGAGGGGATGCAGACAGCCTATCAGGTCGGGAAAGGCATGGCGCGGCACGTTCAAGTGCTGGCCCAGAAGGCTTCCGAGGTCGCGGCGGAGGATGCTGATGTCGGCGTCGAGACCGACGAGACTGAGGCGCCGGACATGACCGAACCGGAGGTGGCCGTCGCCCGAGCGCCCGCCGTCGACGACCGCGCCGCAATCCCGGACGATGAGGTAGAACCAGTTGTCGCCGCCGCGTCTCGCCGGATGCGCTTTTCATTCCGTGAGGAGGAGGCATGAGCGCCTTGGCCGAAGAGACGCGTATCGCCGAAGAAGATCGCCTTCGCGCCGATCTCTACAATTTCCTGGGCGTTCTGCTCGCCCGCCCACCGGACGATATGTTGCTGGAACAGGTCGCCGGTCTGACCGGCGATGGCGGCGAGATCGGCACCGCGGTGACGGCCCTTGCCCGGATGGCCAAGGTCACCAAGCCAAAAGCAGTGGAGAGCGAGTTTAACCGCCTCTTCATCGGCCTCGGGCGTGGGGAGCTGTTACCCTATGCCTCCTACTACCTGACGGGGTTCCTGAACGAAAAGCCGCTGGCCGCCCTGCGTCGCGATATGGCGCTGCGCGGTTTGGCCCGGTCAGAGACGGTCTATGAACCCGAGGACAACATCGCCGCGCTGATGGAGATGATGGGCGCCATGATCGTCGGTCGCTTCGGCCCGCCCGCACCCCTTGAGGTGCAGAAAGAGTTCTTCGCCAAGCATATCGCGCCGTGGGCCGCGCATTTCTATCGCGATCTGGAAGCCGCGAAAGGGTCTGTCTTCTACGCGTCCGTGGGCGCCTTGGGCCGGACCTTCATGGAGATCGAGGCGGAAGGTTTCCGCCTCAGTGCGGAGCAATCCGCATGACGCAAACAACGACTTCGCAGAAAGAGGGAGCAATGGAGATGGACAAGAAGGATGGCACCAGCCGCCGCGCGTTCCTGGCGCTGGCGGGTACGGCGGCACCTGCCGCGGCCATGGCAACCATGACGGGTGAGGCCGCCGAGGCTGCGGAGGTCGATCCGACGTCGGAGCGGATGCAGGACACCGCCCATACCCGCGCCTATTACGCCGCCGCCCGTTTCTAAACGGACCGGCACCGGGTGCTGCATGTGGCGCCCTTTGGAATGACCCCGCCAGCCGCAAAGCGAGCCAGGGAGGAACAAGATGCTGAGGAAGAAGACGACAGGAGCCGCGCGCCGCGCCGCCCGTCCGGGTCCCATCGCCCAGGTAGCCAACACATCCGTCGATCGTCGCGCCTTCCTGCGCGGCTCCGGACTGGCCGTAGGGGGACTTGCCGCAATCTCCGCCACCGGTGGCGCCATCCGACCCGCCAATGCCGCCACCGCTGCGGGCGGTGCGGTGGAGACGGTCAAGTCTGTCTGCACCCATTGCTCGGTCGGCTGCACCGTGGTCGCCGAAGTGCAGGACGGTGTCTGGACCGGGCAGGAACCTGGCATCGACAGCCCCTTCAACCTGGGCGCCCATTGCGCCAAGGGCGCCGCGGTCCGCGAGCATGCCCACGGCGAGCGGCGTCTCAAGTACCCGATGAAGCTTGTGAACGGCGAATGGACCCGCATGTCCTGGGACGACGCGATCAATGAGATCGGCGACGGGATGATGAACATCCGGGAGGAGAGCGGCCCGGACAGCGTCTATTGGCTGGGCTCGGCCAAGCACAACAACGAACAGGCCTACCTGTTCCGCAAGTTCGCGGCCTATTGGGGGACGAACAACGTCGACCACCAGGCACGGATCTGCCACTCCACCACCGTCGCCGGTGTTGCGAATACATGGGGCTACGGCGCCATGACCAACTCCTACAACGACATCCATAACAGTCGAGCGATCTTCATCATCGGTGGCAACCCGGCCGAAGCGCACCCGGTGTCGCTTCTGCATGTGCTGAAGGCCAAGGAGGTGAACAACGCACCGCTGATCGTCTGCGACCCGCGGTTCACGCGCACCGCCGCTCATGCCGACGAATATGTCCGCTTCCGGCCCGGTACCGATGTGGCGCTGGTCTGGGGGATCCTCTGGCACATCTTCGAGAATGGGTGGGAGGACAAGGAATTCATCCGCACCCGCGTCTGGGGCATGGACCAGATCCGCGAAGAGGTCGCGAACTGGACCCCGGAAGAGGTGGAGCGTGTGACCGGCACACCCGGCTCGCAACTGCGCCGCGTGGCCCAGCAGTTGGCCAATAACCGTCCCGGCACCGTGATCTGGTGCATGGGCGGTACCCAGCACACCAACGGCAACAACAACACGCGCGCCTATTGCGTGCTGCAGCTGGCGTTGGGCAACATGGGCACGTCGGGCGGCGGCACCAACATCTTCCGCGGCCACGACAACGTACAGGGCGCGACCGATCTTGGCGTCCTGTCGCATACCTTGCCCGGCTATTACGGCCTGTCCGACGGCGCCTGGGCCCATTGGTCTCGCGTCTGGGGCGAGGATTTGGATTGGCTGAAGGGTCAATTCGCTTCCGCCGAAATCGACGGGGAAGAGAAGCCCCTGATGAACCAGATCGGAATCCCGGTCAGCCGCTGGATCGACGGGGTGCTGGAAGATCCCGACAACATGGATCAGCCCGCGAAGGTTCGGGCGATGGTTCTTTGGGGCCACGCGCCCAACTCGCAGACGCGCATGACCGAGATGAAGACGGCCATGGAAGAGCTGGACATGCTGGTCGTCATCGACCCGTATCCAACTGTTTCGGCAGTGCTGCATGATCGGACGGACAATGTCTGGCTTTTGCCCGCCTCCACCCAGTTCGAGACGCGGGGGTCTGTGACGGCGTCCAACCGGTCGATCCAATGGCGCGACCAGGTGGTTGCGCCGCTCTTTGAGTCGAAGCCCGATCACGAGATCATCGGGATGTTTGCCAACAAGTTCGGCTTCGCAGATCGCTTCTTCCGCAACATCGAGATGGAGGACGCGAACACGCCCAACATCGAGAGCGTCACGCGGGAGTTCAATTCCGGCATGTGGACGGTGGGCTATACCGGGCAGTCGCCCGAGCGCATCAAGAAGCACATGGCGAACCAAGAAACCTTCGACCGTACGACGCTGCAGGCGATTGGTGGCGATGCGGACGGCGATTATTACGGAATGCCGTGGCCCTGTTGGGGCACGCCAGAGATGAATCACCCGGGTACCCCCAATTTGTACGATATGTCCAAATCGGTGGCAGATGGGGGTCTGACCTTCCGCGCCCGCTTCGGGGTCGAGCATGAAGGCGAGAACCTCCTGGCGGAAGGCGTCTATTCGGTGGGTTCGGAAATCCAGGACGGATATCCGGAATTCACCATGCAGATGCTGATGGATCTGGGCTGGGACGGCGATCTGACGGCGGACGAACGTGCCGCGATCGACGCGGTGGCCGGGCCCGGGACCAACTGGAAGACCGACCTCTCGGGCGGCATCCAGCGGGTCGCGATCAAGCATGGCTGCGCGCCCTTCGGCAACGCCAAGGCCCGCGCCGTGGTCTGGACGTTCCCCGATCCCGTGCCCATCCACCGCGAGCCGCTCTATACGAATCGGCGCGACCTGGTGGCGGATTACCCGACCTACGAGGACCGCAAGTTCTACCGCCTGCCGACGATGTATGCCTCCATCCAGGAGAACGACTTCTCGGCCGATTATCCGATCATCCTCACCTCCGGCCGTCTGGTCGAGTATGAGGGCGGCGGCGATGAGACCCGGTCGAACCCCTGGCTGGCCGAGCTGCAGCAGGACATGTTCGTGGAGATCAACCCGCGCGACGCCAACAATCTGGGCGTGCGCGACGGGACCGATGTCTGGGTCGAGGGGCCCGAGGGCGGCAAGGTCAAGGTGATGGCCATGGTCACCGAACGGGTGGGATCGGGCGTGGCCTTCATGCCGTTCCACTTCGGCGGTCATTTCCAAGGCGAGGATCAGAGGTCGAAATACCCGGAAGGGGCCGACCCTTACGTGCTGGGTGAATCGACCAACACAGCCCAGACCTATGGCTACGACTCGGTCACCCAGATGCAGGAGACCAAGGCCACCCTCTGCAAGATTACTGCGGCGTAAGGAGAGAGATCATGGCAGCAAGAGCAAAATTTCTCTGCGACGCCGAGCGCTGCATCGAGTGCAATGCCTGCGTCACGGCCTGTAAGAACGAGCATGAGGTGCCCTGGGGCATCAACCGGCGCCGGGTCGTCACGATCAGTGACGGCACGCCGGGCGAGCGGTCCATTTCGGTGGCCTGCATGCATTGTTCGGACGCGCCCTGCATGGCGGTGTGCCCGGTGGATTGCTTCTACCAGAACGAGGAAGGCGTCGTCCTGCACTCCAAGGACCTGTGCATCGGCTGTGGCTATTGCTTCTACGCGTGCCCGTTCGGCGCGCCGCAATATCCGCAGGCGGGCAATTTCGGATCACGCGGCAAGATGGACAAATGCACCTTCTGCGCCGGTGGCCCGGAAGAGACGCACTCCACCGCCGAGTTCGCCAAATACGGCCGCAACCGGATCGCCGAGGGCAAGCTGCCCATCTGCGCCGAGATGTGTTCGACCAAGGCGCTTCTGGCGGGCGACGGCGACGTGGTCTCGGCCATCTACCGCGAACGTGTGGTGGCCCGTGGCTTCGGTTCTGGCGCCTGGGGCTGGGGCACGGCCTATGAACAGAAGGGCGGCTGAGGGCCTATATGGCGCCAAGCGGCAGGAAGGCCCTGCTGGGGCCTTCCCGTGTAAGGGGTGGCGTCGGTCCCGGCGCTCACTCCGCTTGTCGGCATTCCAAGATCAGCCTCGGCCGGTAGGTCTCCGTCGGCATCGGGCCGTTCGTGCATTCGCCACTGACTTGGATCGGCGCGCTGCCGCGAAAGATGGCGCGATGGGTCTCATTGAAGGTTTCAAACGCGGGACAGTTCGGTCCGTCCGGATCGTTGGCGCAGGCCGTGTTCATCTGCTGGCCCCAGTTCAGACAGACCTCGTCCAGCGCGTCCGGGTCGAAACTATCGTAGTTGACGTGACCGGAAATGGCGTTGCGCGTGCCGTTGAAAGTCTGCGTCTGCGTGCCGCCCGGCCCGGTGATGCGGATGAAGTCGATCCCTTCCGCGCAGGAGGCCGTGGCGCTCCATCGGATCGTCCGTTCCTCCGTATACCCGCCGCCTGCGGGCTCGATCCGCTCCCAAACATGGTCGGCGGGATCGCCGCCCTGGCCAGCAACGGGACGCACGCGCAGGAGGATGTCGTGATCCGCCTGCGGCTGTTTGAGGATGACAAAGCCCGGCGCCTGGCCAGGCGGCTGCACCTCGCCGCCGCCGCCGGACGGCAGCAGGTGGTTGGCGCCCCAAGAACCGGTCGGGATGCTCAGGGTGAAGCACAGGAAAAGAATACGGTGGATGCGCATGGCAAATCCTCCATCGGGACAATGAGATCAAGAAATGCGGGCGCCTTGTCGCGCCCGTGCCAACCATATCCTCTGAGGATGCGCCGCCGTAGGCAGGTTTCCCTTACCCGCGCGGCGCCACCCCTTCTTCGAAAGGACGACCCGTCATGAGACTGATCCTGGCCTTTCTTGCCCTTCTGGTGGTGGTGGCCGCCGCCCCGGTCCAGGCACAAGATGTCCGCCCACCCGATGACGCGGTGAACGTGGCGCCGGACCGTTCCGCCACCGGCGGTGCGTCGACGCTGGAGGATATTCTTCGTCGACAGCAGGGCCTGCCCGTGGATGACAGCGCGCGGCGCGCAAATACCGGCAATCCGGACTCGGCGGCGAACATGGCGGCGCAACTTGGTACGTTGGGCGGCGCTTCCGATAGCGAGGTCTGGCGCGCTCTGCGCTATGACACGGCCGATATCACGGTCTCAGCAGGCGGTGATGTGGCCGCGGTGCTGGTACAGGACGGCGGCATGGTCTGGTGGCAGTTCCGGGAGGGGCCATTGCGGACCTATGGCGGTTGGCTGCTGCTGGGCACTATCGCGGTCCTGGCCGTCTTCTTCCTTTTGCGGGGTCGAGTGCGCATCGAGGCGGGGCGTAGCGGCCGCACGGTGACGCGCTTTCAATGGTTCGAACGGTTCTCCCATTGGCTCTTGGCGGGGTCGTTCATCCTGCTCGGGATCACTGGCCTCGCTTCGCTGTTCGGGCGCACGGTTCTGGTGCCGCTCTTGGGCAAAGAGGCGAATGCCACGATCCTAATCGCCTCCAAATGGGTCCACAACAACGTGGCCTGGCCCTTTATGATCGCGCTGATCTTCGTGTTCTTCCTCTGGGTCTGGCACAACATCCCGAACCGTACCGACCTCGTCTGGATCAAGCAGGCGGGCGGCATCGTCGGCTCCAAGCACCCGCCCGCCAAGAAGTTCAATTTTGGTCAGAAGCTGATCTTCTGGTCGGTCATCGTGCTGGGCGGTTCGATCTCGGTCTCGGGGTTGGCGCTCCTCTTCCCGTTCGAGATCCAGCTCTTCGCGGCGACCTTCGATAAGATGAACGCCATCGGCATCCCGGACCTTCTGGGCCGCGCGCCGTTCCCCACCCAGCTCGCCCCGCAGGAGGAGATGCAGCTGGCCCAGTCGTGGCACGCCATTGTCAGCTTCGTGCTGATGGCGATCATCATCGCCCATATCTACATCGGCAGCCTGGGGATGGAGGGCGCCTATGACGCCATGGGCACCGGTGAAGTGGACGAGGCCTGGGCAAAGCAACACCACTCCCTCTGGTTGGAGGAGATCGAGGGGAAAGACGCCAAGGGCGGGACGACGACGCCAGCGGAATAATCGATGCGCTGGTTTGTCCTTCTGCTTCTGGCTTTGACCGGCACGCCGGTCGGGGCGGCGGAGTTTACAACGCTCAAGGGACATGGCGGTCCCGTCATGGCCATCGCCGCGCTGCCTGACGGCCGCGTGGTGACCGGCAGCTTCGACAATAGCGTGGGGATGTGGTCCGGCCGCGTGCCCAGCTGGCTCGAAGGGCACGATGCCGCCGTCGTGGCCTTGGCAGCGACGACGGATGGGAAGGTCATCTCTGGCGGGGACGATTTCACGTTGCGCCTTTGGCCGGACGGCGCAGTGCTGGGTCGTCATGAAGGTAAGGTGGCCGCCTTGGCGGTTCGGCCGGGCCAAAGCGCGGTGGCCAGCGGCGGCTGGGACGGTGCGATCCACCTCTGGTCGCTGACGGGTGCGGCGGGTCTGCGGCTGCCGGACCCTGGCGCCGGTGTGAACGCCCTGCATTTCGCACCCGATGGCGCGGCACTCTATGCCGGGACGTCGGATGGCCGTCTTCTGCGCTATGACATGGCCGGTGGCGCGCCGGTCCCGGTGATCCGGCATGGCTTCGGGATCAACACGCTGGTGGGCGATGCGGGTTGGCTTGCCTATGGCACGGTCGACGGCAGCACCCGCATCGTCGATCCGTCCGGTGCGGAGATCGCCGATTTCACCCTGGATCGCCGCCCGATCCTGTCCATGGCGTACCACGCGGGCAGCGGCCTTCTGGCTGTGGGCGACGGTGATGGATTTATCATGCTCCTCGACAGCAGCGATTGGAGCCTTGTCAGTGACCTTCGCGCCATGCGGCAGGGCCCGGTCTGGGCGCTGTCTTTCTCGCCGGACGGAGAGACGCTCTACGCTGCCGGTCTGGAGAGCATTGTCTATGCGTGGCCGGTGGATACGCTCGACCGCGTCGATCCGGTTGCGGCGGCGCCGGATTTTCTACGCGCGCCCGAGACGATGCCCAACGGAGAGCGGCAATTCACCCGCAAGTGCTCCATCTGCCATGCGCTCAACCCGGGGCCGTCGCGCAAGGCGGGCCCGACGCTCCATGGCGTCTTCGGACGACGGGCTGGAACCGTTGAGGGCTATCCATATTCCCCGATCCTCGAAAGCAGTGAGATCGTCTGGTCCGAGACCACGATCGACGCGCTTTTCGACGCGGGGCCGGATCATTACATACCGGGTTCGAAGATGCCGATGCAGGTGATCGCGGCCGAGAAGGATCGCATGGACCTGATCGCGTTTTTGAAACGGGCGACACGCGAGGGAGGCTAGGAGATGAAGGCGATGTTGGCGGGGTTCGGCGGGATCGCAATCCTGGCGGTGGGGGCTTGGTTCATCCTGAACGATACCTTGGACTATACCGACACGCAGCGTGTGACGGGCAGTTCAGTCCGGCTCGACTGAGCATTTCTTCCAGTTGGCGGACACCGATTCGCGGTGGTTTCCGACATGAAGGGCGTCGCGCAAATCACTGTTAATGCGGAGTTGACGCGAGCTTCACAGCCTCTTCGTCTCCCTTAAGCTGATATTAACCAGGCTGCGGTCACGTTTGCGGCGCCCCGGTAGCGAGGGGGCCAAATGACGAGAGACCGATGATGCTCGATGCCTCCGACGCGCAGATTGCGCCGCGCCCGAAATCGCCGCCCAAGGGCCTTCTTGCGGGCAAGGCGCTGCGTCCGAAAAAGTCACGGGACGCGCGGATCGCCGTCATCGGCCTGGGATATGTGGGCCTGCCGCTGGCCGTCCGCCTGTCGGAGCGCTTCGAGGGCGTGATCGGCTTCGATATCTCGCTGACGCGGGTCGCGCAGATCGGCGGTGGCCGGGACGTGACCGGTGAGGTGACGGGCGACCGATTGAAGGCCAGTGAACTTCTTGCCACCGGAAACGTGGCGCGCCTCGCCGAGGCGGATGTTTATATCCTCACCGTTCCGACCCCGGTGACCGAGGCCAACCAGCCCGATCTAGAGCCCTTGCGCAGCGCGTGCCGGATGGTGGCGCCGCATCTGAAGCCGGGGGATATCGTTGTCTTCGAATCCACGGTCTATCCTGGCGTGACCGAGGATTTCTGCGGTCCGATCCTCGCCGAAGGGTCGGGGCTCGACATCGGTCGGGACGTTCATCTGGGCTACAGTCCGGAACGCATCAATCCCGGCGACCGGGTCAACACGGTCGAGACGATCCGCAAGAACGTCGCCGCCAGCGACGAGGCCACCCTAAAAAGGCTGGCGAATATCTACGGCAAGGTGATCGATGCAGGCGTCCATCTTTGCCCCTCGATCCGTGTGGCCGAGGCCGCCAAGGTGCTGGAAAACACCCAGCGTGACGTGAATATCGCGCTGATGAACGAGCTGGCACTAATCTGTCAGCGCATGGGCATCGCCACGCGCGACGTGATCGAGGCGGCGGCCACCAAGTGGAACTTCGTGCCGTTTACGCCCGGCCTGGTGGGTGGCCATTGCATCGGGGTCGACCCCTATTACCTCGCCGCGGCCGCGGAGCGTGTGGGCCATCATCCAGAGGTCATCCTGTCCGGACGGCGCCTCAACGACAGCATGCCCGGTAAGGTGGCGGCGGAACTGGTGCGGCGGCTGATCCTGCGGGATGGCAAGATGCGCGACATGCGGATCGGGGTGCTGGGCATCGCGTTCAAGGAAAACGTGCCCGACATCCGCAATTCCAAGGTCATCGAACTGGTACAGGAATTGCGCGGATTCGGTCTGGATCCCATCGTCCACGATCCGCTTTGCGATGCGAAGGATGCAAAGGCGGCCGGACTTGAACTGCGTCCGATGGCCGATCTCACCGATCTGGACATGGCCGTTCTGGGCGCGCCGCATCGGGCTTACCTTGACGACCCGGCCTTCCTCTCGATCCTGCGGCCAGATGGGATCCTGGCTGACATTCGCGGCGCCCTGGCGAAGGCGCCAAGGCCTGCCGGCCTCGACTATTGGGCGCTGTGATGCTGAGCGTCGTCCCCGTTGGATCCTGCCGGATCGCCACGCCCTTGCGCCTCGGAAGCGAGATCCATGGCGTGGAGGTCAACCGCGCCCGAAGCTTCGGCTTCTGCCATAGCTCGGCAGAGGCGGTGCAGATGGTCCGCTTCCTGCAGGGCGGCGCCTGTCCGCCGGAGGCGCTTTGGCCCTTCATCGCAAAGGAGGCTGACCGCGAAGCCAAGCGGTCGGAGCCACCCGTGGTGGCCGATCTGTGGGTGGTAGAGATCAGTTCGGCCAAGTGCCTCAGCATCGACGGCTGGGCCATCCAGTTGAACTACCTGACGTCTGCCTTTCCCGATTTCTTCGGTGAAACCGCGCGGGCACAACAATTCTGGACCCTCGCGCAGGGCGACGACGCGGTCGCACAGGCGGCCTTCCTCGAAGCAGCCTGGCCCGACCGGCCGGAGAACGCACTGCTCGCGCGGGTGCGGCTCGCCTATGCCACCCCGGAAGGCGTGTCGGCCGACATCGCGTGGCTGATGGAAAATCTGCCGAACCCGCTTTTCGTGACTCACGTGAATGCCCGCCGTGCTGACGGAACGCCGATCCCAAGCCGCAGCCGTTTCATCGCCATGGTGCGGGATGCCGTCGAAGGGCAGGGCGGTACCGTGTGGGATCCGACCCCCTTGATGGAGGCCGTGGGCCAGTCTGCGGCCATCGCCGACAATTCCACAGGCCTGGCCCATTACACAGATGCCTTTGCTCGGCTCCTTGCCGACGAATGGTTTGCCGCCGCCCTCGACGCCCGGATCGACGCTGCCGTGGCCCGGGGCGGCAGCGCCGCACTGCGCCGAAAGCTGACCCCCCATGTGGAGGCGCGGATGGCCGCGGGACGGGGCGCGCGCCTCGTCCCGCGGCTGAACAAGCATCTTCGCCGCTTTCCGCGCGACGAAGGTCTGGTGGCGCTTCATGCCCGCGCTTCGGCCATGGCGCGGCGTCAGGAGGTGGCCTTTGCCGCGGCCTTGCGCGTGTCGGGAAAGGCCGCGCGGTTGACGGGCTTGACCCATGCGACCGGGGGCTTTGCCGACGCCTTGCCGAGATTGCGGAATGCCAGCGTGCTGGCGGAGCCAGAGGCGCTGATCGGTTTGGCCATGGCGGCCCGTACGATCGGCGCAGGCGAGACGGCCCTGGCCTATCTTTCGGCGGCCCTGCGCCCCGGCCGGGCCGATCTTGCGCGACGGGTGGCGCGCGTGTTGGCGGCTTGGCCCGGTGCCACCGATCTGATCGCCGCGCTGGAGCCGCGCGATAGTCGCCGGCTGGCAGCGTTCCTGCCGGCTGCTCTGCGCCTTAAGGTGGCCGTCGCGACAGCCGACCGTGCAGGAACCGAGGCGCGGTTGGCCGAGACCGAGGAGGCGGACCTTCTGCCGACGATCACGGCGCTGTTGCTGGACGGCGCAAGGGATCGCGTACTGGATCTGCTGATCCGCTGGCGCGAGGCACGTGATGGCCAGGTGCTGCGGGATGCCGATTTGATCGCGCGGATCGAAGGGGCGTTTGACGCCCAGAACATGACCACGCCTGAGCTCGCCCGCCTTCTCGACGCCCATCCACGGCATAACGCGGCCCGAATGGCGATGCGCGATCTGCGCCGCGCGGCCGATGCAAAGATGCGGGCGGCGATCAATGCTCAGGATGCGGAGGCGCTGGACGATCTGGCGCAGGAGACGCGCGATCTCGTCCCGCCGCTCTCGGTCTTGCCCTTGGCCCGCGGTCGTGTGCGCCTGGCAAAGGGCGATGCCGCGGCGGCGCTCGATCTGGCGCAGGATGCCAGCGCCGTCATGCCACGCAATGTGGCGCCCGTATTGCTGGCGCTTCGGGCGGCCATCAAGCTCCGCGACCGGGAGGCCGCCCGAAAGGCGGCGTTGTCCGTACTGGATCGGGCGGGGCCGGAAGACGGCCGCGCGGCCGAAGAAGCGCGGCTGCGCCTATCGCAGATGGCAGGCGTTTCCGCTGCGCCTGAACAGAGGATCGCTGCCGAATGACGCCCCAGGATCTCACTCTGCCGCTGTCCCGCCGAATTAGCCCGACGCCGGTCCTCACGATGATGCCGCCGCCCCTGCGCGATGAAGCGAAGGAGGCCGGTGCCCGCGTGTCCGACCCGGAGGAGGCGGCACGGGCCCTGACCCGCTTCCTGCCGGCCCTCGACACCGTCGCGCCCGAGCCGGACTTCCTGCGCGCCTGCGGCCAGTTGGTGGAGAAATGTCGTCTGCAGGAAGGCATGCTGGAGTTCTGGTCCGATCTCTACGATCTGATCCCCGGCGATGCGTTGGCGCTGCGGATGATGATGCGCTGGTATCGGCGGGCGCGCATGGGGTCGGAAGGGCTGTCGGTGCTGACCGATCTCTTCCCCGACTGCGCTACGGATCCGACCGAGGCCGAGCGCGTGATCTCTGGCCTGATGGAGCTTCACGAATACGAGCGGCTCGACACGCTGATGGCCGGGCTCGACATACCGTCCGGTCCGGCCACGCGGATCGGCGTGCGTTACGTTCAATGCCTGATGGATCAGTCCCGCTACCTGGAGGCGGAATTGGTGGCGCGCGAATTGCCGCGACGCGGCCTCGGGCCCGCCTCTCTGGCGGCGCTGGAACGCGCGGGGAAGGGCGCCGCGCTTCTGCGAAAATCCGGTCTGACCGAGGGGGCCGCGATCTTGGCCCATCTGGTTGGCCACGCCCCGCCGCCCGCGCCCTGTGCGGCGCCGGAAGACGGACCGATTGTCTTCGTCACCGGCCAGTTGGGCACCGGCGGAGCCGAGCGGCAATTGACGCGTCTGGCTGCCGCTTTTGAGACGCGTCATGCTGCGGGTGAGGGACCGGCGATCGAGGTCTGCGTGCGGCACGCTACACCGAGCCGTGGCGCTGATTTTTTCCTGCCGGTCCTCAAGGCCGCCGGGGTGCGGACCACGGTCATGACCGATTTGCCCGACTTCTCCATCGACGCGGTCTCGGGCCTGGCACCGGATACCCGTGCCCTGATCGACCTTCTGCCCAGTGATCTGCGCCAGGCGACGGCCAAGCTGATCCCCTGGTTTCGCGAGCGGGCGCCCTCGGTCGCCTATATCTGGCAGGATGGCGCGGTCCTGTCGGCTGCGGTGGCGGCCCTTTTGGCCGGGGTGCCGCGCATCGTGACCTCCTTCCGTGGTCTCCCCCCCAGCCAGCGACCACAGCTTTTCCGCGCGCCCATGCCCAGCCTCTACAGTGCTCTGGCCCGGCTGCCCCATGTCACCTTCTCGGCCAATGCCGCCAGCACGGCGCGCGCCTATGAAGACTGGCTCGACCTGGACCGGGGCAGCATCGCGGTCGTGCCCAACGCCACCCCGCCGATCACGCCTGACGGCAGCGAAGCCGATGTCCAATGGTGGGACGACGCGGTCGCCAAGGCGCCCGATTGCGACCGGACCGTCCTGGGTATCTTCAGGTTCGAGCAGAACAAGCGCCCGCTCGATTGGGTCGAAACCGCCGCCGCCTGTCTTGAAGCACGGCCCAACACGCGTTTCGTCATTGTGGGCGACGGGCTGCAGCGCGAGGCGACGCAAGCGCGCATCGACGCCCTGGGCCTGGGGGATCGCATCCACCTGGCGGGTGTGCGCGAACAGGTCGGCTTTTTCCTGCACCGCGCCGACATGGTGATGCATCTGGCGGAGATGGAGGGGCTGCCCAACGTCCTGATTGAGGCGCATCTCACCGGTCGCCCCGTCTTGGCCACGCCGGCTGGCGGTACGGCAGAGGTGGTCGAAGACCATGTGACCGGTCGCCTGTTGCCCAGCGCCGCCAACCTCAACCCGGAGGAAGCCGGGGCGCTTCTGGCCGAGTTGCTCAGCGACAATGACACGCTCGATTGCATGGGCGAGGCCGCCCGCGTCTCCGCCGAATCCCGCTTCCTGATTGACACCGTGCTCGATCGCACGCTCTCCCTCTGGGCGCATCCAGCGGAGGGATAGATATGCGCACCGTTCTCGTCACCGGCACTGCCGGTTTCATCGGCTACCATCTGGCCGATCTGCTCCTGCGCGAGGGATTTCGCGTGGTCGGGCTGGACGGGATGACGGATTATTACGACGTGAACCTGAAGCGGCGGCGCCACCAGATGCTGTTGCAGAACGAAGGCTTCGCCGCCCATGAGCTGATGCTGGAAGACCACGGCGGGCTGCGCGATCTGGTGGATCGCACCGAACCCGACGTGGTCGTCCATCTCGCCGCCCAGGCGGGTGTTCGCTATAGCCTGGAGAACCCGCGCGCCTACATCACCGCCAATATCGAAGGCACCTTCAACGTGATGGAATGCGCGCGCGAATTCGGCGTGGATCACCTTCTGATGGCGTCCACCTCCTCGGTCTACGGCGCCAATACCGACATGCCCTTCCAGGAGGTGCAGAAGGCCGACACGCCGCTTACGCTCTATGCTGCGACCAAGCGCGCGAATGAGCATATGGCCCATTCCTACGCCCATCTGTGGAAGATACCGACGACGATGTTCCGCTTCTTCACGGTCTATGGTGAGTGGGGGCGGCCCGATCTGGCGCTTTACAAGTTCGTTCGCGCGGCCCTCGCAGGGGAGGCGATCGACGTCTACAACCATGGCAAGATGGCCCGCGACTTTACGTATGTGGGCGATCTTGTGCGCGGCATCCGCCTCTTGATCGACACTCCACCAACGGAGCCTGCCGACCCGGCGGACATCGCCCCGAACGATACGCTCAGCCCCGTGGCGCCCTACCGTGTGGTCAATATCGGTAACGGCGACAAGGTCGACCTGATGACGTTCATCGCGGCCATCGAAGAGGCGTTGGGGCATCCGATCAAGAAGAACATGATGGAAATGCAGAAGGGCGATGTCCCCGGTACTTGGGCCGATGCGTCCCTTCTGCGCGACCTGACCGGCTATGCCCCGAAAACTGATGTGCGCGACGGGATCGCGCGCTTCGTCGACTGGTACCGGTCCTATCACGGGTCTAGCGGCGGATGAGTGTGGCGGCGTCCCCTGTCGCGCGGATCGCCGCGCTTGCCGGACATGAACGGCGGACACGTTTCGCCGGGGGGGCGCTAGGGCCGCTTTGGGCGCATCTGACGCCGCTGGCCTGGATCGCCTTCATGGTGGTTCTCTTTCGCCTGCTGGATCGCAGCGCACCCCTGGATGCCGGCCCTGAGATCTTCGTGGCCACCGGCGTACTGCCGTACCTGATCTTCCGGCAGACCGTCGCCTCCATGGCCCGTGCGGGCATTGCCAGCCGCCACATGCGGCTGATCCGGCCGACCGGTCTCTCGGACATCCTGTTGGCGACGGCCATTGTCGAGCTGCGCAATGCCGCCCTCACGGCGACCCTGATCTTCGGTCTCGTCACGCTCCTGTTTGGGGCGAGATTGCCCGCCGATCCGTTGGGCGTCTTCGCCGGATTGGGCCTCGCTTGGATATTGGCGGTCGGGTTGGGGCGCCTTGTCGGCGTGATCGGCTTGATGAGCGACACCTTCGCCCGGCTGGTGCCGATCCTCCTCCGCCCGGTCTTTTGGCTCTCGGGCATCTTCTATGCCGCGACGGAACTTTCGGCCCGCCTTCTTGGGGTGCTTTGGTTTAGCCCCACCTTGCATGTCACGGAACTCCTTCGGGAAGGATACTTTCTAGGCTACCGTTCACCAGTGGCCGACTGGGCCTGGCCGGTGAGCGTCGCGGCCCTTCTTTGGCTCTCTGCGGCGCCGTTCGAGCGGCACCTGATCCGCGCCCGCGCGGCCCGGTACCGGCTGTGATCCTGCTCGACCGCGCAACCGTGTTGCGGCCTGGTGGGGGCGATCCGATCCTGCTCGACGCGTCCCTCCTGATCAGACCGATGGAGCGGGTGGGCATTCTTGCGGCATCCGGCAGCGGCAAAACCATGCTCGCCAGACTTCTTGCAGGGATCGAGGCACCCGATCGGGGAAGCGTGCGCCTGGAGGGCCGGGTTTCCTGGCCCATCGGTGCGGCCGGTTTCCTCCACCCGGATGAACGTGCGGAAGACGCCATTGCCACATTGGCCCGCCTGACCGGCACCGATGTCGGGGCCATGGCCGCTTTCTGCGCGGCCTTTTGTGGACTTCCCGATGGATTATCGATGCCGGTCAAACATCTGACCCCCGTCCAGCGGGCAACGCTCGCCTTCGCCGCCTCAATGGCCGTCGACTGCAATCATTACATCGCCGATGAGACGGTTTCCGTGGGCAACGGCGCGGTGTTGGAGAGGTCGCGTGCGGTACTGGAAGATCGTTTGACGAGGGCTGGCCTCGTCCTGATCTCGCGCAACCCGCGCCGCCTCGGCGAATATTGCGACCGCCTGCTGGTGCTGATCCGCGGTTGTCTCGTTCCCTGTCCCGATCCAGAGGCCGGTCAAGCCGCCCTCGACCTCGCAGCCCGATCTCCGGAGACCGTGCCATGACCGATACCGCCCCCGTCGAATCCGATCGCATCAAGGCATGGCGCGCCGAACGCGCCCGCGTCGCCGAGGAACAGAAGGCCCAGCGCGTGTTGGTGGCGGCCCAGGCCCGCGCCCAGAAGCAGAAAGAGGAGAAGGCCGCGCGGGATGCGCGCGCGGCACTCCTTATCCCGGACGATGCCGCTCTTACGGAGGCACGGCGCGGTCTCGTGCGGGCTCGCGATCGCCGCCGCCGGTTGCTGATGGCGCAATTCGCGGCCGTCGTTCTTGTCCCGATGGCGGCGTGCCTCTTCTACCTTCTCGAGGTCGCGACACCGCTTTACGAGGCGCGCGCAGTGGTCGCCATCGCCACGCCCGAGGATCGACCTGCCCCAGAGGCCGCACTCTTCCAGACGGAGCGGTCGGACCGTTTGGAACAGGCTTTCATGGCGCAGGAATATCTGGGTTCGGCCGCGTTGATGCAGGCGCTTGAGGCGGAATTCGCCCTCGCCGAGACCCTGTCGAGCGAGAAGATGGACCCGCTTCGACGCCTGCGCGACCTGCCTGTGCTGGGCCTGTCGGCCCGAGACCGGTTCCGCCACTTCGTCGCAGGCAGCGTCGATATCCAAACCGGTCTCTTGAGCCTACATGTCCGTCTTCCCGATGCTGGATTGGCCGAAATGGTGGCCCAAGCCGTGCTGGTCCGCACGGCCGCACATGTGGACAGTTTGGCAGCAGCGCTTTCTGATCGCCGTGTCGCGGTTCTCGAAGCCGCGCTTACGGATGCCCAGACCGGGCTTGAGACGGCGCAGGCAGACCTCGTCCGTCTCCGCGCCGAAAGCCGCGAGGCCGACCCCCGCGAACGCTTGGCCGCCCAGCAATCTGCCATCCGTGACCTGGAGGAAGAGGCCCAGCGCCTCGACAATGCGATTGAGAGCGCACGACTGGACGGGATCGGCGGCCGTCGCGACACGCTTGCCAAGATCGCGCTCCGCGACGGGATGCTGCGTGAGATCGTGCAGCGCCGTGCTGACCTGGCCGGAGCGGGCGAGGGGCCATCCCTCAGCGAGACACTGGTGCGTCACGAAACCGCGGAACTGCGGGTCGAGATGGCCCGCGATGCCCTGACAGCGGCGCGCGCGGGCTTGACAGAGGCGCGGGGCGCTGCCGCCCTGTCACGCCGGATGGTCCAGGTCGTGGTTCCGCCAAGCGCCCCGACCCTGGCCACCTATCCCCGCATCCCCACGATCTTGGCCGTCACGCTTCTGATCTGCCTGACGGCCTTCTCACTCACACGGGTCCTGCTGCCCAATGGGTTTCGGCCAGAGACCTAGACCACCACCCGGACGTCCCCATCCGCCGTCCGGTAAAGGCAACCCACTGACAGTCCGGCGCCCAACGCGGCGGTGTCGTCGGCATGGACGGGCAGCCCCTTCATCTCCACCACGCCCGACTTGCGCACGGTGAGGCCGTTCGAGCGGTTCGATGAACTGCTCCCGGTCCCCACCTGAAGGGCGACTGGATCGCTCTCGGGCGCGGTATATTCAGAGAAGAGGCCGAAGGCCGCGCCACCCTGGTCGGCCACAACATGGCCCCGCCCAGCGCCGAAGCTGTAGCTGGCCTCCAGGCCGATCTGATAGCCGAAGCCGCCGAAATAGTCGGCTGAAGCTCTTGCCTCGACCAAACGGCCGGCGACCAGCCCGTAATTGGAGGAGTTGCCGATCACGCATTGATATCCGAAAGCAGCCGAATAGTTGCCGTCAGCGTTGCATTCATGCCCCCAGCTGATCGATCCGGTCGCAGCGGGTCCATCGGGCGGCGATGTATCGGTCCAGCTATCGCGCGACACGAGGTTGGAGAAGGTTGCCAGAACCGTCGGCTCTTCGGGCGTCGCTGGGCCCGCGCCGCGGGCAAGGAACAGGCGGGGGCTTTCGACGGTGGGGGCGGCCGCCGCGATGCGCCAATAGCCTGCCTCCCAGAGGCTCTCGCCCAGGAAGTGGGTGTTGTCGCCCGCGCCGGTGGTTGAGTACTCGGTTCGCATCCCTTCCGAGGGCACGTGGATGCAGCGGGAATCGTCTTGTGCGCAGAACTGCAGCAAGGCTTCGCGCCACCAATATCGATCATGCAGGTTCGAGGGCCCCATGAAGTAGATCGGTACTTCGTGGTTGCACCATGGCTCCGCGCGCAATTGCTCCCGGAAGGTGCGCAGCCGTGCCAGATAGGTGGGGAAGTCGGTTTCGAAATCCGCCTCGCCCTGAGCAAAGATCAACTCGTCGATCCCGGTAATGCCTGCTTCGGCCAAAATCGGTGTCGCCAGTGCAGCCGTGACTTTCGTCGATAGCGCCGCATAGCGCTCCGACGCCGTCCCTTCGTCCACCCAATCCGCCAGAGGCCGCCCTCCAGCCGCATCGTAGATGATCAGAACAGGACGTCCCGTATCGGCTACGATCCTGTGTGCTCGGGCCAGTGCATAGTTGTTGTTGCCACCATTGCCATGGGGCGTGGCGCGCGAGAATGGCGGCTGCGTTCGGTCCGAACTGCCCCAGACCTCAACGGCTCCGTCCCAAACCTGGACAAGTGGTGAGGCCGGATTTGGTCCATCGGGAAAGGCGCCCTGCGCATTTGACTGCCCGGAAATTGCGATGACATAGGGGCCTGCCACATGCTGCAGGCGCATACCCCCGGCGGTGATCAGGTGCGGCGCGACCGTGTCATCGACAACGCGCCAACCCGCGCCTTCTCTCAGCGTGGAGATCGCGGTCCCGTCGCTCAGGCTTTCGGTTGATGAGGCCAGCGCCGTTACGTCGTCGTAGACCGGCGCGCCGCCACCGCCCGCGGGCAGATCGGCCAGCGTCCCGATCGCGGCGCCGGCAGAGTTGCGGACATCCGTCCGAGCGGCGGCCGTCATGAATTGCGTCAGCGCCAACGCGTCCTGCGCGGCGTCGTCCAGTTGTTCTTGCGTGGCCATGGCTCAGCGCTCCAGATTTGCGGCGATCGTGGTGAAGGTCAGATTGGCGGCGGGGGCCGGGCTGGGTGGCACAGGCGGCCCTGCGGCCGCGCCCAGCGTGATCCCAAGCGTGGCCCCGAGCGTGACGCCGATCATCGCGCCGACCTTGGACGGGTGGCGGGGGGCATGGGATGGGAAATTGGGGACATGGGGCACTCCAAGAGACTTCGGGCCAGTCCCTATCCCGACACCACCGCGTGTTGCGTCATGGCCCGGATCAGCGCGCGCCGCCCGAGGATATCAGGAGTGTTCCTCGGCCGCCGTCGCGGCCAGCGCCCGGTTATAGACTCGGAGAGCGTCCACATGCAGCAGGACGCCGAGAATATCCGGCGGTCCGTCCCCATCGCCCAGCCGAACGACGGCTAGAAAATCAGCGCCGGAGCGTTCGAAAAGCGGCATTGCCGCCTCCAACGTGTCGCCAGGCCCCACGAATAGCGCTTCGTTCACCGCTCGCCGCACCCGATCTTCGGACGGCGCCTTCGCATGATCCGGCGACTTCATCACGCTGGATACCTTGAACATCGCCAGAAGATAGCGCTGCGGTCCCGCCGCCAGGTGGATTCCGCGTCGCTCCAGCTGCGTCAGAAAAAATGATCGGTCCACCAGCCGAGAGGCCAGCGCGGTGGAAATCGACACAGCCACCATCACCGCCAACCCGGTCTGCCAGTCGCCAGTCAATTCGAATACGATCAACGTGGTCGAGATCGGCGCCCCCAGCACCGCCGCGGCCACCGCGCCCATCCCGGCCAGCGCATAAAGTGTCTCGTCGCCGGAGATTTCGGGGAAAGCCGCTGTCGCCACCCAGCCGAAGGCCAAGCCGGTCAGCGCGCCTACCATCAGGGCGGGCGAAAAGACGCCCCCGCCCATGCGCCCGCCCATGGTCACCGAGACCGCCGCGACCTTGAGCACGGCGAAGATCACGGCCTCATGAAAGATCAGATGCCCGGATAGCGCGGCAGACGTCGTCTCGTAGCCGACGCCGATGATATGCGGAAAGAAGATCGCTATTGCGCCCAGTATCAGTCCCGCAAGGGCCGGGCGCAGCATCGCGGGCAACCGCAGCCGGGCCTGGAGAGCCGTCCCCATATCTTCCGCCCAGAAGATCGACCGCATCAGCACGAAGGCCACCAAACCGCAGGTCAGGCCCAGCAGCAGGAAGGCGGGTAGTTCATAGTAGAACGCAAGGATCCCGGCCTCCGGCAATCGGAACTCGGTCACGTCCCCGAAATGTAGGCGCGAGATGACGCTGCCCGAGACCGCAGCGATCGTAATCGGCGCAAAGGCATGGACAGCGAAGTGCCTCAGTACCACCTCCAGCGCGAAAAGTGCGCCAGCAATGGGCGCATTGAAGCTGGCCGCCACGCCGGCGGCGACGGCGCATCCCAGCAGGTCCCGGCCCGTCACGCCGTCGGCATTGATCTTGTTCGAAACCCAGCCCGCGATCATGCCGACGATATGCACCACGGGCCCCTCGCGCCCCGAGGATCCTCCCGAGGATAAGGTGATCAGCGAGGCCGCCATGGAGGCCAGGCCCGCCCGCCGCTCCACCCGGCCCTCCTTCATGGCCGAAGCTTGGATCACCTCCGCCACACCGCGCACCCGTCCGTCCGGTGTGAACCGCGTTAGGATGAAGCCCACGATCAGCCCACCCAAAGCGGGCAGCATGAGCACCCACCACCAAGGCAGTGTGGCTGCGAAGCTATGCAACATCCGCGGGTCTTCGGTTCCGTAAAGAAAGGTCTGCAAGGTTCGGATCGACAGCATGAAGCCCACTGCCGCGTAGCCGGACGCGATTCCGATCAAAAGCGCGATGAACCAGAACTGGACGCGAGACGGTCCCTTCTCCCGCACAAGATCCCATGAACGGCGGAAGAACGAGGCAATGGCGTTCATGTTGGGGATGGGCGCGTCGGTCACGCGTCTTGTCCTTCCCCGGCCCTGGCTGCACTCTCGCGACGGGGAGGGCCGATCGCAATGATCCCAAACGACGCGATGTCCGAATTGCGGGCTATGCTAGGCGAACGCTTCAGCACGGGAAAGAGCGATCTCGCCCTGCACGGCAGGTCCGAGACGTGGCACAGCGAGATGCCGCCCGATGCCGTAACATATCCGAAGGACACTGCGGAAGTGGCGGCGATTGCGTGCATGTGCACCCACCACCGCATCCCGCTCATCGGCTGGGGTACCGGCACTGCGCTGGAGGGCCATGCCTCCGCCCCTCGCGGCGGCCTCACGGTCGACTTCCGGCACATGGACCAAGTGCTGGACATCCTGCCCGAGGATCAGCTCGTCCGGGTCCAGCCCGGTTGTACGCGTGAGGCGCTGAACACGGAATTACGCGCTAGCGGCCTCATGTTCCCCGTCGATCCTGGCGCCAACGCGTCGTTGGGCGGAATGGCCGCGACCCGCGCCTCGGGCACAACGGCCGTCAAGTACGGTACCATGCGCGATCAGGTTCGCGCCCTCGAAGTCGTCCTGGCCGACGGCCGGATCATCCGCACCGGCACCCAGGCCGCCAAGTCCTCTTCCGGCTACGACCTCACCGGGTTGTTCGTGGGCTCCGAGGGCACGCTGGGCCTCATCACCGAACTCACCCTCCGCCTGCATCCCCAGCCCGAGGACGTCTCCGCCGCCATCTGCGGCTTCCCCGACACCGCCTCCGCCATTGCCTGCGTGATCGAGGCCACGCAGCTTGGCCTCAGCCCTGCTCGTATCGAATACGTCGACGCCGCCACTACGCGCATACTCAACGCGGCGGACGGCGCGGCCCTCCCTGAAAGCCCGCATCTGCTGCTGGAATTCCACGGCCCAGGCAGCATCGTCGCGGAAGAGGCGACCCGCTTCGGGGCGTTGACCACGGAACACGGAGGCAGCGACTATCGCTGGGCCACGCGCCCCGAAGATCGCACCGCGCTCTGGTCCATGCGCCACCGCGCCTACCATACCATCCTCGCCGCCCGCCCAGGCTCGACCGCCATCGTCACCGATGTCTGTGTCCCCATCTCCAAGTTGGGCGAAGCCATCGACCGCGCCGCAGATCAGATCGCCGCCACCGACCTCCACGGCCCGATCCTCGGCCATGTGGGCGACGGCAACTACCACGCCATCCTGCTGATCGACGTGGACGACCCGGCCGAGGTCGCCACCGCCAAGCGCCTCTCCGACACCATGGCCAGCCACGCGATCGAACTGGGCGGCACCGCCACTGGCGAACATGGTGTTGGCCTCGGCAAGCTGCACCTGATGGAAGCCGAGCACGGGCCAGCCTGGGACGTCATGAGCGCCATCAAGCGCGCTCTCGACCCAGATGGCATTATGAACCCCGGGAAGCTGGTTCGGGGAAATTGAGAGGTGGCTTATTTCCCCGGCAGGGCCGAAGAGCTAAACCCCGCGCCGGGTTCGGGCGCCCGTCTTCAAGGCCTCCAGCCGACGAGCACAGCGTGGCAGCCGGTGCCCGTTTACTCGTTGCGATAGCGAAGGAGCCGGACTTCGCCGGTATCGATCCGCAGAGCATAGATGCGTGTGCGCGCCTTAGCTGGATCGGGATTGGCACTTTCCTCGCGGGCCTCAAGAAGAAGCCAACCTTCCGAAAAGACGCGGGGCAGAAGCGGTGGTCCGTCTTCGTTGCCGAAATCGAACAGGTCTGTCAGTCCGGGGAAAGCCGTGGTCGGCACGAAGATGGAAAACCCGTTCCCGTCCAATCCAACGGCCCTGATCTCACCTGGCCGAGAAAACGCGCCCGTCAGGATAAGGAGCCGGTCATCGGGATCGTAAAGGAGCGCCGCGGCATCGTAGCCGTGCAGGCTCGTGACGACAGACCAAGCGCTATCTTGGACGTCGACGGCGTAAACGTAGCCCTCAGCACCATAGGTGATGCCGTAAATCGTCTGCGTGTCCGGCGCGTAGACGCCAGCTACGGGCAAAAGTATCTCGGGGACCTCCGAAGATGCCGGGAAGCGCTGCGTTCCGTTCGGACCGGTGAGGCGAAGACCGGCGCCATCGAAACCCACGATGTAATCTGCGGTGCTTCCGCCTTTGCGGAGCCATGCGCGGATCTCTCCGGGAAGATCGTCGGATGCTGAAAGCTGTTCGGAGAGATAGTCCGGTGAAAGACCGGCCTCAGGCGCTTGGACTCGGTCGACGTTCAGCGTTCGGCCCGTAAATTTGTGTGCGCCCTGAAAGTTGTGGATGCGCTTGGCGCCCATCTGGTTCGTTACCGCTTCGATCAAGACGCTGAAATCACGTCCCCGCGGTCTGAAGACCAGAGGCAGTCCGGGGACCTGAATCCCCATCACCGGGATACCATGGAGCAGGATCTCGCTATCCGAGGTGCCGGGTCCACTTCGGATAACTTCTGCGATGGTTGTGCCTTCCGTCGTCTCCACGTGCCAGCGAAGAACACCTCCGTCGAGCAGCACAAGGACGACGTCATGACCCGGGCGATCCACCAGCACATGCGCCTCGGGCAAAGCGTAGTAATCCGCTGTTCGCTGCCCTTTACCGACCGAAACGACGTGGATCTCACGATCGGCCTTTGCCGCCGCGCCGATCCCTATTCCGAGGACGAGAAGTGATACTCTGAAAAAAGCCCACACGGATCCCGAACTCCCGGTCGACACGATATGCCCGTGCCAAGAGCCTAGACCCGAATGCGCCGACGGACAAAGCCTGTCGTGGCTCCTTCGGGGTATCCACCTCGAACGCCTGGCCTCCCGTGGCCACCACTCCTGGCCAACTGCAATTCCGCACCCACCAATCTAAGGCGACACCGGCCGCGACCCCGTCACCTGCACTCGCCGGATCTCGTATTCCACGATCTGACCGCTGCCCGTACTGGCGGAAATGGCAAGGTTCGGGTTCCCCGGTCCCGGACCGGTCTCCGATAGCGGGAAGGTCGTGCCCGTGATAGTGCCCGAACCGGCGACGCCGCCGCCCGTCACTGTGACAGTCCTCGTGTCGAAATTCACCGACAACAGGATCGCATGGGGTGCCTGCACAGTGAGTTGCCCGATCTCCGTTTCACCCGGTCCGATGACCCGCACCGGCCCGCCGGGCCGACCGTCCATACTTGCCAGCCGCAACTCGAAAAACGGCCGGCTGTTACCGGCCTCTTGCACGGCGATCCGGACCTGCGCGGGTCTTGACCCCGAAGCTACCCCTACCTCGTTATACGTGCCCTCGATCGTGTAGACGTACCGGTCGGGTCGGAGCACCCGCTCCACCGGATCAAAGACCAAGCGGACGGCGATATTGATCCGGCTGTTCACCCGCAGACTATCGCCCGTCGCGGTGATCGGCGTGGGATCGCCCAGGCCTGAAAAGTCCACGACCACGGCGCGATCTCCGGGCGGATCGCCCGGCAGGTCGAGCTCCGTGTAGCTGTCTTCGGGAACAAGGCTTGCGCGCGCGTCCAGCAGCAGAGTGCTGTCTAGGTCCCCACAGGCAACCACGTAGAGGCAGGACAAGATCGGCAGAAGGAACGACAGACGCATCGGGAATCTCGGCACATCAAGAAAAGACGACTCGGAGACTAGCGCCATGTCCCTTTAGATCGGAATGGTGGATCTCCGCCCTTGACGGAGGAACCGTGACAGCATCGCCGATGACGCAAAAGAGAGGGCCGACCTCCATGGATCGGCCCTTCCAAAATGGCTTTCGGGTGAGACTAGGCCTTGGAACGGCGGAGTGCGCCCAGACCCGCCAAGCCACCGATCAGCAGCAAAGCGGACGCTGGCAGCGGAACCGGAGACGGGTTCACACTCGCCGCATCGAAGGAAAAGGTCGAATATCCGACACCAGCCGCCGTTGAGTTGTCGACGAAGACGAGCCTGTCGAGGATAAGGCCTGCAAAGTCGCCGACTGATTGGTTTCCGCTGTTGAAGGTCAACGTCGTGAGCAGAGTGCCTTCAAAGAAGGCACTGATGTCGACGCTGTCACGGACCGGCGATGCGCCGTCGATGTCGAAGCTCAGATTGGTGACTGCATCGTCGAAGTCGAGCGTGCCGCCCGCCTCGCAGCCGCCTCCCAGAAAGCAAAAGCCGTCGGGTTGCCTGGCCGCTCCTGGTCCAACCAGAACGGTCCCGCCACTCTAATGCGTGATGGTCGCGCTCCGAACCGAAACAGAACCCGTATTTCTGCCTGTACGCTAGAGAAGCTGAGCGCGGCAGCCTGTGCTGCCTCCTGCGAAAAAGGCGACCGCAAGCGCTGTAAGAAGTGTTTTCATTCGAGTGTACCCGTTCCGTAGTGGAGTTCTCCGAATCGTCGCGCAATCCGCCGTTGCAGGACCGGTCTCGGGGATTTTTGGGCCGTCTCGGCGAGCATCGCAGATCAATGCCCACAAATGGTTACTCATCGTCTGCTCCGTCACGTCGAATTCATCCGTGAAAGTGCGATAATTATATATATAACAGATACTTGCGAATCACGGGTGGTATGGCGGATTTGCGACATTCCATCGTGCCCCCCGTTTCGGCGACACACCGTTTGGCCGTTGCTCGTCGCGATACTGGCCAACCGTTTCTCTGTGACGCCGGCCCCTGAGACTGGGTCGCCCCTCAGCGTCGGCTTAAACGATCTCAGTCCCAGAGTGTCATCCGCAAACTCCTAACCGGCGATCTGAACAACAGTCGCGGAAGGAGATGCCATCGCCAAAAATGGAACCTCGATCCCTCCATGGGCGTATGATCGTGGGGAGAGTTTGATGATCAGCGGTAACCAACAAGCGCGCCTTTCGCGCCTGGAGCGTCTGGCCCATAATCTCGATAGCCGCTACCGTATCCCGGGGACGCGGATCCGATTTGGTTGGGATGCCGTTCTTGGTCTCGTACCGGGCTTGGGGGATATTGCCACGCTTGGTCCGGCTGGCTTCATCCTGCTTGAGGCCCAACGGCTCGGTGCGCCTCGATCAGTGTTGGCTCGCATGGCGGTGAACAGCGGTATCGACTGGTTGCTGGGTTCTGTCCCTGTGGTCGGCGACCTTCTCGATGTGGGTTTGAAGGCAAACCGCCGAAATGTCGCGCTTCTGCGTCGTCATCTTGAAACGGAGGCGAACATAGCCGCGCCGCCAAGGCGTCGGTCTCGGCGCCAACATAACTCCACCGAAATCCGCCCAACTGTCTTTCGGAGTGTGCGAGCCACTTCCCGCGAGGGTTGAGGAACTTGGCGACTGATCGTCGCGTTCGATGGGCGACGAACGAGAAAGCGCCCATGGTCGACCTAGCCCGAGATACCGACACGCCGATGCGCGAAAATACCTACTGTGCTCGACACCGCGAGACGATCCAAAAGACACCGTTGAAGAAGTGGAGCAATATCGCCCTTCGCGTGAAGGAAGACGTGTCGACCGATCATATCGCGCTCGTCGCGGCGGGGATCGCGTTCTACGGTCTCTTAGCAGTCTTTCCGGCAATCACGGCGTTAATGGCGATCACCGGGCTGATCTATGAACCTTCGGAACTGGTCGCTGCGCTGGAAGGTCTCACAGCCATCGTCCCGCCAGATGTCAGCCAGATGTTGCTTGAGCAGGCGCGCGATGTCGCGGGCAGCCAGCAAGGCGGACTTACCCTTGGACTGATCATCGGTGTGACCCTTGCGCTGTGGTCGGCATCTGCCGGGTTGAGCGCGCTGATTGAGGGGATCAACCTTGCCTATGACGAGACGGAGACCCGCGGGTTCGTAAGGCTTAAGCTTCTAACCCTCGGCCTGACGCTGGCGATGATCCTGGGTGTCATCGTGGCGGGTGGTCTGGCCGTCGGTCTACCCATCGCATTGAACTTTCTGGCTTTTGCACCCTGGATTGAGATCGTGATCCGGATTGCCGCATACGTGCCCCTCGCTGCGATCGTTCTTCTCGGTCTCGCGATTATTTATCGCTACGGCCCGGATCGCGACGCGGCCCACTGGCATTGGCTGACGCCGGGTGCGGCCGTTGCTGTGGCTCTCTGGCTGCTCGCTTCGCTGGGTTTCACGCTCTACGTGCAGAACTTCGCTAGCTATAACGAAACTTTTGGATCGATCGCCGGTGTGATCGTGCTGCTGATGTGGATGTGGATTTCCGCCTTCGTCATCTTATTGGGGGCTGAATTGAACGCCGAGATCGAGGCGCAGACCCATCAAGACATCGCGGGTGGCCAGGTTCGCCAGATGGGGCAACGCGGAGCGGTCAAGTCGGAAGAGTTGGGCGAGGCTTACTGAGCAGATGGCAGATGGGACGGATCCGGCCGGGCTCGGCCAGGCGAAGGAACCTCGATCTCCGGGTCCGGACACCGCGCCGGCGCTCCCGACATCGACGAAAGATGCGCAGCAGCGACGGCATCCGCTTGCCGTGCCCGTGACCGGCATCTTCATCTTAATGTTGATCCACGGTCTGATCTTCGCGGCGGACTTCCTGATCCCGGTCACGATGGCCGTGTTGGGTTACTTCATTCTCAACGCCCCGCGACGCGGTCTCGGTCGGCTCGGCGTTCCGGCGCCCGTCGCCGCAGCCGTTTTCACACTATCCATCGGAACGTTTCTCGTAACTGGCGGCATGGCGATGTCGGACCCGATCCAGGACTTTGTCGCGGACATTCCCGCGCTTTTGTCCCGCATGATGGCGCAAATGACGGGGCCAGGTGGACCACTGGAGGCTTTCAGCGTCGCCGCCGAAGCGACCGAGGAGGCGTTGGCGGATGCCGGGGCGACCCGGCCCATGCAGGTCGAGGTCGTGTCGGATTCCGGGTTGGCGGGGACCGTTTTCGCCATCGCACCTGGCCTTTTGAGCCAGGTCGTCTTTGCCATGTGTCTCTTGTTCTTCCTGACCGCCTCGGGTGATCTTTTCATCCAAAAGGCGGTGCAAGTGGCCGACCGGTTCGAAGACAAGCGGACGACCGTGCTGACGATCCGGACCATCGAGGCACGACTCGGAAATTATCTCGGGGCGATCACGCTTATCAATATCGGCCTCGGCGTCACCATTGGACTCGCCATGTGGTGGTGGGGCCTGCCGTCGCCTTATCTGATTGGATTGATGGCTACGGTCCTGAACTTCATCCCGTTCGTTGGGGCCGCCATAGGCGCCAGCATCGCGGGGATCATCGCCTACGTCAGCTTTGGTGATCCCTGGGCCGGTCTGGGTGTCTGCGCGACCTACTACGCGCTCACCGCATTTGAGGGGCAGATCGTCACGCCAACCCTTGTCGGAACGCGCCTGCGACTGAACGTGACCATGGTCTTTCTCTCAGTCGCCTTTTTCGCGTGGTCCTGGTCGATCATGGGCATGGTCGTCGCGGTTCCGATGCTCATTGTGATCAAGGTTGTCTGCGACAGCGTCCCAAAGCTTCGCAAGATCGGACTGTTCCTTGGCGATGCGGAAGGGTTCATTCCCGGTGAGGCCCGATCGTTGTCACGTAACTAGCCGACATTGACGACGGGCCACTGTCAGCCTCGCATGATCTACGGGATATCTTGCGCGGCCTTGGGTGTCTGGCCGCCTTAGTTTCGCAGCAACGGCAGGCCACAGCGACGGCGGAGATCGTTCCAGCCCTTCATCGGCGATGGCGATGCCAAATAACACTGCGGCCAACGCGCAGGGGTCGCGCCAACGGCCTCGACATGGGGCCGCGCACGACCGAGGCGGTAGACCAGCTGGAACAGGGTTGCGAACTGGTTATGGGCAAATCGCAGCTCTGCCGGGTCTATCGGGCCAACGGCATCCAGCAGGTCCCAGAAGCGGTCGTCGAGGGCGTTGAGCTCGTCGAAGTAGTCGGGGTCTTCCATCCGCGCCTCGTGGCGCGCAGCCTCACGCTCGTCGTCGCGCATGGCGACCAGCCAAAGCCAATCCTCGATATGCCCGCGCGCGATCAGACCCAACCAGGCGGGAGAGGGCAGGGGGTCGGTCCATTGCTCGATCGCAGCCCACATCCGCGGCTGACTACCGAACCATTTGGCCTGTTCGTAGGTGATATGATGGTGCGCCGCCTGCAAGCAGCGCGCCTTGTTCGCGCTTAGCTTCGCGGCCAGATTGGCCGCACGCTCGGGATCGCCGCCAAGACCGGTATTGCAGCGGATCAGCCAACCTTGAACGCAAGGATCATCACCGCGCCGACCTGCGGCAGAGGTCAGAAGGTGCTCCGCGGTCTGAAGGCGTGCATACATCCGCTCGAAACGGTCTTCCGTCACCTCGTCGCCGCGCCCGTAGCCCCGCTCGCGCCAAGCCAAATCCACCTGCATCCCGCCGATTATCGCGGCGATGCCGGGGCTGTCGGCCTCGGATGGCAGAGGGATGTCGAGGGGATGCACCATGCCTAAACCCTGGACCAGATGCATGCGCGATTGCGGGGTCAGCTTGTCATAGAGCACGAGAAGGCCGGGCCAGTCCTCGGCTGCCAAAAGACGCAGCGCGTCCGCGCCGTCGGGATGGCCCTCGAACCGGTCGAAGGCCGGGGTACGATCGAAAAAGGAACCGAGAAAGGACATGCATGCGCTCCTGTTTGTATCGCATGTCCAAAGCTGACGGCGAAGTCGGGCAGCACTAAGGTGCTGCGATGTCAGCCCTCGTCAGGCTTGTCGCGAATCCGAACGGTTAGGCTGTCCGTGCGCCCCACCGTCGCCAGGCCGGACGCGTTTCGGTCAGCTTGATCTCGCCGTGGCGTTGGTTGCCGAGGGCCAAGGTCGCCTCGCGCAGCACTTCGATCCCGTCCTCCGCATTCTTCGGCAGGGCGGACCCATCCAGCGGACGGCCGAAGGTGACGTGGTAGGGCTGCACATCCTTGTTCAGCGTTTCGTGGAACAGTGTGATGTCGCGCAGTGTCGGGTGGATCGCATCGAAGGCATAGAACATCGCCGAGTTGCGGGCACGGATATGCACCGGCACGACCGGAAGGCCGAATTTGCGCGCGATCATGGCGGCCGAGGCCATCCAGGGACGTTCATGCAGGCGGAGGCCCCGACGCTTCGCCAAGCGGCCCGACGGGAAGATGACGCCCAGGCGCCCCTGATCAAGCGCTTCGCGTGTCAGCTTCATCGTCTCGCGCGTCTTGGAGACACTGCGCTTGTCTTCGCGCCACTCCACCGGGACGATGATGTCTGCGAATTGCGGCAGCACCCTCAGAATATCGCTATTGGCATAGTAGAACGCATCGGGACGACGCCGTAGGAGCTGGTCATGAAGGATGATCCCGTCGGCGATGCCCGTGGGATGGTTCGCCACGATCAGGGCGGGTCCTTCCGACGGGAGATAGTCGAGCCCTTCGGATGAGACCCTCCGCGCAATGCGCCTGGCGAGATCGGCCATGATATCGACTACGTTCTTGTCGATGTAGTGGGTGCCGATTTCGACCGATCGCTCATATGCCAAAAGACGGTCGAGAACCAGGCGGGCGGACCGCGCCGGAACCGATGGCCGGAAGAGCCAAGGTGCTCGTTCGGCGATCAATGGATCAAGTCGATCGCGCATAGCGCCCCTTCACCAGACAGACGTGACGCGGGCGTGACAGCCCGGTCGCACAACGCCCTCAAAACCAGCGTCGTTCCGCGTTAACTACTCTTAATTGTGCAAAGATACCATGGCGGAAGAGGATATCGGCAAAGCACCGCTAACGTCCGCCTGACACGTCCAGAACGGTGTCCGTCACGTAAGATGCATGGTTCGACAACAGCCACAGGATTGCGCGTGCCACCTCTTCAGCGGTGCCGGACCGCCCCATCGGCACCGAAGGTCCAAGACGGTCGACACGGTCCGGTTCGCCGCCCTTACCGTGGATGGGTGTGGCGATGATGCCCGGACGCACTGCGTTCACCCGGATGCCTTTTGGCGCCAGTTCCTGCGCCAAACCCTTGGAAAAGACCTCAAGCCCGCCCTTGGTCGCGGCGTAGTCGACGTATTGGTTCGGGCTACCCAGACGCGCCGCCGCGGAGGAGACGTTGACGATGGCGCCACCGTTTTTCATCCGCCGCGCCGCCTGACCGGCCACCAAGATCGGAGAGGTCAGGTTGATCGTGACCATCCGTGCCACGCGTGCTGGCGTGAATGCCGTCACCGGCGCAGCCTGATCCACGACACCTGCATTGTTCACCAGCCCGTCAAGGCGCGCATGTTCCGCGTCGAACTGGTCGAAAAGGACGGGCACGCAGCTTGGATCGCCCAGATCGGCCTGATGGAGCGTGACGCGCGCGCCCGCCGCACGGCAGGCTTCGGCCGTCTCATCGACGCCCGTGGCATTCGTGTTCCAATGCAGCGCCAAATCGTGATCGGTCGCGGCCAGCAGGGCCGTAGCAGCTCCGATACCCGAAGATGCACCGGTGATGAGCAAGGTCTTTCGGGTCATGGATCTTCCTGCGGCCAGATATCGTTTGTCGGGCTCTAGCGCGGAATCGCAGGATGGGCGAGCCTCGTCCTCGGACGTCCTGGTCGCTAATCCCCTGCGTCCAGTCGCTCTAGCCTCAGGCCGCTGGCGGTTCGGTTCGGGAAGCCGGGCCAATAGCTGTGATCGGGGCCAGCGACACCATCGTCGGACATGTCGAAAACGCCATCCGCAGCGATCGGGATCACATCGAGATACTCGGTACGTTCGGGCGCATCCTTCAGATGCAGATCCATGAACGCAGTCACGAAGTGCGCCAGCACGTTGTTCATACGAACGCTGTCCCAGACCGGGTCGGCGTAATGCTCAAAGGGCGCCCAGCCCAACACTTCGGAGACGGCATAGCTTTCCGCCGGGGCCGGGATCGGCGCGGCGGCGTTGTGATTGGCATTTTCGTAGGTCAGCAGCAGCCGGTCGGTTCCCGTACTCTCCTCGAAGATGGTCCGGATCGCGTCATAACCGCTGACGTCGTCGACGCTGCCGGCCACCAGCATCAGTGGTGTGTCGATTGCCGACAGGCCATTCGCATCCCAGAAATCGCGGTTCCGGCCCCAGGGCCCGATGGCGACCACGGCGCTGAGCCGTTCGTCCTGTAGCGCCCCATGTGTCGTGCTGCCCGCCAGGTGCCGTGCGAGCAGATCTTGCGGCGCGTTGAAATGCGCGGGCTCGCGCCGGTCGATGGCGGATTGCGCAAGGCCGCCGCCCGCGAAGATCAGCGCGCCGTAGCCGCCCATGGAATAGCCGATAATGCCGGTTCGGTCAGCATCGATCACGGCGCCGATCGGGTCGTCGAGTGTGGCGAGGGCTTCGAGTGCGAAAGCCTGATCCACCGGGCGGTTCACGAGTGTCGAGGGGAATGGCCCGAGATCGTCATAGGTCGAGTCTGGGTGGTCGATCGCCGCGACGACATATCCCTTCGACGCCAGGTTCTCGCCCAAATGGCTCATCAGGAAGCGATTGCCGGGATAGCCGTGGCTCAGAAGGATCAGCGGGAAGGAACCGTTTGCGGGCGCTGCGTCCCGCAGGGCGCGTCCCTCCAACGTAACTTCCGTCGCGCCATCCCGGAGGAGGGCGGCATAGCTTCCGCCCTCAGCTGTTCCGTCCGCTGCCGGATACCAAAGCTCGATCGTCAACATGCGGGGTGCCGTCGGCGGCGTACCTTCGGTCTGGGTCGCGATGACGTCGATGCGGTCGGGGTCCGTCAGTTGCAATTGGCGAACGCCAATCGGCGCCGCGCCAAAGGCCGCCAGTTCCGGTGCGTCCGGCCGGATGATGTCGATCCGGTTTTCCGCAAAGAGGGGCGTGGCCAATGCACAAAGGGTCAGGGTCAGGCGTTTCATTGCAATCCTCTTGGGTGCTGCAGCCTTAACCTGTCTTTCGTTGACCCAAGGGCAACCTAAGACTGAGCGGCTAGAAGCCGCGTGAAGAGCTGCGCGACATTCGCTTCGGTCGCGGCGGCGAAATCGGCATAAGACAGTCCGAAACTGTCGGCTCCGACCCTTGCGGTATGGGCGACGAAGGCGGGCTCGTTACGTTTGCCGCGATGGGGCGGTGGGGCCAGATAGGGCGCGTCCGTCTCGACAAGGATCCGATCCAGCGGCGCCCTTGCAAAGATGTCGCGCAGCTCCTGCGACTTTGGAAAGGCCGCGATGCCCGACATACTCAGATAGAAGCCCAGATCTAGCGCAGCCTCGGCCAAGGCTAGACCTGAACTGAAGCAATGCATCACGCATGAATAGGTACCGGCGCGATGCTCTTCAGCCAGAATGCGCGCCATGTCATCATCGGCATCGCGGGCATGGATAATCAGGGGCAAGCCGGTTTGCCGGGCCGCTTCGATATGGATGCGCAGGCTCTCTTGCTGCACGGCCTTGCTGTCTGCGGTATAGTGATAGTCTAGGCCAGTTTCGCCGATCCCAACCATCTTGGGATGAGCGGCTAGGGCCAGAAGGTCGTCCACCGTGGCCATCGGCTCCTCGGCGGCGGACATGGGATGCGTTCCAGCGGCCCAGAAAATAGGATCATGTGTCTCGGCCAACGCCCGGACCTTTGGCGCCTCACGAAGCTTAGTGCAGATGGTGATCATCCGGTGCACGCCCGCCACGCGCGCGCGCTCCAACAGGTCAGGCATCTCGCCCTCGAACTGGGGGAAATCCAGATGGCAATGGCTGTCGGTGATGCGCGGTTCGGTCATGGGCGCGGGGTAGGGGGCCATGGCCGGTCCTGCAAGCCTTCAGTCCGCCAGCTGCCGGACCGTGATCTTCCGGGCCCGGTCTGCACGGATCGCGCGATCCCGCCAGGTCCATTCACAGGGTTCGTTGGGCCGGCAACGCCGCGCCCAGCCACCCCCCCACTGCGTAAGATGGCCGTGAACGTTGGCGCATTCCCTTTCCAGCAGGACAGAGTCGCAGGACGTCCCGTTGCAAATCTCATAGGCTGGCGGCGCAGAAGACATGCTGCCATCCGCGAAGTTGGCGCAACCGGCGGAGGCTGGGGCTGCGATCAAGGTGAAGGCGAGGGCGCGGCGGATCATCATTCCTTCATCAGATGCAAGTCGGAAAAGACGCTATCGGCCAGGCAGTCGTTCTGGACGATGTCTTGCCCCGATGGGTCGGTCACCGTGAGCAGGTGGTAGGGGGCCGCCTCGATCGGTGCGTCGGGATCCGGCGGGACGTCGTATTCGCGCCCCGATGTCACTGTGTAGGTGAAGCCGGCATTCCTGATTGCGGCAAAGGCAAAGCGCGATGAGCGTGCGCCGGTCTCGGGCCGGAACGTCACGTCGGTCTCGGCCCGGTCGAGGACGAGCTCGGGTTCGCCGTCCATTGGGCCGTAGCGATACACGATGCGTCTGTCGTCCCGGCGCAGCATCACCTCTTTACCGTTGGCGAAGGTGCAGTTGAAGATCGTACCCTGCGGGACGATCCGCGCCGTACTCTCGCGCAGATCGGCACTGGCCCGCGCAGCCGCCGCATCGCTTTCATAGGCGGTGCAATAGGCGTCGATCAGGTCGGCATGATGCGTCCGGATCGCGGAGCCGTCCGCGGGGGGCAGAACCCGACAGGTCGTTCCATCAGGGCCCGGCGCCCCTTGCGGTCGAACACTGAGGGCAAAATCCGCGACGTCATCGCCGTTCGGGCTGTGGACGCGCGTGACCAATTCACAGCAGGACGAGCGGCCTGTGGCCGTCAGCAGGCCGCTCTGGTCCTGAAAGAAGGTATGGCCGAAAAGCGTTTCCCAGTGCGTGAACCCGGTCTCGGTCTGCCGAAACATCGAATAGAGACCGTTGACCATACCCGATTGCACGAAGAGGCCGATGTCCATCCGGCCATCGCTGCCCATGTCGCGGATGGTGGGGGTGCCGAACCGGTCAGCGAGGGCGAAGACTTCAAAGCGGTCTATCCCGCCATCTCGGCCGACAAAGCGGCCCGCGAGGGACTCATCCGTTGGTGACGCCGTGGCCGGATGGATCTGCACCACCCGTTTCTCCCCGTTCTCGATCCAAACCATCTGGCAGGGCGCCGTGTCCTCGGCGCAGTCGGGAAGCTCGGCCAAGGCTGGGGTCGACAGGAACAGGAGACAGATCAGAAACCTCATATGGATCGCGCTTGCATATCGATGGCGGCCAAGGCGTCCCAGACGATGGCTGCGCCGTCGACGTTGACGGCCTGGGCATGGGCCGCCCGGTCGCCGATCTGCTGGGAGAGGTTGGCCCAAACGCGTGCGGCTGCATCATGCGGTGCCATCCGCGCCAGCACGTCGCCCTCTTTGGGCAGCGCGTCGGCGGGTGGGCCGAGCAACCCAGCCCGCGCGGCGCGGTGCAAGAGCCGCGCGATGGCGGCCAAGGTTTGATCTAAGCGCTCTGTGGCGCGGCCACCGCATGCATCCGCCAGCCGCCTGGCCTTCGCGCGGTCCATGGGTGCCTGGGCCAGAAGATCGAGCAGGGCCACATAGATCTCTGCTCCGCCCGAAGAGAGATCCAAAGCCGCGCCGACGGAGCCTTCGGCTAGTGCGACTGCCTCTTCGGAGAGCGGGTGCCCTGCTTGCGCAGCGGCGGCCATCAGATCGGGCTGAACAAGCGGCGCCAAGCGCAGAACGCGACAGCGGGAGCGGATGGTGGGCAGCAGGCCCTGCGGCCGGTGGGAGATCAACAGCAAGACCGCACCATCGGGCGGTTCTTCCAGCAGCTTGAGAATGGCATTGGCGGCGTTCGGGTTCAGCTCGTCTGCAGCATCGACGATGACGACGCGGCGCCCTTCAGAGGACAGGCCGAAAAAGCTTCCCAGTCGCCGGGCCTCCTCCACGGTGATGACCGGGCGTAGGCGCTTTGTCTTTTCGTCCCAGGGACGGCGCAAGAGCATCAGTCGCGGCTCGGAAAGGGCCGCGATGCGGACCAGGGCCGGATGATCGGATTGCGGGGCGAGGCTGTTGGCGGGCCGAGCCGGATTAGTCAGCAGGAAGCGCGCGATCCGCCAGGACAGGGTGGCCTTGCCGACGCCCTGCGGCCCGGTGAGCAGCCAGCCGTGGTGCAAGCGTCCCCCGTTCCAGGCGTCGAGGAACGCCGCTTCCGCAGCTTCCTGCCCGAACAGCCGATCCGTCTCACGCGGGTGCGGCGCATCGCCCACACGGTCCGGTTCGGGAATATCCGTCATGGCAAGGCTGCCCGGACGCGTTTGGCGACGGTCTCCTGGTCCGCCATGCCGTCGATGATCCGGACGCGATCCGCAAAGTCCTGTGCAAGAGACAGATAGCCCGCGCGAAGCCTGGTCTGGAAGTCAAGACCGAACGCCTCGAACCGGTCCTCACCGGAGCCGCGGGCCAAGCCGCGCGAAAGGGCGGCTTGTGGGTCCATGTCGATGACCAGCGTCAGGTCGGGTTCACGCCCGATCATTAAGGCATGCAGTTGATCCACGACGGCCCGAAGATCGCCGCGCGTAGCCCCCTGATACACGCGAGTGGAATCCGCAAAACGGTCCGAAACCACATCAGCGCCGCGTTCGAGCGCCGGTGTGATCACTCGCTCCAAATGGTCGCGGCGGGCGGCGTTGAAGAGAAGGAGCTCGACCTCCGGAGACCAACGCCCGGGTTCGCCCTCCACCAGCAGACGACGGATCTCCTCGGCGCCGGGGCTGCCACCTGGCTCGCGCGTCAGAACGACATCGCGCCCATCTGCACGCAAGGCATCCGCCAGCATCCGCGCCTGTGTCGACTTGCCGGAGCCGTCGATGCCTTCGAAAGAGATGAACATGGGGCGCGGCTTAGCAGTGCCGGGCGAGGGGGCCTAGGGGCTGAATGGCGATTTGGCGGGCGTCGGTAGAGCGGGGCCAACGCGCCGCGCGCCTGGACACTTGGGATCAGGTATTTGGGGCAGGATGAGGAGCCGCTGTCGGGTAGAAGGACCGGGCCACCTCCTAAAGGCTCAGCCGCGCTGCCGTTCTCCGTTGGCGTCGAAAAGCGGGGTGTGCTGGAGGCGCGCGGCGCGCCGCTCGCCCTGCAGCTCAATGGCCCATGGCCCTTCGGCATCTGCGTCGACGCGCGGTACGTAACCTTGTGCCATGCTGACCCCTGCATGGTGCGCGAAGCCACCGGATGTCACCCAACCGACCATGCGATCGCCCAGCCAGATGGGCTCGTCCCCGATGACATCGGCATCATGCGTGTCGACCACGAATGAGCGAAGGCGCACGTCGCCTCCGCTCTCCCGTTCAGCCAAGGCGCCAGCCTTGCCGATGAAGTCGACATCCTTGCCATAGGCGATGAACCGTTCCAGCCCGGCCTCCACCGGGCCATAAAGCGGGCGATATTCCCGTGCCCAGCCGCCGTAGTTCTTTTCCAGGCGCATGGCGTTCAGCGCGCGGAGGCCAAAGGGCTTGATGCCGTAAGGTTCGCCCGCTTGCGTCAGCAACTCGAAGATTTGGCGCTGATATTCCGGTTTCATCCAGATTTCGTAGCCCAGATCACCGGTGAAGCTGACGCGTCCGACGATGGCGGGTGCCATGCCGACATCCATCTGCCGGACCGCCATGAAGCGGAAGTTCGTGTTGGACATGTCTTGCCCTGTGGCCGCCGCCATGACGGCGCGTGACTTCGGCCCTGCTATGGACAGGCCCACCATGGACAGGCCGATATTTTCGATAACGACGTTGTCATCTGCGCGATGTTCGTCGAACCAGCGCAGGTAGAAGACCTCGGCCATGCCGGAGCCTGCGAGGAAGAACGCATCTTCCGCCAGACAGGCGATGGTCAGGTCGCCCTGCAACTTGCCGTCATGCTTGAGAAGCGGTGCGAGCGTCATGCGGCCCGGTGCTGGAATCCGGCAGGCGAAGAGGCGGTCCAGGAAGGCGCGGGCATCCGGTCCGGTGACGCGGAATTTGGAGAAGCCGGAGATCTCCATCAGCCCCACGCCCTCGCGGCAGGCGCGCACTTCCTCGGCCACGTGGGGATGGTCGGTGGAGCGGCGCCAGGAGAACACGTCCCGCGTGCCGTCCGGCGAGAACCAGAGCGGTGTTTCCAGACCCCAACTGTCACCCATCTGCGCGCCAAGTCCCAGCAGGCGATCGTAGATGGGCGTGGTCCGATGGGGGCGGGCGGCCGGAAGCTCTTCGTTGGGGAACTTGATGGAGAAGCGGCGGGAATAATTCTCCTGCACTTTGGGATTGGTGTAGCTTAGCGTGGCCCAGTCGCCGTAGCGAGCGACGTCCATGGCCCAGACATCGAAGCCCGGATCGCCGTCGATCATCCAATTGGACAGGGCCAGCCCCACACCGCCGCCTTGGCTGAAGCCCGCCATGACGCCGCAGGCCGACCAGATGCCGGGCAGGCCCCGGATCGGCCCGACCAGCGGGTTGCCGTCAGGCGCGAAGGTGAAGGGGCCGTTGATGATCTGCTTGATCCCGGCGTTCTGGAAGGCGGGGAAGTGGTCGAAGCCCACCTCCAGCGAGGGCGCGATGCGGTCGATATCGGGTTGCAGAAGCTCGTGCCCGAACTCCCAGGGCGTCTCGCGCTCGGACCAGGGGACGCAAGCCTTCTCGTAGGTCCCCAGCAACATCCCGCCGCGTTCCTGGCGGAGATAAAGCTCGCCGTCGAAATCGACCGCGTGGATCACCTCCTTGCCGGTGGTGCGGTTGATCTCGGCAACTTCGGGCATGTCTTCGGTGAGCAGGTACATGTGCTCCATGGCAAGGACGGGGAGCTCCAGCCCCACCATCCGGCCCACCTCACGCGCCCAGAGGCCGCCCGCATTCACGACATGCTCGCACGCCACGTCGCCCTTGTCCGTATGGACGGTCCAGCCGCCTGTGCGACGCGTGATGCCGGTCACCTTGGTGTGGGTCTCGATCTGCGCACCCAGCGATCGCGCGGATTTGGCATAGGCATAGGTTGTGCCGGACGGGTCGAGGTGGCCATCGGCGGCAGTCTTCGCGGCGCCTACGAATTTCGACGGGTCCAGAAGCGGCATGAGGTGATGCGCCTCGTCCGGGGTAATGATCTCGGCTTCGATCCCCTGCAGGCGGCCCTGTGCGATGGTGGCCTTGAGCCAGTCGAAGCGGTCTTCCGTAGAAGCCAGCAGCACACCGCCGGATTGATGCATCCCGGTCGATTGCCCCGAAAGCTCTTCAATCTCGCGATAGAGATCGATCGTGTATCGTTGAAGCTTTGCGACGTTCGGGTCGCCATTGATCGTGTGAAACCCGCCTGCTGCATGCCAGGTGGAGCCCGAGGTGAGCTCCGAGCGTTCCAGCAGGAGCGCATCGGTCCAGCCGCGCTTGGCCAGATGGTAGAGGACCGAACATCCCACGACCCCGCCGCCAATCACCACCACGCGCGCATTGTCCCGCATCTCGGTCTCCATCCCGTCGCTTTTCGGGGAATGGTATCGCTGCCATGGCGCGGCGGAAACGCCGGAGGGCGACGGTCCGTGTCGTATTTGGTCGCATCTTGACGGCGGGCACGCTCTGGCGCGGAGCGGATGCAGGCCATCGCATGACGGCATGGTTCTTGCAGGAATCTGTAAAACACCCCGACCTGTAAGAAACGGGCCCCCGTTCCGACCATATCGCGATCATGTCTATTCATTCACAACCCGAACGGGACCGGTTCTGACATGATCATCCCAAGCCCCAGCTTCGGTCTGCCCGAACCGATCGCATTCGCAGCGACCGAGGGCATCTTTGCCGCGGTGACCCGGCCGGAGGTCTTCGATGCCAAGCTCGATCCCGCGCGCTGTATCTTGCTGGTGCCGTTGGGCTCTAGCGCGATTACGATCTCGGAAAATGGCCGTGGGCCCGTGGGAGAGGCGCGCCGTGCCTATGCGCTGACCTATCTTCCATCAGGTGTTGCCCGGAACATAAGGCAAACGGCGGATGTAGAGATGCTCTACATCTCCATCACGGCCCATCGGGCAGCGGACATCCTGTCGACCACCGGCAGCAAGAAATGGTCCCTTCCACCGCGGTTGATCGAGCACCAGCACGGCGACATCGCCTTGCTGTCGCAGATGCTGCGCCGTCATCTGTTCGAACCGACATGTCCGAACGCCGCCTTCCTGACGGCGACGACGGATCTTCTTCTTGCCCATGCGATCGGCTCGACCCGGCCAAGCAGTCAACCGGACGATGCCGCCGCATTCACAAACGGAACACTGCAGCGGATCCTGTCCGATATCGATGAGCGGCTCGAGGCGGGCGTTCGGATCGGCCAACTTGCCAAAGACCTCTCGCTGACGCCAAGTGCTTTCACGCGCAAGTTTCGCGCAACGGTCGGCTGCACACCACAGCGTTACGTAATCGAACGCCGGATCGGGCGCGCGCGGGAATTGTTGCGCGAGACCGATGTTCCCATCTCGGAGATCGCCTACGCCATCGGCTTTTCATCGCAGGCGCATCTAACATCCAGTTTCAAAGATCTGTTAGGTGTGACCCCTGGCCGGTATCGCCAGGCCTATGGGAACCGGGAACTGGCCGACAAAGAAACCGGTTAAGGCGCGTCGGTTAAGTCAGACCAAAGGATGCTCGCTGTCGTCGGCGGCGGCATCCCACCGGGTCGACCAGGCATGGTGGGCCTCGATCTGTGCATTCATGACATCCGTGTAGCTCGACAGTTCGATCACCGGGGCGACGGCCAGCAGGAACCGCGCGTCGTCGACCATTTGTCGATGGTCATCGCGGAACCGTGCGCAGAGCAGTTTGTGCTCCGTCTCAGAACCCATGGGGATGGACGACAACTTGCTCAACCCGGCGAAATCCGCCGGCATGGCGCATCCAACCGTTCGACACATATCGATGATATGTCCGCTTTCTTCCTGAAGGAACATCTGCACTTCCAGCAGCATCGAGGACGTCGTGTCGCGCTTGCTGGCCAGCCGACGCCAACTGGAGAACTGGGCGTTGTGTTCTAGGACGACAGTTCCCGCGAAAAACCGTAGCAATCCCCTGACCTCGGCGGGGTGCGTGTGGACGGCGGCTGCATCGGCCTCGGACATGGCTCGATGAAGTAGCCATGTCGGTGATGCTGTCTTTCAGACTCTGGACAACTTTCATCCCTTTGTCGTCAGGGAGTTGGGTCTCCGGCGGAAGAGATGATGGACGCCCTTTCTTGCGAACCGGTGGCACCGGTTCTGGCCCGGGCGGCAGCAAACGGGCGGAAGCCGCGAAGCCGATGGAATCGGTATGTTTTCGATCTAAGTATCACATGGCTGTTCCGGATTGTTCTGTCCCCCATTCCGGGACAGCGCGCGGCAAGCTCCACTCTCCCCAAGTCAATGTTTGCCGCGCGCAACTGGGTAAGTGTCCGCCCCGATTTACATCTTTTGAGTGTGTCGCGTGACATCTGGCGTCAAAACGCTAGGGTGTCAGCGGAGGGGTGTAGGATGGACCGAGCTATGCGGGGCGACGGTGCACTAGTTAATTATGCGGATTGGTATGGGCGTGGTCCCTACGCGGAATTCGTCATAGAGCGCGCTTTTGACGGCGACCGCGGTGTGGATGCTGTTCTTGCCCAGCAACCGGCCGGGGACTTTCCGGATCCTGAGACACCAGAGTTGGTGCTGGCTCAGAATGTTGGAACGACGGGGACGGCTGCCTTCGTCGATAACGGTCTGGCGCGCTATCGATCCGCCTGGGTGCCGGGAACCATCGACTTCGGGTTGCCCGGTGCAGGCTATGATTGCACGCTAGAACGTCCCCATCGTGGCTTGTTCGTCGCATTCGATCCAAATCGTTTGCTTGCCTCTGTCGACATGACCCAGCGGGACTTCCTGACCAAGATCGAACCGCTACTTGCACAGGGGGTACGCGACCCGTTTCTGAGCGGCCTCACCCTTCAACTCTTCGCAGAAATGGGACGCGCCGACGATCCGGGCGGCCTGTTCGTGGAAGGTATGCTGAGCATGCTGACCGGTCGTCTGCAGCGGCTGGCGCAAGACATGCCCGTGGATGTGGACCCTGTGCCTCTGTCTTCTCGGGAACAGGTCGAAATTCTGGACTACATCGACACACATCTCGATACGGACTTGCGGACTGCCGAGCTGGCGAAGATCGTGCGGCGGCCCGTTTCTGCCTTTCACAGGATGTTCAAGGCGACGCTCGGTCAGACGCCCCATGCCTTTGTGTTGGCGCGGCGCATCGAGCGGGCGCGAAATCTGCTCGCAACAACCGACACACCGATCTCAGGCATCGCCTACGAATGCGGCTTTTCAAGCCAGCAGCATATGACGAATGCCTTTTCCGCCAAGCTTGGCACGTCTCCCGGTCGATATCGCCGCGAGCTGCGCAGATGAGTGGCGCATTCCTAGAGAAAGGCACGATCCGTCGACAATTGCGCAGCGTCGAAGTCTCCTACGCGCGCGGCTACAAGCCAAGCTACGATGTTTCTGGGGTGCCTGACGGTGTGCTTCTATCGATAAATCTGGCGCCGACGCAGACCGATATCGCCTTGGGCAGCGACAAGGCGCGACCCATCTTCACGCCCACGGGCAGTTCAATTCTGACGCCGCCGGGCATTGATGTGCACGAACGATCCGAAGCCGGATCGAAGGATTACTTCTTTCTGCATTTCAATGGGAGCCAGTTTGCCAAAGACAGTGAAGGGCTTGATCTTTTGCGCACGGTCGAGGCGGATGTTGACCCTTTCATCGATCCGGCAATTGCCGCTTTCGGGCGGGAGATGCGGCGCCATCTGATCTCGGGCGAGGTGGAGGGCGCACTGTATCTTGAGGAATTGACATCGCTCATCTTCCGCCGATGTGCCCTGCGCTTTGCGCATCTCCAGACCGGGCCGAACTCCCCCGATCTGGGACGGGCGGATCTGAAGATCGTGGAAGAGTATGTCGCCGCGCATTTGGGACAGCAGATCAGTGTCGAGGATGTCGCTGCCGTCCTCGGTATTCCCGCACGTGCATTTTCGACTGCGTTCCGGGCGGCGACGGGACAAGGCTTCGCCGCCTTCATCCTCGACCGCCGGGTCCGGGGCGCCCGTCACCTGCTTGAGCAGAGCGACGAGACCTTGGCCAGCATCGCTTATGCCTGCGGATTTTCCAGCCAGCAGCATATGACGAACGCCTTTTCGGCCAAGCTCGGCATTTCTCCGGGCCGGTATCGGCGGGAGGTGACGCGATGACGACGCATGGAGCGCAAGGTCAGTTGAGCACCTTGTTCGGTCAGCAGCAGGTCGAAACACCATCGGGGCTTGTGGATTACGTCCACCAGAACACGCCAGGCTACGACATTTCCTTGGCCACGACGCAAACGATCCTCCTGATCAATCTCGCACCCTCTGGGACCGAGATCGCGGTAAACTCGGACCGGCTGCGGCATATCGATATGCCGAAGAGCAGCGCGGTTTTCGTTCCGGTGGGAACAGGAATTCATGAGATCTGCCCGCCCGGTCAGGGCGAATTCATCCTGCTTCATGTGTCCGATAAACTGATTGCGCATCACGCGGACCATCTCTCCGGCGGCCACATGGCCGACGAGTATCGCAGAGATGTCTCGGACCTGGCGCTTGGGCGGATCGGGGAAGAAGTGCGTCGGTCGCTCGTCTCAGGGCAGCCGGAGGGCGCCGCCTATATCGACAGCCTGATGATCGCGTTCTGGCAGCCACATCAGCATCTACTTGCGCAGACGGCACCCGCATCGGCCGTCGGCAGCGCGCTCGCGCCTGGAGAGCGAGACGGCCTTCTTGCGTTTATTGACGCAAATCTTGCTGAGCCGTTGGGTCTTCTCGATCTCGCGCAGCAATTGGAACTGCCGGTCTCGCGGCTTCAGGTCGCGCTAAAGGAGACCTTCGGCGCTCCGTTGCACCAACTGCTTCTCGATCTGCGGATCGCCCGGGCGCGGGCGCTCCTTGCTGACACGGACAATACTATTGCGGACGTGGCCTATGCTTGCGGGTTTTCCAGCCAACAACACATGACCAACTCGTTCACATCCAAGCTGGGAACCTCGCCGGGACGCTACCGGCGTTTGGTGCGGTCATGAGCGAGGCGGCGCGCGGACCAGCACGCCTTACGGGGCCGATACACGGCTATCTCGGCCGACGGCATGTCGAGGCGGGTCCGATTTGGATCGACTACCACGACAGCCGTTCCGACGGTTACGAGGTCGATACGGTCATCCAGCGTGATGTCTTGGTGATCAATCTCGGCCCGGCAAAGACCGTTTTCGGCATCAACGGAGGCAAGCCGGTCGAGTTGCCGGTGTCGACCAACATGCATAGCTTCGTGCCCGCAGGAACGGAAGTCTACGAGCGTTGCGAGGCCCAGAGTACCGACTGCCTTTTTCTCCATTTTGATGAAGGTGCGCTGGCCGACCTGCGCGCGCACAATGACGTCCGGGACGCCACCCCCGAATTTCGATATCAGATGGTCGACCCGGTGCTAGGCGGCCTGGCCCGCGAACTTGCCAGGTCCATCGCCACGGGAATGCCGGAAGGCGCGGCATATGCGGAGTACATTGGGGCCGCGCTCGCTCTGCGGCAGATGGGCCATATGATGGGCCAAGTCACGCGGCCAAGGATGTCGACCATGCCGATGTCGGTGATGCAGGTGGCTCAACTGCAAGAGTTCATCGAGGCCAGGTTGAGCGAGGCCCTAAGCTTGGCCGAGGTCTGCGACGCGGCTGACCGCCCGCTCGCTCTGGTGAACCGCGCGTTCCGTGAATGCCTGGGCCTGTCCGTCTACCAATACATCCTCATGCGTCGGATCGACCGCGCACGTGAGAAGCTCGCAGTAAGCGACGCCAGCCTGGCAGAGATCGCCTATGAGTGCGGCTTCTCAAGCCAGCAACACATGACGAATGCCTTCACCGCCAAGCTCGGTACGTCGCCGGGCCGGTATCGGCGGGAGGTCAAAGGATGACCGGTGGGTCGGCCATGGACTTGATCTCGTTCTACGAGCAGTCGGCCTATGCCGCGTTCCCGCAGGAGCATCGCTCGGGCGGCATTTGGCCGCTGGACATGCTGCGTGTGGATCAGGAGCCACACGCGCTGGCTGACCCCGCGATGGGGGAGTTCGTGCTGCAATTGGTCCTGGATGCCGACATGTCGTTCAGATGGGATGTCGAGGGAAGATACTGGTCCAAGCAGCAGCACAGCCAAACAGGTGCGTTCTGCATCGCACCTCCGGACACGCATATTCAGTACGAATGCACCGACAGGCACGAGCTTCTGCTGCTTGCGCTGCCCACCGACTATCTGAACACGGTATTGGGTGAGGTCGGTGCGACGCCCGCACCGCTGGAGGCGTTGGTCGGTCCCCTGTTCCAGGACGCGGCAATGCGGCGGACCATGCTGGAGCTTTGGAAATCAGCACAAACGCCGGGACCCATGGCGAGGCTTGGGACCGAGGGACACGTGCATCTCTTGCTGGAACACTTGCTCCGTCTCGCTTCTGGCCCGAGCCTCACTTCGGACGGTCCGCATCTGAACGATCGGGAGATGGACCGGATCGACGACCGCCTTCGAGATCCGGCGCAGAGCAAAGTGACGATCGAAGAGCTAGCCGCCTTGCTCGATTGGCCGCAGCTCGATTTGCGCCAAGCCTTCAAGGTCAAGACCGGTCGCACCCTGCATCAATACGTTCTGGACCTACGCGTGGAGCAAGCGCGGGATATGCTGACCCGAACGAACATGTCACTTGCGGAGATCGCGTATGCCTGCGGGTTTTCTTCCCAGCAGCACATGACAAATGCATTCAGCTCACGGCTCGGAACGCCGCCCGGGCGCTTTCGCAAGACGAACTCGAAGGGCGATCAGGGCGTATAGGCGATCTCGGCTGATCGCTTGACCAAAGCACCGGACTTAAGCAACTGCGCCTGAGATGTTTGCCCAGTCAGTACGTCAGGCCGCCTTGGCCCCGGCAAAAGCCTGTAAATGCGCAAATCCTTTGAAGGCTGAACATACGGGCTCTTGCTAGCCCTACACGCGGCGCACGTTTCGCGATCGCTCAGGGAGAGGTTCGTCTCAACCGCCTGTGCCACTTGGCGGCCGATCATTTTGGACGTTATCCTGCGTGAACAGCCAAGCGAAGATATGCCGACTGTGTCGCGATTGCGACCAATGAAAAGGTCGTTCTTCAGGTGTCGGGCAGGTGGCAGGTCGCCTCTTGGGCGGGGCAGCGCACATGCAATGGAGGAGTTGATATGGCAGTCTTGAATGTGAACGGAACGGCCCACGAGGTCTCTGCCGACGGGTCCATGCCGCTTCTTTGGGTGTTACGCGACCTGATGCAGATGACGGGGACGAAGTATGGCTGCGGCGTCGGTCTTTGCGGGGCGTGTACGGTCCATGTCGACGGTGTTGCTCAGCGCTCCTGCCAGGTCTCTCTGTCCGAGGTCGAAGGCGCAGAGGTGACGACGATCGAGGGACTGCATCCCACGGGCGATCATCCGGTACAGGTCGCCTGGCGCGATCTGAACGTTCCGCAATGTGGCTTCTGTCAGTCGGGGCAGATCATGCAGGCCGCATCCCTCCTGTCGGAAACGCCCGAGCCGACCGATCAGGAGATCCTGGACGGGATGGCCGGAAATGTCTGCCGGTGCGGTTGCTATCAGCGCATCGTCGCTGCCGTGCGTACCGCCAGCACGGGGAGCTGATCGATGCTGAAGTATCTTGAGAAGACACCTGTCGCCCCACTTGCCGGCATTTCGCTTGAGAAGCTGTCGCGCCGCTCTTTCCTTGTTGCGGGATCCCTGTTTTCGCTGGCCGCCTTCGCGAGTCCGGGCGCGGCATTCGAACAGTGGGAGACCGGTGGTACGAACATGCCTTTTGGTCTCCGTGACGACCCGTTGCTGTTCGTGTCGATCGACGAAGACGGCACGGTGACGATTGTGGCGCATCGCTCCGAGATGGGGCAGGGTTCGCGCACGTCGCTACCGATGATCATCGCCGATGAGATGGAGGCCGACTGGGATCGCGTGAAGATCGTCCAGGCCGAGGGCGATGAACCGAAATATGGCAATCAGGACACCGACGGATCGCGCAGCTTGCGCCATCATTTCCAGGTGGCCCGCCAGATCGGCGGCGCCGTACGTCAGATGATGCGGACGGCCGCCGCGAAACGCTGGGACGTTCCGGTCGATCAGGTCACCGTCGAGAGCCATGCCGCCCGCGGCCCTGGCGGGCAGGTGCTCGAGTTCGGTGATCTCGCGGCGGAGGCCATGGCCGAGCCGGTCCCGCCGCATGAAGCCATCCCTTACAAGGATGAGGCGGCGTTCCGGTACGTGGGCAAAGGACAGGTGCAGATCACCGACCTGCACGACATCACGACAGGTGCGGCCGTCTACGGGGCGGATGTCATGGTCCCCGACATGCGGTTTGCGGTGATCGCACGGCCCCCGGTGGTCGGCGGGCGGGCCGAGAGCTTTGACGCCACGGCGGCTTTGGCCACACCCGGCGTGGTGGCGGTACACGAGCTACCCTATGCCGGGATGGGTGCGAAGTTTGCGCCGCTCGGCGGGATCGCCGTCGTCGCGGAGAACACCTATGCCGCCCTGCTGGGACGCGATGCGCTGGAGATCACCTGGGAGGCGGGCGAACACGGAAGCTACAATTCAGAAAGCTATATGGCCGAGATGATCGCTACATCCGCGACGCCCGGTCAGATCGTGCGCGAGAAGGGAGATGTGGAAGGAGCATTCGCCGCCGCCGAAACATCATTCGCGCGTACCTACACGCAGGCGCATATGGCCCATATCCCCATGGAGCCGCCAGCCGCGCTCGCCCACTACGCCGACGGGAAGCTGGAAGTCTGGGCCCCGGTTCAGTCGCCCTATACGGCCCGAACCGACGTGGCCGAAGCCATGGGATTGGATCCGGCCGACGTGATCGTGCATGTCACCCTCCTGGGCGGCGGGTTCGGGCGGAAGTCCAAGGCTGACTATGTCACCGAGGCCGCGTTGCTCTCTCGCATGGTCGACGCGCCGGTCCGCGTGCAATGGACGCGCGAAGACGATGTCCGGCATTCGTTTTACCACACCACCTCGGCGGAGCGGATCGAAGTCGCGATGGACCAAGGGGGCGCGGTTACGGCTTGGCGGCATACTTCGGTCGCGCCGTCGATCGCCTCCACCTTTGCGCCCGATGGCGGTCACCAGGCCCCGTTCGAAAGTGGGCTGGGACATTATGACATGCCCTTCGATATCGCGAATGTGCAGTGTTCCAACGGGCAAGCCCTTGCGCATACTCGGATCGGTTGGTTCCGAGCCGTGTCTGCGATTCCGCGCGGTTGGGCCATCGGCTCCTTCGTGGGAGAGTTTGCTGCCGAGAAGGGGCTCTCGCAACGGCAAGCGTGGCGTCAGCTCATCGGTACGCCACGGATCTTCGATCCAACGGTCGAGGGGATTGCGGGCGATTTCTGGAACTATGGAGAGCCTTTGAATAGCAAGTTCGACATCGACACAGGACGGCTCTTGAACGTGCTCGACATGGCCGCCGACGGGATCGGCGACGGGCAGGCGACGCCCGAAAACGAAGGGATCGGCCTGGCCGTGCATCGAAGTTTCGTCTCCTATGTCGGCTGTGCCGCCCGCGTACGGGTCGTTGACGGTGAGATCCGCGTTCCAGAAATGCACATCGCCATCGATTGCGGGTTTGCGGCCAATCCAGAGCGTATCGAAAGCCAGATCCAGGGTGCGGCGGTCATGGGAATGACCCTGGCCTTGCATTCCGGGATCACCTTCGAAGATGGCGCCGTCGTTCAGAGCAATTTCTACGATTACGATGTTGTGCGGTCGACGAACTACCCCATGAATGTCGTCACCCATATCGTACCGCATACGCTCGCGGATGCCCCGCCGAGCGGCGCGGGCGAGCCGGGGATCGTGCCGGTCGCTCCGGCGATTGCCAATGGTCTCTTTGCGGCAACCGGGGAGCGGAAGCGGGACTTGCCCATAGGTCCGTTCGTGTAACGAACGATCGGCCTTGGCCCAGCGGTCCGGGTTGCCCCGGGCCGTGTCCCGTCGGGCAGGGAACATCGTTTCGAAGTCCTTCGCTGGATCCGCGCTTCCGGTTTCGGGGGCTCGCAAGACCGCTACGGGTTCCACGCCGATCCTGGGCGGCCAGGCGTTGTAGGATGACCCACGGATAAGGCGTCGCGGACATCTCGTATGTGATCATGACCGCAGCGCGCCTGAGGGCGGTTCGCTTGGCGATCTTGTCCCACGACGCGGCGATGATGTCCCATCCTCGCAAATGTACGCCCGATGAAGGTCGATGAGGTCGACAGACGGCCGAAGGCCGAGACAGATGACGAGTCCAGTGCCAGCCCCCAAGCGACATCGGGTTCAGCTTGACGAACCCGAAGGTCGTCATCATTTCGCGGCGTGACGTGTCGCGCTCCGGTGGTAACACGTTTAGCGGCTTGGACCCGGACGGCACCGGCGGTGGGGTGGCGCTGGGTGATGGCGGCGGCCTTCATTTGCGTCTTATGTCCAATGAGGCGTAGTCGAACGGCCAGTTCGGTGATATCGGGACATATTTCAGCATAGCGGCCGCGGCTGTCGGCGATTTGAGAGTGCAAGAAAAATGCATATAAATCAACACGCCATGCTTTCTGTAGCCCCGATGATGGACTGGACTGATCGGCATTGCCGCGCTTTCCACCGGGTTCTGACGCGGCGGACGCTGCTTTACACTGAGATGGTCACGTCGGCGGCGCTTGTGCGCGGTGGTGCGTTGCGCTTGTTGGACTTCGACGCGGCGGAGCATCCGGTGGCCCTGCAGCTTGGCGGCTCGGATCCAGTTGAACTGGCCGAGGCGACGGCCATGGCCGTCGAGCGGGGCTATGACGAGGTGAACCTGAATGTCGGCTGCCCGTCCGACCGGGTCCAGTCAGGCTGTTTCGGTGCGGTGTTGATGAAGGATCCGGACCTCGTGGAACGGTGTGTGACTGCCATGCGGAACGCGGCGGGGGACGTGCCGGTGACGGTCAAGTGCCGGATCGGCGTGGACGCGCAGGAGCCGGCGGAGGTCCTGCCCGACTTCCTGACGCGGATGCAGGCAGCCGGTGTGACGCGCCTTGCCATCCATGCGCGTAAGGCCTGGCTCCAGGGCCTTTCGCCAAAGGAAAATCGGGAGGTGCCGCCGCTGGACTATCCGCTGGTCCACGAGATGAAAAGGCAGTTTCCAGAGCTGCACTTGTCGATCAACGGCGGTATCGCCGGTCTGGACATGGTCACTGAACACCTCGAATTCATGGATGGCGTGATGGTGGGTCGGGCTGCTTACCATGACCCCGGGGCCTTGCTGCTTGCCGCCGATAGCCGAATTTTCGGTGTTCCTGACCGGCATCCCGACCGGGTCTCGGCGGCATTAGCCATGGTTCCTTACCTGCAGGCGCATCTGGCCAATGGCGGCCGCCTGCAGGACGTCACCCGCCATATGCTGGGCCTCTTCCACGGGCAGCCGGGTGCGCGGCACTGGCGTCGCACCCTGTCGGAGGAGGCCCGGCGCCCAGGAGCTGGGCTTGAAGTTCTGCATCGGGCATTGGATCACGTCACGGACGCCGCTGCCTGAAGGCCACCAAACGCCCATGCCGGACTTCATGACCCTTTTGCCCCTGGTGGCCTTCCTCTTGGCCGTCGGAGCCCTGGCCGGTGTGCTGGCCGGGCTTCTGGGCGTTGGCGGTGGGATCGTGCTGGTGCCGGCATTCTACTACGTGTTCCAGGTGCTGGGCTATGACGGACCGCAGGTCATGCAGGTCTGCGTGGCCACGTCGCTGGCGACCATCGTCGTGACCTCCTGGCGCTCGGTGAAGGCCCATGGTGCCAAGGGGGCTATCGATTGGGACATCCTGCGCCGTTGGGGGCCGGGCATCGCAATAGGTGCGCTTTTAGGCAGCGTGACCGCGACGCAGCTCCGCTCCGAGACACTGACGGCGATCTTCGCCGTTCTGGCCCTGATCGTCGCCCTCTACATGGCGTTCTCCAAGCCACATTGGCGCCTGGCCGACCGGATGCCGCAGGGTCCGCGCGTCTTAGCCTATAGCCCTGCCGTCGGCTTCGCTTCGGTCCTGATGGGGATTGGCGGAGGCAGTTTCGGCGTGCCGCTGATGACGCTCCACAACGTGGCGATCCACCGGGCCGTCGCCACGGCAGCGGGTTTCGGGATGCTGATCGCGGTGCCGGCGGTGATCCTCTTCCTGATCCTGCCCACCGAGGCCGCGCGGCCGCCGCTGACGCTGGGGTTGGTAAACGGACCGGCCTTCGTCGTGATCGTCGCGATGACCGTCCTGACCGCGCCGTTGGGCGCCAGGCTCGCGCATAAGATGGATCCCGGACCGCTCAAGCGGGTGTTCGCGTTCTTCCTGTTCCTCGTCGCGCTCAACATGCTGCGGAAGGCGATCTGGGGCTAGCCGTAAAGCCGCAGCATCTCCAGCAGGTAATCGTGGGTGTCGATGTCCTGCACCGCCTTATCGTCGCGCCAGCGCAGCATCCGTGGGAAACGCAAAGCAATACCAGATTTATGGCGCGGGCTTTCTTGGATCCCCTCGAAGCCGATTTCGAAGACCTGTTCGGGTGGCACGCGGCGTACGGGGCCGAAGCGTTCCAGGGTATTCTTGCGGACCCAGGCGGTGATCTTGCGGAACTCCGCATCGGTTAGACCGGAATACGCCTTGGTGAAGGGGACCAGTTCGTTCCCTTTCCAGACGGCGAAGGTGAAATCGGTATAGAGGTTTGCGCGTCGCCCGTGGCCCGCCTGGGCATAGATCATCACCGCATCCACGGTCAGCGGGTCCAGTTTCCATTTCCACCAATCGCCCTTCTTACGGCCCACATGGTAGGGCGACGCCTTGCGCTTGAGCATCATCCCCTCGGCTTGTGCATCCCGGGCCGCCGCGCGGATCGCGGCGAGGTCGTCCCAGGTCTCGAATGGCGCCAGCGGTGACAGGCGCAGCGGCGCGTCTTCCGGCAGGTCAACCAACAAAGCCTCAAGCCGCGCGCGGCGCTCGGCGAAGGGCAGGGCGCGGATGTCCGCGCCCGCATCTTCGAGCAGGTCATAGGCATAGAGGATCGCGGGTGCCTCGCTCAGCAGCTTCTTGGGCACGGTCTTGCGTCCGATCCGCTTCTGCAGGGCGGCGAAAGACATGGGCTTCTCGCCATCCCAGGCCAACACCTCGCCGTCGATCACCACGCCGTCGGGCAGGAAGTCGCGGGATCGGGCGAGCTCGGGAAAGCGATGGGTCATCAACTCCTCCCCCCGGCTCCAGAGATGGTGCTGGCCGCCGCGTCGGATCAGCTGGCCCCGGATGCCATCCCACTTCCATTCGGCCAGCCAATCCTCGGGCGGACCCAAAGCCTCCGGCCCGTCCTCCACGCCATAGGCCAGGCAGAACGGGTAGGGGCGGCTCAGATCTGCCTCGGGGTCGGGCGCGGTGATGAGGGTGTCGTAGGTGACGGTCTCCGGCGACCAGTCGCCCATCAACCGGTGGGCCAGTTCCGCTTCCTCGATATCGGTGGCCTGCGACAGCGCACGGGTCATCAGCTTCTGGCTGACACCCACCCGAAAACCCCCAGTGATCAGCTTGTTAAAGACGAAGCGTTCGGCCCCGGCCAGCCGATCCCAGGCGGCCAGGATGGCAGCCTTCTTGGCGGGCTCTTCCTCATTGCTCAACGCGCGGATGTCGCCGATCCAATCCGCCAGGCTGCGGTCGCTCTCGGCCGTGGGGTCCGGCAGGACCAGGTGGATCGTTTCGGCCAGGTCGCCCACCACGTCATAGCTCGATCGGAACAGCCAATCCGGCAGGCCCGCCACCTCGGCCGCCCATTCCGCCAGGCGTGTGGCCGTCACCGTGCGCTTGGGCCGCCGCCCGGACAACAGTGCCATGGTCCAAAGCCGATCGGCCTCGTCGGCTTCGCGGAAATATCCGGCCAAGGCGGCGGTCTTGCGGGAGGTCTTGGTCGTCTGGTCCAACGCCGTGAAGAGGCGGGCGAAACGTTTCATGCGCCCATGGCCGCGGCCAGCCGTGCGACCCCAGCATCGGCCGCCGGTGCGAAGCCCGCCGATAGATGGTATACGTGGGGCATGCCGGGCTGCTGTACCACGTCGACCGCCGTCCCCTGGGCGCGCAACAGGTCGGCCAGGGCCAGCCCGTCAGCCTCCAGAACCTCCCCCTTGGACAGTTCGATATGGACCGGTGGACAACCAGCATAGTCCCCCTTGATGGGCGACAGCCGTGGATCGTCCGGATCTGCGCCGGTGCCATAGGCGGCGCCACAGCGGCGCAAAAACGCGTCCGGCAGCAGCATCTCATCATACGCTGCGGCGGGGCGGCGGCGCGGATCGAAGTAAGCCAGGGGCGAAATCAGAAGCAACGTCGCAGGAGAGGCCCCACGCGATAGCATTTCCTGCAGGACAGCCAGCGCCAGCGTCCCGCCCGCGCTGTCACCGCCCAGGTGAAACCCTGGTGCCAACGCCCGGGCCACGGCGCAGCAATCCTCCACCGCCGCCGGAAACGGATGTTCCGGTGCCAGGCGATAATCGGGGGCGATCACCTCGGCGCACGCCACCTGTGCCAAACGGTCGGTGAGCGCGCGATGGGTGCGCGGACTGCCGATCACGAAGCCACCGCCATGCAGCCAAAGCAGACGTCGTTCCACCGGGCCGTCCGGCGCCACGATCCTGCAGCGCACGCCGCCGATCACCTCCCATCGGACGGGCAGAGAGGGCGCGCGGCCGCTGATCCCCGATTGGGCCTCGAAGATCATTCGCATGAGCCACGGCGGCAGGGGCAGGGCGAGGGTCGGCTTGTCCAGATAGCGCGCGGCAAAGGCCCTATACCGGTCACGGGTTGAGAGGGCGGTCACGCGGCCTCCTCCGGTTCGGGCGCATCCAGAGCCTCGCCTTCGTACTCGGTCTCGACGATCCGCGCGTCGTAACCCTGCCCCTCCAGCCAGCGGCGGAAGACGTTCGTGTAACCGTGGGTCGCGAAGATGCAGGTCGCGCCCGTCTCCTTGACGGCCATGTTGAGGCCTTTCCAATCGGCATGGTCCGAGACAACGAAGCCCCGATCCGCCGCCCGCCGTCGCCGCACGCCGCGCAGGGCCATCCAGCCGGACGCGACGGAGGTGGAGGCATTGCCGAACCTGCGGATCCAGCCCCCCGCCAAAGCCGAAGGCGGCGCGATCACCAGCGCGCCCGCATGGGCCTTAAGGTCGGTCTCGGGCGTCACCCGGATTGTGTCGGGCAAGGACACGCCCTGACCGCGTAGAACCTCGTTGGTGTTTTCCACTGCGCCGTGTGTCAGGATCGGGCCGATGGAAGGATCCACCATCGTCATCACCCGCTGCGCCTTACCTAAAGCATAGGCGCCGACCATGGAGAACCGCCCCTCCGCCGTGTTCGCCCGCCACCAAGCGTTGATTTCGGCGGCCAGTTCCGCATCCGGACGCCAGTCGAAGACCGGCAGACCGAAGGTGCACTCGGTCACGAAGGCGTGGCAGCGCACGGGCTCCCACGGCTCAGACAAAGTGTCGGCCTCGGTCTTGTAGTCGCCTGAGACGACCCAGACTTCGCCCTTATGCGCGATGCGGATCTGGGCTGAGCCCGGCACGTGGCCTGCAGGGAAGAACGTCACGTCCACCTCGCCGATCCGGCGGACCTCACCATAGGCGATCCCCTCGGCAGTGATGTCGCCCAGCCGGTGCCGGATCACCGGCAGCGCGGAATCGGTGGCCAGATAGGCACGGTGGCCTGGATAGGAATGGTCGGCATGGCCATGGGTGACGAGTGCCCTGTCCACCGGTCGCCATGGATCGATATGAAAGCCGCCGGCAGGGCAGTAGATGCCGTCATCGGTGAATTCCAGGACCATCGGCGCGCTTTCCTTGGTTCGTGCCGCAGGACATTAGCGCGCCCGCGCGCTTGGGCGAAGGGTCCGGCAGTGCCCAAACCTTGACGATGGGGAACCCCGCCCTCAGTAGAGGCGTGAACTACTGATCTAGAAAGAGGGATCCCATGGCTTTCGATCTTCCCGACCTGCCTTATGCCCACGACGCGCTGGCCGAGAACGGCATGTCGCGTGAGACGCTGGAATACCACCACGACCTGCACCACAAGGCTTATGTGGATAACGGCAACAAGCTGATCTCGGGCACCGAATGGGACGGCAAGTCCCTGGAAGAGATCATCAAGGGCACCTACGATGCCAATGCCGTGGCCCAGAACGGCATCTTCAACAACATCAGCCAGCTTTGGAACCACAACCAGTTCTGGGAGATGATGGGGCCGGGCGAGAGCAAGATGCCCGGAGAGCTGGAAAGCGCGCTGACCGAAAGCTTCGGCTCCGTGGACAAGTTCAAGGAAGAGTTCTCGGCAGCTGGCGCCGGGCAGTTCGGGTCGGGCTGGGCTTGGCTGGTCAAGGATACGGACGGCAGCCTCAAGGTCACCAAGACCGAGAACGGCGTGAATCCCGTCTGCTTCGGCCAGACCGCGCTTCTGGGCTGCGACGTGTGGGAGCATTCCTACTACATCGATTTCCGCAACAAGCGTCCTGCCTATCTGTCGAACTTCCTCGACAAGCTGGTCAATTGGGAAAATGTCGCCTCCCGGATGTGAGGGGTGCCTTCTAAATCTTTCTAATAGATGAATTTTTCATCGTGAACAGGGCCTGGAGCACGGGCCCTGTTTTCGTGTCCGGAACCGCCTTTGCCACCAATCGTTACCCTCCCGACCTGCAAACGGAGGATAACATGGCTGAGCGACATCGCTCCCAAGACGGAACGCGCGACACGGATCGCTTCATCGGAGACATGCCCGAGACGCCGGACCATCAGGGCCGTTCCGGCGGAGATATCGCCCGCGATGTGGGCACGAAAGATGCGTTGCTACGCGCCACGACACAGGGGGCTCGCGGCGTGACCCGCGTGACTAAAGCCCACGACGAGACGGAGCGCGACGTCAACGACGCGGGAGGGCCCAAGCGATGACAGCCTTGACTGAAGGCACCATGGTCGTGGTCACCGATAGTGAGAAGGCTCTGTTCATGGTCAACCGCACCGATGGCGCGGATCCGCATCTTGAGATCGTCCGGAAGGATGAAGAGGAGAACCCGCCAAATCGGGAGCAGAAGGCGAACCGGGCCGGCCGCAACCAAGATGCCGGACCCGGTCAAAAGTCGAAGTACGAGGATACCGACTTCCACGAACTGCAGAAAGAACGGTTTGCGGCCGATCTTTCGGATCGGCTCTATAAGATGGCTCATGCGGGACGGTTTACCCGCCTCGTCTTGGTGGCCTCTCCGCAGGTTCTTGGTGTCCTACGCGATGAGATGCACCAGGAGGTGTCCGACAAGGTCGTGGCGGAGATCGACAAGACCCTTACCAACCATCCGCTGCCCGAGATCGAGAAGATCGTCAGTGACGCGGTAGCCCAGGCGGCCTGAAGCGTTTCTCTCCGAAGATCACAATTTGCGGCGGTTCTTAATCAAACCGCCGCTCATTTTTTGACCAACTTTCGCGCCACTGTTACGGTTTTCTTACCGTGCGCTTGGGCTGTGAAGGAACGTCACATGGGGAACAAAGGGCAGGCCATCTGGGTCGCGATTGCGATGCTGATCTTCGCAGCGGCTGGTGTTGGCGGCGGTATGTACCTCCAACGGACCGCGTTACCCGCGCCCGAGGATGTGGCTGCCGACAAGACGACCGGTGGCCTTCAGGATGAGACAGTGACCCAGGTCGACGCAGCGGAAGCCGTTGTGGAAAATCTGGCTGATGCGCTTACCGACGAGGCACCGGTTTCCGATCTACCGCGCATCGACGTCGTCCGTGTGGATCCCGACGGCGGCGCCTTGGTGGCCGGTTCTGGCCCTGTGGGCGAACAGGTAACCTTGCGGCTCGATGGGGCAGAAGTAGCGACTGCCGAAGCGGATGCTGACGGCAACTTCGTTTCGTTCTTCGACCTAGAGACTGGTGAAAAGCCGGGACTTCTGACGCTGGAGACAGCAAGCGCAGACGGCACGATCCGCCAAGCGAGCGACAGTATCATCGTGGCGCCGCCCGCCGAGAAGACGGCCGATCTGGGCGTGGTGCCCGCGCCCGTTGCGACGGACCCGAAGGCGACTGATTTGGCTACACTGTCCGAGGAGGCTGACGCGGAGACACCGCCGCTCGACCGACCCGTCCCCTCGGCACCGGGCGCGCCGCCCGCGGTTGATCCGCCGCTTGACGCGCCTGCCGTTGCGGCCGTGCCAACGACGGCGCCAACGATCACATCCGACGACAACGGCGCTGCGCCGGAGGCCGTCATTGAGACCGCCCGAACAGAAGAAGACACGGAGGTCCAAAGCACAGCAGAAGCAGAAGTGGATCTGGCCGCCGCTCGCCCTGCGCCGCAAGCGGAGCCTGCCGCGCCGCGCCTCTTCCGCACCGGACCGGAGGGCGTAACGGTCCTCAGCGATCCCGCCCAACCGCCAGAGGTGACCGAGACCCTGGGCATCGACGCAATCGCCTATGACGAGACCGGAGAAGTGCAGTTGACCGGTCGCGCCGTCGGCGACAGCGAGTTGCGCATATACTTGGACAATCGAGCCGTGCGCACCGTGCGCGTGAGCGAGGGGGGAAGCTGGGCCTCGCCGCTGCCGGATGTCGAGACGGGCGTCTACACATTACGCATCGATGCGCTGAGTGATGACGGCAGCGTGGCGAGCCGCATCGAAACCCCATTCGAGCGCACCGCCCCGGAACTAGCTGCCGCCGCCCGCGAGGCCGGCGTGACGGCGATCACGGTCCAGCCGGGCTTCACCCTCTGGGCAATCTCCCAAGGCTATTTCGGCGACGGGCTCAGCTACGTTCAGATTTTTGAAACCAACCGCGACATCATCCGCGACCCGGACCTGATCTATCCCGGCCAGGTCATCACCTTGCCCGAGGCCGCCATTTCCGAGACAGCGCTGGCAGAGAGCGAGGCACAGCAATAAGGTCGTCCGGCACAACGCCGGGAGCCTGATGCGCCGCACGACCCGAACCACGACCGAGGCGCCGTCGGGCGGCTGGGCCATCATCCGCCGCGTGACACCCTATCTCTGGCCGCCGGGGAAGCGTTGGATAAAGGTTCGCGTGGTTGCGGCCTTGGCCATGTTGGTCATTGCCAAGATCGTCGCGGTGCTGACCCCCTTTCTCTACAAGGCCGCCGTGGATGGTCTGGCGCCGGAGACGCCCACACCCGCTTGGGCGCTCGGCGCCGGTGCTGTGGGGCTGACGGTGGCCTATGGCGGCGCCCGTGCGCTGAACGTGGGTTTCCAGCAATTGCGCGACGTGATCTTCGCGGCGGTCGGCCAGCGGGCTCTGCGCCAACTCGCTTCCGAGACCTTCACGCACATCCATCGCCTCTCGTTGCGCTATCACATCACGCGCAAGACCGGCGGGCTCAGCCGGATCATCGAACGCGGCGTCAAGGGCGTGGAATTCCTGCTGCGCTTCCTCCTTTTTTCCATCGGGCCGCTGGTCCTGGAACTGGCGATGATCTCGGTCATTCTCTTCCTCGCCTTCGATGTCTGGTATCTGGTAATCGTGGTCGTGACGATCGGCCTCTACGTGACGTTCACGTTCAAGGTCACCGAATGGCGCGTGAAGATCCGTAAGGAGATGAACGACCAGGACACCGACGCCAATCAGAAGGCCATCGACAGCCTGCTGAACTTCGAGACCGTCAAGTATTTCGGCGCGGAACGGCGCGAGGCGGCGCGCTATGACGGGGCGATGCAGCTCTACGAGAAGGCTGCGCTGCGCACGTCATATTCGCTGGCATTCCTGAATTTCGGCCAGTCTCTTCTGATCACAGCCGGCTTGGTGGGAGTGATGGTCCTTGCGGCCTTGGGCGTGCAAGGCGGCGCGCTGACCGTGGGCGACTTCGTCATGGTCAATGCCTACATGATCCAGATCACCATGCCTTTGAACTTCCTCGGCACCGTCTATCGGGAAATCCGGCAGGCGCTGGTAGATATGGGCGAGATGTTCGGTCTGCTCGAACAACCGGCCGAAGTGCGGGACGCTTCGGATGCTAAGCCGATCCGGGTCGATGGCGGGACCATCGCGTTCCGTGATGTGTCCTTCGGCTATGATGTGGCAAGACCGATCCTGCAGGGCTTCGATCTGGAGGTGGGCGCTGGGCAAACCGTTGCCGTGGTAGGGCCGTCGGGCTCCGGCAAATCGACGCTCGGTCGTTTACTCTTTCGGTTCTATGATGTGAGCGGGGGGGCCGTGCTGATAGATGGGCAGGACCTTCGCAGCGTGACGCAGGAAAGTCTGCACGCCAAGATCGGTGTCGTGCCGCAGGACACCGTGCTGTTCAACGACACGCTGCGCTACAACATCGCCTATGGTCGGCCCGAGGCCAGTTTTGCGGAGATCGAGGCAGCCGCGCGCGCCGCCAAGATCGACGGCTTTATTCGCGCCCTTCCGGACGGTTATGAAACGGCGGTCGGAGAGCGGGGCCTGAAGCTGTCCGGGGGCGAGAAGCAGCGCGTCGGGATCGCACGGACATTGCTGAAAGACCCGCCGATTCTGCTTCTGGACGAGGCTACCTCTGCCCTCGACACGGAGACGGAACGGGACATCCAAGCCGAACTGCAGGCCATGTCCCGCGGTCGAACCGTCATCACCATCGCGCATCGACTGTCGACGGTGGTCGATGCCGACCGCATTGTCGTGCTGGAGGGCGGGCGTGTGTCGGAGGCCGGCACCCACGAGGAGTTGCTTCGGCGGGACGGACGCTACGCAGCGATGTGGCACCGCCAGCAAGCGGAAGAGTTGGTGGCCTGATCGGCCAGCGATACGAACGTCTCGATTACCGCAGGGCCGTCGTGGTTGATGGTCCCCTTTTGGCGCAATTTCCGTCTGCCAGCTTTTTCGCGGGTAGATGAGGGGCGCGAATGGTCGGCTTGTTCGACCGGAGCATTCCTGTGATCAGGAGCTTGGGGCGTATGCCATGCCGTCCGCATCATCACCGACGCGTCGTCCATCACGCGAAGGGCGCACCGGGGTCTTGTCTGCGAAATACAGGATCGCGGCGAGACCGGCCGCGCGTCGCGCTCCATGGCAGAGTTTCTGGGTGGGGTTGTTTGCGAAGGCCCACGCGGTTCCGTCATTCCATTGTGATGCTTGCGCACGGATCGGCGTTCAGATTGCAGCCATTCGTCATGTGACATGAGGCGTCATTCGCCGATTGATCATTTCTTGTTGAGGCGTCGGCGGATTGGCCGAAGATAACCGACTTGGGCCGTCAAAACAGGTCTACGCTTCCGGGGTTTTCTTCATCCGGTTCGCCGTTTAGGCGGCGACGCAGACGGTTTTGGCGTGCCGCCTTCAGGGCATTGAGGGGGATTTCCTCGCTGGGGGGGCGGTTGGACTCGGCCAAAACGGCAAAAACCCGCGCCAGATCGGAGAGCGTCTGGTGCACGCTGTCGAGCGATTGCAGCTGAATGTTCAGGGCGCGGGTTATCTCCTCCTTCGGGATTGACGTCGAAAGGCTCTTTTGGAGCAGCGCCAGACTTGCTGCCGCGGCATCGCATTCCACCGAAACGGACCGGGCGACTTTCGACGCTTCACCCCGGGTCACAGCCGACCGACCACCGCTTCGATACAGGTCTTCAGGTCCGCAGGCGTGAAAGGTTTCGGAAGATAATTGTTCATGCCGAGTTTCTTTGCGGCTTGCAGGATATTCGCGTCTCCTCGCCCGGTCACGAGGATGAAACCGGCCTTCTTTGTTGCCGGGTCGTGTCGAACATGCTGCAGCAGTTGGAGACCGTTGAGCTCGGGCATGTAGAGGTCCGATATGATCAAATGCGGAACCTTGGCTTTGGCCTGCAGCATGCCGCGCTTACCATCCTCGGCATGTTCTACGTTTTCGATGCCAAGCGCGTCGAGTGCCTGTAGCAGAAGGCCGCGGCTCGTGGACATATCATCGACCACCAGGACGCGAAGTGAGTTTCTAAGCGCCATCAGGGTGAGTTCTCGGTCTGTTGGACAAGATGATAGGCGGTTGACCCCGCCAGGGTCAGGCCGGTTCCTTCTGCGATGAGACGTTCCGAATGACCGAGCGCGAGCAGGCCGCCGGGGTTGAGCGCCCGAACGAGATTACCGTGAGCCTCGCGTTGGCTGTCGCGATCGAAGTAGATGGTCACATTTCGGCAGAAGATCACGTCAAAAGGGGCTTCCGTCGGCTGCTCCGCTAAAAGGTTGTGTTGTCGATAGGTAATTCCCGCCTGCAGGTTTCGGATCAACTGGTCATCGGCGATAAGGGATGCTTCCGCCTCGGCTTCAGGGGCGGCCGCCAATCGTCTGGTAAAGGCTTGGTCTTCCTGCGTTCGTTCGCGGGCCGTGGCAAGGGTTTCGGGATCGATATCGGTGGCGAGAATTCGCGCTCTCTTGCGCCAATGCAGACCGAGCACCCGCCGACAGGTGGCCGCCATGCAGAGGGGCTCTTCTCCGCTGGCACATCCGGCCGACCAGAGGAACAGTTTGCCGGGTCTGCCACGTTGTGCAACGCGCGCTAGCCAGTCCGAGAGAAGATGGAAGTGGTGGGCCTCGCGGTATAGCGCAGTGACATTGGTCGTGAGTGCCGAAACCATATGCATCCGCTCTTTTGCTCCGGCGGGGCCATGCGCGCTGGCCAACGTAAGGTAGGTATCGAAGTCGCGGACGCCGGTGGCACGGAGCCGACGTTGCAGCCTGGACGCGACGAAGACCGCCTTTGTCGCGGGAAGATGCAGCCCCGCCTCGCCCCGTGCGATCTCTGCAATCCGGCTGAGTTGGTCCGCCTTCAGTTCGATCACGCCACCGGTCCGCCCGTCGTCATCTGCAGGGGCGGTAGGATCGAACTGATTGAAAGGACTTGGATCATCACGTCATCCACAACGAATAGTCTTTCGGCCATGGCAGTGCTTTCGTCATCGCCGATCTGCGGGACATCTTGAAGCTGGTCTGCAGCTGGATGGACGATGTCGGACACGGCACTCACCAGGAGGCCGTGCACACGCCCATCGGCTTGGATCACGATGATCACGTTGCGCGGGTTGTCCGCGGTGGGCGGCGATCCAAGACGTTGCGCCAGGTCCATCACCGGAAGGACAGAGCCGCGAAGATTGACCATGCCACGCATGTAGGTTGGCGCGTGGGGGAGGGGGGTCGGCTCGCTCCAGGATCGGATTTCGCGTACCGACATGATGTCGACGGCATAGCCGCGGTCGCCGCATCGGAAGGTCAGCAGTTCGGTTTCCTGCGCGCCCTCAGAACGCGGGAGCGGACCGGCGACGCTGGTCCGTGCGCTTTCGGATTTGGGCGGTGGTCCGGGCGCCTCCGCCGGGTCGCCAATGGCAGCGATATCGGTCATTGCAGGGCCACCTCCTTCGATGAAACGGCCGCGCCGTCACGCTTAATGCCGGCCATATGGGCGAGGCCGGTGGGATCAACGATCAAGGCCACTTGCCCGTCTCCAAGAATGGTCGCGGCTGAAACGCACGGAACGCGACCGAAGCTGTCGCCAAGCCCCTTGATCACGACTTGCCGCTGCGCCTCGATGGCGTCCACCTGCAGCGCGTATGGCCCACCGTCCTCCGTTTTCACGAAAAGCAGCGCGCGGTCGGCCTCGTCGTCTGCCCTTTCCGGCTGGCCTGGGGCTACGCCCGGTAGGAAACCCATGCCTTTGGCAAGGTCCACGAGCGGCACGAAGGTTTCGTGAAGACGAACGATTTCCCGGTTGCCGCGCAGTGGCTCGATCCGCGCTGCCTCCACCGTCTGGGTTTCCACGATGGCAGAAAGGGGGATCACCATGCGCTGCTGCGCGCTGCGAACGATCATGCCATCTAGGATCGCGAGCGTGAGTGGAAGACTTACTGAAATCGTGCAGCCTTCGCCATCGGTCGATGTTAGCGATACAGTTCCGTTCAGATCCCGGATTGCGCGTTGGACCACGTCCATGCCCACTCCACGACCTGACATGCTTGAGACCGCGGTGCTTGTGGAGAAGCCGGGCATGAAGATGATGCGCTCGACGGGCAGATCGTTGGGGCTTGCGTCATCGGGGATCAACCCGCGTTCTTGTGCGCGGCGGAGAACAGCGGGCCGATCAATGCCGCGCCCGTCATCGGAGATCTCAATAATGACGCGGTCGGATTGCTGCCGTGCCGAGAGCCGTACCACTCCCGCTTCGGGCTTGCCCGCAGCGACCCTTTCGGCGGGGCTTTCCAGGCCGTGATCGATCGCATTTCGGATCATGTGGGTCAGGGGGTCTGACAGACGCTCAACGACGGTTTTGTCGATCTCGGTCCCTTCACCTTCCGTCTCGAGCCGAACGGTTTTGCCAGTCGCCTGAGCGCCCTCGCGCACGATCCGGGTCATTCTCTGGAAGAGCGAGCGGACGGGTTGGGCGCGGATCGACATCACGCTGTCCTGGATATCCCGTGTCAACTGTTGCAACTCGTCCAGTCCGGCCGAAGCCTCGGAATGTTGCTCAAGCCCAGCGCGCATAACGCTCTGCGCCAGCATCGACTGGCTGATCACGAGTTCGCCGACGAGATTTACCAAACGATCCACGCGATCGAGATCCACGCGGATCGACGTGGCGAGCGATGGCGAACGTGCTACCGTCAGTTGCGGCGCGAGATCGTCCGGTCCGGATGCCGATGGCGGGGCCTGAGGCACGGCGATCGAAGCCGGTTCCTCCGGAGCTTCCGCGTTTTCTGCATCCCTGTCCGGTACGCGCAAAGGCTCGAACAAACCGAACTCGGCGTCATCGTCGTCCTCTTGCCCGAGGGTATCTTCGGGCGGAAGGATCGTGAGCGTGCACAAATCCTCCGCGAACTCGAAGACGCTGCGCACCTCGATATCGGTCAGATCGTTGGCGCTGGCATCAAGGTTGATCGACCAATGGAGGTAGGCGACGCGCGCGTCCATTTCCTGCAGCGGTGGAAGGGCACGTGCGTCCGAAGTGACCGTGAGGCGGCCGAACAATTGCAATGCCCGGAAGAGGAATAGCGGCTCGTTTCCACTGGACAGAAGGCTTGGATCGCTTTCAAAGCCGATGGACCAGCTTGTCCCGCGTTCGACGAAGTCCGTCGTGTCGTCGCTTTCCCCTGGCAGGTCGAGATCGACCTTAATCGGCGCGAAATCGAAGGGATCGTCCGGTATCTCGGTCGCCGATCCAGGGGGACCGCTTTGCATCAACCCACTCAGGTCCGGGGGATGCTCGGTCGCCGCACCGCCACCATTTGCCGCGACACGGACGAGATCGGCCAGATGGTCGCTGGCCTTCAACAGCAAGGCGACGGCCTGGCGGTCCGGCGTCAGGACACCGGTCCGCAGTCGGTCGAGCGAGGTTTCAAATTCATGGGCAAAGGTGACCAAGGGGCCGAGGTCGAAGGCCGCGGCGCCCCCTTTGATCGAATGTACCGCCCTGAAGACCGCGTTGACCGTATCGTCATCCTGACGCCCGGCCTCGATATCGAGCAAGCCCGCCTCTAACTGCTCCAGCAGCTCGCCGCATTCCTCAAAGAACGTGGCGCGGATGGCGTCCATCGGGTCGGTCATTTCAGGCCCGTCACCGTCCGGAGGGCGCCGACCAGACGGGCCGGGTCGAAGGGCTTGACGATCCAGCCGGTGGCCCCGGCTTCGCGGGCACGCTGCTTCAGCTCCCGCGCGCTCTCCGTGGTCAGAACCAGGATGGGAACCGCTGAGTACTCATCTCGCTGCCGCACGGCGTCGATGAAGCCGAAGCCATCGAGACGAGGCATATTCACATCCGTGAGTATGGCGTCGGGCTGCTCCTCCATCGAGGTGAGGACTTCCAAGCCATGGACTCCGTCTTCCGCCAAGACCGTCTCGAAACCCTCACGATCCAGGGTCAGCCGGACCATGTCGCGGATGGTGCGACTGTCGTCGATCGCGAGTATCCTCATGCCGTGTCTCCGCTTGTGACGAGGCGTTGGAGCGGCACGCCAAGCATCTGCAAACACCCGCAAAGAGCGTCGGAAGGATTCTGCAAAGTGAGGCCATGGCCGTGGGATTGGAGGTGATCCCGAGCGGCCATGAGAACTTGGAGCGCGGGCGTCGTTAGGACTTCTACATCACTTGCGTCGAGCACGGTGTCGTCTTCCCGTGCCAGGAACCAGTCGCGGAGCGCTGGGGCCCGTTGCATGTCCAGTCGGGGCGGCAGACGAAGCCGCCCATCCGCATCCTCCAGCTTCCGCAACTCCTGCATGATGTATCCGCCTACCAGCCTCTTATCTCAGGCCGTCCTTAGCGTCCTGAGTGATAAGAAAGGGTTACCGGCGGCACCGGATTCTCGCTCAGTTTTCCCGTTCACGGAGATGGGCGGCGCATCCGGTCAAGGCGGCAAAGTCATCGCATACGAGGCTGACCGAGAAGTTGGACATGAAGCCCGCGAAGCGGCCTTTGTCCCGGAACGCGTCGGCGAAATCCATTGCTGCGAGATAGGGACCCATCGCACGGGCAACCCCTCCGACCAGGTAAACGCCGCCAAATGGCAGATGGATCAAGGAAAGATTACCGGCGACTGTGCCTAGGATGCGGATGAATTGGCGCACGGCGGCCTCGGCCCGCTTGTCTGTTGGAACGCGGTCCATGATCTCCGCAGCGAGGTACTCCTCATCGGATCCGGCTTCGGAGGCCAGCCAGCGATAGACCTGTTCGAGGCCGCGTCCTGAGAGCACGTCCTCCACCGCCGGAAAACCGTGGGCGGTGGACACAAAGGCGCAAAGCCGCAACTCGGCATCGGTGCGGATCGGCAGATTGGCATGACCGGCCTCGCAGGGCGGCACGAAACGTCCAGTAGGTGTCAGATGGACGGGCGCCGCGTTGAACCCTGTGCCCACCCCGATCACGAGACGGGTGGCGTCGCGTCGATCTTGGCAGTCGATGACGGTTTCAATCGCGCCATCGGGCAGGTGCCCCAAGGCATGACCCTGCGCCTGCAGGTCATTTAGGATCGCGCCATGCATTGCGCCGGTGGCTGCGGTCAGGCGGGCGATGTCAATAGACCAATCCAGGTTCGTCAGCTCAGCCCGACCTTCCGCCACCGGGCCCGCGACGGCGACACAGGCACCTTGCGGGTCCGGCCCCTGCTGATCGACACGATACTGCCGCAGAACCGGGGCAAGGTTCGCGAAGTCTCGATTGCGGTAGCGGCGGATCGTGTCGGGCAGCACGCGCCGCCCCTCCGCCATAGCCACGCGCGTATTCGTGCCGCCCACATCGGCGACGAGGAAGAGGGGCTCTGCCATGGCGGCGACTTACCCGGCGGAAATGGCGCGGGCAAGCGCGTGGTAGCTTGCTTTGGGCGTGCGGTGCAGCGTTTCGAAATCGACGTGGACGAGGCCGAAGCGTTTGGCGTAGCCGAGCGCCCATTCGTAATTGTCGAGCAAGGACCAGATTGTGTATCCCTTGAGCGGTAGACCAGCGTCGATCACGCGCAAGGCGACCTTCAGATGGCTTTCGAGATACGCGATCCGCGCCGTGTCCGGTTGGTCCGGTAGATCTGGATTGGCCATTCCATTCTCGGTCACGAAAAGCGGTAGATCACCGGAATAGTCAGCCACTGTGCGCTTGAGCAGCCATTCGAACCCTTCTGGATGGATTTCCCAGCCCATATCCGTCTTCGGCAGCGGACCATCAACTTCGTCAGAATAGGGCCAACGGCCGGCCGCGCCGCTGAGGCGGCGGCATGTGTAGTAGTTCACGCCAAACCAATCAATGGGTTCAGAGATGATCTTCATGTCATTTTGCCAGTCGTCGGGCATGTGCGGCGCGAAGCCTTCCAGCACGTCTTCTGGATACGCACCGCGGAGCATCCCGCTGGCGAACCAGCGATTGTAGATGCCGTCATAGAGTTGGGCGGCCTTCTTATCTGCGGCGTTATCGCTGGCGGGAATTGCATATTCCATGTTGCAGACCGCGCCTACGTTTTGGACGCCACACGCGCGGAGCGCCTGCACCGCGAGGCCATGCCCCAGGCCCACATGATGCATGGCCCGGGTGCCGTCCCTGAGTGAAGACAGGCCGGGGGCATGCTCGCCGTGATAATGGCTAAGCCAAGCCACGCACCAAGGCTCATTCACCGGCGCAATCGAAAAGAGCCGGTCGCCCACTCGATCGGCCATTATGGCTGCAAAATCCGCGAAGCGTTCCGGGGTCTCTCGGCTGGTCCATCCGCCGCGTTGTGAGAGGGCGTCGGGCAGCTCCCAATGGTAGAGCGTGGCCATCGGCTTGATCCCGCGGGTGAGCATGCCGTCCACCAACCGGTCATAGAAGTCCAGGCCGTCGGGGTTCACGTTGACGCCATCGGGCATCACGCGGGCCCAGGATGTCGAGAAGCGATAGGCGTCCAGGCCGCAGGCGGCCACGAGGTCCAGATCCTCCGCCCAGCGGTGGTAATGGTCGCAGGCCACGGCCCCGTTCTCGCCGCGCGCGACTTTGCCGGGAATTTCCGCGAAGGTGTCCCAATGCGTCCGCCCGGCGCCACCGAAGTTGTGACCTTCGATCTGGTAGGCGGAGGTCGCCGTAGCAAAGAGAAATCCTTCGGGAAAGTCGGAACGCCCGACGGTAAAGTCGGTGGGGCCGGGGCTTTGGTCCATGATGGGTCTTCCTTACGCTTCCGTCGTGGTCTGGTATCCGACCCGACCGTCAGGGCCGCTCTACGACCGGTCCCGTGGTGGTGCTCAGAACCAACTCGCTCTGCCAGACTTCCTGAACGATCGGCCCGTTGGGATTGGCGATACTCTGCAGCAGAATTTCGGCGCAGCGTATGCCGGCGGCACGAACGGAGGAGCGGCTGGCCGTGAATGTGGGCGTGGTGGCCCCGTTGGAAAGGTAGCTTAGCATGTCGTCGTGCAGGGCCACTGATACCTCCTTTCCCGGTGTGAGGCCCGCCTCGTGGAGCGCGCGCTGCACGCCGAGGCCCATGATGTAGGAGCACGCAATCATCGCCGTGGGCGGATTGGGAAGCGCGAGGGCATTCCGCATGGCCAGATAACCGGCCTGTTCCGTCATTTCATCAGAAGAGGCCAGGGCGGGATCGGGGTCGATCCCGCGCTTGCGGAGCGCCTCGGCCCACCCTTCCTGACGGCGCCGCGCGAAATCGAGATGTAGCAGCCCGTTTGCAAGAGCGATCCGCCGGTGGCCCAAATCCAGAAGGTGATCGGTCAGCTTCTTGAAAGCTCGGCGATTGTCGACATCCACAAAGCTGTATTCGGCATCGCCTTCGCCGGTGCGTCCGTGAACCACGAAGGGTATTCCCGTCTCGCGCAGGAGTTCGATCCTTTTGTCTTCCTGGCGCGGGCCATGCACGATCGTGCCGTCCACGCTGCCCGCTTCGGCCATTTTGCGATAGGCGCCTTCTTCGTCGCCGTCGGATACGACTGAGATCAGCATGTCGTATCCCGCGCGGGCGTAGATCTCGCCCGCCCCCGCGATGAAATCGGCGAAGACGGGATTGACCATCTCGTGGTTCAGGGAGGAGGGAATCACATGACCGATGGCCATGGCGCGGCCGGTTGCCAAGGCGGCAGCCCGTCGATTTGGTCGATAGCCATGGAGAGCGGCGGCCTCTCGGACACGCTTCCGGGTCTCTTCGCGCACCTCCGGATAGCCGCCGAGGGCACGGCTCACCGTGGTCGGCGACAAGCCCAATAGCTCAGAAAATTCTCGCAGATTCACGGCCTATGTTGCCCTCGGATTTTAAACCGATTTGAGGATTGCCGAAAGGCGGCGGAGCCGCAAGTATCGATCCCACGCCGTCTCCCCGTTGACTTTCGGGGACGACGCTGGACAAGTGAACGTGTCAAAGCGGTTTGGCTCCGTCAAACCGGTGGGGAAACAGCCGGGAAACCGGCGGAACGACGCGGCCAAGGCCGCAGGGAGGAAACATGACGAAACTAATGACCGGCACCGCAATGGCGGTGCTTTTGTCCAGTGCCGCCTTTGCTGACGGGCATTCGAGCCTGACAGTGGGCGAGGGCGATTTCAATTGGGAGAGCTACGAGGCATTTGCGGCGGCCAATGACTTCTCCGGCGAGACCGTGACGATCACCGGACCTTGGACTGGGCCGGACGCAGAGAATGTGACGCAAGTCGTCGCCCTGTTCGAGCAGGCGACCGGCGCGACGGTGAACTATTCGGGTTCCGACAGCTTCGAGCAGGACATTGTGATTTCGGCCCGCGCCGGGTCCGCCCCGAACATCGCCGTTTTCCCGCAGCCGGGGCTTGCAGCAGACATGGCGAGCCAAGGTCTGTTGACGGCCTTGTCGCCCGATACCGCTGACTGGCTGAGCGAGAATTACGCTGCGGGCCAGTCCTGGGTCGATTTGGCGACGTTCGCGAACGAGAGCGGAACAGAGGAGCTGTTCGGCTTCTTTTATAAAGTCGATGTCAAAAGCCTCGTCTGGTACAACCCGGCGTCTTTCGACGAGAGTGGCTACGACATTCCGGAGACGATGGAAGAGCTGAAGGCGCTCACCGATCAGATTGTCGCGGATGGCGAGACACCTTGGTGTATTGGCCTGGGCTCTGGCGCTGCGACGGGCTGGCCGGCGACTGATTGGGTCGAGGACATGATGCTGCGGACGCAGCCGCCCGAGGTCTATGACGCCTGGGTTGCAAATGAGATGCCGTTCGATTCACCCGAAGTCGTCGCCGCGATTGAGGAGTTTGGCTACTTCGCGAAGGCCGACGACTTCGTGGACGGCGGGCCCCAGGCCGTTGCCTCGACCGACTTCCGCGACAGCCCGACCGGCCTCTTCGCGATCCCGCCCGCCTGCTATATGCACCGGCAGGCCTCGTTCATCCCGACCTTCTTCCCGGAAGACAGCGAATCCGACTTCTTCTACTTCCCGGCTTATGCCGAGAAGGACCTTGGACAGCCGGTGCTGGGCGCAGGAACGATGTGGTCGATCACGAATGACAGCGAGGCGAGCCACGCGTTCATCGAGTTCCTTCAGACGCCCATCGCCCACGAAGCTTGGATGTCCCTGTCGGGCTTCCTGACGCCCCATACCGGCGTGAACACGGACCTCTATGCGACCGAAACGAACAAGGCCCTCGGCGATGTTTTGCTGGGCGCGACCACGTTCCGGTTTGACGCGTCCGACCTGATGCCGGGCGAGATTGGCGCCGGTGCGTTTTGGACCGGAATGGTCGACTACGTGACCGGTGCTTCGGCTGAAGACGTGGCCGCCGGCATTCAGGAGCGTTGGAACGCGCTGAACTAGGGCAATGCCTTGGGACCCGCCCACCAGGGGCGGGTCCAATCCGGCGGTGACAGGGCGGGGAGACCCGGTTAGCGTCGATAGATAATATAGCGACAGGGAGGACCGGGCATGTCGCCGCTATTGCAGGGCATCCTGACCGTGATCATCGGTGTGGGGGGATGCATCGGATACTTCTGGGCCTCGAACTACGTTTTGGATCGCTACATCTTCCCGGCAAAGGGGCCGGAAGCCGGGCGAAACATCAATCGCGCCAATGCCGTTCGACCCTGGTTGTTTTTGTTGCCCGCTTTGGCGGCCTTGGGCCTGTACCTCGTCTATCCGGTCTTCGGAAGCTTCTGGCGGTCGATGTTCAACCGGGCCGGAACCGATTTCGTGGGACTGGGCAATTACGCCCTCCTGTTTGGTGATGGAGAGTTCCGCACCGCACTCTTCAACAACTTCCTTTGGGTGTTGGTGGTCCCGGCGGCGGCCACATTTATTGGATTGCTGGTCGCGCAACTGACCGACCGGTTGAAATGGGGCAACATCGCCAAATCGCTGATCTTTATGCCTATGGCGATCAGCTTCGTGGGCGCCTCGCTGATTTGGAAGTTCGTCTATGCCAATGACCCCGATATCGGGATCATCAATGCGGTCCGTGCGACTGTGGGCTTGGATTCCTTAGACCCCCTTCAAGTGGGGTTCTGGAACAACTTCTTCCTGATGGTCATCCTGATCTGGATCCAAACCGGCTTTGCCATGGTGATCCTGTCGGCCGCGCTGCGCGGCATCCCCGAGGAGACCGTGGAGGCCGCCATTATCGACGGTGCCTCGCCGGTTCAGATCTTCTTCAAGATCAAGGTGCCGCAGATCATGGGCACCATCGTCGTGGTCTGGACCACGATCACGATCCTGGTCCTGAAGGTCTTCGACATCGTCTACACGATGACGGGCGGCAATTTCGGCACCCAGATTCTGCCTAGCTATATGATGGAATACATGTTCCGCGACGATGGCCGCGCCACGGCGGTGGCCTTCGTCATCATGATCATCGTCCTGCCGGTCATGATCTGGAACATCGTGCAAGCCCGCAAGGAGGTGCGCTGACATGGCCGCTGCTGACGACGACGGCATCGCGGGCGCCAAAAGCTCGCTTTCGCTGGTCACGAACCTCTCGGTGATCTTTCTTGTGGTCCTTTGGTTGATCCCGACGGTAGGGCTTTTGGTGTCCAGCTTCCGAGACCGGGACGCGATCACCGCCTCGGGCTGGTGGAAATCGCTTTTCCCGGTCGAGCAGAACTTCGCGGTCGGAACCGAGGGTGATTTTCAGCAGACGCCCGAAGGCTGGGTGTTGGAGGGCAACCTGTTCGGCGCAGAGGGCTCCGGCGAGGTCACGGCCTTTGGCGGTCGCCGCGCCGATCCGACCGCCTTCGCGCCTGGCGAGACGGGCGAGCTGGTGCGCGGCCGGACGCTGACCGTGGAGGCAAACGGCGACTATATCTATGTGGACCCAGCCGAAGAGGCGCCGAGCCGCAATCCCACGCTGTACTTCGCGACCGAGGTTCCGCCGGATTTCTCCATCTCCAACTACGATACCATCCTGACAAGCGACGGGATGGATGTGGCTTTCATCAACACGCTCACGGTGACGATCCCGGCCACTATCATCCCGATCCTGATCGCAGCCTTTGCCGCCTATGCACTGGCCTGGATGGATTTTCCGTTCCGAGGAACGATCATCGCCGTGATCGTGGGGCTATTGGTTGTGCCGCTGCAACTGGCACTGGTGCCGATGTTGACCTTCCACAACCAGATTGGCATCGGGCAGAGCTTCTACGGCATCTGGTTCGCCCATACGGGGTTCGGCCTGCCGCTCGCCATCTATTTGCTTCGAAACTACATGGTCGGCTTGCCGCGCGATATCATCGAGAGTGCCAAGGTCGACGGCGCCACGGATTTCCAGGTCTTCACCAAGATCGTCCTCCCGCTGTCCTTCCCGGCCTTGGCCAGCTTTGCGATCTTCCAATTCCTCTGGACCTGGAACGATCTGCTCGTGGCTAAGGTGTTCCTGCCGTCGAATTCCGAAAGCTGGGTGATGACGGTGAAGATCGCCGACGACCTGCTGGGATCGCGGGGCGGTGACTGGGGAATCCTCGCGGCGGCGGCTTTCGTCTCAATCGCGATTCCACTTCTGGTGTTCTTCACGATGCAACGCTACCTCGTCCGGGGCCTCTTGGCCGGATCCGTCAAATAGGAATCGCCATGCAAGCGACAGCCGAACAGCTCTCGCCCGCCGCCGATCTGGACTGGTGGCGGGGGGGTATCATCTACCAGATTTATCCACGCTCCTATCAGGATACGACCGGCGATGGCGTGGGCGACCTGAACGGGATCACGGCAAGGCTGCCCTACGTGGCCAGCCTTGGTGTCGACGCGATCTGGATCAGCCCGTTCTTCACATCCCCGATGACGGATTTCGGATATGACGTCAGCGATTACCGCGATGTCGATCCGATGTTCGGCACGCTCCAGGATTTCGATCGTCTGATCGACACGGCCCATCGCCTTGGCGTGCGGGTGATGATTGACCTGGTGCTCAGCCATTCGTCGGATCAACATCCCTGGTTTCAGGAAAGCCGCGCCTCACGCGATAATCCGAAATCTGACTGGTATGTATGGGGGGATCCCAAGCCTGACGGGACGGCGCCGAATAACTGGCTCAGCATCTTCGGGGGCGCGGCTTGGCAATGGGATGTGCGCCGTCAGCAGTACTACCTACACAACTTCCTGGAGAGCCAGCCCGATCTGAATTTTCATAATCCGGACGTCCAGGATGCACTTCTAGACGTCACTCGGTTCTGGCTGGATCGGGGCGTGGACGGCTTCCGGCTGGACACGATCAACTTCTACTTTGCCGACAAGGATTTGCGGGACAATCCGCCGCTCCCACCGGAACGGCGCAACGCCAAGATCGCGCCCGCGGTGAACCCCTACAACCACCAAGAACACCTGTTCTCGAAAAACCAGCCTGAGAACCTAGGCTTCCTCAAGCGCTTCCGTGACCTGTTGGAAGAATATCCCGGCACCGCCGCCGTGGGCGAAGTCGGAGATGCGCAGCTCGGAATGGAGCTTCTCGGCCAGTATACCAAGGACGGGCAGGGCGTGCAGATGTGCTACGCCTTCGATTTTCTGGCCTGGGATCCACTGACGGCGACCCGTGTGGTGGAGGTGTTCGATCGGCTGAGCGAGGTGGCTCCGGACGGTTGGGCCTGCTGGGCCTTCTCGAACCACGACGTGACCCGGCACGTGACGCGGTGGGGTCTCGATGAGCAGGGCGCCCGCTGCTACGCAACGCTGATCCACGCGTTGCGCGGCTCTGTCTGCCTTTATCAAGGTGAAGAGCTTGGCCTGACGGAAGCGCGGGTAGCTTATGAAGACCTGCAGGATCCCTACGGGATTGAGTTCTGGCCGGAATTTGCAGGCCGCGACGGGTGTCGCACACCCATGGTCTGGGAGCCGTCGAACCAAAATGGCGGCTTTTCGGACGCGAAACCGTGGCTGCCCGTCGCGCCAGAGCATCTGGGGAATTCGGTTGGCAGCCAGGAGCAGCGCGAAGATGCCCTGCTGCATCATTACCGCCGGGTCATTGCCCTGCGGAGCGCCTCGACGGCGCTTCGAAAGGGTGAGCAGGTCGATATGCAAGCCCATGGCGGGATGCTGACATTTACCCGCGTCCACGGTGCCGAACGCATCTTCTGCGCCTTCAACTTGGGCGGCGAGGCCTGCACGACGCATATGCCGGAAGGGCGCTGGCAGTTCATCGATGGTGTCGGCGGCCTGGATCCGCAGAAAGGCACGGGGGGCATCCTTCTGGGGCCCTGGCATTACACGATGCTGCGCGCCGTTTAGGGCGCGATACGACATGCCTCGCGCCCACCGGGTGCGGGGCCAATCGGCCCTTGGGAGGGGGCCGCAATACGGGAGGAACGACCGATGGCGAACCTGAAACTCACCGATGTGGCCAAGGTCTACGGGGGGCAGGTCGAGGTTCTGAAGGACATCAACCTCGATATTCAGACCGGCGAATTGATCGTCTTCGTCGGTCCGTCCGGCTGCGGCAAATCCACCTTGTTGCGTATGATCGCGGGTCTTGAGAAGATTTCCGGTGGCACCCTGGAGATCGATGGGATGGTCGTCAACGACGTGCCACCGTCCGAACGGGGCATCGCGATGGTGTTCCAATCCTACGCGCTTTACCCACATATGACCGTGCGCGACAACATGGCCTTCGCCCTGAAGATCGCCAAGAAGTCCCAAGCCGAGATCGACGAGGCGGTCGAGGCGGCCGCCGCAAAGCTGCAGCTGACCGAATACTTGGATCGCTTGCCCAAGGCCCTGTCTGGCGGCCAGCGCCAGCGGGTGGCCATCGGTCGGTCAATCGTTCGCGACCCGAAGGTCTATCTCTTCGACGAGCCTCTCTCAAACCTTGATGCGGCCCTGCGTGTCGCCACCCGGATCGAGATCGCACAACTGAAAGAGCAGATGCCCGACTCGACCATGATCTATGTGACCCACGATCAGGTGGAGGCCATGACGCTGGCCAGTCGGATCGTCGTGCTCGACGCACTCAAGGACAATGGTCACAAGTATTCTATCGCGCAGGTCGGGGCGCCGCTGGAACTCTACGAGACACCGAACAGCGAGTTTGTGGCCAAGTTCATCGGCTCGCCTGCCATGAACCTCTTGGCTGGCGAGATCGTGGGCACGGGAACACAGACTCAGCTGAAGCTTGCGGAAGGTGGCGGCACGATCCTCTCTAACGTGCCCAGCCGGGACGAGGATATGGGGGCCCAGGTCAATGTCGGCATCCGGCCCGAAGACGCCATCGCGACCGAGGGCGCGGACTACGCCTATGAGGGCGAGGTCGAAGTGCGCGAAAGCCTGGGCGAGGTCACGCTCGTCTACTTTAAGCGGTCGGCCCCGGAGAACGATCCCGTCATCGCGAAATTGCCTGGGATCCACCATGGCTTACGCGGCAAGCGCATCCGCCTGACAGCCGATCCCGCCAAGGTCCATGTATTCCGCAACGGCCAATCGCTTCTCTACCGTTAAACACAAGCCAACGCACTGTTTCGAAAAGACGCCCAAACGGGTCACGGTTTCGCCAAGGTCTTTGGGCACGCAAGAGGTTGATCTGCGTGCAAACAGGGGCACCTCATGGCGAAGTACCGGTTATTTCTGCTGCAACTAACGGGGTTCGCCCTGATCGTTGCCGCTGTGATAACCCTCGGAAAGCTCGCGCTTTTGTCGGCTGGCTGGACGCCCATCGTACAGTATGGCGGGATCGCGCTCGTGACGTTCATCCTGGGGATTTCCCTGGCCAGTCCGCGTCATATGCCCCGCTTTCTCGCGACGCCGATGCGCCGAACCGACCCGCTCATGGTGGTTTTCGTCCTCGTAGGGATCGGGATCGGGATCGTTCGGTTCGCCGAATGGTCGGTGCCGCTCATGCCGCAGGCAGATTTTCTGAAGCCCATGGCATTTGCCGGTGTCGTCGCGATCGGTGCCGCCATTTTGTATCTGCCCATTCTTGTGCCGGAGATGTTCGCCGGCGTGCCCCGAGAGGAAAGGCCCGAAGAGATGTCCAGTTCCGAGATTCCTGCGAAGGCCGAGACCGCATCCCGCAATCCGAACCGTCGGTCGGCCACCGAGCTCCTGCATTTGATGCTGGTCCGCCTGACGGGTTTGGCCATTGTCGCCGCGGCCGCTTGGCCGGTGGCGATGCTGGGGGCAAACTCGGTCGAAATCGGCATTGCCACAGGGATGGCCGCGTTGGCCGCTCTGCTTCTTCTTATTCCACGGCTTACGCCGAACGTGCTCAGTCGCCCCATCGGCTTCTTCGCAATCTTTGGTGTGATCCTCTACGCCGTTTTGATCTTCATCCTGGCCATGGGCCCTTTGGCGCTGCACAGCTTGCCACCCGCTGAGTTGGTAGCGCTCGCTGATCTGCGGGCCACACCGGACGCTTGGATGCCAACGCTGCAAGGCTGGGCCGCCGATCCAGCCAAAGAGATGCTGGTTATGGCAGCAACTGTCGTAGGCGGGTTGTTCGGCCTCATGTTTCTGACGTCGCTGATTCTTCTCTTCCAGGCCCCGTCGCTGGTCACCCGGAAGGAACGCTTCAATCCCGGCGCCAGCAAGCTGCCCGCTCTGGGTTGGATCGTGAAGCTCTACAACGCGGCCGATTGGGTTCTTCTGCGCATCCTCGGTGTTCTGATGCTGGCCACGGCTTGGCTGCTCTACCAAGCCTTCGCGGCTGAGACGGGGGCGCAGCCGGAATTGCTGGCCTATGGCCTCGATACGACGCAGGCCATGCTGCTCTATGGAGTTGCAGGTGGCATGCTGGCGCTTCCCTTCTTACTGCCGCGTTTCCTGGCCGCGCCGCGCCATGTCTTCTTCGGCATGGTGAAGGCGGTCATGCTGGTCGGCGCGGGGATCATCCTCCTGCCGGTTCTACCGGTTCTGATCGACAGCTACGTGCCGGCGGAATACCAGTCCTTCTTACCCGCAGCCCTACCGGACTACCTGAAGATGGGTCTTGGCGTCGCACTGGTGTTGGCGATTATGGCGGCCTTCTTCCGCCATCTCGCCGGCCCGCCTCGTGTCGACTATATGGGACGCCCGATCGTCGCCATGAGCGAGAAGGATCTGCGCGAGATGCGGTCCTTACGGATGGGCTAACTGTCCTGCTGCAGCCGGACCGACCCGATATAGGGAAGGTTTCGGTTCCGCTGGGCATAGTCGATCCCGTAGCCCACGACAAAGGCGTCTGGGATCTCAAAGCCGGTCCACGTGGCGCGGATATCCACTTCGCGCCGCGTGGGTTTGTCCAGAAGTGCAATCGTCTCAAGCCGCGCCGGGCCCCTTTGACCCAAAAGGCCCAGGACATGCTGTAGCGTGTAGCCGGTATCGACGATGTCCTCGACAACCAGCACGTCACGCCCGGCGATCTCCCCACGCAGATCCTTGAGGATGCGGACCTCGCGGCTCGATTCCATGGAGTTCCCGTAGGACGACGCTTCCAGGAAATCGACCTCCACGGGCAGGTCCAACTCGCGCACCAGATCGGCGATGAAGACGAAGGACCCCCGCAGCAAGCCGACGACCACCAGCTTATCCGTCCCGGCGAACCGCGCCTCGATCTCGCGGGCCAGGGCTTCGATCCGCGCAGCGATCGCCTTGGCCGAGATCATCTGATCGATGACATAGTCTTGCGGCATATCGACTCCCCCGGACCCATGCGCCATCACGGGCGTTAACACGGCAAGATGCAAAGACCCAAGGACCACGAATGCCCTGTCATTCCGAAACCCGCGATCTGCCTTACACCCCGCAGCAGATGTACGACCTGGTCGCCGACGTGGCGCGCTATCCGGAGTTTCTGCCCTGGACAGCGGCCGCGCGCATCCGCTCTCGCGAGGAGACACCCGAGGGGGAGGTGATGCTGGCCGATCTGGTCATCAGCTTCAAAGTCTTCCGGGAGCGTTTCGGCAGTCGTGTCGTTCTCCATCCCGATGAGATGCGGATCGAGACCGAATATCTCGATGGGCCGTTTCGGCATCTCCAATCGGAGTGGCGGTTCGAAGAGATTGACACGGGATGTCGTGTGCACTTCTGGGTGGATTTCGAGTTCCGCAATGCGATCGTTGGCCGCGTCGTCGGGGCCGTCTTCAACGAAGCCATGCAGCGCGTCGTCGCCGCCTTCGAACGGCGGGCCAAGGCGCTTTACGGGGTCGCCGCCGCGTAAAGCAGCGCCAGCGCGTGGTCCCTTGCGGCGGCGCGGACACGGGCTCGGCCGAGTGCGCCGAACTCGACCGTCTCGGTTCGCGTTCCTGCCCCATTTGCGACGCCAAAGCAGACGCGGCCTTCCGGCTTGAACTCCGACCCGCCCGGTCCGGCGATCCCTGTGATCGAGATCGCGAGGCTCGCGCCCGAGCGTACCTTGGCACCAAGCGCCATCTCGCTGGCAACCGCTTCGCTGACAGCGCCATGTGCGGTCAAGGTCGCCGCCTGGACTCCCAACAAGTCAATCTTGGCCGCATTGGAATAGGTTACCACGCCCCAGAGCATCACATCCGACGCGCCCGCCGGATCGGTCAGTGCCGCCGCCACCAACCCTCCCGTGCAACTTTCCGCCGTGGCAATCGTCAGCCCGTTGGCGCGGCAGGTGGCGAGAACGCGGGCGGCGTTCATAGATGCGCCAACCCAGCCAGGAGGAGCACGCCACCGGCAGCCATCACCCCCGCCACCGCATCGTCCAGCATCACGCCCCAGGCATCGCTCCGCCGGTCCATCCAGCCTACGGGGCCAGGTTTCCAGATGTCGAAGAGGCGGAACAGGACCAAGGCGGCGATCCAGCCAGGCCAGAGGGCGGTCACCGGTGCACCGGCCGCCCAAGCGCCCCAAGCGACAGGCAGCAGGGCGATCCATTGACCCAGTACCTCGTCGATGACTACCTCGGACGGATCATGGTCCGTCTGGCCGCGGGTCACGCGCCGTGTGGCCCAATATCCCACCGGCAGAAGCAGTACTGTCAGAACCGTGAAAAGAACCGGTCCGCCCTGAATTGCGAGCCATGCCAGCGGGAGGGCCGCGACGGAGCCCCAGGTTCCTGGGGCAGGGCGCAGCTTGCCGACGCCCCCAACGGTCGCCACAAGAGTCGCGATCATCCAGCCACCAGCGTCGCCGTGGCTTGGCAGGCAATTCCCTCACCACGGCCTGTGAAACCCAATCGCTCCGACGTGGTGGCTTTCACCGAAACCCGTCCGACGTCCAGCCCAATGATTTCGGCGACGCGGGCGCGCATCGCCGCCGCATGGGGGCCGATCTTGGGCGCCTCGCAGATCAGTGTCGCGTCCACATGGGTCACACGGTAGCCCCGCGATCCGGCCAGCGCGACGGCGTGGGCCAGAAAGACCGAACTGTCGGCCCCTTTCCACTTGGCGTCGGAGGGGGGAAAGTGCTGTCCAATATCGCCCTCGGCCAGAGCGCCATAGATCGCGTCGGTGATCGTATGCAGTCCCACATCCGCATCCGAATGACCTTGAAGGCCGCGCATATGAGGTATCGTCACCCCGCAGAGGATCACGTGATCCCCAGGGCCGAACCGGTGCACATCGAACCCGTTGCCGACACGAACATCCATTCCCAAACCCTTCTCGGCGCGCGCGAAATCCTCCGGGCCGGTGATCTTCATGTTGGCCTCGTCACCGGGCACGATCGTGACATCCAATCCTGCGGCGCGCGCGACCTCCACATCGTCGGCAGCCTCGCCGTCAAACGCGGCATGGGCTGCCCGAATAGCGGATGTATGGAACCCTTGGGGCGTTTGCGCTCGCCAAAGCCTTGCTCGATCCTGAACACCATCCACATGTGTCTCGCCGCGCCACAACGCGTCCGTCACCGGAAGTGCGGGCGCCACGGCTGGGCCGGTGGCTAGCGCCGCCTCGACGCGGGCGATCAGGGCGGGTGAGACGAGCGGCCGGGCCCCGTCATGGATCAAGACCCGGTCCGTCTGAACGGCGGCCAAACCCGCGCGCACCGAGGCCGCGCGTGTGTCGCCGCCCTCCACGAGCGCCGTTCCGGCCAGAACGTCTTCGGCGCGGGTCCGATCGTCAGTGTGGATGACGACGATCACCGGTCGATCGCCGAAGGCGGCAACGCTTCGGCTCAGCACCGGCTGTCCGCGTAGGTCGCGCCATTGCTTGGGTAATTCGCCGCCCGCCCGGGTTCCCCGTCCAGCGGCGACGATCAGGGCGGTTGCGCGGTTCGTCTCCATGCCCCTCCCTAGACGCCGACCCATGGGCTGACAACCGAGGGGGCAAAGGGGTGGCTTGATGCCTAATTCTTGGGCATAGCCAGCGCAAAGCTGCCCGTCCCGCGCCTCGGACGTGCATATCCCCCGTGAGCCGTCCAAGAGGTCAGCATGACACGCCCGGCAATTCAGCATCTGCCCGAAAACCCGGCAACCATGGATCCGCGATTGGCGGCCCTCGGTCTCCGTTCGCCCGTCGTGTTGGCGCCCATGGCCGGCATCACCGATCTGCCGTTCCGGGACATCGTGCAGGACTTTGGCGCAGGTCTCGTCGTCTCAGAAATGGTGGCAAGTCGCGAGATGGTGCAAGCCAAGCGGTCCGTCCGCGACCGGGCGGAACTGGGTGCCAACGTCGCCGGGACCGCTGTCCAGATCGCCGGGCGCGATCCCCATTGGATGGCGGAGGCCGCGCGCGTCGTTGAAGGCCAAGGCGCGCGGATCATCGACATAAATATGGGCTGCCCGGCCAAGAAGGTGACCGGCGGATTGTCGGGCTCGGCGCTTCTGCGGGATCACGACCATGCCCTGCGTTTGATCGAGGCGGTTGTCGGCGCGGTCTCCGTGCCGGTGACGCTGAAAACCCGGTTGGGCTGGGACGACGAAAGCCGCAACACGGTCGATCTGGCGATCCGCGCCGAGGCGGCGGGCATCGCCATGCTGACGATCCACGGGCGCACGCGTTGTCAGTTCTACAAGGGCTGCGCCGATTGGGTGGCCATTGGGCAGATCGTCCGTGCTGTCTCCGTTCCGGTGCTGGCCAATGGCGATGTTTTGGACGCCGAAAGCGCCCGCATCGCTTTGCAGCAATCGGGCGCGGCGGGCGTCATGGTGGGGCGCGGGGTACAGGGGGCGCCCTGGCGTCTCGCGGAAATCGCGGCGGGACTGGGCCATGGCCGCGCGCCCAATGTGCCGAGCGGCGGGGCTTTGGCGAAGCTGGTTCGGCGCCATCTCGATGCCAACCTGGCATTTTATGGGGAGGAGTTGGGCGCGCGGGTCATCCGCAAGCATCTGGGCTGGTACATGGACCATGCGGGGACAGATGCGGAGACGCGCCGGGCGATCCTGACGGGACGGCCCCAGACTGTGCGGGCGCGCTTGCAAGATGCCTTCGATCAACCGGTTGCCTGCGCCGCATGACGCCGTCGGACGCCCTTTGGCAGGCGCTGCCGATCCCGGCGCTGATCCTCGACGCAGAGGATCGCATCGAGACGGTCAACGGACCCGGCGAAGGCTTCCTCAACCGATCCAGCAAGGCTCTGACAGGGATGCCCGTGACAGATGTGATGGAGGTCGAGGGCGGTCTGGCTGCTGCGACGGCGCGGGTCCGACGGAACACTGCACCGCTCACGCTTCACGATACCAGCGCGCGGATTGGTCCCGCCCCGCCCATCCGCTGCGAGGTGCACATGTCGCCGTTGGGCGACGGGATTCTGTTCATTCTGTCGCCTCAAGATATTGCCGGACGCCTCGATCGGGCGCGGTCATCGCGCAGCGCGGCCCGCTCGGCGATTGGCATGGCCGAAATGCTGGCCCATGAAATCAAGAACCCGTTGGCTGGCATTACAGGGGCGGCGCAGCTCCTGAGCATGAACCTCTCCGCCGAGGACATGGAGTTGACCGATCTGATCGTCACCGAAACCCGACGGATCGTGAAGTTGCTCGACCAGGTGGAACAGTTCGGAAATCTCCGTCCGCCGCAACGGCGCGCAGTGAACCTTCACGACGTTTTGGATCGGGCCCGGAAATCGGCCATGGTGGGGTTTGCCGCCCATATGGAGATCGAGGAGGTCTATGATCCATCGCTCCCCTCGACCTGGGGGGATCCGGATCAGCTGCAGCAGGTCTTCCTGAACCTCCTGAAGAACGCCGCGCAGGTCGGCAAGCAGGGCGGGCGCATCACGATCCGCACATTCTACGAGTTGAGCCTGCGTGTCCGCAGACAGGATGGTTCGCGCGGCTCTGTCCCGCTGCAGGTCGAGATCGTCGATGACGGACCGGGTATCCCCGCCGATCTGAGCGCAAATCTGTTCGAACCCTTCGTCTCCGGGCGCGAGAACGGAACCGGCCTGGGCCTCGCCCTTGTCGCGAAGATACTCCACGACCACGGCGGCTGGATTTCCGTCGACTCCGTTCCCGGACGCACGGCATTCCGGATTTCGCTGCCGATGGCGCCGAAGGATCAGAACACGAAGATAGATACGCAAACAGTTGAGGGTGAATAGGAATGGACGGGACGATCCTGGTTGCGGACGACGACAGAACGATCCGGACTGTCCTGACGCAGGCGCTGACGCGGGCGGGATGCAAGGTCCATGCCACCTCCTCGCTGATGACGCTGATGCGTTGGGTCGAAGAGGGGAAGGGCGACCTCGTGATCTCCGACGTGGTCATGCCGGACGGTAATGGTCTGGAACTGCTTCCCAAGATTGGGGAGGCGCGGCCAGGTCTGCCGGTGATCGTCATCTCAGCGCAGAACACGATCATGACGGCGATCCAGGCGGCCGAAGCAGAGGCATATGACTACCTGCCCAAACCGTTCGATCTGCCGGATCTTATGAAACGCGTGGCCCGCGCGCTCGAGCAGAAGCGCCGTGCCATCCCTGCCGCGGAACCCGAAACGCCGGGCAACGACAGCGACCTGCCGTTGGTTGGGCGAACCCCTGCCATGCAGGCGCTCTACCGGCTGGTCGCGCGGGTGATGAACACGGATCTCCCCGTTCTCATCATCGGGGAAAGTGGGACGGGCAAATCGTTGATTGCCAAAGCGATCCACGATTTCTCCGATCGCCGTACGCTTCCCTTCATCGTGGCGACAGCGGCCGATCTGAGCGGTTTTGACGGGCCTTCGGAATTGATGGCACAAGCCAAAGGCGGCTCGATCCTGTTCGATGAAGTCGGCGATCTGGACGAGACGGCGCAGGCCAAAGTCGTGCGGATGCTGGATGGGCTCAACGGATCCGGTCCCCGCGTGATGGCTACCGCACAGCGCGATCTGACGCCGCGCCTGGGGGACGGGTTCCGCTCGGACCTGTTCTACCGTCTGGCCGGCGCTCAGTTGGACGTGCCGGCTTTGCGTGAGCGCGTGGATGATATTCCCCTTCTTGCCGCGCACTTCCTAGCGCGAGCGGAGCGGGAAGGCGGGCCCGTGCGCCGCTTCTCGGATGAGGCGATGTCGGTCATCCGTTCCAATCCCTGGCCGGGCAACGTCCGTCAGCTTGAAAATGCCGTGCGTCGTCTCGTCCTCACCAGCCCGGCCGAGGAGATTACGGCGGCCGAGTTGGACACGGTTCTGGGCGCCAGCGCCGGGGCGACGGCCATCAGTGCCAGCGATAACCTGTCCGAGGCCGTCGAAAAGCATCTGCGCCGCTATTTCGACCTGCACGGCGGACAGCTTCCCCCGGCCGGGCTCTACCAGCGCATCCTTAAAGAGGTTGAGGTTCCGCTGATCGAGATTGCGCTGGACGCCACCGGGGGCAATCAGGCCCGTTGTGCGGAATTGATGGGGATCAATCGGAATACGTTGAGAAAGAAGATCACCGACCTCGATATCCACGTGACACGGCACCGCAAATTGATGTAGTTTCGCCACAGCGTGGCAGATCGGGAACAAAACCCGGCGTGAACCGCGCGCGGTAGGACATTGGATCGAGACGGTTTTGCGGGTTCCTGCAATCGGCCAGTCCCTGTCGCGCCCCGTTTTGTGGAGTGGGCGCAGGCAGGCGCAGACATGGATGACCCTGGCGCTTGTCGTGCTGGGGCCAGTGCTCGTCGTCCTCACCATGCTGGTTCTGGAAGTGCGCGACCCGGGCGAGGGCCTGACGATGTTGCGTGCCGTCCTGCTTGCCGATGGCGTTTACATCCTGACTATTGCAGCCATGGTCGTGCGGCGGGTCACGCGCATGATGGCGGCGCGCCGCGCGAGATCGGCCGGATCGCAGCTTCACCTTCGTCTCACTGGGGTCTTCACCGGGATCGCGCTGATTCCGACGGTTCTGACCGCAGTTTTCGCTACCCTTACAATCAATGTGGGCCTTGAGGGCTGGTTCTCGGACCGGGTCCGCAACGCGTTGGGCAATTCGGTCGAGGCGGCGCAGGCCTATGCGCAGGAGCGGCGGGACGATCTGGCAGACGACACGCGGGGACTAGCGGGCTATTTGAACGTGGCCAAGCAAACCACGTTCTTCATGAGCGATGGTGATCTGCGGCAAGTGCTGAGCCAAGGCCAGGAGCTTGTGCAGCGTGGCTTGCGCGAGGCGTTCGTCATAAACGGTGCCGGGGATATCCGCGCTCGTGGCGACCGCTCCTATCTCTTCGATTTCGAACCGGTCAGCGAAACCGATCTGTCCGAGGCACGGTCTGGGATCGTCGTCATCATCGAAGACAAGGACAACGACGAGTTTCGGGCGCTGATGAAGCTGAACGCCTTTGCGGACCGATATTTGTACGTGACGCGCCAGGTCGACGGCGACATCCTGGAACTCCTGGATGAGACGCAAGCGACGGCCCAGCTCTACCGGCAACTGGAAAGCCAGCGCGGCCAGCTTCTGTTCAATTTCGGGCTTCTCTACCTGGGCTTCGCGCTGATCCTGATCCTGGCCGCCACCTGGGCCGGGCTCTGGTTCGCGGAGCGTTTGTCCCGACCCGTAGGACGTCTTGCCGGGGCAGCGCAAAGGGTGGGGCAGGGCGACCTGGATGTGCGGGTCATTGAGGAGCGGGGTGATGACGAGATCGCCATGCTGGGCCGCATCTTCAATCAGATGACCCGACAGCTGAAGGGTCAGCGCGACGCCCTGGTCGAGACCAACATGCAGACGGAGCGGCGGCGGCGGCTATTCGATTCCGTGCTGAGTTCGGTGACGGCCGGTGTCATCGGCCTCGATGCGCAGGGCTGTGTCGACTTCATGAACCGCTCGGCCAGCCGGATGCTTGCCGTGCCGGATGAACGCTACGGCGCGACGCTCGTCGAGATCGTTCCTGAATTCGCGGATCTGTTCGATCGCCTGCGCGAAGGGGGCTTCGAAGGCATGCAGGAAGAGGTGCGGCTGACGCGTGGTAGCAAGATCGAAAGCCTTCTCGTCCGGATCGCCACACGCCGCGGCGGAGACGGCGCGCCGGAGGGTTATGTCGTGGCCTTCGACGATGTGACCGAACTGGTGGGCGCGCAGCGCATGGCCGCCTGGGGGGACGTGGCCCGCCGCATCGCCCACGAGATCAAGAATCCGCTCACGCCGATCCAATTGTCCGCTGAGCGGCTCAAGCGCCGCTTCTCCCGCGAATTGGAGGAGGAAAGCGCCGCCAAGCTGGCCGAGCTGACGGATGTGATCGTGCGCCAGACCGGCGACCTTCGGCACATCGTGGACGAATTTTCCCGCTTTGCCCGCATGCCTGAGCCAGAGCGTCGACGCGGCGACCTGGCGCAGCTTCTGCGGGAGACTGTCACGCTGCAAGCCGCGGCGCTGGCGCCGGTGGAGATTGTGGCGGACATTCCCGATGCGCCGCTGATGACCGAGTTCGATCCCACGATGATGGGGCAGGCCTTTACCAACCTGATCAAGAATGCCGGTGAGGCCATCGAAGCAAGGCAGGAAAAGACACCCGATTGCACGAAACGAGTTGGCGTTGTGCTGGAAAGCGGTCCAGGTGGCATTGAGGTCCGGATCTCTGATACCGGCGTGGGCTTGCCTGCCGATCGGGTGCGGCTGTTCGAGCCGTATGTGACGACACGCGACAAGGGCACCGGCCTCGGCCTGCCCATCGTCAAGAAGATCATCGAGGAACATGGCGGAACGCTGGAGCTGCGCGACGCGGCCCCGGATGAGACCGGACATGAAGGTGCGGAGGCCGTCATAAGGCTTCCCAGGGCAGCAGAGGATTGACCATGGGCGACATTCTGATCACCGATGACGAGGCCGATATTCGGTCCCTGATCTCGGACATTCTGGAAGATGAGGGCTATGCCTGCCGCACGGCGGGGACGGCCGAAGACTGCATGAAAGCCATCGAGGACGAGGCACCCAGCCTCATGATCCTCGATATCTGGCTGAAAGACAGCGATATGGATGGGATCGACATCCTAAAGTCCGTTCGCCGCACCCACCCGGATGTGCCGATCATCATCATCTCGGGCCATGGCAATATCGAGATCGCCGTGGCGGCCATCAAGCAGGGCGCCTACGACTACATCGAGAAGCCGTTTAACATCGACCAGTTGATGGTCGTGGTGGGCCGCGCCATGGAGACGTCGCGCCTGCGTCGCGAGAATACGGAACTGCGCCGGAAGGACGCGGTTTCGGCCGAGATGATCGGGCAATCCCCCTCCTTCAAGGGGCTTCTGGGCCAGTTGAAGAAGGTCATGAACTCCAACGGTCGTGTCATGCTGACCGGCGCGGCGGGCGCGGGCAAGGAAGTCGCGGCCCGCTACATCCATACCAATTCCAACCGCGCCAACGGACCATTCGTCACCGTCTCTTCGGCCAGTATCGAGCCTGAGCGGATGGAGGCCGTGCTTTTCGGACGAGAGAGCGCGGAGAAGGGGATCGAGCCCGGCCTTCTGGAACAAGCCCATGAGGGCGTGATCTACTTCGATGAGATCGCGGACATGCCCCTAGGGACCCAATCGAAAATCCTCCGCGTTCTCGTGGAGCAGGCATTTCAGCGTGTCGGCGGATCCGAGAAGGTGCGGGTGGACCTGCGCGTCATCTCCTCGACCAATCGCAACCTTCAACAAGAGATCCGGGCAGGCCGTTTCCGTGAAGAGCTTTTCCATCGCCTGAACGTCGTGCCGATCACGGTCCCGTCGCTGGAAGAGCGACGCGACGATATTCCCGTTCTTGCGGACCACTTCATTGCGGCCCTGAACCAAAGCCAAGGCTTGCCGCTGCGCGATCTGTCCGAAGAAACGAAGGCGCTGCTTCAGACGATGCGCTGGCCGGGCAACGTGCGTCAGCTCCGCAACGTGATCGAGCGCGTCTTGATCTTGGGCGACGGTACTGGGCCCATCGAGCCGTCCGAGCTGCCCGGCCCGTCGGATGGCGGCGGCGATGGCGGGGAGATGACCCTGTCGGGCAGCCTGGCGAGCTTGCCCCTGCGCGAGGCGCGGGAATTGTTCGAACGGCAATATCTGATGACCCAGATCAACCGTTTCGGTGGCAATATCAGCCGCACGGCCAATTTTGTCGGCATGGAACGCTCGGCCCTGCATCGCAAGCTGAAATCTCTGGGCGTCGTCACCAGCGCCCGCGGCGGTGCGCGGGTCGCGCGGGTCGACGAATAGCGTTGTCTCAGGCTGGATCGACGATCCGGCCGTCGATCTGGCAAAGCCCGCGGGTATCGAGCGGCTGGGTCTGCAACACCCGGCCGCGCGTGCCCGACGGGCAGCCGGGAAGGTTTGTCCGGACATACCCTTTGCCGGTCATGCAGGCCGCGAGGGATCTCCGGCGCAGGTCATCGTTGCGATCGTAGCTGTAGATGTCGGGGTAGTTGTTGACGCCCAGGCAAACGTTGTCCCGGCAATATCCACCCCCAAGGGTGATCCGCGGGGCGGTGGCGATCCGCTCCGCGACGGGGAAGTCTGATTGCGCCTTCGCGGCACAGGACAGGAAGTCTTGTTCAGCTTGGAAGGCAGCTGTGCCGGGCTTTATGTAGACGGGACCGCCCGCGGCACAGGCGGACAGGAACAGGAGCGGGATCAGAGCGTGGCGCATGTCGTCACCCTACGCAAAGCCAAGCCCCTGACAACAGGCGGTTTCGCGGATCGCGCCAGCCCCGATTGACCCTTCGCGTCGGCTAAGCCTATTGAAATGGGTCTGACACCGGCCCGGAAGGCGGTTCATGAAGGTCATCATTTGCGGGGCAGGGCAGGTTGGCTGGCAGATCGCCCGCCATCTGTCCGGGGAACGCAACGACGTCATCGTCGTGGACAACAATCCCGATCTCGTCACGCGCGCCACGGACACGCTGGATGTGCAGGGTTTGACTGGCTTTGCCTCTTATCCGGACGTGCTGGAACGTGCGGGCGCCGAAGATGCCGACATGTTGATCGCGGCGACGCATTCGGACGAGGTTAACATGGTCACCTGTCAAGTTGCCCATTCGATCTTCACGGTGCCGCGCAAGATCGCGCGCTTGCGAGCGCAGAGCTACCTGACTGCCGTGCGCGCGGATCTCTATCGCCGCGACCACCTGCCCATCGACGTTGTGATTTCGCCCGAACGGGAGGTCGCGGAGGCGGCTCTTCGCCGCTTGCGCGCCCCAGAAGCCTTCGACGTGGAGGAGTTCATGGAGGGGCGGGCGCAGTTCATCGGCTTGCAACTCGACGCGGATTGCCCCGTGCTCGACACCCCGCTGCGCCAGCTTTCAGAACTGTTTTCGACCCTCCGGGCTGTCGTTGTCGGGGTGCGTCGCGCGGGTAAGAGCCGTCTTTTCGCACCCGAACCGCGCGATCAGCTGCAGGCGGGGGACCAGGTCTATATCCTGTGCCATTCCGACGATCTGACCCGCACGCAGGAGATCTTCGGCAAGACGGTCCGGCGCCAGGAACGCATCGTGATCGTTGGCGGAGGGAATGTGGGGCTGGCGGTGGCGCATGCGTTAGAGAACGCGCCGGAACGACTAAGAACGAAGATTATCGAAAGAAATCGAACATGCGCCGAGCGGGCGGCTGAAGCCCTTGAGCGGACCATTGTTCTCTCCGGCGACGGCCTCGATATCGATCTGCTTCGCGAAGCGAATATTGAACGGGCCGATGCCGTCCTGACAGTGACGGATGACGACAAGACGAACATGCTGGCCGCCGTCCGGGCGCGAGCTGCGGGCTGCGGCAAGACCATCGCGCTGATCAATGATCCGACACTTGTACCCCTGATGGAGCCCTTGGCCATCGACGCTTACGTCAATCCACGCCAGACGACCGTCAGTTCGATCCTGCGCCATGTCCGTCACGGGCGGGTCCGTAACGTGTACTCAGTGGGCGATTCCGAGGCCGAAGTGATCGAAGCGCAGGTCATGTCCACCTCGCCGTTGGCCGGGCGGCAGATCCGCGACATTGCCTTCCCCGAAGGCGCGCTGGTCGGTGCGATCCAGAAGGCCGGAGAAAAGGTCGTGCGGCCGGAAGGCGCCACCCGGATCGAAGAGGGGGATGTGATCGCGATTTTCGCGCTGTCCGCCGATGTGCCGGAGGTGGAGCGGCTTTTGCAGGTGCAGGTGGACTTCTTCTGATGCCGTCGGCGGCGACCCGTATCCCGCTTCTTGTGAAACTGGCCGGAATGCTGTCGCTCTCGATGTATGTGCCCGCCATCCATGCGCTGCTGCGGGACGCGCATTTTGAGGCGCGAGTTTTCTTCTACTGGGGCACCATCGGCTTGGCCCTCGTGACGGCCCTGGCGGTCGCCACAGCGCGGCATCAATCGCGCAATGTCACCCGCAGTCATCTCGTGGCGCTGCTTTCGTCCTTTGCCCTGTTGCCGGCTTTGGCCGCCATCCCTCTGACCGAGCTTTTGCCGGATACACGGTTCATCAACGCCTATGTGGAGATGGTGGCCGCTACCACGACGACCGGCGGATCGGTCTTCGCGCCGGAGCGTCTGAGCGAGACCGGCCATCTGTGGCGGGCGCTGATCGGATGGCAGGGTGGGTTCCTGGTATGGGTCTCGGCGGTCGCCATCCTCGCGCCGCTACAACTCGGCGGTTACGAGATCACGCGGGCCGAACCGGTTGCGCCACGCCGAAGCAATCGGATGCAAGCCGCCGATCCCGAAGAGCGCGTGCATCGCTATGCATGGCTGTTGATGCCGATCTATCTGGGCCTGACGGCACTTCTGGCCGCGATCCTGACCGCATTGGGCGAGTCGCCGACACATGCCGCCATCAGGGCCATGTCCACGATCTCGACCTCGGGCATCACCCCCGGGGGGACCCTGGCCACACCTGGCGCGGGGATCGCCGGGGAGGTGGCGATTGCGGCCTTCCTGATCTTCGCCATTTCCCGGCAGACCTTCGATGCAAACCTGTCGCGCGACCGGGCGGATCGCTTACGCGAGGATCGGGAATTGCGGATCGCCGCGATCGTCGTTCTGGCCGCGACCACGGCCTTGTTCGTACGCCACTGGATCGGCGCCTATGAGGTGGACCGAGTCTCCAACCTGCTTGCAGCCCTGGGCGCGCTTTGGGGCGCAGCTTTCACGACGCTGTCGTTCCTGACGACTGTGGGCTTTGAGAGCAGTGAATGGGCGACGGCACGGGCGTGGTCCGGGCTGGATGCTCCGGCGGTTCTTCTGGCCGGGCTGGCGTTGTTCGGCGGGGGCGTTGCCACCACTGCCGGCGGTGTGAAGTTACTGCGAATTTACGCCCTTTATACGCATGGGCGCCGAGAGATGATGATCCTGGTCCACCCCCATGCCGTTGCGGGCGGCAAAGGGCGCCTGCGCCATCTCAACGTAAGGGGCATCGAGGCGGCCTGGATTTTCTTTATGTTGTTTGCCTTCTCCCTTGCTGTGATCACGCTTGCTTTGGGGCTTGGCGGATTGTCGTTTGACCATGCGGTGATTGTTGCCGTCGCCGCCTTGTCCACCGCAGGACCGTTGATTGACGTAGCGGGAGGTCCAGAGTTGAACACACTTCACGACTTTGCGAAGGCTGTGGTTGCGGCGGCCATGGTCATCGGACGTCTTGAGACATTGGCCCTCATCGCCTTGTTCAACCCCGACTTTTGGCGAAGCTGACCCCTGAGACAAGCACGTGCCGCGCCGCGTCGCTTTCGTCTGTTTCAGGGGTGGAAACTTTCGTGAACGCCCCCCATAACTGCGTCGTGGTTAATTGACGCCCCCCTCAACGGGCGCGGGGACAAGGACATTGGACTATGGCTTCGGACAAGCAGAACCTTCAGGACGCCTTTCTGAATCATGTCCGAAAGACGAAGATTCCGGTGACGATCTTTCTGATCAACGGCGTGAAGCTTCAGGGCGTGATCACATGGTTCGACAATTTCTGCGTCCTGCTTCGCCGCGATGGTCAGAGCCAGCTGGTCTACAAGCACGCGATCTCGACCGTGATGCCGTCGCAGCCAATCAATCTCTATGATGGTGGGGATGACGCGGCCCAAAACGGGTGACGTTCCGGGCCGCTGCGGCCCCCACGAAGGCATTTGGATATGAGCCGTCAGACCGGCCTTTCGACCGAGGCGCGGGCGACCCGCGCACTTGTCCTACATCCCGATACACGCGGCGCCGACAGATCCGGTCGCGATCCGCGCTTCGCCTTGGAAGAGGCGATGTCGCTGGCGCGCGCCCTGCCAGGCCTGGAGCTTGTCGGCGGTGAGGTCGTGCGGCTGCCGAAGCCCCATCCAGGTCTTCTATTCGGCAGCGGGAAGGTCGCCGAGATGGGCGGACGCCTCGCCGCGGAGGATATTGAGCTGGTTCTGATCGACGGCGCGGTCACGCCAGTGCAGCAGCGAAACCTTGAGCGGGACTGGAAGGTTAAGATCCTGGATCGGACCGGTCTGATCCTAGAAATCTTTGCTGACCGAGCGGCGACCCGAGAAGGGGTGTTGCAGGTGGAACTGGCGGCGCTCAGCTACCAGCGCACGCGGTTGGTGCGGGCCTGGACCCATCTGGAACGGCAACGCGGCGGATTGGGCTTCGTGGGTGGCCCAGGCGAGACGCAGATCGAGGCGGACCGGCGCGCCATCGACGAGCAGATGACAAAGCTGCGCCGGCAACTGACCAAGGTGACAAAGACACGCGCGCTGCACCGCGCCGCCAGGGCCAAGGTGCCGTACCCGGTCGTCGCCCTTGTTGGTTACACGAATGCCGGGAAGTCCACGCTTTTCAACCGCTTGACTGGGGCCGAGGTGATGGCGAAGGACATGCTCTTCGCGACCCTGGACCCGACGATGCGCGCCGTGACGCTGCCGGATGGGCCGGAGGTCATCCTGTCGGACACGGTGGGCTTCATCTCAGATCTGCCCACACAGTTGGTTGCCGCCTTCCGCGCCACTTTGGAAGAGGTTCTGGATGCCGATCTGATCCTGCATGTCCGGGATATCTCCCACCCAGAGGCCGAGGCACAGGCCGTGGATGTGGACACGATCTTGGAGCAATTGGGCGTCGACCCGGCGGTGCCGCGACTGGAAATGTGGAACAAGGCCGATGCGCTGGACCCGGAGGCCCGCGAGGTCGCGGCGACGCGCGCCAGTCGGTATGACGACGTCTATCTGGCATCTGCCCTGACGGGAGAGGGATTGGATGCGGCGCTGTCCCGGATCGGCGCGGAGTTGTCGGATGCGCGGAGCGAGAGCCGTCTTCAGCTACCATTCGCTGCCGGAGCGGCGCGCGCATGGCTGCACGATGCGGGCGTCGTTAAGGTCGAGACACAGGAGGCCGATGGCTTCGCGCTATCCGTTTCCTGGACGGCCCGTCAGCGAGAAGCCTTCGCGCGGGCTTTCCCCGACCATGCCGCCTTATGATCTTCCGGGTCGCAGGCCAGGATCGTCTTAGCAAAAGATGCCCAAACGGCGAGCCAGGCCGCGTAGCCGCCAAATTTTGAGAAGTCTTCGAGAGCAGACTTCACGGTGCCGCGCCACGCCGTCAGATCGATCAGCGCCGACAGCCCCAGAAATCCGATGACGACCAGCAATCCCGACCAGTCATGCCGGGAGAGATGTCGTCTGGCATAGACTGCGATGCCGACGACAAGGAGACCGTATAGAACGAAGATCCCCGCTTGCCCCGCCGTTTCAAGCCGCTCGTGAAGCAAAAAGAGATCGTCGAATGTGAAGACTGCCGACAGAAACGCCACCGCCAGAAGGAGACGTCCCGCTGGTTTCGTGCGGCAAAGGTAGGCGACGAAACCCGCGATGGCCGCCGTCGCAGCCAATAGGAGAATACCTAGGTGCGATAGGAGACCGCCATATGCGGGATAACCGAACTGCGATGCCGGATCGCGCACGAGTTCCGCGAGCGGAACACCTGCCCATCGTCCTGCAAGGCCAATGAGCGCGGCGACGAAGAAGGCGCTAAATCCGATCAGCAGCGGGACCACGACCGATGAGCCATTCCTCGTTTCTTCGGTCGGATTGGCCTCTTTGTGCATAGCCACTCACCTGTAACATCCTGATTTCGAAAGAGATGTATTCCTCGTCATGAAATTGTCACGTTCGGCTCATCGCGGAAGTATGCGTTTTGGGCCATCACGATTTGCGAAGGCCCGGTGACATGGCGGACCACACGCGCTAGACTGGGCAGCATAGAGAGGCACAAGACCTCGTGGTTGAGCAGACATTGGACAGGATAACTGACATGACCGCATATTCGCGCCGCCGCTTCCTCGCGGCGGTTTCAGCCCCTGTGGCTTTGGCCGCATGTGGCAATGGGGTGGGCAGCGACGGGGGCGACCGGATCGACGCCCGTGTGGATGCTGCCTTTTCCTTCATGTACGACACCTTGCCGCAAACCCAGTCTCTTGCCGGCAAGTCGTCGGGCGTTCTGATGATGCCGGTTGTGACCGAGGCCGGGTTCGGCTTCGGCGGATCCTATGGGCGCGGGGCGCTGCGCGTGGATGGCGTCACGGTGGACTACTATTCCAACACCGCTGCATCCGTGGGCTTCCAGATCGGGGCACAGCAATATAGCCACGCGTTGTTCTTCCTGACGCCCGAGGCGCTGCAGGATTTCCGTGCTTCGCAGGGCTGGGTGGCTGGCGCCGACCTTGAATACGCGTTGTCTTCCAATTCCCGTGCGCTAACGACAGACACGACATCGTTGCTAACGCCGGTCGTGGCGGTGATCTTCGGTCAAGCCGGACTGATCGCCGGGGCCACGTTGGAAGGGCAGAAATACAACCGCATCATCCCCTGAACGCCCTGCCGCGTCTGCCACGGCGTTGACTGAATAGGGACTTGCCAAGACCGCGCGTCCATGCGAGTGGGCGCGCACTTCACAGGCGGGGGCGGGCCCCTTGGGGGAGACATCCCCGGACGGTCCACCGGTTGAGCATGACGCTCTGATCCCCCGCCGAGGATCGAAACCGGAAAGGACACGAGACATGGCTCTGCCTGATTTCTCTTTGCGTCAGCTTCTCGAAGCTGGCGTTCACTTCGGCCACCAGACCCAGCGCTGGAACCCCCGCATGGGGCCGTATATCTACGGCGCCAAGAACGGTATCCACATCTTCGACCTGACGCAGACGGTCCCGATGCTGGACCAGGCGCTGCATGTCATCCGCGAGACTGTGGCCAAGGGGGGGCGCATCCTGTTCGTGGGCACCAAGCGCCAGGCCCAGAAGCCCGTGGCCGAGGCCGCCGAGCGTTGCGCGCAGTATTACATGAACCATCGCTGGCTGGGCGGCACGCTCACCAACTGGAAGACGGTGTCGAACTCCATCAACCGCCTGAAATCCATCGATGAAGCGATGGAGCAGGGGGGCGAGGGCCTCACCAAGAAGGAACGCCTGGGCATGGAGCGGGACCAGCAGAAGCTGACCGCATCGCTGGGCGGCATCCGTGAGATGGGCGGTCTGCCGGACCTTCTCTTCGTGATCGACGTGAACAAGGAAGACCTGGCCATCGCGGAAGCCAAGAAGCTGGGCATTCCGGTCGTGGCCGTGGTGGACACCAATTGTTCGCCCGACGGCGTGGATTACGTGATCCCCGGCAACGATGACGCGGCGCGGGCCATCGGCCTCTATTGCGACCTCGTCGCGCGCGCGGCGCTGGACGGCATGTCCGACCAGCTGGGCGCCGCGGGCGTCGATATCGGCGCCATGGAAGAGGGCGTGACAGAGGAGGCCGTCGAAGAGGCCCCCGCCGAGGGCGAAGCCGCCGCTGCGGACGCCTGATCGTTCGACATCAAAGCGTTGCAGGGTGCGGTTAACGTCGCCGCACCCCATCCATAGGAGAAAGATCATGGGCGTAACAGCTGCTCAGGTGAAGGAACTGCGCGACACCACCGGCGCGGGCATGATGGATGCCAAGAAGGCCCTGACCGAAACTGACGGTGACATGGAAGCCGCGATCGATTGGCTGCGCACCAAGGGTTTGGCGAAGGCCGCAAAGAAATCCGGCCGGACCGCCGCCGAGGGTCTGGTGGCTGTCGCCGTGGAGGGTGGAACCGGTGTCGCCGTCGAGGTGAACTCCGAGACCGACTTCGTTGCCAAGAACGCCGAGTTCCAGACCATGGTGAACGACATCGCGCAAACCGCGCTGCAGGTGCCGGATCTGGGCGCACTCACGGACGCGGAAATCGGCGGCAAATCCGTAGGCGCCATCATTACCGACAAGATCGCCACCATCGGCGAGAACATGTCGGTGCGCCGGATGGAAAAGCTCTCGGGCGGCGCCATCACGACCTATGTGCACAACGCTGCTGCACCCAATATGGGCAAGATCGGCGTGCTGGTTGCGCTGTCGGGCGCCAATGACGCTTTCGGCAAGCAGGTTGCCATGCACATTGCCGCCACCAATCCCGCGGCGCTGAACGAAGCCGAACTCGACCCGTCGGTGGTCGAGAAGGAGCGTCAGGTTCAGATCGACATCGCGCGCGAAAGCGGCAAGCCGGAGCAGGTCATCGAAAAGATGATCGAAGGCCGGATGAAGAAGTACATGGCCGAGGTGACGCTGGTGAACCAGCAGTTCGTCATCAACCCGGATGTGACGGTCGGGCAGGCTGCCAGCGATGCTGGTGTCGAGATTACCGGCTATGTGCGGCTGGAAGTCGGTGAGGGGATCGAGAAGGTCCAGGAAGACTTTGCCGCCGAAGTGGCGAAAGCCGCCCAGGGCTGATTTTCATTCCAGAGCAGATTTGCGGCGCCGAGGGTCACCTGCGGCGCCGCTTTCTGTTCCCGGGGCAGATTGGGAAGAGACGGGCCCCGGGGACAGCTCGGCCCCGGGAAGACTATACCCCCGGAGCCTCGCAAGTCCGAAATTCATCGGCCGGACGCCGGGCCCGGCAAACCCAGCCAGCTACCCGTCCCCCGATTAGTCCATGGCCGAAATGCCATCACTCACAAGACATGAGCACCATGCCGGATGACCTTGGGTCAGGTAAGTCAGGATTTCCTTACCCAGAAGTTAACGATCAGACTTCTATGCGGAAAAACTGGTTCTGCAGGCCGGCTTTCATCACGGCCTGCGCCGTGGTTTCTACATCCAGCGCCTCGCGGGCCAGTCGGAGATGCTTTTCGATCGTTGCCGGGTTTCGGCTCAGCACGGTTGCCGCGTCCTGCACGGTCTTCCCTTCCGCCACCAGTTCCAGGACCTCTCTTTGGCGGGGGGTAAGCGGGCGCCCGTAATCGCCGTAAGGCAGGGTGCAGATCGTCAGATGGGCCACGTGGTTGAGAAGCTCGATCTCCGGGCCCTTCTTCGCCCAAAGGGCGTCGATCTCTTCTTGCGGCATCGTACTGGACGACAGGCCGATCCCGTGGCCGGTCCGGGCGGAACTGCGGGGAAAGCTGATCCCATAGCCTGCCGTCACACCGTGGCGCTTGTTATAGGCGCAAACGGTCAGTTCGGCCGGCGTCAGGCGGCCCTCCCGGGCATCGGCCTCGATCTCGGCCCAACTGCGAACACCGATGTTATTCATGGCCCAGCGCACCATCGGCGCGTCCCGAAACAGCCCGCCTTCAAGATATCCGTCGGTGAAAGCGCGTGGGTGGTTCGTCAGGATCAGTGCGTCCCGCAGGTCTCCGGTGCCGTTATCCGTGCGAAACCGCGTCGCCGCGTAAAGCAGGCGGTCGAACCCATAGAGCGCCATCCGCTCTAGATGGGCGGCCCAAACATCCTCCAGCCGCGTCATCCGAACCAGGCCGAAGAGATACGCCTCCGTCTCGGTCATCGCGGCCCCGTCTCTATCCCGGCGCCATATTATGCCTGGATTTGAAACAAGTCACCTATCCATCCGTCATTGATTGTCCACTGGCTATCAATTCCGGCCTGAGCAGGGCTGACCCGCGGGACCTGAAGCCAAAAATTCTACCGCTTCGCCTGGGGAGGATGCGCTGGTCGTGCCGACGGCCTTGGGCGCCGTCCCTTTGGATGCGGCCAGGCGGGGAAACGGGTTGACCAATGACGAGATCTCGACCCGTGGTGCCCCGATCTGCCAGGGTGATCGCGCCGCCATGGCTTTGCCGAAGGCCGAGAGTCTGGGCCCGATCTGCGCGATCAGCGCCGCTTGATTGGCACAGCCCGCCACGGAAAGCCGGAGCGATGCTTGCCGGTCGGTTTCCCAGCCGCTACCACCGCCGCAACGACACAAGAGGGGCGTGCATGTACCGGGTCTGGAACTTTCTGGCGAACTACTCTCTCTTGCTGGTCTTTGGCGCCCTGATCGCCTTGGTCTGGGCCAATATCGACGCCCATTCCTATCACCTGATGGTGGAATGGCCGCTCTGGTTCAATGACCTGATCGGCTACGACTTACACCATTGGGAAGTGGCCATGGGCGAGGATGCCGAGCTCTTCGGTCATGCCGAAACGGCCAAGGTTCTGACGGTCCATTACTTGGTGAACGACATCCTCATGGCCTTCTTCTTTGCCATCGCGGGCAAGGAGGTCTGGGAGGCCGTGATCCTGAAGAACGGCTCGTTGCGGGGCAAGAAGGCCGCCACACCGCTTTTCGCGACGCTGGGCGGGATGGTCGGGCCGGTGGCGATCTATCTGGGAGTCGCCGCGCTTCTGGGCTCCACCACCTTCAACGCCGTGGCCAATGGATGGGCCATCCCCACGGCCACGGACATCGCCTTCAGCTATCTGGTCGGGCGGATCGTCTTCGGCGCCGGGCATCCGGCAGTGCGGTTCCTGCTGTTGTTGGCCATTGCGGATGACGCCGCTGGCCTGATCATCCTGGCGATCTTCTATCCCGAAGGGGAGCTGGCGCCAATCTGGCTGCTTCTGTCCCTGGGCGCGGCTTTGGGCGTGTTCTTCCTGTTCAATCGCTTGCCGCGGCGCCTGGATCGCGGCGATCAGCTCCGGCCGCGATCCACCTGGGTGCGGCAGAAGCTGTCCTTCTGGCCCTACGCCGTGGCGGGTGCTCTGTCCTGGTTCGGTTTCGCACAGGCCGGCTTGCACCCCGCCTTGGGTCTGCTGCCGATCGTGCCGACACTGCCCCATGCCGACCGGGCCTTCGGCATCTTCGCCGAAGCAGAGCAGTACCTGACCGACCTGCTGAACCATACCGAGCACCTGCTGAAACACCCCGTGGAGATCGTGCTGTTCCTGTTCGGTCTGATGAACGCAGGGGTAGAATTCTCGTCGATCTCGGCGCCCACATGGCTAGTCCTGGCGGGCCTGATTATCGGCAAACCCTTCGGCGTGCTGCTTTTCGGCTATATCGGAGCGCATACGCTCAAATTTGGGCTGCCAGAGGGGATGCGGACTGCGGATCTGTTCGTGATCGGCTGCGTGGCAGCCATCGGCTTCACCGTCTCGCTATTCGTGGCCTCGGTGGCATTTGATCCGGGACCGGTGCAGGATGCAGCAAAGATGGGCGCGCTACTGAGCTTTGGCGCGGCGGTCCTGTCGATCATTGCGGGCCGGGTCACCGGCGTTGTGAAACAGCCCGGATGAGGCGGATTTGACGCATTCTCCGGGTGGATGACGCCAAATGCCCCATGCCTGTTGCCGGATTGCCATGGCACGATAATCCTATGGCAAGGTGACAGGGTGTAAGACGCGCCGATGATCGAGTTCGACAACGTCTCCAAGTCCTTCTGGACGGGAACGCGGCGAAAGGTGATCCTGGACCGCGCCTCGTTTCGGGTGGAGATCGGGCGCTCGCTCGGGATTCTGGCGCCGAACGGGACAGGTAAGACGACGCTGATCAACATGATGGCGGGGCTCGAGAAACCCGATGAGGGGGAGATCCGGCGTTCAGCCCGCGTCTCTTTCCCGCTGGGTTTCATGGGCGGCGTTGTCTCGCAGCATTCGGCACGGGAGAATGCTCGCTACATCGCGCAGCTTTACGGCCTCGATCCCGATTACGTCGAAGCCTTCTGTCGCTATCTCTGCGGGCTTGAGGAGTATTTCGATCAGCCTGTCGGCACCTACAGCCAGGGGATGCGGGCGCGGTTCACCTTCTCACTGCTGCTGTCTTTGGAATTTGATATCTACCTCATCGACGAGGGGATGCCCGCCAGCACCGATGTGGCATTCAATCGCAAGGCCGGTGCCATCCTGAAGGAGCGGTTGGAGAAGGCGACAATCGTTATCGTGAGTCACCAGCCGAAGGTGCTTGAACGTTTTGCGTCCACCGCCGCGGTTCTGCGCGATGGGCAACTCCACCATTTCGAGACGCTCGAAGACGCGCGGAGGCTTTACGAATACGATGCCTAAGGCCCGCCGCTTTCGAACCGCAGCCGACGAAGCCTTCCATGGGGAGGGAGAGGCGCTGATCCTGCCCGATCCGGAGGCACCGACGATCCCGGATGGGCAGGACCCCCCCGACCAGCCCACGGGGCGGCAACTGCGCCTAGCCCGCCGGATCGCGCAGAAACACGGGATCCGCGTGGAAACGGATGCCGAAGCGGTGGCGGAGTTGCGCCGCCGTGGCATCGATCCTTTCGACCGGGCGAGCATGATGCAGATCGTACCGACGCCTGCAAAGGGCGACGGTGCGGCCTTCGCCCCGACCCGCGCCCCGCTTCCGGCGATGTATGACAGCGCGGCTGCCCGCGGCTCCGAGATAGAGCGTATCCAGAAGGACATCGTCCGCCGTCGCCGTCGCCGGATTGTGCTCCTGATGGTGCGGCTTCTGATCTTCATTGGTGGGCCGACGGCGGCGGCTGGTTACTATTTCTCCGAAGTTGCGACGCCGATGTACGCGACTGAGTCGGAATTTGTCATTCAGGTCGCCGATGGCGGCGGCGCGGCGGGCGGGGCAAGCTTGGGCGGTCTGTTCCAAGGCACCGGCCTCGCCACCCAGCAGGACAGCATTTCCGTTCAGGGCTATCTTCTCTCGCGCGAGGCGCTGCGCCGTCTTGATCAGGACCACGGTTTTACCGACCACTTTGCGGCACCTGCGATCGATTTTCTGCAGCGATTGAACGATCCCACCAGCCAGGAGGCGGCATACGATCTGTATCAGAGCATGGTCGAGATCGGGTATGACCCGACCGAGGGCGTGCTGAAGATGAATGTCCGTGCCGCCGATCCGGAGGTGTCCGTGCAGTTCAGCCGCGCGCTTCTGCGATATGCGGAGGAGCAGGTCGACCAACTCTCTGCCCGCCTGCGGGCGGATCAGATGGAGGGCGCGGAGGAGAGCTTCGCGGCCGCCGAAACCCGCATGCTGGAGGCGCAGACCCGCGTGGTCGACTTACAGGAACGGCGCGGGATCGTATCGGCGGAGGCCGAGTTAAGCAGCCGCTACACCCAGATCGCCGCCGTCGAGACGGACTTGCGGGCGGAGCGGCTCCGACTGGATCAGTTGCTCACGACCTCCCGTCCGAACGGCACCCGCGTCCAGCTGGCCGAGCAGAATATCGAACGGCTGAATGATGAATTGGAACTTCTGCGCGACGGCCTGACCGACAGTGCCGATAGCGAGGCGAGCCTGGCGCGGATCACCGCCGAATTGCGGGTGGCGGAGGGCGATCTGACGACCCGTCAATTGCTGCTGCAACAGGCCGCCCAACAGTTGGAAACGGCACGGATCGAGGCCAACCGCCAGGTCCGCTACTTGTCCACTTCGGTTCCGCCAGTGCCTCCCGACCGCCCCACCCATCCGCGCATCGTGGAAGACACCATCTTGGTCTTTCTCGTTTTTTCAGGGATCTATCTGATGGTGTCGCTGACGCTGGCAGTCCTGCGCGAGCAGGTCGTGGGCTGACGGTCACGGCTTGCAAATGACGGGCGTCCCGTTAGGTCAGAGCGCGACCACCGCATTTCGCCGCACCGAGGATTCCCATGAAACCCATTGCCGACGTCACCCCGAATACCTGGGCCTTCCTGCGCGATCCGATGATCGCGCCCACTGGGTTCCGTGAATACGACGCACGTTGGCAATATCCTGAGGGGATCAATCTGCCCGGTGTCACGGCCCTTGGCCTGGGGCTCGGGACGCAGATGCACAAGCGTGGGATCGAACCGCGCATCGCCGTGGGCAACGACTACCGGGACTATTCGCTCGCCATCAAAAACGCGCGGGTCCTGGGGCTGACCCAAGCCGGTATCCATGTGCAGGATATCGGCCCCGCGCTCAGCCCCATGGCCTATTTCGCGCAGTTCCACCTGGATGCGCCCGCCGTGGCCATGGTGACGGCATCGCACAACCCCAATGGCTGGACCGGGGTGAAGATGGGGTTCCAGCGGCCGCTGACCCACGGTCCCGACGAGATGGGCGAGCTTCGCGACATCGTTCTGCAAGGGCGCGACGAGGCGCGCGACGGCGGCCGCTGGGAGCGTGTGGACGGCGTGATGGAGGCGTATCTCGACGATCTGGTGGGCGATTTCCGGATGTCGCGGCCCCTGAAGGTGGTCTGCGCAACGGGCAACGGCACGGCTTCGGCCTTCGGGCCGGAGGTGCTGCGCCGGATCGGCGTGGAGGTCGTAGAGAGCCATAATGAGCTCGACTACACCTTCCCGAACTACAACCCGAACCCCGAAGACATGAAGATGCTGCACGACATGGCCGACAGCGTCCGGGCCTCTGGGGCCGATCTTGCCCTCGGCTTCGACGGCGACGGCGACCGCTGCGGCGTGGTGGACGATGAAGGAGAGGAGATCTTCGCCGACAAGGTCGGCGTCATCATGGCCCGCGATCTGAGCCGCCTGCATCCGGGTGCGACTTTCGTGGCGGACGTGAAATCCACCGGCCTTTTCGCCAGCGATCCCGTCCTGAGGGAGAACGGCGCCAAGGCCGATTACTGGAAGACGGGCCACAGTCATATGAAGCGCCGCGTTCATGAGATCGGCGCGCTGGCCGGTTTCGAGAAGTCGGGCCACTACTTCCTCGCCGAACCCATCGGGCGCGGCTACGATTGCGGGATGCGGGTCGCGGTGGAGATCTGCAAGCTGCTCGACCGGAACCCCGACAAGTCCATGAGCGACCTGCGAAAGGCCCTTCCGACGGTCTATAACACGCCGACCCTGTCGCCCCACTGCCCCGATACAGAGAAATACGACACGCTACAGCGCATTGTGGACCGGCTGGTGCCGATGAAGGGCGAGGGCAGTCTGGGCGGGCAGAAGATCGTGGACGTGGTGACGGTGAACGGTGCCCGCGTGATGCTGGAAAACGGGGGATGGGGCCTCGTCCGCGCTTCTTCCAACACGCCGAACCTTGTCGTCGTCTGCGAGAGCCCGACCTCCAAAGAGGAGTTGCGCGCCATTTTCCACGACTTGGACGCCATCATCCGGGTGGAGCCGAATGTGGGCGATTACGACCAGACGTTCTGAAGCGCCATGATCCCTGCCGCCCTGTTCCTGATCATCGGACCATTCATGGCCGGTATTCTGGCCTGCAGCTTCTTCGGCGTGCTTTTCGGGCGACGGGGGGTCTGGCCATCGGCGACGATCGTGATGATCTCAATTGCCTATGGCGTGTTTCGCTGGACCACAGGCTGTCTGGGCAACCCGCTCACAGGTGTGCAGAGTGACTTGATCTGCGATGCGCCCCTGGAAGCATTCTCCGCCATCGCCGTCGTGTTGATCGGATTGCCGCTTGCCTGCCTTATGGTGGCAGCGGCCGCGATCGTTATGGAGCGGATCCTGGCGGAGACCGACGGACCAGTCGGGCGCTCTGGGAAGGGCCGCTCGCGGTGATCCGCGTCCTTCTGCTGTCGCTTCTTCTGGCCACCCCCGTTGCCGCCCAGGAGGCTGGGCAGCCCGATGGCCAAATCGCCGTTGATGCCGGTGACCAATCGGATGTGGCGATTGAGCGTCGTATCGAAGGGATCATCGGCGCGTTGGACGGCTATGACGCGGTTGAGGTCCAAGTCCGGCAGGGGATCGTCACTTTCACCGGAGAGGCGCTTAATGGCGAAACGATCGATCGCCTGGATGAACTTGCTGCGCGGGTCGCGGGCGTGGTCGCCATCGAAAACGAGGTGACGGAGAATACCGATGTGGCCGTGCGATTGGACCCGGTTCTCGACCGCTTCCGGGAACGACTGGACCAATTTGTCAGCTACGTGCCCCTTCTGGCCGTCGCGATTGTAGTTGGCGGGACGGTCATGCTCTTGGGCTGGGCATTGGCGCGGTGGGAGACCCCTTGGCGGGAGCTCGCCCCCAACGCCTTCATCGCGGACATCTACCGGATGGTCCTTCGGCTGATCTTCGTGCTGGTCGGCATCGTGGTCGCCCTCGATATCTTGAATGCAGTGGCGCTTCTTTCGACGCTGCTGGGCGCGGCCGGTATCGTGGGCCTCGCCGTTGGTTTCGCGGTTCGCGATACGGTCGAGAACTTCATCGCGTCGATCATGCTCAGCCTACGTCAACCGTTCCGCCCCAACGATGTCGTCGACATCGAAGGATCGTTGGGGACGGTCGTCCGCTTGACGAGCCGTGCGACCGTTCTTTTGGACCCGGACGGCAACCATCTTCGGCTGCCCAATGCGGTGGTCTTCAAGGCGAAGATCATCAACTATACCCGCAACGATCAGCGGCGTTTCGGCTTTGCCCTGGGAATAGACCCGAACGACGATCTGGCCGAGGCCAAGCGGATTGGGATGGAGACGCTGCGCGATCTGGATTTCGTCTTGGACGATCCGGCCCCGCAGGTCTGGGTCGCGGCGGCAGGCGATTCGACCATTTCCATGGAGTTCTACGGCTGGATCGACCAGCGCCAAGCCAATTGGCCGGTCGCCCGCGGAGAGGCATTGCGGCTGGTCATGGCGGCCCTGACCCGTGCCGGGATCGGTCTACCCGAGCCGACATACCGGTTGAACCTGCAGGGCGGGGCCCTGCCGGTCGTCGACCTCCCTGACAGCAAGGACCGTCCGGAGGAGATGGTCTTGTCCGAAGCCGAGCCAATGCCCGACGCTGTGCCGCCGGATACCGATGAGGTCGCACCCGATCGCACCATCGACCGGATGGTTCATGCCGAACGTCGATCCGAAGTGCATGATGACCTGCTCAACATCTCTGCGCCGGAAGAATAGATGATTTACCCACCGAGCGCGGCTTGGGCTACTTTGGGGGCGGCCGCTCCGATAGAGTTTTAAGGTGACGATGGTCCGGTCTTCGAACGTGGCAAGCGCCCCGCAACGTCCGGGCGATGTCACCCTCCTAACTCAGGTTTCGCGTTGCCCCGTCGGGAGCCGACCTTTCCCGCGACGCCCGGCGCCGAACGCGATGGTCGGCACATGGTCAGAGGGCCTGTTTTAAGCGGCTGCTACGGGGCGCCAGCGCGCTTCAAAGGCAAGGCAGATGGCAAGCGTGGCGCCAATGGCAGCACACAGTGCCAGGCCCCCCATCGCGAATACCGGCGCAAAACCTGCCGCGCCCACCACGACGGCAAGATACGTGACGGCGGAGTTAAGACCGAGAACGGCCCCTTTCCGCGATCCGCCCACGCGGGTGAGACGGCCGACGATCAGGCCCAGCGCGAGGTGGTTGGCAAGGCCCCAGGCGAAGAAGACGAGGGTCAGGGCGAGCACGCTGTCGTTGAAAACGGCCATACCACCGAGAGCTCCGGCAACAGCAACGAATACACGGGGGCCCGCACCGGAATATCCGCGCCGGTCGAGCCAGGGATCGAACCGGCCAGAGAGGCCGAAGCCGATCCCATAGGCAAGAACCGGAACGGCGCCGTGGGTCGGTTCAAGGCCCAGGCCGAAAAGATGCGCGCCCAAGAAGCTGTAGGTCCCGTAGAAGCCGGTCATCAAGGCAAGCTGCGCCAAGAGGCCGGGCACAACACCGGGTTGGGCGAGGGCCGCCCATGGGAGCGTGATGGTGTTGCCGGATCGGTTGGGAAGGCGGCGTGTCGGCCAGATGAGAAGGCCGGCAGCACCGGCGATCAAGACGAAGGTCGCCCGCCAATGCAGCAGGTCGGCCATCACGGCGGACAGCGTCACACCGAAGACCAATGCCAATGTCCACCCGGTCAGCACGCGTCCGAGGGCGGCAGCGGCGCGCCCTGGCGGCGCGATCTCCGCCGCGAGGGCGTAGGCGGCGGGCAAGGCGATGCCGGAGGCGAGGCCCGCCAGTCCCTGGGCCAGCGCCAGGACCGCGAAGCCCGGCGAGATCGCGCAGCGGGCGAAGGCCCGACGCAAGGACGACGAGGGACGCGGTCAGGGCCCGTGCGGCGCCCACGCGGTCGATGAACGGTGCAAGCAGAAGAGCGGCGAGGGCCGTGGCCAGACCAAATCCGGCGGACGCCCGCATGATCGCTGTCGGTGGTTGGCCGAGATCGGTGCCGATCGCTGCCGAAACGGGTGCCAGCATCAGTGAGTTGGCGCCCACGATTCCGACGGCCGCCATCAGAAGATTTAGGTCTCGCGTCATCACCGTTTCCTTGAGACTGGATCGGCGTTCTGCGTAGTAAGCCGAATGTTGTCCGGGAAGGAAAATGAATGCCCGAAGAGAAAGAAACGACAGATATTCGGCTGACGGCAGGGGGCGGACGGGGATTGGACGCCATGGACCGAAAGATATCCGGCGCCCTGGCGCGGGATGCCACCATGTCTTACGCCGCGCTGTCGAAGGCTGTCGGGCTGTCGGCGGCGGCCGTCCATGAGCGGGTGCGCCGCCTCCGCGCCTCGGGCGCGATCCGCGCCACGACCGCCGATCTGGACGGCGCGGCCCATGGCAAACCTCTGCTCGCCTTCGTCCATGTCGACAGCCAAGGCTGGGGCAAGACGCGTGCCTTGATGGCCCTGGCAGACTTTCCCGAGCTTGAAGAGATCCATTCCGCGACAGGTGACACCTGCATCATCCTGAAGGTCCGTGTCGCGTCGCCCGATGCGCTGGAGGGATTGCTGGCCCGCATCTACGATGTGGAAGGGGTTCGCGGCACGCGGACCTATATCGCCCTCTCCACCTATCTGGAGCGGGGCGTGCAGGCCGACGTCACCGCAGCTTTGTCCGACGGTGACCATATCCGTTGACGCTCAGGCGGCGCGGGGTAGGCGATCTATCCTGGCCGTGAGATGGGCAAGACGCGCGGTGACTTCCGGCCGTATCGGGCCGGGCCGCGGCTCGTCGCGCAGTGTGGTGAACCAGTGGTCGGGCGGCGTCTTCCCCCGAGAATGGCCGCGCCATTCGAGTGCCCGCAAAACCTGCTCTGCTGCGTCAGGCAAACGCTCCGGGATCTCTTCACCGGCAAGCGTGGCCCAGACGCCTGTCCAAAGGCGGCCAACGGACCAGGGATTGTAGCCGCCGCCGCCCAAAACCAGCAGACGTGGTGCCAAGGGGCGCAGTGCAGTGACCACCGACAGATGGGCATTGTTCGACAAAGCAAGGCGTGAGAGCGGATCTTCCTCCACCGCGTCGGCGCCGCATTGCAAGACGATGGCATCGGGCGCGAAGCGGGCGACAGCCGGGCAGATCAGACGATCGCGGATCAGCCCGAACTCGCTATCGTTCAACCCGCGGGGAATTGGCAGATTGAAGACTTGGCCGATCCCGGCGTCGTCGAGGGCGCCGGTAAAGGGCCAACGCCGTTCCTCGTGAGTCGAGATCAGCAGCACATCCGGATCGGCCGCAAAGGCATGCTCCACCCCGTCCATGTGATGCGCGTCGATGTCGATATAGGCCACCCGGGGCGCGCCGTTGCGGCGCAGGCTTTGGATGCCCAGAACGGCATCGTTCAGGTAGCAGAAGCCGGCCGCGCGGTCCGGCATACCGTGATGTGTGCCGCCGCCCGGATTGTGGATCACACCCCCGTCGCGGAGCAATTCGCCCGCCAGAAGCGAGGCACCAGCGCCCGTCGCGGGCCGCCGATACATTTCGGGGAAGATCGGGTTCGACCCCGTGCCCAGACCGTGGCGGGCGCGTGTCGTTTCATCCACGGCCTGCTCTGTTTCGGCACGGTGCAAGGCCGCGACGTAGTCGGCCGTGTGGAACCCGGTCAACGCGGCCGGCTTCGCGCGCGGCGAGGTTCGGAAGCGCTCCTTTGGCAGCCATCCCAGGGCGCGCGCCAGGTCCATGACGGTGGAAACCCGGGGGATCCGAAGCGGATGCCAGGCGCCATAGCTCGACCCGCGATAGATTTCCGATCCGAAGAAAAGTGGCCCCATGCCGCGGGAGCTTAGGGCCGATTCATATTGTAACAACCATTCAGATGGTTACATCTCGCCAGCTGAAGGAACGAGACACCGTATGATCCGCTACGCGTTGAAATGTGCGAATGGCCACGACTTCGAAAGCTGGTTTGCTTCGGCGGCAGCCTATGATGCACTGGCGGCGAAGGGCATGGTCACCTGCGTAGTGTGCGGCGGTAGCGATGTGACGAAGGCGGTGATGGCGCCGCGGGTGGCCAAAGAGGAAGCGCAGCCATCAAAGGCGCCTGTATCGGACGTGGAAGCCAAGATCGCGGCCCTTCGGGCGAAGATCGAAGGCGAGGCGACCTATGTCGGCGGCCGTTTCGCCGAGGAGGCGCGGGCCATCCACAAAAGCGACGCGCCTGATACCGCCATATGGGGCGAGGCCAGTCCGGCGGATGCGAAGTCGCTTCTGGAAGACGGCATTCCCGTCGCGCCTTTGCCGTTCAAGCCCAAGCGGAAGATGACCTGATGCGTACGTTGATCACTGGTGCCAATCGCGGCATCGGCGCCGCGCTGGCAATCGAGGGGCTGCGGCGCGGTCATGATGTGACCGGGACGTTCCGCGCGGCGGCGGCGGGAGACGATATCCGTTGGGTGCAGCTCGACGTGACAAATAGGGCCGCTCAGGAGGCCGCGGCGCAGGAAACGGGGCCATTGGACCTTCTTGTGGCCAATGCGGGCGTCTACCTCGATAAGGGGACGGCGCTAGCGGATGTCACGTTCGACATGTTGCAGGATACCTTTGCCGCCAATGTCAGTGCCGTTCTGCTGACCGTACAGGCACAGATGCGTAACCTCAGCGATGGTGGGCGTATCGCGATCATCTCCTCCGCCATGGGGGCGCAGACGCGGACCCCGGGCAATGCCTTCGCCTACCGGGCATCAAAGGCAGCCGCACTGAATCTGGGACGAAATCTGGCTGAGCACCTTAAGCCGGAGGGCATCGCTGTCGGCATCTACCATCCCGGCTGGGTGCGGACCGATATGGGCGGCTCGAACGCCGATGTGAGCCCGGAAGACTCCGCCCGCGGGCTTTGGGATCGGTTCGAGGCGCTTGACCTCACGGCCAGTGGAGCCTTCCTTGCCTATGATGGTACGGAGCTTCCCCTTTAGCGTCTCTCGCCGCGCGGTCCTGGTCGGCGGATTGGCCGCCGTTGCGACGCCGTTACTGGCGCGCGGGGGCCTGACGATCATGGCGGCGGCCAGTCTGAAACCGGCCCTGGACGAGATCGCCGCGAACTGGGAGGCGCCGGTCGCCATAAGCTACGGCGGCAGCGGGACGATCGCCCGACAGGCGGCAGCGGGGGCACCCGCGGATATCGTGATCCTTGCGGCGACGGATTGGATGGACTGGCTGGTCGCTCAAGGCGCCGTTGAAGCGCCGTCGGTGCGGGCCGTGGCAGGCAACCGGCTTGTGCTGGCCGGTCCATTGGATGCGAGACCCCTTGCCCTGAATGCCTCGGACATCGCCGCACGGTTGGGGGCGAATGGCCGCTTCGCCATGGGCGACCCGATGTCCGTTCCAGCTGGGCGTTATGGCCAACAGGCGCTGGAGACGCTGGGGCTCTGGTCCAGCCTGGGAAGCCGCGTGATCCTGGCGGAGAACGTGCGGGCCGCGCTTGCCTATATCGTGCGGGGAGACGTGGAGCTGGGGCTGGTCTACCGATCCGACACGCGGGGCACGGGGGCGGCGATCGTCGCGGACATCCCGGCTGAAAGTCATGCACCGATCACCTATCCTGCCGCGCTTTTGCCGGGGGCAACGGACGGGGCCGCTGTCTTCCTCGCGCAGATCGCCACTGCCACGGATATCTTCGCGCGTCATGGCTTCGGACAGTGATCGCGCTGCCGCCTGAAGCCTGGGAGGCATTGGCCCTTTCACTACGGGTCTCGCTTGTCGCAACGCTCGTCAGCCTGCCGCTGGCGATATGGGTGGCGCATCTGCTGGCGCGCGGACGGTTTCGGGGAAAGGGTCTGCTCGACGCCCTTGTCCATCTGCCGCTGATCTTGCCGCCGGTCGTTACGGGCTATGCGCTTCTCTTGGTGTTCTCGCGCAGCGGCCCGTTGGGCGGCCTGCTGGAGCCTCTGGGGCTCGGCGTCGCGTTTCGCTGGACGGGGGCCGCCTTGGCGGCGGGCATTATGGCGTTCCCCTTGATGGTGCGGGCCATCCGTCTGGCCATCGAGACCGTGGACCCGAAGCTGGAAGAAGCCGCGATCACACTGGGCAAGTCACCCTGGCAGGTCTGGATGGGCATCACTCTGCCACTCGCCGCACCCGGCCTTCTGGCCGGCGTGACACTCGGCTTCGCCAAGGCCTTCGGAGAGTTTGGCGCCACAATCACCTTCGTCGCCTCCATTCCTGGTGAGACGCGTACGCTGCCTTCGGCGATCTATGCATTCCTCCAGGTGCCCGGCGCAGAGCCTGCGTTGCGCGGCCTGGTCTTGATTGCCGTGATCGTGGCTGTGGCCGCTGTCCTTCTGTCCAACTGGGTTGCGCCACGGATCGCCGCACGGATTGCGGGGCGCTGATGTTGGACCTGGCGATCCGCCGCGACCTGCCGGGCTTTGCCTTGGATGTTGCGTTCACCGCCTCGCCTGGCGTCACCGCGATCTTCGGGCCATCCGGGGCCGGCAAGACGACCCTGGCGCGCTGTCTGGCCGGTCTGGAACGTCCCGACGCGGGACATGTCCGTCTCGGGGAGCGGGTTCTTTTCGGGGAAGACGTCGACGTTCCACCACACCGGCGGGGGGTGGGATACGTTTTCCAAGAAGCCAGGCTGTTCCCCCATGTGACGGTGCGTGGGAACCTGCTTTATGGCGCACCTCGTGGCACTGACCCGGCTGCCATGGCCAAAATGCTGGATATCGCACCGCTCCTCGACCGGCGACCGGGCGGCCTTTCCGGGGGGGAGGCCGCCCGTGTGGCCATCGGTCGGGCCCTTTTGCGCGCGCCCAGCCTGCTGATCCTCGACGAACCGTTGGCGGCGCTGGACGCGCGGCGGCGAGAAGGTGTTCTGCCCTATCTGGAGCGGTTGCGGGATATGGGGATGCCGATCCTCTATATCTCCCACGCTATCGAGGAGGTCGCGCGTCTGGCCACGACGCTCGTGCTGCTACGGGACGGTCGGGTGCGCCATATCGGATCCTTGTCCGAGATGTTGTCCGATCCGGAGATCGCGGCCGAGCTTGGCCCACGTCAGGCGGGCGCGGTGCTGGACGGCCGCGTCCTGTCGGTTCGCAACGGGATCGGTGAGGTCGAGACGGCGGCAGGGCGGCTCCACCTGGCCGGGGTGGCGCTGGGTGCGCGGATCCGTATCCGGATCCGTGCGGAAGATGTGATCGTCGCAACAGAACAGCCGACGGGTCTGTCGGCCCTGAATGTGCTGCCTGCCCGGATCGAGGGGATGCAGACGGGCCGCGGACCTGGGGTGATGATCCGGCTATCGGCTCGAGAGGGGGCGTTGCTTGCGCGGGTCACGCAACGGTCGGTAGAGACCATGGGGTTGCGTGTCGGGATGTCATGCTGGGCCGTTCTCAAGACATCCGGAGTGGCGCCGCAGGATGTGGGCCAAGGTTCTATCGACCCTTGAACGTGCGAAGGGCGGTTTGCAATTTCAGCCGTAGGTCGCGGCGTTCTTCCGGGGTGAGGAAGGCGCCGATCTCGACACTGCGTGGCCCGCCCTCAAGGGTCAGGTAATCCTCGATCACGCCGACTTTCGGGTGAATTTCGACCCGAACCCAGTAGGGGTTGGCTTCCCAGTCGCGGGTGGAGCCGTCGGGGTCGCGGCGCTCCAGCCGCGCGGCGTCGGCGGTCACCGTCAGGCGTTCAAGGATGTCGCGATCTCGCCAGCTGCGTTTGAGCCCGAACCAGAGCAATGCGAGCGCCGCGAGCATGAACGGCAGGACGCCCCACAGAACGGCGGTCCCGATCAGGCCCACAAGCGGCACGCACAGCATCGCGAAGGTGACGCCGATCATCACGACGAAGCCGTTTCCCGTCAGGGATTGGTGGGGCCAAAGCTCGAGATCCAGCAGCACGGAGTCGAAGGCCCCGGACTGTGCCGGGGCCTCCTCCGTCAGATCGGTGAGGATCCGGAACGGCATCAGTGATGTGGTGTCCGGTCCCACATCTCGCGCGTGGGCAGCTGCTCGAACGTATGCTCGGGCGGCGGGTTGGGCAGCGTCCATTCCAGCGTGTCCGCATGCTCGCCCCAATATGCCTCGTCGGCGACGCGGCGACCGGCGAAGAGCGTGTAGAACACGATGCCGATGAAGAAGAGGAACGACGCGAAGCTGAGGAACGCACCCCAGGACGAGACCTCGTTCCAGAGCGCGAAAGCGTCCGGATAGTCGATGTAGCGCCGCGGCATCCCCTGACGGCCCAGGAAGTGCTGGGGGAAGAAGGTCAGGTTCGCGCCGATGAAGAACGTCCAGAAATGCACCTTACCGGCCCATTCGGGATATTGGCGGCCACTCATCTTGCCGATCCAGTAGTAGATGCCCGCGAAGATGCCGAAGACGGCGCCCAGTGACATCACGTAGTGGAAGTGCGCCACGACGTAGTAGGTGTCGTGATAGGCCCGGTCGATACCGGCCTGGCTGAGCACGATCCCGGTCACGCCGCCCAGCGTGAAGAGGAAGATGAAGCCCATCGCGAACAGCATCGGCGTCTTGAAGGAGACCGAGCCCCCCCACATCGTCGCGATCCAAGAGAAGATCTTCACGCCCGTCGGAACCGCGATGATCATCGTGGCGACCATGAAGTAGGCCTGCTGCGTCAGCGACATGCCCACCGTGTACATGTGGTGCGCCCAGACGACGAAGCCAAGACCGCCGATCGCCACCATGGCGTAGACCATGGGAAGGTAGCCGAAGATCGGCTTCTTCGAGAACGTGCTGACGATATGGCTGATGATGCCGAACGCGGGCAGGATCACGATGTAGACCTCGGGGTGACCGAAGAACCAGAGGATATGCTGGTAGAGAACTGGGTCTCCGCCACCAGCCGGATCGAAGAAGGTCGTCCCGAAGTTGCGGTCCGTCAGCAGCATGGTGATCGCGCCGGCCAGGACGGGCAGGGCGAGAAGGATCAGCCAAGCGGTAACGAAGATCGACCACGCAAAGAGCGGCACCTTGTGCAGCGTCATGCCCGGCGCGCGCATGTTCAGGAAGGTCGTGATGATGTTGATTGCGCCCAGAATGGAGGATGCGCCCGAGACGTGAACCGCGAAGATCGCGATGTCGGTCGAATAACCCTGTTCCGTCGTCGAGAGCGGCGGGTAGAGCACCCAGCCGATGCCAGACCCCGTCTGTCCGTTCCCGCCTGGTACGAAAACGGACAGGACGGCAAGCGACGTACCCGCGACGAAGAGCCAGAAGGACAGGTTGTTCAGGCGCGGGAACGCCATGTCCGGTGCACCAATATGCAGCGGCATGAAGTAGTTACCGAATCCGCCGAACAACGCGGGAATCACCACGAAGAACATCATCAGGATGCCGTGGGCGGTGATCATCACGTTCCAGATATGGCCGTTGGGCGTACACTCGCCTTCCGCCGCGGGCAGCAGCCGCGCGCCTTCCATGCACATGTACTGCACGCCCGGATCCATCAGCTCCATCCGCATGTAGACCGTGAAGGCCACGGAGATGAAACCGGCCAGGCCGGAGACAAAGAGATACAGGATCCCGATGTCCTTGTGGTTGGTGGACATGAACCAGCGCGTGAAGAAGCCGGGCTTCTCGTGGTGGTCGTGGCCCGAAACGGCTGCGTCGGCCATCTGGTGCTCCCGTGAGAGTTGGTCTGGGTCGTTCGGGCGCCCTGAGTCAAGACGCCCCCGATCATGGATCAGGGGCGTTCTAACCGCGGCCTAGCGACTGGGCAACGGCACAACACGTCGCGGGTTGCGGGAAAAGTGCCGCAGTGGCCGGTGTGTCAACTCTGCGTCTGACGAAGGGGAGGACGCGACCCGCTCAGTTGGCTGTGATGGTCACGTTGTCCACGAAAGTGCCGTGGGAGTCGTTGTTCCCACCGACTTCCCGCAGTTCCAGCTGGTTTGAGCCGTTGCCGGCACCGGTGGTGATGTCGAAGCTGAAGTCGCTCCAATCGCTGCCGGCATCGACGGTGCCGATCTTCTCGCCGCCGAAATAGACGTCCATGGCATTGTCACCGACCTTATCCATCGCCGACATGTTGACGCTATATTCCTTTCCAGGCTCCAGATTGCCGAGATGCTGGGTGACGCCAGCGTCACCCTGGTCGGTTGCAAGGTCGATGAAGTGATCACCGGAAGCGGCGCCAACACTGCTTTGCGCTCCGGCATGGATGTCGATCCATCCACCCGCCGATGCTGTCCAACCGTTCACCTCGATACCGGCATAGCCGTCGCCGGTCTCCACAAGGCCATACGTATCCTCGAAGCCACCGTTGATCGCGTCCACACCGAACGTTTCCTCATAGGTTCCGTCGGTCGCCATCTCCTGTGCCGCAGTGTTGGAGAACGCCCCAAGACTGTTCATCAATGTCTCTGAGAACAGGATCATGCACCCGCAAACGGCTGCGCTCAGCACCACATAATCGGTGCTGACAACACCATCCTCGTCGCGAAAGAACCGCGTCAGCAGCATGTCAAAACCCCTTGGAATTGGTCATTTTGTTGTCTTGCTCTGACATCTGCCAGACAGGCGGGGCCTTAATTTGGGGGAAAGGTGTCGGTGGTTTGGTTTGTGCTTAAAATGCAGAAACAACTCGTCCGAACCGTTGACGAACGCTTAGGCGCGAGGGAACCGCGCCGGGAAGGTCCGCCGAAGTGCATCGTCTAGATCGGCCATCGTCACGGGCAACCCGAGGTCGACAAGGGACGTGACCCCGTGTCCTTCGATGCCGCAGGGTACGATCCCATCGAAATGGGTGAGATCGGGTTCCACGTTGATGGACAGCCCATGGAAGCTGATCCATCGCCGCAGGCGAATCCCGATGGCCGCGATCTTGTCTTCGCGCGGTGTGCCGTCGGGCAGGGGCGGCTTCTCGGGCCGATCCACCCAGACACCTACGCGCCCGACCCGAATAGCACCCTGAACGCCGAACTCCGCCAGGGCGTCGATCACCCATCCCTCCAGCCGTTCGACGAAGGCGCGCACGTCTCGTCCGTGACGGTTCAGATCCAGCATGATGTAGACGACACGCTGGCCGGGCCCGTGATAGGTGTATTGCCCGCCGCGACGGGCCTCGTAGACCGGGAACCGGTCCGGATCGCGCAGGTCGGCAAGCTGCGCAGAGGTCCCCGCAGTATACAGCGGCGGATGTTCCAGGAGCCAGATCGCCTCCGATGCCGTTCCGGCCGTAATCTCCGTAACCCGCCTTTCCATCCGGTCGAGCGCCGCAAGATAGGGCACGGGACTATCGGAGTGGAGCCAGTCGACGGCCATGGTCGGGTTTTCCTTACCTATGGGCATTTTTATCTGGGTCGTTTGCCCAAGCCGGGTCTAGGCTGCCTACGTGACCTGGAGGGAGAAGACCATGTTCCACACCCGTAGTATCGCCTTGGCCTCCGCCTTGGCGCTGTCTTTGCCTGCGCCCTTCGCGCAAGCCGGAAGCGATCTGGGCGCCGCCATCGTCGGTGGCATTATCGGCGGCGCCATTGCCAATGGCGCGCAACAGCAGCAGCGCCGCACCACAACCCAACGCAGCACGCGGACGCGCTCCAGCTCTGTGAACACGGTGCAACGCCAGCAAAACCGTGATGTGCAGACAGCCCTGAACTACTTCGGCTTCGATGCCGGTGCACCTGATGGTGTGATGGGACGCCGCTCGCAGGCGGCGATCTCCTCCATGGAGACGTTCCTCAAGCTGCCACCAGATGGGCAGCTCACGACGTTCGAACGGGACATTCTTCTGGCGGCCCATGCCCGCGCCATCTCGGGCAACCCGGACACGATGCGTTTGATCTCCACGTCACCTTTGGGGGCAAGGGCCGCGCTTCAGGCGCAATACGCCTTGATGACCGGCGGCACCGGTCAGCCGGAACAGCGGATGGTGGGCTATCCAGGCCTTCCGTTGGAGGTCAGCCGGGCGGTTGACGAGATCGCTGCCTCTTCGGATCCGTCGGCAGAGCAATTGCTCCAGCGGTCTGGGTTCATCCAGCTGGCCGATATGAACGGCGATGGGCGCAACGATTATATCCTCGATACTGGCCTGTCCGGATCGACCTATTGGTGCGGGGCGTCCAATTGTCAGGTTCTTGTGTTCGTCTCCACTGCCGAAGGCTACGTGCGCAACAACCTTTTGGCTTACAGTCCGACACCCGCGACCTTCTCTTGCGTCGGGGCGACCTGTACCCTGGCCGAGGACAATGCGCCCGTCATGGCGGTCGCCCCAACAGAGATCGCGCCGCCAACCGGAACAGTCGAAGTGGCCGCGCCAGCGGCACCGGCGCTTCCGAGTTTCGGCGCCGCCACGGCAGTCGCGCCGTCGCTGGCGGGGCATTGCGGCAAGGTGAACCTGCTGACGGCCACGCGCGGCGGCTTTGTCGACGTCTCGGCCGGAGGCGAGCCGACGGTCGCCTTGGCGGAGCAGTTCTGCTTGGCGCGCAACTTCGCGATCGACATAGGCGATCAGATGGTTGCCGCGATGCCAGGTACGACGATGGATCAGGTCCAGGCGCAATGTGCCAGCTTTGGTCCTGCGATGGCGGCCCAGCTGACGGCCCTGTCCAGCAAGCCGCAACCCCAAGTGATCGAAGAGGTGTCTGGCTTCATGTTGGGCACGGGCATGTCACCGGAGCAATTGCGCACCACCGGAACGCTTTGCCTGTCGGCTGGCTACAGCGCTGACGATATGGATGTCGCCCTGGGCTCGGCACTGCTGATGGTCGCGCTCGGTTCGGCCCCCCATGCCGAGCTTCTGGGACATCACCTGTCGGATGGGTTCGGTACGCAAAAGCGCCCCGACTTGGCGCGCGGCTGGTATGACACGGCGATCGATGCGCTTCAGGCCGGCGCCGAGCCGGTCTTTGCGCCGAACCAGTCGGATCGCACCGGCCTCTTGATCTGGGCGACCGGCGCCGCTCCGCAGGCTTCGGCTGGTGGTGCGGCGACGCCCGTTCCCGCCGCGCTGCCCACGTTTGCAGCGCCCGTTCAAGACTAAGAAGGGTCCGGGGGGCGCCATATCGGCGGCCCCTGGACACAGTTGCGGACCTCCCGATCGAAAAACCCCTTTTCTTTCGTTCAGCCCGTGGGTATGCCGCGCGGGCCGAACGGCAGAGCGGTCGTGGCGGAATTGGTAGACGCGCAGCGTTGAGGTCGCTGTGGGGTAACTCCCGTGGAAGTTCGAGTCTTCTCGACCGCACCAAAGCTAACCCTCTGATTTTGTGAGAACAGCACAAATCAGAGGGTTAAGCGTTGCATTTCGTCACACAAGCTGTCACACATCCGCGTGTTACGCAGGGGGTGACGATGCTAAATCCCGTCGAAGGAACAATTGAGAGAAGCGGCAGGTACCATCTCAACATCCGGGTTCCGGCGGAGCTTGTCGGACACTTCGGGGGAAAGGAGCACCTCCGGCGATCTCTGAAGACTTCGGACGCGAAGGAAGCAGAGCGGGAAGTCCTACTTGTCAGGGCCGAATTCGAACGGGAGTTGATGAAGGTTCGCGGCGCCAAGAATTGGGAGCAGGAACTCAATCGCCTGTCCTCAGACCAACGTGCGCTCTTCGATAAGTTTGGGACACTCGATAAGCTGTTAGATGCTTACGAAGAGACTCGTATGTCTGCGAACTTCGCGATTGCCGCCCATAGTCGGCACACCACGGAGACGGAGGAGGAGTTGAGCCGAGAAGACGAGCTACGGAGTTGGATCGAGGAGCGCCATGAGCGGGCCTTCATCGATACTGAGCTCGGTATTCTACGTCAGTTGGGAAAAACTGCCTCAAGACTGGGCGCCGACGTGGACTTGCCGTCAGACTTAGCGGAGGACGGTTTACACGAACTGGTTCGTGATTACAGAGAAGTGTCAGGCGCCGACGAGAAGGTGATGTCTGCTTATGAGAATGTTGCCAGAAGGTTTGTCGAGCTCCATGGCGACGTGCCTCTGAAGGACATCGAGGTTAGTCACCTTCGCGAGTACGTCAAGGCTGCGGCCGGGCTTCCAAAATCAACTCGTCCCGATGTTCGGTCACTTTCGTTCCGTGCCGCGATCAGTCGGGCAAAACAGGATCATCTCGAAACGATAGGCGAGAAAACCGTCAGGAAACACGAAGGCTTACTCAAACGGTTGATGACCTTCGCCGTGGAGCGGGGCTACGTTGACGAGAGCCCCTTCGCCAAGTTCAAAAGCCCACGCCCGAAAGTGAAACACTCGCAGACTGCGAAGGCGAGGAAGCCTTTTCAGCCCGATCAAGTTCAGATGATCCTCACTTACACAAAGAGGTATAACCCTTGGACCTTGGACCGATGGGCGCCGTGGCTGGCGGCCTACCAAGGGATGAGGCGAGAAGAGATCGGTCAGCTTCGCTGCCAGGACATCCGGCAGATCGATGGTGTTTGGGCGCTTTCGATAACTGATGCCGGTGAAGGACAGAAGCTCAAGAACCTCGCGTCGCTCCGCACTATTCCAATACACCCCGTCGTCATCGACGAAGGTTTTCTCGAAATTTTGGAAGGCTCTCTGGAAGATAGACCCTTTCTCTTTCGGGAGATGCCTCGCCGGGGACCTGACCTTGTCGATCTGAAGCTCTGTTCGGATGGCCGTTTGACGGAACCTTACGGCAAACGTTTCGCGCGCGTCCTTCGGACTAGCCTCCAGATTACGGATAGAGCTCTGACTTTTCACTCTTTCAGGCATAGGTGGGAAGATGCGGCGGAGAGAGCAAACCTTCCGCAAACTCATCGGCGCGTGTTGGCAGGCAGATCTGGGGCAGGGGACAGCCAAGCTGGATATGGCGATGGTCCTGGAATGATGGCTCTCTTGGCAAGCTTGACCAAAATTAGGCCTTAGGCCGTTGGCGGTTGTAAACTCTGTGATCGAGCGACCGTAGCCGTTATCTCGCTACCGTTTTCCCAAAACGTTGACAGAACGGCCCGCTTTACCCCATGGTGGCGGTGCTGCGATGAGGGACCCGGGGGGTCCGCATCGCGCGTATTAATTTCATTATTGGAGAACGACGATGGCCGAAGACGGCATCACTCTGCCTGCCCTTGCGGCGGCAACAAATTTGACGATGCGCGAGCTGCGCGTCGTCCGGAACCTTTTCTTCTGCCCCGTTCGCGCAATGGCCGCGACCACGGAGGCGTCGGGCAAGCGACGGCTCATCTTTCCCCTCGACCCGATGATTGATTGGCTGCGCCAGACCCTTCCCGGCTTCACGACCGAGATGGAGCTGAAGGCGCGCCGCGCGGCCATCACCTTCCCCCGGAGGAAGACGTGATGAGCGGGTCCAACGAGACGCGCATGCGCGAGCTGAAGCTGGAACTCATGGCGGAACGGGGGCTCGCACGGATGGGCGTGCCCGAGGACAAGCGTAAGTTCCTCATCGACGCGGTTCCGGAGACCGCGGTCGGAAAGCAATACATCTCGTCGACGTCCGGGATGGCGGTCGACGAAGAAGAACTTGTTGCCGCACTCTGGGCGACCGACCGTGGCCAATTCCTCCGGAGCCTCGATCAGTCCGAAGAAGACAGGTCTGAAGCGGTCGCTGATGCCAAAGAACTGACGCGAATATCGAAGATGCGACCGGCGGACCGGATCACGGCGGCGCGCCGGGCCGGGAAGGCATGACGTGAGTCTCGGTGAGACCTATGACGGGTCGACGCCGCTTTCGCGCGACGACGATGAGGGTTTCGCCGAGTACC
>JBCCSY010000007.1:0-235296 GCA_039199335.1 Pseudomonadota bacterium
CCGCCTTCCATTCTGTGCTGAGTTCGTAATCCAGACCCAGATCGGTGATGTTCTCGAGCCCTCCGGACCCGTCCCAATCCTTGTACTGGATGTTCTGCCGACGGGTCACGGCGATCGGGATGGGGCTGGGATCGGGTAGGACGATCCCCTGTTCGATCAGGGTGTCGAGGGCACCCTCGTCCGGGACGAAGGTGGCCTGGACCGTCTCGCCCCTGGGAATGATCGCCCCGTCGAGGCCGTTGCGGCCGGTCTCGTCCGGATAGACGATCGTCCCCTCGACGCGATGGCCTTCGATGATGACCGCATCCCCGAAGGTCTCGGTTTCGCGGTTGTCGGCGAAGCCATCGACTTCGATATGGCGCTCGCTGAACGTCATCTCGCGCGCCCGACCGTCATGGAGATCGAAGGTCGCGCTTTCGAGCAAGGCCGGGTTCGCCGTCTCTACATCATAAACGATGCGACCGTCCTGAACCTTCCGCTCTCGCCAGAAGTTCGTCTTCCAGTCGACCTCCTGAAGCACGGTGTCATCGAAAGCGCCGTCGCGGTCCGCATCCACGCCTTCTAGGTACGTGCTGATCTCCGTACCGCTGCTGCCGCCAAAGAGACGAAGGCCGATGTCGATTGCGATGGACGCCCAGCCGACAGGCCCTGCAAAGGCCGAAGCCGTCCACTGGACAATGGCACTGGCCTCCGGCGGCACATCGACGCCCGCCCATTCGAGCACATCGACGAAGAGTGCGACTGCAGCCGAGACAGTCCCGGCCGTCTGATAGAATGCTGAGCTTGAGAGCCTGGTGCCCAGGTCGCCAAGACCGATCTGTTCCAGAACCTTTTGATCGAAAGCCTCGAATTTGCCGGTGAAGAGGCTGTAGCCTCGCGATCCCAGGGCGAAACCCTGCGTGATTTTTGTAGCCGTTTCATCGTCGAAGAAAGAGGCGACGAATGCCCCGAGATCGGCGATGTTCTCGCCCTGCAAGGGGGCATCGCCGTTCAGAAGGTCCCAACCGTCGTCGAGAAAATCGTAACCCAGCGCGATCTGCTCAAGCCCTTCAACGCCCTGGGACAAGTCCACGAGGACATCGACGAAGAGCGACTCCAACGCGGCGCCGACACTACGAGGCTGGTTCTGGGCGTCTGTTCCTCGCGCATTGGGATCGAGAATGATGCGCGCCACCCGTGCGCTTGTCTGCAGGCCGACACCGGTAAAGCGTGCCGTATCGCTATCGGCGAAGAGGCCAGCCTCGACAAATTCGGCGCCGATGAACTCCAGGGAGGCCAGCGTCAGGTTGACGTCGCCTGTGGGTAGCGCGCCGTTTTCGTCAAGGAAGTTGAAGACGTTATCAGCAGTGTTCGAGAACAGGTCGCTGGATCCGTCCGGCGCGATCGCCCGGTCGAGCAGCGGCGCGACCGAGTCGAAAAGGCCCGCGAAAAACGCCCCGTCCTGCGCGGAGGTGTCGCTGACCGAGATCGCCATCGACAAGCCGGCCCAGAAGAAGCCTTCCGCGTTGCGCCCGGCAGCAAAAGCGGCGTCGGATCGATCCGAGAAGAAACGGATGGTATGGCTTTTGGCCTCCTCCGGAGGTTCGCCGGTCAGATCGGGCGGTTGGGCTACGGGAACCTCGCCCGTCGCCACGAAGGCGCGAAGTGCCGCGTCTTTCTCCGCCGCGGTTCCATCGCCATCCATGATGGCCTGGATCGCGGCGGTATTCTCCGGGTCTGTGGCAAACTCATAGACACCCCCGCTGATCTGCAGCATTCCGCTGCCGTCACTGCGATCAAGGTATCCCTCCTCGTCGAAGATGAGGCCCAGCTCCGTTTCGAGCGCAGCCCGCGCGCTGGCCCGCGCCTCGGCATCGGGGCTGTTCTGAGAGATGTCGTAGAGATCGGCATAATGCCCGGTCGCCGCGTCATAGAGGGCCTTGCTGGTCGGATCCGCTTCTCCGGCCACGTCAGTTCGGCCTTCCCAATATGCATCGAAATTCGATGTCCCGTCTTCGTTCGGCGCCATCAGGTATTGGTCGTAGAACACACGAATGCGTGCGTCTCGGTCCGGCGCATCCGCCGGTATCGTATTGACGGCAGCTTGAAAATCTTGCTGTGCGGGGCTCAACACGGATTCTGGTTCAGGTGGAAAGGGGCCGTCGATGATCTCGTCTGTGCGGGGAATGATGGATGGAAGATCTGGGAACAGCGCGCCGTCTTCTCTTGGTAGGCCAAAATTCGACGCGACGAGCACCACGCCGTTATCGTCCAGATAAAGCCCACCGGATTGCGTGGGGTCGCCGAGACCAAGAACGCGGTTGAATCGCTGGAAGAAGTTTATGTTGCCATCGTTGGTGGCATTACGCGCGGCACCAATGGCATTCGCAAGCTCGTCGCTGATCCCGTATTCATCCGCCAGATCCGCAACGGGAATGCCACTATCTCGGATCAACTCAAACCGGTCGATCTTCGCATCTAGATCGGCAATCCCAGTCTCGCCTATAAACCCGTCGGTCAGAAGATTGACGGCGACATCCTCTAGAAAGATGTCATACTGAGCGAGACCCGCATCGCCGCCAACCGGCATATCCGGTGTGAAGATGCCGTAACCGGCAGCAAGTTCGGGATCGATCTCAATCTCACCGGTGAGGACTTTCCGATATGTGGTGATGAAGGACGGTAAGTCCTGCACGGTTGCCCGAAGGGTTCTACCGGCGGTCTCATTTGCGGGATCGTCACCGGCCAGCTGATTGATGAAGCGGAACTTCTCTCCAAGAGTAAGATCATGGAAGTTTGAGACGAAAGTCTCCTGTCCAGACTCGCCGACAACTGAGATCTCTGCGTTTCCAAATGACTTCTCGAGTGCATCGTTAATCAGCGCGGGCAATCGGAGCGACGGTGTCTCGTCTACGATCGCAGCTACGACACCGTCGTCCTTCGAATTCTGTAATGTCGAGTAGACTTGTAGCGGATCGACCCCCTGATCTTCGATCAATGCCGTTGTGATATAGCCAAGAGAATTGACGTCGCTCACATTTCCCAAACGGTTGATGTCGAAGCCGCTAAGCGATGTCAGGTTTTCAGTATCATCAAGAATTTTAAGAGCTTCGGGCCGATCTGAGGTGATGCCGACGAGGCTTATATTGACGATGAAATCGGATCGCCGATCAATCGTTGTTCCGTCTTCGGCGATGGGCAAAGCGTTATTGTCACCTAATAGCCGTCGTGCAATCGCACGATCGAGTCCGGGCAAGACGGATCGAATGGCGCCCCGGTCGTTGGCATAGGCATCAAGTGCGGCGTAGACATCTTCAACGTCTAGGTCTTCCTGCCTGATCGCCCGGTTGATGACGGCTTGGTAGGCTTCGATTTTCATCTCGATGCCGAGTTCGGCTTCCGAAAGAGCGGAGTCTTTTTGCAACTCCAGCGTATCGATGTCGTGCTCCAATGCACGTCTCGTTTCACGTAGGTTGGGGAGGCTGCCTGCATTTGCGCTTCCCGGCTGTTCCGCTTCAGCGATAACAGCATTCAGCGTTGCGATTTCGCCCTTTATCGCACCGATCTCTGCGTCGAAGCTGTTTGCAATATTCTGATATTCGGCCTGATCGCTGGAGATAGACCGGACCTGAGCCGTGATAAGGTTCTCGGCCGAGAAGTTTTCGGTGCCGACGACCTCAGCATAGTAATCCTCGAAGAAGTTGTTGGCCCCTTCCAGGAGGGCGGAACCGGTCCCAATCAAGCCCGCTACCGGCCCGAATTTCCATCCGGGCAGGCTGAATGCAACATCGGTGACAGTCTCGACAACTGGATTATCAAGAAAACCAGCGACGCGTTCGACGATGACGTTACGATTGCTGATCTCGATGAAGTCTTCTCTTTGGCGCACAGACAGCCCAGGGGTCGCGTCGGCGACCCCTTCAAAGCCGTTTTCTAGAGTTGATAGTAAGAGGTTCGTCTCCCCGTCGGTTAGAGCCACGAAAAACTTGTCGCCTGAACTGATGTCGGTCACTTCCCGACCGTAGGTTACCGTCCCGTCTTCGGCCGTATGCTTGCGAAGCGACTCGACAATCGTCTGATCATCCGAGATTGTATTGATGTCGGGCAAGACTGCCGTCACGATTTTGGTGCCTTGAAAGGAGCCACCAAACTCAAAAAGCAGAGCAGTGTCGTCGTTCAGCCCCCAGACCCCGGCAACCTCGTAACCATCTCCACGATACTTCATCGTGATGCCGTTGATATTATGGGTTAATGCGGCCCATTTTCCTTCCTGTCCGACGATCTTGTCGATGTCTATCAGGATCACGTTGAATTGCGGCAGGCCGTTCAGTTCTATATTTCCATCCTCGAAGGACGCAATGTTCCATAGGTCAGACATTCGCGCCTCGACCTTCAGCATGTTGGTGCTGCCGCCATTCCCGAGGAAGAGTTGGCTGTAATTCTCATTCAGAAAGCCTAGTCCATCTCCGGCGTTATCAGTCGACCCGAGAATCCCGAAGCTGCCGAGCAACAGCTCAAAGCCCTTCGTGGCTCTGGAGACGGTTGCGGAGTTCACGTCAATCGGTCCGTTGAACAGCGCGGAAGGATTTAACGTGATTCCAACGCCCGTGTTGTCGAAGGCGTTCTTGAGGTTATTGCCGATTTCATCGAACGATTGCGTTCCAATCGCACCCGTGAGTTCGAATAAGTCGACAGGGACCGCAAACTCTAGTCCGAAGACCTTTCCGGGGTCAAGGTTCGCCAGATCCGGGTCGGCCTCCATATTTGCGATCGCCGCTCCCCAGCGTTCCGCGATGTCGTCGACGGCGTTCACGAACCAAGGCTGCTCCTTGATGTAGTCTTCGAGAGCGTCAGCCGTCGGGTCGATGAGGACATCCTCCGAGTCCCCCGGCAGGCGGTTCAGCCCGGACCGTGTGAAGATACCCTCGACAAGGGTCTCGGCGAGAATGTTGGCGATCGTGTCGCCGACGCGGTCCGTCAACAACGTGCCGTCGAAGATGACGACGACGGCGCTTTGCCCGCGACTGGTAAACTGGACGTTTTCCGGCTCATTGACGTTGTCGCCGGGGATCGTGACGTTATCGGGGATCGTGTCGTCATCGATGACCAGAGGTTGGTCGTACGGGGGACCGTAGAAGGCGAGATCTCCGGAGAGGTCCTGTGGCTGAAGGTTAAGTCCCTGAGATCCGAGTGTATCCACTGTCATGGCGAGCCCCTAATCATTCAGCGCAATCCTATCAGGCGCAGAAGGATGGATCTTTGGAGCAGGGGCGATGCGCGGAGCGAGCTTGGCTACCTGATCTTCTGCGTGACAACGGAGCAGATCGGGCACCTCTGAAGAAAAGCCGAAACCACGGTCATGATCGGCAGCGGTTTGCTTCGAGCGTCATCATCCCGTCATGTGGTACGGGCAAGCGGGCCAGATGACGGGCCTCAGCATTTGCGGTGTCACCAAGCGTTTCGATCACATGACGATCCTGGACGGGGTTGATCTGGACGTACCGGCGGGCGCTTCTGTGGCCATTCTCGGCCCGTCCGGCTGTGGGAAGACGACGCTCTTGCGATGCATTGCGGGGCTCGAAGAGATCGATGGCGGCACGATCAGTATGGACGGCCGGACCGTCGCAGGACCCGGTCGTTACGTTCCGCCGGAGGGGCGCGATCTGGCCATGGTGTTTCAGTCCTATGCGCTCTGGCCGCACATGGATGTGGCCGGAAATGTCGGCTATCCGCTGCGCGTTGCTGGCACACCCGACCGATCGGCACGGGTCGCGGAAACGCTGCGAAGCGTTCAGCTGACAGCATTCGCCCGGCGTTATCCGGCCGAGCTGTCGGGCGGGCAGCAACAGCGTACCGCGCTGGCGCGCGCACTCGTGGCTTCCCCGCGCCTGATATTGATGGATGAGCCCCTAGCCAATCTCGACATGCATCTGCGCGAGGAAATGCGGGGGGAGTTCCGACGACTACACGCCGCCACCGCGGCCACGATGGTAACCGTGACCCACGATCAGGCCGATGCCCTGTCGCTGGCCGACCTCGTGGTTGTGATGCAGGCGGGGCGGGTGCTCCAGGCTGCACCTCCGGATGTGATTTACGCGCAACCAGCCGACCGCGATGTCGCAGCGCTGGTCGGACGCTCAGTCCTGCTTCCGGTCGTCGATGGCTGCTGGCAAGGCTACCCGGTGCCTGGGGCGGAAGGACATCACGGTGATGTGGTGATCCGGCCTGAAGATGTGGATCTTGGTTCGGGAAAAGGCGCGCGCGTGGTGCGCAAGACCTATCTAGGGGATCGTTGGCTTCTATCGATCGATACGGGTGGGACGATGCTGGAAGCTTACGCGCCGCGCGGCGCTGACATTCCGCCGGAGGTCGCGGTTACGGTTTTACGCGGGTGGCCGCTTCCCACCTAGGTGGCTGGGTTAATTGCCAGCCCAGGGCACGACCCCACGGGGCAGACGCGGCGAGAGCGTCTGGAGCAAAAGCATCAACGTCAGGACCACGGCCACTGTCACAGTTGCCATGGCCGAGGCCAGTGCGGTGGACCCACCATCTTCGAGATTGAAGATCACGACGCCCACCGTCTCGGTCCCACCGGACCAGAGAAGAGCGGAGACCGTGAGTTCATTGAAAGCGGTAAGAAAGACGAGGATCGCGCCGGCGGCAGCAGCCGGGGTCATCAACGGCGCGACGATCGTCAGGATGCGCCGGATGGGACCGGCTCCCGAGACGCGCGCAGCCTCCTCGAGCGCCGGATCCGCTTGTCGGAAAGCGGCCGTCACCGGGCCGAGCGCGAGGGCGAAGAAACGGGCAAGATAGGCGATCAGGATGATCCAGAGCGTGGCATAGATCGACACCCCTAGAACCGGCAGTGGCCGCAGGAAGACAAGGATGGTGGCGATGGACAGCACGATGCCGGGCAAGGCATAGGGCAGTTCTGCCAAGTTGACCAAGGCGTGGGCCATTCGTCGACGGCGCCATACGGCAAGCCAAGCGAGCGGGATTGCCAGAAGGGCGAGCATCACGGCGGCGCTACCGGCCAAGATCGTAGAATTGACGAATGCACGCGTGGTGGCGCCCTGACGCATCAGCACCTCAACATAGGCTTCGAGCGTGAACGTCGATAGCGTGAGCGGAACGCCATAGGCGGGAACCAAGGACGCGGCGATCAGGGCTGAAAGGGGCATCAGAAGGATGGCCATCAAGACAAGCCAGACGGCGGCCTGGGCCATGCCCCGCCATCGCCCCAAAGGTAGGGCCAGGGCGGCCGCAGGCCGCGACACTTGACCGAATGACAATCGCCGCGCCGCAACAGCCTGGCCCATTAGCGCCGCACCGGCGATCAACAGGATGGATAGCGACAAAGCAGCAACCGTGGGCAGCATGTCGGGCCCAAAGCTGCTAAGTCGTTGGAAGATCAAGGTCGGGATCGTCTGGTAGCGTGCGGGAAGACCAAGCATCGCCGGAATGCCGAAATTGCCGAGGGCGGAAACGAAGGCGAGACCGGTAGCAGCCACCAAAGAAGGCGCGATCAGCGGCAACACGATTTGTCGCGCGATGCGGCCTGCCCCCGCGCCGGAAATCCGCGCGGCCTCCACCGTTTCCCGCGGCAGGTGTCGCAGCCCGGCCCGCAGGACGAGGAAGGCCAAGGGCGCGTGCTGGATGGACATCAGAAGGATGATCCCCTCACGTCCGTAGATGGGGTTTGGCGTCCCTTGCGGTGGGGCCAGCCCCACGAAGGTCAGAACCGGGGAAGAGGGGCCAGTCAGTTGGATCCAGGCCAACGCGGTGACCTGTGGCGGGATCATGGTGGGTAACATGAACAGAAAGACCAGTAGCCGTTTGGCCTTCAGGTCCGTCAGCGCCACAAGGATCGCAAAAAGACCACCAAGCAGGACTGCGCCCAAGGCTGAAGCCGTGGCCGTCTCCAGCGAATGGCGGATCGCGCGGCGGGCGCCGGTCGATCCGAAGGCTTGTGCCACGGCGCCCTCGGTCAGGAGCGCCTGACCCAGGAGCCGCGTCAGAGGCCACAGCGCGACAACGGCCACGAAGGCCGTCAGCAGGGCCAGGAGCGCCACTTCCGTGGCTGGCAGTCTGCCCCGGCGGCGCATTTCCCGAAGGTGTCGGCTTATTGTCCGAAGGTGTCGGCGAACTCGACTTTCAGATCGTCTTGGTTCTGCATCACTGCTGCAGCGTCGTAGCCCAGAACGCGGATGGACGCGCGATCGGGAAAGCCCGCCGGGGGCGTGACGTCGGGATGCGCGGGCAGATATCCCTGATCGGCCGCCAATTGCTGACCTTCGGGCGAAAGCAGGAAGTCGACGAAGCGCTGCGCGGCGTCGGGCTCATCGGTTCCGGCCATGATGGCTACCGGTTCTGTCACCGCAGACACACCTTCGTCGGGGAAGACAAACTCTACCGGAGAGCCCGCCGCGGCCTCCCGGATCGGAAGAAAATCGACGACCACGCCGTACATCTTCTCACCCCCCGCCACGGCGCGGAAGACTCCGCCATTGCCCCCATCGGCCAAGGCGCCATTGGCCGCCAGCGCCTCGAAGTAGTCGGCACCAAGGCCGTCTGTGCCCCGCAAAGTGGCGTAGTTGATGAGAGCTGCGCCCGAAGTCAGCGGAGAGGGCATCGCGATCTGGCCCTGTGCCTCCGGTCGGGTCAGGTCCTGCCAAGAGGTCAGGGACATATCGGAGCCGGTGTTGCGGATAAGCCCGGTGGTGATGAGCTTGGTGCCGAAATAGTGACTATCGGGGTCGTGAAGCCCCTCGGGATAGGCAGCGATGTCCGCTTCTGGATAGGCCATAAGGTGCCCTTCGGCCTCCATCATCTCCATGGTCACGGCGTCGGCGATCAATAGAAGGTCGGGCTGCGCCTGGCCTGCTTCGATCTCGGACAGAAGACGCGCCATGATCTTGGTCGTGCCGTCGCGCACGAACTCGACTGCGATGTCGGGATGGGCGGCCATGAACGCGTCCACCGTCTGCTGGGCATCGGCGTTCGGCTGACTCGTGTAGAGCGTGAGCGTGGTCTGTTGGGCGGCCACGGGCAGGGTCGTGAACGCGGCGAGCAGAGCGGCAAGGCGGATCGACATGGCAGATGTCCTGACCTGTTGAGCGATATCGGCGGCGTCTAGCGACCCCCTGTGACGGAGGCGTGACGGGGTCAGGAGCTGATGGATATATGGTCAACCGCCGGCCGCCGGAGCCAGCCAAAGGCGCCGATGGCGGCTTCCACCGGGTCGATGACCGGGATCTGCACGGCCGAGCGCACCTGATCCGCTATCCGCGCCATGCCCGCGCAACCCAGTATTAGCGCGTCGATATCGTCTTCGCGCCAGGCGGTTTCGGCTTCGGCGCGGATGGCCGCGCCCGCCGCTTCTGGTTGGTCTTCTAGCGCGAGGACGGGCACGCCCGATGCGCGGACCCGGGCGCAGAAACCGGCCAGACCATAGCCAGCCAGATTGTCTTCGATCACCGGGACCGACACCGAAAGGGTTGTCACCACACCGAAGCGCCAACCGCGGAGTGCACAGAAGTGGAAGGCGGCCTGTCCGATCCCGACCACTGGAAAGGGTGCGCGGCGAGCAGCGGGGATGAGGGCCGTGTCGTCGAAGCACCCGATCACGGCGCCGGTCGCACCCTCGGCCACCGCTCGGTCAATGAGGGTGAGCATCGGGGCGGCGGCGCGGGCGCCATCCTCGGGGCCTTGAATAGCGGCTGGGCCCCCACGCGACGTCCAGCCATCCACAGCAAGCCCGGTCGGTGCCGCGGCGCGGGCAGCGGCAAGCATCGTGGCCGTCATCGCCTCGGTGCTGTTGGGGTTGATCAGAATGACGGTCATGCTGTGTGCGTTAAGCTGGCCCGGTCGTCAGGGCACGCCGTGCCTGCCGGTACCGGGCAAGCCACACCGTGAGAAGAAAGATCGCGATTACGAGGAAAGAGAAGGCCGTCGTCAGCGTGCCGAGGGCGAAGATGACCGGCGTCGTGACATTGGTGGTCATGCCGAAGATCTCCAGCGGGAGGGTGTTGTGGCTGCCTGCGGTCAGCAATGTGCGGGCAAACTCGTCATAGCTGAGCGTGAAACCGAAGAGCGCGACGCCGATAAGCGAGGGGCCGATGATCGGCAGGATCACGTGGCGGACGGTCTGCCAGGGCGACGCGCCCAGGTCGCGCGCGGCTTCTTCGTAAGCACGGTCGAAGCGGTTGAAGACGGCAAACATAATCAGAAGACCGAAGGGAAGCGTCCAGGTGAGTTGCGCGCCGTAGCCCGAGCCGGACCAATGGACGGGAAGCCCCGCCTGATCGAAGATCAGGCCGACACCGAGAGATACGAGGATGGACGGGATCACTAGCGAGGTCACGATCAGATAGAAGAGCGCCGTCGATCCCGCGAAACGTTTTCGGAAGGCCAGTCCGCCGAGGACGGAGACGATGACGGTGGTCGCCATGACCATGAGGCCCAGGATCAGGCTGCGGCTGAAAGAGCCCCAGATATCGCCCACTGCCTGCTGCTGGAAGAGTTCCCGGAACCAGTGCAGCGAGGTGCCGCGCATCGGAAACGTGAGCCCGCCGGTCGGGCCCTGGAAAGATAGGATCGCAATGGTCAGCGTGGGTCCGTAAAGGAAAGCCAGGAAAAAAAGGAAGAACGCGGTCAGGGCGTAGAAGGATCGGGAACGGCGTTCCATCTCAAAGCTCCTTTCTTATGTCCACAAAGCGGAGCAAAATCCCGATCACCAAGAGCACGGTGATCAGCAGAACGACCGCTGTGGCCGAGGCTGATGGGTATTGCAGCAACCCGATATCGTTCGAGATCAGGCGTCCGACGTTGGCGGATTGAGATCCGGACATGAAGCGAACGGTGATGACGTCGCCCATGACGAGCGTGACCACGAAGATGGTGCCGATCATGATGCCAGGCTTCGTCAACGGCACGACCACGTACCAGACGACCTGCCAACCGCGAGCCCCCGCATCGACAGCCGCTTCGATCAGCGCGCGATCGATGCGCATCATGGTGTTGAAGATCGGTACGACCATGAACAGCGTGTAGAGATGGACGAAGGCCAAGATCACGCTGAAATCGGAAAAGAGCAGCCAGTCGAGCGGCGCGTCGATCATCCCCCAGGACAGCAGCGTGGCATTGGCAATCCCCTCACGTCCCAGAAACGGGATCCATGAGATCATTCGGATGATGTTCGATGTCAGAAACGGAACGGTGCAGAGCAGGAAAAGGGCGACCTGCCAGGTGAAGCTGCGAACGTGAAAGGCCAGATAATACGCCACTGTGAAGCCGATGAGCAGCGTGAAGATCCAAGTGATCGCCGCGTATTTGAATGTGTTTCCGAAGACACGCCACGTCACTTCGGAGGAGAAGAGGAACGCGTAGTTGTCGAAGAGGAATGCCGGATAGATCGAGAACTCGGTGGCGCCCCAAAAGCTGACGACCACGATGGTCAGGATAGGCAGCACGAGGAATAACGCTAGGACCAGCGCCAGCGGCGCGGCCATCAGCCAGCCCGTCAGATGACGGCTCAATGCCCGCCTTGACCGATCCTCGGGCCCGGAGGCGGTCGTGGCTGGATGGGTTTGGTCGGCCATGGTCATCCCGGGCTTGGTCACGCGCGCCGGGCTTTTTCCGGCGCGCGCAGATGGCCTTAGGCGGCGATGAACTCGTTCCACTTGCGGACCATATACTGGTTTTCGTCCATCACGGCGTTCCAGCAGGCGACGGCGCCCATCCGATCGTAGAAAGAACCACCGTCGCGGGTTTCACCCGCCTGGGCGAGCGGATCGCCCGTCGGCGAGACGATGGTGTCGGTCGCCTCCTGGCCCTCGAACCAATAGCCCCACTCATTTTCGGACATGAACGCTTTCGATGTCTCCGGAACGGCAGAATAATAGCCCTGACGCATGAGATAGCCGCCGACCCAGCCGGACAGGTACCAGTTGATGTATTCGTAGGCGGCATCGAGCTCCATGCCACTGAGGTTGGACGAGAGCCCAATGCCACCGCCCCAGGAGCGATAACCCTCCTCCAACGGCTGGTAGACGCACGGGATGCCGCGGGATTTCACGGCTGTGATGGCGGGCGACCACATGGATTGGATCACGACTTCGCCCGAGGCCATCAGGTTGACGCTCTCGTCGAAGGTCTTCCAGAAGGCGCGGAACTGGCCGTTCTGCTTGGCCTCGGTAAAGATTGCGATGGTCGCGTCGATCTCCTCGCGGGTCATGTTGCCCTTGTCGGCATAGGTGATCTCCCCCATGGACTCGCAAACCATGGCCATGTCCATGATCCCGATTGAACTGATGTCGAGGATCGACGCCTTGCCCTCGAACATCGGGTCAAGCAGTTGCCGCCAATTGGTCACCGGCACGTCGATCAGGTCTGGGCGAATGCCCAGCGTGTCGGCGTTGTAGATAGTCGGGATCAGGGTCATCCAGCCCGACTCATTGCCCACGAATTCCGTCCCGCCGGGGCCTTCCACGAAACCCACCGTATGTGGCGCGGTGCCTTGGGCGATGGTGCTGTCGGGGGTAAGCAGGCCATTGCGGAAGATGCCGACGATCTTGTCGTAATTGGCGATCTTGGAGGTATCCATCGCCTGCAGGTTGCCCGTGGGCCAGACCTTCTTGCAGATCCAGTATTCGATGTCGGCGATGTCGAAGCTGTCGGGTTGCGTCGCTGCCCGCTGCGTCACACTGTCGGAATCCAGCGCCGTCATCTCCAGCGTGAAGCCCAGGTCTTCCTTCACCTTGTTGGCCACGTCATTCAGGTTCGACACGCCCGTCCCGAACTGGCGCAGCACAATGTCTTTCGTCTCTTGGCCCCAGACCATCGGAGCGGGCAAGGCCGTCGCAGCGACGGCGGCCCCGCCTGTCTTGAGCATGGATCGCCGCGAATAGCGGACCTTCGATATCGTCGTCATCTTAAGATTCCCCTGTTGGTTTGCTTGGCTACGCGTGCAGCGGATGCGCGGCCCCTTCCCGCCAGCCGAGGCCGATGGCCTCTCCCGGCTCCTTCGGCGCGCCGAAGAACTCTGCGTCCGTCATGAGGGCGGTCACCTCTTGGTCACCGGGGATCGCCGCCGTGAGGGCGACGTGGGTACCCTGATACTCGACCGAAGTGACGCGACCTTCGATGAGAGCCTCTGCCACCGGTCCGACTTCAAGCGCATCGGACCGGATCGCGATCACCCGGTCGGGCAACGTGATCACATTATGTGCGCCGATAAACTGCGCGACGAAGGCTGTGCGCGGGGCGTCGAAGACGTGGCGTGTCGGCCCCGCCTGCTCAATCCGCGCGTCGTTCATGACGACGATGTCATCGGCCAGCGCGAGTGCCTCGTCCTGCGCGTGGGTGACATGCACGAAGGTTATCTCAAGCTCGCGCTGCAGACGCCGAAGTTCGGCACGCATTCGGATCCGCAGAAATGGATCCAGAGCGCTCAGCGGCTCGTCCAACAACAAGACCTGAGGCTTGGTAATGAGGGCACGGGCAAGGGCGACACGCTGCTGCTGCCCCCCCGATAGCTGGTCGGGCAGGCGGTCTGCGTAGGCGACCATATCCACCAGGCTCAGAAGTTCGTTGGCTCGTGCGTGCCGCTCGCCCTGCGCCACGCCTTTCATGCGCAGGCTGAAGGCAACGTTGTCGCGGACGTTCAGATGCGGAAACAGCGCGTAGTTCTGAAACATCATGGCTGTGCCGCGTTGGGCGGGCGGAAGATGGGAAATGTCGCGCCCAGCAAGCAGGATTGCCCCGTCGCTTACTGCCTCGTGGCCCGCGATCATACGCAGTGTCGACGACTTGCCGCAGCCAGAGGGGCCAAGCAGGCATACATAGCTACCTGCCGGGAAGAGGTGATTGATCGCGTCCACCGCTACTGTGTCGCCGTAGCGCTTGGTCACGCCCACGAGTTCAAGATCGAGATCAGATCGCATTCCCGCGCCCTCCCGCAGGCGCCATCACAATTGGCACATGTCAAATGCCCACACGCCAATCCGCCGGGCACTTCAGGGCAGCTGCAAGGATGGCTTTGCTGCTAATTTCCGCGATCGAGCCGTTGGCCGTCTACAAATTTGGCTTGGATTGTACACGATCTGAGGTGCTATCGTCGGCGCGACAGGGGCCAGTTGTCGTGACTCTGCCGCTCTGTCAGAACCGATCCGAACGGAGGTGCCCTTGGATCAGATCGTCGACGCCACAGGACCGGTGACGGCAGAGCAGATCGCGCTGGACCTCACTGAGGCTGTGCATGAGCACCGCGTGCTGCCGGGCATGAAATTGGCGGAAGATGAGGTCGGCGAAAGCTTCGGGGTCGGGCGAACGATCGTCCGCCAAGCCCTTCGGATCCTCGCGCAGGACGGTTTAGTTACGTTGGAACGTAACCGCGGTGCTTTCGTCGCCAAACCATCTGTGCGCGAAGCGCGAGAGGTCTTCGAGGCCCGTGCCCTGCTCGAGCCCAGCACTGCCCGCGCAGCCGCCGAGCGGATCGGTCCGGTCGAGATCGCGGCGCTGGAGGCGCATATCGCCGCCGAGCACGCGGCTCTGGCCCGCGGTGATGCGGGACGCGCGCTCGCCCTCTCTGGAGCTTTCCACGTGGAGATCGCGCGCATCGCCGACCAAGCCACTATCCTGGCCTTCATTCGCCAGTTGATCGCCCGCTCATCGCTGGTGATTGCCGTCTATTGGCGCCGGCGTTCCGCCCTCTGCGAAAGCCATGCCCACCACGCGCTTCTCGCCGCGCTTCGCGCAGGCGATGGCGCGGAGGCGTCTGAGCGGATGAAAGGGCATCTTGTGGATCTTCTCTCGCAACTTGATCTTCGGGATCATCAACAGGCGCCGCAATCCTTGCGGGAGGCGCTGGGGCGATGAGCCGAGCCCGGCGGATGACCCGACCCGAATTGGACGTGGTTCTCGATTGGGCGGCCGCCGAAGGCTGGAACCCCGGTCTGGACGATGCGGACGCGTTCTGGGCCGCCGATCCGGACGGATTCTTCGTCATGGAGGAGGACGGCGCGCCGGTCGCAGCGATTTCCGTTGTGAACCATTCGGACACCTTCGCCTTTCTCGGCCTCTACATCTGCAGGCCAAGTCATCGCGGGCGGGGGATCGGCTATGCACTTTGGACCCATGCGCTCGATCACGCGGGCACGCGGACCGTCGGGCTTGATGGTGTCGTCGCACAACAGGAGAACTACCGCCGCTCCGGTTTCGTAAATGCCGGAGCGACCCTGCGTTTTGTCGGCAATCCGTCGGGGGCGATTTCCGGCAGCGTGCGGGCAATGCTTCCGGCGGATCGTGAGGCCGTCGTCGCGCTGGAGGCGGCGGCTTCGGGTTGGGAAAAACCGCGTTACATGCGGGCTTGGTTGGACGGCACGCCATCGCGTCGAACCTATGTCATGGCGCGGGATGGCATCTGCACAGGCGCGGCGACGGTTCGGGCCTGTCGGGAAGGAGCCAAGATCGGCCCCCTCGTTGCGGGCGATGTCGATGAGGCCTGGACATTGGTGGCCCACCTTGCGGCGACGACCGGCGGTCCGATCACAATCGACGTGCCAGCCCAGGCGCATGCGATGGTGCGGCGGCTTGAATCAGATGGGATGGAGATGACCTTCGAGACGGCGCGGATGTATCGCGGCCCTATGGCGACAGCCCCGAGAGGTCCGAGCATGATCTACGGGGTTGGAAGCCTGGAATTGGGATGATGCTGTCTCCTCATTCGGGCTGCCATGTTCGCAATCCCGTCCGCGAAACCTCAGAAAACCACGTATTGCGCGAAAGACCGCCGCAAAGTTCATTTGGATCACTGTGCCAAGTGAGGCAGGCTAACCGGCGAGACCCGTAGCGCGGAATAACCCGCGTCCGATGGTGAGGGTCGTTGGCACAGGAACGAGTATGAAGAAGACCGTCATCTATCAGCTTTCGGAGCTTTCAGACCGCCAACCCGAATATGCTATCATCGGTGAAGTTGACCTCGTCGTAATCCGTGTCGATGACGCCGTATCGGTGTTTTACGGCCGTTGTCTGCATCGCGGTGCGCTGATGTCCGATGGCTTCGTGCGGGGCGATAACCTCATCTGTGGGGTGCATGATTGGGATTACCGGCTCGATTCCGGCGTCTCGGAATACGCCAATGACGAGAAACTGCCGAAGTTCACCGCGTGGATCGACGGTGACGATGTCTGCGTCGATGCTGATGAGATCAATGACTGGGGCCAGGCCAACCCCCAGCCGTTTAATCGCGATGCCTATCTCGGTCTCTATGCCGATACGAGCCACGGGACCGATGAAGAGCCCTATACCGGACTGATCCAGCGCTATGCGCGCGAAGGATTGAGCAAGACGGGCCATCACGGCGTGGTTGAGTCTATGGGCGTGCCCCGCCGGGATCTGCCGGATTGGGACGATATCCAGATCCTGACAGGACAATTGGCGACGCCGCCCCTTCTGGACGGCGACCCGGTGGGGACTGAGGTCGTGATCGGCCCGAATGCGCAGAAGCCGCTCAAGCTCAAGATTCCGCTCTTCGTCTCGGATATGAGTTTCGGTGCCCTCTCCGAGCCCGCCAAACTGGCCCTGGCGCGTGGCGCGGAACTGGCAGGAACGGGCATCTGTTCAGGTGAAGGCGGCATGTTACCAGAGGAGCAGCAGGCCAATTCGCGCTACTTCTACGAACTGGCTTCCGCGCGCTTCGGCTTCGATTGGGACAAGCTCGATGTCGTGCAGGCGTTTCACTTCAAGGGCGGCCAGGGGGCCAAGACTGGAACGGGTGGCCATTTGCCAGGCGACAAGGTCAACGGAAAGATCGCGGAGGTCCGTGGGCTGGATGAAGGGGAGGACGCCATCTCGCCCGCACGCTTCCCGGACTGGACCGAGCCCGGCCAGATCAAGGAGTTCGCCGATAAGGTCCGCGACCGCACGGGCGGCATTCCCATCGGCTACAAGCTGTCCGCGCAACATATCGAGCGGGATATCGATGCCGCGCTCGAGGTCGGCGTCGACTATGTCATCCTGGACGGTCGCGGCGGCGGGACTGGGGCCGCACCCATCATCTTCCGCGACAATATCTCGGTTCCCACGATCCCCGCTTTGGCGCGTGCACGGCGCCATCTCGACGAAAGGGGGCGCAGCGACGTCAGCCTCGTGATCACGGGCGGGTTGCGCAAACCGGCGGATTTCATAAAGGCGATGGCCCTTGGGGCAGATGCGATCGCGGTTTCGAACGCCGCAATGCAGGCGATCGGCTGCCTCGCCATGCGGGCCTGTCACACGAACAACTGCCCGGTAGGTATCGCCACGCAGAAACCGAACCTGGTCAATCGGTTGGTTGTGGAGAAGTCGGCCCGTCAGCTCGCCAATTTCTTCGAGGCGTCGGTGGAACTGATGCAGGTCATGGCGCGGGCCTGCGGTCATGACCATTTGTCCAAGTTCAACCGCGACGATCTGACGACGTGGAAGAAGGACATGGCCGCCTTGTCCGGCGTGGCCTATGGCGGTGTCGCGTGACGACGGCCGGGCTCATTCTGCTGACGGTCGGCATCTGGGCCTGCATCGGCGCCCTGATTGCCGTCCCCTTTTTGACATTCGGCATCGATCGGATCGACGAAGATGCAGACGGCGCCTACATCTTTCGCCCGTTGCTCATCCCCGGCGTCATCGTCATTTGGCCTCTGGTCCTGTGGCGTTGGGCTATTCTGGCGCGCGGGAAAGAGGCATGGGCGCCGCGCTATGCGCCGCGCCGGGACCGGCATAAATGGTTCGGCTATGCGCTACCCATCATCCTGATCCTGACTATCGGAACAGGCCTCTCGCTGCGCCAATCCTGGCCGGATGATATCGCGCCCGAACGGCTGTCAGAGGCCGGTGGATGAGCGTCAAGTACATACCCGTTCAATGGAACAGGTCGAAATGGGTCTACGACGCGGTCATGCTGATCGCAGTGGTGGCTTTCCTCTATGTCTTTCTGTTCGTCACCCCTGACATCCTCAGCCACGACGCGCCGATCAACGGGCAGGTCCACAATGCCCGCGCGTTCGGGGCCTGCGCCTTCCTGATGCTGACGGTGATCCTCTGTATCGGCCCCCTCGCGCGGATCGACCGGCGGTTCCTGCCGCTTCTCTATAACCGGCGCCATTTCGGCGTGATGACGACATTCGTGGCGATCACCCATGCCGGATACATCTTGGACTGGTACTTTTCCTTTTCGGGCAGCGACAAGTTCGAGGCACTGCTCTTCGCGAATACGAGCTATGGGCAGCTTGCCGGGTTTCCGTTTGAAGCATTCGGTATTTTCGCCCTGTTCTGTCTCGTTCTGCTGGCGGTCACCAGCCACGATTTCTGGCTGAAGTTCCTGACGCCGCCGATCTGGAAGACCCTTCACGCTTCGATCTACTGGGCCTATGCCGCGGTCGTGGCCCATGTGTCTTTCGGGATCCTGCAAGACCAACAGAACCACGTCTTGACCGTTCTCTTCATTGGCGGTGCCCTCGCGGTCGCGGGACTGCATGCATATGCCGCCTGGCTGGAGGATCGCCGTGGTGACCCCCTTGGAGAGGAGGCGGGCGGCTGGGTCGACATCTGTGCGCCAGGCGAGATCGCGGAGGGGCGCGCGCGGATCAAGGTCCTGCCCGATGGCATGCGCGTGGCCGTCTTCCGGCATGAAGGTACATTCAGTGCCATCGCCAACGCCTGTGCCCATCAGAATGGCCCATTGGGCGAAGGACGGATCCTCGACTGTCTGGTCACCTGTCCTTGGCATGGTTTTCAGTACGACGTCCGCAACGGTCGTTCACCCGCGCCGTTCACTGAGAAGATCCCGACCTATAACCTGCGCCTGATCCAAGGCCGGATAGAGGTTCAGGCGCGAGCGAATCCGCCCGGCACCGCCGTTGCCCCGCTGGAGGTCCCGGCATGAGCGCCCGCGAGGAACCCTTCTTCGTCGGTTACCTGCCGCCGCCGAAGGGTCTGCGTGGCTTCACTCTGCTTGTTTCGATTGTCATTTTCGCCCTGTTCTTCGCCGCGGGTTTTCTGATGGGTGGCACCCAGGACGCCCCCGAGGATACCGGTATTCGCTTTAACCTTGGCCGGCAGGAGGTGACCGGCGTCGTGGAGTTGACGCCCTACCCGATCCTGCGGGTCACGGACGGCAATGAATTGCTTCCCGCCGGCCGGACGCTGATGATGACGGCCGCGGGCAAGAGCGGCGTCGACATGCGCGCCATGGGTCTTGAGGGGCGGCTGGCCCAGATTTCGGGCATTCCCCTGCAGCGCGGGACCATCGATATGATCCAGCTGCGCGGCGGGCGAAACGGGATCGCTGAGATCGAGGGCGAGGCGCCGAGCTTACCGGTCGAGCAGCTTGGCCGCTGGCGTTTGGCGGGCGAGATCTGCGACGGCAAGTGTCTCTACGGCGCCATGCGGCCCGGACGGGGGCTGGCGCATAAGGCTTGCGCCAATCTCTGCATCATTGGCGACGTGCCCCCGGTCTTCGTGTCGACCCAGCCCGTCGAAGGGGCGGAGTTTCTTCTGATCACAGGCCCGGATGGCACCCGAATGCCGCCGGAGGCATATGACTTCGTCGCTCAATACGTTCATGTGGAGGGCGAAATCGAACGTCGCGGCGATCTATTGATCCTGCGCATGGACCCGACCACGCTTGCGGTTGTGGAGGAATGAAGAGTTTCCTCCTCCTCCCCGTCGCCGCTCTGACGGCGCTTGTCCTGTTCTATCTGTCGCAGTTCTGGTTTCTCGACCTCTGGCCGCGCGAAGGTCTCTTCGGGTTCGAAGCTCTCCATCCACGCGGAGACCTTCTAGCACGTTGGTTGCGCGGCACCCAATTCGCTCCGTTCGACCTGCTCATCTGGGCCTGCGGCTCTTTCCTTGTTCTGACGGGGCTGCAGAGCCTCGTCGATTTTCTGACCCCCACACCGCCGGAGGACCACAATGACGACTGACACGCTGGACTGGATATCGGTGGGCCATGTGGATGACCTCCCGGAGGGCCGGGTGAAGACCGTGACCGCGCGCACGACCTCGATCTGTCTCGTGCATTTCGACGGTGAATGGACGGCGATGGACAACCATTGCCCGCATCAGCGTGGGCCGCTGGGCGAAGGGTCAATCGAACGTGGCGTCGAGGGGAAGTGCTGGCTGCGCTGTCCGTGGCACGGCTGGGATTTCGACCCCCTCACCGGCAAGCCGCCGGGCGGGCACGAGGATACGGGGCAGAAACTGTTCCCATTGGACATTCGCGACGGGGAGATCTTCGTCGGACTGGAAGCGGAACCGCCGCATGTGCGCACCACCAGCGACGTGATGGTCGATACCTTCGCCAATTGGGGCCTGAAATCGGTCTTCGGCATGGTCGGCCACTCCAATCTAGGGCTGGCCGACGCGATCCGGCTGGCGGTGATCGACGGCAAGCTGAACTATTACGGTATCCGACATGAAGGTGCCGCCGCCTTCGCGGCCTCAGCTTACGGCAAGTTGACCGGGATGCCCGCCGCGTGTCTGACGATCGCGGGGCCGGGGGCCACGAACCTGCTGACCGGTATGTGGGACGCGAAAGTCGACCGTGCCCCGGTGCTGGCCCTGACGGGCCAGGTGCAGACACAGGTTTTCGGACCGGGCGCCTTTCAAGACATCGACCTGACAAGCGCCTTCGACGCGGTGTCGGCCTTTTCGCAGACGGTTTTGACCTCATCCAACCATGCCGAGTTGGCCGCCCTCGCCTGCAAAAACGCCATCGTCGAACAGAACGTCGCGCATCTGATCTTCCCTGACGACACGCAGACCAAGCCATCGGGCCAGGACGCTGCGCAACCCTCGGGCCGGATGGGCGGCACGGACGTCACCCCGTCCCAGGCCGATATCGACGCGGCGGTCGAGATGCTGAACGATGCCCGTCGCCCCCTGCTGATCGTGGGCCACGGCGCCTACGATGCGCGCGATCAGATCATCGCCCTGGCCGAAAAGATCGGTGCGCCCGTCCTGACCACCTTCAAGGCCAAGGGATTGGTGCCCGATGCCCACCCGCTGGGTGGGGGCGTTCTGGGCCGGTCGGGCACACCGATCGCCAGCTGGTTCATGAACGAGGCCGATGTGATCCTCGTCCTCGGCGCCAGCTTCTCAAACCATACCGGGATCGCCAGCCACGAGAAGATCATTCAGGTCGATTACGACCGTATGCAGCTTGGCAAGTTCCATCCCGTCGACCTGCCGATCTGGGGTGAGATCGGTGCGTTTTGCCGTGCCGCTGAGGGACGAATCGCCAAGCATCCTGAAGCTGTGGACCAGATCGCGGAAGTAGCCGACCGTTGGGCGATCTGGCGCAAGGAGAAGGCGCGCCGTCTGTCCGAGGATGCGGGGAAAGGTATCCACTCCTTCGCAATCTTCGACCTGCTCGGAAAGTTGGTGCCGGACGATACGATCTTCGCCGTCGACGTCGGCAACAATACGTACTCCTTCGGTCGTTACCTCGAGACGAAGGGCACGCAGCGGGTGCTGATGTCCGGTTACCTGGGCTCCATCGGATACGGCTTTCCAGCCGCGCTGGGCGCCTGGGCCGCCACCCAAGATTTCGCGCATCTGCGCGGGCGCAAGGTCGTCTCGATCTCTGGGGATGGCGGTTTCGGGCAATACCCGATGGATCTGACCACTGCGGTTAAATACGGAATGAACATCACCCACATCCTTCTGCATAACGGCGAACTTGGCAAGATTTCCAAGGAGCAGCGGTCGGGCGAATGGCCGGTCTGGGAAACGGACCTCGTGAACCCATCCTTCGCGGCCTTCGCCCGTTTGTGCGGCGCGAAAGGCACCAAGGTGGCCGAGACCGGAGATCTCGAGGCAGCGCTGCGGGAAGCCCTGGCCGCCGATGGCCCCGCTCTGGTCGAAATCATGACGGATGCTGACCTCGTGTAGGCGCGATGGTCACCGGTCGCCCGTCACCGCGAGGACGGTCACGCGGCAAGTAACTGCAGCCGACTGGGCTGAGCCGTCGCCATCAAAGCTATTGGCGATTGAGATGTCCGCCGAAAGGAATGCTCGGTATCTAGCGCCGATCGAATAGAGTTACCCGTCGGTAATCTGACGATCCAGGTCACGATATCCATCAATCTCAGGTATCTGTCCCGCGCTCAGGCGTTCCGTCGATCTTCGAGGATCATGTCGGACGCTTTTTCCCCGATCATGATAGCAGGTGCATTGGTATTGCCTGAGACGATCTCTGGCATGATGGAGCAATCCGCCACGCGAAGACCGTCGATGCCGTGGACACGCAGCCGGTCGTCTACAACGGCATCCGTACCACTGCCCATCTTACAGGTGCCCGTCGGGTGATAGATCGACGTGGAATGGCTTCGGGCCCAGTCGAGCGTTCCCGTGTAGTCGTCGATCTCCAGACTGTTGTCTGGGCGAAACGCGTCGGAAATCTTATGTTTAAGGGGCGCATGCGCCGCAATACGACGTGCGATTTTCACCCCTTCAACGAGTGTCCGGCAGTCCTTCTCAGTCGAAAGATAATTCGGGTAGATTTTTGGGTAGATCGACGCATCGGATGACGCTATCCGAATTTCGCCTCGGCTCTCCGGACGCAATTGGCAAACCGACATGGTGAATGCAGAAAACGGGTGCACGCCCTCACCCGGGCTATCTGCAGACCATGGTTGCACGTGGAATTGAATATCCGGTGTCGCCACATGTGCACCAGTCTTCATAAATCCTGTTGCTAGGCTGGCTGCCATCGTCATCGGACCTGCGCGAAAAAGCGCATACTTCATGGCAATCCGTGCCTGATTGAATAGGCTGCGTACTTCGTCATTCAACGTCGGCTCGTGGCACTTGAAGACAAGCCTAGCCTGTAGGTGATCCTGCAGGTTTTTCCCGACGCCCGGCAGATCGTTGACAACGTCGATTCCATGATCTCGTAACTGCTGGGCTTCGCCTATGCCCGACACCATCAGAAGCTGTGGTGAGCCGATGGCCCCTGAAGACAGGATGACTTCCGCATTGGCTCTGACAACACGATCTTGACCCGACCGATCGCGGTACACAACGCCGGTCGCCCGCCGTCCGTCGAGAAGGAGCTGGGTTGTTACCGCGTTCGTTATGACTTGCAGATTTGAACGCTTTTTCGCTGGATTCAGAAAGGCGACCGCGCTCGAACATCGCCGACCGTTTCGTGTCGTCAGCTGAAAATAGCCAACCCCTTCTTGACTTTCTCCGTTGTAGTCTGGGTTAAATGGGAAACCAGCGGCCTGTGCAGCCGCGACCCACGCATCGCAAATGGGGCGTTGAAGGCGCATATTGGAAACAGAGAGCGGTCCGCCCTGCCCATGGAATGCGTCCGCGCCACGCTCCTGATCCTCGGATCGCTTAAACAGGGGCAGAACATCATCCCAGCCCCAGCCCTCGTTGCCCATTTGTCGCCAGCGATCATAATCCTCAGGCTGACCACGAACGTAGAGAAGGCCATTCAGGGATGACGAGCCGCCCAGAACCTTCCCGCGTGGCCAATCAAGCTGGCGACCGTTTACGCCAGGGTCCGGTTCAGTCCGGTAGCACCAATCCACCTTCGGGTTGTGCATCGTTTTGAAATAGCCGACCGGGATGTGGATCCATGGGTTGCGATCGGCGCCGCCTGCTTCAAGCAAGATGACCCTGTTCTTGGCGTCCGCGCTGAGGCGATTTGCGAGAACACATCCTGCCGAACCAGCGCCCACGATCACATAGTCCGCTTCCATGTCGAACTTTCTCCAGCCTTGAAAATACGACTATGCAAAGCAGCCATACTATTCTAGCATTTTTTGACGTGGAGGATATCAATAATTGCCTAAATGGGAGGGTTAGATGGGCATTTATGATCGTGTGAAGGGTGTATCCCGCAGGGACTTCTTCAAAATATCAACGACTTACGGGATGAGTTCGACCCTGCTCGCTGCAAGTGCGTTTGGCGGGGCTATGACTGCTGCAAATCTCGCGCAGGCGGCGGAGTCGACCTACAATAAGCGCTTTGCGAAAGAGGCGAAGCACACGCTCAAGTTTGGCGCGGCAGGGTTCAACCCGCAGAACCTATTGATCGAACGGGCGGGCTGTCTCGAGTTCGCGCGCGACCTCGAAGAGCGCACGGACGGCGAAATCCGGATCGAGTTCATCGGCAACAACCAGATCTGTGGCCAGCTTTCCTGCGTCGAGAAGGCCCAGCAGGGCATCATCGATCTCTATGCCGCCTCGACTCAGAACTCAGCCGGTGGTGCGCCCTACTTGAACGTGCTCGACTATGCGTACATGTTCCGTTCGCGTGCGGATCAGTATTACTTCATGTATTCGCCTGAATCACAGCGCATTCTCCGTGACCCGTTCGAACAAAGGCACGGGCTGAAGTTCTTGTTCACGCATGCAGAGCTGCGGGGCATTCAGTTGGGCTTGTCCTGGCAGGACAAGGACACGGTCACTTCGGTAGACCAACTTGCCGGAACGAAGAACCGTGTGACGGGCACACAACTTGGTCGGATCGCGATGAACGCGCTCAATCTCAACCCGGTACCGGTTGCCTGGGAGGAGACCCTTGATGGCCTGAAGCAAGGCCTGATCGACGGGGCCGAGACATGGGCGTCCGCGGTTGCCTATGCGAATATGTCGCCCGTGGTCAGCCAGTGCGTTGATCTGCGCTTCTTCTGCGGGACGGAACACACGGCGATGACGGCGTCGACATTCGACAGTCTCGGCGGCGAGCTTCAGGATGCCGTGATGGAATCGTCCTATCTGACGCAGGTCCATGTGCAGGCCGCCAATGAAGCCGCGCTTGTGAATACCGTCGGCTTTTCTAACCCGCAGCTGCCCGGAACGATCTTCGCGGAGAACAACGTTCGTGTGGCGTCGTTGTCGGATGCGGAAATTCGGAAGGCTGAGGAAATGTGCTCTCCAGAGTTCCAGCCGCAGCTCTGGGAGGAGTGGCGCGAGCGCATCAACGGCTGGGCAGGCGGCATCGACACCTATCAGGACATCTACAACGAGGTGCGGAACAATCCGCACACACTTGCTGAGAATGTCGAGCCGCGCCGGTGGTGGAAGGGCTGACCGTCCAATTCGTCCGATAGTACGTGAGCTCCGTAGTCGATACGGGGCTCATCACAGTACGTACAAGTGACCCAATACCTTCGCTGAATACGTGAAACAGGGGGAGAGGGGCCAATGGAGATCTGGTCCGATTTGGTCGCGTTAGTCAGCGCGCTCGGGAGCTCAGACTCATGGACTATTCGGCAGGCCTTGTCGCCGAACACAGTCTATATCTACGGCGCGGTATTTCTTGCATTTACGGGCTACCTTCTGGCCCGGATCTACCATCACGTTCCCCTCATCGAGCGCTACTTTGAGCGGACGGTGATGGTCTCCTGCTATCTCGCTACGGCGGGAATTATTTTCTGGGGGGTAATCGATCGCTTTGTATTCTCGAACCAACAGCCTTGGTCGACGACGATTCCTCCGTTTCTATTCATGATCATGGCGCTCTTTGGTGGTGCGTATAACATACGGATGCGGACGCATCTGAGCTTTTCAGAGTTCCGGACGATTATGCCGCGAAAAGCACAGTTCGCGTGTCTCCTGTTAGATTTCTTCCTGTGGTTTGGTTTTGCGCTGATCTTACTCGTGACGACCCTTCGGGTCGTTGCGCTTTCCGCATCAAATTTTCAGATCGTTCTGGGCACGGACAATACCATGCAGTGGTGGTTTCTGATATCGGCCCCAGTTGCAGCAACGCTCATGGCGGCCCGGGCAGTCGAAAATATACAAGATGATATCGGAAATCTGCGGACTGGTAGGCCACTGATCAAGCAAGCTGTGATTGGAGGGGATGCCTGATGACGGACGGAACTCTGGTCACTCTTATCTCCGTCGGCGTGACGGTCCTTTTCATGTTGGGCGTGCCCGTGTTTCTCGTGATCGCCTACTGGGTGATCGGATGTTCTTTTGTCTTGGGTTTGACGCTCGACAATATGGGTGCCGAGATCCTGAATGTCTTCAATAAGGGCTTCGCTCTCTTGGCGATGCCTCTCTTTATTCTCACTGGTGATTTGATCAATAAGTCGGGAATTGCCAGGCGTTTGTCGGACTTCGCCTACGCCTGTCTCGGCTGGCTGCGCGGTGGACTTGCCATGGCGTCACTGGGCGCGTGCGGCTTGTTCGCAGCGATCTCCGGCTCGAATTCGGCGACGACGGCGACGATCGGTTCCATGTTGCATCCTGAAATGGTGAAGGGCGGTTATGATGAAAGATTTTCTGCGGCGACCGCGGCGGCCGGCGGGACTGTAGGAATCATCATTCCGCCGTCGATCATCTTTATCGTCTACGGCTTTCTTATGAACCTTCCGATTTCGGACCTATTTGTAGCTGGAATTCTCCCGGGTGCATTGATGGTTATCGGTATGCAGCTGGCGTGCTGGATCATCTGTCGGATGAATGGGTGGGGGTACCTCATCCCACTTCAATTCAACCGGGTTTTAAAAACGGCGTTTGGCGCGTGGCTTGGTTTCTTTGCGATTGGGCTGGTCCTCTGGGGCATCTACACCGGCAAGTTCTCTCCTACGGAAGCGGCGGGCGTGACAGTTGGTTTCTGTATCATCGCCGGGCTCTTGTCCTGGCTGGTAAGTCGCTTGATGCGAAAGCCCGCCGATCGTACATGGGAAGAAAAGAGCTACGCGGAGATGCTCGTTGTCGAAGGTTTCACGCTGTGGCAAGTTCCTGGGATCACGATGCGCTCGGCAGAGATCACCGGTATTCTTGCGCCGCTCATAGCGATTTCCGTCGTTATGCAGCAGATTCTATCCCTTCTCGGGGCGCAGCAAGTCATCGGAGACTTCGTAACATCCATGGGTGGGTATTATGCAGTTCTCTTCACGGCGATGGTGATCGTTTTCTTCTCTGGTATGGTTCTTGAGTCCCTACCAGTCACTATTATCCTGGCGCCCATTCTTGCTCCGATTGCATCCAGTGTGGGTATAGACCCGATCCATTTCTCTGTTATATTTCTTGTTGGCGCTTCTATCGGCTTCATCACGCCGCCCTATGGGCTTAATCTATATGTGGCCTCGGGCGTAACGGGTGTGCCCTACTTTAGGCTGCTGCGATATACAGTTCCCTATCTCGTGGCACTTATCGGTGTCTGGGTTTTCGTTTCGCTTACGCCGGAGCTTGCTCTCATTTTGCTTCCCGCGAGGTGACAAGCCGATATGCCAGAAGATGCACCGACAGATAGCAAAGGGCAGATACCGACAAATCTCAGGCTTTTGCTGATCTTTGAAGAGATTGCTCGCGCCGGTGTTCCGTTATCTCCCGGAGCCCTGTGTGAAGCGCTGGATTTGCCCAAGCCGACCATCCATCGCCTTCTGGCTACGGCCGAGGAGGAGGGTTACCTGCAAAGAGATGTCGACGGTCGGTCGTTCGGGCCCGGCCAAAGACTGCGCCGATTGGCAGGCAACACGCTTTCGTCACAGCGTATTCGGACTGAACGATTATTTGTGATGACGGCCTTAGCTGAAGAGGTTGGCGAGACATGTAACCTCGCGGCGCCGGGGCGTCTTGGCATGACCTATCTCGACCGTGTCGAGACCCATTGGCCGCTTCGTATACAATTGCCGGTTGGCTCACATGTTCCCTTTCACTGCACGGCAAGCGGAAAGATGTACTTGGCTTCTCTGCGATCAGACAAACTTGAGCGCCTGCTGTCTTGGCTGGAACTAAAGAGAAGGTCGCCACACACGATCACAAATGCAGATCGTTTGCGCGAGGAGCTCGCGAAGATCAAAGCACAGGATTACTCGACCGATAACGAGGAACTAATGGAGGGGATGGTCGCGATCGCAGTGCCGATCAGAGATGGAAGGGCGCGTTTGCTCACTACGCTTTCGATTCACGCCCCCGTTCAAAGGTTGTCATTCGAAAATCTTGCCACTGTTCTGCCCAAGCTGCGAAAGGCGGCCCGAGAACTCGAAGAGCTTCTGTTGGAATAGGACTGCAAGGTTGTGGGTAGTTGCATCCAAATTGGCAACATCGTTGGGGATTCGCCTGCGGCGCTCTTGAGACAAGATAGTCGCTGTTCGGTGCGTGCGCGTGGACCTGATGAGACGGTGCGTGGGCGTAATCATCAGAGCTGCCGATGGGTTGCCAACCTCCCCCCGGTGACGCGTCGTGCCAGGCCAACGGGCCCTCGTTCGGGGGCCCCAATGAGAAACCAACCCGACCGAAAGGTCCGCGCGAGATCTCAGCACGGTGGGACTCAGGCCACCCCTTTTTCGCCAAAGGGGTCGTGGCCCCAGTTTTTCATCGAGTACTCCCAATCCGATCCCTTTGGGTCGTCCGGCACCTGAGCGCCGTGCCGTTTGATGTAGCCGACGACCTTGGCCACGTGGTCCCAATCGTCCTCGGATAAATCGTCCTTGTTGGTTCGCTTGATCTTCACGATCCGCTTGGCAGATTTGCGGCCTTTGGACTCGCCGTCGCCGGAATCCGCGCCGACGGATTTGGATTCGTCGGTCTCCAGCCAGTCCTCGATTTCTTTTGGCGCCATGTTGACCAGGTCGCGCCACTCGTCCCAGATTTCGTCCCTGCTCTTTTCCGACATGGTAACCTCCGGCTCATGATAGTGCTGTCCGCCGCTTTCGCGCAGTCGAACGTCTGCCATGCCGACAGGTTCCCGTTGTGTGATCACAACGGGCTGGCGTGTGATCACAATTGCGGCGATCCACACGTTTCCGTGACTGCTGCGACCCTGCGCCCCCGTGACACCGCGCCCGAAATCGCTATCACCGACTGCGACGATTGAACGAACGACCACGAGGAGGCCGCGATGGCCGATGTGAACCGCGGCGACCGGCCGCTTAGCCCGCATTTGCAGATCTACCGCCCGCAGCTCACCTCCATCAGTTCCATCCTGACGCGGATCACGGGCAATGCGCTGATCCTCGGGGGTCTGCTGATCACGTGGTGGTTCGTCGCTGCGGCTGCCGGGCCGGATGCGTTCGGAACGGCGGACGCCGTGATCCGGTCCTGGTTCGGCAAGCTCGTGATGCTCGGCTCCATCTGGGCGCTGTGGTACCACACGCTGGCAGGCATCCGGCACCTGATCTGGGATACGGGTCACGGCCTCGACCTCGAGACGTCCGAGAAGATGGGTTGGGCCTGCATCGGCGGCTCGGTCGTCCTGACCCTTCTCACGATCATCATCCTGTAGGGGGCGGAGATGGCTTACCTCACCGACCGCAAGCGCGTGACGGGTTTGGGCGCCTCGGGCACCGGAACGGCCCATTTCTGGCACCAGACCGTCCTCTCGGCTTCTCTGGTCATTCTCGTCCCGCTCTTCCTCTTCACCTTCGGCGCTATCCTCGGCGCCCCGTGGGAAGAGGTCGTCGCCTATTACCAGCGGCCTTTCCCGGCCCTGATCGCCCTGCTGACCCTCGTGGTGGGCTGGGTCCATTTCGCCAAAGGTGTGCAGGTTCTCATCGAGGACTATACGCGCGGCATCACCCGCAAGGGGCTGATCGTCGCCACGACATGCCTCAGCTATGCCGCCGCGATCGCCAGCGTTTATGCCCTGGCCCGGCTGGCCCTTTGAACGACCGGAGCGACTGATATGGCAGCTTACGAGTACGAGACCCACGAATACGACGTCGTCGTCGTCGGTGCAGGCGGCGCGGGCCTGCGCGCGACCCTCGGCATGGCCGAACAGGGCCTCCGGACCGCCTGCATCACCAAGGTGTTCCCGACCCGCTCCCACACCGTGGCCGCGCAGGGCGGCATCGCGGCCAGCCTGGGCAACATGGGCCCCGACAGCTGGCAATGGCACATGTACGATACTGTGAAGGGGTCGGACTGGCTGGGCGATACCGACGCCATGGAATACCTCGCCCGTGAGGCCCCCAAAGCGGTCTACGAGTTGGAGCATTACGGCGTTCCCTTCTCGCGCACCGAAGAAGGCAAGATCTACCAGCGCCCCTTTGGCGGCCACACGACCGAGTTCGGCGAAGGTCCCCCGGTACAGCGTACCTGCGCCGCCGCCGACCGCACGGGCCACGCCATTCTGCACACGCTTTACGGTCAGTCGCTCAAGCAGCAGGCCGAGTTCTTTATCGAATACTTCGCCATCGACCTGATCATGTCCGAAGACGGCGAATGCCAGGGCGTCCTCTGCTGGAAGCTGGATGACGGCTCCCTCCACCTGTTCTCGGCCAAGATGACGGTACTCGCCACCGGAGGCTATGGCCGTGCCTATTTCAGCGCCACCTCCGCCCATACCTGTACCGGTGACGGCAACGGCATGGTGGCTCGCGCCGGACTGCCGCTGCAGGACATGGAATTCGTCCAGTTCCACCCGACCGGCATCTACGGCGCCGGCTGTCTGATCACCGAGGGCGCGCGCGGGGAAGGGGGCTACCTCACCAATTCCGAGGGCGAGCGTTTCATGGAGCGCTACGCCCCCACCTACAAGGATCTCGCCTCCCGCGATGTGGTCTCGCGCTGTATGACCATGGAGATCCGCGATGGCCGCGGCGTTGGCAAGGATGGCGATCACATCCACCTGCATCTCAACCACCTGCCGCCCGAGACGCTGGCCCTGCGACTGCCGGGTATCAGCGAATCCGCGCGCATCTTCGCGGGCGTCGATGTCACGAAAGAGCCGATCCCGGTCCTGCCGACCGTCCATTACAATATGGGCGGCATTCCGACGAATTATTGGGGCGAGGTGCTGGCCCCCACTGCCAGCGATCCGGACCGCGTGTCGCCAGGCCTGATGGCCGTGGGCGAGGCGGGTTGCGCCTCGGTCCACGGGGCGAACCGCCTGGGATCGAACTCCCTCATCGACCTCGTGGTCTTTGGTCGCGCGGCCGCCATCAAGGCCGGCGAGATCGTGGACCCGTCCACGCCCGTGCCCAGCCCAAACATGCGCTCGGTCGAGATGGCGCTGGCGCGCTTCGATGGACTGCGCCATGCGCGCGGCCAGGTCGCCACGGCGGAGCTGCGGCTGGAGATGCAGAAGACCATGCAGGAAGACGCCGCCGTCTTCCGGACTTCCGAGACGCTGGCCCAGGGCAAGGACAAGATGGAGGACATCGCGGGCAAGCTGCCCGACGTCGCCGTCACCGACAACACGCTGATCTGGAACTCCGATCTGATGGAGACGCTGGAACTGGCCAACCTGATGCCGAACGCCGTCGCCACCGTGGTCGCCGCCGAGGCGCGCAAGGAAAGCCGCGGCGCCCATGCCCACGAGGATTTCCCCGACCGCGACGACGAAAACTGGCGCAAACACAGCCTCGTCTGGTTCAAGGGCGATGAGATGAAGTCCGACATCGGCTATCGCGGCGTCCACGAGAACCCGCTGACCAGCCACAATGATGGCGGGATCGACCTCAAGAAGATCGCGCCCAAGGCGCGGGTGTATTGAGGCGGGCCGCGATGGGCCTCGCCGCCACATCCGTCCTGTCAGCCTGCGCGGTCGAGGTTCGTATTCCGGAACCGGCACGCACGGATGACGTGAATGCGTGCCTCGCCGAGCAGGGACTCGAACCGCTTGACGGCGACATGCGGACGCCCGCCTTGCGTGATCGCCAGTTGACGGATCTTTATCGGTGCCTCGATCGACGGGGCGCGCCTACCATCCTCGACTTGCGTCGTGGAGGAGCGGGCGGGTGATCTGCGCGCAGATCACCTCGGACGGGGCGGTCCGGATGTCCGGCCGGTGCGCCTGACATGCCTGTCCTACCCCCTTCCCGGCTCTCGCTGTTCGGTATGATCGGCGCGCTTTCGGCCTGCATGCCGTCCATCGACACACCAGAAGGGCGCCGCGCCGCCTATCTCGATTGCGCGCGCGAACAAGGGGTACCCGTCGTGGGCGGCACCATCCGGGTCCGCAACCAGGCCGACTTCGACCGCCTCGACGCTTGCGAGGCGTTGCCACGATGAACCTGATCGCCCCTCGGATCGTCTGTGTCGGCACGCATCACAAGACGGGCACCGTCTGGATGCGGCGCGTTTTCCGGCGGCTGGCCGAGGCACTGGGGGTCGCGACCCATGTGGTCTATCGCAACACCGATCCCGGCATCCTTCCGCCGCGCGACCGTGTGATCCTGTTTTCCTGGTCCTCGGCATTTCCGGACTGGCTGTTGGACCGCCCCGATGCTCGCATCCTCCACCTGATCCGAGATCCCCGCGACGTGCTTCTGTCGGGGATGCGCTACCACCGCCGCGCCTCGGCGGAGGCCGAGCCCGATCTGCATGTGGCGCGCGACGATCTGGACGGCCGCTCCTACCAACAGCATCTGGAGCATCTGCCGGACGACGATGCCCGCCTGTCCTTCGAAATGGGCGAGCATCACGCCCGGACCCTGAAAGAGATGTGCGATTGGTCCTACGACCGCGCCAACACCGTCGAGGCCCGCTACGAAACACTGATGCGCGACACGGGGGGCACCGCGTTTCGCGATCATCTCCGCGATCTGGGCCTGCCCGAGCCGGAGGTGGAAACGGGCGCCGGCATCTTCTGGCGACACTCTCTGTTCGGCGGCCTGGCCGAGACAACCCGCCGCGATCCCGCATTGGCCGGTCACGTTGCCGACGGGCGCGTCGCCCAATGGCGGAAAGCTCTGCCATCCGCCATTGCCACCCGCTACGCCGAGCGTCATGGCAACCAGCTCGTAAGCCTGGGCTACGAGAACCACCCCACCGCCTGGCTGGAGGAGGTTCGTCATGCGGCTTGAGCCCCTCGCCGTGATCCTCGCCGTCTCCGCCTGCAACTCCGAGGTCGGCACGCAGGTCACGCAGGCCGCCGCGCGGTCGGTCGTCAACGCCGAGATGGAGCGGCGCTTCCCCGGGGCCCCCACCGCGCCCGTCACTGACTGCGTGATCGCGAACGCCACCTCTGAGGAGATCATCACCGTCGCAACTGCCGCGGCTACGGGGCCGGACGAAAGGACGGCTCAGACAATCTCCACTGTCCTGCGCCGTCCCGATACGATCCGGTGCGTCGCGACCGAAGGACTGTCCGACTTCCTCGGGAGACCGCTATGACCGACAGGTACGACGATCTCGAGGAAGGCAGCGTCACGAGGGGCGGCTCCGTCATTATGAAAGGCAAACCGCGCAAGGACACGTTCCGTGCCCCCGAAACCGCCGCCGAGAATTGCGATCTGATCGAGGATTATCTGACGCCGGTCCTTGGGCCTTCGAGCACCGTATTTCACGAAATCATCTCAGACATCGTCCACCTCGACGTCCTGGTGTTTCCGCCGCAGGAACGCGGTGGCGACTGGACCTACGTGACATCCGGCATGGGCGATCTGCGGATGACCCTGCCGGACGGCCTGGACCCCGTCGAATTTGGACGGGCCGAGATGTGTATCCGTCTTCCGAAAGCCTGGGGACAGCGCATCTCGCGCATCATGGATGATCAGAAAGACGGGGATGAAGACGCCTTCTGGCCGATTTCCCTTCTGAAAGGGCTGGCCCGCTATCCCCACGCGGAGAGTACCTTTCTGGGCGCCGGTCATACCGTTCCCATGGGAGGGCCGCTTGCCGGGGACACCCCGATGGACGGCGTTCTGATCCATTCTCCGATCTGGTTGCCCGACATGGACCCGCTCCGGCTCCCGGATGGAGACGAGTTGACCTTTCTTACCTACACGCCGCTCCATCCCGAGGAGATGGCGTTCAAGCTCGAGCATGGCACCGACGCCCTCTACGACTGCCTGGATGCGGCCGGTGTCGGTCCTGCGCTCGATCCCCACAGACCATCCGCGATCCGCAAGAAATGGTCGCTGCGATCCTTATTCGGAGGTTGAACCCATGGCTCAATTCACCCTGCCCAAGAACTCCCGGATCACCACCGGCAAGACCTGGCCCAAGCCCGAGGGCGCGACGAACGTCCGCAAGTTCCAGATCTACCGCTGGAACCCCGAGGACGGGAAGAACCCGCAGGTCGACACCTACTTCGTCGACCTCGACACCTGCGGCCCGATGATCCTGGACGCCCTGATCAAGATCAAGAACGAGATCGACCCGACGCTGACCTTCCGCCGCTCCTGCCGGGAAGGCATCTGCGGCTCCTGCGCGATGAATATCGACGGCCGCAACACGCTGGCCTGTACCTGGGGCATCGACGAGGTGGAGGGGGACGTGAAGATCTACCCCCTGCCGCACATGCCCGTGGTCAAGGATCTGATCCCCGACCTGACCCATTTCTACGCTCAGCATGCCTCCGTCATGCCTTGGCTTGAGACCAAGTCGAACACACCCGCCAAGGAGTGGCGTCAGAGCATCGAGGACCGCGAGAAGCTCGACGGCCTTTATGAATGTATCATGTGCGCATCCTGCTCCACCGCCTGCCCGTCCTACTGGTGGAACGGCGACCGCTACCTCGGCCCCGCCGCGCTGCTCCACGCCTATCGCTGGATCATCGACTCCCGCGACGAAGCCACGGGCGAGCGGTTGGACGACCTGGAAGACCCGTTCAAGCTCTACCGCTGCCACACGATCATGAACTGCACCAAGACCTGCCCAAAGGGCCTGAACCCGGCGAAGGCGATCGCGTCGATCAAGAAGATGATGGTCGAACGTCAGCTCTGACCGGGCGCGGGCCAGTCAAGGTCGCACTTGCACCCCGCCTGGCCCGGTGATCCATCGCCCCTGTAAGACCGTGTTCGTCGTCGCCTCGATCTCGGCAATCGTGTCGACGCGGTTGTTCTGACCGACGCAGGCCGTCAGCGCCATCAGGATAAGGGGCATCGCCCCGAACTTGGTCACATGGGTCATGACGATTCCATAGCAGGATGTCCCGGGCGCCGTCGACTTCCGGATCGCCCGGTCCATCGCCACGCGGCCCTAGCCTCCGACTTCGACACCGCCCTGGATCACCGTCCCGTCCCCATCGATATCACTATCGGTGGTGGCCTCGATTTCCGAGACCGTGTCCACCGTGTCGTTGCCACCGCCTACACAGCCCGCGAGGACCGCGACAAGCGACACCGCCAGGACCGTGTTCAGGCCCTTCCGCGCCGGCCAGCCCATGTCATGCTTCCCGCTCAATTGACCTGACCCACCTCGGCGCCGCCCTGAACGACCGAGCCGTCCCCGTCCAAATCGACGCCATCGACCGTCGCCTCGATATCCTCGGCGGATGTCGCGCCACCGCCCCCGGCGCCGATGCAGCCGCTCACGGTGGCGACGATGGGCAGGGCGAGCAGCAGTTTCCAAATAGGGGTCATGGCGTGGTCTCCGGTTAAAACGATGACCGCACAACCTGCGCGGGTGGCGATTGTTCCCGCTCAAACGATCCGTGCGAATTTTCGGCAGCCGGCCGCGCAAATCCCCTTGACCGAATCCGCGATTGGTCCCATCTGCGCCGCCAGGACGCCAACGCACGCGCCTCTGGCACGGCACCCGCACGGTTACGTAGCGACGGTAACGTCTCCTTGAAACGCATGGCCCCCCACATGTCGCGGGCCCGGTCCTTGGAGATGACCATGAACGCAGTAACCGGCCTCGGCCGCATCTTTCCCCTGTCCACCTCGCGGGCCGAACGTTTCATCGCCGCCCGCCGCTTCGACCGCCCGACCCTCGTTCTCGATCTCGACACGGTCGAACGGCAGTACCGCGCGCTATCCGCCGGTTTGGGTCGCGCCCACATCCATTATGCTGTCAAGGCGAACCCCACGCCGCGCCTGATCGCGCGGCTCGTCCGCATGGGTTCCGGCTTCGATGCTGCCTCGCGGGGCGAGATCGAGCTGGTCCTGTCCCAGGGCGCCCATCCCGACAGGATCAGCTTCGGCAACACGGTCAAGAAGGCCGCCGACATCGCCTTCGCCCATCACGCAGGCATCACCCTCTTTGCCGCCGATGCGGAAGAAGAGATCGAGAAGATCGCGATCCACGCTCCCGGTGCGCGCGTCTATATCCGCGTGCTGGTCGAGGCGTCCGAGGCCGATTGGCCGCTTTCGCGCAAGTTCGGCTGCGCGCCCGCCAAGGTGCCTGCGCTTCTGTCCCTGGCCCGTGACCGCGGCCTCGTCCCCCACGGCCTGTCCTTCCATGTCGGCTCCCAGACGCGAGAGGCGCGCATGTGGGGGGCCACGCTCCAGAGCGTGGCGCAGGTCTGGCGCGACGCGCGGGCGCAGGGCTTCGATCTGGGCCTACTGAATATCGGCGGCGGTTTCCCGGCCTTCTACGGCGACGCCATCGCTCATCCGACGGCCTATGCCGCCGATGTGATGGCGCAGGTGGACGCCCTCTTCGGGAGGGATGTTCAGGTCATGACCGAACCCGGTCGCGGCCTGGTGGCCGAAGCAGGCGCCATCGCGGCCGAAGTGATGCTCGTCTCCCGCAAGTCGGACGAAGACGTGCATCGCTGGGTCTATCTGGATATCGGCAAGTTCTCGGGGCTGGCCGAAACCATTGATGAGGCGATCCGCTATCAGATCGTCACCCCGCGTGATGGGGAGCCGACGGGTCCCTGCATCCTGGCCGGTCCGTCCTGCGACAGCTTCGACGTCCTCTACGAAAAGCGGCCTATGCCGCTGCCTCTGACCTTGGCATCGGGCGACCGGATCGTGATCCGGAATTGCGGGGCCTACACATCCTCCTACTCGTCGGTGGGCTTCAATGGCTTCCCACCCCTCGATGTCGTGGTGATCTGACACCCCTTGATGGCGCCCCGATCCGCGTGGTCGGGGCATATCCCTGCGAAAGACATGCACATACCTGAAGCGGTGCCTGCGAAGCGTCGCGGTTAGGGGCGGGCAACCACAATGAAGGGGGTGTCCCGTGCAATCCGCAGGTTTTCGTTTTGGCGTCGTCGTTTTGCTGACGCTTCTCATGTTCGTCCCGCTCTTCTTCGCGGGCGCCGTCGTGCAGGACCGCAAGGCCTATGCAGAACAGACCCGAACCCAGCTCGGTCAGGAATGGGGCGGTCCGCAGATCGTCGGCGGCCCGGTCCTGATCGTCCCAGTGGAAGGCGACGTGTCCCGGCAGGAACGGGTCGAAACCGTGAACCGGGAAACCGGTGAGACGGAATACCGGATGGTCACACGCCGCAGCCGCGACCTCGTGGCACCTGTGGTCCTGCGCCCTGAGACGCTTGAGGCCGAGATGACGACGACCTCCGACGCCCGGGCCCGCGGCATCTTCGAGGTTCCGGTCTTCCAGGCCGCCATCGCCATGGAGACCGTCTTCGACACCAGCCGCATCGACGGCATCCTCGAAGACGGCGAGACCCTTCTCTGGGACGATGCCGTCATCCACATCTCTCTGTCGAACAATGCCGGATTGCGCGGGCAGGTCGGCATCGACGGACCCGACGGGGCCCTGTCGTTCGAGCCAGCCGCCGATGGCATCGCGGCCCCTCTGGGCGCGTTGCGGGGGCGCATCCCCCTGTCCATCGCGTTCGACCTGAACGGGGCGGAACGCCTGATGATCCTGCCCTCCGGCCGCGACACCAGCGTCACCATGCGTGGCGATTGGGCCGATCCCAGCTTTACCGGCGCCTTCCTGCCGGATGCGCGCGACGTCACGGAGGAGGGGTTCTCCGCCGCTTGGACGATCCCCCATCTGGCCCGCTCCGTGCCGCAGGTCACGCGCGGCGGGGGCGAGGCGCAGGCGCTGGGTACCGCCTTCCTGCAGGTGAACGACTTCTACCAGAAAGCATGGCGGGCCGCCCGCTACGGTATCCTTTTCATCGCGCTGACCTTCCTGACGATCCTCCTGCTAGAGCGGAAGGACCGTCCGACCCACCCGGTCCAATATGTCCTGATCGGGCTGGCGCAATCGCTCTTTGTGTTGCTGATGGTGGCCTATGCCGAACAGATCGGCTTCACGGCGGCCTATGGGCTGTCCGCAGGCGCGACCACGATCCTGCTGACCCTCTTCGCCTGGACCGGTCTCAAGCTGGGGCAACGCAGTCTCGTGGTCGGCGCCGCACTCATGACGCTCTACGGCGTGCTCTTCCTGATCCTGCGCTCCAATGATCTCGCCCTTCTGGCCGGCGCGACGCTTGCCTTCGCGGCGCTCAGCCTGACGATCTTCCTGACCCGGAACGAGGATTGGTATGGCCCCAGCGGCCCCGGCGCTGCACCATGGGACCGACCGAAGACGACCGATCCGCGCTATGTCCGCGTCCCGGTCACCCCGGCGGATCCGGCGCCCGCCTAGGTATCAGGCAAAGGCGGCCTGCAGGGCGATCTCCACCATGTCGCCAAAGGTGCTCTGCCGATCTTCGGACGGCAGGGCCTCGCCCGTCAGCAGGTGATCACTCACCGTCAGAACGGCCAGCGCCCGGCAGCCATGGCGCGCGGCCAGGGTGTAAAGCTCCGCCGCCTCCATCTCCACGGCCAGGATACCGTGCCGCGTCATCTGCTCGTTCAGATCGGGCCGCTCGTCATAGAAGACATCGGACGAATAGATGCCGCCCACATGCACCTTGGCCGCCCGCCCTTCCGCCGCGCCATGGGCCGCGTGCAACAGGCTCCAATCGGCGCAGGGCGCATAATTGATCTCCCGCAGGATCCCCTTTGAGGGGGTCGAGATCGTCGACGCCGTCATCGCCAATACCACATCGCGGATCGCCACCGTCTTTTGCATCGCCCCGCAAGACCCGATCCGGATCAGCGTCTTTGCCCCATAGGTGGAAATCAGCTCATTGGCGTAGATCGACAACGACGGCATTCCCATTCCCGAGCCGTGGATCGTGACGCGATGCCCTTGCCAAGTCCCGGTAAAACCCAGCATCCCGCGCACGTCATTCACCAGTTCCGGCGCGTCCAGAAACGTCTCCGCCGCCCATTTCGCCCGCAAAGGATCGCCCGGCATCAGAACCGTTTCCGCGATGTCACCGGCTTTGGCGCGAATATGGGGTGTCATGGAATTCTCCTCCGCTCTCTGGTCTGGGCTTCTAGCGATCTGGCCCGCGATCCGACACGAAAAAAGGCGAGCCAAAGCCCGCCTTCCAATCGAATTGACCTCAGGTCAGATTTCTAGATCGGCCGGTTTCTTTCCGGCAGCCAAAGCGTCCTTGTACCAGGCGGGCTGACGTCCCCGCCCGGACCATGTCATCGCGGCATTCTCCGGGTGGCGATATTTCGCCGGTGCCTTGCCCCGGGCGCCCCCACCGCCGCGCTTCTTGGCCTTGCCGCCCAGAAGGTCGTCCAGCGAATAGCCTTCCTTAGCGAGCTTCGCCTCAATTTCAGCGCGGAGTTCCTTGATCCGGCGTCCGTCAAATTCTGCTTGCGCCTTGGAGATTTCCTTCAAGCGGGCTTCGGCATCGGCCCGTTCCTTTTCCAACGCAGCTTTGGACATCTTTTCAAGTTTCGCCATTACACCCGGCTCCTATTACGTGATCTTAGTCGCGCAATAGGTGTGTTTGCCGCCAAGGGCAAGCCGATTACTCGGCAGCCAATTCCGTTGGTGCCGCCAGGGCAACAATGTCCGCCATGATACGGTTCAATTCAAAGTCTTTCGGCGTATAGATCGCCGCAATTCCCATATCCTTCAATTCGGCGACATCTTCGTCGGGAATGATCCCGCCAACGATCACCGGCACCTCCGCCAGACCCTCGGCGCGCATCCGCTCCATCACGTCGCGCACTAAGGGCAGGTGGCTGCCCGACAAGATCGACAGCCCGACCACATGGGCCCGGCCCTCGCGCACCGCCGTGACGATGGCCTCGGGCGTCAGGCGGATCCCTTCATATGTCACCGCCATACCGCAATCGCGCGCCCGAACCGCGATCTGTTCCGCGCCGTTGGAATGGCCGTCCAGCCCCGGCTTGCCCATCAGGAAGGTCAGCCGCCGCCCCAGCCGGTCGCTGGCCAGGTCGACCGCCGCGCGCAAATCGTCCAGCCCCTCGGTCCGGTTCGACGGGCTGGCCGACACCCCGGTCGGCCCGCGATATTCGCCATGCACTGCGCGCATCACGCCCGCCCATTCGCCCGTGGTCACCCCCGCCTTTGCCGCCGCGATGGACGGCGGCATGATGTTCGCCCCCTCTCGCGCGGCGCGGGACAGATCGGACAGCGCCTCCTCCACCGCCGTCCCGTCTCGCGCCGCGCGCCAGGCGTCCAGGCGGGTGATCTGGTCCGCCTCGACGCCCGGATCCACGACCATGATCCCCCCGTCGCTATCCACCAGCGGCGAGGCTTCGCCCTCGGTCCACCGGTTCACGCCGACGACGGTCGTCTCACCCCGTTCGATCCCGCCCAGCCGGTCGGCATTGGCCTCCACCAATCGACCCTTCATGTATTCGATGGCCGCGACCGCGCCGCCCATCCCTTCCAGCGCCGCCAGTTCCGCCCGCGCGCCCTCTTTCAGCGTCTCGACCTTCGCGGCCACCACGGGCGATCCATCGAACAGGTCGCCATATTCCAGCAGGTCCGTCTCATAGGCCAGCACCTGCTGCATCCGCAGGCTCCATTGCTGATCCCAGGGCCGCGGCAGCCCCAAAGCCTCATTCCAGGCCGGAAGCTGCACTGCCCGCGCCCGCGCATTCTTCGACAGCGTGACCGCCAGCATCTCCAGAAGGATGCGATAGACGTTGTTCTCGGGCTGCTGCTCCGTCAGACCCAGCGAGTTCACCTGCACCCCGTACCGGAACCGCCGAAATTTCGGATCCTCCACCCCGTACCGCTCCCCGCAGATCTCGTCCCAGAGATCCACGAATGCCCGCATCTTGCACATCTCGGTAACGAACCGGATGCCGGCATTCACGAAGAAGCTGATCCGCCCCACCATGCGCGGGAAATCCGCCGGGTCGACCCGGGGCCGCAGCTCGTCCAGCACCGCCTGCGCCGTGGCCAGCGCGAAGGCCAGCTCCTGCTCCGGCGTCGCGCCCGCCTCCTGCAGGTGGTACGAACAGACATTCATCGGGTTCCATTTCGGCGCGTGCCCGGCACACCATTCAGCCACATCCCCGATCAGCTTCATCGATGGCTGTGGCGGCAGGACATAGGTGCCGCGGCTCAGGTATTCCTTGATCAGGTCGTTCTGCACCGTCCCCTGCAGCGCGCTGACATCGGCGCCCTGCTCCTCGGCCACCGCCACATACAGCGCCAGAAGCCAGGGTGCGGTGGCGTTGATCGTCATGGATGTGTTCATCCGCTCCAGCGGGATGTCCTGGAACAAGGTCCGCATGTCGCCCAAATGGGCCACCGGCACGCCCACCTTGCCCACTTCGCCGCGGGCCAGGACATGATCGGAGTCGTAGCCTGTCTGGGTCGGCAGATCGAACGCGATGCTCAGTCCCGTCTGCCCTTTGGACAGGTTCGTCCGGTAAAGCGCATTGGACTTCTCAGCCGTGGAGTGTCCGGCATAGGTGCGGAATAGCCAGGGGCGGTCTTTCTGCGACATAGCGAACATCTCCGCAATAAAATTGCTTTCGAGGATTACTATCGGACATATCCGTTAAGTGTCAATTCGCCGCGCTGCGGCGTGTTGCGAAAGTCGCCGTATGACCGTGCGTATGTACAGGGGGTGTACGGGGGGTGTACGGCAGGTGTACGCCGGAAATGCCGTTCCCAGAGCGTCGGAGAGGCATGTTTCAGACCGTCGAACTTCCGATCTGGGCCTTGGTTCTGCTCTGCCTTTTCGCGGCCGTGACCTTCTCTTCCCACTTCCTGTTTCCCTCGGTTCGCTGGTTTTTCCGCAAGCGGGCGGAACGTCTGGTGGCGCAATTGAATACCCGCCTGAAGGAACCGATCCACCCGTTCAAACTGGCGGCACGAAACGACACGATCATGCGTCTCGTCCACGATCCAGAGGTGGCGCAGGCGATCGCCGACCATGCCGCCGAAAAGCGCATCCCCGAACAGGTCGCCTTCGAGATGGCGGGCCGCTATGCGCGCGAGATCGTGCCCAGCTTCTCGGCCCGGCTCTATTTCGGGATCGCCACGCGCGCCGCGCGCTGGCTCAGTCGTGGTCTCTACCGCGTGCGCGTCACCGGGGCGGATCGCGTTACCGACGCGGTGGGGCCGGATGTCACGACGGTCTTCGTGATGAACCACCGCTCCAACATGGATTACGTTCTGGTGACCTGGCTCACCGCGCAGCAGACCTCGCTCGCCTATGCGGTCGGGGAATGGGCGCGCCGCTGGCCGCTGCGACCGTTGATCCGCGCCATGGGGGGCTATTTCGTTCGCCGAAAGAACCTCAACTCGCTCTATCGCAAGGTTCTTTCCCGTTACATTCAGATCGCCACCAAGGCCGGGGTCACCCAGGCCGTCTTTCCTGAGGGCAAGCTCAGCCGCGATGGGGCCTTACAGCCTCCCAAGCTCGGCATCCTGAGCTATCTGGTGGACGATTTCGATCCGGAGGGGCGCGACGTGGTCTTCGTGCCCGTGGCCCTCAATTACGAACGTGTGCTCGAAGACCAGAGCCTCATGGCCGATACCAAGCGATCCGGCGCGGCCCAACTCAGCTGGTTCTCGGTCGCACTCTATTTCCTCAATCACGCCCAGCTGCGGCTGACGGGTCGCTTCACGCGCTTTGGCTATGCTGCCGTCAGCTACGGCACGCCCCTCTCTCTGCGGTCCTTCCTCTCCGACGCGCCGGAAGAACCGGCGGCGGCCTTGGGCGATGCCCTGATGGACCGCATCGCCGACGTCCTTCCCGTCCTTCCCGTGCCGCTTGTGGCCAGCGCGCTCGGGACGGGCGCGCGCACGCTCGACCAGATCGCCGCGCATATCGCCGCGTTCGAGGATAGCCTCGCGGGCAAGATGCACCCCATGCACCATGCCAGCCGCGACCTGACCACCGTCGCCGAGACCGCGATTCGCCTTCTGGAATCCCGCGGAATCGTCACCTTCGACGGCCAAACCGTCACGATCGCCGACGAGCACGAGGAAACACTGCGGTTCTATGCGCGCACCTTGCCGGTGCAGAAATCTATAAAGAAATAAAATTACGATCTGAAAACTTTTCGTGTTGGAAAGTTTCTCAGCAGATGCTACCTCCTTCGCCGATGCAGAACACTTCTCCTGCACCGCAGCATAGCCACAGGAGGTGGAGAATGGCCTTGGATACGAACACCCCAGCCCTCACGGACGCCCCGGTGAAGGACCTCTACGAGATGGGTGAAATTCCCCCGATGGGGCATGTCCCGAAGCAGATGTATGCTTGGGCGATCCGCAAAGAGCGGCACGGCGAACCCGATAGCGCCATGCAGCAGGAAGTGGTCGACGTGCCCAAGCTCGACAGCCATGACGTGCTCGTCCTCGTGATGGCGGCGGGCGTGAACTATAACGGCGTCTGGGCCTCCCTCGGCGTGCCGATCAGCCCGTTCGACGGCCATGGCGCGCCCTACCACATCGCGGGTTCCGATGCGTCCGGCATCGTCTGGGCCGTGGGCGAGAAGGTGAAGCGCTGGAAGGTGGGCGACGAGGTCGTCATCCATTGCAACCAGGACGATGGCGATGACGAGCACTGCAATGGCGGTGACCCGATGTATTCATCCAGCCAGCGCATCTGGGGCTACGAGACGCCCGATGGCAGCTTCGCACAGTTCACGGCCGTTCAGGCTCAGCAGCTCATGCCCCGCCCCAAGCACCAGACCTGGGAGGAGAGCGCCTGCTACACGCTGACCCTCGCCACCGCCTACCGGATGCTGTTCGGCCATGAGCCGCACGATCTGAAGCCGGGTCAGAACGTCCTGGTCTGGGGCGCGTCGGGCGGGTTGGGATCCTACGCGATCCAGCTCATCAACACGGCGGGCGCGAACGCGATCGGCGTCATCTCGGACGAGAGCAAGCGCGACTTCGTCATGGGGCTAGGCGCGAAGGGTGTGATCAACCGCAACGATTTCAACTGTTGGGGTCAACTGCCCACGGTGAACACGCCAGAATATGCGGAGTGGTTCAAGGAGGCCCGCAAGTTCGGCAAGGCCATCTGGGACATCACCGGCAAGGGCAACAACGTCGACATGGTGTTCGAACATCCCGGCGAGGCCACGTTCCCGGTCTCCACCTTCGTGGTGAAGAAGGGCGGCATGGTCGTGATCTGCGCCGGGACCACCGGCTACAACCTGACCTTCGACGTCCGCTACATGTGGATGCATCAGAAGCGCCTGCAGGGCAGCCACTTCGCCCACCTCAAGCAGGCGGCGGCGGCCAATCAGCTGATGGTCGAGCGCCGTCTCGACCCGTGCATGTCGGAATGCTTCGACTGGGCTGACTTGCCGGAGGCGCATATGAAGATGCGCCGGAACGAGCATTTGCCAGGCAACATGTCCGTCCTTGTGCAAGCGCCGAAAACCGGCCTGCGCACGCTTGAGGATGTTTTGGAGGCCGGTCCGTCGCGCTAATGCCCCTGTGATTCTTGTCTGAACGACCGCGATTCCCAGTCGCGGTCGTTCCACTTTCGTTCCGTCCCTCCACAAGAATCAGCCACTTCCAACGCAGCGCCTCCCCATTTCTGGGGGTGGAAAAGTCGCGAATATCGGCACAACCCCGCGTCAACCTAAGGTTGGGTTAATCTTTCGTTAACTCTCTGGAAAGGAAAGTCGGATGGCAAAGGAATGGATCATCGACGTGTTGGGGGACCTACGCGGCTTTGCCCAGACGAACGATTTGCCGACTCTGGCCGATCAGCTTGAGGAGACACTCGTCGTCGCGGTGGCCGAGATAGGTGGAGACGTCGCGAAGCCAAGGGCAGGGACCAATGGCATCACGGCTCGACGACTTGTTGGAGCGGCTCGGTAAAGCCAACGATCTCGATAGCCTGACTGAGGCCGTCGTCGCCCTTCGCGACGGCTTCGACATCGAACACCTTGTGTACCACTCGGTAAAGGCGTGCGGCGATCAATGGGGGGCGCTGACCTATTCTCCAGAATGGGTCGAAACCTACATCCGCGAGAACTTTCAGTCGATCGACCCTGTCGTCCTCTCCGCGTTCCGCCGGTTCACCCCAGTGGATTGGAAGAACCTCGATTGGTCCAGTCGCCCGGCCCGCGCGTTGTTGGGCGAGGCCGTCGCCAACGGGGTCGGGAACCAGGGCTTCACGCTTCCCATCCGGGGACCGTCCGGGCAGTTCGCCCTCTTTACCGTCAACGATGTCGGCAGCGACGAGCGTTGGTCCCGCTTCACACAGGCGAAGATGCACGACCTTCTCCTCGCCGCGCACTACGTGAACGAACGGGCTCTGGCGATCCAAGGAGAAGGAGAGGCGACCCACCAGGCGCTCAGCCCACGCGAGACGGATGCGCTGACCTTGCTGGCAGGCGGGCAAAGTCGAGCGCAAGCGGCGGAGAAGCTCCAGATCTCCGAACATACGCTTCGCGCCTACATCGAATCGGCCCGCTTCAAGCTGGGCGCGATGAACACGACCCACGCGGTCGCCAACGCCCTCTCGCGGGGTCTGATCTGCCTATGAAGGCCCGCGCGCGTCGTCGCGAACGCCCGCCGTTCCGCGGATTGCTTGATAGCGTGCGGTAAGGAACCGTTAACCCGCTCATCCCGAGCCCCTTCCGTCATTCCACGACAGGAAGGACTTTGGGATGATCCGCTACACCTACGCTCTCGACCTCGACCGTATCCCCGACCTCGCCGCAGACATGTTCCGCGACCGCACCACGCAGTTTCGGGATCGGATGGGATGGGACGTGACCGTCGACGACCTGGGATGGGAAACCGATGAATACGATGCCATGGATCCGCTCTACGTGATCGCCGAGGACGCGCAGGGCTGCCATGCCGGCTCCATGCGGTTCCTGCCGACAACGGGTCCGACTATGTTGGGAGACGTGTTCGGGCACCTGATGGGTGGCGCGCCCTTGCGGAGCCCCGTGATCTGGGAATGCACACGCTTTTGCCTGTCGCCAGAGGCCGGACCCGGCGTTGCGCGCAAGCTATTGATCGCGGCTTGTCGGCTGGGTCTCGACATGGGGCTCAGCCATTCGGTCGCCGTCTTCGACGACCAGATGGCGCGCGTTTATCGCCGTCTGGGCTGGGCGCCCGAGATCATCGGCAGCGCCGATGGCATCTCGGCCGGGATCTGGGCCTTCACGCCGGAAATCCACGACGACCTTTGCCGCCGCGCAGGGATCGAGGCGTCCGAGACGCGCCGGTGGTTCGAAGCGGCCTTCGGCGATCTGGCCCTTTCCCCGGCCGCCTGACGGCGTAGAAGGGGGGCATGGCCGCCCCCCAGCTTTCCCCCGACCAGGCCGAGGCTTGGGACCGCATCGCCGAAATCCTGTCCGACAGCGGGATCGACCTGACCGAAGGGTTCGCGGCCACGCGCGAAGACGACGATGGCCGGGTTCTGGCGATCACCGGGAAGGCGGGGTCCGGGAAGACCCTATTGCTCGCGGAACTGGTTAAGTCGCTGCGGGCGGCGGGGCTGGATGTCGTCTCGGGCGATTATGAGCGCAAGCGCAAGGATCGCCGGACGCTTGCGGTCCTAGCACCGACCAACAAGGCGGCGAGCGTTCTGCGCACCCGCGGTGTTCCTGCGACCACGATCCATCGCATCCTCTACACTCCGGTCTATGACCCGGAATACGAGAAGATCGCGGAATGGCTGGCTGGTGAGCCGGATCGTCCGGAAACCGATGTTCTGCCGGATGATGGGCTGGACCGGGCCAAGCGGGTCTATGACGAGACCAACTCGGTTCCCGCAGCTTTAGCCGCCGCCGGGCTGCGCGGATCGGACTTCATCACCGGATGGAAACGGCGCGATAGTCCCCTGGATATCGGTTTCGTCGATGAATCTTCGATGCTGGACGACACGCAATACCAGGATCTGACGGAGATCTTCCCGACCCTTGTCCTGTTCGGCGACCCGGCTCAGTTGGCCCCTGTGAACCAGTCCGGCCGAATGGTCTTCGACCGCTTTTCTGGGGACGATCATCTCCATCTCGACCGCATCCACCGGCAGGAGGCCGATAGCCCGATCCTCGATCTGGGCCATGCGCTAGGCGACCCGGCGTTGGAGTTCCATGACTTCGAACGCATGGTCGAAGAGGCCGCCGCGCGAGACGAGCGGGTCCAGGTCTCGGCCCGTGTGGACAGCGATCTCATGGCCCGCTCCCCGGTGCTTGTCTGGCGCAACGCCACGCGCATCCGCTTGATCCGCGCATTTCGGCAGGCGCACGGGGCCGATGACACACACCTGCTGCCGGGTGAGCCACTGATCTGCGACGGGCTGGAATTGCCGCTGAAGCATCGCAAGCGACGGATCGACCTCGAAGCGCGGGGCCTCATCAAGGGGGCGCAGGTCGTCTATCTAGGACCGGGACGGAAGCCCGGCTTCTCGCGCCTACACGTGCTGGGCGCGCCCGAGCCGGAGCTTTCGGTCAGCTCCATCGTGAAGATCGAGCATCCGGACGAGGAGGAGCCGTTCCTCCCCTTTGCCGCCCGTATGGGCGCGGCGTTTCTTCACGGCGCGGCGGTGACGATCCACAAGGCGCAGGGCTCGCAATGGGACGCGGTGCAGGTCTTTGCGCCCGACCTCTATGCGGCGAGCCGGGCAGGCCGTGTGGAAGCGGGCCAGCAGCTTTGGAAGCGGCTGGCCTATGTGGCGATCACGCGGGCCGTCACGCGACTTATTTGGGTGAAGCGATACGCGCTGGCCTTGCCACAGACGTCGCTCGGAACCGCCGATCTGAAGGCGTCGGCAGCCCCGCTCACCCTGGAACAGGAGACATCCGAATGAGCCGTACTATCCTGATTTCAGGCGCGTCTTCCGGTATCGGTGCTGCCACGGCCCAGCTCTTCCTGGCCGAAGGTTGGACCGTCGGCCTCATGGCGCGCCGTGCCGATGCGTTGGCGGAGGTGGCCGGGGGCCATGAAGCCGCCCACATCCTTCCCGGCGACGTCACCGATCCGGACAGTGTCGCTTCCAACGTGGCGGCCTTTGCCGATGCGGCGGGCCGGATCGATGTGCTTTTCAACAATGCGGGGCTTTTCGTTCCGGCGGCGCCCATCGACGAGACGCCGCTGGACGACTGGGACCGGGCCGTTTCCGTGAACCTGACCGGCATGTTCCTGATGGCCCGCGCCGCCTTTGGCCGAATGCGGACGCAAGGCGGCGGCCGGATCATCAATAACGGCTCCATCAGTGCCCATGTCCCGCGCCCCAACGCCGTGAGCTACACCGTGACCAAACACGCCATCACCGGCCTCACCCGTCAGCTCTCCCTGGATGGGCGCGCGCTGGGCATCGCCTGCGGCCAGATCGATATCGGCAATGCCCGCACCCCCATGCTGGAAGCGGTGGACAAGTCGCAGCGCGATGCAGGCGGCGGAGGCGTGGCGATGATGGATGTAGACGATGCCGCGCGGTCCGTCTTGCACATGGCCAACCTTCCGCCCGAGGCGAATGTCCTGTTCATGACCGTGATGGCCAACGACATGCCCTATGTCGGTCGCGGCTAGCTAGCTTCGGGCCAATCGGAAGACTGCGGAGGCCATCCAGCCGGCTGCAATGGCGATGGCGAGGGAGAGCAGTCCGTAGATCAGTGGCCGGTCATGGGCCAGGTTGTAGATGAAGCGTTCCAGCCCGACCTTTTGGACGAAGATCTCCGTCTCGAAGTCGTCGATTACCGTGCCGCCGCGGGTCAGGAAAATGCGGGTGGTATAGGCTCCCTCCGTCAGGTCCGATGGCAGGGCGACGGTTGTGGAGAACAGCGTCTCGTCCCGGATGCTCACGACGTCTTCCGCCAGGGAGTAGATGCCGGCTTCCGTCCGGACGCGGATCAAGGCCTCCAGAAATTCGGGCGCATTCTCCGACATGCTCGTGGCGCCGACAGCCCGCAGGGCTTTGGGGGGCGTGATCCGCCAGCGCTGGTCTTCGATGCGGAGAAGGGCATCGGACAGAGATGCGCTGGCGGCCACGGCATAGAAAGCCGGAGCACGGCTCACATCCACCGATTCTGTATTCACCCAGATGCCGAAGCGGCGTTCCTTCCTGCGTACGGTCACGGGCTCATCGGGGCCTGACACCGTGACGATGACTGCCAGTGGTTCGGTCTGTGGTGCGGGGGCATCACGTTTGATGGCGCCGAAGACGAGGATCTCGGACCCATCGAAGGAGGTCGAGATCGAGACGCGATCCTGGCTCAGCGCGGCCACAACTTCCTCAGCCTGGGCGGGCAGACCGAGGCAAGTCAGGAGAGCGAGAAGCCGGATCAATGCCCACCCCCCGCATCGACCGAGAAGAGCTCGGCCGGTTCCAGCAAGAGGTCCAGCGCCAGCTTGCCGCAAACCGCCAGAACCATGATGGCCAACAGGATGCGAAGTTGTTCGGCCTTGAGACGGGTGCCGATCCGCGTCCCCACCTGCGCGCCAATGACGCCGCCGACCAACAGAAGAACGGCCAGGATCATGTCGACCGTGTAGTTGGTGGTCGCGTGCATCAGCGTGGCAAAGCCTGTCACGAAGATAATCTGGAAGAGGGACGTGCCCACGACGACCTTCGTGGGCATCCCCAGCAGGTAGATCATGGCGGGCACCATGATGAAGCCGCCACCTACACCCATAATGGCCGCCAACAGGCCGACGAACAGACCGACGATCAGGGGCGGGATCACTGACAGGTAGAGCCCGCTGGTGCGGAACTTCATCTTGAAGGGCAGCCGGTCGATCCATTTGCGCTGCCGCCGCACGGCCGGGCGGACTGGGCCCGCCGCCCGCGCACGTCGGATGGCGTTGACACTTTCGATGAACATCAATCCACCGATGATGCCCAGGAAGGCGACGTAGCAGAGCCGCACCAACAGATCGACCTGCCCAAGCTCTCGAAGGACGGCGAAGACCTGCACACCGATTGCCGCGCCCGCTAGGCCGCCGATGAGGAGAACGGTGCCCATGCGCAGATCGACGGTCCTTCGCCTGAGATGTGCGAGCACGCCTGAGAAACTGGAGGCGACGATCTGGTTGGCCTCCGTCGCCACGGCCACGGCGGGCGGGATCCCAATCATGAAGAGAAGCGGGGTCATCAAGAAACCGCCGCCCACGCCGAACATGCCCGACAAGATGCCCACCAATCCGCCCAGCCCCAGAAGAAGGAAGGCGTTGACCGAAACTTCGGCGATGGGAAGATAAATCTGCACGCTGGACCCTCGGGCTCACCTTCTATTGGCGGGAAAGGCCGGGTGGGTCAAACCGGCGATTTGTCTCTGAGGAAGGCGCGCAACACCCGCTCGATCTTCGCGGCCCCCAGCGGGGCCATCGCCTTGGTATGGTCGTGTCCGATCGCCTCGTCCGAGAGGCCTGCCGCCATGTTGGTGATGGCCGATAGCGCGGCGCAGCGCAGGCCAAGGAAGCGGCACAGGATCACCTCGGGCACCGTGGACATGCCCACGGCATCGGCGCCGAGGGTGCGGATGGCCCGGATCTCTGCCGGCGTCTCGAAGGAGGGCCCTGAATACCAAGCATAGACACCTTCGCGCAGATCCGTGCCCGTGGCCGCTGCGGCTTGGCGCAGGGCCTCGCGCAGCGCAGGATCATGCGCGTCACCCATGGGCACGAAGCGTGCATCTGTGGCTTCCCCGATCAGCGGGTTCAGGCCGCTGAAATTGAGATGGTCGGACAAAAGCATGATGCTGCCCGTTGGCATGTCGGGGTCCAGCGACCCTGCCGCATTGGTCAGGATCACCGTGTCCGCGCCAAGATCAAGCAGCACCGTGAGCGGCAGGCGCATCGCGTCCGATCGGCCGCGCTCGTAATAGTGCTCGCGCCCGCCCAGCACCGCGACGCGGCGTCCTTCGAGCATTCCGATCACCAGCCGCGGTGCGTGACCCGAGACGGTCGCATGGGGGAAGCCCGGCAACTCGTCATAGGGGATCGCGACGCCCTCCACCGCATCGGCCAGATGACCAAGACCCGATCCAAGGACCAAGCCCATCTCGACCGGCGCGTCGCCGGCACGGTCGCGGATCGAACGGGTGAGGGTGTCGGCTTCCATGGCGCGGTTCCTTCCGGGACGTTCCGTCAGACTTGCCAGCTTCCCGCCCGGCGGGAAAGGTGACCCGATGGGAGAGCAGGCGGACTACATCATCATTGGCGGCGGCTCGGCTGGATGCGTCATGGCCAATCGGCTGAGCGCGGACCCGTCCGTGTCCGTCCTGTTGATCGAGGCGGGCGGACAGGGACGAAATCCACTCCTGCACGTACCCGCCGCCCTGGCGGAGGTGCTGGGCAACCGGATCGCCGATTGGGACTATCGCACCGCCCCGCAGCCCGGTTTGAATGGGCGGACCCTGCGCTGGCCGCGGGGTAAGGTTCTGGGCGGGTCCTCCGGGATCAACGCCATGTGCTACGCCCGCGGTGATCTGAGCGATTACGATGAATGGGGCCATGGCTGGTCCGGAGCCGAGGCGCTGCATCTTTTCAAGGCGTCCGAAACCCATTCGGAGGGTATGTCGCAATGGCACGGCGACGAGGGACCGCTGCACGTCACGCGCCCCGATTGGGGTCATCCAGCGACGGCGATGTTCCTTAAGGCCGGCCAGCAGGCCGGGCATCGCCTGATCGAGGATTTCGCCGCACCGGATCATGACGGCATCGGCCGTTTCGACACGACGACGAAGGACGGACTTCGCTGCTCGGCGGCGCGGGCCTACCTGCCGAAAGCCGTGCGGAACCGGCCGAACCTGACGATCCGGACCGGTGCCCAGGTGCGGCGCATTCTCTTCGACGGGACGCGGGCCACGGCCGTGGACCTCGGCACAGAGGTGATCGTGCGGCGCGAGGTGATCCTCTGCGCCGGGGCCGTGAATACGCCGCAGCTCCTAATGTTGTCCGGGATCGGTCCGGCGGATCATCTGCGCGACCACGGCCTGTCCGTCGTCAGCGACGCGCCGGGGGTGGGCGGCAACCTGCAGGATCACATCGACATCAATTGCATGATCCAGACGCGACAGGGCTCCGCCATCGGCTATGCACCCTCGATGCTGCCGCAGATGCTGCGCGCGCCTTTGGACTTCGCGCGGGGCCGTCGCGGGCTCATGGCGTCAAACCTGGCCGAGGGGAACGGCTTCGCCCGCTCGCGCCCCGATCTGCCGAAGCCGGACATGCAATTCCACTTCCTGCCCGCGCTGGGGGAAGATCACGGCGAGAACCGGAACTGGGGCCGCATGGGCGTCTCGCTCCATGCCTGCGCGCTCTATCCCCGGTCGCGCGGGACGATCCGGCTGGCCTCTGCCGATCCTCTGGCGCCTCCCCTCATCGATCCGGGCTACCTGAGCGACGAGGCCGATCTGGAGGTCCTGGTGGCCGGTGCGCGCATGGCGGCGGACATCCTATCACAACCGGCGTTCGATGATATCCGCATTGGTTGGTGGAAGCCCGACCCGCGCCCCGAAACGGACGACGAATGGCGAGCCTTGATCCGCGCGCGGGCGGAGTCGATCTACCACCCGGTCGGGACTGCAGCGATCGGGGACGTCACCGACGGTGAGGGGCGCGTGACCGGGACCGATGGACTGCGCGTGGTGGATGCGTCGCTCATGCCCCGCATCGTCGGCGGCAACACCAACGCGCCGGTCATCATGATGGCCGAGCGGATCGCCCGGCGGATGGCAGAGGCCTAGCGCTCCTTCACATAGGGCTCGCCGCCCGCGCGCGGCGGGATGGCCTTGCCCACGAAGCCCGCCAGGATCACCACCGTCAGGATATAGGGCAGGGCCTGCATGAACTGCGTGGGCACCGAGACGCCCAGCAGTTCGATAGATTGGAAGCGGTTCCCCAGCGCCTCTAGCAGTCCGAATAGAAGGGTGGCCCCAAGCGCATACCACGGCCGCCATTTCGCGAAGATCAGCGCCGCCAGGGCGATGAAGCCGCGGCCTGCCGACATCTCTTTCACGAACCCGGCCGAGAGCGCGGTCGCCAAATAGGCGCCCGCGATCCCGCAAAGGATGCCGCAGATCATCACCGCCGCATAGCGCAGGCCCACCACGCTGACGCCCGCCGTGTCCACAGCGGCGGGGTTCTCCCCCACCGCGCGCAGGCGCAGGCCGAAGCGGGTGCGGAACAGCACCCACCAAGTCAGGGGTACGCAGGCAAGTGCGATATAAACGATGGGCGAATGGCCCGAGATCAGGTTGGCGTAGATCGGACCGAGATACGGCACGTCCCGCAGCGCGTCTGCGAAGGGCAGAGTGATCTCCCCGAACCTTGCGGCGCCTTCCAGCTGTGGTGTGCGGCCGCCCAGGGCGAACCATGCCTCGCCCACCACCACGGTCAGGCCCGAGGCCAGGAAGTTGATCGCCACGCCGGAGATCAGCTGGTTGCCCCGGAAGGTGATCGAGGCGACGCCGTGGATCGTGGCCAGCATCAGCGACGCCCCGATCCCGGCCATTAGCCCGATCCAGGCCGAGCCGGTCGTGTAGGCCACCGCCGCCGACAGGAAGGCGGAAGCCAGCATCTTGCCCTCCAACCCGATGTCGAAGATCCCGGCCCGCTCCGAGAAGAGGCCAGCAAGGCACGCGAGCAGCAGCGGCGTGGCCAGCCGGAGAGAGGATTCGAGGATCTGGATGATGCCGAGAAAATCCATGGGTCAGGTCCTCTCGGTGGCGAGGCGGAAGGCGAAGTAGGTGAAGAGCGTCCCGAGACCCGCCTCGATGCCCCGACGCGCCCGCGCGTATCCCGCGACGACCGCCTGCGTGGAGAAAAGCATCGCGTAGGCCGCGTGGCCGATGAAGGAGATCACGGCCGCAGACGCTACCAGCGCGGCCCCGATCTGCCAGGGTGCTTCGCCCGACATCGCGATGGCCGCCGTTGCGATCCAGGCCAGCGCGGCCTTTGGGTTCGTCATCTGGATCGCGAGGCCCGCAAGGAAGGGCCCGCGGCGCGCAGGGGGCGCCTCCGGCAAGCCCTTTGCCGACCCGGCGGAGCGGAACGCCTTCAAGGCGAGCCACAGAAGGAATGCCACGCCGAACGCCTTCAGAGCGACCATTGCGCCCGCGTAGAGCGTCAGTAGCGAGGCCAGCCCAGCGACCGTCATGGCCGCCCAGAGCACCGAGCCGAGGGCCACGCCGGCCGCCATCCGCAAACCGTCTTGCCGTCCCTGCGCCATTGAGGTCGCCATGATCGACGCGATGTTCGGTCCGATGACTGCGAAGCCCGCCGCGAATAGACCCAGGGCCGAGAGGAGGTTCGGCCAATGCTCCGCCAGTACGCTCATGGCTCCACCTTCCCGCGTTCCGGATGGCCACCGGCCTCCAGTGGCGTCGTCGGCTGCGGTACCGCGGGGCGGCGACGGCGGGCGATGAAGATGCCTTCCAGCGGAATGCGGACCATGTTGTCCAGCGCCCCGGTGAACAGGATCACGAGGGCTTGGATCACCAGGATGATCTCCCGCGTCATGCCGTTCATCTCGAAGGTCAGCTCGCCCCCGCCCTGATAGAGCGCACCGAATAGAAACGCCGCGAAGAACACGCCCACCGGGTGTGACCGGCCCATCAGCGCCACAGCGATCCCCACGAAACCTGCGCCTTGGACGGGGTCGATGACCAGCCGCTCCGCCTCGCCCATGACGGAATTGATCGCCATCAGACCGATCATCCCGCCTGAGATCAGCATGGCGATCATGATGATCTTCGTGGGCGACATCCCCGCGTAGATCGCGGCGGGTTCGGAATGGCCGAACGCGCGGATCTCATAGCCCAGTCGGGAGCGCCAGATCAGTACCCATACGAAGAAGCAGGCGGCGATGGCCAGCAGGAACGAGACGTTCAGGGGCGTCGACCGGCTAAAGCCCATCCAGGGCGCGATATCATAGGCGTTCGGCAGGCTGACCGCCTCGGCAAAGCGGGCCGTTTCGGGTGAGCCGCCTGCGCCGGGCACGAGCAGGACACGGCTGAGCAGGTAGACCATCAGCGCCGACGCGATGAAATTAAACATGATCGTCGTGATCACGATGTGGCTGCCGCGCCGCGCCTGCAGGTAGGCGGGGATGGCGGCCCAAGCCGCGCCGAACAGTGCCGCGCCAAGGCTGGCCGCCAGGATCGCGACGGTCCAATGGGGCCACGGCACGTAGAGCAGGACCAGAGCCGTTCCGAGCCCCCCCAGGGCGGCCTGTCCTTCGCCGCCGATATTGAAGAGGCGGGCGTGGAACGCCACGGCCACGCCCAGCCCCGTGAAGATGAAGTTGGTCGTATAGAACAGCGTGTAGCCCCAACCATAGGCCGAGCCGACGGAACCGCTGATCAGGATATAGAGCGCCTCGAACGGGTCCTTGCCAATCAACGCCACCACGATCCCGGACACGATCAGGGCCAAGGCCAGGTTGATGAAAGGAATAAGAAGGATATCGACCCATTTGGGCAAGGCGTCGGTCATGCGGCCTCTCCGGTCATGCCCGCCATCAACAGGCCAAGTTCACCTTGGTTCGTCTCAGATGGCAGCCGTTCTCCCATGATGCGGCCGTCGAAGATGACTGCGATCCGGTCCGACAGGGCCATGATCTCATCGAGCTCGACCGAGACCAGAAGGATAGCCTTGCCCTGATCGCGCAGGGCGACGATCTGCTGATGGATGAACTCGATGGCGCCGATATCGACACCACGCGTGGGTTGGCCGATCAGCAGCAGGTCCGGGTTCCGCTCGATCTCGCGCGCGAGGACGATCTTCTGCTGGTTGCCGCCCGAGAAGTTCTTGGCGGCCAGGTTCGGGTCCGGCGGGCGCACGTCGAAACGTTCCATCTTGGCGGCGCAATCGGCCTTCATGGCGCCCAGGTTCATCATCGCGCCCGAAGAATAATCGGATTGATCGTGGTAGCCGAAGGCCACGTTCTCCCAGGCGCGGTAATCCATGATCAGGCCCTCACGCTGCCGGTCCTCGGGCACGTGCGCGATGCCCCGCGCCCGTCGGGTCCGGGCATCCGAGGCGGTGCCCGTCAGGTCGATCTCCTGACCGTTCATGCGGATCGTACCGGTGGCAGTGGCGTAGCCGCCCAGCACTTCCAGCAGTTCGGACTGGCCGTTCCCGGCCACGCCCGCCACGCCCAGAATCTCGCCGGCGCGGATGTCTAGGCTCACGCCCTTCAGCCGTTCGACGCCCTGGCCGTCGGTCACCCGCAGATCGCGCACCTCCAGCACGGTCTCGCCGGGTTGGGCGGGGGCCTTGTCCACGCGCAGAAGAACCTTCCGCCCCACCATCAGCTCCGCCAATTCCTCCGGGCTGGTCTCGGCCGTCTTGACGGTGGCGGTCATCTCACCGCGCCGCATGACGGAGACGGTGTCGGTCACGTCCATGATTTCCCGCAGCTTGTGGGTGATCAGGATGATCGTCTTCCCGCGGTCGCGCAGGCCGCGCAGAATGCGGAACAGGTGGTCGGCTTCGGCGGGGGTCAGAACGCCGGTAGGCTCGTCCAGGATCAGGATATCGGCTTCGCGGTAAAGCGCTTTCAGGATCTCCACACGCTGTTGCAGACCCACCGACAGATCTTCGATCACCGCATCCGGGTTCACATCCATCTCGTAATCGTCGGCCAACTGCTTCAACAGCTTGCGGGCTTTGGCCAAGCTGGGCCGCAGCATCGCGCCGTCTTCGGCGCCAAGGACCACGTTTTCCAGAACGGTGAAGTTCTCCACCAGCTTGAAATGCTGGAACACCATGCCGATCCCGGCAGCGATGGCGGCCTGACTGTCGGGGATCTCGGTTTTCCGACCGCCGATATACACCTCCCCCGCATCGGCCTTGTAGAAGCCGTAGAGGATCGACATCAGCGTCGACTTCCCCGCTCCGTTCTCCCCGATGATCCCGTGGATCGTCCCACGCCGCACCTGGATCGAAATGTCCTTGTTGGCCTGCACGGGACCGAACGCCTTGGAGATGCCGCGCAATTCGATAGCCAGGTCGGGATTGCCGCTCATTCGCTCTCCACGAAGCCGGTCACGCGCGTCAGGCCATCAGGGCCGTTCGTGCCGACGAATGTCAGTTCCGCGAAAGGCGCATCGCCCCGGTTCAGCCGGGCCCGGATTTTTGCCGTTCCATGCGTCACTTGCGGCGAGCCAGTGGGCAAAAGGACGGCATCGGGCAGGTTCTCGCGGAAGATGGTCAGATATTGGGCCATGCCTTCGGCTCCCTCGAAAGGGGCAGGGGCATGGGGGTCTTCATAGAGGAACGAGGCCGCGAGGGCCTCGTCCAAGATCGTCTCGCGGGTCCCCGGATCGGCCTCGTTCCAGGCCGATAGGAGCTTCAGAAGCACCGTACCGGGGGTCTCCGCCTCCGCCATCGCTCAGAAAGCGGGGCAGCTATTGTCGGACAGGTAATCGTGAACTTCGATCTCACCGGCGATGATCTGGGCTTTCGCCTCTTCCACGGCGGCCTGCATCTCGGCGGTCACGAGCTCGGCGTTGTTCTCGTCCAGCGCGAAGCCGACGCCCTCGTTCTCCAGGCCCATGACCGTGATCCCGGTCTCCAGGCTGCCCTCGGTCGCGGCAGTGAAGGCGTCGTAGACGGCGTTGTCCACCCGCTTGACCATCGAGGTCAGCACCTCGCCGGGGTGCAGGTAGTTCTGGTTGCTATCCACGCCGATCGACAGGATGTCGGCATCGGCCGCGGCCTGCAGAACGCCGATCCCTGTGCCGCCAGCTGCCGCGAAGACCACATCCGAACCCTGGCTGATCTGCGAGCGCGTCAGCTCCGCGCCCTTCACCGGGTCGTTCCACGCGCTGGGCGTCGTGCCCGTCATGTTCACGATGACATTCGCGTCCGGGTTCACCGCCTTGGCGCCTTGCGCATAGCCGCAGGCGAACTTCGAGATCAGCGGGACGTCCATCCCGCCAACGAAGCTGACCGTGCCGGATTCGGAGGCCATGGCCGCCATCATGCCGACCAGATAGCTGCCCTCATGCTCCGAGAAGACGACCGATTTCACGTTGGGCTGATCCACGACCATGTCCACGATCACAAAATCGGTGTCCGGATAGTCGGGCGCCACCACCTCAAGCGTCGAGGCGTTCGCGAAGCCCAGAACCACCACCGGGTTCGCGCCGCGCTCGGCCATGCGCCGCATGGTCTGCTCGCGCTGCGCCTCGTTGGCCAGTTCCGTCTCGGAATATTCGCCGCCCGTCTCTTCCACCCAACGTTGCGCACCGTTGAAGGCGCTCTCGTTGAAGGACTTGTCGAACTTTCCGCCCAGGTCGATGATCAGGCCCGGCTCCTCGGCCGTTGCCGTCCCCGCGACCAGCGCCAGCGTTGCCGCCGCGCCCATGAGGCTTCTGTGAAAAAGCATTGGTCTCTCCCGTTGCGGGCGAGGGTTCGGCAGGCCAAAGCCGCACCCCCTCGCGCCTTTGCATGATGCAGGGGATAAGGCCGCAGGGTGCGGGGAAGATCAACCGGATTCTCCCGGTGACGCAGTGTCAGAGCACCTTTCGCATCGTGACCGCGTCGATGCCCGCGTAATAGCCGCTCCGGTGACCGGCGATGGTCCATCCCGCAGCATCATAGAGACGACGCGCGATCAGATTGTCCGCGGACACTTCCAAGAACGCGAAGGCTGCGCCCCGTTTGCGCGCCTCCCGCTCGAAGGCGGCGAGAAGGCGTCGCCCCAACCCCGCCTCTCGCTTGGCCGACGCCACGATCAAGGTCAGAAGCTCCGCCTCGTCAACGACCTGGCGCCCCAGGGCGAAGCCGTCTTCCTCGGCCTCCTCTCGCACGAAGAAGCATCGTGGGTCGACCAAGGCTTCCGCAAAAGCATCGGCTGACCAACGGGATGGGCCAGCGAAGCTGCTGGCATGAAGAGCGGCGAGCCGTTCGGCCTGGATCATAGGGTTGTCGGGTCTGGTAACCGAGAGGATAGACCAGCTCGCGCCGTCGGCAAAGCCCGCACTCAGGGCAAGATCACCGGCGGTGGGTCGGCGGCTGGCGCGGCATCGGCCGGCCGCAGGTAGAGCGGGGCGGGACGCGGGCGCCCGGCTGCCGCCCGCACCGCAGCGATCCGCGCGATGGCCGGGGCCAGGGCCGGGCTCTCGACCATGGGCAGGCCAGTCGCTTCCGCCACGATCTCGGCGGCGGGACCGGTCAAGTCTTCTTGCCAATCGACGGGCCAATCCGTCGGGGCCAAGGTCCGGATGTCGCCCCGCCGCGCGCCATGCACCAGACCACGGGGCGCGGGCAGGCAGACGATGACATCTCGCCCCGCTCCATAGGCTTCCGGCAGACAGACGCCCTCCGCCGGAATGCCCAATCCCAGCGCCAGGCCCCGTGCCGCCGATACGGCGATCCGCGTGCCGGTGAAATTGCCGGGCCCGGTGCCCACACCGATGGCGCCCAGGTCCGACCAGAGAACGCCGCCCTCCGCCAAGACCTCTTCCAACAGGGGCATGAGACGTTCGGCCTGACCTTTTGCCATCTCTTCCATGCGGGCCGCCAATACCTGCTCGCCAGAGATAAGCGCGGCCGCGCAATGCGCGGCCGACGTGTCGAAGCCCAGCGTCAGGCGCTCAGCCATCGCATCCCGCCGCCGCTGCATTCAGCCCGTCGCGCGCGCTTCTCTCCGCGCGGGGCAGCTCGTCGGCCAGATGAAGCCAAGGCAGTCTTTCGGCCGCATGGGCATGGCGCGACGGTTCCAGTACTTCGGGCCGGTCCATCACGCCGACGGGCACATAGATCTGATCCGGCAGGTAATCCCACCGCGCCGCCAGGGGAGAGCCGCATTTCGGGCAGAACCAACGTTCTACCCCCTTGGCCACGCTGATCGTGCCAAGGTCGGACGGGGTCAGGGTCAGGTTCCCCGGCGCCCAGGCGGCAAAGGCCCCCACCGGTGCGCCGGTCACGCGGCGGCAATCTTCGCAATGGCAATAGGACACGACCAGTGGCGCCCCCGGCGCCGAAACGGTCGATGCGCCGCAGTAACAGCGCCCGGTATGGACCTCGTCTGTGTCGGCCACTGGATCAGAGACCGACCGGCCGCACCTCCAGCACCTCGGGGATATAGTGCCGCAACAGGTTCTCGATCCCCATCTTCAGCGTCATCGTTGAAGATGGGCAGCCTGCGCAGGCGCCTTTCATCTGCAAGTAAACGACGCCCCGCTCATAGCCGTGGAAAGTGATGTCGCCGCCATCCTGCGCAACGGCAGGACGCACGCGCGTGTCCAGAAGCTCGGTGATCTGTCCGACCACGGCGGCATCGGCCTCGTCATGGTTGGCACCATGCTGCGCTTGCGCCTCGCCTTCCATGACCGGCTCGCCCGACTGGTAATGCTCCATGATCGCGCCCAGGATCGCGGGCTTCACGTGATCCCACTCGGTCCCGTCATCCTTCGTCACGGTGACGAAATCGTTGCCCAGGAACACGCCGGTCACGCCGCCAATGGCGAAGATGCGCTTGGCGAGAGGTGATTTTTCAGCCGTATCCGCTTGCGGGAAGTCCGCCGTTCCGGCCTCCAGCACGGCCTGGCCGGGCAGGAATTTCAGCGTGGCGGGATTCGGCGTGGTCTCGGTCTGGATGAACATGGGGCGCCTCCGGGAATGGGCCTTCAATATGCGAAGCCCGATCGGGAAGGTCAAGAACTTGGAATGGTTCTAAACTGTGCGCTCACGCGATCCCTTCTAACTGCTCCTTGGACAGATCGCCTGGCACGATGGTGATCGGGACCGGAAGGCTGCCCGAGGATCGGGTGAGTTGCGTGATCAATGGCCCCGGCCCCTTCCGGTCCGACGCTGCGCCCAGGACCAGAACGCCGATCTCCCGATCCTCGCGCACCTGGGCCAGGATCTCGTCCACCGGTTCCCCCTCCCGGATCACCAATTGCGGCTCCAGCCCATGCTTGCTGCGCATCCATGTGGCGAAGACCTCGAAATGGGCCACGATCCGTTCCCGCGCTTCCTCGCGCATCAGATCGCCCACGCCGATCCAGTGATTGAACTCATCGGGGGGGATCACCGAGAGGATCTCGACCCCACCGCCGGTATGCTCGGCCCGCAGCGCGGCGAACCGCATCGCGTTCAGACATTCGCGGCTGTCGTCCAGCACGACCAGGAATTTGCGCATGGGGCCCTCCGCCCAGATCGGGCGCAGCATGGCGACCGGGGGCAGGGCTGGCAACCGCTCTCGTGTCCGGGCGGCGCGGGTCGCGCAGGCGGCTCAGCGGGGGCTCCGTGACCGGCTTCGCGCGCCGGCGTATGGGCGGCTCGACACGTGGGCCGTCGACGGGGCCGGGCAGCATCCCGCGGAAGGCCGCTGCCCCCGCGCGCATCGCCAGCCAGGCCCCGGCCTGCATGGCCGTCACCCAGATCAGAAGCAGGGCCTCGGTCGCCGCCCGGCTCAAACGGACGGTCGCCCGGAAGACGCGGGCTTTGCCCAGAACGTCGAACGTTCGCGCCGTCCGCGGCCCCATCACTTCAGAGACGCGTGCCAGCCGCGCCGCATCGTCCGGCCTGTCCACAAGGCGCACCAGCCGCAGCGTCTCGGCGGTAGAGGTCGCGCGCCGCACACGGCCCAGATCGGCCGCCACCGCGCCCGCGGTCGCAAGCTTCGCCATGTCGGTCACGTCTTCCAAACGCCCCGCCCCGCTCAGATAGGCGGGGATCGCCGCCGGACGTACGGGCACGTTCAGCAGCCGCGACAGATCGGGGGACAAGGTGCCCATCCGGCGCGTCAGGCGCAGAAGCCCCGTGCCCGCCTTCACGCTGGCCGAAGCGCCGCCGGTCACCAGAACCGCGCCGGTCGCGCCCAGACCGACCACCGCCAGCCCGGCATCCAGCCGGTCCACCTCCGCCCCGGACGACCAGGCCATCCCGGCCCGCCGCAGTGCATTCAGATCGCCCAGTGGCGACAATTCGAACGGCACAGCGCAGGCCGCCAGCAGGTCCAGCGACGGGCAGGTCGCCGCATCGGCCATGCAAGTCCCGCAACTGCGCGCCGTGGCCGTCCAGGACGATTGCGCCGCGATCAGCGCCTCCGCCGCGCCCCGATCCACGTCGCGGCCCAGATCGTCGGCAAGCCCAAGCAACATCTCGACGCGCTCTGCATCTTCCGCCGCCACCGCCGCGTCCAACTCCGTCGCGATCCACTCCGCACTGGCGGTGCGCCGCACCGCGCGCTCCAAGGCCCGTGACATGTCGCCTGCGCTGCGTTCCACGAACGGCGCGGCGAAGGGATTGGCCGACAGGAACCAGAGCGTCGCCGCCACCGACACCGCAAACGGCAGAAGGCGCAGCACCCGGATCATGACGCGTCCGTCATGCGCCCGATAGGGCCCAATCCCAATACATCTCACGCACCCGGCGCGTCACCGGCCCAACCTGGTACTGCCGATCGTCGAAAGCGGTGACCGGCGTCACCTTGGCCAGGTTCCCGGACAGGAACACCTCGTCCGCATCCCGCACATCATCGAAGCTCAGCACCGTCTCATGGACCGCAACCCCATCCGCGGCCAGGTTCTCCATATGCCGCGCCCGCGTAATGCCCGCCAGGAAGGTACCATTCGCCACCGGCGTGAAGACCTCGCCATCCTTCACGATGAAGACGTTGGACGTCGCGCTCTCCGCCACGTTGCCCATGGCATCCGCCACCAGCGCGTTGCCGAACCCCTTGGACCGCGCCTCCACCAGCATCCGTGCGTTGTTCGGATAGAGGCATCCGGCCTTCGCGTCGCAGACCGCGTCCTCCAGCACGGGGCGGCGGAAGCGTGTCGTGGTCAGTGTCGTCGTGGCCTCCGCCGCGGGCATCGGCACCGTCTCCAGGCACAAAGCCACGCCGGTTTCCACGTCGGACGGTGCCACCCCGACATCCGAACCGTGGATCGCCCAATACATCGGCCGGATATAGACGGCCTCCCCCGGCGCGAAGCCCTCCAGCCCCTCGTGGAACAGCTCGACCATCTGCTCCGGCGTCAGCACCGGCTTCACCATCAGCGCCTCGGCGGAACGGTTCACGCGCGCGCAATGCTTCTCCAGATCAGGCGTCACCCCTTCGAAGCGCCGCGCCCCGTCGAAGACGCTCGATCCCTGCCAGATGCCGTGATCCGCCGCCCGCATGACCATGGCGTCGCCGTCATGCCACGTGCCGTCGAACCACGTGCGGATCGTCTTGCCGAATGCCATCTCTGCCGCCCCTATCTCTTTTATCCGACACGATAGGGACGGCCCCGCATCGCGTCCAGACACCCTTGCGGGCGTTCCCAGAATCCCGGAAGGCTGGGCCATGACCGACCCCTACAACCCAGTCGATGCGGAGATCCGCGCCACCGCCCACCGCCTCCTCAAGACGGATCACGCCGCCCTCGGGACGCTGCTGGACGGCCATCCCCTGGTGACCCGCATCGGCTGCCTCTGGCATGCGGAGGCGGGGATGCTGCTTCTGATCTCCGACCTGTCGGATCATGCGAAAGCGCTGGCTGGGGAAACGCGTTGCTCCCTGTTGGTGGGCGAACCGGGCGCCAAGGGCGACCCGCTGACCCATCCCCGTCTCACGCTGATGGGACGAGCCGAGATGTGCGACAAGGCTGCCTTCCGCGACACCTATCTGGCCGCGCGACCCAAGACCGGCCTCTATTACGACTTCACTGATTTTCGCCTGCACGCCCTCCGCCCCGAGACGGCGCTCTATAATGGCGGCTTCGGCAAGGCGGCTCGGTTGACCATGGCCGATCTCGCGGCCGATCCGGCGGGGTGATCCGTGTCGCCATCGTCCTGGGCGCCGCAGTGCGACCCGATGGCGGCCCGTCGGAAACCCTGCGGCTGCGCGTGGAACACGGCGTCGCGCTCCATAGGGCGGGGCAGGTCAGCCATCTCTGTCTGACCGGTGGCCAGGGCCGCCATGGCGCGCCCGAGGCCCAGGTGGCGGCCGATCTAGCCCGGGCGGCCGATGTGCCGGGCTCCGCCCTGATCCTGGAAGCCGCGTCCAGAAACACCTACGAAAACCTCGCCTATGCCCACCGCCTTCTGCCACCCGACACGGCCGAGATCGTCATCGTCTCGAACCGTTGGCACCTACCCCGCGCCCGGCTCATCGCTCGCCTCCTGGGGCTGAATGCGCGGGTTTCGGGGCCGCCAGGCTGCCTCAGCTGGCCTGCAACGGTCGGCGCGATCCTGCGGGAGATCCTCGCAACGCCATCCTCTGCCCTCCGCGCCTGGCGCGGGCGCGATAGGTCCGCTTCATAAGCACCGTCGCCCGACCAGATGCCGGAACTTCAACGGCACAGGGATTTTGTCTCCGCGCCGGGAAGGACGACCGAACAGACGGCATCCGCACCGGACGCGATCCTGCACAGAATACGCACCCCGGCCCCTTAGGCTCCCACATCCGGCTGGCGCAGCAACTCGACCCCGGCGATCTTCCAGCCCTCCGCCGTCTCGACCATGGAATAGGCTAGCGTGAAGACCTGCCCCTGCGCATCCGTCACCAGCACGTCTTGCCGCCAGATGGCGCCCTGTGTCCGGGTGCCCAGATATTCCACCTGCGACGGCCGCCAGACCATCGGGTAGCCCTCGCGGACCATGCGTCCGAAATTCGTCGGGTTGCGGAACATGCCCTGGATGCCGGGCGCCGCGTAGGTGAAGGCGGTCTCGAAATCGTCGGCGCGGAACGCCGCGATCTGACTGTCGATCACCCCTTGGATCGCGGTTTCATCCGCCTGCGCCACTCCACCTGCCAGCCCGAAAGCCAAGGCCATCGCCGTCACCCATCGCCACATCGCGCGCACTCCTTGCCAATGACGGAAAGCCTAGCTCGCCACCGCACGCCCGCAACGTTCGGCGCGCCAACGCCCTGCTTCCTCTGGCAAAAAATACTCACAGAACGGCGAAGATAGCGCCCACCCCAACAACCCGGGCGTCACGCCGCCGCCAGTTCCCCCGCCAGCGCCCGGTCGATCAGCGCCACGGTCTCCTCGACCCCGTAAAGCGCGATGAACCCGCCGAAGCGCGGTCCTTGATCGGCGCCCAGAAGCACCTGGTAGAGCGCTTTGAACCAGTCCCGCATCGGATCGAACCGCTCCCGCCCCACATCGTAAACCAGGCCTTGCAACGCCTCGTCCGTCCGATCCCCATCCCAAGACGCCAACCCGTCGCGCAACACGACCAAGGCCTCCCGCTCCTGCTCCGTGGGTACACGGTACACTTTCGTGGGCTTCACGAAGTCATTGTAGTATCGCACGGCCCCGGCGGCGGCGGCATCCATCTGGGGATTGCCCTCTGGCGTGGCCTCGGGCGCGTAGCGGCGGATGAAGCCCCACAGCGTCTCCTTATCCTCGGCCCCGCTCACAGACGCGATGTTCAGCAGCATGGAAAACGGCACCACCATGTCCGAGGCGGGCGGCTGCCCACGATGGATATGGAAGACCGGATTGTTGGCGCGCTGCTTAGCATCCTGATCGCCGAAAGCACGCAGCTGCTGATGATACTCGTCCACGGCCTTCGGGATCACGTCCCACCAAAGCCGCTTCGCCGTCTTGGGCTTCTGATACATGAAATAGGACAAGGACTCCGACGCCGCATAGGTCAGCCATTCGTCGATGCTGAGCCCGTTGCCCGACGACTTGGAAATCTTGCTGCCTTCCGCATCCAGGAATAGCTCGAATGTGAAGGTCTCGGGCGGCTTGACCCCCAGCGTCCGGCAGATGGCGGAATAGACAGGCACGTTGGTGGAATGGTCCTTGCCTGACATCTCGAAATCCACGCCAAGCGCGGCCCAGCGTGCCCCGAAATCCGGCTTCCATTGCAGCTTCACGTTGCCGCCGGTGACCGGCAGCGTCCATTCCCGCCCGCTCTCATCGTCGAAGGTCACCGTCCCTTCAGCGCCGTCCACATGCTTCATCGGCACATAGAGAACCCGCCCGGTCTCGGGATGGATCGGAAGAAAGATCGAATAGGTCTGGCGCCGCTCCTCCCGCAGGGTCTTCAGCATGATCGCCATCAGGTCGTCATAGCGCTCCGCCGCCCGGCGCAGAACATCGTCGAACCGGCCCGAGCCATAGAATTCCGTGGCCGAGATGAACTCGTATTCGAACCCGAACGTGTCCAGGAACCGCCGCAGCATGGCGTTGTTATGGTGGCCGAAGCTCTCATGGGTGCCGAACGGATCGGGCACGGAGGTCAGGGGCTTCTGCAGGTGCGCCGCCAGCGCCTCCGGGTCGGGCACGTTGCCCGGCACCTTCCGCATCCCGTCCAGATCGTCCGAGAAGCAGATCAGCCGCGTCGGGATGTCCGAGATCACCTCGAAGGCCCGGCGCACCATGGTCGTGCGCGCCACCTCTCCGAACGTGCCGATATGGGGCAAGCCACTGGGCCCGTAGCCCGTCTCGAACAGGACGTGGTCCTTCCCGGACCCCTCCACCCGTTTCAAGAGCTTGCGCGCCTCTTCGAATGGCCAGGCCTTCGATGTCATCGCCGCGTCGCGCAAGCTCGTCATGGGATCGTCCTCGGTTGAGAGGAGCGTCACCTATTGCGGCACCGCGGCGCCGTCAATAAATCACCCGGTCAAGGAGACCCCATGACCGACACGTCCTTTTCCGCCCAAGACGCCCTCGTGGCCACGATGATCACCGTTTCGGCTTCGGATGCGACCATCCGCACGGCGGAACTCCTGACGATCCAATCCATCGTCAACCACCTTCCGATCTTCGCCGGCTACGACGAAGACCGGATGGAGCAGGTGGCCCAGACCGTCTTCGACCTGCTGGAGGAAGAGGACGGCCTCGACGCCATCCTGGGCCTCGTGAAGACAGCGCTGCCGGACACGCATTACGAAACGGCTTACGCCTTGGCCTGCGATGTGGCCGCGGCCGATGGCAAGGTCCGGCAGGCGGAACTGCAGCTTCTGCGCGAGATGCGCTATGAGCTCGACATCGACCCGCTCCATGCCGCCGCCATCGAACGCGGCGCGCGGGCCCGTCACCTGGAACTCTAGTTTCCAAGCACCTGCGGTTGGGTCTGATCCCGCGTCGCGTCCGGGGCGGTGGGCTGCGGGAAGTCGACGCGCGGCAGCAGGCTGGGCAGCGAAATCGACATGGCGGCGGCAGGGGCTGTCAGCGTGGCCACCAGGGCAAGGGCGAGGATGGGGGTTTTCATCGGACTTCTCCGTCGGGTTGGCACCCCGTTCTTCCGGGGCCCTCCAAAGATTGGTCGTCGCGACGTTCGGGGGTAGACGCCGATCTGACGACCTGCTCTGCATATTTGCAGAGCCCGGATATGAGAGGGGCGGCCCGCGATGTACGATTGGTCCGACATCCACGTCTTCCTGACCGTCATGGAACAGGGCTCCGCCTCCGCGGCGGCCCGCCAGCTGGGGACCAACCAGACGACGGTCAGTCGACGGATCGACCGGATCGAGGCCGCGCTCTCCCTGCGCCTCTTCGAAAAGGGACCGCGCGGCGCGGTCCCCACCGAAAATGCCCAGGCGTTGCTTCCACATGCTCAGCGGATGCGGGACGCGGCCGAGGCGCTCGACGCGCGGGGTCGCAGCCTCACACGGCAGCTGTCCGGGGCCATCCGCCTGACCACCACACCGGGCGTGCCGCGCCACATCTCCGGCCTCCTGCGGGCCTTCAGCGAGCGTCACCCGGAGGTCCGCTTCGAACTGGATGCCGACGAACGCGCCGTCTCGCTAGAGGATGGGGAGGCCGATGTGGCGCTTCGCTCCGCCATGCAGCTGACCGGCGACACGCTGATCGGCCGCCGCATCCTTGATCACCCCTGGGGGGTTTATGGATCGGCCGCCTATCTCGATCGTCACGGTAGCCCATCCTCGGTGGAGGAGATGGCCGGACATCGGCTGGTGCTCTATCCACAGCACGTGGCCCAGCGGATTGAGACGATCCAGGCCGTCCAGGACAGGCTGGGTGCCGATCCGAGCCATCTCCGCGTCTCCTCGGTCGAGGCGGTCTCGGGCCTCCTGCTCGACGGGGCCGGGCTGGGCCTCCTGCCGCGCGCTTCCGGTGATATCGAGCCGGGCCTGCGCTTCTGCTTCCGCGAACCCGGCATGTGGCAGCGGTTCTGGCTGGTCTGGCCGCCGCAAAGCGAGACCACGCCCCATATCCGTGCCTTCATCCGCTTCGTCACCGACGGACTGCCCGATTTTCTGCGCGGCATGCCGCCGGAATGGCGCGTGTGACGGCGCCATCCGTCGGTCAGTGGGCGAACGCGTCAGGCCATTCCTGCGCGCCGCCGAATGTCGTCCACGGCGATATCGGACGGAAACAGCGTCGGACTTTCCACGGCGAAGGCCGCGGCCGAGGCTGCGAAACGGCCAGCCTCTTCAAGACCAAGCCCCGTTCTCTGACCATACCAAAGCGCCACGGAAAACGCGTCCCCGGCGCCGTTGCTGTCGACCATCTCCGCCGGGCATCGTTGGACCGAAACGGCATGATCGCCGCTAAAGATCTCTGCTCCGTTCTCCGCCTTGGTGAGCACGACCTGACGGGCCCGTCCCGCCAGCAGGCGCTCTATGACCGGGGCAGGATCCGGCAAGGACACATCCGACAGCTGCACGACGTCCGCGGTCGCGATGAAATCGTCATACCAGGGGTTCCGTCCGTCGTAATCATGCAGGTCCAACAGCACCTCGGCCCCGGTCTCCGTCAGAAGCGGCAGCACTTTCTTCGACGACGTGGAGAGGCTGAGAAAGATCGTCTCCGCGGTTCGGATCCTTTCCGCAATGCGCGCCGCGTCGATCACCGGGTCGGCTGCGCCATTCGATAGGAACATCGAATATCGCCCGCCCCGTCGATCCATGATGTTGAGATGGTGCTGCGTCGGGGCGTCCTGTGCGTCCACGATCAGGTCGATACCGCGCGCCGTACAGGCGTCGGCAACCCTTTCGCCGTGATGATCGCGACCAAGCGCGCAATGCAGAACGGGCCTGCAGCCAAGCCCGGCGAGGGTCATGGCCTTCCCGACACCGGTGGAGCCGACATTTTCGACCTCTCTCGCGTCGGGAATCGTGGCAGACACCCCCTGCGGCAGGTCGTCGACATAGACCATTCTGTTCCAACTGGCGGCCCCAAGGACCAGCACGTTCCCGACGCTCATGAGGCGGCCTTAGCTCCGCACGGTTTGGGCCCAGTCGATACATGCCGCGCGGTGCGTGTCGACCGCTTTGCGATCCTTCCCGTCCGTCTGCCGGAAAGCGCCGCTTCGACGACGACCGAACCTCGCGCCGAGCCTAAGACCGGGCGTCCTAACGCGCCGTTACGTCCGACCGTACGTATGTACAGGGGGTGTACGGCAGGTGTACGGGGGGTGACATGCGATTTTCGCACCGGAACAGCGGTTTAGGCCCTAAAGCCTGCGCAAATGACGAAAAATCGCGTCAGCGCACCATGCCGACGATCTCGTAGGTCCGCTCCAGGATCGGGACCGTGATCTCCCGCGCCCGTTCGGCCCCGCGCGACAGGATGCGGTCGATCTCGCCCGGATCCTGCATCAGCCGCCCCATCTCCGCCGATATCGGCGCCAGCTTCGCCACCGCCAGATCCGCCAGCTCCTGCTTGAAATGCCCGAACATCATGCCCTCGTGCCCCGCCAGCACGTCGGCCACCGAAGTCTCTGACAACGCGGCATAAATATTGACCAGGTTCGCGGCGTCCGGCCGCCCGGCCAGCCCCTTGGGTGCGCCGGGCAATGGGTCGGGGTCGGTCTTGGCCTTGCGGAACTTCTTGGCGATCGCGTCGGCATCGTCGGTCAGGTTGATCCGGCTCGCATCCACCGGATCCGACTTGGACATCTTCTTCGTCCCATCGCGCAGCGACATGATCCGCGTGGCCGTGCCCTCGATCACCGGCTCGGTCAGCGGAAAGAAGTCGACACCGAAATCGTGGTTGAACTTCGCAGCAATATCCCGTGTCAATTCAAGATGTTGCTTCTGATCGTCCCCCACCGGCACATGGGTTCCGTGATAGATCAGGATGTCCGCGGCCATCAGCGCGGGATAGGCGAACAGCCCAAGCGACGCGGCCTCGGCATTCTTGCCCGCCTTGTCCTTCCACTGCGTCATCCGGTTCATCCAACCCATGCGCGCCACGCAGTTGAAAATCCACGCCAATTGCGCGTGCTCCGGCACCTGTGACTGGTTGATGAGGATGGAGTTTTCGGGATCGATCCCGCTGGCAATGAACCCTGCGCAAAGCTCGCGGGTATTTCTGCGCAACACCTCCGGGTCCTGCCATACGGTGATCGCGTGGAGGTCGACCATGCAGAACACGGTTTCATGCGTTCCGGCCCGCGCCATGTCCACGAACTTGACGATGGCGCCCAGATAATTGCCCAGCGTCAGTCCACCGGACGGCTGGATGCCCGAGAAGACGCGGGGCGTGAACGAACTCATCTGGGTCTCCGGGGCTGGCAAAGCGATCGGCGTTCGCCTACCCCCGCCCGCAGACAGGGTCAACGGAGCCAGCCATGCACGACCCCCGCAACCAAAGCCCCTTCAATGCGCCGCCCCCTGTGGTGGTCGCGCTTGCCGCATTGATCATAGGGTTGGAGGTGATGTTCCAGGCCGCTGAGGCTGGCTTCGTCGGCGGGCGGCAGGCCGTAGGCTGGCGGCTCAACGCCATCCGTGACTGGGCCGTCGATGGTTCGGTCGTGGCCTGGATGATCGAGACCGGTCAGGCACCCTTACGCCAACTCGCCCGTTTCGTGACCTATCCGTTGATCCATGGAAGCTTCGTCCACGCGGCCTTCGTCGTCGTTTTCGTCCTCGCCCTGGGCAATGTCTGTGCGCCGGTCTTTCCGTCGTGGCGTCTGCCCATTCTGTTCTGGGCCTCGGCCGTGGCGGGGGCTCTCGTCTATGTGATGCTCTTCCCCAGCAGTGGGCCACTTTTTGGTGGCTATCCAGGGGCTTACGGCCTGATCGGCGTCTTCACGTTGCTGACGCGCAAGGGGCTGACACGCGTGGATCCGGACCGTGCATTCCTACTGATCGGCTTCCTCCTGGCGATCCAGCCGATCTTCGGCCTGGCCGGGGGGCTCGGCTTCGCCTGGTTCCCGGATTGGATCGCCGATATCGCCGGGTTCGCGGCGGGCTACGGGTTGGCGCAGCTGATGTTTCCGGGCGGTTTGCAGGGCCTAATCGGGCGGATGCGTCAGCGCTGACGCCGGAAGGCGCCGCGAAGTTCGCCCAGCTGAACCGCGCCGAATAGCTGCGCGAACATCAGGTAGGACCCGGCGCCCACCGCGATCAGCGCCAGAAGCGCCAGCTCCCGCCCGGCCCCCAGGAACAGCCCGCCCCCCAGCAAGCCGAATGCCCAGGTCACGCCGCCCATGGCAAGCGAGGCGGCGATGATGCGCCACATCCGGCCCCGCGCCCGCCGGTCCAGCCGTGTCGCAGCCCCCATGCTGCGCGCGCCACGCCAAAGCAGGGCCACCATGGCCCAGGCGGCGAGAGTCGTCCCGAGGGCGGCCGCCGTGAAACCCAGCGTCCGCGCCAAGCCGATGGCCACGACGGCGTTCACAACCATTGAGACCAGCGCGTAGTAGAAGGGCCGTCGCGTATCCTCGCGCGCGAAGAAGGCCGGCTGCAGCACTTTCTGCAGAACAAAAGCCGGAAGGCCCAGCGCGTAGATCATCAGCGCCACCGCCGTGGCTGCGGTGTCGTCCGGCCCGAAGGCGCCGCGCTCGAACAGGACCGAGACCACGGGCAGCGGCACCACCAGGAAAGCCACCGTGGCGGGAAGCGTCAGCAAAAGGGAAAACTCCGCCGCGCGGGAATAGGCTGCCTGCTGGCCCGCCAGATCCTCCGCGCGGACCCGCCGCGACAATTCGGGCAGAAGGACGACCCCGATCGCGATTCCGATCACACCCAGCGGCAATTGGTAGAGACGGTCCGCGTAGTAAAGCCAGCCCACCGCGCCCTCGAACTGGCTAGCCACCTGGCGTCCCACCAGCAGGTTGATCTGTACCACCCCACCCGCCAGGGCGACCGGTGCCGCAATGACCAGAAGACGCTTCAGGTCCGGGGTCAGGCGGGGCAGGCGCCGGGGCAGCAGGCGATGCCCGGCACGTCGCGCCGCGGCCCAGACAAGGCCCAACTGCGCCAAGCCACCCAGAGGGACGGCCCAGGCAAGCGCCGCGCCAAAGTCGAGCGGGCTGGGCGTGTCGGGAAACACGTCCAGGACCACGAAGATCATGGCTCCGATGAACAGGATGTTGAGAAGGGCCGGCGCCGCCGCCGCCGCCAGGAAGCGCCCGTTGGAATTCAGAAGGCCGGAGACCAGCGCCGCCAGAGAGATGAGCAGGATATAAGGAAAGGCGATCCGGCCATAGAAAACGGCGAGGTCGAAGCGCGTATCCTCCACGAACCCGGCGGCCATGGCGAAGACCAGAAAGGGCATGAACAGGATGCCGAGGACCGTGAACAGGGTCAACGCGAAGACCATGAAGGCAACGGCATCCCGCGCGAAGGCGTCGGCGGCCTCCGGGTCGTCCTCCAGCTTCTTGGCGTAAAGCGGCACGAAGGCCATGTTGAACGCGCCTTCCGCGAAGAAGCGGCGGAACATGTTCGGCAGGGAGAAGGCCACCACGAACGCCTCCGCCGCCGCACTCGTCCCGAGGAACCGCGCGATCAGGATGTCGCGCAGAAAGCCGAGCAGGCGGCTGATCATGGTCCAGCCGCCGACGGTGAGGAAGCCCTTTATCAAGCGGGGCGCCATGGTCAGGCGGTGCCCCCGATCTCGCAAACCTTCTTCATGGGGATGACCTTCCGGCCCGCCGTTTTGATCGCGTCGTGCAGAGCGTCGGAGGTCAGGAGATAAGATCGCGTGAGGCCATGATCCCACCAGATATGGCAATCGGGAAGAGCATCGGATTTGACCACGGCATCCCAGCTGGTTTCGAGGTATGAAAATTTCGGCGAGATGCTTCCCGGTCGCGTAGCGGTCGCCGGATAATGCGTCTCTTCGGTGACGTTCGCATCGCTCTCGTCTTCGTCGATCGCGGCCGCATGCACGCCTGGCACGAAAGCGAAGAAGGGGCCGGGATAGACTTCACCGCGCTTCGTCTGCATCTCGACGGGCCAGATTATGTGCAGACCGGGATCGTGATCTTCGATGATTTCATGGAGAGCTTCGGAGATGATGTGGAGCTTATTCTCCCCCCACCAGATATCCGGAAATTGCTGCCGTTTCCTTTCGACCACGACTGTTCTTGGCACAGTGCTCAGGTCGAGCTGACCTTTCCCTCCTCTGAAAACATCAGAGAAGTCGGAGGCGATATCGAGCCCGATTGATCTGCCCCATTCTTCTCCTGTTTCCGGTATGATGGCGTCCGTGGAGATAGATCCGCCCCGACCACCCACGCTGCTCTTGATGATCCAGCTCATGCACCCGCTCTTTCGGCGGCGCGCGTGATGGCTGCCCGCAGTTTCTTCTCCAGTGCCGCCTGTTTGGATTGGGACCAGAGTTTCAGGCCGAAGAGGTCCTTGACGTAGAACACGTCCACGACCTGTGCGCCGTAGGTCGCAATCACGGCTTGGGCGATGGTTATATTGGCGCCCGCCAGCGCCTGGGTCAGGTCGAAGAGCAGACCGGGGCGGTCGCGGGTGTCGACCTCGATGATCGTGTAGATCTCGGAGCCCTCGTTATCGAAGCTGATATTGGTGGGCACCTGGAATTTGCGCTCCCGCTTCTTGATCTCGCGGCCTTCCAGCGCGTCGCGGGTGACGACCTCGCCTTTCAGGGTCTTCTCGATCATGCCGCGCAGGCGGGGCAGGCGTGCGGCCTCGTAGGGATGGCCGTCGGCATCCTGCAGCCAGAAGACCGATGTCGCATAGCCATCCTTAGAGGTATAGCTGCGCGCATCCACGATATTCGCGCCCACGAGGCTGAGCGCGCCGGCCAGCCGCGAGAAGACACCGGGATGATCCTGGCAGGCGAAGAGGACGCGAGTGGCATCCCGGTCTTCATCCGCTTCCAGCTCGACCCGCACCTCGCCATCCTCCAACCCGTCCAGAAGACGGGCGAAGCGGACCTGTGCGGCTGTCGGGATGCCCTGCCAATAGGGGCCGTAATGGCGGCCAATCTCGGTCCGCAACTGACCTTCGGACCAATCGGGCAGCGCTTCGCGGAAGAGGCGTTTCGCCTTGGCCTCGCGCGTGTCGCGGTTGACGTCTTCCAGTCCGTTTTCCAGCGCGCTGGCCGTGGCGCGATGCAGGGCGCGCAGCATCTGCGCCTTCCAGTTGTTCCAGACGTAAGGCCCGACGCCCCGGATATCGCAGACGGTGACCACGGTCAGGAGGTCCAGGCGCTCTCGCGTCTTCACGGCCTTGGCGAAGTCGCGCACCGTTCGCGGATCGGCGATGTCGCGCTTTTGGGACATGTCGGACATGAGCAGGTGGTGGCGCACTAGCCATTCCACGGTCTCGCATTCCTTGGGTTTCAACCCCAGGCGCGGGGCCACCGCACGGGCGATGCGTGCGCCCAGGACGGAGTGATCCTCGGGCCGCCCTTTGCCGATGTCATGCAGCAGAAGCGCCACGTAGAGCACGCGCCGGTTCGCCCCCTTTTCCAGGATCGAGGAGGCCAGCGGCAGGCTCTCTCGCAATTCCCAGCGCTCGATCTGGGCGAGGTTGGAGATCACCTGAATGATATGCTCATCCACCGTGTACGAATGGTACATGTTGAACTGCATCATCGCGACGATGGGTGCGAATTCGGGGATGAAGGCGGACAGAACCTCCAACTCGTTCATGCGCCGCAGGGCCCGCTCGGGATTGCCGTGCTTCAGGAGGAGGCCGAGGAAGAGCTTGGCCGCTTCGGGCGTCTCGCGCAGATCGCGGTCAATCAGGTGTCGGTTCGCGGCCAGCAGGCGCATGGCGTGGGGGTGCAGCAGAAGGCCAGTGCGCAGCGCCTCTTCGAAGATGCGCAGCATGTTGAGCGGGTCGGCGAGGAATGCTTCTTCGTCGGCCACATCCAGGCGCCCCTGCCGCTCCTCATAGGGCGGCTTCACCTTGCGGCGGCGCTTGAAGAGGCCCAGCAGGCCTGGCTCTTGCTTGACGTTCTCGGCCTCCAAGGCGGTGAGGAGGATACGCGTCAGCTCCCCCACGCGGGTGGCGTGGCGGAAATACTGCTGCATGAAATGCTCGACCGCACGGCGCCCGGCATGGTCGCGGAACTCCATCCGGGCGGCCACGTCCACCTGCATGTCGAAGGTCAGTTGATCGGCTGCCCGACCCGCGATCAGATGCAGGTGGCAGCGCACGCACCAAAGGAACCGCTCTGCCGCCTCAAAAGCCGCGAATTCCTCGGCCGTGAAGACGCCCAAGGCTACGAGATCGGCCGCATCCCGGACCCGGTAGCGATACTTGGCGATCCAGTAGAGGCATTGCAGGTCACGCAGCCCGCCTTTGGCTTCCTTGACGTTGGGCTCCAGCATGTAGCGCTGGCCGCCCTGCTTGCGGTGCCGGGTGTCGCGCTCCGCCAGCTTGGCCTCGATGAATTCCGGGGCGGTCTTGGCGAAGAGATCGGTCCAGAGCCTGTCGTGCAGCTCCTGTCCTAGCGCCGCGTCACCGCAGATCAGCCGCTGCTCCAGCAACGCGGTGCGGATGGTCTGATCCTCACCAGCCAGGCGCAGGCAATCGCGCACCGTGCGTGTCGCGTGACCCACTTTCAGCTTCATGTCCCAGAGGATGTAGAGCATCGACTCCACGACGCTTTCGACCCAGGGCGTCACTTTCCACGGGGTCAGGAAGAGCAGGTCCACATCGGAATGGGGCGCCATCTCTCCACGCCCATACCCGCCGACCGCGATGATCGCGAAGCGTTCGCCGTCGGTTGGCGTGGGGCAGGGATGCAGATGCTCTGTCGCGATCCGCCAGACGCAATGGACAAGCTGGTCCGTCAGGACCGCGTAAGAGCGGGTGACGCGCCGCGCGCGCGTCGGGTTGGCGGCGAACTTCTCGGCGATCAGGGATCGACCGCGATCGCGCGCCGCGCACAGAATGTCCACGGCCGCGCGCCGGGCCGCCATGGCCCCATCAGCGTTGCCCACGGCCTCGACAAGTGCGACCATGGTTGCGTCCGTATCGAGGATCTCCCGGACCGGCGCGATGAAGCGCGTGGCGGCGGGGGCGTCTTTGCGGGGCGGTGTGGGCGGGTTAGAAACCCGCGCCGCCGAAGGTGCTGGGGGCAGGGCTGACCACCTGTGCTGTTCGATTCACGACTTGCGCGACGGCCAGGGCCCGTTGGACGGTTCCGTCGCCGCGCAAGCGGAATACCCCGCCCGTGCCCGCAAAGCCAGCGCTCCGCGTCAGGCTCGACCGACCGATGGTCTGGTCTTGGGCCGCGATCGCGCCGATGGCGGCCATGCCATCATAGGCGATGCCCGCCAGCGGATGCGGCGACGCGCCATAGGTGCTTTGGTAGCGGGCGCGGAACTGCGTGCTGCGGCCCGGATCGGGCAGTGCGAAATAGCCGCCCTGCAGGCCCGGTAACTGCAGGGCTTCGGCCGGGATGTCCCAACGCGTGAGGCCCAGGAAGCGCGATTCCTCGTCGCCGAGGCCCGCCTCAGAGAGAAGTTGCGCGATGACCGGCAGATCACCCGCGGTGTCACCGGTCAGGAAGACGCCGTTCGACCCGGAGGACCGAACCTGCTCCACGATGCTGGGCACCGCATCCAGGATGCCTTGCTGGCTCAGGTCATATGCGACGTCACCCGTGATCTGAGCCCGCGTGCCCCCGGCCGCCTGACGGATCGCCTGGAGGGCCACATCGCCCGTGCCTTGGTTGTTCCGCGTCACCAGGATGCGGTTTCGGCCCTGGCCCGCGGCATAGGAAAGCAGGCGGTTCGCGGTGTTCTCGAATGTATTGCCCAGCACCCAGACGTTCCCGCCCGCAACGGCTGTGTTGTTGGAGAAGCTCAGAACAGGGACGCCGGAGCGCGCGGCGGCGACCCCCGCGGCGGCGGCATTGTCCGCGTAGAGCGGGCCCAGGATCACCTGCGCCCCTGCTGCAACGGCTTGGTTCGCGGCGGCGCTGGCGCCCGCGGCGCTGCCTTGCGTCGGATAGACGGTGATCTCCACCGGCGCGTTCTGCAGATCGGCGGCCGCCATCCGTGCCGCGTTCTCCAGGCTACGGGCGAGACCGGCATCGGTGGCGCGGCTTGACCCATAGGGCACCAGAAGGGCGACTTGCGTTGCACCGCTTCCTGCCACGCCATCGCCGCCGGAAGTGACCGGGGCCGAGACGTTACAGGCGGCCAGGGTGCCCGTGGCGATGATGCCCAGCGCAGCCTTGCGCGCCCGGTCCACGAATGAGACGAAGCGCCCGCGAAGAGCGATGATGGCCATGTCGATACCTCCCATTGGCGCGCGCCGGGCGCGGAAATGCACCGCCTTGCTAGTGTGCCGCCGAGGCGGAGTAAACGACGGAACGAAAAGGCGGGACGGGTGGCGGAGACCGGCAAAGTGGAAGCGGGGCTGCACCTCGTAGCGGTGCCAATCGGCGCGGCTCGCGACATCACCCTTCGCGCGCTCGATATCTTGCGCGCGGCGGAGGTCTTGGCTGCCGAGGATACCCGGTCTTTACGGCGCCTGATGGATATCCATGGGATCGCCTTGGATGGGCGCCCGCTGATCCCGTACCACGACCGCAACGGCCCAGAGGCACGACCAAGGCTGATCTCGGCCCTTCGGTCGGGGAAGTCGCTGGCCTATATGTCCGAGGCGGGCACGCCTCTGGTGGCCGATCCGGGTTATCAGCTCGCCATCGCCGCACGAGCCGAGGGGATCGCCGTTCGCGCCGCGCCGGGGGCGAGCGCTGTGCTTGCCGCGCTTTGCGTTGCCGGTCTGCCGACGGATCGGTTCCTGTTCGGGGGCTTCCTGCCACCCAAATCGGCGGCTCGCCGGACGGCTTTGACGGAGTTGGCATCGGTGCCCGCCACGCTGGTCTTCTATGAATCGCCCAAGCGACTCGCTGCTTTCCTTACCGATGCGGCAGAGGTCCTGGGCGATCGCGAGACGGCGATCTGCCGGGAATTGACGAAGCGCTTCGAAGAGGTTCGCCGGGGCCGCCTGTCCGATCTGGCCGCGGAGGTGGCGGGAGAGACGATCCGCGGTGAAGTTGTTTTGGTGATCGACCGGCCTGCGGCGCGGGTGGCCGATGCGGGGGCGATCCGCGCGGCGCTGGAGATCGAGATGCAATCAACTTCATTAAAATCCGCCGTGAAAACCGTTTCCGAAAGCACCGGCATTGCGCGTAACCAAGTCTATGAGATCGCGCTACAAATCCGGCGCGGCGATTGAAGGGTGCCGGGAATGACGGGAACGGCGACGTCCTGGGACACACGGCGCAGGCGGGGGGCAATGGCCTATCTCTCCGGGGCGGCCGCCGAAGAGGGTGTTGCACGCCATTACGAGCGGTCGGGTCATCTGATCGTCGAACGCCGCTGGCGCGGTCAGGGCGGGGAGATCGACCTGATCGCGCAAAAGGGTGCGCAAACGGTCTTCATCGAAGTGAAGCAGGCCACCGACCACGCGACGGCAGCAGAACGCCTGCAGCCGCGGCAGATCGCCCGGCTTTTCGACAGCGCGTCCGAATACATGGCCGGTTTGCCCGGCGGGCAGAACGCGGATGTGCGTTTCGATGTGGCCTTGGTAGACGGGCAAGGCCGGATCGAGATCTTGGAGAATGCGCTGACCGCCTGAGCGCGGCCCGCGCGAGCTGAGCATCTGGCCAGGGACGACCCTGCACCGGGGCACGTTGCGCCTGCTGAAAGCATCGGCCATCTAGGCGGCCATGCTCTCAGCCGAAAGGCCGCTGCCCATGTCCCACCGCCCGCTCAAGGTTGCCTTCCAGATGGACCCGATCGGCGCCATCGACATCGACGCCGATAGCAGTTTCCGCCTGGCGCTCGAGGCGCAGGAACGGGGTCACGCGCTGACCTATTATACCCCCGACGCGTTGGCCTATGTTGAAGGGCGCGTCATCGCTCGGGCACAAAGCCTGACTGTCGCCCGCGCGCAGGGAAGCCACGCGAAGCTCGGCCCTATGGAAGAGATGGACTTGGCCGATCTGGACGTCGTCTGGCTGCGCCAGGACCCGCCATTCGACATGTCCTACATTACGACCACCCATCTGCTGGACCGCATTCATCCGGAGACCCTGGTCGTCAACGATCCGACTTGGGTCCGCGGATGGCCCGAAAAGCTGATGGTTCTGGATTTTCCCGACCTGATGCCGCCTACGGCCATCGCGCGGTCCCTCGAAACGCTGAAGGCGTTCCGCGCCAAGCATGGCGACGTCGTCGTCAAACCGCTCTACGGCAATGGCGGGGCCGGGGTGTTCCGTCTTCGCCCGGACGACCCCAATCTCAACGCGCTGCACGAGACATTCGCGGCGATCAACCGAGAGCCGCTGATCATCCAGAAATTTCTGCCCGCGGTCACGCAAGGCGACAAGCGGATCATTCTGGTGGACGGCGCGCCAGTGGGGGCCATCAACCGTGTCCCCGCCGAAGGAGAGACGCGGTCCAACATGCATGTGGGCGGGCGGCCGGAGAAGATCGGGCTGACAGATCGGGATCGGGAGATCTGCGATGCCATCGGCCCGCGTCTTCGGGAGGCGGGCCAGATCTTCGTCGGCATCGACGTCATTGGCGATTGGCTCACCGAGATCAACGTGACCTCGCCCACCGGTCTGCAGGAGTTGGAGCGCTTCGACGGGACGAACGCGGCGGGTTTGATCTGGGACGCGATCGAGGCCCGGCTGGCCGACCGCTAAATCGCTGAGGCGCCGATCAGCCGGTAGGAAAGGGCTTCTGCGATATGGGGCTTGCCGACGGTGTCGGCCGCGTCCAAATCGGCGATGGTTCGGGCAACGCGCAGAACCCTATGGAAGCTGCGCGCGGACAATTTCAGCCGCTCCGCCGCCTGGGTCAGCGTCGCCCGCCCCTCGGCATCCGGTTCCGCCACGGCCATGAGCGCGTCCCCTGAGATATCGGCATTGACACGGATGCCCGGGACCTCGGCATAGCGCTCCGCCTGGATCGTCCGCGCCGCCGCCACCCGGTCGGCCACGGCGGCCGAACTGTCGCCCGATGGGGCCAATGACAGATCGCTCACCGAGACGGCGGGCACTTCCAGCCGCAAATCGAACCGGTCCATCAGGGGGCCGGACACGCGCCCCATATATTCGTCGCCACAACCCGGGGCGCGAGTGCAGGCGACGTCCGGGTCGAACAGCATCCCGCAGCGGCAGGGATTGGCAGCTGCGACCAAGAGAAACCGGCAGGGATAGCGCACATGGGCGTTGGCCCGCGCGATGGTCACTTCGCCCGTCTCGATGGGCTGGCGCAGGGTTTCAAGCACGGCGCGCGGAAATTCCGGGAACTCGTCCATGAAGAGGACGCCGTTATGCGCCAGACTGATCTGCCCTGGCCCTGCGCGCTTGCCGCCGCCTGCGATGGCGGCGACGGAGGCCGTGTGATGCGGTTCCTGATAGGGGCGGCGCTGCAAGATGCCGCCCTCCTCCAGCGTCCCGGCCAAGGAATGGATCATCGATGTCTCAAGCGATTCCGCCGCCGTGAGCGGTGGCAGAAGTCCGGGCAGCCGCGCCGCGATCATGGATTTGCCGGCGCCGGGCGGGCCGACCATGAAAAGGTGGTGCCGTCCCGCCGCAGCGATCTCCAGCGCGCGTTTGGCCCTTTCTTGCCCGCGTACATCGCGTAGGCAGAGGCCACTTTCGTCTTGCGGCAGCCGGCCAGGGCGCGCCGCGTCGAGCGGTGCGGACCCGATCAGGTGATCCATCAGCGCCTTTAGGGACCGCGGCGCGATCACGGAGGTGGCGCCCACCCAGGCGGCCTCGGGCCCGCAGGCTTCTGGGCAAAAAAGCGTCGCATCCATCGCACCGGCCGTGACCGCGGCGGGCAGGGCACCGGTGACGGCGACCAGCGCGCCGTCCAGCGACATCTCTCCGATGCTGAGCGATCCGGCGACCGTCTCGGCGGGGACGATTTCCAAAGCCGCCAGAAGCGAGAGGGCGATGGGGAGGTCGAAATGCGCCCCCTCTTTGGGCAGATCGGCGGGCGACAGGTTCACCGTGACCTTCTTCGACGGCAGCGCGATGGCCAGTTCCGACAATGCCGTGCGGATGCGGTCGCGCGCCTCGCTCACGGCCTTGTCGGGCAAGCCCACGATGGAAAAGCCGGGTAGGCCCGGCGTCACCGCGCATTGCACGTCGACGGGGCGGGCCTCCAACCCCTCGAACGCGACGGTGGTGGTGCGTGCCAGCATGGCCGATCCCCCTCGGGGATTGGTTAACGGCCTGGAGGTTTACGAATCGTAAATGGCCATGAAAGCGGGCCAGGCGCCCGGATCGGCCGCCGTTTTGTCCCGACAGAACGCCTTGCAGAAGCCCCAGATGCGTCCGCCCGCCTCAAGGAAGTGGGTCACGGGCTTGCCGGAATAGGGGCAGCGTGCGTTCACTGGCGGGCCGCTCTCAACCGCGCATGCCGGGATCGGGGCCGGGATGGGGAAGGGTCGCTCGGGCGGGTGGATCGGATAGACGTCGATCGTACGGTTCCTCGCCTCTCCCATGGCACGCCACCGCCGGAGCGGCGCATGGGCGAGATGCGCTTCCACGTATCGCTGCGCGTCAGCGGAAACCGGCAGGCCGTAGCCCGCAATCCGCATGGCCACCGGTGCGTAGAACGCGTCGACAGCACCGTAGGCGCCGAACAGCCAGGATCCCGATCCGGCCATTTGCCGGGCCGCTGCCCAAAGGGTTTCGATCCGGGACAGATCGGCCAGGACCGGCTGTGAAGGCGCAAAGCCGCCGGACGCCACCCTCAGGTTCATCGGGCAGTCCGTGCGCAGGGCGACGAAGCCCGAATGCATTTCCGCCGTCAGCGACCGGGCCAAGGCGCGGGCTATCGGGTCGGTCGGCCAATGACCGACCTCGGGGTGGGCTTCGGCAAGCCCTTCCGCGATGGCGAGGCTGTCGGTCCAGAGCCCGCCCGCGGGCGTTTGCGCGACCGGAACGGTGCGGGCCGGAAACCAGGTCCGCAAATCTTCTGCGAAGCGCTTAGTGTAGAGTTCGGTCCGGTACTCCCGGAAGGGCAGGCCGAAAGCTTCGAAGAGAAGCCAGCCGCGCAAGCTCCAAGAGGAATAGGCGCGATCGCCGATCAGAAGGTCGTAAGTCATGACCTGTGATAGCGGCCATCATTTCCGCCGGGAAACGCCGATCGGTAATAGCGCCATCACGGTCCTTGATTGACGAAATGTCCCTTTGGGGCGCTTCCCCAGTCGATGCGCGTCAGGCTCAGCGGGTCCACCGGTTGCGCCAGCGCGTCCTCGGGCGCAAGGCCTTCGGCGATAGACCAAAGGATCAGGATAACGCCGAAATGGCAGATGACGATCAACTCATCCCGGTGCGCATGGCGCGCCAGTGCCGCTTCAACACGCCGCGCCACGTCATGCCAAGATTCGCCGCCTGGCGGACGCACGTCCCCCGGCCGTTCGAAAAACGCGCGGGAAAGCGGGCCGTCAAAATCCTCGAAAGGCCGATTCTCCCACGCACCGTAATGAAATTCGCGGAAGTCCCGGTCTGGGGGCAAACGAGGGCGCGTACCGGCGATGGCGTCGGCTGTCGTGACCGTGCGGATCAGATCGCTGCTGACGATCGGGGCGGGCGGCAGCGCCTCGGTCAGGCGCGCCAAGGCCGCCGTATCCGAAAGGTCGGCGGGCAAATCGGTATGGCCCACAAGGGTCTTGGCATGGGTGGGCCCATGCCGCACGAGCCAGAGCCGCGTCATTTCAGGCGTAGCGGCAGGCCCGCCGTGACCAGAACGACCTCGTCAGCCGCCGCTGCGAGGCGCTGGTTCAACGCTCCCTGCATGCGTTGGAACTTTCGCGCCAGCGCGTGCTCGGGCACAACTCCCCCACCTATGTCATTCGACACGACAAGGAAGTGCCCTGCAGAGATGTCCATAGCGGCTAGCCAGGCTGCCGTCTCGGCCTCCCAATCGATCTCGTCCATCAGCAGGTTGGTCAGCCACATCGTGGCACAATCGATCAGGTAGACCTCATCCGGCTTCGCATCCCGACAAAGCGTGGCCAAGTCCAGATCGCATTCTATCAGCCGCCAGGAGGCATCGCGCCGTGCCGCATGTTGTGCGACCTTCGCACGCATCTCGTGATCCAGCACTCGCGATGTTGCGACGTAAACGGGCGCCTTGCCCAACTCTTGCGCACGCTTTTCGGCCCAAACCGACTTGCCGGACGCCGCATGGCCCAAAACCAGGGTCAGAGCAGAAGTCTTGGACATGGAACGAAACTTTTTTTGATCCGGGGGAGTATTCGCCCCGTAGTTGCAGATATCAGACGGCCAGTTCGGCCGCGCCGTAGACCACCGGGGGGTGTAAAGATGGCACTCGATTTCAACAGCGACACGTCCCTGTCAAGACGCGCGATGAAGGCCGAATTGCTGGACGCCGAAACCGAACTTGCCTTGGCCTACGCATGGCGGGATCAGCGAGATGAGGCTGCACTCCACCGTCTCATCACGGCCTATATGCGCCTGGCAATCTCCATGGCGGCCAAGTTCAAGCGCTATGGCGCGCCGATGAACGACCTCATCCAAGAAGCCGGTTTGGGCCTGATGAAAGCGGCCGAGAAGTTTGACCCCGATCGCGGCGTGCGTTTCAGTACATATGCAGTCTGGTGGATCAAGGCATCTATCCAGGACTATGTGATGCGTAACTGGTCGATGGTGCGCACCGGATCGACGAGCAGCCAGAAATCCCTGTTCTTCAATCTTCGCCGTGTCCAGGCCCGCCTGGAACGGGAGGCGATGGCAGCGGGCACCGTGATCGACCGGCAAACCCTCCGCGAAAAGATCGCTAAAGAAGTTGGTGTACCGCTTCACGACGTGGAGATGATGGAGGGGCGGCTATCAGGCTCCGATTTCAGTCTCAATGCGACCCAATCCACCGATGAAGACGGCCGCGAATGGATCGACACGATCGAAGACGACGCCCAGCAGGCAGATCAGTTGGTGGAGCATAGCCACGATACCGAGATGCTGCGCGAATGGCTTCTGACGGCGCTTTCATCTCTCAACGACCGGGAGCGCTTCATCGTCCGGGAGCGCAAGCTGCGTGATCAGCCCCGGACCCTCGAGAGCCTTGGTGATGAGCTTTGCCTGTCAAAGGAGCGCGTGCGCCAGTTGGAGGCCGCTGCCTTCGCCAAGATGCGCAAATCGTTGGAGCGGCAATCCCGCGAAGTTCACGCCTTCCTGAATTGAAGACCGCACTTGTCGCGCTTCTGTTATCCGCCGCAGCCCATGCGGCGGAGCTTCCGCCTGGCGCAGATATCTACATTCTCGGCGAACTTCACGATAACCCCGCTCATCACGTTCAGCAGGCGGAGTGGGTTTCCACGCTGTCGCCCGCAGCCGTCGCCTTCGAGATGCTCACCCCTTCCCAAGCTGCTTTGATCACGCCCTACACGGCACGCGACGCCGACACGTTGGGGCCGCTCTTGGCGTGGGAAGACAGCGGCTGGCCGTCGATCGAGATGTACGCCCCCGTCATGTCCGCGTCCGACGCCGTCATCGTCGGGGTTGCAGGCGATCCGCCTGATCTGACGGCCTACGACCTGGATATACCGCTTTCCGAAGAGGAACAGGCCACCCGCCAGGCGCTTCAACAGGATGTCCATTGCGGGATGCTGCCCGACGACATCCTGCCGGGTTTCGTGGCTCGTCAGCGTGAGAAGGATGCGCAATTCGCCGAACTGACGCTTCGGGCGTATGACCAATACGGCGGCCCCGTGGTGCTGATCACCGGAAATGGCCATGCCCGTACCGATTGGGGCGTTCCCGCAGCCATCGCCCGTGTTCGGCCCGACCTGCGCGTTGTTAGCGCGATCCAGGGTGAAGGGGGTGCGACCCCGCCGGGTGACCTGACTGTCCAAGCGACCGCGCCGGAGCGCGACGATCCATGCGCCGTCTTCCGCTAGACGCCCCAGGCCCCTGCGCCTAACGTGCCGCGCGGAAGAGGGGTCTCCATGCTCGACGGCAAGCATATCCTCCTGATCGTGGGCGGCGGGATCGCGGCCTTCAAGGCGTTGGACCTGACCCGCCGCCTGCGGGAGCGCGGCGCTTTGGTTACCCCGGTCTTGACCCGCGCGGCAGAGGAATTCGTCACGCCGCTCTCCGCGTCCGGTCTGGCGGCGTCCAAGGTCTATCGCGATCTGTTCGACCTGACCGACGAGGCCGAGATGGGCCATATCGAATTGAGCCGCGCTGCCGATCTTCTGGTTGTCTGCCCGGCGACGGCGGATCTGATGGGAAAGATGGCCGCCGGTCTTGCAAACGATTTGGCTTCGACCCTTCTGATGGCGACGGACAAGCCTGTCTTGATCGTGCCCGCGATGAACGTGCGTATGTGGGAGCATCCGGCAACGCAGCGCAATTTGGCCACGCTGCAGGGCGACGGCATTCTGACCTGCGGCCCCGTGGACGGCGCCATGGCCTGTGGCGAGTTTGGCCCGGGCCGCATGGCAGAGGTGCCTGAGATCCTGACCGCGATTGATGCGGCTTTGTCCGGCGGCCCGCTGAAGGGACGACGGATCGTGGTCACCTCCGGACCAACGCACGAGGTCATCGATCCGGTGCGCTACATCGCCAACCGCTCCTCCGGGGCACAGGGCAGCGCCATCGCCGCGGCCCTGCGGGATCTGGGTGCCAAGGTCGTCTTCGTGACAGGCCCTGCCGAGGTGCCGCCGCCGAGTGGCGTGGAGGTCATCCGTGTCGTCAGCGCTTTGGAAATGTTTGCCGCCGTCAACAGCGCGCTGCCCGCAGATGCGGCGATCATGGCTGCCGCAGTCGCCGATTGGCGGGTCGACAACGCCAGTAGCTCTAAGATGAAAAAGGGGGCTGACGGGGCACCGACCCTCAGCTTCTCCGAGAACCCGGATATCCTGGCCGAGGTGGTCCAAAGCACGCCGCGCCCGCGTCTGGTTGTGGGTTTCGCCGCCGAGACCGACGATGTGGTGGCCCATGCCACGGCCAAGCGGGTGCGCAAAGGCTGCGACTGGATCGTGGCTAACGACGTCTCCCCCGGGACGGGGATCATGGGCGGGACGGAGAACGCTGTAACGCTGATTACCGATGCCGGGGCCGAGGAATGGCCGCGTCTGACCAAGGTTGAGACCGCGCGTCGTCTGGCCGGGCGGGTCGCTGAGGCGCTGGCATGAAGACCGCGCTGGTCGAAGTGACACGCGAGGACGGCGCCGACCCCGACCTGCCGCTGCCTTCCTATGCCACCGCCGAGGCGGCAGGCGCCGATCTGCGTGCTGACTTGATGGGGGGCGACCCGATAACCTTGGGGCCCGGCGCGCGTGCACTTATCCCGACTGGGTTACGTGTGGCCATCGAGAGCGGTTTCGAGCTGCAGCTCCGGCCCCGGTCCGGGTTGGCGCTCAAGCACGGCATCACTCTTCTCAACACGCCGGGGACGATCGACGCGGATTACCGTGGACCGTTGGGTGTGATCCTGATCAACCTCGGGGAGGCCGATTTTGAGGTGACCCACGGGATGCGGATCGCGCAGGCGGTCCTGGCCCCGGTCACTTTGGCGAACTGGCAAGAAGCTGACGCCCCGCTTAGCATGACCGAGCGGGGCAGCGACGGCTTCGGATCGACCGGCACGTCGTGACGCTTGTTCTGATCCTGGCGGCGGGTCTTTGGGGCCTTGGCATGGTGATGAAGACGCCGGTCGTCGCACGTCTCTACATGCTGGGCCTTCTTTATGTCGCCGTCCTTTTCGTACAATTCGCCCTGCCCGACGGCCATCCCCTGCGGGAACAGTTGGGCGGCGGCCCGGCGCAGTGGCTAATCCTCGGCGGCATGGTGGCGGCAATCCTCGTCTATCGGGAGGGACTGGGTCGCGTGCGAAGCCGGGCCCGTGCCGTGGAGGCCGCCCGCGAGGATGACGTGGTCGCATCGGATGGCGCGTTCTCGGAGGTCGAGCTAGAGCGATACGCCAGACATATCGTCCTGCGAGAGATCGGTGGACTAGGGCAGAAGCGCCTGAAAGATGCCAAGGTCCTGGTCGTTGGGGCCGGGGGGCTCGGCGCACCGGCGATCCTGTATTTGGCGGCCGCCGGGGTGGGCAGGATCGGGGTGATCGACGATGACCGCGTCGATATCTCGAACTTGCAGCGCCAAGTCATCCACAGCGAAGAACATGTCCAGATGCCCAAGGCGTTTAGCGCTCAGAAGGCGGTGGCCGCGCTGAACCCCCATATCGAGGTCCGTCCTTATAACCGCCGCCTGACCGCCGAGATCGCGGAAGAGCTTTTTGGCGAATACGATTTGATCCTGGATGGCACGGATACCTTTGCCGTGCGCGATATGGTCAATCGCGCCGCCGTCGCCACGGGCAAACCAGTCATCGCTGGCGCGATCACCCAATGGGAGGGGCAGGTGACGATCTACGACCCTGCCGGCGGCGCGCCGTGCCTCGCCTGCCTGTTTCCGGAGGCGCCCGCGGCTGGGCTTGCACCGTCCTGCGCCGAGGCCGGCGTGGTCGGCGCACTGCCGGGTATCGTGGGGTCGATCATGGCCTTAGAAGCGATCAAGGAGATCACCGGTGCCGGCACGACCCTCCGCGGTCACATGCTGCTATGGGACGGGCTCGACGCGGAGGCGCGGCGCGTAAAGGTTGCGCGTCGGGCCGATTGTGCCGTCTGCGGCGACATCTGACATCTTGCGCCCGCCGCCTGTCGCGGCAGTATCGGCCAAACAACAGAGAGGATCCCCCAGATGAAAACCCTCGCCATCCTCGCGGCCAGTGCCCTGGCCTTCCCCGCCCTTGCCGACGGTCACCTGCCCGATCTCGGTGGGCAGACGGTGACCATCGCGACGGAGGACGCCTATCCGCCGCTTCAGTTCAAGGATCCCGGCAGCGGAGAGGCCATCGGTTGGGAATACGATGCCATGGCGGCCATCGCCGAGCGCATCAATATCACGCCCGACTACGTCAAGATCAGCTGGGACGCGATGATCCCCGCCGTCGCCGAGGGCCAGATGGATATGGGTATGACCGGGATCACCATCCGCGAGGATCGGGCCGAAGTCGTCGATTTCTCTGACAGTTACATGGTGTCGGAAATGATGATGATCGTTCGCGGCGATGAGGAACGGTTTGCCGATGCGGAAGGGTTTGCCGCCGATGACGACCTGCTCGCCGCGGCACAGCCCGGCACGACGCCATTCTACGTCACCGTCTACGACGTGCTGGATGGAGACGAAGCCAATCCTCGGATCAAGCTCTTTGAGACATTCGGGGCCGGTGTGCAGGCGCTGCGCGCGGGGGATGTGGACCTGGCCCTGTCGGATTCGACGGCTGCGCAGGGTTACGTTAATGCCTCCGATGGCGGTCTGAAGATCGTCGGCGAACCGCTCGGCACCGAGGAATTCGGCTTCATCTTCCCCAAAGGCTCCGACGAACTGGTCGCTGCCATGAACGCCGCCATCGCCGACATGAAGGCCGATGGGACGATCGACGCGCTGAACCAGAAGTGGTTCGTGGAGTATCAGATCGGCGGATGATGGGTTTTCGTCGGCAAGCCGCTCCACATCTTCGCTAGAGACTTTGACCCCGCGTACAGAACCCGAGGGCGATTTTCCCTGGTGGCTGGTCGCCATCGCACTCTTGCTGGGGACGGCCTACACAATCATTTGGTTGGATGACGGGACGCGCCAGGTCTTGGCAACCCTGCGCCGGGGCGTTTGGATCACGGTGCTGGTGACGGTGACGGCTTTCACGGCGGCATCCCTCGTCGGGCTTGGGCTCGCGCTGATGTCGCTTTCCGCGTCGCTGATCGTCCGACAGATCGCACGGTTTTACGTGGAGATCATCCGCGGGATCCCCATCCTTGTCCTCCTCCTTTATGTCGCCTTCGTTTTGGCACCCGGTCTGGTCGCGCTTTGGAACTGGACCGGCCTGCCGGAGATCAGAACCCGCGATTTCCCCTTGCTCTGGCGCGCCGTGCTCGCACTGGTCATCGCTTATTCCGCCTTTATCGCAGAGGTCTTTCGCGCTGGCTTGCAATCGGTGGAGACGGGCCAGATCGAGGCCGCAAAGGCACTGGGGCTAGGCGGCTGGCATCGGTTTCGCTTCGTCGTCTGGCCACAGGCGATCCGCACGATCTTGCCGCCCCTGGGCAACGATTTCGTGGCCATGGTCAAGGACAGCTCTCTCGTCTCGGTGGTCGGCGTGTTGGACATCGCGCAGATTGGCAAACTGACGGCCGCTGGCAACTTTCGTTATTTCGAGACGTATAACGTTGTCGCACTTCTCTACCTGACCATGACGATCCTGCTGTCGCTGGGCCTTCGCCGGGTCGAGCGTTATCTGGCCAAAGCATCCGGTTAGGGCGCGCCGTTAGGACAGGGGGTCGCACCCCCTAGCCCCGATCGGGGCCATCACTTATCTGAATTTCAGAAATTACTGAAATACGGAAAGTCATGCGCCTGGCCGCACTTCACAAGGACTTCGTCCTGCACTTCGGCGAGATGGGAAGCCGCTGGGGCATCAACCGGACGGTGGGTCAGATCTATGCTGTGTTGTTCCTGTCCGAAGCCCCGTTGAATGCCGAGCAGATCACAACGGCGCTTGGGATTTCCCGCTCCAACACTTCCATGGGATTGAAGGAGCTGCAGAGCTGGAACCTTGTGCGCCTCCGCCATCTGGAAGGCGACCGACGGGACTATTTCACGACGCCCGACGATCTTTGGGAGATCGTCCGGATCTTGGTGGCGGAACGCCGCAAGCGCGAGATCGACCCGACCCTGACCAAGCTGCGTGAGCTTGAAATGCAGGGGCCGCAAGGGGATTCCTATGCGGAAGCACGCATTGCCGAACTTCGCGAGCTCATCGAGATGATGACTCAATTCCACGACGAGATGAACCGAATGGAGACCGAGCGGTTGGTCCAGTTGATGACCATGGGGCGCAAGCTCGGCACCCTTCTCGACAAGACACAGAAGCTGAACCTCTGGGGTAAAGCCAAATGATGGACACTCTGCTGCTGTCGCGGATCCAGTTCGCGGCGAATATCTCTTTCCACATCCTGTTCCCGACGATCACGATCGCCCTGGGCTGGTTCTTGCTGTTCTTCAAGTTGCGGTTCCAGTGGACCGGCGATCTGAAGTGGATGGAAGCTTACCGTTTCTGGGTGAAGGTCTTCGCGCTCAGCTTCGCGATGGGCGTCGTCTCGGGCATTACGATGTCGTTCCAATTCGGCACCAACTGGCCTGGCTTTATGGAAAAGGTCGGCAACATCGCCGGACCGCTGCTGGCCTATGAGGTGATGACAGCCTTCTTCCTAGAGGCGGTCTTCATCGGCATCATGCTGTTCGGCTTTAGTCGGGTTCCGAACTGGCTACATACCACGGCGACATTCCTCGTCGCCTTCGGCACGACGATGTCGACCTTCTGGATCATCGTGCTGAACTCCTGGATGCACACGCCCCAAGGCTTCGAGATGATCGACGGTGTGGCCCATGCGACGGATTGGTGGGCGATCATCTTCAACCCCTCCATGCCCTATCGCCTGGCCCATATGCTGCTGGCCTCTGGCCTGACCGTTGCCTTCGTGATCGCGGGTGTCGCCGCGTTCCGCTATATCATGGGCGACCGGAAAGAGACAGTGCGCTCGCAAATTCGGGTTGGCATCACCTTTGCTGCGCTTCTGATCCCGCTCCAGATCTTAATGGGGGATTTTCACGGGCTGAACACGAAGGAGTATCAGCCGGCCAAAGTAGCTGCGATGGAGGGCAACTGGTCCGATACGGACGGTAACACGCCCCTGATCCTCTTCGCCCTGCCGGACGAGGACGCCCGTGAGAACCGGTTTGAAATCGGCATCCCCAATGGCGCATCGATCATCCTCGGTCACTCGGCAGATGCACCGATCCCGGCCCTGGACGAATTCGTGGCGGAGGACGGAACGATCCTGCATCCGCCCGTGGACAAGGTCTTTTGGTCCTTCCGCGTGATGGTCGGCACAGGCATGGCGATGTTGCTGATCTCTTGGGCGTCGCTGGCCTATCTGTGGCGTCGCAAGCCCTGTGACGAGATGGGGACGGAGCGTCGGTTCATGGTCCGGCACCTGCCGAAGCCGCTTCTCTGGTCGCTGGTACCCATGGCTTTTGCGGGCTGGGTGGCGACGCTGGCCGGATGGTACACGACCGAGATTGGACGCCAGCCCTGGCTTGTGCAGGGTGTCATGTCCACCGCAGAAGCCGTAGCCGACGTCCCCGCGCCGATGGTTCTATCGACGCTGGTGGGATATCTGGTGGTCTATGCTGCGCTTCTCTTCGCCTATGTCAGCGTGATCGTCTATCTGGCGGTGAAGGCCCGTCATGACGAACCGTTGGATAGTCTTACCCCGGCGTCCGGCGAAGCGGTGGTCGACGCCCTTGCGCGGGGCGAGGCACGCGGCAACCTTACTCCGGCGGAGTAACGGGCATGGAGATGTTTGGATATCCGCCCGAAACCTGGCTGCCGCTGGTCTTCGCGGGGCTGATGGGCGTGTCGATCCTGCTCTATGTTGTGTTGGACGGTTACGATCTGGGGGTCGGTATTCTGACCCCCTTATCGGATGACGACGCGCAAAAGGACATGATGGTCGCGTCCATTGGCCCTTTCTGGGATGCCAATGAGACATGGCTCGTCCTGGCCGTGGGGCTTCTGCTGGTGGCATTTCCCGCGGCCCACGGCCTTATCCTCTCCACGCTTTATCTGCCGGTTTTCGTTCTGTTGATCGGCTTGATCCTGCGCGGGGTCAGCTTCGAGTTCAGAGTGAAGGCTCGCGCGAAGTACAAGAATCTCTGGAACATCTTATTCTTCGTCGGGTCGCTGCTGGCGACGCTGGCGCAGGGGTTCATGTTGGGCCTTTATGTTATGGGCCTGCAATTCACCTGGGGGACGTTCCTTTTCGCAACGCTTTGCGCACTGGCCCTGACGGTGGGATATGCGTTCATCGGGGCGACTTGGCTGATCCTTAAAGGGGAGACCGCCTTGCAGCGCAACGCGGTGCGTTGGGCGAAGAACTGCATCTGGGGTCTGGTCGTGGGGATCGGTGCGATTTCTCTGGCATCGCCCCTGGTGTCGTCCCGCATTTGGGAGAAGTGGTTCGCCTTTCCCGAGGTGCTCTACCTCTCGCCGCTGCCGATCTTGTCGCTGGCGCTGCTGTTCTTGCTCTGGCGGTCGCTCTCCCATCTTCCGGCGGAAAATGATCGCGGGGCATGGGGACCGTTCGTTTCCGCCCTGGGCCTCTTCACGCTGGCGTTTCTGGGCCTCGCCTACAGCTTCTACCCTTACGTCGTGCCGGAACGCCTGACCATTTATGAGGCCGCAAGCGCGCCAGAGAGTCTGTTCATCATTCTCATCGGTGCTTGCTTCGTGGTGCCGACGATCCTTGCTTACACGGCATTGGCCTATTGGGTGTTTCGCGGAAAAACGAAGGCGCTGCGTTACGATTGAGGCGGGGTGACCCGCCAAATGCGGACCGGACCTTCGGATGGATACTCGGCCAGGAAATTCGGGGCTGTCTCTCCGTCCCAGAGGCGGTGCATGAAGCCCACTTCGCCCTTCTCGCGAAGGAGGTTGAGATTGGCATCGTACGGACAGATCACGACGTAATCGACGTCGAACTCAGTCAGCAACGTCAAAGCCTCTGCGTCTGTCGGCGCTGAGGCGAGGCGGAGCATCGCGATCATGCCCGTTTGGTTGCGGTGATAGGGGGCGGAGAAGACGGAATGCGCAGTCTCCCGCAGGATGCCGGTACCCAAGTCCACGGTCGCGGCGACCCGTCCCGCCGGCAAAGCGCCAAGCGCAGCCCAGTCGCTGGGTTTCCGGCATGTCTCGGGGTCGTCTGCCGTTGCATTGGCCACCTGCGTGTTTCCAACGGTGTTGGCGATGCCGCCATTGGCCAAAGCGGGCCAGATGCCCGAGGCGATCCCGAGGCTGAAGGCAAAGGGGATCACCGTGAGCATGGCCGCCAGCGACATGCGCAAGGTTTCACCGGCCCCTGAGGCACGAGCTTTGTGCTGCAAAAGGGCCAGATTGGCCCCAGCGACGAGGGCGGCCAGACCCATCATGTGCAGCGCGCCCCGCACCTGGTAGGCGGCAATGACCCAAGCCAGCGCCAGAAGGAGGACCGGCAGGGCCAAGCGACGTCGGTCTACGGCTAATGCGAAGAGCATCATTGCCACGGCGAAACCCGCGGCCGCGAGGGAGCGTGGCATTCCACCATCGGCGATCATGTCCCAGAGGCCCTGCGCCTCGGACACATGCACGAGCCAGCGTTCCGTCAGATAGGGGTCGAGCGCGTCATAGGGATTTGTCAGACAGGCTGGAAAGAGCGCGATGGTCAGCGCGCCGATCACGACGAGCCCTCCGAGGAGCGATAGGGCGCGCTGGCCCCTTGGCGCGTGGGTCAGGAAGGATGCCACAAGAGCCAGCGTGAGCGCGCCGCCCGCAAAGGGAACGCCCAGATCGACCGATGCCGCATCGCAAAAGCCGCCGCGCCAAGCCATGGGCGGCGCGGTCAGTCCGAAGAGAACCAGAAAACCTACACCCAAACCCGTTGCGAAACGGATCGCGGCACTGCGTTCGTCCTCTCCCTCAAAAGCCCAGAGCGCCGCGAAGGCGAGGCACATGACGCCCAAAAGCGGCAGCGTTTCGACCCCGATGCAAAGGCTCGCCGCGATGGCGACACCGGCAAGAACGGGATGGCGGGCGCCTTGATGGCGGTAAAGAAACCCATGCAAAGCGACAAAAAGGAGAAGCAGTTGCACCGTATGGTGGTCGATGTCGCCGAAGGCCGAACGCCAACCGATGGGGAGCGATAGGAAGGTTACGACGAAGACGAGCAATCCGCCCGATGCGCCAGCCAGGGCGCGGCCAATCGAAAACGTCACCGCAAGAATGGCGCCCGCGATCACGGTGGGCCACGCAACAAGCAACACATATTCCGCCCGCTCCATGCCGATCCACGGTTCCAATGCCAAAAGGATCGCGGCCATGGGACCATCGATCAGCCGAGACCAATGCATCGGCGTGCCTTCGGGGCCGAGACGGGTTTGAACCGGATCGAACCATCCCTGACCGGCAAGCAGATCCCGCACCGAGATCAAGCGCATGGCGCTGTCGTTTCCGAGCGAGGCCATCAGAACCTCGGTCGTGGGGAAGCCACCCGATCCAATCCGCATGCCGAACAGGGCCAGCACAGACAGGACGAAGACCGCGAAAGTCAGCAACGCGTTCGGCCCCGCGCCAACCCCCGTCAGCGGTGGGACAGAGCGCGGCATGGGCGGTGCTGGCAGTTCCATATCGTCTCGGCTAGTGGGGCCGGATGGAGCGGAAAAGAAGGTCACAGAGGGCGATCCAGTTTGGCGGGTTTCTGCTAGCGGGCGGGCTGGGCTTCGTGGTGGATGCCGGCGTTCTGGCTCTTGGTCTGGCCATCGGGCTTCCGGCATGGGCGGCGCGCATACCGTCCTTTTTGCTGGCCGTGGTGACGACCTGGTTATTGAACCGGCGGATTACCTTTCGCTCGGACACGCGGCCCACGTTGCGGGAATTTGGCCGCTATCTGGCCGCCATGTCCTTGGGGCTGGGCGTCAACTACGCCGCCTACATCACCTTCGTCGCACTGGGCCTGCATCCGCTGCTGGCCTTGGCCGTGGCGTCCTGCGCGGGGATCGTCGTGAATTACCTCGGCGCCCGCAAAGTGCTCGACCGCTGACGTCATTCCACGGCCCGGTGCTGCAGGTAGACGGCATGGCGCGCTTCTCGCCGACCGCGTGCGACCGAATCCAGGATCACCGCGCAGACTAGGCAAAGCATGGCGATGACGCCGCCGCCGACGGATACGATTAGGGTGGGGAAGCGGTCGACCAGGCCCGTTCGCAGGAACTCGGTCAGGACGGAGGCGAACATTGCGGCTGAGGGCAGCGCCAAGAGCAGGGCGGCCAGTCCGAAGAAGGCGAAAGGCTTCTCCTCCTTCGCGAGAAGACCGATCGTGCGGACGATGCGGAGCGCGTCGCGATAGGTGGAGAGCTTCGAGGTCGAGTTCTCCGGGCGGGGGGCGTAATCCGTCGGCACCTCGTCGGCAGGCAGTCGCATCTGGAGCGCATGAACTGTTAGTTCCGTCTCGATCTCGAACCCGGCGGACATGGCGGGGAACGTCTTGACGAAGCGGCGGCTGAAGACGCGGTAGCCGGACAGCATGTCCTCGAAATGACGGCCGAAGAAGCGCTGGACCATGCCGGTCAGAAGCCGGTTTCCGAACTTGTGACCACGGCGATAGGCGGCGTCGTCTACATGGCGTCGGACGCCCACGACCATGTCGAGCCGGTCGCGGCGCAGAAGGTCGATCATGCCCTGTGCGGCGGTTGCATCGTAGGTCAGGTCGCCATCGGCGAGCACGTAGATGTCGGCGTCGATATCGGCGAACATGCGGCGCATGACGTTGCCCTTGCCAGGGCGCGGCTCCCGGCTGACGATGGCACCGGCGGCGCGGGCAACATCGGATGTGCGGTCGGTGGATGCGTTGTCGTAGACGTGGATCTCGGCCTGGGGAAGGGCGGCGCGGAACGCGGCGACCGTATCTCCAATGGCCACTTCCTCGTCCCTGCAAGGCAGAAGCACCGCGATGCGCGGCTCAGCCCGTGTGACGGACAGCTCAGGCTGGATCTGTGTCTCGATCTTCACGGGTGTCAGGCCCCTCAACCACTCTGTCTCCAGAAAGCCGGTGATTTGTGGCTTTCCTGTGCAGGCTGATGGGCGTTTTCCCGGTTTCTGGTTAAGTCCGCGCTAAAATGCGGGCTCCACGCTGGGTAAATTCAGCGACTTGATCAGATCGCGCACCTCTTGTCGTGCGGCCACATTGGATAGATTGAGGTTCGCGATCCCGATATCCTTGAGATCCAGCAAGGTCATGCCGCGCGGAAACAATTCCCGGAAAATGACCCGTTCGGTGAAGCCCGGTGCCACGCGAAAGCCAATCCGCTTGGACAAGTCTTCCAACGCCTGACCCATCTTCCGCTTGTTGTGCATCTCCTGCGCGCCCAATCGGTTGCGCAAGACGATCCAGTCGATGGGCTGCAGCCCGGCCTTGGCCCGCAGCTGGCGCGCATGCCAGACCATCTCGGAATAGACGGACGGGCCGAGGATCTTGTTTGTGTCCGGGTCGATCTTCGCCAGCAGGTCGAAATCGATGAAACTGTCGTTGAGCGGCGTGACCAAGGTATCGGCCAGGGAATGGGCCACCTGGCTGAGGCGGGTATGGGAGCCGGGGCAGTCGATCACGATGAAATCGCAGTTCCGCTCCAACTCCGAGACGGCGAGACTTAGCGACTTGTCGAACGGATTCTCGTTCTCGGCCAAGGTGCTGCGATCCACTTTCGGCAGGCCCACCGCATTCGGTGTCGGCAGGGCGACGCCGTGCCGCTTGCCGTACTCGGCGCGATTGTCGAGATAGCGCGTGAAGGTCCGCTGCCGCAGGTCGAGGTCCAGCGCGCCGACCCGGGCGCCGGACCGAACCAGCGCCGTGGCCGTGTGCATGCAGGAGGTCGACTTGCCAGAGCCGCCCTTCTCGTTCCCGAAGACGATGATATGCGCCATTACTGCCTGAATCCCGGTCTTTGCGCGACTATAGAAATCGGATGCGGCCCTGTTAAGGCGAATGATTCGTGAATCCGGGCGGACGCGGCGGAAAGTTGGCCGTCCCGTGGCCAAAACGAAGAACGCCGCCCTGAAGGGCGGCGTCGCATCACGGGTGGACCGGGCTCAGAAGCCGAGACCGGCATACTTGTTCTTGAACTTCGACACGCGTCCGCCGGTATCCATCAGGCGGCTGGAGCCACCCGTCCAGGCCGGGTGCACGCTGGGGTCGATGTCGAGGGACAGCTGATCGCCCTCACCGCCCCAGGTGGAACGCATCTGGACGACGGTGCCGTCCACCAGCTTGACGTCGATGACGTGATAGTCGGGATGCAGGTCGGTCTTCATCACGCCTCTCCTTTGGTCGATTTCGCGCGGTAGTTGGTCTGTTCCGCGATCCGCGCGGACTTACCGCGGCGCGTGCGGAGGTAGTAGAGCTTGGAGCGACGCACCCGGCCGCGGCGCACGACGGTGATGCTGTCGATGTTGGTCGAGTGCAGCGGGAAGACACGCTCCACGCCCTCGCCGAAGGAAATCTTGCGAATGGTGAACGATCCGGCGATGCCTTCGCCGTTCTTGCGGGCAATGCAGACACCTTCGTAGTTCTGCACGCGGGAGCGGGTGCCCTCGGTCACCTTGAAGCCGACGCGCACGGTGTCGCCGGCCTTGAAGTCGGGAATGTCATGGCCGAGCGCGGCGACTTGTTCCGCCTCGAGCTGAGCGATCAGGTCCATCGGACCCTCCTATGATACGCGCGGTTTGCCCGCGGATGATGTCCTGTGCCGGACCGGCACGGCTATTCTTTGTCTTCCAACGCAGAGCGCCCCGGTGGGCCGGGGCGATGCGTTCCGCGCCGCTCTAGCGTGGGGAAGTCTGTGGTGCAAGGGCTGTAAGCGCCCGGCGGTGCCTTGCGCGCCACGTCAATCGTTGCGTTTCGCCCAAAGGTCGGGGCGCCGCGCGCGCGTCAGGGCCTCGGCCTCTTCGCGCCGCCAGGCGGCCACCTTGCCATGGTCGCCTGACGTCAGAACGGGAGGGATCGTGCGTCCCTGCCAGTCGGCCGGTTTGGTATAGTGCGGATGCTCCAGCAGCCCGTTGGCAAAGCTCTCCTCCTCCAGGGAGGCGGCGTTGCCCACCACACCGGGCAGCAGCCGGATCGTCGCATCCAGCAGGGCCTGGGCGGCGATCTCCCCCCCCGTCAGGACGAAGTCTCCCAAGCTGATCTCCTCGACCGCGAAATGGTCGAGGACGCGCTGATCCACCCCTTCGAAGCGACCGCAAAGCAGCGTGGCCCCTGGACCGGCCGCCAGGGCCCGTGCGCGGGCCTGGTCGAAGGGGCGGCCACGGGGCGAGAGATAGAGGATCGGGCCGGGGCCGCGCGCCGCCTCCAATGCGGCGCCCACCACATCGGGGCGCAGCACCAGGCCCGCGCCGCCCCCTGCGGGGGGCGCATCGACATTGCGGTGCTTGGTCAGGCCGAAATCGCGCAGGTTCGTCACCTCCAGCGACCAGAGGCCCGCCTCCAATGCGGCGCCGGTGAGGCTGAGACCCAGGATGCCCGGAAAGGCCTCTGGGAACAGGGTCACGACCCGCGCGCGCCAGGCGCCCACAGGGCTCTGCTCTGCCATCAGGTCGCGCGGACGGGCAGAGGCGCGAATGGACTTGGTCCCGTGGGAGCGAGGCGGTGTAGACATGGGCGCGGTCTATCTTGGCGGCGACGCCGACGGAAGCGCTGGCTGCGATCAACTCATGGGTCCCGGACCGGGGGCGGCCCGGTGCGAGCGCGCGCCTATTCGGGAGGGTCACATCGTGTCAGGGTCGCCCCATGTCGATCATGGCGCAGGAGGAACGGGCGGCGCGGGCGGCCCATGCGGCCTGGCCCGCCCTGGCGACGCGTGCGGGTCTTTCGGCGGTTGAGTGGCGGCCTGGGCCGGTTCGCGTGCGGACGGTGCACGGGCAGACCCGCGTCCTGCTGCCGCTTGACGGGCCGATGCCGCTGATCCTGAAACACGCGCCGATGGAAAGTGCTGTATGGCTAGAGAGCCAGATCACGGCCCACCGCAGGGCCGAGGCGGCCTTCGCCGATGCGGCGGGTCTGCACGTGCCGCGTCTTTTGGCCGTCGACCGGGAACGGCGTGCCTGGCTTTTGGAGCGCGTGCCCGGGCGAACAGCCCATGATGCGATGGCCGGGGCGGATGGCGCCGGGCGCTTGGCCATTTTGACACAGGCGGGGCGCTGGGCCGGGCATCTGCACCGTGCGGGCCCGGTTCAATTCCGCCGCATCCGGTCCCGTCCGGTGCTGGATCGGATCGCCCGATGGCGGGAAGAGATCGAGGCCGGGTCTGTCAAACCATCGGACACGGAGCGGTTTGACGCCTTGCGCGTGCAGGCGATGCGCATGGTGGAGGCGGCTGAGGGTGTCAAATGCACCCGCACCCAGATCCATGGCGATCTGAACCTTCGGAACCTGATCCTGGACCTTGACCATGTCTGGGGGATCGATTTCGGGACGACGGCTCTTCGGAACCCGGCTGTCGATCTGGCCCGCATTCTGGTGCGGCATGAGACATTCTTCGGTCCCGTGGATGGCGATGCCGTGGAGACACCTGAAGCCGCGCGGGCGGCCCTTCTGGCGGGATATGGTGGGCGCTGGCGCGACACGACGGCGCTGGATCATCTGATCGTAGTCGATCTCCTCCGGCTCTGGATGTCGGTCCCGGCGCAACCGTGGCGGCGGTCTCTCACGCAGGCGCGGCGCTGGGCCGGCATCTCGCGGATGGCGGCGCGGCTAGGGGTCTGAGGGCGCCGTCTCCTCCCCTGGGAAGAGGCCCTCGGGCGGATCGACCACGAGACGCCGCGTCGCGAGGTCGACGGTCGGAACAATGGCCTTGGTGAACGGGACCAGTGTCGTCTGGCCACCATGGGGACGAATTTCCAACAGGTCTCCTGCACCATGGTCATGCACGGCGTGGACGCGGCCCAGCTCGGCGCCGCCGGTATCGAAGGCGATCAGGCCGATCAGATCGGAATGGTAGAACTCGTCGTCGGGCAGATCGGGCAAAGCCGTGCGCGGGGCCCAGAGACGTTGGCCGCGCAGGGCATCGGCGGCCTCTTTATGGGGAACGCCCGACAGGCGGACGGCATAGCCGCCCTTGACCGGGCGGATCACGGTCAGCCCGTAGGTCCGGCCCTCATCGTCGATGAGCGGGCCGTAGTCTCCGATGGCGGACGGGTCGGCGCAGAAACTCTTGACCCGTGCTTCGCCCCGCACGCCGTAGCTGCCGGTGATGGCGCCGAGGCAGACATGGTCCTTCATGGAAAGTCTCGTGGATGGGGCATGCGGGCGATGGTGCCAAACGCTGAGGTGGAGCGGCGGCCCGGTCAAGTCCTCTCCGGGCCGCAGGCTCCGATAAGCTCAGCTTTCGCTCTTTTCTTCTTCGTTGCCTGTGACGGCGTCGACCGCATCGCTGGCGGCATCGGCCACGGCTTCGGCCGCAGACTCAGCAGTGTCCTTGGCGCTTTCGGCGGCGGCGGCCACGGCGGCGGCTGCCTTGTCGGCCTTTTCCTTCAGGCGTTCGACTGCCTTCTTGCCCGGCTCCGCCTTCTTCATGTTGGCGCGCTCTTTCTTGGGCATCACGTCGGCGGCTTCCAGGAAGCGGGCCACGCGGTCGGTGGGCTGGGCGCCCTGGGCCAGCCAGTACTGGACGCGCTCCATATCCATCTTCACGCGCTCCTCGCTGTCTTTGGGCAGGAGCGGGTTGTAGGTGCCCAGCTTCTCGATGAAGCGGCCGTCGCGGGCCATGCGGCTATCGGCGGCCACGATCCGGTAGAAGGGGCGCTTCTTGGAGCCGCCGCGGGCGAGTCTGATCTTCATTGCCATGGGGATTTCCTCTTTTTGGCAGGGGTATGGTGGGCATGGTGATGCCCACCCTACGATTGGTGTGTCCGATGGTGACGGATGACTTCCTCGATGATGAAGGCGAGGAATTTCTTGGCGAAGTCCGGGTCGAGCCCGGCCTCCAGCGCCAGGCCTTCCAACCTGGCGATCTGCTGCGCTTCCCGCGTCGGGTCGGACGGGGGAAGGGTGTGTTCAGCCTTGAGCCTGCCCACGGCCTGGGTATGCGCGAAGCGTTCGGCCAGGGTGTAGACGAGGACGGCGTCGAGGCGGTCGATGGAGGCGCGGTGTTCCTTCAGGAGGGACGCGGCGCGTGTCGATTCGGTCATGGTTTTCCCCCCATCCGTTCACGGCACCCGCTGTACACCCCCCGTACACCCCCCGTGCAGACGTCCGGTGCCGCCCGATGGCCGACGGTCAGAGTGGCGGCGAGGTCAAGGCCGCGTGGCGCATCAGTCGCGCTGGCCATCAATTTTTGCGGGAAAGCTGCGGCGTGGCGTCGAGGCCGGAGCACGGTCACATATGTGGGGCAAGCGTTAGTCAACGGGCATCCCCTCCGGTCTGAGGGTGGGGTTGGCGTAATGCTCGATCTCGCGCGCGATGGCCCAGGCCAGGCGCGTATCCCGGAGTGCCGCTGGCGCGGGATGGCGATAGACCACATCGTTGCCGTCGATGGTCTGGGCGTCCGGGTCGCGTGTGGCGCCGAGGCGTTCGCACAGCCGGACCGAATCGAGGTGCTTCGGGTCCACATAGCTGACGGCGCTGTCCCAACCCTGTGCGTAGAGGTAGCTTCGGACGGCATCCGTGGCTTCGAGCGCGTAGCCTTGCCCCGCGGCCTGGGGCCAGATGATCCAGGCCAGCTCCCGCTCCGGCCAGCCCGCCGGCTGCCAGCCGCCGGCCATTCCTAGCGTCCGGTCATCATCCCGGGCATGGATCATCCACATGCCGAAGCCGCGGATCTCCCAATGGCCGATCTCGGCGGCGTAGAGCATCCATGCCTCGTAGGCGTTGAGCGGCCCGCCCATGAAGCGGGAGCGGTAGGAGGCGAAGGTGGCCTTGAAATCGGGGTAATCCTGCGGCTCGGGCGCGCGCAGGATCAGGCGGCGCGTCTCAAGGACGGGGATGGCGGTGCCGGTCATCGGATCGTCCTCTCCGCGGCGGTGTCGGCGCCGGGCATGTCCTGGCGCGGCCTATCAGAGGTATTTTCGGCAAGATGAGGCGGGCCGGGATGGCGCATGACATGGAACGGACCGAAGCGCGGATGATCGTAGATGCCGTCCGCGCGGCAGCCGAGACGTTCGGCCAGGGCCAGGGAGCGGGCATTGGCCGGGTCCACGAAGCTGATCAGGGTGGACCAGCCGAGGGTGGCATAGGCGTAATCGCGGGCGGCCAGTGCCGCCTCCTGTGCCAATCCGCGGCCCTCGCCCGTCTCGTAGACCGACCAAGCGAGTTCCGGTTCCGGCCAATCGTCGGGATGGTGCAGGCCGACCACGCCCAGGGGCGCGTCGCTGTCCCGGTCGGCCACGACCCAGCGGCCATACCCCCGCAGGAGCCATTGCCCGGCGAGGCCGGTGAAATGGGACCAGGCACGCGCGCGGTCGTCGGGGCCACCGACGAAAGACGCGCGGTCGGAGGCGCGAAACTCCGCATGGGCCTCGAAGTCGGTAAGGCGTGGCGCGCGCAGCGTCAGGCGTTCGGTGGTCAGGGTGGGGATCATCTGGGATGCTCCCAGATGGTGCAGGCGGGGTCATGGGCCGGGGCCTTGCCCGTGTCATGGGCGCCGAGGCGGGCGGCGACCTTCTGGGAGGCGAGGTTGCTGCGGTCGATATGGCTAACTATGCGGTCCCAGTCGCGCGCCTGTTCGGCGGTGCGGGCCCAGTCGAGCGCGGCGCGGGCGGCTTCGGTGGCGTAGCCCTTTCCGGTGCCGGAGAAGAGCGACCAGCCCAGTTCCACGGCCGGGCGGCCTGCGGGCAGGTGGAAGCCGCAGGAGCCGACGCAGCCGGTGCCGTCATCCAGGCTCCACCAGCCGAAGCCGCGCAGGTGCCAGTGGCCGACATCGTTCGTCAGAATCTTCCAGGCCGCCGTCTGGTCCAACGGGCCGCCGATGATTGCGGAGCGGTCGGAGGCGTAGAAGGCGGCATAAGCCCCGTGGTCGCGGGTTTCGGGGGCGCGAAGGGTCAAGCGGTCGGTGGTGAGCGTCGGGATCATGCGGGCCCCCAATGGCGGTAGACCAGATCGTCCTCGCCGGGGGCGGTGGCCTCCGGATCCGGCGTGGCGCCCAAGCGCGCGGCCAGGGCGGCGGAGCGGTGGTTGTCGGGATGGACATAACTGACGTCGCTTTGCCAGTTCAGCGTGTCGCGGGCGAAGGCGAGGGCGGCGGTCGCGGCCTCGGCGGCATAGCCTTGGCCTTCGCATTCGGGGGACCAGATCGTCCAGCCGATCTCGGTCTCGGGCCAGCCCTCGGGGAACCATGGGCCGGACATGCCGATGGGCGTCGGGTCGTCGTGGCGGTAGAAGACGAAACTGCCAAAGCCGCGCATGGCCCAATGCCCGATGACATGGCCAAAGGCGCGCCACGCCGTGCGCGGGCTGTCATCGGGGCGGATGAAATGGGCGCGGTCCGAGGTGCAGAACGCCTTCCATGCGGGCCAATCCTCGCCCTGGGGCGCGCGGAGGGTCAGGCGCTCGGTCCGGAGCGTGGGTGTGGGGGCAAGGGCGATCATAGGCCCAACTGCTCGGCGCTGGCGCCATCGAGGACGGGACGCGTGAAAGAGCGGTCGTAGCGGCGGATGCACTTCGTTCGCTGGGCGAAAGCGTAGGCGCGCTGGCACTCGGCATCGGCCCACATCGTCTCGCGGTAAGCCTCGTAGGCGGCCAGGCTGGGGAAGGAGAAGTGGCAATAGGCGACGTCGTTCGGCCCCTCATGGGGCAGGTGGTAGCCATGATGGGTGCCGCCCAGTTCGGGGACCTTGGCGATCCAGAAGCGGGCGTAGGTTTCGAAATCGGCCAGCTTGTCGGGGTCGATCTCGTATCGCACGGTACAGGTGATCATGGTCGGGCTCCGTGGCGCCAGACATGGAGGTCGGTTGCGCCAATGGCGGTCTCGGCCGCCGTATCGCGCCGGGCGCCGAGGCGGGCGGCCAGGGCGTTGGACGGCGCATTGCCCGCGGCGATGTAGGAAACGAAGGCCCCGTCGCCCAGCAGGGCGGCGCCGTGGGCGCTGGCCAGCCCCGCCGCCTCGGTCGCGTAGCCCTGGCCGCGATGCTCGGGCAGGAACATCCAGCCCAGTTCGGGCTCCGGGTCGCTCCATTCGAGGCCCAGATGGATGAAACCCAGCAGGACAGTGTCCGAGAGACGCTCCACCGACCAAAGGCCGTGGCCATAGAGGATCCAGTCGCCGGTGTAATAGGCGAACTCCTCCCAGGCCTCTTCCGCGCCCCACGGTCCTCCGAAGTGCTTCGCTTCGGGTGCGGCATAGATGCGCTGCCATGCGGGCAGATCGCCGACGGATGGCGCGCGCAGGCGGAGGCGTGGCCCTTCGAGAACGGGCACGAGGGCGGCGAAGCGCGCGGCCGTTTCTGCGGCGGCGCCGGTCGGCGGTCGGGTGCAGCGCGGGTCGGTCATGCCGCCGCCTCCGAAGGGCCGGGATGGCGCCAGAGGCCCAGTTCGCCGTATTTCGGATGGGTGAACGCGCCGTCCGGCTTGGCGCCCATGCGCTCGGCCAGGGAGATGGAAGCCGCGTTGCCGGGGTCGATTGAGGATATCAGCGTGGTCATGCCGCCGGGTCCATAGGCCCAGTCGCGCGCGGCCAGGGCGGCCTCCGTCCCGTAGCCCTGGCCGGTGGCCCAGAGCATCCAGCCGATCTCGGGTTCCGGCCAATCGAGCGGATGGTGCAGGCCGATCAGGCCGATGGCCGTATCGTCGCCCGCGCGGGTGACGATCCAACGGCCGAAGCCGCGGAAGGCCCAGTGCCCGACCACCTCGGCCAGGTAACGCCAGACTTCCCATTCGGCCAATGGACCGCCCACGAAACGGGCCGCATCGGAGCCGTAGAAGGCCGCGAACGGACCCACATCCTCTGCGCGGGGGGCGCGCAGGGTCAGACGCTCGGTCGTGAGCGTGGGGATATGGGCCACGGGATCGGTCACTTCTTCTTCAGGCCCCCGAAGCCGCCGGGCAGGGTCATGCCCTTGGGCAGGCCGGGCATTCCGCCCATGCCGCCCATATTGCCCAGTTGCTTGGAGGCGGCTTCCAGTGCGGCTGGGTCCATGCTCGACGGGTCGGGCATGCCGCCCTTGCCCATCATGGCCATGGCCTTCTTGAGCATGCCGCCCTTGCCCATCTTCTTCATCATGTCCGCCATCTGGCGGTGCATCTTGAGAAGCTGGTTCAACTCGCTGACCTGGAGGCCGGCACCGGCGGCGATGCGTTTCTTGCGGCTGGCCTGAAGGATCTGGGGATTGGCCCGCTCCTTCTTGGTCATGGAGTCGATCAGGGCCATCTGGCGCTTGAGGATGCTGTCGTCGAGACCGGCCTTGTCCATCTGCTTGGCCATCTTGCCCATGCCGGGCATCATGCCCATGACGCCTTCCATCCCGCCCATCTTCTGCATCTGCTGAAGCTGGCCCTTGAGGTCGTTCATGTTGAAGAGGCCCTTCTGGAAGCGCTTCATCATGCGCTCCGTGGCCTCAAGCTCCATGGTCTCCTGAGCCTTTTCGACCAGGGCGACGATGTCGCCCATGCCCAGGATGCGGCCCGCGATGCGGTCCGGCTCGAAAGTTTCGAGCGCGTCCATCTTCTCGCCCAGGCCGACGAAGCGGATGGGCTTGCCGGTGACGGCGCGCATCGACAGCGCCGCACCACCGCGGCCATCGCCATCCATCCGGGTCAGGACCACGCCGGTGACGCCGACCTTGGCGTCGAATTCTTCGGCCACTTCCACGGCGACCTGGCCCGTCAGGCCGTCCACCACGAGCATGGTTTCGCGCGGCTCGACCACGTCGCGCACCTGCTGCACCTCGTCCATCAGGACCTGGTCGATCTGGAGGCGGCCGGCAGTGTCCAGGAAGTAGACGTCGTAGCCGCCGAGCGCGGCTTGCGTCTTGGCGCGCTTGGCGATGTCCACGGGGCGCTGGCCAGGGACGATGGGGAGGGTGTCGACGCCGATCTGGGCGCCGAGGATCGCCAGTTGCTCCATGGCCGCCGGACGGTTCACGTCGAGGGAGGCCATGAGGACGCGCTTGCCATCGCGATCCTTCAGGCGCTTCGCGATCTTCGCCGTCGTGGTTGTCTTGCCGCCGCCCTGCAGGCCGACCATGAGGACCGGGGCGGGCGGGTTGTCGACCTTGAGGACACCGGGGTCTTCGTCGCCCTTCAGGACCGCGACCAGCTCGTCATGGACGATCTTGATGACCTGCTGGCCGGGCGTGATGGACTTGGTGACGGCGGCGCCGGTGGCCTTGGCGGTGACCTTCTTCACGAAGTCGCGGGCCACGGGCAGGGAGACGTCGGCCTCCAGCAATGCCACGCGGACCTCGCGCATGGCGGTTCGGACGTCGTCTTCGGACAGGGCGCCCTGCTTGGTGAGGCGGTCGAAGACGCCGCCAAGGCGTTCGGATAGGCTCTCGAACATCGCTCTCTCCTGACTTGTTCGCCCCGAATGTCGGAACGGACGGCCCAATACACAACCCGAATGCGGAAGCGCCCCCGCGGGCGCGACGCGCTGGCGGAGGGCGATCCCCTCATGCGGGGACCGGAAGGATAAGCCTTCCGGAGATGGGGCGGGCGTTACTGGGCAGGCGCGGTGAAGTCAAGCCGCGGACGGGAGGACGCGAAGCTGGGCCGTCGTATTGTGGAAAACATCGTCTAGCTCGCCGGTATGGGCCTGCCAGCCGGATGGCAGACAGCTACCCACGACAGCTTGGACGTCCTCGAGAATAGATGCAGCCGTTTTTAAGCCGCTGTCTTGGAGTTCCTCAGGCCGTTCCAGTCGCCCGCTTAGCAGACGGAATTCTTCCATGTGCTGTCCGTTAGCGGGACGTGTGGGTCGGTCACCCGAATTTCAGGATCGGCCCGCGAAACCTCCTCCTAGCGGCTGCGCTGTGCCCCGAACCCGAGGAGGCCTATACCGCCAAGCAGGAGCCAACCGGCAGCGGGAAGAGGGATAGGCGCGGGTTGAGAGCTTAACTCCGTGAAGAAGAACTCGAACGTCTCGCTGTTCTGCTTGTCCAAGCTCGCAACGACTTGAGCGCCTGGAAGAGAGATCGCATCGACGAGGTCTCCGACCGTCACTGGCGCGACAGGTAGAGGGGTGGCGAAGGTCACGACCACGCTATTCAGGTCCGTTCGAAAGCCGTCGAATGTCGACGGAACATCTAGTCGGACCTTGGAGAAGTTGCTGAAGAAGGCGGCCGTTTGCGTAACAGAGACGGCCATGGTTTTCCTGACGCGGAAGAGCGTCTGGATAAAGCCCGGAACATCGGCGAAAGAATTGAAGAAAATCGGGCCTGTTTCATCGAGCCTTTGATCGAGAGGCCCATCGATTGTTATGTTGATCGTTCCTGTCGCACCCAGAGGTGGGAAGGACGTGCGGGCATTCGGTGGTACCGGCGCTTCGGTCACGACGGCATCAAATGAGAAGGTGGCTGCGGAAGCGCCAGCCGGGAGCAGGCTCAAAACCGTGCTTAGACCCAGCGCAAATGCGATGATAGCAGATTTCATCTCTCGATCCTTGATTGTGCGACCATGAGCAGACGGCAGAACGGTTGGTCGTGGCGAACCGAAAGTCATCACTACCCCAATATCGGCAAGACCATGCCGACACATTCGCTGTCGCCGCCGGAATCGCGTCCTTCTGTCGATCGGCTGAAACCTAAAAAGTTAGCAGGTCGGTCCGGCCATCCAAAATCTTTCTAGAAAACATTACCTTACCTCCGTTCCGCATCTTTGTGCGGTTGTTTCCCGCGAAGCCTAGAAAAGTGGCGGGAAACGAGGCACACGGCGGATGTAGAGCCGTGGCGCGGCGCCGGCGGCACCGTGATTGCCACACGCCGTAGGACGGCTGAACGCGGTCATGGAGAAGTGCGCCCCGGATGTGCCCCGGGGCGCTGGTTGGTCAGGCGGCCAAGGCGTCGATCTGGCGCGCCGCTTTTTCCTGTGCCGCCTCGGCATCGGCCATGAGAGCGTCGGCCGTCACGAAGGTGACGTCATGGATGCCGATGAAGCCAAGGATGTGCCGCATATAGGGTGTGGCGAAGTCGATCTCTGAGCCGACCTTTGTCCCGCCCGAGGCGACGGCGACGATGGCGCGTTTCCCCTCCAACAGGCCGACGGGGCCTTCGGGGGTATATTTGAACGTGATGCCCAAGCGGGCGACGAGATCGATCCAAGCCTTAAGGCTGGCCGGGACGGAGAAGTTGTAGACGGGCAGGCCGATCAGGATCGTGTCCGCGGCCTTCAATTCGGCGACGAGGCTGTCCGAGAGGGCAAGCGCGCTGCGCTGGTCTTCGGTGCGGGTGTCGTCGGGCGTAAAGTTTGCCCCGACCCAGGTGCCGGTGATCTGGGGGAGCGCTTCGCCGCCCAGGTCGCGGCGCGTGACCTCGCCGCCCAGCCGGGTTTCGATCTTGTCGAGAAGGTCGCGGGTCACGGAGCCCTCGTCGCGGGCGGAGGCATCAATACGGAGGATGGACATGGCGGGTCTCCAATTGGGTTGATGCCGCCGAAGATAGCCGGTGCGCTGAGTTCGGTAAGATGGGCAGGCACACAGCTTCTGTGCACAAATGACGTGTTTGGCCGGTCGCGGAGCGCAGTCCAGAAAACGCAAAATGGCGCGAGACCGTCGTCCCACGCCGTCATTCGCAGTCTTGCCGTGTCGCCGGTTCTAGAGGCCCCAGCTCGACACGACCTCTACGGTGTTGTCGAAATCGTTCTCATCGATGGTTGTGAAGAGGGCGTTCACGGACTGGCCGGTGCTGACGGACAGGAAGCCCGTGGCGGCCAGGGTCAGACCCAGCGCGATGGCGGAGATCACGACCCAATCGACGGTAACGGCGCCGGTTTCCTCGATCAAGAAGGTGGCGAACGGCATAATACAAATCCTTTAATCCCTGTCGCGGTTTGAATGACAGGACTTCTGGGCGGGATCACGGCTCAATCAGCGTTAATACGGGCCGTAATGTTTCCATTTTGTGCTAAAACGCTGGATGGTCGCCGCACCATATCCTAGCATCGCCCCAACAAGACGATACGAGGCGCACAGATGGCTTTCGACGATTGGGACGAGGTACGGACGGCCTATCAGGTGGCGCGGCTGGGCACCGTGTCCGGTGCAGCCCAGGCCCTCGGCGTGCACCATGCGACCGTCATCCGGCATGTGGACAGTCTTGAAGGGAAGCTCGGCACCAAACTTTTTCAGCGTCACGCAAGGGGTTATACGCCCACCGAGGCCGGGCAGGACCTGCTGAAAGTCGCCAAGAATACCGACGATCAGCTGGGCCAATTGGCAAACCGGATCCGGGGTCGCGGCGACAGCGTGACGGGCGAATTGATCATCACCTCCCTGGCTGTCTTGGCGCCGCTTCTGACGCCGGCCTTGGCCGCCTTTCGCGAGGCGCATCCGGACGTCGCCATCAAGTTTCTGACCGATGAGCGGGTGTTCCGGCTGGAATATGGCGAGGCCCATGTGGCGATCCGGGCGGGCACGGCGCCAGACCAGCCCGACAATGTCGTCCAGAAATTCTACAATCAGGGCTTCGCGCTTTATGCGTCCAAGGACTACATCGCGCGACATGGGCGCCCGGAAAGCCTGGAGGATGTGGGCGATCACATCTTCATCGGCTCGGCGGAAGACACGCCGCGCGCGCCCTTCTTCCGTTGGTTGAAGGAGAACATCCCGGACGGGAATATCTGCTACAAGGTCAATCAGATCACGGCGGCGCGCCCGGCCATGCTGGCGGGGCTCGGCATCGGGTTCTCGACAACCTGGAACGAGGAAGGCAGCGAGGATTCGGTCCAGGTCTTCGGGCCGCGGGAGGAGTGGAACAGCCAGCTCTGGCTGGTCACGCATGTGGATCTGCACCGCACGGCGAAGGTGCAGACCTTGACCGGGTTCCTGAAGGATTGGGCGAAACGCTGGCCTGAATTGTGAGCGACGCGACCCGCGGCCATGCCGCGATGCTGCTCTTCTCGGCCCTGGTGGCCGGGTCATTTCCGCTGGGCGCTTGGGTCGCGAATGATATTGCGCCCATCGCCCTGAACGCGGCACGGTTCTGGCTGGCGGCCCTGGTGCTGGGTCTGGCGTTGCTTTGGCGGGGCGGTGCGGCGGGCGCCGGGGCCGCCCCTTGGCGGTATCTGGTGCTGGGTGGCGTCTTCGCGGTCTATTTCGTGCTGATGTTCGAGGGGCTGAAAACGGCTGCGCCGGTCTCGGCCGCCGCAGTCTTCACGCTGACGCCGCCCATGGCAGCACTGTTCGGCTGGCTGCTGTTGCGGCAGGTCACGACCGTGCGGATCGCCGTCGCGCTGGCCCTGGGAGGCGCAGGGGCGCGTTGGGTGATCTTTCGCGCGGATCTGGCGGCTTTGCTGCGGCTGGAGGTGGGGCGGGGCGAGGCGATCTATTTCGTGGGCTGCGCAGCGCATGCGCTTTATACGCCGATGGTGCGGCGGCTGAACCGGGGCGAGACGGCGCTGGCCTTCACCTTCGGGACGCTGGTGGCAGCGGCCCTGGTGGTGACGGTGGTGGGCGCGCCCGCGATCCGCGCGACGGCGTGGTGGGCGCTACCGGGGCGGGTCTGGATCGCCATCGGATACACGGCCCTCTTTGCGTCGGCGGCGACCTTCACGCTGCTGCAATTCGCCTCCCTGCGTCTGCCCTCGGCCAAGGTCATGGCCTATACCTATCTGGTGCCGTCCTGGGTCGCGCTCTGGGTGCTGACGCTGGGCGGTGCAGCGCCGCCACTGGCGATCCTGCCGGGCGTGGCGCTGACGGTTGCGGCGCTGATCCTGCTGCTGCGGGAGGAGGGTCAGGCCATCGCGCGGAAATAGTCGATGGTGCGGGTGAGCCCGTCTTCCAGCGTCACTTGCGGGGACCAGCCTAGCAAATCGCCTGCCAGCGTGATGTCGGGCTTGCGCTGGCGCGGGTCGTCCTGGGCGGCTGGTTTGCGCACCAGTTCGGACGTGGAGGCGGTCAGGCGCAAAACCGCCTCGGCCAACTCGCGGATCGTCATCTCGGCCGGGTTGCCCAGGTTGACGGGGCCGGTCACATCATCCCCGGTCTCCATCATGCGGATCAGCCCGTCGACGAGGTCGTCCACGTAGCAGAAGGCGCGGGTCTGGTCGCCGTCGCCATGGATGGTGATGTCTTCGCCGCGCAGGGCCTGCAGGATGAAATTCGACACGACGCGCCCGTCATCCGGGTGCATTCGCGGGCCGTAGGTGTTGAAGATGCGCACGACCTTGATCCGCAGGTCATGCTGCATGTGGTAGTCGAAGAACAGCGTCTCGGCACAGCGCTTGCCTTCGTCATAGCAGGCGCGGGGGCCGATGGGGTTCACGTTGCCCCAGTAGCTTTCGGTCTGGGGATGCTGATCGGGGTCGCCATAGACCTCGGAGGTGGAGGCCTGGAGGATCTTGGCGCGGCATCTTTTGGCCAGGCCCAGCATGTTGATGGCGCCATGGACGCTGGTCTTGGTCGTCTGCACTGGATCGTGCTGATAATGGATGGGCGAGGCGGGGCAGGCGAGGTTGTAGATCTCGTCCACCTCCACATAGAGCGGGAAGGTCACGTCGTGGCGCAGCGCCTCGAAGTTCGGATGGCCGAGCAGGTGCGCGATGTTGGAGCGCCGCCCGGTGAAGTAATTGTCGGCACAGAGCACGTCATGGCCCTGGTCCAGCAGGCGCTCGCAGAGATGGCTGCCCAAAAACCCGGCCCCGCCGGTCACGAGGATGCGCTTGTCGCTGGGGGGCATGGGCGAGGCTCCGAGTCGGCGGTTGGGTTAGGGGTATGCGGGGGTACGGTGTGGGGCAAGTTGGGAAAGCAGAAGCGGACGGCCGTTGGCTATGACCTGCCTCCGCCATCATTGCTGACTTGACGCGAATGTCGACGTTGGCTGCTTGTCGGGCCGAACATGCCCTCTCCCCGCATCGGTTGCGGTCCACAATTTGCCCCGATGATGACCCGGAAAGATCGGATTGACCGTCAGAGCTGTTTCGGACGGCCCATTCGGGCCAGTTGGAAGGGATTGCGAAGCGAATGTGGTGGACGGCTTTCAAATACCTTCTGGTCGGCGCGTTGTTCGCCCTGGTCGGGACGGTTTTCGTCGGAAGCAGCCAAGGGTTCGTGAAGCGGTCGGAACCGGCCCAGTTGATCGTGCTGGACATGCACGACAAGCGGGACCCGGATGGCGGGATCATGTATCGCCCGGTCTTCGGGCTGGATACGGATATGAGGCCGCGACCCGAATATTCGGGAAACATCTGGATGTGGCCCGCACCCCATGAAACTGGCGATATCGTGTCCGGTCGCTATGACGCGGAAAGCGGCGAGATGCGGAGCGATCGCATGATCGGCCGTGGAAGCTGGATCGGTCGCTTCGGGCAGATTCTGGGCGGTCTGGTCATGCTGCAGGGTGTCTTGATGGTCTTCGGCGTGCCCGAGGTGCTTCTGCCGATCCGCGTTCGGATCGGCGGGCGCCGCCGCAGGAGCGGGTTTCAGGTTCGGTTTCGGTAGTGGACGAACCCCGCGCGCCGAGCGCGACAGCGTCACCCACACTTTGAGAAGCCGCAATTCGCGCAGGTCGCGCAGCCTTCCGCCATGTGGACTTCGAACGATCCGCAATTCGGGCAGGCGGGGCCGGGGGGCGTTCCGGCTTCGGGACCGACGGGATCGACCTTCAACCCCAGCCCCTCGCCAGACAGGAAGCCGATGGCGACCATGTGGCGTTCGATAACGCCGCCGATGGCCGCCAGGATCGAGGGGACGTATTTGCCCTGGACCCAGGCGCCGCCGCGGGGGTCGAAGACGGCCTTCAGCTCCTCCACCACGAAGGACACGTCGCCGCCGCGCCGGAAGACGGCGCTGATCATGCGGGTGAGCGCCACGGTCCACGCAAAATGCTCCATGTTCTTGGAGTTCACGAAGATCTCGAAGGGGCGGCGGCGGCCGTCGATTTCGATGTCGTTGATGGTGATGTAGAGCGCGTGCTCGCTGGCGGGCCAGCGGATCTTGTAGGTCTCGCCGGGAAGCTGGGTGGGGCGGTCCAATGGCTCGAACATGGTGACGACGTTGGCGGTCTCCTCGGATTTGGCCGTCTCGGTTGAGAGGACGGAGCCGGTGATCGCGTTGGGCCGGTAGGTGGTGCAGCCCTTGCAGCCGGTCTTCCACGCCTGGAGATAGACGTCCTTGAAGGCGTCGAAGCCGATATCGGCGGGCACGTTGATCGTCTTGGAGATGGAGCTGTCGACCCAATCCTGCGCCGCCGCCTGCATCCGCACGTGGTCCCCGGGGGCCAGATCGGCCACGCTGACCATGTGCTTGGGCAGGGGCGCGTCACCGTGGAGCTGGCGCCAGAGCGCGACGGCGTAATCCTCGACGGTCTCCTCGGTGCGGGTGCCGTCGGGTTGGAGGACCTTGCGGGTGTAGCTGTGTGCGAAGATTGGCTCGATCCCGGAACTGACATTGCCCGCCAGCAGGCTGATCGTGCCGGTGGGCGCGATGGAGGTCAGAAGCGCGTTGCGCAGGCCGTGATCGGCGATGGCGGCCTGCACCTCTGGATCGAGCTTTTGAACCATGGGGGCGGCCAAGATCGCGTCGCGGTCGTAAAGGGGGAAGGCGCCCTTCTCCGCGGCGAGCTTGGCGGAGGTCAGATAGGCGGAATTGGCGATCCGTTGCAGCCAATCGCCGGTCGCCTTTGCCGCGTCCTCGGACCCGTAGCGCAGGCCAGTCATGGCCAGCGCGTCGGCCAGACCGGTGACGCCCAGGCCGATGCGACGCTTGGCCCGCGCCTCTTCGGCCTGCTGGGGAAGGGGGAAGCGCGAGGCATCGACCACATTGTCCATCATCCGGATGGCGTCGGCGGTGAGGTGGTCCAGTTCTTCCGCGTCGATCCGGGCTTCCGGCGTGAAGGGGTCGCGAACCAGCCGGGCCAGATTGACTGAGCCCAGGAGGCAGGCGCCATAGGGCGGCAGGGGCTGTTCGCCGCAGGGATTGGTGGCGCTGATCGTCTCGGCATAGGCGAGGTTGTTCTGCGCGTTGATGCGGTCGATGAAGATCACGCCCGGCTCGGCGTAATCATAGGTCGCGCGCATGATCCCGTCCCAGAGATCGCGGGCGCGGATCGTGCGGAAGGTCGTGCCGCCGAAGATCAGGGGCCAGTCGGCATCGGCTGCCACGGCCTCCATGAACGGGTCGGTCACCAGAACCGAGAGGTTGAACATCCGCAGCCGCGCCGGGTCGGACTTGGCGGCGACGAAGGCCTCGATATCGGGGTGGTCGCAGCGCAGCGTGGCCATCATCGCGCCCCGACGGGATCCGGCCGACATGATGGTGCGGCACATCGCGTCCCAGACATCCATAAAGCTGAGAGGGCCGGATGCATCGGCGGCCACGCCCGCCACTGGGGCGCCCTTGGGCCGGATGGTCGAGAAGTCGTAGCCGATGCCGCCGCCCTGCTGCAGCGTCAGCGCCGCTTCGCGCAGGCCGCCGAAGATGCCGGACATGCTGTCCTCGATCGTGCCCATGACGAAGCAGTTGAAGAGGGTCACGGCACGATCCGTGCCCGCCCCCGCAACGATGCGGCCCGCGGGCAGGAAGCGAAAGTCGCGCAGGGCCTCGCCGAAGCGGGCCTCCCACGTGGTGGGGTCGTCCTCCACTGCGGCAAGTGCGCGAGCGATTCGGGACCAGGTGTGGTCTATCGTTTCATCTATCGCGGTCCCGTCGGCCGCCTTCAGACGGTACTTCATGTCCCATATCTGTTCGGCGATCGGGGCGGCGAAGGCGGACATCGGGAACCTCTAGGGCTGGTTGCGTCGGCGGCGCGGACCTCTAGATATACGGTGAGGGCGCGCGGGAGTCATCACATGGCGGTAAATCTCATCAAGCTGAGCGTCGGGTCCGACACCATCGACGGTATCGCGAAATGGCAGCGCACCGCGCGGGCCAAGGGGCCGGACGGCCAGCCGCGCCATGTGACCCGGATGTGGCCCAAGCGCGAGGCCGAGCTTCTGGACGGTGGGTCGATCTACTGGGTGGTGAAGGGTGTGCTTCTGTGCCGCCAGCGGATCCTGCGGCTGGACGAGGTGCGCCGCGCCGACGGTATCCCGCGCTGCGGCATCGTCTTGGAGCCCGGGCCGATCCCGGTGGTCCCGTCCCCGAAGCGCCCGTTCCAGGGCTGGCGCTATCTGTCCATGGAAGACGCGCCCGCCGATCTGGACCCGGCGAGCGTGGCCGAGGCGGATCTGCCGCCCGCCCTGTCGGTGGCCTTGTCCGAGATCGGGGTGGTGTGAGCCCGCCCAAGCCCCGCGTGGCGATGCTCGGGGCCGGGGCCATCGGTCTCTGGGTCGGTGCGGATTGGGGGGCTGCGCTGATCGGCCGGGCCGAGCGGTTGGCGCCGCTTCGAGCGGATGGCTTGCGGCTGAGTGGCGACGGGGTCGAGCGGCACCTCCCTGCTGATGCCCTGACCTTCGCAGGCCCGGAGGCGCTGGGCGATTGCGATTTGATCGCGCTGGCCGTGAAAGCGACGTCGCTGGAGGGGGCGATCGCGGAGATCCACGCCCAAGCGCAGCCCGAGACGCCGATCCTGTGCCTGCTCAACGGCCTGGCCCCGGTGCGCGATCTGAAGGCCGCCTTCCCGGCGCGCGAGGTCCTGGCCGGTATGGTGCCCTTCAACGTTGTCTGGCGTGGCCCCGCCCATTTGCATCGATCCAGCGCGGGTGTCGTGGCTGTCGAAGATACGGCGGTCACGCAGGGGCTGGCCGGGCGGGAAACGATCCTCCGATCCGACATGGTGCCGCTGCAATACGGCAAGCTGCTCTTGAACCTCATCAACCCGATCAACGCGCTGTCCGGGCTTGGGCTGCGCGAGATGCTGTCGCACCGGGCCTGGCGGCGCATCTACGCCGCCGTGCTGGACGAGGCGATGGGGGTCTATGACGCGGCCAACGTCCCTTGGATCCGGGCGGGGCCGATCCCACCCCGTCTGGCGGTGCGGTTGCTGGCCCTGCCCGATGCGGTCTTCACCCGCACCCTGTTGCCGCTGCAGAAGATCGATCCCAATTCGATAACATCCATGGCCGCAGATCTGGAGACCGGGCGGCCCACCGAGATCGACATTCTCAACGGGGAGATCGTGGCCTTGGCCGATGCACCTGACAGAGCCGCGCCACGAAACGCGACGCTGGTCCGTCTGATCCATGCGGCCGAGGCCGGCGGGCGCCGCGTTTGGACGGCCAAGGATCTGGGGCGCGAGCTGGGGCTATAGCGCCTCCGACCGGCCCACACGCCGCCCCGAGAAGATGCAACCGCCCAGGAAGGTGCCTTCCAGCGCGTTATAGCCGTGGTAGCCGCCGCCGCCGAAGCCCGCTGCCTCGCCCGCGGCGAAAAGGCCGGGCACCGGATCACCCGCCACATCGAGAACGCGACCATCGAGATCGGTGAGAAGACCGCCCAGCGACTTCCGGGTCAGGATGTTCAGGCGCACGGCGATCATCGGCCCGTAGGCTGGATCGGTCAGGCGGTGCGGTTTCGCCGTCCGCATCAGCCGGTCGCCGCGATAGTTGCGCGCGGCATGGATCGCCATGATCTGGGCATCCTTCGAGAAGGCGTTGTCGATCTGCCCGTCGCGGGCAGCGACCTCTTGGCGAACCCGGTCGTGATCCGGCGTGCCGCCGCCTGTGACCTGATCCATGCCGCGCAGCAGGCCGTCCAGATCGGGGGCGCTGACGAAGTCTTCGCCCTTGTCGATGAAAGCCTGAACGGACGGCGTGGGGTTCTTGTTGAGCAGTCGCTCACGAATGACCTGGCGCCAGTCCTTCGCGCTGAAATCCGGGTTCTGCTCGGATCCGGACAGCGCGAATTCCTTCTTCACGATGGCGCGGTTCGTGACGAACCAGCTATGGGCATGGCCGGTCGACAGGATCTCCCTCAGGGTCGAGAGTGTGTCGAAGCCGGGCAGGCAGGGGGCGGGCAAGCGCCGTCCCGTCGCATCCAGCCAGAGCGACGACGGGCCCGGCAGGATGCGGATGCCGTGATGGGGCCAGATCGGGTCCCAGTTCGTGACGCCTTCGGTGTAGTGCCACATCCGGTCGCCGTTGATGACGTGGCCGCCTGCTGCCTGCGTCGTCTCGATCATGGCGCCATCCACATGGGCTGGCACGCCGGAGATCATCTTGGCGGGCGGTTCGCCGAGCCGGTCGCGGGGCCAGGCGGCGCGGACCCGGTCGAAATTGCCGCCGATCCCGCCCGAGGCGGTGACGACGGCGCCAGCCGACAGCGTGAAATCGCCCGTGACCTCCCGGCTGGTTTCCGCCCCGCGCGCAGCCGCATCATCGGCGAGCACATCGCCGCGAACCCCGGTGACCGCACCATTTGTCGTCTCGATCCCGGTCACGCGGTGGCGGAAGCGGAAGGTCAGACGACCAGCCGCCTCATGTGCCAATGCACGGTCGATGAACGGCGCGATGACGCCTGGGCCGACGCCCCATGTCAGATGGAAGCGGGGCACGGAATTGCCGTGGCCGTTGGCGAAGCTGCCGCCCCGTTCGGCCCAGCCCACGATGGGAAACCAGCGCATTCTCTGTCCATGCAGCCAGGACCGCATCTCACCCGCGGCGAAATCGACGTAGGCTTCGGCCCAAAGACGCGGCCAGTGGTCCTCGGGCCGGTCGAAGCTGGCGCTGCCCATCCAATCGGCCAAGGCCAGATCGGGATTGTCGCGGACACCCATGCGGCGCTGTTCGGGCGTGTCGACCATGAAGAGGCCGCCCAGCGACCAGAAGGCCTGCGCGCCGAGGTTCTGCCGTCCTTCCTGATCGACGATGACGACCTTTCGTCCCCTATCGGCAGCTTCACAAGCGGCGACCAGGCCCGCCAGTCCTGCGCCCACCACGATCACGTCCGCATCGGTCATCCAAGTTCCTCCCACCCACCATGACGCCGTCCGGCGCGCCAAAACGCAAGTGAAGTGGGCGCCCCTACGCGGATAGCAGCGACCAGACGTCGCTTTCTCGTAAGGGACGGTCGCGCCGGATTGCCCTCCCGAATGCATTGGGTGCAATCTGAGGCGTCAACAGAGGGGAACGGCATGAAAACGGATGTCAGAGCACTCGTCATCGGCGGCGGCGCCGTTGGCACATCCATCACCTATCATCTGGCGAAAGCCGGTTGGGACGTCATGCTGGTCGAACGCGATGAGCTGACCTCTGGCTCCACCTGGCACGCGGCGGGCCTGCTTCCCTATTTCAACATGAGCTATGCGTCGAGCCATATCCACGACTACTCGATCAAGTTCTACAAGACCCTGGAGGAAGAAACGGGTCTCAATCCCGGCTTCTCGGTGGTGGGTAACCTGCGGATGGCTCAGACGCAGGAGCGTATGGACGAGTACATGCTCTATGCCACGACAGCGGAAACCGTCGGGATTCCGTTCGAATGGCTGACGCCCGCGCAGGTCAAGGAGCGCTATCCCCTCGTGCGCACCGAGGATCTTGAAGGGGCGCTGTTCCACCCGACCGACGGTTATATCAACCCGGCGGATGTCACGATGGCGATGGCCAAGGGTGCCCGTCAGCGTGGTGCGACCATTGAGCGGAAATGGCAGGCCGATGGGTTCCGATGGACGGGAAGCCATTGGGAGGTGACGCTGACCAAGATGGCCGAGAAGGGTGGCAACCTCGTCTCGACCGGAGAACAGGTCATCGTCCGGGCCGAGCATGTCGTGACCGCCACCGGCAACCACGCGCAGCGGACCGCGCGCATGCTTGGCATCAAGACACCCGCCGTGCCTGTGGAACATCAGTACATCGTCACCGAGCCTGACCCCGCCCTCGTGGAATGGCGCAAGACGAACCCCGAACATCCCGTTCTGCGCGATGTCGATGCCCGTTGGTATGTTCGCGAGGAACGTGGCGGCTGGATCCTGGGGCCGTATGAGGACGGCGCGCCGGCGCGTTTCCGCTACAATGTGCCAGACAGTTTCCGCGCCGACCTGTTCCCGTTGAACCTTGAGCGGATCGAGCAGGAATATATGGACTTCATCCACCGCATCCCGTCGACGGAAGAAGTGGGTCTGAAGGACGATTTCAATGGTCCCATCTGCTATACGCCGGACGGAAATCCGCTGATCGGCCCGGCGCCCGGCTTGCAAAACATGTGGCTGGCCGAAGGCTTCTCCTTCGGGATCACGGCGGCTGGCGGGGCGGGCCACTACCTCGCCCAGCTGATGACCGAGGGCGAGGCCGAGATCGACATGGGGGCCTTGGACCTCAAGCGCTACGGCGACTGGATGACGTCGGAATATGCCGTCCAGAAGAACGAAGAGACCTACCCGTTCCTCCTCAAACTCCATTGGCCGGATGAGGAACGGCCCGCCGCCCGGCCCCTGCGGACCGCGCCTTGCTATGACCGCATGAAGGACCATGGTGCCCAGTTCGGGCAGGTCAATGGCTGGGAACGGCCCAACTATTTTGCGCCGAAGGGCTTCGACGATATGGCGTCGAACAGCTTCCGCCGCGGCGGCTGGTGGGAATACGCGCGACAGGAGGCCGAGGCGATCCGCAACGGCGTCGGCCTGATTGACGCCACAGCCTTCGCCAAGCACCGCATCAGCGGCCCGGGTGCCACCGCCTTCCTCGACTGGTTCACCACCAACAAGCTGCCCAAGGTCGGCCGCATCAACCTGACCTACGCGCTCTCCACCGCCGGGACGACCCGCACCGAATATACGATCGTTCGCTGGGGCGAAAACGACTACACCCTCATCTCCGCCGGTGGCCTGCACGCATATGACGAAGACTATCTCTACAAGGCGATCTGGGAGAAAGAGGACGAATTCGGACGCATCAACGAAGAGGACGTGACGACCAAATGGGGCGTCTTCGCCATCGCCGGTCCGAATTCCCGCGATGTTCTCAGTGAACTCATCTGCGACGAAGATCCCAAAACAGCCCTGTCGAACAAGCGCTTCCCCTGGCTCTCTGCCCGCAACATCGAGCTGGGCATGGTGCCCGTCAAAGCGATCCGCGTCGCCTATACCGGCGAACTTGGCTGGGAATTGCATCACCCGATCGAGATGCAGAACCACCTCTTCGACAAGCTGATGGAGGCGGGCGAAAAGCACGGGCTCAAGCTTGTCGGTGCCCGCGCGCAGAACTGGCTGCGGCAAGAGAAGTCTTACCGCGCCTTCGGCACCGAGCTTGGCCGCGACGCCACCCCGCTCGAAGCTGGGCTCCACCGGTTCGTCGATTTGGATAAGGATTTCTACGGAAAGGCCGCCATGCAGGAGATCGGCATTCGGTCGCGCTGCGTGACGATGCTGGTGGACGGCCCGGACGGCATGGACCCCTGGGGTCGGGAGGCGATCTACCCGCATAATGCCGGGGATGTGGGCGCCCAGATCGGTCGACTGACCTCGGGCGGATATTCCGTGGCCTTCGGCAAATCCATCGGAATGGGCTATGTCGCGCCGGATTTCGCGGATGTCGGAACCAAGCTGAAAGTCCGGATGCAGCGCGAGCTTTGGGATGCCGAAGTCGTGGAGGACAGCCCCTATGACAGCGCCAACGCGCGCATCCGGGTCGATTGCTAGACGGGCCGGGCTGAGCCTCTTCCTGCTGCTTGTCTTGGCGGGCGCATGGATGTTCCGCCCCGGCAGCGACGGGGCGGTTCATGTCTCGGGCGATGGGGCGGCAGATGTCCTGCCCGGTCTGGATATGCCCCTCAGTGCAGACCCGGCCGGGGCGCGACTGGAGGTGGTGCTGATCCGTCGGGCGGAAAGTCTGCGGCACGTCCCGCGCCTGGCCCGTCTTTGCCGCGGCCGGTGCCTTGAGGTCGCTGTGACTGTGTTCCATCGGCCCAGTCTGTCAGGCTTGCGAAAGATCGTCGTTCTAGATGTGGCCGCGCTGGGCGGCGGGGGGAGCCTGGACCGCGGTACGGGGCTTGGCGGTGCGCCCGCCGCCTGTGCAACCGAAGTCATCCGCGCCGAATGGCTTGAGGCGGCTTTGCCGGACTGCGCCTCCGGGCGGCGCGCGATCCTGTCGGTGCCCGGCTTCTAGCGGCGCTGCCAGGCGCCGAGGTCGATGCCGAGCGGGATCGCTCCTATCCGGATCTGACCGGCATCGATCGTGATCGGGATTTCCACCCGGCCATCGACAGCCATCCCCTCGAGTCCCGCGCGAAGGAGCGGTGCTTGATCGCTTGGGATCAGACCTTCCTGCTGTAGCGTGTCGAAAAGGCTCTGCCAGCCATCGGCCTCCAGCAGTAGATCGCCGGAGGGGCGGCCCAGATGGTCCAGCCGCAAGGTTCCGGTGGCAGAGAGCAGGGCATCCGACCAGGCAATCTCGGCGCGGCGCACCTGGATCTCGGTTGGGGAGGGAGGCGTCGTGCCGGTCACGGTGATGGGCGCGTCGAGTTGAAGCGTGCTGTCGACGTCGATGCGGTCGATGATACCCGGCTGGAGGCCGACCGCATCGCCCAGATCGAGATCGGAAAGGGATGCGGCCACGTCATACGCTGCCGGAGCCTCTGCCTCTCTGAGCGCGAGCTGACCCGCAGCCATGCTGGCCCTCAGCCCGGCGCCTTCGACCGTAAGGGTGTCGGCCACGATGGTCGCGCGCCGCAAGACCGGCTCTGCACTGGCACTGAAGATAGCGGAGCCGCGCAAATCGTCCGAGCGGATGTCGACTGTGCCATCCGGCAGGCTGAGACGCTGTTCAGGAGGGGCTACGGCGATGACATGGTTGGGTCGGTAGCTGAGTGCGAGCGCCTGAAGGAAGGGGCCTTGCCACGTGATCGATCCGTCCGGTGGGGTGATCGTCACATCCGTGAGCGTCGTGTCGAACCGATTGGGAAAGCCGCGAACGGACGCCCCTTCATAGTCGATCTGCCACCCGTCACTCCGCGCTGCGGTCACGGCGGCGTCCAGCCCCCGTTCCAAAGCAGACGCGCCGAGCCACCACCAACCGGACCAGGCCAGTGCCGCGACGGTCACGAGGATCACAAGCCAGCGCATCGGCCCCCTTTCACCTTTTCCCGCGCCGGTCTATCGGGCGCGGGTCACAATCGGAAGGACCCTGCAATGTCCAATGCGCCCGATCTATGGGTCTTTGGCTATGGATCGTTGGTCTGGAACCCGGGGATCGAAGTGGCAGAGACCCGGCGTGCCACTTTGCACGGTTTCCGGCGCCGGTTCTGCATGTGGTCGATCCATCATCGCGGTACGCAGGAAGAGCCGGGACTCGTGCTGGCATTGGAACCGGCCGTTGGCAGCCGCTGTGACGGGATCGCGCTGCGCGCAGCCGAGCCGGTCGCAGCCATCCAGAGCCTGCGTGAACGGGAGCTTGTCTCCTCTGCGTACCATGAGCAGCGGTTGGAGTTGGACACGCAGGACGGTCTTCTCGGGGCCGTGGGCTACGTGATGGATACCGCCCATCAGCAATATGTGCGCGACCTGACGCTTGAGCAGCAGGCCGCCATCATCTCGCGCGCCCACGGCGACCGCGGGCCGAACATCGAATATCTGCTCAATACGGCAAAAGGGTTGCAGGATCTCGGCATAGAGGACCCGGATTTGCAGTATCTGGTCGCCCGCGTGCAACAGATCGGTGCCGAACGTTGAGGCGCGGCCCGGTTCGCTTGTGAGCCCATTCCCCCCCGGATAACGTTTCCAAGACGACGACAGCGGCCCGGAAAGGGTCCGAAGGGGCCCATGGCGCGCGGAAATCTCGACACGGAAGATCAGTTCTCCCAACCGATCCGTCAGATCGTCTACATGCTGGCGGTCTTGGCTGCTGTGGGTGTGGGAACCTACATCGCCTATCCGCGCGTGGCCCCCATCTTCACGGCCAATCCTTGGCTGAACGGCACGATCATCTTGGTCTTCGTTCTGGGCGTGATCGCCTGCTTCGCGCAGGTGTTCCAGCTGTTCTCATCCGTGTCATGGATCGAAGGGTTCGCGGAGCGTCGGCTTGGTCACGACATGACACGCCCGCCGGGTCTTCTGATCCCGTTGGCGGCATTGCTGCGGTCCCGTTCGGCCAAGAGCCAGATATCCGCTACGTCATCCCGGTCCATCCTCGACTCGGTCGGTGCACGGATGGAGGAAGCGCGGGATATCACGCGCTACATCGTCAACACGTTGATCTTCCTCGGCCTGCTGGGCACCTTTTGGGGCCTCGCCACGACCGTGCCGGCCGTCGTCGACACGATCCGCAGTCTCAATCCGGAAGGGGATGAGGGCAGCGTCGCTGTCTTTGCGCGTTTGATCGGCGGGCTTGAGGAACAATTGGCCGGCATGGGCACCGCGTTTGCGTCGTCCCTGCTGGGTTTGGCTGGATCGCTCGTCGTGGGCCTGCTCGAGCTGTTCGCAGGGCACGGCCAGAACCGCTTCTACCGCGAGATGGAGGATTGGCTGAGCACCATCACCCGTGTCGGCTTGGTGGGCGATGGCGAGCAGGAGACGATTGACCAATATTCCTTGGCTGCCGTCCTCGACCACATGAACTACCAGATGGAGACCCTTCAGGACATGTTCCAGAAGGCCGAGGCCGGGCGCGTGGCAGCTGATGCCAAGATGGCGACACTGTCCGATGCGCTGGTGCAACTGGCGGCGCGGGACGACACTGGCGGTGCGGTGGCCGCGCTGGAACGGGTGGCGGAAGGTCAGTCGCATATCGTCGAAGTGCTCGGCGGTGCGGGCGGCGGCGATGGCGGGCTGGATGCGGAAAGCCGGATGCGCCTGCGCTCGATCGATGTGCAGCTTCTGAAGCTGCTTGAAGAGATGCAGCAGGGTCGTGAGGATGTGCTGGCCGAAGTGCGCGCCGATCTGGGCGCCCTGACCCGCGCCCTTCGGCAGCTCAACCGCCATATCGGGACCGTTCAGGGGCAGACGCCCGACGAGAGCGCGTAGATATGGCCCTGGCCCGCCGCAGCGGCCAACGCTTCACGGCCAATGCCTGGCCGGGTTTCGTCGACGCGATGACGGCCCTTCTGCTTGTGCTGATGTTTGTCCTGTCGATCTTCATGATCGTGCAGTTCATTCTGTCCGAGCGGATCACCAGCCAGGACTTGGAACTGGAGGAGCTGGGGACACAGGTTCAGGGCCTTGCCGAAGCGCTTGGGCTGGAGCAGCGCCGCAACGTCGATCTGGAGGATCAGGTCGCGGGCTTGTCCGCCGAACGGGACAGCCAGGCGGCCTTGATCGCCACCCTCAACGCGCAACGCGATGAACTTGAGAGCCGGGTTGCGAGCTTCGAGGAACAGGTGGCCGGGCTTCTGGCAGACCGGGACCGCCTGACGGCTTCGCTTGAGACGACCGAAGGGGAGTTGGCCCGCACGCTGGACGAGCAGGAAGCGCTGCAACTGGCGCTCGCCACGGCGCGGGACGAGATCGACGACGCCGCCGAGGCAGCACGGCTGGCCGCAGCGCGGCGGGAAGCGCTGCAGGCGCTGATCGCGGACCTGCGCGCGCGGAATGCCGATACCCAGCAGGCGCTGACCGACGCCACCAGCGAGCTGGAGGAGGAGGAAGCCGCGCGCTTGGCCGAAGCCGCAGCTGCCGAGGCCCTGCGGGATCGGCTGGAAAACGCGGATGCGGAATTGACCGCCATGACCCTGGCCCTGGAAGAGCAGCGCCGGGAGGCAGAGGAGACGCTGACCCTCTTGGCGGCGGCTCAGACGGCGCAGGGCGACGTGGAAGCGCGCCTGGCCGAGGCGCTTGCCGCGCTGGAGACGAGCCAGGCTGCGGTGGCAGACCTTGACGCCCAGGTGGCGGATCAGCGCGACGCCAATGCTCTTCGCGACGAGTTGGCGGATGCGTTGGCGGCGCGACTTGCCGCCCAGCAGCAAGCCGAGACGGCTCTGTCCGAGGCGGAGCGAAACGATATCCTCCTCCGTCAAGCGGAGCGGGAACTGGCTGAAAGCGATGAAGCCCGGCTCGCCGCGCAGCGGGAGGCGGAGGTCCTGAACCAGCAGATCTTGGAGCTGCGCAATCAGCTTTCCGGCCTGCAGAATCTGCTTGATGAGGCCGAAAACCGTGACCGTGAGGCCCAGATCCAACTCGATAGCCTGGGCAACCGTCTGAATTCCGCCCTGGCGCAAGTCGCACAAGAACAACGGTTGCGTGCCAACCTGGAGGAGGCGGAGCGGCGACGGCTGGAGGCGGAAGCCCGTCAGCTAGAGCGCTTCCGGTCCGAATTCTTCGGCCAGTTGCGTGAGGTGCTTGGGGATCGCGAGGGTGTGGAGATCGTGGGCGACCGGTTCGTCTTCTCTTCAGAGGTGCTGTTCGACACCGGCGAGGTCTCGCTGCAGCCGGAAGGGCGGGCGCAGATCACGCAGGTCGCGGCCGTGATCCTGGATGTGGCGGACCAGATCCCGCCAGATATCGATTGGATCCTGCGCGTGGACGGCCATACCGACGACATCCCGGTCTCTGGCCGGGGCCGTTACCGCGACAACTGGGAGCTGAGCCAGGGGCGCGCTCTGTCGGTGGTGCAATACATGATCGATGTGCTGGGCGTCCCGCCGGAGCGATTGGCCGCCACCGGGTTCGGGCAGTACCGGCCCGTGGACCCGAGCCCGACCCCCGAGGCACGTCAGCGCAATCGTCGGATCGAATTGAAACTGACGGAACGGTAAGGGTTTAGCGGCAGTAGCTGCCGGATCGATATCGCGCTGTGTCGAAGTGGAAATGATCGCGGTGGAAACGGTCGCTATCGGGGCCGAGGACCGTGCCGAACGGCCCGCAGGCGGCACGGTGCAAGGCGCGCAGGATGCGGCCGTTATCGCCACGGTTCCAATCCTGCAACACGCTGATCCGCTGTCCGTTCGCAAGTTGGATCGCCGAGATGTCGATGGCCCTGCCGCGCCCGTGCTCGCTGATCCTGGCGCCGGGCTGGTTGTTGCGGGTCCGGCACGCATAGCCCGCTGCGACGCGCAAAGTGGCGGCCCCGCCGCCAGTATTTCCGACGTTGGGGATCACGCCACCTTGCACCCAATCGTCCAGGGCACGTGCGGTGTCGCAATCCATACGTGCCGGTTGCATGAGATCGACACCGGCGACTTGGGTGATCCGCACGGCGTCCGGAATGCCGCAGGCGCCCGGGCCCGGCACGGCGGGAATGACTTCGCCCTGGATGGTGCGCCGTCCGCAAAGCCCGCCGCCGCGCCGCGCGCGCCCGCCCAAAACGGGGATAAGATCGGCATCGCGAAGGTCCGGCCGGTCGGATCGGCGGACCAACCCGGCGCTGTCGATGCGCGGCATGGGGGTGCGAAGGACGGCCGCTATCGCGATCGTGTCCCGCAGCGCCGTGCTGCGCCGCTGGATAGGTCGATGAGAGGTGCCGGGCTGGATGTCGACGGGGCGCGCGATGGCCCCGCGGCTGGACATCACGACCACGGGTATGTCGGGCCTCGGGGCGGGCGGCGTTTCTGCCCAGGCGGGCAGCGCGAGTGCGACGAGAAGGGGCCAGAGATATCTCATCCACCCGGTCTCCGCCCGAAATCTGGCGCGGGCGTGTCCTGACCGGCTTCGATGATACCCCGGCGGATTTCCCGCGTTCGGGTAAAGTAGTCCTGCAGAAGCGCGCCGTCGCCGGTGCGGATGGCCCGCTGCAGCGCGAAGAGTTCTTCGGTGAAGCGGCCCAGAATCTCCAGCGTCGCCTCCTTGTTGCTCAGGAAGACGTCGCGCCACATGACCGGGTCCGAGGCGGCGATGCGCGTGAAGTCCCGAAAGCCAGCGGCGGAGTATTCGATCACTTCGCTGTCGGTCACGCGGCGCAGGTCATCCGCCACGCCGACCATCGTATAGGCGATCAGGTGCGGCGCGTGGCTGGTGACGGCAAGCACCAGATCGTGGTGGTCCGGGTCCATCTCTCCGACGTCCGACCCCATGCCACGCCAAAGGGCAGCCAACCGTTCCACGGCTTCCCCCTGTGCCCCATTCGGCGTCATCAGGCACCAGCGATCTCGGAACAGGTCCGGGAAGCCTGCGCGCGGACCAGAATGCTCAGTTCCCGCAATTGGGTGGGCGGGCACGAGATGTACGCCGTCGGGCAGATGTGGGGCCACCGCGTCGATCACGGCCCGCTTGACGGAACCGACATCGCTGACGGTCGCGCCGGGGCTAAGATGGGGTGCGATCTCGATGGCGAGGTTTTCCATCGCACCCACAGGGACACAAAGAACGACGAGGTCGGCTTCCCGAACCGCCTCCGCCGCACTGTCCGTCACGCGGTCGCAGAGGCCCAGCTCCAAAGCCACGGCACGCGTCTCGGCGGTACGTGCCGTTCCCACGATCTCTTGCGCCAAGCCCTCGCGGCGCATGGCCAGGCCCATGGAGCCCGCGATCAGGCCGAGCCCGATCAGGGCGACCCGTTCATAGATCACGCGCCGGTCTCCCTGAAGTCGCGCACTGCATCCAGAACCCGCGCAACCGCGTTTGCGTCGCCCACCGTGATGCGGAGGGCATTGGCGAACCCGTAGGAGACCGGGTGGCGCACGATGATCCCCCGCGCCTTCAGCGCTGCATCGCAGGCGGTGGCGTCTTCCGCATCTTTAAAGCGTGCCAGAACGAAATTCGCCTCCGATGCGTCCACCTCAATGCCGAGCGCCCGCAGCCCATCGGTCAGTTCTTTGCGACGCGCACGGTTATCGGCGTAGCAAGCGGAAGCGAAATCGCGGTCGCGCATGGCGGCTTCGGCAGCGGCCAGCGCCACGGTGGACAGGTTGAACGGCCCCCGGATCCGGTTCAGAACGTCAATCACTGCACGCGGTCCATATCCCCATCCAACGCGCATTCCGCCAAGGCCGTACATCTTGGAGAATGTGCGCGTGACGAAGATATTCTCTCGTGCTTCCGCCAGCCCCAAACCGCCGTCAAAGTCCTCCGCATATTCGGCATAGGCACCATCGAGGACGAGCAGGCAGCCCTCCGGCAAGCCATCGGCCAAGCGCACGACATCCTGTCCACCGATCAGCGTCCCGGTCGGGTTGGCCGGATTGGCTAGGAACATCAGCTTCGTCCGATCGGTCACGGCCGCCAGCATCGCGTCCGGGTCCACATGTCGGTGGCGCTCCGGTGCCGAAACGGGTGTGCCACCCGCCGCACGGGTGCTGATCGGATACATCAGAAACCCATGTTCCGGGTGCACCATCTCGTCTCCGGGGCCGAGATAGGCCTGGCAAAGCCAGTGAATGATCTCGTCCGAGCCGACGCCGCAGATGATCCGGCCAGCATCCAATCCGTGTACCTCTGCAATAGCCTCGCGTAAGGCGCTATGGTCGGTGGGCGGATAAAGATGCATGCTGTCCGCCGCCATGCGCGCCGCCTCGCGGGCGCTTTGCGGCGGACCATGGGGGTTCTCGTTCGAGCTGAGTTTCAGGACATCGCTCTGACCCGGCAGTTTCGACGCGCCACCCTCATAGAGTGCAATCTCCATGATCCCTGGCTGTGGCTCTGGCGCGGATGGCATGGGCTTTTCCCCGGACACGTTCGCGCCGTTCTAGACGGGCAGGGTGGGAGGGAACAAGGCCGGGCTGGAGCGGCCTTCCTCAGAGAAAGCTCTGTGGGTCGATATCCACGCTGAGCCGGGTCGAGCGCGGCAAGTCCACCCCAGCCACCCATTCTGCCAAGGCCGGTTGGATCGGTGCCTGGCGCGGGGCCTTGACGAGCAGCCGGACGCGGTGGCGGCCGCGGATGCGCGCAATGGGCGCGGGGGCCGGTCCCCAGACCTCCGCGCCTGCCGATTCCAGGACTTGGGACTGACGCGCCAGGGCCGTACCGATACGCATCGCCGTCTCTGCCGATGGGTCGGAGATCACGATTCCAGCCATCCGGCCGAACGGGGGTACACCCGCCGCCCGGCGCTGCGCTGCCTCTTCCGTCCAGAAACCTTCCTCATCCCCGGCGACGATGGCCCTGATCACGGGATGCTCCGGCTGCCATGTCTGCAAAAGCGCCTCACCTGGCTTTTTTGCCCGCCCCGCCCGGCCCGAGACCTGGCGCATCAATTGGAAGGTGCGCTCCGCCGCGCGCAGATCCGAGCCCTGAAGGCCCAGATCGGCGTCGATCACCCCGACCAGCGTCAGCAGCGGAAAATTGTGGCCCTTGGCGGCAAGCTGCGTGCCGATGATGATATCCGCGCCGCCCGATGCGATCTCTTCGATCTTAGCCTTTAGCGACCGGGCGGAACCGAACAGATCGGATGATAGGATCGCCACCCGGGCTTCGGGAAACAGCTCGGCGACTTCCTCTGCAAGCCGCTCTACGCCCGGTCCGACCGGTGCCATCTTACCGACTGCGCCGCAAGACGGGCACGCCTCGGGGATCGGTGCGGTAGCACCACATTGATGGCACATGAGCTGCTTGAGAAAGCGATGCTCTACCATCCTGGCATCGCATTGATGGCAGGCCACCTGTTGTCCGCAGGCCCGGCAGAGCGTCACGGGCGCGTAGCCCCGGCGGTTGAGAAACAGCAGAACCTGCTCCCCATCGATCAGCCGTCGTTCAACCGCGCCGCGTAGGCTGGGAGAGATCCACCGCGAGGCGGCGAGCCGCTCATCGCGCATGTCGATGGTGGCCAGCTTCGGCATGACGGCGTCGCCGAAGCGAGATGTCAGGTCGAGCCGATCATACTTTCCCAGCTCAACATTGGCCCAGCTTTCCAGGGATGGCGTTGCCGAGGCCAGGATCACGCGCCCTCCCTCGCAGGACGCGCGCAAGACCGCCATGTCCCGCGCCGAATAGAGGACGCCGTCCTCTTGCTTGTAGGAGCTGTCATGTTCCTCATCGACGACGATCAAGCCAAGTTCCCGGAACGGCAGGAAAAGAGATGATCGCGCGCCGACGACCAGACGCGCCTGTCCCTCCGCGACCTTGCGCCAGACGCGGCGGCGTTCAGCTTGCGTGACGCCGGAATGCCATTCCGCCGGGCGTGCGCCGAAACGCGCTTCCACCCTTGTCAGGAACTCCGCCGTCAGGGCGATCTCGGGCAAAAGCACCAGAGCCTGCCGTCCCTGGGCGAGGCACTCGGCCACGGCTTCGAGATACACCTCGGTCTTCCCTGATCCTGTCACGCCCTTCAGCAAGGTGGTGCTGTATCCGCCCGCGCGAATGGCAGATCGCAAGGCGTCCGCCGCGGCCTCTTGATCGGGCGCTAGCGCCTTACCGGGATGAGCGGCATCCAGGGCCGGAAAGTCGGCATCGCGCGCGACATGGCGTTCTGCCACGGCACCGGCGGTGACCAATCCCTTGACCACCCCGGCCGACACGCCCGCCAGTTCCGCGAGTTCGGTCGCGCCGAACAGGTCGTCCGGCCGTTCCTCGAGCACCGCCAGCACTTTCGAGCGCGCGGCCGTGGCACGCCCAATTGATCCGGGGCCAAGCCCGTAAAGCCGCCGTTTTCCAGGTGCTTCCGCCAGGCCCGGCGTCCGCATCGCAAGACGCAGCATCGCGACCAGGGGCGTAAGTGTATAGGCCGCCCCACGCACGAGAAAATCGCGCATCCCGTCGGACATACCCGGAACGTTTAGGCGTCGGAGGACCGGGCGCAGCTTTTCCGTGGGCCAATCCCCCTCAGACGGCCCCCAGACCACGCCCAACACCTTGCGCGGACCAAGCGGGACTTCCACGAAATCGCCCAGACAGACACCTCCATCGGGCGCCCGGTAATCGAGCGGACGATCCAATGGCTGCGTCGTCAACACCGCCAGGGGATCGCCTGGAGCAAAGGTTCTGGGGGCGGTCGCCATAGGCTTCATATCGCCTTTGGGGCCACCGGACGGAAGGGGCGTCGTTACGACCTCTGCCTGTTGGCTATGTTGCCTCGATTGCCGCGCGCTGTCCGCCCGCATAAGGGATCGGAGGGGCTTCCATGACAGTCTCTCCGTCGTCATCCGGTAACCGCGACCGGGTCTGGTCCTTGCGGTGGTCTGCCGCTATGCCCGTGGCGACCGATACCCGTGCCCGGAGGCTGCCATGAAATTCTTTGTCGACACTGCCGATATCGACGCCATCCGAGAGCTCAACGATCTGGGTATGGTGGACGGCGTTACGACGAATCCGTCCCTGATCATGAAGTCGGGGCGCGATATCCAGGAAGTGACCAAAGAGATCTGCGATCTTGTCGAGGGTCCGGTCTCGGCGGAAGTGGTCGCAACGGAAGCGGACCAAATGTTGGCCGAGGGGCGGCATCTGGCGAAGATCGCCCCCAACATCTGTGTGAAGGTGCCACTGACCTGGGCCGGTCTGAAGACCTGCAAGGCGCTTTCGCAGGAGGGGACGAAGGTGAATGTCACGCTCTGCTTCTCGACCAATCAGGCGCTTCTTGCCGCCAAGGTCGGGGCCAGCTTCATCTCACCCTTCATCGGTCGGCTCGACGACATCACGCTGGATGGCATGGATCTGATCCAGGACATCCGCACCATCTATGACAATTTCGATTTCCAGACCGAGATCCTCGCGGCCTCCATCCGCTCGGTGAACCACATGAAGGACGCGGCGCTGATCGGGGCCGACGTGGCCACCGCACCACCGGATGTCATCAAGAAGATGGCGAACCACCCGCTCACTGATGCAGGGCTGCAAGCCTTTCTGAGCGACTGGGAAAAGACGGGTCAGAAAATTCTCTGACCCGTGTTAGGGGTCTCAAAAACGGCGATACGACCGGAGAGGCAGATGGCAGAGCAGTTGAACGTCGCCCAGGATTGGCGCGATCAGATCATTTCCGACCCCCAGGTTATTCTCGACGATCGCGACGTCATGCGCGCGCTGATCGCCGCGAACGAACATCAGATGGGTCAGAATATCGTGGACCTCCGCGGGATCGCGATGGAGCGGCTCGAAGCCCGGCTGGACCGGCTAGAGGACACGCATCGGTCCGTCATCGCTGCGGCCTACGAAAACCTTGCCGGCATGAACCAAGTGCATCGCTGCATCCTGAGAATGCTGGAGGCGAGCGACCTGCGCGATCTATTGGACCATCTGGCCGCCGACCTTGCCGATATCCTACGTCTCGACAGAATTAGTCTGGTCCTTGAAAGCGCTGAGGTCGGTCCGGCGCCGCATTCTGCGGTGTCCGTCGTCTCTCAGGGGTTTGTTCGGGGCTACGTCACGTTGGGGCGCGACGTCCCGGTGCGGCAGGTAACCTTGCGCCAATGCGACCGCGCGGCCGATGCCGTCTTTCCGGAGGGGGCCGACTGGATCAAGTCCGAGGCCTTGCTGCTCCTCGATCTCGGGCCCGGGCGTCTGCCGGGTCTTCTGGTTCTCGGTTCGGAGGATCCGCATCAGTTCCGGGCCAATCAGGGGATCGAGTTGCTGACGTTCTTTACGGAAGCCTTCGAGCGGATCTTACGCGGTCACCTCGGCTAAGCGCGTGAGCCTCGCGCTCAGTCCTGTCCTGCGCGATGTCCTGGCGGCATGGCTCGATCATCTACGCGCCTTGGACGGCGCGTCCGAGGCGACGATCACGGCCTACGGACAGGACGTGGTGGGCCTTTTGACTTTCTTGACGCAGCACCGTGGAGGAACCCTCGTCTTAGGCGATATCGGTGGGATCGGCCCTTCGGACATGCGCGCATGGATGGCGCAGGAACGGATGCGGGGCATGTCCGCTCGGTCGACCGCGCGGCGCCTGAGTGCGGTGAAGACATTCGTGCGGTGGCTCTCGGATCGGGAGGGGTTCGATCCGTCCGCTATCCTGTCGACCCGCGCCCCCCGGTTCCGCAAACCCTTGCCTCGGCCGATCCCGCAGGATGCCGCGAAGGCCCTGATCGAAGTGACTGGTCAGCAAGCGGATGTCGCCTGGGTGGCGTGCCGTGACGTGGCTGTTCTCACCGTTCTCTACGGATGTGGCCTTCGAATCTCCGAATGCCTCTCGCTCCGCGGTCGGGATGCCCCGCTGGGCGATATGCTTCGCATTCACGGGAAAGGTGGAAAGGAACGGCTCGTCCCCGTCCTGCACGTCGCACAGGAGGCTGTCGCCCGATATGTGGCTGCCTGCCCGTTCGCGCTTGGGGCTGATGAACCGCTCTTCCGTGGTGTTCGCGGCGGGGCGCTCGGTCCCGGCATCGTGTCCCGAACGATGGCAAATGTTCGGATGCAGCTGGGTCTTCCAGCCTCCGCCACACCCCACGCCCTACGCCACAGTTTCGCGACCCATCTCCTGGAGGCGGGCGGTGATCTGAGGACGATTCAAGAGCTGCTGGGCCACGCATCCCTTAGCACGACCCAAGCTTATACCGCTGTTGATCGCGTCCACCTGATGGAGGCCTATTCCCGGGCCCATCCCCACGGCCTCTGACAGTTTAGACGGTATAGTTGAGGCCCAGCCGTCCGCCATCCACATAGATCGTTTCGCCGGTGATGTAGCTTGCCTTCGGGCTCGCCAGGAAGGCAACGACATCTCCGATCTCGCGTGCCGTGCCGGGGCGTTTGAGCGGCGTCCGGGACATCGCGCGGGCATACGCTTCAGGATCCGCATTTACGGCGGCCATCATGGCCGTGTCGATGGAGCCGGGCCCCACGGCATTGACCCTGATATTGTAGGGGGCCAGCGCCAGAGCCGCGACCTTGGTCAGCTGCATCACCCCGCCTTTGGAGGCGCAATAGCCCGCGATCTGCGGGATCGCCACCTGCGCATTGATCGACGACATGTTCACGATCGCGCCGTCGATTTTCTGTGCGACCATCGCCTTGGCGGCCCGCTGGGTGGCCAGGAAGACACCGGTCAGGTTGACGTCTATTACCTTGCGGAATTGCGCCTCCGACATCTCCAGGAAGTCAGCCCCGATGGCGAGACCCGCATTGTTCACGAGAATCGTGGCTGTGCCAACATCCGCTTCCATCCTGTCGAACAGGTCTGCGATCTGATCCGGGTCCCCCATGTCGCAGATGTACCCCGTTGCGCCCAGCTCCCCCGCCGTCTGCATGACGTCGTCTTTGATGTCGGCGAGCACGACGCGGCAGCCGTCCTCCAACAACGCTTCTGCGCAGGCGCGGCCAATCCCTTGGGCGGCGCCCGTGACTAAGGCAATGCGGTCGGTCATCTCGGGTCTCCCTGGGTGTGGTGGCGCGCGCCTGCTTGAACCCGGGGGCGGCGCGCGTCAACGTATGGGCATGAAACGTGTGGCAGATATGGTGGCCGAGGCGCGGGGCCGCGTTCGGGAATGGGATGTGGCGACATTGCGGGATCGTCTGGGTGACGACGTCGTCGTGGTGGACATCCGAGACATACGCGAACGTGCGAAGGGGTTCATTCCTGGCTCGGTTCATGCACCGCGCGGCATGTTGGAGTTCTGGTGGGATCCGGAAAGTCCGTACCACCGCGAGGTCTTTGCGCAGCCGGGCAAGACCTATGTGCTGCATTGCGCGATGGGTTGGCGTTCCGCGCTGGCGGCGGCCACGTTGCAAGACATGGGGTTCGAGGTTGCCCATCTTTGGGGCGGGTTCGACGCCTGGCGGGAAGCGGGCGGTTCGGTCGACATTCCGTCCGATCGGGCAACGGACTGACCGGGGGTAGGTCGTTGATATCGGTCGGTTAGTGCATGCGCAGTGGCGGCAAGGAGCCCCGAAGCCGAACCCACGGGAACACTGTACGAACGGCAAAAAAACAGCCCCGCCGTGGCGGGGCCGTTCAATCACTTTCGAAATCTGTGCTCAGTCTGCTGTTAGAAGAGGCGGCTTCTTGTTGGCGATCTTCGGCGCGCCCGGCTCCTCGATCCGCAGATCAAGCGCACCGGCCTTCACACCGACCTTCACAACGCCGCCCTTCGCCAGCTTCCCGAAGAGGAGTTCTTCGGCCAAGGGTTTCTTGACGTGCTCTTGGATCACCCGTGCCAACGGACGGGCACCCATCTTGTCGTCGTAGCCCTTGTCGGCAATCCATTCCGCGGCCGCCTTCGTCAGCTCGATCGTCACGCCACGGTCCAGAAGCTGAGCCTCTAGCTGAAGGACGAACTTCTCCACCACCTGCAAGATCGTGTCCTTGGGTAGAGGTGCGAAGCTTATGACGGCGTCGAGACGATTGCGGAACTCCGGTGTGAACGTCCGCTCGATCGCGGCAGTATCCTCGCCTTCGCGTCGATCGCGACCGAAACCGACAGCCGCTTTCGCCTGATCCGCGGCGCCTGCATTGGACGTCATGATCAGGATCACGTTCCTGAAATCGACCGTACGACCGTTATGGTCCGTCAACTGGCCGTGATCCATCACCTGCAGCAAGATGTTATAGACATCCGGATGCGCCTTCTCGATCTCGTCAAGCAACAAGACGCAATGGGGATGCTGGTCGACGCCATCTGTCAAAAGACCGCCCTGGTCGAAGCCGACATAGCCCGGAGGCGCGCCGATCAGACGCGAAACGGCGTGCTTCTCCATGTATTCCGACATGTCGAAGCGAAGCATCTCCACGCCCAGCGTGTCGGCCAATTGCTTGGCCACTTCGGTCTTCCCGACACCCGTCGGCCCGGCGAACAGATAATTGCCGATGGGTTTCTCTGGTTCGCGCAGACCGGCACGGGCCAACTTGATCGCCGAAGACAACGCTTCGATGGCAGGATCCTGACCGAAGACCACGCGCTTCAGGCTACCCTCCAGGTCGCGCAAAACCTCTGCATCGTCTTTCGAGACGTTCTTGGGCGGAATACGGGCGATCTTGGCGACGACGGCCTCGATCTCTTTGACGCCGATCGTCTTGCGCCGCTTCGACTCTGTCACCAATGCCTGCGCCGCGCCGGCCTCGTCGATCACGTCGATGGCTTTGTCGGGTAGCTTTCGATCGTTGATGTAACGCGCCGACAACTCGACCGCGGTCTTAATCGCATCGGCCGTATATTTGATCGAGTGGTGATCCTCGAAATAGCCCTTCACGCCGCGCAGGATCTTTACCGTATCCTCCACCGACGGTTCGTTCACGTCGATCTTCTGGAAACGGCGGCTGAGCGCGCGATCCTTCTCGAAATGCTGGCGGAACTCTTTGTACGTGGTTGAGCCCATGGTCCGCAGCTTTCCGCCTTGGAGGGCTGGCTTCAGCAGGTTTGACGCGTCCATGGCCCCGCCAGACGTCGCACCTGCACCGATCACCGTGTGGATCTCGTCGATAAAGAGGACCGCGTCGGGGTGATCTTCCAACTCCGTCACCACGGCCTTCAGTCGCTCCTCGAAATCGCCGCGATAGCGAGTTCCGGCGAGCAGCGCACCCATATCGAGGGAGTAGATCGTGGCACCAGACAGCACATCCGGCACTTCGCCCTGCACGATCTTGCGCGCCAACCCTTCCGCGATGGCGGTCTTGCCGACACCGGGATCGCCGACCAGCAGCGGGTTATTCTTGCGACGGCGGCACAGAACTTGGATGCACCGCTCCACCTCGTGCTCGCGTCCGATCAGCGGGTCGATATCGCCCTTCGCGGATTTTTTGTTCAAATCGACGCAGTATTTGGCCAATGCGCTTTCGCGGTTCTCCGACGGGTTCGGGCCGTCACCGCCCGCAGGTTCAATACCTTCTTCATCCGATCCTTGGACAGGGCGCGCCTCGCCGTATTCTGGGTCTTTCGCGACGCCATGGGCGATGAAATTCACCGCATCGTAACGCGTCATATCCTGTTCCTGCAGGAAATAGGCGGCGTTCGATTCCCGCTCTGCGAAGATAGCGACAAGAACGTTGGCACCCGTGACCTCTGTCCGGCCAGAGCTTTGAACATGGATCGCAGCACGTTGGATCACGCGCTGGAACGCAGCCGTCGGCACGGCCTCAGACCCTTCCACGTCGGTGACCAGCGTAGACAAATCGTCTTCGATGAATTCCTCCACCGTCTGACGAAGTTCATCCAGATTGACACCGCAGGCTTGCATCACCCGCGCGGCGTCTGGCTCATCGATGAGGACGAGAAGCAAGTGTTCAAGCGTCGCAAGTTCATGTCGACGCGTATTGGCCTGCGCCAAGGCGGCGTGAATGGCCTGTTCTAGGGTGTTCGAGAACGAGGGCATGGTGTTCTCCTCAAGCCTTCGGCGGTCAACGGGACTGTGACAGCCTTTCTTTAAGTTTTGGTTGTCGCCCGATGGGCTTCAACCCTTTTCTCATCCCCGTCGCATCTCCGTGACCGGTCGGTGATGCGGTCTGACATCGATTGCCCGATCAAAAGGCATCCTTTGCACGGCGGGTTGCCGCGAAAGTATCTTGATCGGTTTGTCCGGTAGTTCCCGTCGCGTCCTTCAGAGCGGGGACGTGGGCGCGCAAGAACGGGTTGGTGCTGCGTTCAGTCTTGAGGAGGGACGGGACGGAAGGCGCACCCTCCGCGCGAAGCCGCTCCACCTCGGCTACGCGAAATTTAAGCTCCGCGTTGTCCTGTTCAAGGGAGGTGGCGAAGGCCAGGTTGCTGCTTGTATATTCGTGACCCGACGCGATGAGCGTCTCGCCGGGCAGTGTGCTGAACTGCGTCAAGCTCCGATGCATCTGTTCCGCGCTCCCTTCAAAGAGACGGCCGCACCCGGCCGCCATGAGGCTATCGCCCGTGAACGCCACGCCATCGAAGATAAAGGCGATATGGCCGATCGTGTGACCGGAAACGTCCCAAATCTCGGCCTTTTCCCTTCCGATTTGGATCACGTCGCCGGGTGATAGCGCTTGATCCAAAGGCGGTAGACGATGCGCATCGGCGGCGGCCCCCCAGACTTTGGCATGGGTTGCCGCCACAAGATCGGGAACGCCGTCGATATGATCCCAGTGGTGATGTGTCAGCAGGATGTCCGTCAGCGCCCATCCATGCGCATCCAGGACGGAAAGGATCGGCGCCGCCTCCGGTACGTCGATCACTACGACCCTATCTTCAGATCTGAAAAGGAAGGCGTAGTTGTCGCTGAGGCATGGGATTGTGATGATCTCCATGGCAATGCTCCTTCGGGCCGTGATCCGGATGGTGACAGGATGACGATTGACCGCAAGGCTTGACCTGAAGTCGGGCAACGTGCCATCGCGCAGGTGATTTCGGTCGGGGCTGTCACCCGTCAGCCGCCTTCGGGCGCAACTTACCATATATCCGAAAGCACTCCTGATCATGACCAACGTTATCCGCCCTGCACGGCCGGGCGATGCGGCACGTTTGAAAGCCGTTTGCACCGATTGCGGTCTCTTTGCCGCGGAAGAACTCTCCTACGTCCATGCCGATATAGACGCTTGGACGACGGGCGAAACGTCTCGACAGTGGCTCCTGGCTGATCGGGATGGCGACCACGGGGCCGCGATGGTTGCGCCCGAAGAAATGTCGGACAACGTCTGGAACATGCTCTTTCTCGGCGTGGCGGCGTCTGGGCAGCGGCGCGGTATCGGTCGTGCGCTTCTTGCCGCGGTCGAATCCATGGTCCGAGACCGATCCGGGAGGCTCCTGCTCATCGACACGGCGTCGACGGAAGACTTCACCCCCGCGCGAACGCTATACGCCAGCGCGGGATATCGTCAGGAGGCCGTAATCCGTGAGTATTACGGGGACGGGATCGACCGGGTGACTTTCGCGAAACGCTTGGCAGTCGGCTAAGGGAACCAGGCGTTCCCAAAGCGTCTTTGCCGGATTAACCCTTTCGGTGGAGGCGCCATGCATCTCGACGTGCTCGACTTGAGACAATTCTACTATCGCACGCGGCTGGGGCGTGCGGCGCAGAAGGCTGTTCGCGACCGGCTGACGACGCTCTGGCCCGAAGCGAAGGGACAAACGGTTGCCGGGTTCGGTTTTGCCGTTCCGCTCCTGCGGCCTTACCTCAAGGACGCGCGGCGGGTTCTCGGTCTGATGCCCGCACCGCAGGGCGTTATGCACTGGCCCGCCGGTATGGCGAATATCAGCGTTCTAGTCGAAGAGACGCTCTGGCCGCTGGAGACTGGGGCCGTCGACAAGCTTGTGCTTCTTCATGGTCTGGAGACCTCCGAAAACCCCACTGCTTTGCTGGAGGAATGTGCGCGGGTTCTGGGGCCCGGGGGGCGGGCGATATTCATCGTTCCCAACCGATCCGGACTTTGGGCGCGCCGCGATCGGACACCATTTGGCTTCGGACGTCCCTATTCCCGCGGCCAGTTGGAAGCGCAGGTCAAGCGCTCCGGTCTCATCCCGGAGCGTCACGCAGCGGCCCTTTTCGCGCCGCCATCCGAGCGGAACTTCTGGTTGCGCGCGGGTAGCGTGGTCGAGCGCGTGGGTCAAAAGCTGTCTGCGTATCAAGGGGGCGGCGTCCTGCTCCTCGAGGTCTCTAAGCAGGTGCCCGCCCGCCCGAGGCCCGGCCTCGCCGAACGCGTGAGGCAACCGCTGCGCGTCTTGGAAGGCGTTCCAGAGCCGCGACCGAGCTAGCGGATCGGACGTAGCCTATCTCGTGCGGCCGGGCTTTTCGGCCGGGCGAGCCGCACCGTCACACCCACGATGCTGGCGAGAATCCAGAAGACCTGGATGAGAAGGGACGCGACGTTGAAGGCATCTGCCAGGCTAATCAGCACGAGCGAGGAGGCCATCAGGTTGAGGACGAAGTAGACGACGTGTTCGGATGTGAGGATCCGGGCCGTCAGAAGAAAATAGGTCGCAATGTACGTCATCGCGCCGAGCAGGCCGATAAGCTGAAGTGGAGGAACCAGGGCAAAGGTCTCGGGCACGGCAGTATTCCCCTTGGGCGCTCGTGCCGAAGGAAGACACCGCGGCCGAACTCAACTTGGACATCGTTACGAACCTCGCTCTACGCCGCGATGATCGATCCGGCGAGTGGGGGAATCCTGACCCGTGGACGGCCAACGGCAGGTGGCAGTGCCCGGGCCGAATCTCGGTTGCCATCCATCCTGGTCTGCATCGGGAAGATGTCTTGATGCGCAGACCTGAAGGATAAGGCCATGAAAAAGGTAAAAGATATCAGTTCTCTGTCCGGGTATTTGACCTCTGCTGCGCGTGCGTCATTTCCGACCTCAGGCGGAGTTGCGACGGCAGAACCCCTCTGCTAGAGGGAGCGCGATTTCGTGATCCGGTCCTGCGAAGGGCCAAATCGAGAGGCCCTGCCGAGGGGATCGGCGGGGCTAAGCGACTGTCGAAAGGGTGGACGTGTCCGAACCAGCTTCGATCTCGATGGGGATTGCCGAGCGCTACGCGCAGGCGGTCTTCGACTTGAGCCGCGAGAGCGGCGATCTGAAAAGACTAGAAGCAGATGTTGCAGCGTTAGACGAGGCGATCAAAGCATCCTCCGACTTGCGCGACGTGTTGGTTTCGCCTGTCATCACGCGGGATGAGCAGGCCGCCGCCATCGGTGCACTGGCCGCCAAGATGGGTCTTGGCGATGTGCTGGCCAACACGCTGCGTCTGATGGCCGCCAAGCGCCGCCTTTTCGTCGTACCGCAGATGGTATCGGCCCTTGGCGATATGCTGGCCGATGAGAAGGGCGAAGTGACGGCCGATGTGCGGACGGCGAAGTCCCTGACGAAGACGCAATCCGACAAACTGGCCCAGACCTTGAAAGCGTCCACCGGGAAGGACGTGAACTTGAACGTGACCGTCGACGAGAGCCTGATCGGTGGCCTTGTCGTGAAACTCGGCTCGCAGATGATCGACACCTCGATCCGCGCGAAGCTCAATGCACTCCAGAATACGATGAAAGAGGTTCGGTAATGGCGATCCAGGCTGCGGAAATCTCCGCGATCCTCAAAGACCAGATCAAGAATTTTGGCCAGGAGGCCGAGGTCGCCGAAGTTGGTCGCGTGTTGTCCGTAGGTGACGGGATCGCCCGCGTCTACGGTCTCGACAATGTTCAGGCCGGTGAAATGGTCGAGTTTCCGGGCGGTATCCAGGGCATGGCCCTGAACCTGGAAAGCGACAATGTCGGCGTCGTGATCTTCGGGTCGGACCGCGACATCCGTGAAGGCGACACGGTCAAGCGTACCAACTCCATCGTGGATGTGCCCGCGGGTAACGAACTTCTGGGCCGCGTCGTGGATGGCCTCGGCAACCCGCTGGACGGCAAAGGTGCGATCAACGCCAAGGAGCGTCGCGTTGCAGACGTGAAAGCGCCGGGCATCATCCCACGCAAATCCGTGCATGAGCCGATGGCCACTGGCCTCAAGGCCGTCGACGCCATGATCCCGATCGGCCGCGGCCAGCGCGAACTGATCATTGGGGACCGCCAGACCGGCAAGACCGCGGTGGCGCTGGATACGATCCTCAACCAGAAGTCCTACAACGACGCCGCCGGCGACGATGAGAGCAAGAAGCTCTACTGCATCTATGTCGCTGTTGGCCAGAAGCGCTCCACCGTGGCGCAATTGGTGAAGCGTCTGGAGGAAACGGGCGCCATCGACTACTCCATTGTCGTCGCGGCCACCGCATCCGACCCGGCACCGATGCAGTTCCTGGCGCCCTATGCGGCCACGGCCATGGCGGAATACTTCCGCGACAACGGTCGCCATGCTCTGATCGTGTATGATGATTTGTCCAAGCAGGCCGTGTCGTATCGTCAGATGTCGCTTCTGCTGCGCCGCCCGCCGGGTCGTGAAGCTTATCCGGGCGACGTGTTCTACCTCCATTCCCGTCTCCTGGAGCGTTCGGCCAAACTGAATGAAGACAACGGCGCCGGATCGCTGACGGCCTTGCCGATCATCGAAACTCAAGGCGGTGACGTGTCGGCGTTCATTCCGACCAACGTGATCTCGATAACAGACGGCCAAATCTTCTTGGAGACGGAGTTGTTCTACCAGGGCATCCGGCCCGCCGTGAATACGGGTCTGTCGGTGTCGCGCGTGGGCTCGTCCGCCCAGACCGACGCGATGAAGTCCGTCGCCGGTCCGGTGAAGCTGTCGCTTGCCCAGTACCGTGAGATGGCCGCCTTTGCGCAGTTCGGCTCGGATCTCGATGCGTCGACACAGCAGCTTCTGAACCGGGGCGCACGCCTGACGGAATTGATGAAACAGCCGCAATATTCACCGCTGACGAATGCCGAAATCGTGGCCGTCATCTATGCCGGGACCAAGGGCTATCTCGACAAGGTCGACGTGAAGGATGTCGGTCGCTGGGAAGCTGGCCTGCTCAGCCACATGCGCGGCGCAGGCAAAGACGTCCTGAACTGGATCACCAATGAAGATCCGAAGATCAAAGGTGATGCCGAGGAAAAGCTGAAGGCCGAAGTCGACGCATATGCGAAGACCTTCTCGTAAGGGCGGCGGAGGAAACATCCCATGCCTTCCCTGAAGGACCTCAAGAACCGGATCGAGTCGGTCAAGTCGACCCGCAAGATCACCAAGGCCATGCAGATGGTCGCGGCCGCGAAGTTGCGCCGCGCCCAAGACGCGGCCGAGGCCAGCCGCCCCTATACCGAGCGGTTCATGGCAGTGCTCTCGTCACTTGCCGCGTCGGTTGGCGATAGCGAAACCGCGCCGAAGCTTCTATCCGGCACCGGGTCAGACCAGACGCATCTTCTGGTGGTGATGACGGCGGAACGTGGCCTTTGCGGCGGTTTCAACGCCAATATCGCCAAGCTCGCCAAGACCCATGCCGATCGGCTCAAGGCCGAAGGTAAGACGGTGAAGATCCTCACCGTCGGCAAGAAGGGTCGCGAGAGCATGAAACGCGGCTACGACGATCTCTTCATCGGTCATGTCGACCTGACTGAGGTTAAGCGCGTCGGCTACGGTGATGCGGCCGGGATTGCGGCCGACATTCTCAAGCGCTTCGAGGCGGGTGAGTTTGATGTGGCGACGATCTACTTCGCCAAATTCAACTCCGTCATCTCACAAGAGCCGACGGCCCAGCAGGTGATCCCTTTCGAGGTGCCCGAAGATGCGGAGGCAGGCGCGCTCTACGACTACGAGCCCAGCGAAGAGGCCATCTTGGCAGATCTGCTGCCGCGCGGCGTGGCGACGGCCATCTTCTCGGCTCTGCTGGAGAACGGGGCTTCGGAACAGGGCGCGCGGATGAGCGCCATGGACAACGCGACGCGCAATGCAGGCGAGATGATCGACAAGCTGACGATCGAGTACAACCGCTCGCGCCAGGCCGTCATCACCAACGAGCTGATCGAAATCATTTCGGGCGCCGAGGCGCTCTGAACCGAAACGGAGACAGAAAATGGCTACCGGCAAAGTAACCCAGGTCATCGGCGCCGTCGTCGACGTTCAGTTCGACGATGCCCTGCCCGAGATCCTGAACGCCCTCGAGACGGATAATAACGGCAACCGTCTCGTCCTCGAAGTCGCCCAGCATCTGGGTGAGAATACCGTTCGCACCATCGCGATGGACTCCACCGAAGGTTTGGTTCGTGGTCAGCCCGTGACCGATACCGGCGGCCCGATCATGGTGCCCGTGGGCAATGCGACGCTCGGCCGTATCCTCAATGTGGTCGGCGAACCCGTGGATGAGGGCGGCCCGGTCGAGGCAGAGGAAAAGCGTGCGATCCACCAGCCCGCGCCGGAATTCAACGACCAGTCCACCGAAAGCGCGGTGCTCGAAACCGGCATCAAGGTGATCGATCTGCTGGCCCCCTATGCCAAGGGCGGCAAGATTGGCCTCTTCGGCGGCGCCGGGGTTGGCAAGACCGTCCTGATCATGGAGCTGATCAACAACATCGCCAAGGTGCATTCGGGCTATTCCGTCTTCGCCGGTGTGGGCGAACGGACCCGCGAAGGGAACGACCTCTATCACGAGATGATCGAATCCAACGTGATCAAGCCCGACAACCTTTCTGAAAGCCAGGTGGCCCTGGTCTATGGCCAAATGAACGAGCCGCCGGGCGCCCGCGCCCGCGTCGCCTTGACTGGTCTGACCTTGGCGGAGCAGTTCCGCGACGCCTCCGGAACGGACGTTCTGTTCTTCGTCGATAACATCTTCCGCTTCACGCAGGCGGGCTCCGAGGTGTCGGCACTTCTGGGCCGTATCCCCTCCGCCGTGGGCTACCAGCCGACCCTGGCCACCGATATGGGCGCGATGCAGGAGCGGATCACATCGACAAAGGGCGGTTCGATCACCTCGATCCAGGCTGTCTACGTGCCCGCGGACGACCTGACCGACCCCGCACCCGCAACCACCTTCGCCCACCTCGACGCTACGACGGTGCTGTCGCGCGCCATCTCTGAGCTGGGCATCTACCCGGCCGTGGACCCGCTCGACTCCACGTCGCGCCTGCTCGACCCCGCCATCATCGGCGAGGAGCATTATCAGGTGGCCCGCGACGTGCAGGGGATCCTCCAGCGCTATAAATCGCTGCAAGACATCATCGCGATCCTCGGCATGGACGAGCTGTCGGAAGAGGACAAGCTGACCGTGGCCCGCGCCCGGAAGATCCAACGCTTCCTGAGCCAGCCCTTCGACGTGGCCAAGGTCTTCACCGGCGCGGACGGCAAGCAGGTTCCGCTGGCCGACACGATCGCCTCGTTCAAAGCGGTCGTCGCGGGTGAGTACGACCACCTGCCGGAAGGTGCCTTCTACATGGTCGGGGGCATCGACGAGGTGAAAGCCAAGGCCGAGCGCATGGCGGCCGAGGCGGCCTGATGCGGTTCGAGCTTGTCTCTCCGGAGCGGCGCCTGGCCTCGACCGACGAGGCCAATGCCGTTCGTATCCCCGGCGCGGACGGGGATATGACCGCCATGGCGGATCACGCGCCGACCATCACGTCCTTGCGTCCCGGCATCCTGACCGTCGAGATGGGGTCGGGTCACGAGAGATACGTCGTGACCGGTGGCTTCGCCGAGATCGGTGAGGGCGTCACCGTCCTGGCCGAGCGGGCGCTGCCCGTCGATGACGTGACCCAGGAGACCTTCGACGATTGGGTGAGCGAAGCAAAGACCGCGCGCGACGAAGCACCGGATGACGCGGTGGACGCGGCGGCGAAGTTGCTGTCGGACATGGTCGCCATGGGGGGCGAGATCGGCCTGAATTCGAACCAGGCCAATCTCTGAACGTTCCTGAAACTGGTCCTGAAAGCCCCGCATCGTGCGGGGCTTTTCGTTTTCCGTGACCAAGCGGAGCGGCTGCGCCGCAAGACTTTTGTCTCTGGGCGAGGGACGCTGTCCCTCGCGCTCACTGAAGTATTTTCGGCCAGAGGAATAGGAATTGTAGCGATACGTTTGTTCCTTTGACTTCGCGATCCGGCGGGCGCCCAATGTCGCTGGAGGTGTTTCATGCGCGACCACAACTTCCTGTCCGAGATGAACGCTCGCCATCTGTGGCACCCCATGGCCCATCCGGGCGAGATGCAGGCCAATCCGCCCAAGGTGATCGTTGGTGCGGAGGGGGTTCATATCACCGACCTCGATGGGCACCGGGTCATCGACGCGGTCGGCGGTCTGTGGAACGTGAACCTCGGCTATTCCTGCCAGCCCATCAAGGACGCCATCGCCGACCAACTGGCTCGGCTGCCCTATTATTCCGCGTTCAAGGGGACGACCAACGACGCGGCGATCGCCTTGTCGGTCAAGCTGGCCGAGATGTTCGGGCCCGACGGCATGACTCGCGCCTTCTTTACCTCGGGCGGGTCGGACAGCGTCGATACCGCCCTGAAACTCGCCCGACAGTACCATCGCCTGCGGGGCCAGGGGACGCGAACCAAGTTCCTGAGTCTCCGCAAGGGATACCACGGGACCCATTGGGGCGGGGCCAGCGTGAACGGCAATCCGGCCTTTCGCGCCGCCTATGAGCCGCTTCTGTCCGGTTGTTTCCACGTCCCTGCGCCGTATGGCTACCGGAACCCGTTCGCCGAAGACGATCCCGCCCGCCTCGCGCAGCTTTGCCTTCAGGCGTTGGAGGCGGAGATCGAGATGCAGGTGCCGGAAACCGTCGCCGCCTTCATCATGGAGCCCGTGCTGGGGGCAGGTGGGGTTATCGTCCCGCATGAGAGTTACATGCCCGGCGTGCGAGAGATCTGCGACCGGCATGGTGTGCTGCTGATCGCCGATGAGGTGATCACGGGGTTCGGGCGAACCGGCGATGTTTCCGGATCACGCCATTGGGGGGTGCGGCCCGATCTCATGACGACGGCCAAGGCAATCACGTCCGGCTACTTTCCCATGGGCGCGGTTCTCGTCTCGGATCGGGTAGCCGAGCCTTTCGAGGGCGAGACGGGCGCGATGATCGGCACCGGCTACACCTATTCCGGCCATCCGGTGGGCTGTGCCGCCGCGCTGGCCTGTCTGGAAGAAACAGAGCGCCTCGCCGTCTGGGATTTGGCCCGGGCACGGGGTGCACGCCTCAAGGCCGGGTTGCAGGGTCTGGCCCATTACCAGGCCGTCGGTGACATCCGCGGCGAGGGCTTGATGTGCGCCCTCGAAATCGTGGCCGACCGGGACGGCGCCAAGACACCCGACCCGGAGCGGGCAGGCCGCATCTTCGAGGCGACCTACAAAGCAGGTGTCATGGTGCGCTGGTCGTCCCACAACCTCGTAATGTCGCCGCCTCTGATCTTGTCCGATTCCGATGTGGACCGGATCGTAGCCGCCTTGGACGAGGGGCTGAGCGCGGCGTGAAGGTCTTCCTGAACGGCTTCGGGCGGATCGGCCGGTCAATCCTGCGCGCCCATCTGTGTGGGGCGGGCGCCGGGATCGAGATCGTCGGCATCAACGACATCGCCCCACCGGACACATGCGCCTATCTCTTCAAGTGGGATAGCGTCTTCGGGCCATGGCCCGATCCCGTCTCGGCTGGCGACGAGGCGCTGACCATCGGGAGCCGCACCTTTCCGCTCCACCGGACGCCCGACCTTCGGACCCTGTCCCTGGGCGGCGTCGACCTGGTGATGGAATGCACCGGCGGCGCCGAGACGCGGGCGGAGGTGGAGCGCGGGCTCTTGGCTGGGGCTGGCAAGGTGCTGATGTCCGGCCCGTCTGCCGTGGCCGACGCGACGATCGTCATCGGGGCGAACGAGGAGCGGCTTCAGCCCAACCATCGCGTCGTCTCCAACGCTTCCTGTACGACGAATGCCATCGCGCCTCTTCTTGCCGCACTGGATCGCGCGGTCGGGATCGAAACCGGGTCGATGACCACGATCCATTGCTATACCGGCAGCCAGCCCACCGTGGACATGCCGCGTGGCGATCTGGCGCGGTCACGGGCCGCGGCGCTTTCCATGGTGCCCACCACGACCAGTGCCGGGCGGCTGGTGGATGAGGTTCTTCCACATCTGGCGGGCCGGGTACCCTGCCAGTCGGTCCGGGTGCCGGTGGCCAGCGTCTCGGCGGTGGACTTGGCCTTTCTGCCCGCGCGCCCGGCAGATGTGGCCGAGATCAACGCGGCGATTGCCGCGGCGGGCGGCGTGATCGGGGTCGAGACGGATCCGGTAGTCAGCTCTGATTTGCGGGGTCGACCGGAGAGCCTGATCCACATGCCAGCCGAGACACGGCACGCCGCGGGGGGACTGATCCGGGTCTTCGGCTGGTATGACAACGAATGGGGCTTCGCGAACCGGATGCTGGACATGGCGCTGCGGATGATCTGAACGCCTTGGCGGTTTCGCCTGCGGTCCCTACTCTTCGATCGCGGAACGCAGGAGGACCAGCAATGTCCGTGGAAAACGCCATCAAGGGATTGGCTGCGCTGGTCGGCCTGGCCGGGTTCGTCTTCGGCGTGGTGAAGTTCCTGCAGGTCCAGGCCGTCGCGGCTGAAACACCCTATCTCGAGCGCAAGCTCGCCTGGTGTGAGCAGGCGGTAGAAACCGCGTCCAGAATTGCCGTGGCCGAGGTGCCGGCGGAGGAGGACATCACCCGGTTCTGGCAGATGTATTGGGGGGTCATGGGCCTGATCGAACGGGAGTCGATCACCGCCGCCATGGTCGATTTCGGAGACAGTCTGAACAAGCAAACCACGGAGGGTGGGACAGATAAGGGCGGCAAGGCCGATCCGACTGGCCTCGGGGGCAAGTCGCTGGCCCTGGCCCATGCCTGTCGGGCGGAACTGTCGGCGGAATGGTCCCCGTCCTGGGCGCTGAGCCCCTGACGCCTAATCGCGCGGCAACCGAAGAAAGTCCGCTGGCGGAATGGTTTGGCCAGCATAGTCCCGCGCCTCGGCCGCGTAATTGAAGACAAAACGATCCTGGCCGCTATCGCGGATTCGAAGCCCCGGCGGCAAATCGTGAACCGTCAAACCGGCCTCTATCGCAAGATCGCGCAGGATGCGGCGGGCGGCCTCGGCATCGGGCCAGCCTGCCATGTGCGCCCGCTGCCCGGCGCGCAGCAGAAAGGGCACCCCGTCAACGCTGCGTTCAACGATCTGCTCGGGGCTCTCGACATGTTCCAGCCATTTCTCCACCTTTCCACCTTTCTCCAAAGGTCGTGGCGCAAAGGGTGGCAGGCTTTCCTGCATCGGTGCCCGCAGGTCGATGCCCGGGATGTCGGGGCCAAGCGGTTCCGGGAAGGCCAAGTTCCTGTCCTTCAGCGCGGTGCGTGGTCCGGTTAGCACCAAGCCCGGCGCGTCCTCCATGGCCCGGCGCAGTGGCGGCGCGATCTCCAGCAGGCCGGGGACCAGGGTCAATGCATAAGCTGAGAGATCGTCGGTATCCGGCGGCAGGATGTCGACGTTCAGCCCGAGGCGTCTCAGCCCCCGGTAAAGCTCAAAACACAGGTCGAAATAATTGAAATCGACGCCCTGCGGCTGGACCTCCCAAGCCCATTGAGAGGCATAATCGAAGACCAGAGCGACTGGCGACGGCGCACTCGGGACATCCGGTGCGTCTGCCAACTCCTCTGCCACATGTGTGGCTTCTGCCCATCCCATCGCCTCTTGATCGTCCGGCGTGCGCAGGCCGGCATGTTGGCTCTCCTGTGCGAAGGGTGCCTGGCGCCAGCGAAACCAGCAGACGGCTTCCGCCCCGTGGGCGAAGGCTTCCCAGGACCAGAGGCGCACCATCCCCGGTAAAGGCGCCGGGTTCCAGGGTGCCCAGTTCACCGGGCCGGGCTGCTGCTCCATGATCCACCAACGGCCCCGGCCGACCGCGCGGTAAAGATCATGGTGGAAGGCCTGGAAGTCGGGGTCGCCTTGCCGAAGGTAGGCGGCCTTGCGGTCTTCGTCGGCGTTAACCCGGTCCAGCAGAAAGCCCATCGGGTAGCTGTCCCAGGTCGCGATCTCCATGTCGCGGGTCACGTCGTAATGGTCGAACTCCGTCACGCGGCCCATGTAATTGTGCGAGATCGGTGCGTCGGAATGGGCCCTGATGGCCGCGACCTGCAAACGGTTCCAGCGCAGCACCTGGTCAGAGCAAAAGCGGCGGAAGGCCAGCGCATGGGCTGGGTTCGGCTCGGTCACCGTCAGGTTCGGTAGATCGACCTGATCGAAATCCTGGTAATCCATGGACCAGAACACGTTGCCCCAGGCGGCATTCAGCGCGTCGATGTCGGCGTAGGTGTCTGCCAGCCAAAGGCGGAAGGCGCCTCGCGCCGCGTCCGAGTAGCTGACCACCGTATCGTGGCAGCCATACTCGTTGTCCGTCTGCCAGGCTGCCACGCGGGCGCCGTAGCGTTCGGCCATCAGGCGGGCCATTCGCGCGGCCTCCTCCCGGTAGCCGTCATGGCTGAAGCAATAGTGCCGCCGCGACCCGAAGCCCCGTGGGCGCCCCTCGGCATCGACAGCCAGCATGTCCGGGTGGCGGTCCAGCATCCAGCGGGGCGGGGTTGCGCTGGGCGTGCCCATGACCACTCGCAGCCCCGCGCCGGTCAGCACATCCATCGCGCGGTCCAGCCAGCCCCATCGCAGGTCACCCGGTGCGGGCTCCAGCCGGGACCAGGCGAACTCGCCGATCCGCACCCAGGTCAGGCCCAGATCGACCATGCGCGCGGCATCTTGCGCCCACATCTCCTCGGGCCACTGCTCCGGGTAGTAGCAGGTTCCGAGGGTCCGTTTCATAGGACGACGCGATGCTCGGCCTGGCCCGCCACAGGCATCTCAGCCACCCATGTCCGACCGCTGCCTGGCTGGTAGTCGAGCGCGCCGTCGGGCAGGCCCTCGGTAGCGGAGGTGACGAACATGCGGGTCAAGTCCTCGCCGCCGAAGGCCGGGCAGGTCGTGTGGGCTGCACCGCAGAGGAGCGCCTCTCGGTACGCGCCGTCGGGGCCGTGGCAGGCCACGCGCCCGGCGCCCCACTCCGCGATCCAGAGGTTGCCGTCAGCGTCGCAGACGGCGCCGTCCGGGTTCAGTCCGACGCCAGAGAAATCGAGAAACACCTCCGGCCGCCCCGAAGGCCAGCCCGCGCGGTCCAACACCTGCCGCCAGATCGTTCCGCGGGCGGTATCGGCGAAATAGGCCAGATCGCCCGAGGGCGCGAAGCAGATCGAATTGGGGATCGTGATGTCCGAATAGAGGCGTCGGACTTCGCCCCGGAAGTAGCGATAGATCGCGCCCGCGCCGGGCTCTGCCGCCAAACCCATCGTCCCGACCCAGAACCCGCCTTGGGGATCCGCCCGGCCATCGTTGGAGCGGTTTTCGGGCTGTCCGGCCTCCAGATCGGCGAGACGTTCCCGCGTGCCGGTGGCAATCTCGAATGTCGAGAAACCGCTAGCCGACACGACCATTAGGGTGTCGTGGTCGATCCATCCTGCGGCGCTTGCCGGTTCGTCCCATTGCCACGTGATGGGGGCGTCGCCCTCGCGGCTGAGCAGGCGTTGGCCGGTAATGTCGAACCAGAAGAGCTGCTGTCGCTCAGGATGCCAGAGCGGGCCTTCGCCCAGGGCGCAGACCCGTTCGTCGTAGATGTCGAACTTCATTGGATCGCGGCGTCGTAGGCGGCGACAGTGGCGCGGGCGCGCTCGGCGATCTCCGCCACCGACAGGCCAGGCGTGTAGAGCGCGGTGCCAAGCCCAAAACCATCGGCGCCCGCGGCCTGCCAATCGGCGAAATTCTCGGGTCCCGCACCGCCGACGGCGAAGACCTTGGCGCTGGGCGGCAGGACGGCCTTCATGGCCTTCAAACCGCCCGGTCCGGCCATGGATCCGGGGAAGAGTTTCAGGCCGGTCGCCCCCGCGCGCAAGGCCGCAAAGGCCTCAGTGGGCGTGAAAATTCCGGGCCAACTTTCTAGTCCAAGCTCGCGCGTGCGCCGGATGACGGCCTCGTCCATATTGGGCGAGACGATCAGGCGGCCGCCCGCTTCGACCACGGATTCGACCTCGCTGACCGTCAAGACGGTGCCCGCGCCGATCAGGGCGTCGCGGCCATGTGCCTCGTCCATGGCTGCGATGGAGCGGAGCGGTTCGGGGGAGTTTAGCGGGACCTCGATCATGGTGATCCCGGCCTCGATCAGGGCGCTGCAGGCGGGCACCGCGTCGTCGGGGGTGATGCCGCGGAGAATGGCGATGAGGGGGCGGGTCATGCGGTCTCCAGAACGGCGGCCAGGCCCGCGAGCGTCATCTCGTCGGCGGGCAGGATGCGGGGCGAAAGCCCCTGGGATTTCAACGCGCTTTCATAGGCAAGGGTCGTCTTTGGTGCGCCGGTGACGACCACGTCGCGGCCCAGCCACCAGGGTTTGGTGGCCGCCAGTTCGGCGCCGATCAGGAGGCCCGAGAGGAGGGAGCGGGCGGTCGCGGCGTCCTGACCCTGCAGGAGATCGGCGGCACGGAGTTCGAACAGGCGACTTGTCAGGATTTCCGGGCGGGAGAGGGCGTCGGAGACGGCCTCCAGGAAGGGGGCTTCGTTCCAGCCGTCACCCGTCAGGGAATGGCGGAGAACCGTTTGCGAACAGAGGGTTGCGAACAACTCGCCGGTCATGGCGGTGCGGAAGCTGACCACCTCTCCGGCACTCAGATGGGCCCATTTCGTATGGGTGCCGGGCAGGCAGGCCACGCCGTCGAAGTCGGGCAGGCGGGCCAGGATGCCCGCAATCTGGGTCTCTTCACCCCGCATGACGTCCGGATGGGGCTTCGTCTGCTTCAGGCCGGGGACGATCTGCACGTCGAGCCGGGGATCGCGCGTCTCGGGCCGGGCCATGGCGCTGGCCAGCGGCGGGCAGGGCACGGCGACGTAGGGCGCTTCGACCCAGCCCTGGCGCGATCCGGCCATACCGCAGACAAGGATACGGGTCGGACCATCCAGCCAGTCGTCGACCAGGCGCAGGAGACTCGGTTCGAACATGTCCTGGGTCAAGCCCGACATGCCGTCGGGGCTTTCGCGGGTCTCCCCGGCCGTGGCGCCGTCCATGCGGGTGGCGCGCAGGCGGGTGGTGCCCCAGTCGACGGCGATCCAGCGGCTCATCCGGTCACGACCACCCCGCCATCCACGACGAGGGCCTGTCCGGTCATCATGCGGCTGGCTTCGCTGGCCAGGAAAAGCGTCGGGTTCACAATGTCTTCCGGCTTCAGGTGATCCTTCAGGCATTGCCGGTCCAGATGCGCGGCGAGGCTTTCGGGATCGGCCCATTTATCCAGTTGCTTCTGGGTCAGCACCCAGCCGGGAGCGAGGCAGTTGAGGCGGATATTGTCCGGGCCGAATTCGCGCGCGAGCGACCGGGTCATGCCGTTGATGCCGGAATTGGAGCCTGTGTAGATCGCGTATCCGGCGTTGCCCATCATGTAACTGATCGAGCTGAAATTGACGATATGGCCGTAACCGACTGATTTCATGCCCTGAATGGCGTGCTGGCAGGCGAAGAAATAGGCTTTGAAGTTGATGGCGATGGACCAGTCCCAGAAGGCTTCGTCCACGTCGAGGCTGGCGTGGCGCTGGTCGTTGGCTGCGTTGTTGATCAGGCGCGTGATGGGCCCATGGGCCTTGGCGGCGGCGTCCATGGCCCTGCGGAGGCTGGCGATGTCGGTGATGTCGCCCTGGACGAAAAGCGGTGTGTTTCCCGTGGCTTGGCTCATCTCCTCCACGAAGACGGAGGCGTCGGACCGGCCGATGAAGGCGACCTTGGCGCCCTGGCGCAGGAAGCCTTCGGTCAGGCTGGCGCCGATGCCCGATCCGCCGCCGGTGATGAAGACCGAAGCGTCGCGCAGGTCGGGATAGGTGGGTGTGTCGGTCATGCCGCACTCCGATCTGAATGTCGTACACCCCCCGTACACCCCCCGTACACCCCCTGTGCATACGGATTGACGCACGACGTGCTCGGGCTGAGGGTGTCGCGTTTCGGGTTGCGCCGCGTGGCCGCGTCGCGCCAGGCGAGGGGCCAGACCCTCGCGCTCCCCGGGATATTTCCGCCAAGAAGAATGCGGGACGTTTGGTGCAGAGTTCTGGTCATAAGCGGTGGCCTTCGATCACCCACATCGTCTCGGGGAAGTGCCAGGGCAGGGTGAGGCCGTGGTGGAGGAGCCAGGCGCCGGGGAGGTCCACGGGGCCGTCCTTGAGGATCGGCGCGCCGCGGCTGAGAGCAGGGGCGCCCAAGCGGTTGATGAGGTCGATCCGGTAGGTGGCCTCCGGATCCAGGGCGGTGAGGCGCAGGGGGCGGGGCGCGATCTGGGCGCTGGTGGCGGATTTGCCTGCGAAGACCACGAAGCGGGAGCCATCGCGGGCCCGCTGCTGTTCGGCCAGCACGGCCGGATCCGGGCTGTCGAGGCGGAGGATGTCGGCGCGGGTCATCCAGTCGCGGTTCCGCTTCCACCACGCGGTCACTTCGGTCAGCACGGCCGCCTCATGGTCGGTCAGTTCGCGTGGGTCCATCTCGAACCCCATATGGCGCTGGGCAGCGACCCAGGCGCGGAAGGAGATGTCGAGTGTTCGGCCGCTGGTATGGCAGCGACGTGGCCCCACATGGGCGCCGGTGACGGCCAGCGGCAGCCAGAGCGCGGCGTCGTGCTGAATGCGCAGGCGTTCGAGGGCGTCGTTGCTGTCCGACAGCCAGACCCGCTGGGTGCGCTTGAGGATGCCGAAATCGATGCGGCCGCCGCCAGAGGCGCAGCTTTCGATCTCCACCTCCGGGAAATCGGCGCGCAGGCGGTCGATCAGGGCGTAGGAACCACGGGTCTGGTCGGCGTCGGGCATCGGCAGGACGCGGTTGTGGTCCCATTTGATGTAGTCGATCTCGTGGGCTGAGAGGATCGCTGCCATGCGGTCGTAGATGAAGTCGCGCACCTCGGGCAGGGCCATATTCAGGGCCTTCTGCTGGCGGCCCAGGGTCTGATCCTCTCCGCCCAGGGCCCAGTCGGGATGGGCGCGGTGGATGTCGGAATCCGGGTTGATCATCTCGGGCTCGAACCAGATGCCGAAGGAGAGCCCCAGATCGTGGACATGGTCGATCAACGGGTGCAGGCCGTCGGGATACTTCCTCGGGTCCACCTCCCAGTCCGACAGGCTGCGCGTGTCGTCGTCGCGCTGGCCGAACCAGCCGTCATCGAGGACGAAGCGTTCGGCGCCCAGGCGGGCGGCGCGGGTGGCGATGTCCTTCAGTACGGGGATCTTGTGGTCGAAATAGACCGCTTCCCAACAATTGTAGTGGACCGGGCGCGGGGCGCTGGGCTTGGGCCAGGTGACGATCCGGTCGCGGAGGTGGCGCTGGAAGGCCACGGCGCAACCATTGAGGCCGGTCTGGCTGTAGGTGGCGTAGAGTGTGGCGCTTTCGAAGCGCGTGGCGGGCTTGGGCTCCATCCGTGCGGCATGGCCCCACTGGATCTGGCGGCGGCCGTCGGGCAGCTCCTCGGCGATCATGCGGTGGCCGCCGGACCAGCCGTAATGGAAGGCGTAGGCTTCGCCCTCCGTGTTGGTGGCGCCGGTGCAGGGCAGGATCAGGCCGGGGAAATGCTCGTGCCCGGTGCGGCCTGTGCGGTTCTCGCGGTAGCGGATGCCGGGGGTCCAGGGGATGCGGTTGAGCTGGAACTCCCCGCACCAGCGGCCGGAGACGTCGATCATCTCGGTCGCTTGCTGGGGGGCGGGGAGGACCGGCGCGGCCAGCCAGTGAAGGTGGACGGGGCGGGTGGCCGCCAGCGTCGTCTTGGCGGTGAGGATGCGGGTGTCGGGGTCGGTGGTGAAGCGGAAGGTGAGGTCGAGGCCGTTCTGGGCGTCCGCGTAGGTGAGGACGAGGCCGTCCGTGTCGTCCTGGCTGGCGAAGCAGAATTTCGGCAGGAGCGGCGTGCCGTCGGTATCGCGCAGGATCAGGCCCGGCTGGCCGGGGAACGTGCGAATAGCCTCGGGGCAGAGCGAGAGGTCGGGGTTCTCATCCAGCATCCCGCCGGTCACGTCGATTGCGTGTGCGGCGGCAAGGGTGGCGAGGTCGGTGCCCGGCGGGAGGGGCGCGCCCCAATAGATGCATTGCGGCAGACGGTCGCCATGGGCCGCCAGGACGAGGGTCTGGCGGGCGCTGGTGCCGTCATGGTCGTCCAGGCGCCAGGTGCGGGTCTGGGTCGTGGTGTCTTTCATGGGGTGGTTTGGAGCGCGTGGCTTCGTACGGTTGTGACTGTTCCGAGAGAAGGCTGACGGCGCAGTACGGCTCCCTGCCGGACTGGATCGCCCGGCTGATAGGCCGGGCAGCGCCCGAACCGCCCCCCCGGGGCGGGCGCTCCTTTTACCTCCCAAGTGACAGAGATCTTCGCTTCTCGGTTCCGCTGCGTGTATTGGGTGGCGCCCTGGCGGTTCGGGCGCTGCCCTTGGGGCGAAAGGGCGAGGATCACTTTACCGCCCCCAGCGTCAGCCCCGCGATGAAATGCTTCTGCATCAGGAAGAACATCGCCACCGGCGGCAGGGCGGCTACGATGCTGCCCGCGCTCATCAGGTGATAGGCGGCGCGGTACTGGGCGTTGAAGCTGGTGATGCCCGCCGTTACCGGCTGGCTGTCGGGGCCCTGGGTCAGGACGATGGCCCAGAAGTAGTCGTTCCAGATGAAGGTGAAGACCAGCACGGCCAGGGCGGCGATGGCGGGCTTCATCAGGGGCAGGACGACGAACCAGAAGATCCGCCATTCGGCCACGCCCTCGACGCGCGCCGCCTCGATCAGCGGATAGGGGAGGGCACGGATGAAGTTCCGCATGAAGAGGGTGCAGAAGCCGGTCTGGAAGGCGATATGGAAGAGGATCAGCCCGGTCTTGGTGTCGTAGAGGTTCAGGTCCACGGTCAGGTCGCGCACGGGCACCATGAGGATCTGGAAGGGCACGAAGTTGCCCGCGATGAACATGAAGAAGATCAGCAGGTTGCCTCGGAAGCGATAAACCCCGAGGGCGAAGCCCGTCATGCAGGCCAAAGCCACCGTGCCGATCACCGTGGGCACGGTGATCAGGACGGAGTTCAGCAGGTAGCGGGGCATGTCGCTTTCGAAGAAGACCTTCGAGTAGTTCTCGATCAGCTTCAGCTCCGACGGCAGGCCCCAGTAATTGCCGGTGGTGAAATCCGCGTCGGGTTTGATCGAGAAGAGCATGACCGCGATGAGCGGCAGGAGCCAGACGATCAGCGCCAGCGGCAGGAGGCCCTGATAGGTGGCACGCCAGGCGGGCGAGGATTTCTGGATCGGGGTGGGGAACATGTCAGGTCTCCCTCGGCGGTAGGGTCGCTTGGACCTTCTTCGTGAGGCTCGCGCGGATCGTGTCGTAAGAGACGGCGATGCGGTGCGCGGCCTCCTCCGGGTCGAGATCGGGCAGGTCCAGACGCACCCAGGCGCCGCGGAAATAGGCGGGCTTTCCGGCGGCCCCGGTCTCGATCAGCATCCGGGCCATGTCGGTGTCGGTGCAGCGAACGACCGCGTGGTCGTCATTGGTGGCGCGGGTGTCGACATGACCGAAACAGGCGAACATCTTGCCGCCGATCTTCCAGGCATCGAGTTCGCCCGGGCCGGAGAGCACGGCGCCGGGGTGCCGGGCGCAGAGGGCGTCGAACTCGGCGCGGGTCATGGGGTGGCCTCTCGCACGGGAAGGGCGTCGCGTTGGGCCTTCTTGAGGCTGGCGCGGACGAGGTCGTAGCTGACGGCGAGGCGGTGGCGGGCCTCGTCGGGGTCGGTGGTCTCGAACGGCAGGCGGACCCAGGAGCGGTGGAAGTACGGGGCGCGGATGGCGGCGCCCGCGTCGATGAGCATGGCGGCGGTCTCGGTGCTGTCGGTCTTGACGGAGACGCCGTTCATCTCGCCATCGCCGCCGAAGCACGCGAACATCTTGCCGCCCACCTTCCAGGAGACGAGTTCGGGCGGGTGGGCCTCGGTCGCGCCGGGGAGTGCGGCGCAGATGGCGTCGATCTCGGCCCGGGTCATTCGGTTTGACCCTCGAGCGCCTGGTACGCCATTTGAGAGACAACCCGACAATACTCCAAATCGTCGGTCGTGACTTGGTCAGAGCCAAATGCCTGCCCGGTGGCGGCCATGTTGGCTTCAAACCGCGAGAGATAGAGTTGCATCGTATTGCCCACATCACGCATGGCGATCTCTGCGGCGGCTTCGACATCCCCAGCAGTCGTGTCCTGTGCCAAGATTAATGAGGCTACCGTGACCATAGCACGGACACCCTCATCCGATTGGCGCACCATATCCTCTCCAAGACGGTCCGTGCCTGCCCAAGAGACTACTGCTTGGAAGAGACCGGAACAGCGAACGAACCGATAAGACGGGACGGCGTGATCTGCGGTTTGAGATAGGGGGCCTGAAAATGCTGCAATCGGATCTGCCGCGGAGTGCATAATGGTCAACATCAGCGCGAATACACTGCTCACCGCGGCGGAAAACATCTCTCTCACCGCCGGGCCTCCCGTTCCTCGCGGTACATCGACCATAGGAAGTAGGCGATGAAGCAGAGCATGATGAGGAAGAGGACGACGGCGATTGCCGCGCCGTAGCCCATGCGGAAGCCGAACTCGGCCAGGGCCTTCTCGAACATGTAGAACGACAGGACGCGGGTGGAGCCGAAGGGCCCGCCATTGGTCATGATGGAGATGAGGTCGAAGGACCGGAGCGCGCCGATGATCGTCACGACGAAGGCGATGAAGGTGGCTGGTTTCAGCTGCGGGATGATGACGTACCAGAGCATCTTCCAGCCCTTGGCGCCGTCGAGGCGGGCGGCCTCGACTTGTTCGGGGTCCACCGCGTTGAGCCCCGTGAGGTAGAGGATCATGCAATAGGCCGTCTGGGGCCAGAGGCCGGCGGCGATGATGCCGTAGGTGGCGAGGCTCGGGTCGCCCAGGATGTTGACCGGACCGAGGCCTACGAGGCCGATCACGGCGTTCAGAAGCCCTTCATTCGGCAGGTAGAACCACGAGAACACGAGGCCAACGACCACCTGGCTGATCACGAAGGGGAAGAAGAAGAGCGATTTGTAGAGACGGATCCCCGTGACGGTCTGGTTCAGGAACAGCGCGATGAAGAGGCCCGCGGGGATCGCCAGCAGGTAGAGGAGCAGCCATTTGAAATTGTTCCAGAGGCTGATCTCGAAGGCCCTGTCGGTGGCAAGCTCCTGATAGTTCGCCAAGCCGATGAACGTCGCCTCGCCCAGCCCGTCCCAGCGATAGAAGCTGATGCCGATGGATTGGAAGATCGGGATGACGACGTAGACGGCGAAGAACAGGAGGCCCGGTGCGAGGAACAGCCAGGGCGTGATCCGGATTTCGTTGCGGCGATACCAGGACCGGGTGTCGACCGGCGGATGCGTGTCGGGAACGGCAGGCGATACGGTCATCGGGGGGGCCTTTCCGGGGCGGTCTTCATCGGAACCGTTGCGCTGGCGGCGATCCGGCGCGGCCATGCCCCTCGGGCCGCGATATCGGATGTGCTCGTGGCGAGCCGGATGGCCGGAGACGACGCGACCCGTCGGCGCCCGGCCGTCAGTTGCCCGAGAAGACCCGGACGAAGGCGGTGAGTGTTTGGGCGAGCGGGGCGATCGAACGATCCGAAGCCTCGGCAGGGTGCGGGAAGTCCTGCGACCAGAGGCCGAGCATGAACAGCCCGACCACGGCGAATGTGAAGGGCAGATGCACCGCGCGGGGCAGGAACCAGGGATCGACGCGACCGTTCAACCGCTCCGTATCTCCGGCCAGTGGCAGGAGGATCACCGACGCGACGATGGCGAAGTCGGCCCAGCTTGTCATGTCGACGCTCACCCACGATTCGGCCTGCCCTTCATTCGTGGAAAGAAATTGTGGCCCGAGATGGGCAGGCGCGGGAGGCAAGGGCCCCCCGCGCCGTTGGATCAGTTCGCGTAGATGCGCTCACGGGCCTGTTCGAGGCGCTGGAGGATGTCTTCCAGGTTGTCGGGGAAGACCATGAATTCCTGCAGACCTTCCATGCCTACCGCGGCCATCTCGGCCGGGAAGTCGCGGTCGAAGAACTGGGCGATGCCGCCCGTGGCGTTCTCGGACAGCATCTCGAAGCCCTGGTTCAGGAACTCGTCGTCATCCACCGAGGAATTGGCGTTGACCGGCAGCTGGCCCAGCGCGTCGCCCGCATTGATGTCGGTCTGCACGTCGGCCGAGACGACGAATTTCAGGAATTCGCGCGCGGCTTCCTTGTTCTGTGCCCCGGACGGGATGTGGAAGGTGTCGGTGGGCGCGTCCTCGCCCATCGCCACATCCGGGTTGATGGCCGGGAACTGGTAGAAGTCGATCTGATCGTCGTTGAGACCGGCTTCCCGCATGGGGGCCACGGCGAAGTTGCCCATCAGATAGGCGGTCGCCTCGCCGTTGACCATGAAGGGCAGCGCTTCCTGCCAGGAGTAGTTCTGGTGGTCGTCGATGAAGGCACCCATGTCGATCAGCTGGCGCCAATTGGCGAAGGTCTGACGGACGCGGTCATCGGTCCAGGGGATCTCGCCCTGGGCCAATTGCATATGGAAGTCGAAGCCGTTGGTCCGCATGTTGAGGTAGTCAAACCAGCCGCCGGCGGTCCAAAGGAACTTCGTGCCGATCGTGTAGCACTTGCGGCCGGAATCGATGATGGCCTGGCAATTGGCCAGCTCCTGCTCCCAGGTCGCGGGTTCTTCGAGGCCAAGCTCGTTGAAGATGTCCTCGCGGTAATAGACGCCCCACTGGTAGTAGGTGTAGGGCACGCCCCATTGCTTGTCGTCGATGGTCATGGCGCCCTTCACGGCGTCCAGCCCCTCGATCTCGCCCCAGACATCGGAGACGTCTTCGAACAGGCCGGCGCTGACATAGGGGCCCATGCGGTTGGCGGCGTACCAGTTCACGACGTCGGGCGGGCTGGCCTGCAGGACGTTGCGGATCTGGCTCTTCCAGGCCTCGCGGTCGATGACCTCAAGCTCGATGTTCAACTCGGGATGCATCTCGTCGAACTGGGCGGCGAGGCCCTCCATCACGGCGCGCGGGGCCGGGTTCGACATGTCGGAGATGATCTTCAGGTCACCCGACAGGGCGTGGCCGTCCGCGACGGCCGCACCGGTCATCAGAGTGGTCGCGGCCAGAGCCGACAGAATGGATCGCATGATATCCTCCCAGGTAGCGTCCATGCCGGTTTCAAATAATGAAACACGGTTTCTTATGTTGAAAACTGTGGGCCGATCAGCCTAGCCTGTCAACACTCCTTGGGGGAGGCCAAGGGGAAGGGAGGCCATGTGAACCTGCAGACCGGCAGCGGCGATGGAACCGTGGGTAAGGCGCTTGACGTGCTGGACCAGGTGGCCGCGTTCGGGCGCCCGGTGCGGTTCTCGGAGGTGCTGGAGGAGAGCCGGTTCCCCAAGGCCACGCTTTACCGATTGCTGCAGGCGCTGACCCGGCAGGGGATGCTGCGCTTCGATGCGGATACGGGGACGTATTCGCCCGGCATTCGCTTGATGCGGATGGCCCATGCGGCCTGGGCGCAGACCAGCCTGGCCCCGATCGCCCGGCCCCATATCGACGCACTCAGCGCGGCGGTGGGCGAGACCGTGCATCTGGCGCAGCTGGATGGCGGGCATGTGCTGTATGTGGATAAGCGCAACGCGGCACGTCCCATCGAGATGTATTCGGGCGCAGGCAAGATCGGCCCGGTCTATTGCACAGGTGTGGGCAAGGCGATGCTGGCCTTCCTGCCCGAGGCGGAGCGGGCCGACGTGATGGCCCGACAATCCTGGCATCGCTTCACGCCCGCAACGATCACCGCAGCCGCCGAGATGGATCGGGAACTGGCCGCCATCCGGGAGGGCGGCGTGGCCTATGACCGGGAGGAGCACGAGCCGGGCATCCACTGCATCGCCCTGCCGGTGCGGGGCGTGGGCGGGCGCGTGGAGGGTGCGGTGTCGATCACCAGCCATGTGAGTCGGGCCTCGCTGAGCGACCTGACGGCCTGGCTGCCGCGGCTGCGGGACTGCGTCGAGAAGATGGAGCGGGACCTGCGCGACTGGCGCTTTCCCGATCGGGAGGAGGACTAGAATGGCAGGCGTTCAACTACGGGACGTGATCAAGCGCTACGGCGAGACGCAGGTGATCCATGGGGTCGAGCTGGACATCGCGGAAGGGGAGTTCTGCGTCTTCGTGGGGCCTTCGGGCTGCGGTAAGTCCACGCTTCTGCGGATGATCGCGGGGCTGGAAGAGACGAGCGAGGGGCAGATCATGATCGGCCCGCGCGATGTCACCCGCGAAGACCCGTCCCAGCGTGGCGTGGCCATGGTGTTCCAGACCTATGCCTTGTACCCGCATATGACGGTCGGGGAGAATATGGGCTTCGGGTTGAAGATGAACGGCCATCCCAAGGCCGAAATCGCCCAGAAGGTGGGCGAGGCCAGCCGCATCCTGAAGCTGGACCCGTATCTCAAGCGTAAGCCCGCCGCCCTGTCCGGCGGCCAGCGCCAGCGCGTCGCCATCGGCCGGGCCATCGTGCGGGGGCCGGAGGTGTTCCTCTTCGACGAGCCGCTCTCGAACCTCGACGCGGAATTGCGAGTGGAGATGCGGGTGGAGATCGCGCGCCTCCACAAGGAGATCGGCGCGACCATGATCTACGTCACCCACGACCAGGTGGAGGCCATGACGCTGGCCGACAAGATCGTGGTCCTGCGCGACGGTCGGATCGAGCAGGTGGGCGCGCCGCTCGACCTCTACCGCGACCCTGACAATCGCTTCGTCGCCGGGTTCATCGGTTCGCCATCGATGAATTTCGTGGCTGGTACGGTGCGCGGCAGCGCGGTGGAGGTACCTGCCCTGGCCGCGACGCTGACGCCACCCGGTGCGCTGCCCTCGGACGGGTCGGAGGTGATCGTCGGGCTGCGGCCGGAACATCTCGAACTGGGTGATGGCGCGGATCTCGGCGTGGATCTGACCGAGGCGCTGGGCGGCGTCAGCTATGCCTATCTGACCGCCGGGACGGGCGAGAAGATCATCGTGGAGGAGCGCGGCGACCGCCGCTCGGCCGAAGGCGACCGCGTGGGCCTGACCATCGATCCGGCCCGCGTGATGCTCTTCGATGCTGCAACGGAACGGCGGATCCGCTGATGTTGCGCCGCCGTCCGGCGTCCCGGCAGGCGAGAGGCCAGCCTCTCGCGCTCTCCGGGATATTTCCACCAAGAAGAAGGGGCATGATCTGATCTTCTTCTTGGCAGAAATATCCCCGCCGGAGGCATCGCATCGCCTGACGCGAGCCAGACCTTGCCACAAAAGTCTGCCAGATCATGCGATCCGTCTGCCGCCACGTCTGCGCCCCGCCAAAGCAGTTGACGCGCGCGCGCCGGGCTGCGTCTGATGCGGCAGGAGATAGCCGGGGAGGGCGCTCTTTGGGGGGATTGATCGCCATCGCGCGCGGATTGGGCGCCGTGAATGCGGCCCTGCTCGCGCTGGGGCGCTGGATCGGGATCGTGGCCATGGGCCTGATGGTGATCGCGATCCTTATACAGGTCTTCTGGCGCTATGTGCTCAGCGATCCGCTGCCCTGGCCCGAGGAGGCCGCGCGGTTCCTGATGCTCTGGCTGACGGGCCTGGTCGCGCCCACGGCTTTGCGGCGGGGCGGGTTCGTGGCCATCGATATGATCCAGCTGGTCCTGCCGCGCCTGATCGGCGGGCTTCTGGTCCTGCTCCTGTCCTGTCTCGCCCTGGCCGTCCTTGTGACGGCGGCGCGGATCGGCTGGGCCGAGGTCACCGGCTTCTCGGGCCGGTTCGCGACATCGTCGCTCTATTACCCGGTGCTGGCCACCGGCGAGGCGGCGACGTCCTGGTTCACCTGGGAGAAGATGCCGCGGTCCTGGATGATGGCGTCTCTGCTGGTGGGGGTCGTCCTGCTGGCCATGGTGAGTGTCGAGTTGATCCTGCGGCAGATCGCGGTGCTTGCGGGGCGCGCGGACCAATTGCCGGAGATCCCCATGGCCTCCGACATGGCGGCGGGGGCCGAATAACATGCTCGTCTGGTTCCTGCCGCTCTTCCTCGTCCTCCTCCTGATCGGGTTGCCGGTCTTCTTCGCCCTGCTCGCTGCCCCCGGCGCGATGCTGGTACTGGGCGGGCAGGAGCGGGATCTCGTCCTGCTCTACCGCAACATGTATAACGGCATGGACAGTTTCCCGCTCATGGCGATCCCGTTCTTCATGCTGGCGGGCGAGATGATGAACCGGGGCGGTATCACCCTGCGGCTGGTGGAATTCAGCCAAGCCTGTGTGGGCCATTTCCGGGCCGGGCTGGCGCAGGTGAACATCCTGTCCTCGATGCTGTTCGCGGGGCTCTCGGGTTCGGCCGTGGCCGATACCTCGGCGCTGGGTTCCATGCTGATCCCGGCCATGGAGAAGGAAGGTTACAAGCGAAAATTCGCGGCCGCCGTCACCGCCGCCTCCTCGGTGATCGGGCCGATCATCCCGCCTTCGGGGATCATGATCATCTACGCCTATGTCATGGAGGAATCCGTCGCGGCCCTGTTCCTTGCGGGGATCGTGCCGGGCATCCTTGTGGGCGCGGGCCTGATGGTGGTCGCGAACCTGCTGGCGCGGCGCAGCGACGATTTCCCGCCGCTCAAGCCGCGCGCGACCTGGGGTGAGAAGGGGCAGGCCAGCCTCAAGGCGTTCTTCCCACTGCTTACCCCCGTCATCATCCTCGGCGGCATTCTGGGCGGGGCGTTCACACCCACCGAAGCCAGCGCCATCGCGGTGGCCTATGCCTTCCTTGTCAGCCTCTTCATCCTGCGGTCCATGACGCTGAAGGATTTGCCGGACGTGCTGCTGCGCGCAGCCATCGCCTCCTCGGTCGTACTCTTGCTGGTGGGCGCGGCGATGTCGTTCAAAACGGTGGTGGCGCTGAGCCATGCGCCCGAAGCGCTGGCGGCCTTCATCCTGTCGCTGTCTGAGAACCCGCTGATCCTGCTTTTGCTGATCAACCTCCTGCTCTTCATCGTGGGTATGTTCCTCGATGCCGGACCGGCCATCATTATCCTCGGCCCGATCCTTGGCCCCATCTTCACGTCCCTGGGCGTGGACCCGGTGCATTTCGCCATCATCATGTCGGTGAACCTGACGGTGGGGCTGGCCACACCGCCCATGGGGCTTGTGCTGTTCGTCGCCTCATCGGTCAGCGGAGAACGGGTGGAGACCATCGCGAAAGCCATTCTGCCGTTCCTGGCGGTGGAGGTGTTCGTGATCTTCCTGATCACCTACATCCCCGCCATTTCGCTGGCCGTGCCGCGTTTCTTCGGTTTTCTATGAGCCACAAGGTCCACAAGGGAGAGAGACCAAGATGACAATCACCTCCATGCTGAAGGCCGGTGCGCTGGCCGCTGTGGTCGCGCTGCCGGGCATGGCCTGGGCGCAGGACACGATCACATTGCGCGCCACGGCCAATTCCAACGAGAACGACGAGGATTACGACGGCCTCGTGGTCTTCAAGAACTACGTCGAGAACGCCTCGAACGGCGCCATCGAAGTGGAGCTCTTCATCGGGACGCAGCTTTGCTCGGCGCCAGACGAATGCATCCAGGGCGTCGCGGACGGGACGATCGACATCTACATCTCGACCTCGTCGGGATTGGCGAACATCGTGCCCTACGTCCAGATCTTCGATCTGCCCTACCTGATGGCCGATGACCGGATCGCGGAAGAGGTGCTGACCTCGACGGACCTGACCGATCAGTTGCGGCGTCAGATCCTGTCGGATACCGGCGATACCGTTCGCCTGATGACGATCGGCAATACCGGTGGCTGGCGCAACTTCGCCAATACCCAGCGCCGCGTGGCCGCGCCCGCCGACCTGGAGGGGCTGAAGATCCGCACCGTGGTCGCCGACCTGCCGCAGGAGCTGGTCCGCGCCCTGGGCGCCGCGCCGACGCCGATACCGTGGCCGGAACTGTTCACCTCGTTCCAGACGGGCGTCGTGGAAGGCTCCAAGAACGGCATCACCGACATCATGGGCATGAAGTTCCCCGATGCGGGCCTGCAATACGTCACGCTGGACGGGCACGCCTATATGGGCGCGATGTGGATCATGAACAATCAGCGGTTCATGGAGATGGACGACGGCATGAAGCGCGTGATCGTCGACGGTTTCTCCGCACTGCAGCAGGCCACCTTCGCGTCGCCCAAGCGCAAGTCGATCCAGGCCTATGAGGAGTTCGTGAGCGGTGGCGGCGATCTGTACGTGCCCACGCCCGAGGAGAAGCAGGCGTTCCAGGATGCGGCGGCGCCCGTCTACGACTGGTTCGCGCAGAACGTGGATGGCGGCGAAGAAATGCTGCAGAACTTCCGCGACGCCATCGCACAGGCCGAAGAGGCGGTGAACGGCCGTCGCGACGCCGAGATGCAGTAGAGCAGATGACCGCACGGAGGGGCGTTTCGGCGCCCCTCCGACCCGCGCGCCCGCTGGCATCGTTTCGCTGATGATGCATCCGCAGACGCTGCAACCATATTATGGCCGGATTTACCGCTAGAACTCTCGACCAACCCGAAAGCAAATCCGTCAGGCCAGCTCCATGATCATGTCCCGTTCGACCCTTGCCGCAATTGCCCTTGCTCTGTCGGCCAATGCCGCCCTTGCCCAGGATGCGACTGGTGACGCCGCTCCGGCCAGTACCGGCGAACCGGCCATCTGCCTGGCCGCGTCGGAAAGCCAGGCGAAATGCGAATGCCAGGCCAAGTCGCTCGCCACCGTGTTCGACGCCGAAGAGATGGCCGCCATCACTGCGGCCGCCGATGCCGCCGATTACGCAGCCGCGGCCGCGGCGATCACCAAGGGCATCGGTATCGACCAGAACAAGAACGATTTCTATAATGCCGCAATCGAGAGCTGCGCTGCGCTCTGACGTCATCCGTCACCGGAACGGGTACATCCAGACCTTGTAATCGTTCACCAGTTCCTGCGCATGGGCGATCTGCTCGGAGGTCATCTTCTTGACGACCTCCTCCAAGCTGATCGCCGCGTCCGGGTCGCCGCCGATGGCCGACAAGACGTACCACATATAGGCGCGGGTCAGGTCGGGGGCGGGCATGCCGATGCCCACCTCGTAATACCAGCCGACCCCAGATTGCGCACCGGGATGGCCCTTCATGGCCGAACGCAGATACCACTCGAAGGCCCGCACCTCGTCCTTCTCGACGCCGAGGCCCAGGGCATACATTACGCCGATCAACTCCTCCGCGTCGGCATTTCCCGACCGGGCAGCGGGCCAGAGCATCTCGCGCGCCTGCACGAAGTCGCCCGCTTCCATCAGGTCGCGCGCTTCCTCGATATCGGCGCCTGCGGGGCTGGACAGGGCCAGCGCTATCGCCAAGATCACGGCATGAAGTTTCAATTGCCCGTCCTCCTCGCGCTGATCCTAACGGCCTGTGCCGCCGCTGCGGAAGAGGTCACCTTCCATCCATTCGACGACGCGAAGGCGCGGATCGGGCAGCTTCTCTTCTACGATCCGATCCTGTCGGGAAACCGCAACATCTCCTGCGGGACGTGCCACCACCACGACACCTTCTCTGCCGACGGGCTGAGCCTTGGGATCGGGGAAGGCGGGCGGGGCCTGGGTCCGAAGCGGGATGCGGGCGCGGGGGACGACGCGATCCGCAAGCGCGTACCGCGCCATGCGCCCGCGCTCTGGAATGTCGGGGCGACCGAATTCACCCATTTCTTCCATGACGGTCGGGTCGGTGTCTCGCCCCATTACGAGGTGGGCTTCGATACGCCCGCCGAGGAATGGCTGCCCGAGGGTCTGCCGCACCTGCTGGCGGTGCAGGCGCTGTTTCCGATGGTCGCGCAGTTCGAAATGGCCGGAAACCCGCGCGAGAACGAGGTGGCGGGCGCGATCCACGATCGGGTGGACAATGCCTGGCCGATCCTGGCGAAGCGCGTGCGGACGATCCCGGCCTATGGCGCGATGTTCGTGGCGGCCTTCGATGATGTGGCGACATCTGGGGATGTGCGGATCGAACATATCGCCATCGCCTTGGCCGATTTCATGGGGAGCGAGTGGCGCTCCCTCGATGCGCCCTACGATGCCTGGCGGGCTGGCGAAGGCGTCTTGACCCCCGCCCAACAGCGCGGACATGACCTGTTTTTCGGCGCGGCAGGCTGCGCGGCTTGCCATTCCGGTCCCCTCTTCACCGATCACGAATTCCACGCCCTGGCTCTGCCGCCCTTCGGCCCCGGCCGAACGCGACGCTTCGATCCGTTGCCGCGCGACACCGGGCGGATGGCCGCCACGGACGATCTGGAGGATGCCTACCGCTTCCGCACCCCATCGCTGCGCAACGTGACGCTGACCGCGCCTTACGGCCATAACGGCGCCTATCCGACGCTGGCCGGGATCATCCGCCACCACGCAGACCCGCTGGGCGAATTGGCGGCCTGGACCCCCGATCTGGCCAAGCTGCCCGCCGCGCCTTGGCTGGAGGCGGTGGACTTCGCGATCCAGTCCGACCGGCGCGAGATGGCGCGTGTCGCGTCGCGGGTGGACATCGCCCCGGTCGCGCTGACCGAGGCCGACGTGGCGGACTTGGTGGCGTTTCTCGGCGCGTTGGAAGGCGGAGAAAGCCGTCGCGGGCGGTTGGGTCGGCCGGACACGGTGCCCAGCGGATTGCCGGTGGATTGATGCGCTCCGCTGCGCCCCCAAGACCGACGGGGGAAAGATTTTCACGAAAATTTTTCGCCGCGCGGAGTGGCGGGTGATGACCCGGCTCCTCGTCTGCGGGATTGCGGTAATGGACTACGTTCATCGCATGGACGCGCTGCCCGAGGGCGGCGCCAAGCACCGCTCCCATGCATTCGAACGGATTGGGGGTGGCTGTGCCGCTAACGCTGCCGTGGGCGCGGCACGATTGGGCGGCGATGTGACGCTGATGACGCGGCTCGGCACGGATGCCACCGGCGACGAGCTCTCCGCCCTTCTGACCGCGCGCGGGCTGACCCCTTCCTTCGCGCGGGGGGGCGCCACGCCGCTATCGTCGGTCATGGTCGCCGCCGACGGAGAGCGGATGATCGTCAACTTTCCAGGCGCTGATCTGCCCACCGATCCCCCCGCCCTTCCGGATTTCGACGCCGCCCTCGCCGATTGCCGCTGGCCCGAGGCGGCCCATGCCGCTCTGGATGCGGCCAGCGCCGCCGGTAAGCCGGGCGTGCTGGACGGGGAGAAGTTCACGCCCCCGGAGCTGGCCGCCAAGGCCAGCCATGTGGCCTTTTCGGCCCCCGGCCTGCGGGATTTCACCGGCATCGATGCGCTGCCTAAGGCGCTGGCCGATGCCGCGCGCCGCCTGCCCGGCGCTGTGGCCTACACGGACGGGCCCGATGGCGTGCGCTGGGCCAGCGGGCTGCACGTCCCCGCGCCGCGCATCACGCCCGTCGACACGCTGGGTGCGGGTGATCTGTGGCACGGGGCCTTCGCCCTGGCGCTTGGCCGTGGCGACACACTGGACGCCGCCTCGAAATTCGCCAATGTCGCCGCTGCGATAAAATGTACGCGGGCCGGCGGATGGGATGCCTATCCCACGGCCCGCGACCTGGAGGATCGATGACCGCACTCACCCCCGGCAAGCAGCTTGGCCTGCGCCGCATGTCCGACGTGACCGGGCGCTTCAAGATGACTGCCGTGGATCAGCGCCCGCCGATCAAGGGCCCGATCGCCGACCATCATGGCGGTGAGGCGCCGTGGGAACATGTGGCCCGCGTCAAGACGATGCTGCTGGAAGCGCTTCAGCCGTCCTCCACCGCCATGCTTCTGGATCCGCATTTCGCGATTCCCCATGGCTGGCAGGTTTTCGACCCGACCAAGGGTCTGATCGTCACGCTGGAGGACTCGCTCTTCGTGGAGACGGGGCAGGGCCGCCGGTCTTCCGAGATCGACGATTGGTCCGTGGGCAAGATCAAGCGGATGGGTGGGGACGCAGTGAAGGTGCTGGCTTGGTACCGGCCCGATATCTCGGACGATGTGAAGACGGCGCAGCACGATTTCATCAAACGCACGGGCGAAGCCTGCGCGCGGTTCGATATCCCCTTTCTGTTCGAGCTTCTGGTTCATCCGGTCGAGAGCGACGCCGAGCAGACATCCGAATACACGGAGATGGCGTCCAAGCATTCGGACCATGTCCTGGCCTCGGTGGAGGCGTTCGCGGGCGATGATTACGGCGTGGATGTCTTCAAGCTGGAAAGTCCCGTCCCCGCCAAGGGGATCGCGGGCGACGATGCCGGGACGCAGGCCCTCTTCGACGAGATGGGCCGCCTGGCGGCGCGTCCCTGGGTGATGTTGTCGGCCGGTGCGGGCAAGCCCGACTTCAAGACGGTGTTGCAATACGCCTATGCGGCCGGAGCGTCAGGCTACTTGGCCGGTCGGGCAATCTGGCTGGATGCGTTCAAGGCTTATCCCGATTGGGACGCCATGCAGGACGGGCTGACGCGCGACTCGGTGCCCTATATGGACGAGATCAACGCCCTGACGGATGCCGCGGCTACCCCCTGGCACAAGCATGGCCGCTTTGGGGGCGACGGGCTGGCCTTCGTCGATCCCACGGCCGATTTCCGGCGTGGCTACGGAGACATCTGATGCGTGTCGGCATCCTGCCGCTGGGCCGCCCGACCTTCGATGTGCCCTATGCCGATGAGAAGCTGGCCGCCATGCTGGCCGTTCTCGACGCCTCTGGGCATGAACTGGTCGGCCCGCGCCATCTGCTGATGGAGGCGGACGAGGACGCGCTGGCCGAGGTGGCCGGAGCGGATGTGCTGCTGATCTTGCAGGTCACCTTCACGGATGCCGCTTTCGCCACCCGCGCGGCCGTCGCGCATAAGGGCCCCGTCGCCATCTGGGCCGTGCCGGAGCCGCGCAATGGCGGGCGGCTGCGTCTGAACGCCTTCTGCGGGCTGAACCTGCTGAGCCACGCGCTGGGCCTCAACGACCGGCGCTTCACCTGGGCCTATGGCGACGCGATTGACCTTGAGGCGCTGCTGTCAGGCTCTCAGGTCACGCCGAAATTCGGTGCGGCCACCGATGCCGCGCCGGTCGCCATCAACCGTGATCTGAAGATTGGCCGTATCGGCGAACATCCGGCAGGCTTCGACACCTGCGCCTACGATAAGGCGGTCTTACGAGATCTGACGGGCGCGGAAGTGACCGAGCTGGCTTTGCCCGACCTCTTCGACCGGGCGCGGGCGTTGCCCGAGGCCCCCGCCTCTTATGTCGCGAAGGCCAAGGCATTGGGCGGTGTCGCGGAACTGGACAAGGGTGAACTCGACCGATCCCTCCGCCTCGCGGGCGCGCTGGACGATCTGAAGGGCGAGCACCGCTTCGATGCCATGGCGATCCGCTGCTGGCCCGAGACCTTCACCGAATATGGTGGCGCTGTCTGCGGCCCCGTCTCCATGCTGGGCGAGGCGCGGACCCCTTGTGCCTGTGAGGCGGATGTCTACGGCGCCGTCACCCAGGCCATTCTGCAGGAGGTGGCGGATGCGCCGGTCTTCCTGGCCGACTTGGTGGATATGGACGGCGAAACCGGCGTCGTCTGGCATTGCGGGCAGGCGCCGGCCTCCATGGCGGCCACGGCGCCGGGCGCCACGGTCCACACCAACCGAAAACAAGCGCTGCTCTTGGAGTTTCCGCTCAAACCCGGTCGCGTGACCTTGTTCCGCCTCAGCCAGGCCCATGGCCGAAAGCAGGTCATCCTCGCGACCGGCGCGGTGCTGGACCGGCCCATGGCGTTTACGGGCACCAGCGGTGTTGTCCGTTTCGACCGGCCTGCCGACGCGGTGCTCGCCGACGTGATGGCGAGCGGTTTGGAACATCATATGGCCTTGGTCTACGGCGACCATGCCGACGCCCTGCGCGGCGTCGCGGCAGGGCTCGGCATCCCGGTTCTGGAGTTGGGCGCATGATCCGATACGGCCTGATCGGCGCGGGCATGATGGGGCAGGAGCATATTCGCAACATCAACCTGCTGGGCGATGCCCGCGTCACTGCTGTGGCCGACCCGGATGAGGGGATGCGCCGCCTCAGCCTCGCCACGGCGGAGGCGGCCAAGGGTTACATCACGGCGGACGATCTGATCGCGCAGGATGACGTGGATATCTACCTCGTCGCCGCGCCCAACGACCTCCATGCCGGGCTGCTCCAGCAGCTCATGGCAACCGACAAGCCGATCCTGGTGGAAAAGCCACTGGCCACCACCAGCGCCGAATGCCGCGACCTGCTGAACATGGCCAAGGGCCGCCGGGCGCCGATCTGGGTGGCGATGGAATATCGCTACATGCCGCCGATCCAGCGGCTTCTCCAAGCGATCGAGCAGGGGGCCACGGGCGACCCGCGCATGGTCTCGATTCGCGAACACCGCTTCCCGTTCCTACCCAAGGTGGATGATTGGAACCGCTTCAACGCCCGCACGGGCGGGACGCTGGTCGAGAAATGCTGCCATTTCTGGGATCTGATGCGGCTGATCCTGCGCTCTGATCCTGTGCGCGTTTACGCTAGCGCGGGCGTGGACGTGAACCACCGGGATGAGCGCTATGCCGGCGGCATCCCGGACATCGTGGATAACGCTTTCGTAGTGGTCGATTTCGAGAACGGCACCCGAGGCATGCTGGATCTTTGCATGTTTGCCGAAGGCTCACATTGGCAGGAATTTGTGGCTGTGACCGGCCCGAAGGCGCGCTGCGACGCCATGATCCCAGGCCCCGCCCGTTTCGCCCCCGATGGCGCCCCGCGCGAGGCGGAGTTCGTCACGTCGATCCGCGCGCTCAAGCAGGAAGTGCGCGAGACGGTCCATACCCCGCCCGAACTGCTGATCGCGGGCGACCATCACGGGTCGACCTTCTATCAGCACGAGCGTTTCCTGAAGCTGGTCCGCGCTGGCGGCGGGCAGCCCGAGGTCTCGCTGGAGGACGGCTATTGGTCTGTCCTCGTTGGCGAGGCCGCGGAGGAAAGTGCGCGGTCGGGGCAGGCCGTATCCCTGGTCGGGCGGGGTCCGTAGCCGGCCTGGGTCTGGAGACAGGCTGTTTCCGGCGGATCACATTAGAGCCGCAGTGCCGCCATGGGGGGCAGGTAGGCAAACCTCGCAATCGAGACAAACTCGAATCGTAACAAGGGGTTTTCCATCTTATGAAACGTATTCTCACCGCGGCCGCGTTTGCCATCCTGGGCGCCGGGTCGGCGTCGGCTGCCACATTCCAGGGCGAATTCTGGGACGTGTCCGGCGTGTCTGGCCTCGATTCCGCGCTCAGCGTGATCGACAGCCGCGCTGCCGACGCGACCTTCGAGTCGACCGGGATCGACTATCCCAATGGCAGCCCGGACCGTCTGTCCAGTGGGTCATCCCTCGCCACGTTCCTGGGCAGCGATGCCGCGTCGCTCAGCGGTCTGGCTTCGACGGCGCTGACCGGCTCGATCTTCCGCTTCACCGGCTTCCTGGACTTGGCCGCCGGTCTGCAGACCTTCTCGCTGTCCTCCGATGATGGCTACCGCCTGACCATCGGCGGCACGGAGGTCGGCGTGTTTTCCGGCCTGCGCCCGGTCCGCACCGACACGTTCTCCGTCGATCCCGGCGCGGGCTTCACCGCGTTCGAGCTGATCTTCTACGAGAACCGCGGCAATACCGGTGTCACTTTCTCGGTGGATGGCCAGATCGCACAGCCCTCTCCGGTGCCACTGCCCGCGACCCTGCCGCTGTTGCTGGGCGCCCTTGGTCTGGGTGGTCTCGCCGCCCGCCGCAAGCAACGCGCCTGATCCGTCTTGCCAGCCAGCCCCATGGGTGGCACGGAACGGCTGGCCCGTCCCTTCTGGGGCGGGTCCTGTCGTTTGGGGCGTGCGATGATCCTGATCACGGAATTCATGGACGAGGCCTGGGTCGACTGGCTCCGCGATCGCGCTCCGGTCACTTACGCCCCCGATCTGCCGGACAGGCCCGACGATCTGGCAAGGCTGGCGAAGGATGCGACGGCTCTGATCGTACGCAACCGGACACAGGTGCGCGGCGATCTTTTGGCGGCCGGTTTCACCTGCGTCGGCCGCTTGGGCGTGGGGCTGGACAATATCGACCTCGATGGCTGCACCACACGGGGGATCGAGGTTTTCCCGGCCACAGGCGCAAACACCCTGTCGGTCGCGGAATACGTCATCACCACCGCCGCCGTCCTGCTGCGCGGTGCGTACCTTATGCGCGAGCAGATGGAGGCCGGAGACTGGCCGCGCGTCGCCGCCGGTCAGGGGCGCGAGATCGCAGGCAAGGTGCTGGGCCTTGTGGGCTATGGCGGCATCGCGCGCGAGACGGCGCGGCTGGGCCGGGCGCTGGGCATGGATATCGCGGGCTACGATCCGTTCCTTCCCAACGGCACCTCTGCCTGGGGCGATACGCGGCCCCTGTCGCTGGAAGCCTTGCTGGCCGAGGCCGACGTGGTCTCCCTCCATGTGCCCTTGACCGACAGCACGCGGCACCTGATCGACGCGGATGCCATCGACGGCATGAAGCCCGGCGCCGTCGTCGTGAACGCCGCACGCGGCGGCGTCGTGGATGAGCCGGCACTCTGCGCTGCGCTCTGTGACGGTCGATTGGCGGGTGCCGCCCTGGACACGTTCGAGAAAGAGCCGCTGGGCGCCGACAACCCCTTCGCCGGTGTCCCGAACCTGATCCTGACGCCCCATATCGGCGGCGTCACGGCCGAGGCCAATGCCCGCGTCTCCGAGATGACAGCCCGCAAGGTCGCGGCGCATCTGGGGCTCTAAGGACCTGATCGCGCGCATGCCGGCGGGGGCGAATTTTCTGCGAAAATTCGGGTGCTCTGCCGCGGGCGTACCGTCAATTTACCGCCTCTGGCGCGCTGGGCGGTGCGGTATGGCGGGCGCGCGCGCTGTGATGTAGGCCGCTTGCAATGTTGAAGACCTACGCCATTTCCGGCCACGGCCTAAGCGCACGCTTCACGAACTGGGGCGCGGCGCTGATGGATCTGCGGCTCGACGGCCATGATGCGCCCCTGGTGCTGGGCTTCGAGGATCCGCATCTCTACCCCGACCATTCGCGCTATTTCGGCGCCACCGCTGGGCGCTATGCCAACCGTATCGGCAATGCGCGGTTCGAGCTGGACGGCACCAGCTATCAAACCGACCCGAACTTCCTAGGACGCCACACACTGCATGGCGGGTCCGAGGGCAGCGGCAAATCCGTCTGGGAGATGTTGGACCACGAGGCCGACACGATCCGCTTCGGCCTGATCCTGCGCCATGGCCATATGGGCTTTCCCGGCACCCTTCGCGTCGAGGCGTTCTTCATTTGTGCTCCCGGCGCCAGCCTCCGGATCGCCTATCGCGCCACGACCGACGCCCCCACCCTCTGCAACTTCGCGCATCATACCTACTGGAACTTGGACGACACCGGCGGCCTGTCGAACCACGTTCTGACCGTCGCTGCCGATCGCTATACACCCGTCGACGATGAGATGATCCCGACCGACGTCGTGACGGTCGACGGGACGCCGTTCGACTTTCGGCAGGGCGCGGCGCTTCCGGGCGATGGCCTTCTGGACCACAATCTGTGCCTGTCCGACAGTCGGGTGTCCTTGCGACCCGTGGCTACGCTGCGCTCGGATGTCAGCGGCGTCACCATGGATATCGCCACGACCGAGCCCGGCCTGCAGGTCTATGACGGCGCCAAGCTGGATGTGCAGGTTCCCGGCCTTGGTGGGCGGCGCTATGGTGCCCATGCCGGGGTCGCGCTGGAGCCGCAGATCTGGCCCGACGCGCCGAACCGGCCCGACTTTCCCTCCGCCGTGCTGCGCCCCGGCGAGACCTATAATCAGACAACGACCTTCACCTTCTCGAAAGGATAATCCCATGCTCGATGGCACCGGCTTCCAGACCTATCTCCGCGAAGCGAACCTGATCGACGGCGCATGGGTTGGCGCCGATAGCGGCAAGACCATCGACGTGACCAACAAGGCCACGGGCGAGGTGATTGGCACGGTGCCCGCCTCCGGCCGGGCCGAAACCCAACGCGCCATCGCTGCCGCGCAAACGGCCTACCTGTCCTTCCGCGAGATGAGCCTGATGGACCGCGTGAGCCTCCTGTGGAAGCTGCACGATGCGCTGATGGACAACCAGGCCACCCTGGCCGAGCTTCTGACCGTCGAGATGGGCAAGCCCCTGGCGGAATCGAAGGGCGAGATCGCCATCGGCGCGCAGTATGTCCGGTGGTTCGCCGAGGAAGCCCGCCGCGCCAAGGGCGAGATCGTGCCCGCGGGCGTGAACGGGCGGCGCATTCTCGTGACGAAGCACCCGGTCGGCGTGGTCGGCATGATCACCCCCTGGAACTTCCCCAGCAGCATGCTGGCCCGCAAGGTCGCGCCCGCGCTCGCCGTGGGCTGCACCATCGTCGCCAAGCCCGCCACGGCGACCCCCTATAGCGGCCTCGCCTGGGGCGCCCTGGCCGAAGAGGCGGGCTATCCCAAAGGCGTAGTCAACATCCTCACCGGATCGGCCCGCGAGATCGCGGGCGCCATGATGGACGCGCCCGAGGTCCGTAAAATCACCTTCACCGGCTCCACCGAGGTCGGCAAGGAGTTGATCCGCCAATCGGCGGACACGGTGAAGAAAGTCTCCATGGAGCTGGGCGGCAACGCGCCCTTCCTCGTCTTCGACGATGCCGACCTTGACAAGGCCGTCGAGGGCGCGATCGTGTCCAAGTTCCGCAATGCGGGCCAGACCTGCGTCTGTGCCAACCGCATCTACGTGCAGGCAGGGATCCACGACGCCTTCGTGGTCAAGCTGGTCGAGAAGACCCGCGCCATGAAAGTGGGCGACGGGCGCGAGGACGGGGTCGAACAGGGCCCGATGATCGACATGGACGCCGTCGAGAAGGTCGAGGAGTTCGTGGCCGACGCTAAACAGAACGGCGCCGAAGTCGTCACCGGCGGCGACCGCCACGAGAAGGGCGGCACCTTCTTCCAGCCTACAGTCGTGACCGGCGCGACCCAGGCCATGAAATTCGCCACGGAGGAGATCTTCGGCCCGCTGGCCCCTGTCTTCAAGTTCGAGACCGAAGACGAGGCCATCGAGATGGCCAATGCCACCGTCTATGGCCTCGCCTGCTATGCCTACACCCAGGACTTGGGCCGCGCCTTCCGCCTGAACGAGGGGCTGCAATACGGGATGATCGGCATCAATTCCGGCCTCATCACCACGGTCGAAGCGCCCTTCGGCGGCGTGAAGGAAAGCGGTCTGGGCAAGGAAGGCGGCTCGCAGGGGCTCGAGGACTACCTGGAGACGAAATACGTCTGCGTCGACGGGATCTGATCGCCTCGCATCCGATGCGGCGCCGCGCCCCCTTTCCGGATCACGGAACAGGCGGTAATCGGAACGCATGACGGTGTGGCGCCTCCTTCTGATCCTGTGCCTGGCGGCGGGAATGCTGTTGCCGCGCACCGGTGCGGCGCTGGCCGAAATGGTGGGCTTCGACACCATCGTCATCTGTCGGGGCGATGCCATGGTGACGATCACCCTGGGCGCCGACGGCGCCCCGGTCGAGACGGAGATCGAGGCGCATGGCCCCTGTCTGGCGGCCGCTCTGCCCGAAGCTATGGCATTGGCGCGTCTGGCCTGGACCACGCTGATCCCGGTCCCCGCACCGCGCGCCATCGCCTTTGCGCCCCTCCCGTCCGTGCCTTGGGACGGTCCACCCCCAGAACGCGGGCCGCCATCCTTCGTCTGATCCCCTCACCGGAACAGATATCCAAGGACATGACAGATGACAGATACCTCTTTGACGGGGGCCGAGGCCCGTGCCGGAACGGCACGTGGCGGCGCCCTTTATCGCATGGTGTGGAAGTGGCACTTCCTGGCCAGCCTCTACGTGCTGCCCTTCATGGCGATGCTCAGCCTGACCGGCGGCCTCTACCTCTACAAACCGCAGATCGAAGCCTGGCTCTATGCCGAGAAGATGCAGGTCGACGTACCTGCCAACGCAGAGCCGCTCTCGGTGGATGCCCAGCTGGCGGCGGTCGAAGCGCTGACGCAGCCCAGTCGGGTCCGCGGGATCGTCGTGGGCACCGAACCGACCGATGCGACCCGGATCGAGATCGACGATCAGGCGGGCACCCGCGCCTATGTCTGGGTCGATCCCTATGACGGCAACGTCACGGGCATGGTGGCCCGCGACGGGATGATCATGCGCCAGATCCAGAAGTTCCACGGAGAGCTGCTGCTCGGCCCCGTCGGCACCAAATTCGTGGAGCTGGCCGCCCATTGGGCCATCGTGATGTTCGTGACGGGCGCGGTGCTTTGGTGGCCACGCGGACGGGCGAAATGGCTCGTCCTGCCCTCGGGCACGGGCCGGGCCTGGTGGCGCTCCACCCATCTCTTCACTGGGATGTTGGCGACGATCCTGGTGGTGCCGATCCTGATCACCGGCCTGCCCTGGACCGATGTCTGGGGTGGCGGGCTGAGCAAGGTGCAGGAGGCGACTGGCCAGGAGAGCTGGTCGCTCAAATGGGGCGGTGAGGTGCCCGGCTCCACCGTCGCAGGCGACCCGATGCCCCTCGATGCTCTGCTGGCCGTGGCGCAAAGGGAGGGCATCACCGGCCCATGGGAAATCCGCCCCCCGCGTGATGCCGAAGCGGGCGTCTGGGTCGGATCGGCCAGCGTGAAGCGACCCGAGCAGTCCGAGGTCGTGCTGGATCAGTATTCGGGCGACGTGCTGGCCAGCGTCGATTTCGCCGAGAACCCGCCGCTGGCCCGCGCGGTCAGCTGGGGGATCAGCTTCCACCGGGGCGAAGCCTATGGCTGGCTCAACGTCGCGCAAAACACGCTCGCGGCGGCTCTGGGCCTGATGCTCTCGGTGTCGGGCTTCGTCGCCTGGTGGATGCGCCGCCCGGCCGGAACCCTCGGCGTGCCGCAGGCGCCCGAGGCGCGGCTGGGCTGGCCCATCGCCGCGCTCACCCTGGTGCTGATGTTGCTGTTCCCGCTGATGGGGGCGTCGCTCCTGCTCGCCCTGGCGCTGGACCGGCTCCTCTTCCGCCGGTTGGGCTGGTTCCGCGGCTCCGGGTCCGTGCCTGCGGAGTGACCCGCATCGCGGCCCGGCCGGGCGGTCGGGCCGCACCAATCCGCCTAGGAGAACGTCATGATCGACCGTCGACATTTCGCCGGGCTCGCCGCCCTGTCTGCATTCTCGGCACTCACCACCGGATCGAAGGCCACCGCACAGACCGCCCTGCCGCCCGGCTCTCGGCGCGCGGGCCTGCCGCCGATCTTCGACCCGTCCGGTCTGCGCCCGGAATGGCGCGGAGCGGAAGAGGTGCTGATGCTGGCCTACCCCGGCATGACCGCGCTGGACCTGGTGGCGCCGCAATACATGTTCGCCTCCCTGCTGGGGGCCACGGTTCGCGTCGTGGCGCGTGATCCCGGTCCGATCCGTTCTGATACCGGTCTCGTCATCGTGCCCGATCTCACCTTCGACGCCGCGCCAGAGGCGCCCGATATCCTGTTCGCACCGGGCGGCATCTCCGGCACGCTTGCGGCAATGGAGGACGTTGCGACCATCGACTTTCTCGCCGCCCGCGGGGCGCGGGCCGGATACGTGACCTCGGTCTGCACCGGATCGTTGCTGCTGGGGCAAGCGGGTTTGCTGGACGGCTACGAGGCCACGTCCCACTGGCTTGCCATGCCGGTCCTCGATGCGTTCGGCGCGACCCCGGTCGATGCGCGCATCGTTCAGGATCGCAACCGCTTGACCGGAGGCGGCGTCACGGCCGGTTTGGATTTCGGTCTGACCCTCGTGGATCTTCTGCGGGGCGAAGACTATGCCAAGGGTGTTCAGCTTCTGGCTGAATATGCACCCGAGCCGCCCTTCGATGCCGGTCGCATGGAGACGGCGCCGCCCGCCGTCGCGACCCGAATGACAGGCCTCTTTCCGGGGTTCGACGACCACGCGAGGGCCTTGGCCGAACAGCGCCGCGGCGGGTGAATCTCCGGCCTCTAAAGAAGGCGCGGCTGCTCGGCTTCGAACACTGCGCCTTCCAACGCGAGCAGCCGGCGCTTGCGACCCAGCCCACCGCTGAAGCCACCGATCCCGCCACCCGTCGCCACGACACGGTGGCACGGAATTACGATGGGGATCGGGTTGCGGCCATTGGCCTGGCCCACGGCCTGCGTGCCGCCCGGCTTGCCGATGGCGCGGGCGATATCGGCATAGCTGCGTGTCTCGCCATGGGGGATGTCCGTCAGGGCCTGCCAGACCGCCTTCTGAAAGGTCGTGCCGTCCGGCGCCAAGGCAATGTCGAAGCGCGTGAGCCGCCTGTCGAAATAGGCGGACAGTTGCGCGCGCATCTCGGGCAAAGCTTCCGGGTCGGACGGCGCCTCCGGCGTATCCCAATCCAGCGCCACCAACGCCCCGTCCCGCGCCGTCAGGTGGAGCGGTCCCAGCGGGCTGTCCATGACAGCGCGTTCCAGCATCACACCGGGTTTGGCGGGTCGCGCCCGTCTGCGATGGCGATGGCGTTGTCGAGGGCCATGCGGCCCATCTCCTCCCGCACCTCCAGCGCGGCGGTGCCCAGATGGGGCAGGAGGGTGACGTTCTCCAGCGCCTTCAGCGCATCCGGAACGACAGGCTCCTCTTCGTAGACGTCGAGGCCCGCGCCGCCGATCTGTCCGGCCTGCAAGGCGGCGATCAAAGCGGCCTCGTCCACCACGTCCCCCCGCGCGATATTCACCAGAATGGCGTGGGGCTGCATGGCGGCCAAAGCGTCCGCGTCCATCAGGTGCCGTGTCTCGGGCGTGGCGGCCACGGCCATGACGACCACGTCGGCCGCCGCGCAGACCTCGGCGACCGAGCCCAGTTGCCGCGCACCCTCGACCACCTTTTCGGAGCGGTTCCAGTAAACGACCTCCATCCCGAAGCCCGCATGGCAACGCCGCGCGATGGCTTGCCCGATCCGGCCCATGCCGATGATCCCGACCCTCTTGCCCGAGACATGCAGGCCCAGCATCTGCACCGGGTGCCAGCCCTCCCAGGCCCCAGCCCGGACCAGTCGCTCGCCCTCACCGGCGCGACGCGCGGTCATCAAGATCAGGGTCATGGCGATGTCCGCCGTGGCGTCGGTCACCGCGCCCGGCGTGTTCGTCACCGCCAAACCTGCCGTCCGCGCCGCCGCCACATCGATGTGGTTGTAGCCAACCCCGAAATTGGCCAGCCCCTTCGCCCGGACCTCTCCGTCGAAAGCATCCGTGCCGAACGCATCGCCCAAGGTCGGCAGGATCACGTCATATGCCGCCAGCCCGTCCCGGCATTCGGCCAGCGACATAGGCTGCGTCGTCTCGCGGCAGGTCACGTCGAAGCGGTCGCGTGCGGCCGCCATCACGCTGTCCGGCAAGGCGCGGGAGACGAGCAGCCTCAATGCATCCGCCCCCCTTCGGGCACGTCCTGATCGGGGCTCAGCAAGACCACTTCCCCATTGGCATCGGGCAGGCCCAGAACCAGCACCTCGGACATGAAGCGGCCGATCTGGCGGGGCGGGAAGTTGACGACCGCCACCACTTGCTTGCCCACCAGACCCGCCGGATCGTAATGCGCAGTCACCTGGGCCGAGGTCTTGCGCTCCCCGATCTCGCCGCCGAAATCGATCCACATCTTGATCGCGGGCTTGCGTGCCTCGGGATACGGCTCGGCCCGCGTGACACGACCCACCCGCACGTCCACCTTCATGAAGTCGTCGAAGTCGATATTCATCCGCGCAACTCCCGCGATCTGTCGGCCGCCGCCGCCACCGTCCGGCGCATGAGGTCCGGCAGTTCCGGCATCAGCACCTCCAGTCCGGCCTGTGTGGTGCCGTTGGGGCTGGTGACGTTCTGCCGTAGCTGCCCGGGATCCTCCCCGGTCATGGCCAGCTTGCCCGCCCCTGCTACCGTGGCGCGCGCCAGCTGCAGCGCCAGATCGGGGGTCAGCCCTTCGGTCACCCCCGCTTCGGTCAGCGCCTCGATCATGTGAAACACGTAGGCCGGACCGGAGCCCGAGAGGCCCGTCACCGCATCCATCTGATCCTCGTCCGACAGCTGCACCACTTCGCCCACAGCCGAGAGAAGCATTTCGGCCAGCTCTATATCCGCGCCGGTCGCTGCTGCGTTACCGACGATGGCCGTAATCCCCGCGGCCACGGAAGCGGGCGTGTTCGGCATGGCGCGCACGATCCGGGCGTCCATTCCGAAGACCGCTTCGAAAGCCGCGATGGGCGTCCCCGCGGCGATAGAGACGAAGAGCGTGTCCGACAGATCCCGCAGCGCGGGCAGCGCATCGCCCATCATCTGCGGCTTCACCGCGATCAGCGTCACCGCGGGTGCGGAGGGCAGATCGCCGTTCAGCACCACGCTTTGCGCCTGCAGCCAATCCGATGGCGCGGGGTCGCGCACGTGGACGGCGCCGGGCGCCAGGCCGCCCTCCAACCAGCCCGCCAGCAGCGCGGAGCCCATCTTCCCGCAGCCCAGCAGCACGAGCCCCTGCGCCGCGATCCTGTCCAATGTCATGGCAGCCCTCCCGGCCCGCACCCTGACCGGGCACGCGAACGGGATCAAGCGTGGCCGTAAGCTTCCGCGATGGCGGCCTGCATGGCGTCGGACGGGCTGCGTCCGCCCCAGCAGACCAGCTGGAAAGCTGGGTAGAACCGCTCCCCCGCCAGGACGGCCTCGGCCACCATATGGTTGATCTGCTCGACCTGTGCGCAGGCGCCGCCCGCCAGGACCAGGCCATAGCGATAGACCATCATCTTCGGATCGGCCCAATAGGTGAAGGCGCCGGCCCAGCACTGGTCGTTCGCCAGGTTCAGGACCTCGTAAAGTCCGGGAAGACTATCGGCCGGGGGCTCCATCTCGAAGCAGCATACGAGACGGAGCGTCTCGTCCAGTTCCGACCAGGCGAGGGTCACGGAATAGCTGCGCCACTGTCCCTCGACGACCATGGCGATCTGGTCTTCGCCCACACGGTCGAATTCCCATTCGTGGCTTTCGGCGACGGTTTCCACCAGATCAATCGGATGCAGGTCGCCCGTATCCGAGAACTGATCGCGTTGGTGAAGCATGGTCGTGGCCCTTTGCTCGATCCCAAGGTGTGGGGCGGGGCGCGACCCTTATGTTTGGCCTGCGCGGCCCCATACAAGATATGGTGGAACAGGCGCAAAGACCTGTAAAGGGCGGAGTTCGCCTTCTCCACAGCTTTTGACCCCATCCTGCCAAGGCTGGCGGCCCGGGGCGCCTTGCGGCTAGAACCGGCGGGGCGAGGAGGCGGATCATGGATATGAACGGATGCGTGGCGGCGATCACCGGCGGCGACGGGGGGTTGGGTGCCGCCGTGGCCAAGGCGGTGGCGGCGGCGGGCGGCAAGGTGGCGATCCTGGACCTGGATCCGAGCGGTGCCGCGCTGGCGGAGGAGCTCGGCGGCACGTTCACGGCGCTGGACGTCACCGATCCGACGGCCTGCCGCGCGGCCCTTGGCGCGGTCGCGTCCGAGGGGCGGTTGGACCTCATGGTCAATTGCGCGGGCATCGCGCCTGGCGCCAAGACGGTTGGCCGCGACGGCCCCCATGATCCGGACCTTTTCGCCAAGACCATCGCCATCAATCTGACCGGCACGTTCAATTGCGCCACCGCGGCGGCCGCGGTCATGGCCGGGCAAGAGGGACGCGGGCCCGATGGCGAACGCGGCGTGATCGTCAACACGGCCTCCATCGCCGCCTATGAGGGGCAAGTGGGCCAGGTCGCCTATGCAGCCTCTAAGGCCGGCGTCGCGGGTATGACCCTGCCCATGGCCCGCGATCTGGCGGGGCTGGGCATTCGCGTGGTCACCATCGCGCCGGGCCTCTTCAAGACGCCCATGCTGGCGGGATTGCCGCAAGAGGTGCAGGACAGCCTGGGTCAGCAAGTCCCGTATCCGCCGCGGCTGGGCGATCCGTCGGAATTTGCCAGCCTGGTGCTGGAAGCGGCGCGCAATCCGATGCTGAACGGCAGCGTCTTGCGTCTGGACGGCGCGATCCGGCTGCCACCGCGATGAGGGCCGATCATGCGCCATGACGGTCCGCTTTCCGAATGGCGTGGTTTGCGTTTCCAGCCCGCCACCGCGCTGTCCGGGCGCTATGCGCGCCTCGAACGGCTTCGCGTGGAAGACCATGCCGAGGCGATCCATCGCGCCAATCTGGCGGATCACGGGATCTGGCGGTTCCTGCCCTATGGCCCCTTCCCGTCCCTCGACGCCTATGCGGCCTGGGCAATCCAGGCGGAGGCCAGCGACGACCCGGCCTTCTATGCCGTCCGTGACGTGGCTGGGACGTGGTCGGGTGTGGCCAGCCTGATGCGGATCGACCGTGCGAATGGCGTGATCGAGATCGGGCATATCAACTATGCAATCGCCCTTCAGCGCACCCGGACGGCCACCGAGGCGCTGCATCTGATGATGGACCATGCCTTCGCCGCCGGGTTTCGGCGCCTGGAATGGAAATGCAATGCCCAGAACGCGGCCAGTCGCCGGGCGGCCCTGCGGTTGGGTTTCACCTATGAGGGCACGTTCCGACAGCACATGGTCGTCAAGGGCGCGAACCGCGATACCGCCTGGTTTGCGATTACCGATGGCGATTGGCCGGCGATCAAGCGCGCGCATCTGGACTGGTTGCATCCCGACAATTTCGACGGCGAACGGCAGCGCATGTCGCTGTCAGATCGCGTCGGCGCCGTCACCGGGGGTGGCGTTGCGGGTGTCGACGGGGCCGGTTTCGGCCCAGCGGATGGCTAGACCACCCGCCGCTCGTCCAGCCGAGAGGCGATGATTGCCTGCAAGCGCGGTCTGAGTTCGTCCATCGCGGCGTCGGCCAGGCCTTCGGTTTCGGCCAGCAGCGTCCGGTCGTTCCCGGTCCGTGCGAGACCACGCAGGAAATCGACGATGAAGCCCGGCGTCACGCTGTCATCGCCCAACATCCGCTCGGCAAAGACCAGATCCTCGTTCAGGGCCAGACGGTCCGGTTCCACCGTCTCTGCACTGACGCTGCGCAGGCCGCGGGGCCACAGCTCCTCCGGCATGTGGCTCAGGATCGCTTGCTGGAAGGCGGCCAGGCTCTCGATCGGCTTGGCCAGGAAGCCATCCGCGCCCGCCGCCCGCGCCTCCTCCGCCGCTTCCTCGGCGGGGCGACCGGATGTGGCCAGGATGACCTGCGGTCGTTGTGTGGCGCGGGCCAATCGGTCGATCAGCTCCAGACCCGATCCGTCTGGCAGGCCCAGATCGACGATGGCAATTCCGGCGCGATAGGTCAGCAAATGCCGTTCGGCCGAGCGCAGGCAATCGGCCCGCCGGATGCGCGCGCCGGAGCGCAGGGACAGAAGGCGCACCGCCTCCGATGCGAAACGGCTATCCTCCACCAGCAGGACCGTCTGCCCCAACAGCGGGCGCTGCGGCGTCGGCGCGGGGCGGACCAGCATGTCGAGTTCGTCCATGCGTTCTCTCCTCGAGATTCCCACACAGCTTTCCGCGATCATCCCTAATGAATGATGAACGCGTCACCCCGCCGCCTTGCGACCGCGGGCTTGCACGATCATACAGCGCCGAAATGGGTGGTCAGGGGAATTGGATATGATCGGCAGGCTTAATCACGTGGCGATCGCCGTGCCCGATTTGAAGGCCGCCGCCGCCCAATATCGCGACACGTTGGGTGCTGATGTCGGCCCACCTCAGGACGAGCCCGACCACGGCGTCACCGTTGTCTTCATCACTCTTCCGAACACCAAGATCGAACTTCTGCACCCGCTGGGCGAGGGCAGTCCGATTGCCGGGTTCCTGGAAAAGAACCCCTCCGGCGGGATTCACCATGTCTGCTACGAGGTGGATGATATCCTCGCCGCGCGCGACCGCCTGACGGGTGCCGGCGCCCGCGTGCTGGGCGATGGCACGCCCAAGATCGGTGCCCATGGCAAGCCGGTCCTGTTCCTGCATCCGAAGGATTTCACCGGAACGCTGGTCGAGTTGGAGCAGGTCTGATGAGCATTTTCTCCGCCCTCGTCGTCTTCGCCATGGTCTGGGCGATGATCATGCTGATCATGCTGCAGGTCGGGCTCGTCACACAGGGCGACCGCGGCGCACGGCTCCATGGCACCCACGCCTCCTCCCCGGAGGAGTTCAAGCTGGGCCGCAAGGTTCTGATCACGACGGCTCTGGCTGTGCCGATCTGGATCGGTCTGATCTGGCTGATCACGTCGGGGACGATCACCATCGACACATTGCGTTGGCTGACGGGCTACGACCGGGCGTGAGACGGCGCCTGGGCGTCGCCCACGCCGCGCAGTCGGTGGAATAGATGGGTGAAGGTGGCGGCCCCGATCACCGGCACGAGTAGGTTCAGGACCGGCACCGAGAGCGGTACGGCCATCAGCACGCCGGTGCCCCAAATCTCCGCCCGGTGCCGCTTGCGAAACGCGATGGCCTCGGCGCGGGGCAAATGACGTGCTGCTGCCATCTGCGCGTATTCCCGCCCCAGAAGGAAGCCGTTCACACCCCAGAAGATGAAAAGCGCCAGCGGCGCCAGCACGAGATAGGCGATCAGGGCCAGAAAGTTCACACCGATCACCACCCCCAGGAACTGCGCCGTCTCGGTCAGCGTCTCGCTCAGCCCCTGGACGCGGGCGGATGGCAGGCCGGGATAGTGCCGATCCTCCACCGCCGCGGCGATTCGGTCCAAGAAAAGGCCGGTGAAGGCCGAGGCCACGGGCACCATCAGGAAGACCGACGCAATCAACGTGAACGGCAACACGGCCCACCCGGCGACATTGTCGAGCCAGGTCACCTCACCCAGCCACGGCAGCGTGACGACCGGGCCGACGAGCCATCCGGCAAACCACACCAGCAAATAGGAAAAGCCCGCTAGCAGGGCGACAGAGAGGCCCACACCGGTCAGAAGCACGCGACGGAATCGCGGATCGCCGATCTGTCCGATGGCCTTGAGCGCGTCGTCGATCATGTGGCGATCCAGGCGATCTTGGCGGTCGGATCCGGCCTTGGGCGTTCAGGCGGGACCGGGCCTTCGGTGCCGATGACGATCAGCCCCGCGATCCATTCGTGATCCGCCAAGCCCAGACCGTCGCGTCGGAAGACCGCGTTCTCCACCACCCAACCGGTCAGCCAGTTCGCGCCCCAACCGGCGGCCAAGGCGGCCGTGACCAAGGTGGTGCAGACGGCCCCTGCGCTCAGCGTCTGCTCGACTTCGGGAATTTTCGCGCTGTCTTCCGGTGTCGCGATGACCGCCACGATGCAGGGCGCAACGGCGAACATGGCGCGGCCCTTGGCGATCTTGTCGGGGTCCAGACCCTGCGCCGCTCCGGTGATTTCCGCCAAGGCGGCCAGGCGCTCCAGCGCGTCCCCAGTCAGTACGGCAAGGCGCCAGGGCTCCAACTTGCCGTGGTCCGGCACGCGCAGGGCCGCCTGTAGAATCGGTTCAAGCGCGTCCCGATCCGGGCCGGGCGCGCGCAGCGTCTTTGCCGGACGGGACCGGCGCGTGAGCAGAAAATCGAGGACGTCCGGGCGGGGCGTGAGGGCGGTGATCTCGGTCATGGCTTCCATGTCACAACGGCACGGGCGACAATCAAGACGGGCATGGCGGCAGGAGGGCATCCCGATGCAGATCGACGGCATTCACCATGCGGGCCTCTCCGTCTCCGATTTCGATGCCTCCGTGGCGTGGTGGCAGCGCCATTTCGGCTTTGCGCTGCTCAAGGCGTGGGACGTGCCAGGTCTGCGGATTGGCCTCCTGGGGCGCGACGGCATGTATCTGGAGCTATTCGCGCAGGAGCAGGCCGCGCCCGGTCCGGACGAGACGCGGACCGTGACGGAAAGCTTCGGTCAGCGCGGGTGGAAGCATTTGGCCCTGAAAGTGCCCGACCTGGCAGCCGCCATCGAGACGTTGCGGGCTGCGGGGGTCACGGTCCTGACGGAGCCGGTGCGCGACGCGCCGCCCGGCTACCATTACGCCTTCCTGCGCGATCCGGACGGCAACCATGTCGAACTGATCGAGCTTTCGACCTGATCCGCGTTAACCCGCCGTTCATTGCTCGCCCCGAAAACCGCCCGCGACGTCAACTGGAAACGGCCGAAGGGGCGATGCCCCGTCCGACCGCGCATTGCCCCGGCCATCCGCCGGGGCCCCGGATGCCCCGGATTTACGACCCGGGGCCATGGCCTGTCCCCTTGGGGGCGCGGCGCCGGTTTCCGCTTTTTGGGACCGCATCGGTCCAAAGGCTTCCCATGAAGAGGGTCAAGGACGCCACAGCGGCGATCCCGCGCTAATCCTCGGCCGCGGCCTTTTTCGGTGCAGCCTTCTTTTTGGCGGCTGGCTTCTTGGCGGCGGGTTTCTTCTTTGCGGCCGCTTTCTTGGCGGGCTTCTTGCCGCCCTTGGCCGCCTTCGCCGCGATCAGTTCCACGGCCTGCGCCATGGTCAGTTCCTCGGGCGTCACGTCCTTGGGCAGCGTCGCGTTGATCTTCTCCCATTTCACGTAAGGGCCATAGCGCCCGTCCATGACGTTCACCGGCCCTCCGCTTTCGGGATGTTCGCCCAATTCACGCAGCGGCTTGGCTGCGGCGGCCCGGCCGCGCCCGCCCGCCTGCTTCTTGGCCAGTTCCTCAACCGCGCGGTTCATGCCCAGCTCGAACACGTCGTCTTCGGAGATCGGCGCGTAGACCTTGTTCCAGCGCACGGCGGGGCCGTAGCGGTAGAAATTTGTCTCAACCACTTCCCCATCCTCAGGGTGCTTGCCCACCTCGCGCGGCAGGGACAGAAGCCGCAGCCCCTTCTCCAGATCCATCGCATCGGGCGCCCAGCTTTTCGGCAGGCTGGATCGGGGCGGTTTGGGCTGATCGTCCGTCGGTTCGCCCAATTGGACATAGGGCCCGAAGCGACCCGATTTCAGCCAGACCTCCAGCCCGCTCTCGGGCTCCACGCCCAGCATCGTGTCACCGCCCGTCTGTTCGCCCTCCAGGCCCGGCGGGCCGAAGGGGCGGGTATAGCGACATTCGGGGTAGTTGGAGCAGCCGATGAAGGCCCCACCCGACCGCGCCGTCCGCATCGACAGCCGCCCAACCCCGCAATTCGGGCAGAGCCGCGGGTCGCTCCCATCGCCCTTATCGGGGAAGAGATGCGGCTCCAGCACCTCGTTGATCTTCTCCAGGACGTCGGTGATCCGAAGCTCTGCCGTTTCATCCACGGCGGCCTTGAAGTCGCGCCAGAAGCGGTCGAGCACGTCCTTGTAGTTCAGATCGCCCGCCGAGACCTCGTCCAACTCCTCCTCCAAACCGGCGGTGAAGTCGTAGCCCACATAGCGGCGGAAATAGTTGGACAGGAAGACCGTGACCAGGCGCCCTTGGTCTTCGGGGAACAGACGGTTCTTCTCCTTCCGCACATAGCCACGGTCCACGATCGTGGACAGGATCGAGGCATAGGTCGACGGCCGTCCGATCCCCAGCTCCTCCATCTTCTTGACCAGGGTCGCCTCGGTGTAGCGGGGCGGCGGCTGCGTGAAGTGTTGCTGGCCCAGCACCGCGCCCGTCTCCGAGCGGATCAGTTGGTTGTCCGAGGTTTCGCCCTCGTAAGCGCCAGCGACCTTCTTGGACGCGTCGCCCTCGTGGATGGCGGGCAGGCGCTTGTCGTCGCCCGTCGCCTCTTCGTCGTCGCGGCCCTCGGTATAGACCTTCATGAAGCCGTCGAAGACCACGACCTGCCCGTTGGCGCGCAACTCGACCTGCTTATCCGCCGATTGGATGCTGACCACCGTCCGCTCCAGCTTGGCGGCCTCCATCTGGCTGGCCAACGTGCGCTTCCAGATCAGATCGTAAAGCTTCTTCTGATCCGCCTCGCTGACTTTGATGTCATCTGCCGCCCGGCTCATATCCGTGGGCCGGATGCATTCGTGTGCTTCCTGCGCGTTCTTGGCCTTGTTCTTGTACATCCGTGGGCTGGCGGGGATGTAATCGTCGCCATAGCGCGCCTTGATGGCATCGCGGGCGGCATCCACGGCCTCTTTCGCCATGTCGATGCCGTCGGTTCGCATATAGGTGATCAGCCCCGCCTCGTAGAGCCGTTGCGCCGCCGACATCGTCGCCCGCGCGCCCATGCCGAACTTGCGGCTGGCCTCTTGCTGCAGGGTGGATGTCATGAAGGGCGGCGACGGGTTGCGGGTTGCGGGCTTGGCTTCGACGGAGGCGACCTGCAGATCGCGGCTGGCCACGGCCTGCACGGCCAGTTCCGCCTGTGCGGCGTCCATGAGGCTCATCCGGTCCAGCTTGTCGCCTGCAAGCGTCACCAGCCGGGCCTCGAAGCTCTGGCCGCGCGGCGTCTCCAACAGGGCGCGGACGGACCAGTATTCCTGCGGGTCGAAGGCCTCGATCTCCATCTCGCGTTCAACGATCAGGCGCAGGCAGACCGACTGCACCCGCCCCGCCGACTTGGCCCCCGGCAGTTTCCGCCAGAGGACGGGCGAGAGGGTAAAGCCCACGAGGTAGTCCAGCGCGCGGCGGGCCAGATAGGCTTCGACCAACGGGGCGTCGATCTCGCGCGGGTTGGCGATGGCCTCCTGCACGGCGGTTTTCGTAATGGCGTTGAAGGCCACGCGGCGGACGGGCGTGTCCTTCTTTATCGCCTTCCGCTTGGTCAGCGCCTCTTGCAGGTGCCAGGAGATCGCCTCCCCTTCGCGGTCGGGGTCGGTGGCGAGGATCAGTTCGCCATCTTCGGCCAGCGCATCGGCGATTTCCTTGATGCGCTTCTTCGAATCGGCTGGGATTTCCCAGGTCATTTCGAACCCCTCGTCGGGGTTCACGGACCCGTCCTTGCCCACCAGATCGCGGACATGGCCGTAGCTGGCCAGCACCGTGTAATCGCTTCCCAGATAGCCGTTGATGGTCTTGGCCTTGGCCGGGGATTCAACGACGACGACGGGCATTCGGGACCTCGGATTGGGGGCGCGCTACAAGCGGGGGACCATGTGGGCGGCGGGGACGGATTGTCAATCCGGGCGGGTCGGGCGGTGCGTCGGCCGGTCCGGCGTGCCTGTCGCGCAGGCAGGATTTTGAGTATTTCCGGCCAGAGGAAGATGGGCGCGGCGCGTCAGAGCCGGACGAGACCGCCGCCCGGCCGCCGTGCGATGTCGCCGGACATCTCCATCTCCAGCAGATGCGTGGCGACGGCTTGCGGCGCCACCGGTGCTTTGCCCGAAAGGTCGCGGAGCAATTGATCCTCCGCGACGGGCACCGGCGATAGAAGCGACAGGATGCGGTCGCGCAGGTCGGTCGCGTCCACGACGATCGGGGCCGGCGGGGCAGGCCTTTCGGGTTCGGACGGCGGGGCGGGTCTGTCGAGCGCGGCCAGCACCTCAAGCACGTCATCCGCGCCGCGGACCAGCGTGGCGCCGTCGCGCAGGAGCAGATTGCAGCCCGACGCGCGGCCATCGAACGGGTGGCCCGGGATTGCCAGCACCTCCCGCCCCTGGTCCAGCGCATCGCGTGCGGTGATCATGGAACCCGACTTCGCCGCCGCCTCCACCACCAGAACGGCCTGGGAGACGCCGGAGATGATGCGGTTCCGGCGCGGAAAGTCGCGGGCCTGCGGGGCCAGGCCGAAGGGGCGTTCGGAGAGGTTGCACCCCTCGGCGGCGATCCGTTCGGCAAGCTCTGCGTTTTCGGCCGGATAGACTTTGTCCAACCCGCCACCATGGACCGCGACGGTACTGGGCAGGGCCGCGTCATGGGCCACCGCGTCCACGCCGCGCGCCAGGCCCGATACGACTGTCACGCCCTCCGAGGCTAGGTCGCGGCCCAGGGCGCGGGCCATGCGCAGTGCCAGGGATGAAGCGTTCCGCGTACCGACGATGGCCAGGCTTGGCCCGTCAAGCAGCGCGGGGTCGCCCTGCGCCCAGAGGACCGGCGGCGCCCCCGCGATATCGGCGAGCCGGGCCGGATAGCCTGGCGCGCCCAGCGTGAGCAGACGGGCGCCCGCCTTGCGGGCGGCGCGGATTTCCCGCCGGACCCCGTCGGGATCGGCCGGGCGGTAGTCGCGATCGCCGGCCGCTGCCGCCACATCTGGCAGTGCGTCGAGCGCGGCGCGGGCCGAGCCGTGTTCTACCAGGAGGCGCCGAAAGGTGGCGGGCCCCACGCGCCGCGACCGTGCCAAACGCAGCCGGGCGAACAATTCATCCTGATCGGGTGGGGCGTCGAAGAGGGGCAGCGGCGCTTCCGCCAGCCCATCGGGCAGCATCTCGCGGATCGGTTCGGCGACGGCGTAATCCATCCCATCTTTTCCGCCCGGAGAGGTTTCTTTTTGGTTAATGCCCGGTTTGGCTAGAGCGTGTCGGCCCCGTCGTGGGTCATCCGGGCGCGCAAGCGATCCGCGGCCGCGAGCACGGCACCATAGGTGACACCGTAGAGCCCGCCAAAGGCTGCGAAGGTCAAAAGACCGCCGAACTCCCGTATGTCCCATTCGGTCAGCATGGCTAAGGCTACGGGCGGACCGATCGCGGCCCCCAAGATCGCAAGCGATCCGTATCCGGCCAAGCGGGCCCACGACAGGACCATCGCGGCGGGCGTCAGCAGAACCATGCCCGGCCATGCCACGATCGGAGAAAACAGGGCCAGCACTCCGACATTGGCGAGGGTTGTCAGGACAGGTCGCGCGCCCGCCAGCCCGGGGAGGGCAAGCTGAGGAAGCGCCAGGAGAAGGCCTGCGGTCGGGACCATGGCGAAGGCGAGGACAGCGCAGGCGGCTTGGATCGAGAGGGGCAGGGCGCGGGGCGAAGAGATCAGCATGGTGGAACATCGTTTGGGTGCGGTTTCCCGTAAGGCTGCAATGCCGTCTCCCGAAGATCCAAGCGGATGTCGCGCAGGATCTGCGCACCGTCTAGTGCCGTCTGGCGACCTTCGGGCGGGGGCGATACGTGCCATCGCCCCCCACCGCTGGCCGGGCGACGTCTATCCAGCTCGGAGGCGGCTCAGGCCGCCGAGCCGCCCACGGTCAGACCGCCGATCAGCAGGGTCGGTTGGCCAACGCCCACGGGCACCCATTGGCCCGCCTTGCCGCAATTCCCCATACCGGGGTCCAGCGCCATGTCGTTGCCGATGGCGCGGATATTGGTCAGCGCCGTGGCCCCGTCGCCGATCAGGGTCGCGCCCTTCACCGGGGCCCCGACCTTGCCGTTCTTCACGCGATAGGCCTCGGTGCAGGAGAAGACGAACTTGCCGTTGGTGATGTCCACCTGTCCACCGCCGAAGCCCACCGCATAGATGCCGTCGGCCAGATCGGCCACGATCCCGGCAGGATCGGCGTCGCCGCCCAGCATGTAGGTATTGGTCATGCGCGTCATGGGCGGATGGGCAAAGCTCTCGCGACGGCCGTTGCCGGTGGGGGCCACGCCCATCAGGCGGGCGGATTGCCGGTCTTGCATATAGCCCACGAGGATCCCGTCCTCGATCAGGGTGTTCTTGCCCGAGGGCGTGCCCTCATCGTCCACGGTGAGGGAGCCGCGCCGGTCCGGGATCGTGCCGTCATCCAGCACGGTGACGCCTTTCGCCGCTACCCGCTGGCCCATGAGGCCCGCGAAGGCGGATTGGCCCTTGCGGTTGAAATCGCCCTCCAGCCCATGGCCCACGGCCTCGTGCAGAAGGATGCCCGGCCATCCGGCGCCCAGCGCCACGTCCATCACGCCCGCGGGGGCCGGTTCGGCGGACAGGTTCACGTCCGCGATCCGCAGCGCCTCTCGCGCGACGCCTTCCCAATGGTCGCGCGTGGTCAGCCCGTCCAGCGTGACCCGGCCCCCGCCACCCGCCGTGCCCGATTCCCGGCGGCCGTTCTCGTCGAGGATCACCGAGATGTTGAGCCGGGTCATCGGCCGGATGTCGGAGACCGAGCGCCCTTCGGGCCGCAGGATCTCGACCTCCTGAAGAGAGGCGGCCATGGTCGCGGTGACCTGCACGACGCGGGGGTCGAGATCGCGCAGGAACGCATCGATCTCAGCCAGGATGTCCACCTTCACGGCGAAGGCGAGGCCCGCGATCGGATCGGCATCGGTGTAAAGATGTCGGTTGGTCCTTGCGGGCGCGTCCGCCAGTGTGCCGCCGCCGTCGCGAACCGCCAGGCGGGCGGTCTCGGCTGCCCGCTTAAGTGCCTGCTCGGAGATCTCCGTGGAATGTCCGTAACCCGACGTCTCGCCCTTCACGGCCCGCAGGCCGAACCCTTCCGCGGCGTCGTAGCTGGCCGTCTTCACCCGCCCGTCGTCGAAGCTGACCAGCTCGGAGCGTCGCCGTTCCAGGAAGAGCTCCCCATCTTCGGCGCCGGAGAGAGTCTCGCGCAGGATGGCCAGGGCCGCGTCGCGGTCGAGATCGGTGTCGAAGGGGCAGAAGGGGGCGTCGGTCATCGGGCGATCCTTAGGCGGGGCGTTGGTCGGTAGATAGGGAGTTTTGTCTGGGGGGCGATAGGGTGCGGCCAAGATTGGGCGCCGGTCATATGTCGAGATGGATGTGATCGTCATGCCGGGCGGCGGCGCATCCCTGAAAGCGCAACTTGGGATGGTCGAGGCCGAGGCGGGCTTGCAGATGCGGTTCTAGAAAGATGCGGGCGGTCCGCGGATCGGCCAGCAGCCAGGCCGTCGCGTGTCGCGTCAGATCGGCGTTAAGCGGTATGTCCGGCCAGAGGGGCTGCAGCGGCGCCAGGTTCCAGCGCAGGCTCGGCCAGCGTGGCGCGCAATCGGTCGGACCGTCCTCGAAGGCGAAGTAACCCAGCGGAGAGCGCAGCGCGCCGGTCCCGTCGCCATACCAGAACGCCAGATCCGCTTGTCGTCCGTTATCGTGGGAGAGATGGGGCAGCAGCGGGAACCCGTCGATGAAAGGAAAGCCGCCATCCAGCATCACGGTCCGCGTCCCCGGGGCGTGGCGGGTCATCTCGGCGGAGAGGTCGGTGAGCAGGGCCGCGAGATCGGGCGTCACATAGGTGCGGTTGAGCAGGCAGAAGACCATCGGCGCCCGCAAGGCGGCTTCGCCAAGGCAGGGCATCGCCACGCGCCCGGCAAGCGGCGCGAGCCAGAGGGCCGCTATCGAAGCCGCCCCGTAAAGACCCGCAAAGACCGCGAGGCGCCATCGCGGGGCGCATCGGGACAGAAGCCAGGTCAAACCGCCGATCTGGGTCACGATGGTGAGCACGAGGGCGATGGCGAGATGGGTGGCGATGCGCATGCGCCATCGGTCGTGACGGGCGGCGCTGGCGTCAAGGGATCGGGGGCGACAGGGTGCCACAGATTGCGTCGCAACCCTTGCGGAGTCTCGCCCGGTTATGGTCTTAGGCCCCCAGGACATAACGGGTGGGGCCCGTGAAGGGCGACCGGACGCCTGGCCCCGCACCCGAAGACAGGATGCAGATGACCATGATGAAGCCCATGCTGAAGGCGGCTGCCGCCCTTTCCGCGTTTCTCGCCTCTACGCCGGTCATGGCGCAGCAAAGCGCGCAGGAGATTTTCGGAGACCTTCCGATCATCGGAACGCCGCAAGCGGGCGGGATCGGTTTCCAAACCGCAACGACATCCCTGGCGGATGACATTCATTGGCTGGACGGGTTCTTGCTGGTGATCATCACGGTCATCACCCTGTTCGTCATGGGCCTGCTGCTGTGGGTGATCGTGCGGTTCCGCGAATCGCAAAACCCCAACCCGGCCCGCTTCACGCATAACTCCCCGTTGGAGGTGACGTGGACCGTGGTGCCGATCCTGATCCTCGTGATGATCGGCGCCTATTCCCTGCCGGTGCTGTTCGATCAGCAGCGTATTCCGGAAGGCGATGTCGTGGTGAAGGTTTCGGGCTTTCAATGGGCGTGGAACTACGAATACCCGGACGAAGATATCTCCTTCGACAGCTACATGATCGGGTCCGATGCCGGAAACATGCTGACGGCCGACGTGTCGGAGCAGCTGGTCGCCGCGGGCTACACGGACGAACACTTCCGTCTGGCCACCGATACTTCCGTGGTCGTGCCGGTGGGCCAGACCATCGTGATGCAAGTGACGGCCACCGATGTGATCCATTCCTGGACGATCCCGAGCTTCGGCGTGAAGCAAGACGGCATTCCCGGCCGCCTCGCGCAGCTCTGGTTCCGGCCCGAGGAAGAAGGAATTTACTTCGGCCAGTGTTCGGAGCTGTGCGGCATTGCCCATGCCTACATGCCGATCACCGTGAAGGTCGTCTCCGAAGAGGCCTATGCCCAATGGCTCGACGCCATGAAGGCGGGCGAGCTGCAGACCTGGTAATCCATGGCCGATATCGCCCTGCATAGCCCCCTGGCCGGGGCCGCGACCGGGCCCGTCGCGCACGATCTGCCCGAGGCCGGTCCGCGCGATTACTGGCAGCTTCTGAAGCCGCGCCTGATGTCGCTTTCGGTCTTCACCGCGCTTATCGGCCTTCTGGTGGCGCCGGGCGATCTGCATCCGTTCCTGGCGGCGACCTCGATCCTGTGGATCGCGGTGGGCGCGGGCGCGTCGGGCGCGCTGAACATGTGGTACGATTCGGATATCGACCGGGTGATGAAGCGTACCCGCAGCCGCCCGATCCCGTCGGGGCGCGTGGCGCCGGGCGAGGCGCTGGCACTGGGCCTGTTCCTGTCGGGAATCTCGGTCGTGATGCTGGGGCTGACGGCGAATTGGCTGGCGGCCTTCTGGCTGGCCTTCACGATCTTCTTCTACGCCGTGATCTATTCGATGTGGCTGAAGCGGACGACGTCCTGGAACACGGTGATCGGCGGGCTGGCCGGGGCCTTTCCGCCGATGATCGGCTGGGCCGCGGCGACAGGCACCACGCCGCTGGAAGCATGGCTTCTCGTGGGCTTGATCTTCCTGTGGACGCCGCCGCATTTCTGGGCGCTCGCCCTGTTCGTGAAGCTGGATTATCACGACGCGCGCATCCCCATGCTGACCGTGACCCATGGCCGGGCCGAGACGCGGCGCCAGACATGGCTCTATGCGCTCGCACTCGCGGCGATTTCGCTGGCGACGGCATTTTCCGCCATTGGCGGCCCGCTGGTTCTCGCGACGGTACTGGTGCTGAACGGAATGTTCCTGGCCTATGCCTGGTCGGTCTATCGCCGCAGCGATGCCGACAGCGAGGCGGACGGCCACGGGGCGGAGAAGCGGCTCTTCAAATGGTCGCTCGTCTATCTGTTTGCCCATTTCGCGGTGTTCCCGGTTCAAATCCTGCTCGGAGGCTGGTGATGCGGGTCGAACATGAGATGCATATCCGCCGTCGGGGCCGGAATTTCGGCCTGCTGGCGGTTCTTCTGGCCTTCATCGTGATCGTCTTCGGGCTGACCGTGGTGAAAATCCAGACCGGCGGTTTTGCCGAAGCGTTCGATCACGTGTCGCGGCCGGCCTTGGTGCCGGTGGAGGCGGGACAATGACGTTCTGGCGCGATCTGTCGCCCAATGGACGCGTGGTGGCCGCGACGGTAGCGACCGTCCTTGGCATGGGATCGCTTGGGTGGGCGGCGGTGCCCCTCTATGACCTGTTTTGCCGCGTCACGGGATATGGCGGCACCACTGCGCGGGCCGAAGGGGCCGCGCCGGAGGTGTTGGACCGCACCGTGAAGGTGCGCTTCGACGCCTCGCGCGAGCGTGGGATGCCGTGGGAGTTCCGCCCCCTCCAGCGCGAGATGAACGTGCGGATCGGCCAGACGGTCCTGGCCTTCTACGAGGCCCATAATCCCACCGACCTGCCCGTGGCCGGAACGGCCAGCTACAACGTCGCCCCCTATGCCGCCGGGCCGCATTTCGCGAAGATCGACTGCTTCTGCTTCGAAGAGCAGGTGCTGGCCCCCGGCGAGACGGTGAAGATGCCCGTCACCTTCTTCGTCGATCCGGAAATGGTCGACGACCCGGAAGCGACCGGCATCCCCGAGATCACGCTGTCCTACACGTTCCACGTCATGGACCTGCCCGAAGACTATGCCGCGCTTGCCGCTGAGGCGGCCAACCAGACCAACTGAGCCCCGGAGGGACCCCGATGGCCCACGCCAAGAACCACGACTATCACATCCTACCGCCCTCCATCTGGCCGTTCATCGGGGCCGTGAGCGGGTTCGTCATGCTCTACGGGGCGGTGATCTGGATGTCGCCACAGGTCGACAACAATCATCCGTGGCTTTTCTTGACCGGTCTCGTCGGTGTGCTGGGGGTCATGGGGGCCTGGTGGGCCGACGTCATCCGCGAGAGCAATGCGGGCGATCACACCGCCGTGGTTCGGATCGGCCTGCGTTACGGCTTCATCTTCTTCATCATGTCGGAGGTGATGTTCTTCGCGGCTTGGTTCTGGTCGTTCTTCAAACACGCCATGTATCCGATGGGTCCGGAAAGCCCTGCGGTGGATGGCGTCTGGCCGCCCGCCGGGATCGAGACATTCGACCCGTGGCACCTCCCACTCATCAACACGCTGATCCTGCTCTGCTCCGGGGCGGCGGCGACGTGGGCGCACCACGCGTTGGTCCATGAGAACAACCGCCAGGACATGAAGTGGGGTCTGATGCTGGCCATCGGCCTCGGCATCATCTTCACCGGGTTCCAGGCCTATGAATACAGCCACGCCGCTTTCGGGTTTGCGGGCAACATCTATGGCGCCAACTTCTTCATGGCGACGGGCTTCCATGGCGTCCACGTGATCATCGGAACGATCTTCCTGGCGGTGTGCCTGTTCCGGTTGCAGCAGGGCCATTTCACGCCCGAGAAGCATATCGGCTTCGAGGCGGCCGCCTGGTACTGGCACTTCGTGGATGTGGTTTGGCTGTTCCTCTTCGCGGCCGTCTATATCTGGGGCAGCTGAGCCGAAGTCTTTGCGATAGAGAGGCGATCCGCTTTCCGGCGGATCGCGGGCGGCGCGGGCTTCCGCGCCGTTTGCTTTTGGAGACATGATGATCCGACGCTTGATCCTGCCGCTTCTCTTCGGCCTGCTCGGCACGGCGGTGCTGGCGGGGCTGGGCTTCTGGCAGTTGCAGCGCCTGGCGTGGAAGGAAGGTCTGCTGACGGAGATCAACCAGCGGATCGGGGAAGACCCGGTCCCTTTGCCCCGTGCGCCCGAGGAAGGGGCGCACGACTTCATGCCGGTCACGCTTTTTGGTGCGATCGCCTTTCGACCCGACGGGCCCTTCGCGCAGCCGATCCGTGTGTTCGGGGCCTGGCGCGGCGGCCGCGGTTACCGCATCGTCGTACCGGTCGAGACCGATGGCAGGCGTGTGCTTGTCGATCTCGGGATCGTCCCGCTCGCCACGAAGGGCGCCGTGGACCTGCCCGATGGGCCGCTCCGGATCGTCGGCAACCTGGCTTGGCCGGACGAGGTCGGGCCTAGCACCCCAGTTCCAAGCCATTCCGAGTACTACGCCCGGGATGTGCCCGATATGGCGCGCTTCCACGATACCGAGCCCGTCCTCGTCGTCGCCCGCACCGTCTCGCCCGAGGTCGCGCCCAGACCTTCGCCCGTCGGGACCGAGGGCATCCCGAACAATCACCTGGGCTATGCCATACAATGGTTCGGCCTCGCACTTGTCTGGGCGGGGATGACACTCTTCCTACTGTGGCGTATCAGGCGCCGCACCGTCTGAGGGATTTCGATGCGCTACGTCTCGACAAGGGGCCAGGCCCCCGTGCTGGGCTTCGAGGACACGATGCTGGCCGGGCTTGCCCGCGACGGCGGTCTCTACGTACCGGAAACCGTGCCGACGCTGAGCCCCGATGAGATCGCGGGTTTGGCGGGCAAGCCCTACGAGGAGGTGGCCGTTCGCGTCATGGCGCCTTTCGTGGCCGAGGCGTTCGACGAGGCGACGCTGGGCGATCTGGTCCGCGACGCCTATGCGGGTTTCGGCCATGCCGCCCGCGCGCCGTTGGTGCAGCTTGGGCCGAACCATCACCTGCTGGAGCTGTTCCACGGGCCGACCCTGGCCTTCAAGGACTTCGCCATGCAGCTGATCGGGCGGATGTTCCAGCATGTGCTCGCCCGGCGCGGCGATGCGGTGACCATCGTGGGCGCGACCTCCGGCGATACCGGCTCGGCGGCCATCGAGGCCTTCGCAGGGCTCGACGGGGTCGACGTCTTCATCCTCTATCCCCATGGCCGCGTCTCGGACGTGCAGCGCCGCCAGATGACGACGCCCGAGGCGGCCAATGTCCACGCGCTCGCACTCACCGGGCATTTCGACGATTGCCAGGCCCGCGTGAAGGACATGTTCAACGATTTCGGCTTCCGCGACCGGGTCGGGTTGGCGGGCGTGAACTCCATCAACTTCGCCCGCGTGCTGGCGCAGGTGGTCTACTACTTCACCGCAGCCACGGCCCTGGGCGCCCCGCACCGCCCGGTCAGCTTCTGCGTGCCCACCGGCAATTTCGGCGACATCTTCGCGGGCCACATCGCCAAGCGGATGGGCCTGCCCATCGAGCGGCTGGTGGTCGCGACGAATGAAAACGACATACTCGCGAGATGCCTCGACGGGATTGGTGACTACCGCAAGCATGGCGTCATCCCGACGACATCCCCTTCGATGGATATCGAGGTGTCATCAAATTTTGAGCGCGCTCTCTTCTGGGCATATGGCAATGACGGAGACGCGGTAACCCGTCTCATGCGCCAGCTGGATGAAGAGGAAGGCTTTCGGGTAGCGCCGGAGGCTCTGCAGGAGCTTGAGCGCCATTACGACGCCATGTCGGTTGATGAGCCGAAGGTGTCTGCTGCGATCACAGAAGCGCAGTTTGAGTTAGGTGAGTTGATTTGTCCGCATACGGCGATTGGCTACCATGTCGGCAAACGTTACGCGCGTCGTAATTCGAACGTGCCTATGGTGACGCTCGCCACGGCCCACCCTGCTAAGTTCCCCGACGCGGTTGAGGCGGCCACGGGGATCCGCCCCGATCTGCCCGCCCGTATGTCGGATCTGTTCGATAGGCCGGAGAGGATAACGCGTGTGGAGAACGATCTGGGCCGGATCGAGGCCCTGATCGACGAAAGGCGCGTCGCATGAGCGTGAACTTGCATCGCCTGCCCAACGGCGTCCGGATCGTGACCGAACACATGCCCGGTTTGGAATCTGCCAGCGTCGGCGTCTGGGTCAATGCCGGGGGGCGGCACGAGGCGCCCGAGCAAAACGGCATCGCGCATTTTCTGGAACACATGGCCTTCAAGGGGACGGCGCGGCGCAGTGCGCTGCAGATCGCCGAAGAGATCGAGGATGTGGGCGGCTACATCAACGCCTACACCTCTCGGGAAGTCACTGCTTACTATGCGCGCGTTCTGAAGGACGACGTACCGCTGGCCGTGGACATGATTGCCGATATCGTCCTCAACCCGATCTTTGACGAGGGCGAGATCGAGATCGAGCGCGGCGTGATCCTGCAAGAGATCGGCCAGGCCCTGGATACGCCTGACGACATCATCTTCGATTGGCTGCAAGAGGCGGCCTATCCGGAGCAGCCCATGGGCCGCACGATCCTGGGGCCCTCGGACCGGGTTTCGGCCTTCTCCAAAGCGGATCTCTCGCGCTTCGTCGGGCAACACTACGGGCCGGAGCAGATGATCCTGTCGGCAGCCGGGGCGGTGGATCACGATGCCATCGTCGCCATGGCGGAACGTCTCTTCGGGCATCTGCAGCCCATGCCGCAGGCCGCCGTGCAGCCCGGCGCCTTCGGTGGCGGGCAGATGCGGCGGGTCCGCGATCTGGAACAGGCGCATTTGGCCCTGGGCTTTGGGCAGCCCGGCTATCGGGAGGATGCTTTCTACACCGCCCAGGTCTTCGCCGGGATCATGGGCGGGGGCATGTCGAGTCGCCTCTTCCAAGAAGCGCGCGAAAAGCGGGGCCTTTGCTATGCGATCTTTTCGCAGGTGGGCGCCTATTCGGATACCGGGATGCTCACGATCTATGCGGGCACCGGGGGCGACAGCGTCGCGGGCCTTGCCGATCTGACCATGGACGAGTTGCGCCGGGCCGCCGACGACATGACCGAGGCAGAGGTCGAACGGGCCAAGGCGCAGATGCGCTCCGGCCTGCTGATGGGGCTTGAAAGCCCTTCCTCGCGGGCCGAACGACTGGCGCGTGTCGTGGCCATCTGGGACCGGGTGCCGCCGCTGTCGGAGGCCATCGCAAAGATCGACGCGGTGGATGTCGCGGCCATCCGTGACCATGCCGGTGCGCTGTCCGGCGCGCCGCTGGCGCTGGCGCTTTATGGACCCGTGGCCGATGCGCCCGATATGGACGCCTTGCGCGCGCGTCTCGCCGCTTGATGATCTTCCGCCGCCCCAAGATCGAGACGGAGCGCATGGTGCTGCGGCTGCCGCAGCACGGCGATTATCGCAACTGGGTGGCCCTGCGCGAAGGATCGGCGGAGTTCCTGCAGCCATGGGAGCCCGCCTGGGCCAAGGACCATCTGAGCCGCAAGAGTTTTACCAACCGCGTCTATTGGGCCCAGCGCAGCCAATCCCAGGGCACGGCACTGGCGCTGTTTTTGATGCGGAAGACCGACGATGCGCTTCTGGGCGCGGTGACGCTGGACAATATCCGGCGCGGCCCCGCGCAATCGGCGACGTTGGGCTATTGGATCGGAGAGCCCCATGCGCGGCAGGGTTATATGCGCGAAGCCATCGTGGCGCTGAGCCACCATGCCTTCCGGCGCCTGGATCTCAGCCGTCTGGAAGCGGCGTGCCTTGAGGAGAATCGCGCCTCGCGCGGGCTGCTGGAAAAGGCAGGGTTCAAATACGAGGGGGTGGCCCAGAGCTATCTGCAGATCGCCGGGCGCTGGCGGAACCACGTCCTTTACGCGATGCTGCGCTCGGATCGGCGCGGGCGGGCCTGAAAGCGCGAGCGCGGCCGGCCGTCATCCGTGTGGGGAAGGTCGGGTTTGGATATTTTTGCCAAAAAGAAGGGGGCTCGATCCCGGGGGCGGGCGGGCCACATTCCAATGAGGGAGGTTTGGTCCCGACCCGGAGGTGTCCGATGATCCGATTGCTTGCCCTTCTCGCGTTTCTGCCGGGGGCGGTCTTGGCCCAGGAGCGGCGGCCCAGCCATTGCATCGCCGTGGCCGAGGCGCCCGGCGTGGAATATATCCAGAAGGCAGCTTTCGGGACACCGCTGCCCGACGAATTCACCGTCCGCCTCAGCTATATCGACCATGCGATGTTCATGCTCGAGACGCCGGGCGGATTGCGCGCGGTGACGGATTACACGGGCTTCATCGGCGCAACGCGGGTGCCGGACGTGGTGACCATGAACCGCGCCCATATCTCCCATTGGACGCCGAACCCGGACCCCGCGATCCCCCATGTCCTGCCCGGCTGGTCGGAGAACGTCGGCGAGCCGGTGGATCACTATGTCGATTTGGGCGAGATGCTGGTCCGCTCGGTCTCCACCGACATTCGGTCAGGGGCAGCGGCGAGCGGGCGGGAGGTGAACGGGAACGCGATCTTCGTCTTCGAAGTGGGCGGCCTTTGCATCGGGCATCTGGGACACCTGCATCAGGAACCCTCGGCCGCGCAATATGCCGCCCTGGGCCGGTTGGACGTCGTCATGGCGCCGGTGGATGGGGGTTTGACCCTGGATTTGGAAACCATGACGCGCGTGCTGCAGACGCTGCGGTCGTCCATCGTCCTGCCGATGCACTGGTTCGGTGAGGGGACGTTGCAGCGCTTCCTGGCGGGCATGTCGGAGGATTTCGTGGTGGAGCGACGGGAGGTGAACCATCTGGAGGTGTCGCTGCGCACGCTGCCCTCTACGCCGACCGTCATCGTCCTGCGTCCGCAATTTCTAACGGATCCCGAATGAGTCCAGCCACCACCGCAGCCTCCGAGATCGAGGCGCAGCTGCGCGCCGCCCTGCCACCTGCCGCCTTCCGCGAGATGGAACCGCGCTATCTGGAGGAGCCGCGGGGACGTTGGGCCGGGCAGGGCGGATTGCTGCTGGCGCCGTCCAGCACCGACGAAGTGGCGGAGATCGTCCGCCGGGCGGCCGCATCGGGCACGCCCATCGTGCCCTATGGCGGCGGCACGGGCCTTGTCGGCGGGCAGGTCAGTGGGGATCTGGCCGCGCCGATCATTCTGTCGCTGGAACGGATGAACACGATCCGCAGCGTCGAACCCGTTGAGAATGCCATGGTCGCAGAGGCGGGCGTGATCCTGGAAGTGGCGCAGGGCGCCGCGGCGGAGGCGGACCGCTTGTTCCCGCTCTCCATCGCCGCGCAGGGCTCCGCCCGGATCGGGGGCATTCTGTCCACCAATGCGGGGGGCGTGAACGTGCTGCGCTATGGCAATGCGCGGGATCTGTGCTTGGGGCTTGAGGCGGTTCTGCCGGACGGGTCGGTCCTGAACGGCCTCTCGCCGCTTCGAAAGGACAACACCGGCTACGATTTGCGACACCTCCTGATCGGGGCGGAGGGTACGCTGGGCATCATCACGGCCGCCACGCTGAAACTGGTGCCGCGTCCCGCGCGGACGGGCGCCGCCTTGATGGCCGTGACGGATCCGCAGGCGGCGCTGGATCTTCTGAACCTGGCGCGGGACAGGATCGGGGAGGGCGTCTCCGCCTTCGAACTGATCGGGCGCATGGGCGTCGACTTCCTGGCTGAGACCATGCCGGAGGTGCGCTGGCCGCTTGAGACGCGGCCCGATTGGACGGTGCTGATCGATCTGGGCCTCGGTGCGAGCGGCGACCCGGATGCGGCCTTGGAGGGCCTCTTCGCCGCCGCGATGGAGCGGGGCCTGGTCGCTGACGGAGCAATCGCGCAATCGGAGGGGCAGAGGACCGACTTCTGGGCCGTTCGCGAATCGATTCCGGCGGCGAATCGCAAGATCGGCGCGGTCAGCTCCCACGACATCTCGGTGCCTATCGCCGCGATCCCCACCTTCATCGCCGAAGGGCCCGGCGCCATCGCCGCGATCGGCGACTTCCGGATCAACTGCTTCGGCCATGTGGGCGACGGCAACCTGCACTACAACGTGTTCCCGCTGCCGGGTCGCAGCCGCGCCGACCATGAAGATCAAAGGGATGCGATCAAGCGCGCGGTGCATGATCTGGTCCAGGCCCATGGCGGATCGGTTAGCGCGGAGCATGGTGTGGGCCGTCTGAAGGTCGACGATCTGGAACGCTATGGTGATCCGGCCAAGCTCGCCGCGATGCGGGCGATCAAGACCGCTTTGGACCCTGCGAACATAATGAACCCCGGAGCAGTGGTGCGACACCGCCCCGGGGCCAAATACGCTTGACGTGGAGTTGGTGCACCCCAACGAAAAACCGATGGGGTGCACCGGTCCATGCAAGCAGCGACCGCCCTAGGGCAGTCGCCCTATAGTTGCGCCATATTAGTTAAGAAATCATTAACAAAATGGGCAACTTTCATTTTTACAATTAAAACAGATACTTAAAAGGAAATTTCAGAAAAGGAGCGCAACGTCATAGTTGTGCGCCGCTGGTGTGGGGACCCCAAACGAAGTGCGCCCTGCCGGGGGAGAGGCAGGGCGCTGGGGGGAATGGGTGGCTGTAATTCTCGCCACACCCGATCATTGACGCAAAGACATTACCAAATCGTTTATGGCCGCGAGAAAGATCGCCTTCAGGCGCCGTCGAAGGCACATAGGGCATGGACCTCCATGCCCAGTGCCTCCAACGCGGCGCGCCCGCCAAGTTCCGGCAAGTCGATCACGAAGGCGCAGCCGACGATCTCCGTGCCTAGTCGCTCCAGCAGCGTGATCCCGGCCTTGGCCGTCCCGCCGGTGGCCAGCAGATCGTCCACCAGAAGGACGCGCGCCCCGGCAGGGATGGCATCCTTGTGGACCTCCACGATGGCTTGACCGTATTCCAGCTCGTATTCCTGCTCGAATGTCTCGCCGGGCAGTTTGCCCTTCTTACGGATCGGGACGAAGCCCGTCCCAAGCTGATGGGCCACGGCGCCGCCGAGGATGAAGCCCCGCGCCTCCAACCCGGCTACGGCGTCGATGCGGGTGCCGGCATAGGGGGCCAGAAGCTGGTCGACGGCGATCCGCATGCCCCTTGGATCGGCAAACAGGGTCGTCACGTCGCGGAACTGGATCCCGGCATGGGGGAAATCCGGGATGGTGCGGATGTAGTCTTGGACGGTCTTGCTCATGCAGTCCTCGCTGCGATGCGATTTGGTGGGCCGGGCGCGGGCATAGCCCGGTGCATGGGGCCGTCGCTAGGAAATTCTGCGTAGATCAGGCCGTTCCCCGCCGCAAAGTGGCCGTGGCCACGCCCAGGGCGATCAGCGCGCCACCGCCCGCTCGGGTGATCCAGGCGATGACGGCCGGTTTGCGTAACCGCATTCGAAGGCGGTCGGCCAGCAGCGCATAGAGTATCGCGTTGAGCCCGGCGAGGGTGACGAAGGTCGCCGCGAGGATTGCGAATTGCGGCAGGAGCGGAGCGGCGGGATCGATGAACTGGGGAACGAAGGCGATGAAGAAGGCGATGGATTTCGGGTTCAAGGCTGTCACGATCGCGGCGTGGCGAAAGGTATGGCTGGCGGTCGTGGCGCCGGTCTCCGGCCCGGTTTCGCCCACCTCCATCCCGCGGGCGGATCCGGCGGAGCGGATGAGCTTGACACCCAACCATATCAGATAGGCGGCGCCGATCCATTTCAGCGCGGTGAAGAGCGTGGCCGACGTTGCCACCAGTGCGCCCAGACCGGCGAGGGAGGCCGACATCGCCACGAGGTCGCCCACGGCCACACCCGCGGCGGTGGAGATTGCGACCCGGCGCCCCTGGCTCAGCGCATAGCTCAGCACCAAGAGAACGGTGGGCCCCGGAATGGCCAGCAGCGCAAGGGAGGCGGCCGTAAAGGCAGCCCAGGTTTCGAAGCTCATGGTGTGATCTCCTTCACAAGACGCGCCCGGCGACGCCCCGAAGCCGTTCGACCATGTCCGGGGCGCGCGCGTCCGGGGCCGTCATGATGGCATGGTCAAGGGCGCGGTCGCAGCCCACGGGACAATCTTCGGGCCGGATGGCGCGGACCAAGGCGGGAAGCGCCGTGACCAGCGCGGCGGCCTTCGCAGCGTTTCCGTGCAAGGTCTCGATGATGTCGGTGATCTGCACGCTGCCATGATCCGGATGCCAGCTATCGTAATCGGTGACCATCGCGACGGAGGCATAGTGGATCTCCGCCTCCCGGGCGAGCTTTGCTTCGGGCATGTTCGTCATGCCGATCACGTCGCAGCCCCAGACATCGCGGTAAAGTCGCGATTCCGCGAGTGTCGAGAATTGCGGGCCTTCCATGGCCAGGTAGGTGCCGCCTTCATGCACCGTCGCACCGGCCTGCCGGGCGGCCTGGACGCAGGCGGCGGAAAGCGGTGGGCAAACGGGATCGGCCATGCTGACATGGGCGACGAGGCCTGGGCCGAAGAAGCTTTTCTCGCGGGCGAAGGTCCGGTCGATGAACTGATCCACGACGACGAAGTCGCCCGGCGCCATCTCTTCGCGGAAAGACCCGACGGCAGAGACCGAGACGATGTGGGTCACCCCCACCGCCTTGAGCGCCGCGATATTGGCGCGGTAGGGGACGGAGCTGGGCGTGTGGACATGGCCACGCCCGTGGCGAGGCAGGAAGACCATGCGGGTGCCGTCCAGCGTGCCATGGAGCAGCGCGTCCGAGGGTGCGCCCCAGGGCGTATGGGCTGGATGCCATTCGGCCCCGTCGAGCCCGGCCACCTGATAGAGGCCCGAGCCGCCGACGATCCCGATCACCGGGTCACCCGCCGTGATCGCGTCGCCCTCCGTCATCTCTGCGCTCATAGTCCATCCTCCGTTCCAAAAGCCTGCCCGGCTCTTCATCAATCCGCAATCTCGTCACGGCATTAGGGCCGCGCACCCCCTTGTTGCGTGGTCGGAGGGCCGCTAGGGGGCGCGGATGCTGTTTTGTGAGGCCCGATGAGCACCTCCCCGTTGGCCGCCTTCGCGCGGCGCTTCGACATGCCAGACCTACGTGTCGCACCCACGGACCCGCTGACACCGTCGCGCCTGCGCATCGAGGTGCTGGCCGGGCTGACCGTGGCGCTGGCCCTGGTGCCCGAAGCCGTGGCCTTCGCCTTCGTGGCGGGGGTGAACCCGCTGGTTGGGCTTTATGCGGCCTTTCTGGTCGGCCTGATCACGGCGCTGATCGGTGGGCGGCCGGGGATGATTTCAGGCGCGACGGGCGCGCTTGCCGTGGTGATGGTCAGCCTCGTCGCTGTTCACGGGGTCGAATACCTGTTCGCCACCGTGGTCCTGATGGGCCTTCTGCAGATCTTCGCGGGCGTCATGCGCTGGGGCAAGTTCATCCGCTTGGTCCCGCATCCGGTGATGCTCGGCTTCGTGAACGGGTTGGCCATCGTGATCTTCCTGGCGCAGCTCACGCAGTTCCGCGACGCACAGGGGGCCTGGCTGCCGCCAGACGCCATCGCGCTGATGCTGGGGCTGATCGCGGTCACGATGGCGGTGATCTGGGGGCTTCCGAAGGTCACCAATGTGATCCCCGCGCCCCTTGCCGGGATCGCGGTGACGGCAGCGGTCGTGATCGTCTTCGGCCTGCCGACGCCGACGGTGGGCGATATGGCGTCGATCGCCGGCGGTTTGCCGACCTTTCACATTCCCATGTTGCCCTTCACATGGGAGACGCTGCAGATCGTGCTGCCGTACGCGCTGATCCTGGCGGCCATCGGCCTGATCGAGAGCCTGCTGACCCTGAACCTCGTAGGCGAGATCACGGGACAGCGGGGTGGCGCGTCGCAGGAATGTATCGCGCAGGGGGCAGCCAATACCGTGACGGGGTTCTTCGGCGGCATGGGCGGCTGCGCCATGATCGGCCAGTCGATGATCAACGTGAAGTCGGGCGGGCGCACGCGGGTCTCGGGCGTGTCGGCGGCCCTGTTCCTGCTGGCCTTCATCGTGGTGGCCGCCCCGCTGATCGAGCGGATCCCGCTAGCCGCTTTGGTGGGCGTGATGTTTATGGTGGTGATCGGCACCTTCGCCTGGAACTCCCTCAAGATCCTGGCACGTGTCCCGCGCACCGACGCGGTCGTGATCGTGCTGGTCACCATCGTGACGGTGCTGACCGACCTCGCCATCGCGGTGATCGTGGGCGTCATCGTCTCCGCGCTGGCCTATGCCTGGGAGAATGCGCGCCGCATCCGCGCCTCCACCTACGAGACGCCCGAGGGCGCGCGGGTCTATCAGGTGAAGGGGCCGCTTTTCTTCGGCTCAGCCACTGGCTTCGTCGAACTCTTCGATCCCAAGGCCGACCCGTCCCGCGTGGTCATCGACTTCGCCGAGAGTCGGGTGGCCGACCAATCCGCGCTGCAGGCCATCGAGGCCGTGGCCCAGAAATACGAGGACGAGGGCAAGAGCATCCAGCTGCGCCACCTGACCCGCGACTGTCACCGCCTGCTGACCAAGGCCGGCCACCTGATGATCGACAGCGACGACGACCCCGATTACGCCGTGGCCGCCAATTACGGCGTGCGAACGGGGATCCTGGGCGGCCATTAGGGGCGACCGAAAGGGCGCGCGGGTTCTTGATCCGATGGCCATCTCAGGCTATCGCGGCGAAAGGCGGATGGCAGAGATGATCCGCCCCTTTCCACATCGCTGACTTACGACAGGAGCCGTCTCGCCCATGCGCGTGTCGCGTCCTGCGGGCAGGGGCCTCGCATCCTGGCTCGCCTCACATGAACAACGTCTGAAATGGTTGGCCCTGCTGCTGGGCATCGCCAGCACGATCGCCATCGTCCAGAACTGGCATCCCTGGCCGATGATCCTGGGCCTGCCCTTCTGCATCATCTGGATGTTCTGCGCCTGGCTCCATGGGGAGCGGCAGTTGAAATACGTGAACGTGCTGTTCACCGCGCTCTACCTCTACGGGCTGACGCGGTGGTGGGTGATGGGCGCCTGACGTCCTAATCCAACGGCGGTCCCACGAACCGGATATTGTGGTCCGCGGCAATCTCGGTGACGCGGTCCATGTCGGTTTCGGGGCTGACCCCCGCGGCCGTCACGGCCGCGAAGAAACCGGAGGCCGCGCCCGGCGAGAGCTGGACCAGCGCCACGGCATCGGTCAGCCCCTTAAAGGTGTGCGGCGTGCCGGGCGGGATCATCACGACATCGCCGGGCCCCGCCTCCATCTCTTGGCCATCCGCGTGAAACCGGACGCGGCCCGAGATCACCGTGAAGACCTCATGTTCCTTCTCGTGGACATGGAGCGGCGGTCCGGCGCCTTCGGGGATCTCTTCCTCCCAGATGGCGAAAGCGCCCCCGGTCGCCTCTGTGGCGACGCGGGTTCGCCGGATCAGGTTGAAGGCGCGGTTCTCGTCCCCTTGGCCCATGGGCGCGTGGATGGCGGGCATGTCTCTCTCCTCCTCAGGGTGTCGGTTGCATCGCGCTCAGGGCGTCGATGTCGCCGGATTGCAGGGCGCAACGGGCGCTTGCGATGGTGTCATCGGGCCAGTCCCACCAGGCGAGCGCCTGCAACCGCGCCACCGTCTCGGGTGCGAAGCGGAACCGAACGACGCGGCCCGGATTGCCGGTGACGATGGCATAGGGCGGCACATCGCCCCGGATCACGGCACCGGCGCCGATAATCGCGCCATTGCCGATCCGCGCGCCGGGCAGCACCCGCGCCTCCATCCCGAACCAGACGTCATGGCCGATGACGGTGTCGCGCCTGTCAGGCTGGAACCCGGCCCGCGCCTCCGTATCGAAGACCGCGAAGGGATAGCAGGTCAGCCCGTCGGTGGCATGGTTCGCCGAGGCGGTGATGAAGCGGACGCCATGGGCGATCTGGCAGAAGCGGCCGATGACCAACCGCTCCTTCGAGAACGGGAAGAGGTACGGGGCCAGGCGGTTGGCCCACCCGTCCTCTGCCGGTGGGTCGAAGTCGGAGGCATAGCTATGGGCGCCCACCTGGAAGTTATCGGGCATGGGCAGCGCGGAAAGATGGACCGTGCCGGGGATTGCCGATCCGTCCGGCAGGCGGATCGGGTAGGGGTCTGTGGGATCCGGCCAGCCGTCAATCATCGGGACGTTGCAGCGAGAAGAGGTTCTCAACGCGGCAATAATCCCGGTAGCCGAGCCGGGCCATGGGGCCGAAGGACATCACGTCGAAGCGGCCGTCCGTCAGGCAATCGTCGCGCAGATGCACGCCCGTCACCTCGCCGAAAACGGCGAAATTGGCCTCCCCCGGCAATTGCAGCACCTGCGTCAGCCTGCACTCCAACGTGGCGGGGGCATCGGCCACACGTGGGCAATCGATCGTCTCGCATTCGGCCTTGGTGACACCGGCATGGACGAACTCATCCGTTCCGGCAGGATGCGCACCCGATGTGGCGTTCATCCGGTCGCGCGCGGTGTATTCCACGATGTTCACGGCGAAGACGCCCGTCTCGCGGATTTGCGACACGCTATCCTTGGTTCCGTCCCTGTCCTCCTTGGCCGAGGTTGAGGCGAACATGACCTGCGGCGGCACATAGGCCACGGCGTTGAAGAAGCTGTACGGGGCCAGATTGTCCCCCTGCGCCCCCCGCGTCGCGATCCATCCGATGGGCCGGGGGGAGACGATGGCGTTGAACGGGTTGTGGGGTAGGCCGTGGCCGTCCTCGGGGCGGTAGAACATGGTCTCTCCGGGTTGTCTGGTCCCGTGCCTACCTGCGTGCTAGGCGATTTGCCACCGCGGGGAGGGGCGATGGAACTGGAGCGCGAGACCGAGGCCGATGGCTGGGCCGTGGAGGCGCTGCTGGATACCTGTTTCGCACCGGGCCGCACGGCCCTTTCCAGCTATCGCCTGCGCGATGGGGTGCCGCCCGCCCGTGCGCTTTGCCTTCTCGTACGCGGCGACCTGGGCGAGGTGGCGGGCGCGATCCGGTTCTGGCCCGTGCGTGTGGGTGACCGCTGGGACGCGATGCTGCTTGGCCCGGTCGCCGTGCACCCCACCCGGCAGGGCGAAGGGTTGGGTGCGCTGCTGATCCAGTCGGGCCTGGACCGGGCACAGGTGGCCGGGGTGGACCGCATCCTGTTGGTCGGGGACGCGCCCTATTATGCACGGTTCGGTTTCAAGCCGCTTCAGGGCGTGACGATGCCGCCGCCCACCAATCCGGATCGCATCCTGGGCTGCTGGGACTGGACCTGTGTGGCTGGCCCCGTCGGTCGGGCCTTGCCGACGCCCGCGGATGCCCCCACCTAAAAGGTATGAAGCAGGAACAGATATTTCCGCCCCTGGACCGCGAGGCGGAGTTGGACCGTTTGGCCGAGGCCATGCGCGGCGCCAGTGGGACGGGGATGCAGCTCCTCAACCTGGTGGGCACCCAGGCGGAAAGCCTGATCGATATGCTGCCCGACCCGGTCAAGCAGGGGCTGGAGAAGGCCACCGCCTTGGCGCTGGAGCAAGCCTTCAACGCTGCCGCCAAATCCCGTGGCCGCATCCGCGACACGTCGGATTGGCTCACCCGCGCCGTCACGCTGGGCACGGGCGCGGCCGGCGGGTTCGGGGGGCTGCCATCGGCCTTGGCGGAGCTTCCGGTGACCACCACAGTGATCCTGCGCGCGATCCAGGGCATCGCGGACGAACATGGCTTCGACCCCACGCGGCCGGAAATCCGGGAAGCCTGCCTCCGGGTCTTCGCCGCCGCCGGTCCGCTGGACGACGATGACGGCACCGATCTGAGCTTTGTGACCATGCGTCTGACCGTCACCGGCAGCGCGATCCACGGCCTGATCGCCAAAGTCGCGCCGCGGCTGGCGATCCCCATGGGGCAGAAGGTGGCGGCCCAGGCGGTGCCGGTGATCGGTGCGGCCGCGGGGGCGGCGACGAATTACATCTATACCAGCTATTATCAGGAGATGGCGCGCGTGCAGTTCGGTCTCATGCGATTGGCCGAGCAGGGCGACGAGCCGATCGAGCATCTGACCCACGATCTAAAGAAGCGTCTGCTCTAGGCAGCCCCCAACGGAGTTCTCATGACATCCCGTACCTTGTTCATCACCGGTGCCTCCTCGGGCATCGGCGCCCAGACAGCGCGTCAGGCCGTTGCTGACGGCTGGAATGTGGGTCTCTTCGCGCGATCCGAAGAAGCGTTGGCCGAACTGGCGGCAGAGCTTGGTGACGCCGTCCTCGTCCTTCCGGGCGATGCCACGGACCGAGGCCAGCAGGCCGATGCACTCGATAAGCTGGCCGGTCACTTTGGGTCCGTGGACGCGGCCTTTGCCAATGCAGGTATCGGCATCGACCAGCCGGGCACCCAAGCCGGTGACCCCGAGGAATGGGCCCGATTGGTGCAGATCAACATCATGGGCGTTCTCTACACCGCCCACGCATCCATGCCCCATCTTCGGAAGGCCAAGGGGCATTTCGTTGTCACAGGCTCCTTGGCGGGACGGACACATGTCAAAGGGTCGGTCTATTCGGCGTCCAAGTGGTTCGTGCACGGCTATGCCGGGAACCTGGCTCTGGAAATGGCCGAATGGGGCGGGCGGTGCACCGTGATCGCACCGGGGATGGTCGACACGCCATTCTTCGACAATCCGGCCGAGGGGCGCCTGCAGCCGCCGGATGTCGCCGATTCGGTGATGATGGCGCTGAATGCCCCGCCACGCGCGAACGTGCGAGAGATCTTCGTGACCCCGCTCGACACGTCCGGACACCATTAGGACCGGCTCTGATCCTCCGCCAAGCCCTGCGCCGCCAGGGCCCGTTCCAAGGCGTCGAAATCCGGTCCCTCGAACTGCCCGAAGCTCTGCATCCAGATCGAGGCTTCGCGGAGGGCGTCGGGCTCCAGTTTGCACCAGACGACGCGGCCCCGCTTCTCTTGGGTGATCAGCTCCGCACGGGCGAGAACGCCCAGATGTTTTGAGATCGCGGCGAGCGAGATATCGAAGCCTGCTGCGACATCCGTGACGGCCATATCGTCTTCCAGAAGCATCGACAGGATCGCCCGGCGCGTCGGGTCGGCCAGGGCGGCGAAGACGATATCCAGGGGTGCAGCCATGGGGCGAGGCCCTGCCGGACAGCCCGGATCGGGTCAAGAACGTTCAACGTTTGGGTTGAACATGCTCTCTTCTCGGGTCGTCAGGCCAGTGCAGCCGGACGGCAGCATAAAATACTGATATATAATGAAGAAAGCCGCGACAATCGTGCGGTTTGACTCGCTCCCGCCGGCCCCATACACCGCACGCGACATCCGTGGGGTTTCCATGTCCGACGATCCCGACCGTGACCGCCTGCGTGACCTCGATCAACGCATCGCGGCCCTGAAGGGAGAGCCCGAGAAGGACCACATGGAAGAACACTATTCCCAGGCGCAACTGGCCTGGCGGATGGTGATCGAGCTGGTGGCCGGTCTCGGGATCGGTTTCGGCATCGGATACGGCCTCGACGCCCTGCTGGGAACCCAGCCTTGGCTGATGGTCGTGTTCACCCTCCTCGGTTTTGCGGCCGGGGTGAAGACGATGATCGCCTCCGCCAAGGAGGTGCAAGGGAAGCTGGACGTACGGGCCGCCTTGGATAATCCGGGCGCCGGTGCCGAGAGAGACGGGAAAGATCATGGCGGAACCTAGCGACGGCGGCCTGTCCTTCCATCCGATGGATCAGTTCATCGTAAAGCCTGTCCTGGGCGATGCGGGCGACGCGGTGGGCATGTTCACGATCACCAATGCCACGGTCTGGCTGGCGCTGGCTGTGGTCTGCGTTTTCCTCTTGTTCGTTTTCGGCACGCGCGGGCGCGCCATCGTGCCCAGCCGGACCCAATCGGTGGCCGAACTGGCCTACGGGTTCGTTTACAAGATGGTGGAGGACGTGACCGGCAAGGATGCGATCCGCTACTTCCCCTATATCTTCACGATCTTCCTCTTCATCCTCTTCGCCAACTTCCTGGCGCTGATCCCGATGTCCTTCTCGCCCACCAGCCACATCGCGGTGACGGCGGTACTGGGCTTCGGCGTGTTCTTCGCGGTCACGATCCTGGGCTTCGTCAAGAACGGTGCCGGGTTCCTGTCGCTCTTCTGGGTGTCGTCCGCGCCGCTGCCGCTGCGACCGATCCTCGCCGTGATCGAGGTGATTTCCTACTTCGTGCGCCCGGTCAGCCACTCCATTCGTCTGGCGGGCAACATCATGGCCGGTCACGCGGTGCTTAAGGTCTTCGCGGGCTTCGCGGCTTTGATCGCCGTGGCGCCGCTCTCGATCCTCGGCGTGGTCGCCATCTACGGGCTGGAAGTGCTCGTCTCGGCGATCCAGGCCTACGTCTTCACGATCCTCACCTGCGTCTACCTGAAGGACGCGCTGCATCCGCATCACTGAGGATCGCCCCTCTCGCTAATCTTCCAATCGTAAGGAGACACCCCCATGGAAGGCGACATCATCGTTCTGGCCGATACCGGCAAATTCATCGGTGCAGGCCTGGCCGCCATCGGTTCCGGCGCTGCCGCCATCGGTGTGGGCAACGTGGCCGGCAACTTCCTGGCCGGCGCCCTGCGCAACCCGTCCGCGGCTGCCGGTCAGACCGCAACGCTCTTCATCGGTATCGCCTTCGCCGAGGCCCTGGGCATCTTCGCCTTCCTCGTCTCGCTGCTGCTGATGTTCGCCGTCTAAGACGCGACACCATCCTTACGCCGGGCGGGGAGCGTTCGCGCCCCCGCCTGAGGACTGGCCCGCCCGGGCCGCCATATGACCGAGGGATTCCATGGCCGACCCCGTCACAGAGACCGCCACTGCCTGCGTGAACAACCTGGGCTACGCGATCGGCATGCCCCAGCTCTGCGATGACTGGTTCGCGAACCAGATCTTCTGGCTGCTGGTCGCCCTGGTCGCCATCTTCCTGATCCTGACCCGCGTGGCGCTGCCCCGCATGGCGGCCGTGCTCGCCGAGAGGTCGGGAACGATATCCAACGATCTGGCCGCCGCCGAAGATCTGCGGAACCAGGCCGCCGAAGCCGAAGCCGCCTATGAGAAAGCGCTGGCCGATGCCCGCGCCGAGGCCCAGCGCATCTCTCAGGAGGCGCGAGAGGCCATTCGCGGCGATCTGGATGCCGCCATCGCCGAGGCCGATGCCAAGATCGCGGAACGCACCGCCGAGAGTGAGACGCAGATCGCGGAAATCCGCGATGGCGCCGCCCAATCGGTGGAAGTCGTCGCCAAGGACGTGGCCGCCGAGATCGTCAGCGCCCTTGGCGGCACGGTCGATCAGGGCGCGATCGACAGCGCCGTCGACACGCGCGTGAAAGGGAACTGAGCCATGCGTTACGCCCTGCCATTCCTTTTGCTGGCCGCACCGGCCCACGCCGCATCCGGCCCGTTCTTCAGCCTGGCCAACACCGATTTCGTGGTGTCCATCGGCTTCCTGATCTTCATCGGCATCCTGCTCTATTTCAAAGTGCCCGCGATGCTCATGTCCATGCTGGACGACCGCGCCGCCGGGATCCGCCGCGATCTGGACGAGGCCCGTGCCCTGCGGGAAGAGGCGCAGACGCTTCTGGCCTCCTACGAACGCAAGACCCGCGAGGCGCAGGAACAGGCCGACGAGATCGTTGCCACCGCCAAGGCCGAAGCGCAGGCCACGGCCGATCAGGCGAAAGTCGATCTTGAGGCCAGCGTCGCACGGCGCCTGGCTGCCGCCGAGGACCAGATCGAAAGCGCCCGTGCCGCGGCCATCCGCGACGTCCGCGACCGGGCCATCGCCGTCGCGACCGCCGCCGCCGGAGAGGTCGTCGCGAAACAGATGTCGGCGACTGACGCCAACAAGCTGATCGACCAATCCATCGACACGGTTTCGGCAAAACTGCACTGAGATTGTCTCAATCTCGAACCGAGGGCGCCACGGGGCGCCCTTTTTCGTGGTGTTGGCTGTCTCCATGTCAGAGCTGTTCATCTTCCTGAGCCAAGGGATCGCGGGACCGGAAAGCGCCTATCGCCCCGGCGCGCGCCATGCCTTGATCCTGTTTGCCACCGGCGACGATATGGACGACGCGCAGGGCCATGCCCTGGCCGCGACCGACGAACATGGGTGGCACCATGTGGAGATCGCCCGCGCCAAGTCGCTGGGCGACGGACCGGGCGGGATCGACGACCCCGCTCTCCGAAGTTCCGGCGAAGCCGCCATGGAAGACGGGGCCGCCGTGGTCGTCTATAACGATGAGATGGAGCCGGACGCCTGAGGAGGCACCATGCGCGGATGGGAGGGGATGACGCCTGCCGCCCTGGATGCGGCCTATGCGAATGCCGATCATATTCCCGGCGCCGACACCTTTCTTGAGACATGGCCCAAGGCCGCTGCGGCGTTCCGCGCGCGCCATGTGCCCGAAACCCTGACATACGGTGCCGATGCCCGGCAGCGGATCGATCTGTTTCGGCCGGGGGGCGCGGCCAAGGGCCTCGTCGTTTTCATCCATGGTGGCTATTGGCGGCGTTTCGACCGGCGGGATTGGTCGCATCTGGCGGCGGGCGCCCTGTCCCGCGGATATGCCGTCGCGCTGCCGGGCTACGTCCTGGCGCCCAAGCATCGGATCGGACAGATCACCGCCGCCATTGCCAAAGCCATCGACTGCGTCGCAGCCGCGGTGGAAGGGCCCATCGGGGTGGCGGGCCATAGCGCGGGCGGACATCTGGCGGCCCGCATGGTCATGGCCGATGCCGCGCCGGATTGCGCAGACCGCATCGCGACCTGCGTGCCCATCTCGCCCCTGGCCGATCTCAGACCGCTGGTGCCCCAGAGCATGAACGCCGATCTGTGCCTCGATCCGGGTGAGGCCGCGCGCGAGAGCCCGGCATTGGGCCATCAAAGCGTGCAGGCAAGGCTCGCAATCCATGTGGGCGCCGATGAGCGCCCCGCCTTCCTTTGGCAGGCCGACCTGCTGGGTGCTGCCTGGAACGGGCCCGTCCGCATCGCGCCCGGACGGCACCATTTCGATGTGATCGACGCGCTGACCGATCCGGCCTCAGCCTTGATCGACGACCTTCTGCCCTGACCGATCAGCCGCGCCGCTTGGCCCGCAATGTCGGATCGGCCTGGGTCGGATCCTCCGGCCAAGGATGTTTGGGATAGCGGCCCCGCATATCCTTGCGGACATCGGCATAGGCCCCGGCCCAGAAGCCCGGCAAATCCTGGGTGATCGCCACCGGTTTCTGGCCGGGCGACAACAGCTCCATCCGCAGGGGGCGCCCGCCGATGGTGGGATGCCGCGTTTCGCCAAAGACCTCCTGCAGGCGCAAGGAGACGGTGGGAATGTCCGGGTCGTAATCGACGGGCACCTTGCGCCCCAACGGGGTGACGTAGTGGGCGGGCGCGATCTCATCGAGGCGGCGCATCCCGTCCCAGCCCAGCCAGGCGGCCAGCGCGTCATGGGGGTCGAGGCGCGCGAGCCCGGCCGCATCCCGAACCGCGCCCAGGGACGGCAGCAGCCAATCCTCCGCCGCCGCCAGCAACCCCGCCTCCGACACATCGCGCAGCCCCGCCGCTGCGATCCGTGCCCGCAAAAGCAGCGCGCGCCGGGTCCAGCCCAGCGCCTCGACACCAAGGCTTTGCACGCCGTCCAGCGCGGCACGGGCCAGCGCGTCGGGCGGGGCGTCGCGCCACTGCCGATCATCCAACGCGATGGCGCCCAGCCGTTCCTGCCGCCGGGCTTCCACCCGACGGTGCCGCTCCGACCAATGGCACATCTCGACCCATTCGATCCGGTCGCCCAGGACCTTGCGCAACTCGGCCTCGCCGATGGGCAGCGCATGGCGGATGCGCGCCTCTCGTGCCGCGCCATCCAGATCGGCCACGACCAGCAGCCGGGCCCCGGCCAGCGCCTCGCCTTGCTCCATCCAGGCGCCCTTTCCGCCCGACAGCAGCCAGCGCGGCGCGTCCCCGTCGCGCCGCAATCCCACCCGGTCGGGATAGGCCAGCGCCAGCCGCTGCGCATCAGACCGAACCGGCCCCGCCTCAAAGCGGCGCAATCGCTTGGCCTCGGCCGTCACCTCCCGGCCAGGCTGCCGCAACGCCTCCGCCAGATCGACCGATCCGCGGGGCAATCGACTGGATAGGGCCGCCGCCAGCGCCGCGCCGCCGGACCCGCGGCAGAGCAGCATATGCCCAAGGCGCGGATGCAAAGGCAGACGCGCCAGCGCCCGGCCATGCTCGGTGATTGCGCCGTTTTCCAGCGCACCCAACGCGGCCAGCAAGGCGCGTGCCTCCGCCAGCGCGCCCTCGGGCGGCGGCGTCAGAAACGGCAAGTCGTCCGACCCCCAAGCCGCCAATTCCAGTGCCAGCGCGGCCAGATCGGCCCGCGCGATCTCGGGCGGCGGGAAGGGGGCCAGGCCGCCTTCCTCCCCGCGGGTCCAATTGGCGAAGGCTACGCCCGCGGCGACGCGCCCAGCGCGCCCCGCCCGTTGGGCGGCCTCCGCCTTGGTCACGCGCTCGGTCACTAGGCGCGACATGCCCGATCCGGGATCGAACCGTGCCCGCCGGGCCAGGCCGCCATCCACGACCGCCCGGATGCCCGGTATCGTCAGGGACGTCTCGGCGACGGCGCTGGCCAAGACCACCTTGCGCCCGTCAGCAGGCGCCAAAGCGGCCTTCTGGGCGGCAAAGGGCAGGGCGCCGTAAAGGGGAAAGATCGCCGCCCCGCAATCGGATAGGCGGGCGGCGCAGCGCGTGATCTCCGCCTCGCCGGGCAGAAAGGCCAGCACATCGCCCTCGGACACCGCCGCCAACGCATCCACGACCAGCTCGGCCACCTGCGCGTCGACAGGCTGGCGCGCCGGGGCCGGGCGATCCCGCCAGCGCCGCGTCACCGGAAAGCTGCGACCGGCGGAGGTGACGATCGGCGCATCCAACAAGGCGGCCACCGGCTCCGCATCCAGTGTCGCCGACATGACCAGCACCATCAGATCCGGGCGCAAAGCCTGCCGCGCCTCCCAGGCCAGGGCCAGACCCAGATCGGCGTTGAGCGAGCGTTCGTGGAACTCGTCGAAGATCACCGCGCCCACGCCCGGAAGCGCTGGGTCGGCTTGCAGCATCCGGGTCAGGATCCCCTCGGTGACGACCTCGATCCGCGTGGCGTCCGACACCTTGCTGTCGCCCCGCATCCGGTAGCCCACCGTTTGACCGGGCGCTTCGCCCAGCGTCTCGGCCATGCGATGGGCCGCCGCCCGCGCAGCCAGCCGCCGCGGCTCCAGCATCACGATGCGACCCGCGACCCGGTCCAGCAGTGCCAGCGGCACCCGCGTCGTCTTGCCCGCGCCGGGGGGCGCTTGCAGCACCGCGACCCCGCCATCTGCCAAAGCGGCCAGCAGGTCGGGCAGCGCCTCCTCGATGGGCAATGTCATCGGCGGCTGAGAACCGCGTCGCCGTAAGGGGTGCTCAGCCGCAATTCCCGAACCTGCAGCCGGTCGCCCACGGCGTCGTAGCTCAGCGTGAAAGGGAAATCCGTGCGCTCGGCCATCTCGTCGGGCGGAAAGCCGTCCTGACGAATATAGGTGCCCGCGCAGGTCACCCCGCCCTCGGAGGGCTGCGGATCGGACAGGACCACGCGGGTGGCGCGCCTGCCGTCATAGACGCGCATGTCCAGCACGCAGGCCGCATCCACCGCGACGTCCCGCAGCATTAGCCACGTCCCCGTCACCGGGTCGATGCGCCCCGTCTGCGCGGCCGGGTCGATGTCCCAAGGGCTCGCGTCGCGCGGCGGTTCCCGCTCCGCGATGGTGGGGGTGCCACCCGTATAGGTGAGCACCGTGAAACCCTCGCGCTCCGGCGTCCTCACCCGCTCCTCGAAGCGGATCGGGCGCGGGTCGGCGGCCCCACCGCGCCCCTGGGCCAGTCCGTCGAAGGTGAACCGCGCCAACAGACCCACGGCACCGGTGGTCCGGATCGCGGCCGAGACGGCATAGCCGCCCGCACTCTCCTGCGCCCGCCAGGCCAGCTGCGCCCCCTTGATCCCCCGCAGCGAAATGTCGAACGCCGCCTCTTCCAAGGCATGGGCCGGAAGCGGCAGGCACAAGGACAGGATCATGAGACAGCGGCGCATATCCCTCTGATGGCCAAGTGTGCCCCGTGGCGCAACGGGGATGCTGCGTCCCGCGCTTGAAACCGCCGCTGGGGCCGTGCATCCCGGGTCGGATGACGGATGCGCTTCTCGACCCGCTTCTTTCCGGCGACCGCCGCGCCTTGGCCCGGGCGATCACGCTGGTGGAAAGCACGCGGGCGGATCACCGCGCGCGGGCCGCATCCCTGCTGGACAGCTTGCGTGGCGCGGGGCGCAGCGCGCTCCGGATCGGGTTGTCGGGCACGCCGGGTGTCGGAAAATCCACCTTCATCGAAGCCTTCGGCACGCTTCTGACCGGGCAGGGCAAACGCGTGGCCGTCCTGGCGGTGGACCCGTCCAGCGCGCGCACGGGCGGCTCCATCCTGGGCGACAAGACCCGGATGGACCGTCTCAGCCGCGACCCGAACGCCTTCATCCGCCCCTCCCCCGCCGCCAGCCATCTGGGCGGCGTGGCGCGCCGCACACGAGAGGCGGTGGCCCTTTGCGAGGCGTCGGGCGTCGACGTGGTGCTGATCGAGACGGTGGGCGTGGGTCAGTCCGAGACGATGGTGGCGCAGATGTGCGACCTCTTCGTGCTGCTCCTGGCGCCCGCCGGTGGGGATGAGTTGCAGGGCGTGAAGCGCGGGATCATGGAGATCGCCGACCTGATCCTTGTGAACAAGGCCGATGGCGACCTGGCCGCCGCCGCCCGCCGGACGGTGGCGGATTACGCGGGCGCCCTGCGCCTCCTGCGCAAGCGCCCGCAGGATCCGAAGGGGTTTCCCAAGGCCATGCCCGTCTCGGCCATGGAAGAGACGGGCCTGACCAAGGCATGGGACGAGATGACCGCGCTGACCACGTGGCGCCGGGATCAGGGCCATTGGGACGCGACGCGCGCCGCCCAGGCCGCCCATTGGTTCGAGGCCGAGGTGCGCGACGGCCTCCTGGCCCGCCTGCGCGACGCACCGGCCCGCACGCACATGGCCGCATTGGCCGCCGATGTGGGCGACGGTAGCCGCGCGCCCGAGGCCGCCGCCCAGGACATGTTGGCCTGGCTTGACGATGCGGCCACCGCGCGCCGGAACGGTTGACGCCCCCCTGCCTTTGCCTTAGGACGCGCCAACCGCGGGGCCGTTGATCGGCCCTGCACCTGTTTTGAAACCCCAGATCCAACCCCGGAGTGGTGCCATGTCGCGCGTTTGCGAGCTCACCGGAAAAGGCCCGATGGTCGGCAACAATGTCAGCCACGCCAACAACAAGACCAAGCGTCGTTTCCTGCCGAACCTGAACGACGTGACCCTGCAATCCGAGGCCCTTGGCCGTGCCTTCAAATTGCGGATTTCGGCTGCGGCCCTGCGCACGGTGGACCACCGTGGGGGCCTCGATGCGTTTCTTGCCAAGGCAAAGGACGGCGATCTGTCGGCCCGCGCGCTCAAGATCAAGCGCGACATCGCCAAGTCCAGCGACACGGCGGCCGCTCTGGAAGCCTGAACCGGCGACCACCGCGCGAAAGGCCCCCAAGCGGGGCCTTTTTCATGTCTGGCCTAAGCGCCTTCCTGCGGCCGGGCCTGATCCATCAGCCAACGGACCAGGGTTCGCACTTTGGGCGAGGGCCGCTTGGGGTCGGTCAGCACATGGTAGCCCAGCCCCGCCTGCCGCAGGATGCAGATCCGGGCCAGCGCCCCCTCGCGCACCTCCCGCTCCACCAGCGGGCGGGATTGCAGGCCGACCCCCAGACCTTCCCTCAGACCGGATAGAACCAGGCCGTTCATGTTCAGCGTCGTGATCGACAGCTCCGCGATATCGACCCCCTCACCGGCCAGAAGCGCCTGCCATTCCCGCAGGTTCCGGTCCACCAACCAGGGCAGGTCGACGACATCGCCCACGCAATCCGCCTTGCGCCCGGCGATCAGATCGGGCCGGGCCACGACCCAGAACTCCCCATCGGTCAGCATCTTCGCATCATAGGGCGGCCAGGGCCCCGTCCCGTAGCGCACCGCCACGTCGATCTGGTCGCGCCGCAGGTCGATCAGGTCGATGGCCGGCGCGATGTTGAGCGGGATATCCGGATGACGGCTCCAGAAATCCCCGATCCGCGGCATCAGCCAATTCGTCGCGAAGGCGGGCGTGACCGATAGGGTGAGCGGTCGGGCCGCGGCCTCGTCGCGCAGCCGGGCGACACCAGCCCCGATGGTCTCGAACCCTTCGCGCAGGGTGTCCGCCAAAGCTTGGCCCTCCGCCGTGACCGCGATCCCGCGTCCCTGCCGCGTGACCAGGCTGCGGCCCAGCTCGCTCTCCAGCGCGCGGACATGGTGGGCGATGGCGGCATGGGTGACGTTCAACGCTTCTGCCGCGCGGCTGAAGCTGCGCATCCGCGCCGCCGCCTCGAACGCCCGTAACGCGGCGAGCGAGGGGATGGCGGACCAATCCAACATGACAATTCAGTTCACAATTCAGATATCGTATTGAATCGCTTATCCTCTCTTCATGGGCGATATTGCAAGGGCAACGCGCAATCAAAAGGAGGCTAAGATGTCAAATCGGTTGACGAACATGCTCCATCGCATGATGGAGGGAACCCCCAGATGGTCCAACCCGGCCCGCCCGTCCCACGCCTCCATGCTCTACGAGCATGAACGCCGAAAGAACGAGGAACTGCGCCGCCAGCAATACTTCAAGCGGTACCATTTCTGAGCCGAAGTCAGCCCAAAACCTCCGCCACCCAGGCGGGCACCAGGTCGGTGGCGGGGCCCTCGCGGACCTCGTCGAAGACGCCGCCGCTGGCTTCAAGGTTCAGCTCCAGCGTCCGCGCCCCGGCGGCGCGGGCGGCGGCGACGAAGCCGGCCGCCGGATAAACCTCGCCGCTGGTGCCGATGCTCACGAAAAGATCGGCGGCCATCAGCGCCGCGTCGATCGCCTCCATGTGATAGGGGATCTCCCCGAACCAGACGACATCGGGCCGGGTCGCCGCCGCGCCGCAGGCCGGGCAGGGATCGTCCCGGCGCATCACATCGGGTGCCGCCCAGCGATGCCCGCAGGTATGGCAAAGCGCACGAGTCAGCTCCCCGTGCATATGGATCACGTTCTCTGCACCGGCCCGTTCCAGCAGGTCGTCGATGTTTTGCGTCACCAGCGTCACACCCGCCCGGGAGGAGAGTGTTGCCAGCGCCAGATGGGCAGCATTGGGCGCCGCGCTCCGCAGATTGGCCCGGCGGGCATTGTAGAAATCATGGACCTTGACCGGATCGGCCGCAAAGCCCTCGGGCGTGGCGACCTCGGCCAGATCGTATTGCGTCCACAGCCCGTCCACGTCCCGGAAGGTGCCCAGGCCCGATTCCGCGCTCAGCCCCGCGCCGGACAGGATGACGATCCGCTCCATCCCACGATCCAGAGCAGAGCGCGTATGAATTGTCACGCCCCGGCCCGAATTCAGCCCGGAACCGGGAACAGTCTCGTCGCCGCAAATGTCGAGGCGACGATGATCGGAACGAACGAACCCCCTCTGCTGACGCTGCGCGGTCCCTGGGGCGTGCCGGTGCAGGTCTCGCCCAGTTTCATCCTGCTGGCGCTCGTGTTCGTGGGCGTCCAGCCATCGATCCATTCGCTGATCTTCTTCGGCATGGTCGCCCTGTCGATCTTCCTGCACGAGATGGGTCATGCCTGGGGCGCCTTGGTGCAGGGGCAGGCGGTGCGGCGCGTCGTCCTCTATGGCGGTGGGGGTTTCTGCGAATATGCGCGGCAGGCTACGCCGCGCGAGCGGGAATTGATGGTCGCGATGGGCCCGCTCACAAATCTGGCCCTCTGGGCCGTGGCCTCACTGGCAGGCGGGGCGATGGTCGATGCCTATCAGGGTGGCGGTGCCGACTGGCATTGGTATGCCGGCTGGTATCTACAGACCTTCGCGGGCATCAACCTCGTCCTGTTCGCGCTGAACTTGATCCCGGTGCAGCCCCTGGACGGCGGCAAGCTCCTGTATCTTGCCCTCTTGCGGTTCTTGTCGCCCGGCACCGCGCTGCGGGTGACAGGGTTCGTGGGTCTTCTGATCGCGGTCGCGTGGGTTCCCGCCATGATCTATGTCTGGATGACGTGGGGGTGGGCATTGCTGCTTTTCCCGTCGGTTCTTCTGCATTGGCGCATGGTCAAGGGGGAGGCGTTCGCCTGATGCGTGTTCTGTTCGTGTGTTTGGGGAATATCTGTCGATCCCCCGCCGCCGAAGGTGCGCTGCGCGCGGCGCGCCCGGATTGGGAGGTCGACAGCGCCGGTCTGGGCGATTGGCATGTGGGCGAGCCGCCGCATCCGCCCGTCATCGCCGCCGCGGCGGAGCGGGGACTGGATCTCTCTGCGCAAAGGGCCCGGCAGGTTGTGCCGGAAGACTTCGCAAGCTTCGACCGCATCTTCGCCATGGATCGCTACGTCTTGCGGCGGCTGCAGGATATGGAGGGCGGGGCGGTAGCGGAGTTGTTCTGCGCAGCCGCCGGTCTGGGCGAGCAGGACGTGCCGGACCCCTACTACACCGGGGATCCGACGACCTGCTTGAACATCATCGAAGACGGCATCGCCCGGCTGGTTGCGGGCATGCCGGACCGGTCAAACCCCTGATACGGACCGGTCCGGAAGGGGTTTTGGCCTAGGCGCAGGCCCGTTCCGCCACCTCCACGAAGCCCTTGTAGCGCTGCCAGAACGCCTCGTCGGATCGCCGATCCGACTGGCGCACGACCTGAGCCTGATGCGGATCGCTGAAGAAGGACGCGGCGCGGGCCTGATCGCCTCGCGACAATGTCGCATTGGCCGCCGACTGAACGCATCCGCAAAGCGGCACGTTGGCCGCCCGCCGATCCGCCCGCAGGCAGGCGGTCTGCAGCGGCCCCCCGCCCGAGAAATTGCGTGACATGGACACGTCCGCCCGTGGTGTCGGCCCGCCGCAGGCGGCAAGCCCGCTGCAGGCCAGCACGGCCAGCGTGATGTGGAACCTTTTCATGCTCTGCCTCTCCGGTTTTGTTTTTTTCCGGTATCTTATCGCAAAGTCATGATGACCCAGACGGTGCAATCGCGCAATCGTCCTGCGCGGGTCAGGCGCGCTTTCTTGGCCGTCTGCGCTTGCCAGGTTTTGCGCTGGCGCCCGCGGGTTTCGGACCGCCGCCACTGCGCTGCGGGCCGCCGCCACCGCGTTGCGGGCGCCGTCGCTGACGCTGCGGTTTCGCAGTCTCCGCTGCGCCCTCCCAGCGCCGCCCCGAGGCGACGGGGATCGCGATCTTCAGCAGGCGCTCGATGTCCCGCAACTCGCCCATCTCATCGGGCGCACACAGCGCCACCGCCGCCCCGTCGCGGCCCGCCCGCGCGGTCCGGCCGATCCGGTGCACATAGGTTTCGGGCACGTTGGGCAATTCGTAATTGTAGACGTGTTTCACCACGGGGATGTCCAAACCCCGTGCCGCCACGTCGGTGGCCACCATGACCGGGGCGTCGCCATTGGAAAAGGCCTCCAATGCGCGGGTCCGCTGCCCCTGGCTGCGATTGCCGTGGACGGCCACGCTTTCGACCCCGGCGCGGCTCAGATGTTTGGCCAGCCGGTCCGCGCCATGCTTGGTGCGGGCGAATACCAGGGCCGCCTCACCGGGATGGGCCTTGAGCAGCTCTAGCAGGAAATCGGGCTTCTCGGCCTTGGCCACGAAATGGATCGATTGCGTGATCTTGTCGGCTGTCTGCCCGCTTGTCGCCACCTGCACCCGCACCGGCCGGTCCAGATAGGTCGCCGCCAGGCTCTCCATATCCTTGGGCATCGTCGCGCTGAAAAGCAGCGTCTGCCGTTCGGCGGGCAGCTTGGGCGCGATCTGCCGCAGCGCATGGATGAACCCCATGTCGAGCATCTGATCCGCCTCGTCCAGCACCAGGAAATGGCTGCCCGACAGGTCCACCGCACCCCGTTCCATCAGGTCGATCAGGCGGCCGGGCGTCGCCACCAGCAGGTCCACGCCCCGCTCCATCCGCTTGATCTGCGGCGTCAGGCCCACGCCGCCCACCACACGGGCCACCTTCAGATGGCTGCCCTGGATGAAGCCCGACAGGCTCTCGCCGATCTGGTTCACCAATTCCCGCGTCGGCGCCAGGATCAGCGCGCGCGCGGTGCGCGGTTTCGGACGCACCGCCTCCGCCAGCAGGTGCTGCACCAGCGGCAACCCGAAGGCCGCCGTCTTGCCCGTTCCGGTCTGGGCCAGCCCCAGCACGTCGCGCCCCTCCAAGGCGGGCGGGATCCCCTGCTTCTGGATCGGGGTCGGGTCGGTGATCCCCATCGCGCGCAGCGCATCGATGAGACGGGGCTTCAGCCCCAGCATGTCGAAATCCATCATCATTCCTATGCGCCCGCTCGGACGCCTGAGGCGCATCCATCCGATGCGCGGTTCGGGGTCACGGCTCGGCCCTCCTGGCGGTCGCCGCGCCTCCCCGGCGTGATCCTTGGGAAAGCGTCCCGCCCGTCGTTGGAAGCCTCCGGAACGGAGACCCGGCTCACGCGGCCCAAAGGGCGGGGTTGTTGGCCATGTGGGCAAGAGCGTTCACCCTGTCAACCGCCATGATCCAGATCAAGGCGCGACCGCGCGCCGCAAGGCAGACTGGCGCCGGGCCGTACGGGAGGGGCCGCGACATGAAAGCCGCGACATGACGATGGACCCCCAGCCCGCCACCGCCCGGCCCGAGATCGGCACCCTCCGCCCGCATGACCTTCTCGCCGCACTCCGGGACGGCTGGCGCGACTTCAGCCAAGCCCCCCTCTACGGCCTCTTCTTCGCCGCGACCTATGTTGCGGCGGGCCTCCTCCTCAGCCGCCTCGATGCCGGCCTCTTCACCTGGACCCTGACGCTCACCCTGGGCTTCCCGCTTCTCGCCCCGTTCCTGGCCGTCGGTCTCTACGAGGTCAGCCGACGGCTGGAACGCGGCGAGGCCCTCACCTTCGAGGGCGTGCTGGGCGTCGTCTGGTACGAACGCACGCGGCAGGTTCCCTGGGCCGGGCTCGCCATCCTCCTGATCTTCCTGTTCTGGAGTTTCCTGGCCCATATGCTCTTCGCGCTCTTCATGGGGCCCTCGGCCCTGATCGGCCCGCCGGACGATCTGCGCACCTACCTCTCGGGCACGGGCCTCGCCATGATCGCCGTCGAACTGGCCTTCGGGGCCGCCTGCGCCTTCCTCGTCTTCGCCCTGACCGTCATCGGCCTGCCCCTCCTGCTAGAGCGTGAGATCGACGTGATCACCGCCATGGGCATCAGCCTGCGCGCCACACGCGATAACCTGCCCGTCATGCTGCTCTGGGCGGCCATCATCGCCACGCTGACGCTCCTGGCGCTCCTGCCATGGTTCACGGGCCTGCTCATCGTCCTTCCGGTCCTGGGCCATGCCAGCTGGCACCTTTACCGGCGCGCCGTGGGGTAGGGGCCGCGCCCGCTGGTCCCTCAGCTGACAGCTTCTGTCAGGTGGGATGGGGCAAGGTAGGTGCAGCCACCTCGCAACGAAGGACCAGACCCATGGCCAAGCACGTGATCGAAACCGTCACCTTCACCCTGAACGAGGGCGTGCGCCGCGAAGACTTCGCCGCCGCCGCCGACCAATTCAACGCCTGGATCCGGGCCCGCCCGGGCTTCATCGCCCGCCGCCTGTCTTGCAGCGCGGACGGCACCTGGATCGAGCATATCGAATGGGCCAGCATGGCCGACGCCAAGCAGGCCGCCGCCCAGATCGGCCAAGCCGAAGGCGGCGCGCCGTTCCTGTCGGCCATCGACGGGGTCTCGGCCAAGATGACGCATTCCGAACTGGAAGTCGCGGTGAACTGATCCCATGCGGCGGGCAGAGCGGCTGGCCGACATCGTCGAAATCGTGCGGGACGGTCGTCTCCATCGCGCCGGTGATCTGGCATCCGCGCTGGGCGTGTCGGCCCGCACGATCTACCGCGATATGGAGGCGCTGATCGCCTCGGGCGTCCCCATCGAAGGGGAGCGGGGCGTGGGCTACCTCCTGCGGGAGCCCGTCTTCCTGCCGCCCCTGGCGCTTTCATTGGCGGAACTCGAAGCGCTGAGCCTCGGCATGGCCATCTTGCGCGAAGCCGCCGATCCGGAGCTTCAGGCCGCCGCCGCCAGCCTTTTGGCCAAGGTAGAGGGGCACGCCTCCATCCGGCGCCGATCCCCCAAATCCTGGGGCTTCGGTGTCTACGATTTCGCATTGGCGCGGGCCGGTTTCGTCCATATGCCCGCGATCCGCCGCGCCATCCGCGCCCGCGTGAAGCTGCGCCTGGCCTACCGTTCCCTCACTGACAGCCGCACCTGTCGGACGATCCGGCCCCTTCAGACCGAGTATTGGGGGCGCGTCTGGACGCTGACGGCCTGGTGCGAGCTGCGCGGCGCCTTCCGGTCCTTCCGCATCGACCGGATCGAGACATGCACCCCCACCGGCGCGGTTTTCGCGCCCGAGCCCGGCAAGACCATCGAGGATTATCTGGCCCAGATGGCAGAGGAGCAGATGGCGCAGAAGCAGGGGGCAGAGAAGCAGCTGGCCGGACACAGGACCTTCCGGGACGGCGCCAGCGATGCCCCCCAATGATGCAGCCCGATGACATCCGGGCCGATCTGGTCGCGATGCCCGGTATCGTCGCCACGGCGGCCTGGGGTGAGACGTCGTTTTTCTACAATCCCGACAATCGCCTGTCCCGCGGCACCTATTTCGCCACCATCAAGGACCATGACGGCGCGAACGACCGCGCCTCCGCGCTGGATCGCCCCGGTATCTGGCGCGTCAATTTCGGCGTCGGACGAAAAGCCTATGCCGATCTCTTCGGCGCCCCGCCGCCGCGTCCGCCCAAGGGCGGGGTGGTGGCCGGACCGTGGGACTTCACCGCCCTGGATCGCCTGATGCCGCACCCGGTCTATGGGTGGATGGGCTGGGTTGCCGTACTTTGCCCTTCCGCCGTCACGTGGGCCGCCTGCGCACCGCTTCTGGCCGATGCCCATGCCCGCGCCACTTTCGCGCGGCGGCTGCGGCGATCCGGCGGTGACCCGTAACGACGATACTGCCCGTCAGATGATCTCATCCTCGTCGAACATCGGATCGTCGGCCAGCTGGACGGAATGGTCCTCCACCGCGCTCTCGGCCCGTTCGACCGACGCGACGCGCGCCAGATGGAAGACGGCGTCGCCCTCGTTGACCACCGGCATGACCGCGCGTCCCACGATGATCCCGTCGAAGGGTGCGGCCACTTCGCCCTCTTCCTCGCCGAAAGGGTCCGACACGGTCCCCAGAACATCGCCACGGCGCACCAGATCGCCATCCGCCTGAAAGCTGCGGAAAAGGCCCCCCATGGGCGCACGCAGCCATTTGCTCGACGGGCAGAATTGCGGCTTGGCTTTGGCCGCGGCGACCCCGCGGCCGGAGATCATGCCCATCTCCTGCATCACGCGCAGGATGCCGACATGGCCCGCCCGGACCGAGAACTCGTCAAAGCGCAGGCCCTCGCCCGCCTCATAGACCAGCATATCCACACCCGCCGCCTGCGCGGTGCCGCGCAGTGATCCCTCGCGCAGCGCCGATTCCATGATGATCGGCGCGCCGAAAGCCTCGGCCAATGCACGCACCCGGTCCAACCCGGCAGAGATGCGGATCTGCGGATAATTCGTCCGGTGGATCGCCGCCGAATGCAGGTCGATCCCCACCTCAGATCGCATCACCACCTCCGTCAGGAACAGATGCGCCAACCGCCCCGCCATGGACCCCGTCTCGCTCCCCGGAAAGGACCGGTTCAGGTCGCGCCGATCCGGCAGGTAACGGGATCGGTTCAGAAACCCGAACGTGTTGACGATGGGCACCACCAGCAACGTGCCGCGCAGCGATTTGACCTTGGGCGACCGCAGCAGCCTGCGCACGATCTCGATCCCGATCACCTCGTCGCCATGGACGCCCGCGCTCACGCAAAGCGTCGGCCCCTCCGACTTCCCATGCACCACATGGACCGACAGGTTGACCGGCGTGTGATCCGACAACGTGCTCACCGGCAGATGCACCGTCCGACGGCTGCCCGCCGCGACCTCTTCCCCGCCCAGCGCGAAGGCGGCCCGCCGGGCCACTATCCCTTGCCCTTGGTCTTCGTGGCCCCCGGTTTCGCCGCCTTTTCCAGATATTCGATGATCTTGCCCGCGATATCCAACTCGGTCGCCTTCTCCACCCCTTCCAAACCGGGCGAGGAATTGACCTCCATCACCACCGGCCCGTGGTTGGATCGCAGCATATCCACCCCGCAGACATTCAGCCCCATGGCCTTCGCGGCCCGGATCGCTGTCGCACGCTCCTCGGGCGACAGCTTGATGACCTGGGCAGACCCGCCGCGATGCAGGTTCGACCGGAAGTCCCCCGCCGCACCGCTCCGCTTCATCGCCGCGATCACCTTGCCGCCCACCACGATGGCCCGAATATCGCTGCCCCCGGCCTCCTTGATGAATTCCTGCACCAGGATGTTGGTGTTGGTCGCCCGGAACGCCTCGATCACGGATTTGGCCGACCGGTCCGTATCCGCCAGCACCACGCCCAACCCCTGCGTCCCCTCCAGCAGCTTGATCACCAGCGGCGCGCCCCCGGCCAGTTCCAGCACCTCTTCGGTCTGCTTCGGGTCATGGGCGAAAGTCGTCACCGGCAACCCGATCCCGTCCCGCGCCAGCAACTGCATCGACCGCAGCTTGTCCCGCGACCGCCCGATCGCCACGCTCTCGTTCAGGGGATAGACCCCCATCATCTCGAACTGCCGCAGCACCGCCAGCCCGTAGAACGTCACGCTGGCCCCGATCCGCGGGATCACCGCGTCATACCCTTCCAGCTTCTCGCCGTTATAATAAATCTCCGGCCGCCGCGACGCGATGTTCATGTAGCAGCGCAGCGTGTTGACGATGCGGATCTCGTGGCCCCGCGCCTCCGCCGCCTCCACCAGCCGCCTGTGGGAATAAAGCTCCGCATTCCGGGCCAGCATCGCGATCTTCATGACGTCGTCCTTTCGCTCGGCCCTTTGGCCGTCACGTTTGTGGTCAGGTTGCGCCGACCCGGATGCACGGCGATCTTGTGGCCGCGCAACGCCGTGCGCCCCACGATCATCCGCGTCTTCATCCCGCTCCGGTCGGTCAGCGACAGGTCGATCTTCCAAAGCCGCCCGGCGATCCGGAACTTGGTCCGGATGACGATCCGCGCCTCGGGCACGCCGCTCGTATTGGTGATCTCGCGGCGATCATGGACCGGGCTCTCCACATCCATATCTCGCGCATCGTCCTCGAAGATCGTGTGAAACCGCACCCAGGGCGCCCCGTCCCGCGCGAATTCCACGATCTCGGTCGCATGCAGGGCCGAGGTCCGCGCGCCCGTATCGATCTTCGCCTTCAGGTTGGTCAGACCCAGAAGCGGCAGGTCCACCCGTTCCTGCCATCCGATGAGTATCATCGCCCCTCCTTGGATCGCGATCCCACGACTATATCCCGCCCGCGCCCCCTGGCCAGTGCGACGACAACCGCCGCCTTGACGTCGCCGCCCGCGTCCGCACCCTGTCCCGGAACGGCGGAGGGCGCAGAAATGGACCATGCATTCTGGCACGAACGGTGGGAGACCGGGCGCATCGGCTTCCACGAGGCCCGCCCGAATGGCCTCCTGACGGCGCACTTCCCCGCCGTCGCCCCGCCCGAAGGCGCGCATATCTTCGTGCCCCTTTGCGGCGCGGCGGAGGATATGGCCTGGCTCGCCGCCCAGGGATACCGCGTCACCGGCATCGACCTCAGCCGCACGGCCATCGACCGCTTCCTGACCGATCACGACCTCGATCCGTCACGGAGTGATCACAGCCCCCTCCACCGGGCCGAGACCCCCCGGATCACCCTTTATGCGGGTGACATCTTCGCCCTCACCACCGCCGATCTCGGCCCCGTCGATCTGATCTATGATCGCGCCGCCCTCGTGGCGCTGCCCGCCGATCTCCGCCCCCGCTACGCCGCCCATCTGCGCCAGATCACGGCCAACGCCCCGCAACTTCTGATCGCCTTCGACCACGACGCCCCGCCCTCTGCCGGCCCGCCCTTCTCCGTCCCCCAGACCGAACTCCAAGCCCTCCACGCGGCCCACTACACCATCACCGCCCTGTCCGAGCGCCCCATCGACGACCCCCTCGCCGCGCGATCCGCGGGGCTGGAGCAGGCTTGGCACCTGACGGGGAAGGGGGATTAGGTGGTCGGATGGCTGCGTAGGCGGACAAAGCTGACGTGCAGACTATCGCCATGAACGTCCGCTTTAGAAAATCTGGCATCATAGTCCGCGTGAGACCACAGCAGAAATTTTGGCGCGAAACCTTGGCTGGAGTAATTGGCTAAGAGTTCGGTTTTTTGCAACTTGCTTGTCCCAAGTTCTTAACGCCATCATACCCGCTGACAGGGCACCCGCCAAAAATATAACTAGAACTGACGCAAGGTATGGGGCTCGGAGTTTTGCGACAAGCTGATCTCTGCGTTAAACCCTCCAACTGCCAACGCAGCCCTCGACAGCGGAGCTTGCCCAAATGTCGAAATCGCAACGTACATCGCCACTTCTCCAAAACTCAAAGCCAGCGCGAAATGTTTATCCCTTCTCAATAGGAAGAGCGTGACGACAACCATTAGCACAGCGAATAGAGTCGTAAACACTGTGTAGTAGGCTAGCAATCGTTGAAGGTCGTCAATCGTCACCACTACGTCTCCAAACGAACCATAGTGACACAAGGCATGCGATCATGATCATTCCAAAAACCGGCGGGCGATCTGCCAACGAGTCGAAATCTACCGTTAGCGACAGAATCCGAAGTAAAACCGCAGTGAGAAAACCGCCGATTACTCCAACAACGATATTTATGACCGAGTTCGTCGCCCAATAGGGAGCGACCCTCCTGATTTCAAAATCTCTTCCTACTTCCACGGCGCTTGATCGAACTGCAAACAATGCATTTTGTCTTTCTTCTACATATATCTTTTCGATTTCTGCCGTTCGCTTGATCGCTTTGTGTATGGCTGACGCGACTATGTCCTCCATCAGTGGATGCCGGTTGCGTACCAGGCTCTCAGCCCACTCCTCCAAAGACGGTAGGTTCCTGGAATGTTCCGTAAAGCTGGCAACTTGCGAAAGGTAGGCTTCTTGCAGATGCAACTGCACATACTCGTCAACAAGAGCCTCTGCTAAGCGTCTCGTTCGGTCGCTCCGGAATTTCATACGCCTAAGGGATAAGCCGGAGTTTTCCCTGATTTTGGTTGCAAGAGCCATCATACAATATCTAGGGAAGTACTCGCTTGTGTTCCACACTTAATCATTCATTGGCCTAGAGCTCGTGGTGCGATCAAAGCCTAATCTCAACCTATCGTATGGCTAGTAGCTACATCCCGAGTTTTCAAACTGGTCGCATAACCTGCGCACCAACCTGGACGTTAGAGCAGGATGCAGCATTTGTTGAAACGGGCTCATAGCGGTCTTACAGAGCCCCCCAAACTCACCCCCCAACCCGCACCCGCCCACGCCCGAACCACAAAAGACCCAACCCCGTGGCCGCCAGAATGGGCAGGGCGGCGAGGGTCAGTGTGACCCAGCCGAACCCGGCGACCAGGGCGCCGGAGGCGAAGGCGGCGATGGCGGCGGCCAGGGCGATGGCGGTGTCGTTGATCCCCTGGATGGCGGGCCGTTCCGCCGGGGCCAGGGCCTCCGTCAGAAGGCTGGTCGCGCCGATGAAGCCGAAATTCCAGCCCACGCCCAACAGGATCAGCGCGACATAGAAATGGCCCAGCGTCAGCCCCGATGCCGCGATCCCCGCCGCAACGCCTAGCAGGGCGAGGCCGACCTGCACGATGGTCCCGGCGCCGAAACGCTTGATCAGGAACCCGGTCACGAAGCTCGGCGCGAACATCGCCACCACGTGCCAGCCCACCACCTGCGCCCCGGTCGTCGCGTCGAAACCGCAGCCCACCATGACGATGGGCGTGGGCACCATCAAAAGCACCATCACCCCTTGCGACATCGCGCCCGCCAGGATCGCCAGCGCCACCTGCCGCCGCCGCAGCACGGCAAGGATGTCCGGTTTCGCGGCGACCGGCCCTTCCGGCACCGGCGCCATGCCGTCCCGGCGCAGGAAGAGCAGGGGCAGAACCCCCAGCACCGCAAGTCCGATGATCGCCCCGTAAGCGCCGGCGAAAGGGACCGGCACAAGCGTATCCTTGCTCTGCGCAAAGACCGCTGGCCCGGCCAAAGCGGCGACCAGCCCGGATGTCAGCATCAAAGAGATGGCGACCGACCGCCAGCGCGCTGGCACGACCTCCGCCGCGGCGAAGCGAAAGAACTGAAAGCAGGCCAGCGCCGCGCCCAGGCAGAAATGCCCCGCAAGCAGCAGCAGAAAACTGCCCTGGACCATGGCCCACAGGCCCGCCGCCCCCCCGATGGCGGCGAAACCCGCGCCGATGATGAACCCCGCCCGCCGCCCATGGCGCCCCATGGCCAGGGAGAACGGCGCCGCCGCAAACAGCCCCGCCAGCGTCGAGACCGAGGTCGGCAGCGTGGCGAGCCCGTCATCCGGCGCCAGGATCAACCCGGCCAGCCCACCCAGGACGATCATCATCGGAAGAATGGTGGCCAAGATGGCATTGGCGCCCAGCAGAAGGGCGAAATTCACGGGCATCGGACCTTCATTGTCATTGATCCCTCGACGATCGTCATATCCGGGGCCCGGCGCATACCGCAGAAGCTAGCGCGCCCCCGCCCGGCAGCGACCCCGGCCCGCGCATCGTCAAGCGGCCAGGCCAAGACCCCCGCACATCGCCACACCCCCTTCCCGCGCCCGGCCCACCGGGCTATCTCCGTCGGAACCCAGACCAACAGGCCGCGCCCCATGGATCTCGACCGCATCCGTAACTTCTCCCGGGTCCGTCGAGGGGCCCGCGCCCAAGTACAGCACCTTGTCGAACAGGGCGAGGCCCCACGCCGAGAGCTGCGAGAGCGAGAGCGTGTCGTTGAACAGCGAGGCCGCCGCGGCGTCGAAGCCGGGCATCACCACCTCCGGCAAACCGGTGACGTCGATGGGAATGACGTCGTTGGCGCAGAACTGGATTTGCGTCGTCTCCGAGACGCCGCTCACTAAAATGAACTTGGACACGTTCGGCGCCGACTGGTTCGCGAAGCAGCCAAACCTCGCGGATCGCAACACGGCGGTCAACTCAGCGCGGTCCCGCTCCATGGGATCCATGTCGGCGGGCAGAAACAAGTTCGCGGCAACCACGAACTCGCGCCGCCGCGACTTCAAGGTCGCGGCGTCCGCGCCGTTCTCGTCCAACCCGAGAGCCGTCAAGTACTTGTCGGTGCACGACGGATCGTTGTACACGGCGTTGGTCGTCGGATCGAAGAACACCGTCAACAGCCGCTCTTCGTGCGACCCAGGCGCAACGCCGCCCAACGCCAGCAACTCGACCAGATCCAGCGC
>JBCCSY010000008.1:0-210057 GCA_039199335.1 Pseudomonadota bacterium
CGGCGGCCCCATGCCGCCCTCGACGGAAAGCCGCCGGACGTAGTCTACCGCACCAGTAAGACGGTCATGCAACCCGACCAGGAGGCCCGGAAAGTAGCCTAGAAACCGCCAGATCCTGTCCAAGGATCAGGGAGCACCTCAGCGCGGTGGAGGGCATGTCCATGTTCCTCCATACTCCGCACGCCTGGACCCTGCTGAAGCTCTGCGGCGAGGCGTCTGCGCCCGCGTCACCCTTGATGTGGTCGGCGTGGTTGACCCGGAAGCAGGCGACACCCTCGGAGACGCAGAGGGCATGACCATACTCGCCGTCTACACCGACACGCTGCGCGGCGAGGTCGGCGGACAAAGCGCCGTTTGCGGCGGCTGCGCCAAGGTCTGCTTAAAGTCTACTAAGGTCAGGCCAGGGTGTATTTCTTACAAACCGCACCGGGTTTGGTTCGATAAGTTTGAAAGCCAATCGCATCGTAGAAAGCGAGTCCGGAAGCGTTGCTCGCTCCAATCGTGGCATCTATTTCAGTCACGTTGGCTTCCCGTGCAGCATCCAGCGACGAGGCAAATAGCGCCTTGCCCACGCCACGACCCGCTGCCTTGGCGCCTACATACGTTCCGATGATCCCCCATCCTTCAGGAAGACCATATGCGTTGCCTTCGGTTGCACGCTTCAAAGACTGAAAACCGAGGATTTCACCGCCGTCATTGACTGCAACCGAGCAACGCAGGCGATCTGGGTGATTAACGTAATGCGCCAATACGTGCGCAACGCTACTGGGTCGGTGGCTTTCCCAAACTATCAGAATGTCTCGCAAGACTTGGCTCATTGCAGCAGCGTCTTCTGCCGTAGCTTCTTTGACCGCCACCTCTGTCACGTGGATTCTAAGCCCGCCTTAAGGTATTCCGACATTTGCTCCAAAGGGTTTTGAGACCTTCCGAGCATGGTCTGTGTCCAGGCTTTGACCTCATCTCGGACGATATTCATTTCCCAGACGCAGCCCACAATTTCGTCCACGCCATCTTTGAAGACTGTGGGTTCGTTCCATTGCGCCTTTATCTGAAATGGCTGTGCCAACACGCTACCCCACTGCCAATAGAAGACGGGAGAGACCACTGCGATTTCTGCAAAACGTACTATCTGAAATCCAATTCCGTGGTTCCCAGCCGCATCGTTCAAGGATCCAGCTTTCGGGAGGCGTTTCAGTGCCTCGTCTGTCGCCGCTGCCGCCACCTCCGCGTCAAAAGCTCTCCCGTCTGCAAGGATTGCATACCTCTTCAATTGCCAACCCCGCGCTTTCACAGGCTCTAGAAGCAAAACTTCGCGCTCTTTGAACGGTTTGAGGTGTTCCAAGTTTGATCTCCAAGACTTCAGCCGAACCCTACCGACCTGTCCGAAATTAAAAAGAGCCAAAAAGTGCGTAAGCCGACATTAGCCGCAGTGTAGTTATTCGGTAGGTTTGGGCTCCTTCCGGACCTTCGCTGCGTCGGCGGATCACCCGATCCTGAGATGATTTTTGGCGCGGCGGGTCCTGTCGACGGGGACGTTTCGGTGCTGCCGCGTCTGAAGCGGCGCAGGCCATCGACATCGTCGGGCCTGTCGAGGGCTGAAGGGGGCAATGAGTTCGGCCTTGCCGGGCCGGTCTCAGCCTTTGGCGAGCGGATGATGTTCCAGCACCAGCTCTTTCAGGCGGGTTTCGAGCACGTGGGTGTAGATCTCGGTCGTGGCGATGTCGGCATGGCCCAGCATGGTTTGAATCGCGCGGAGATCCGCCCCGCCGGAGAGCAGATGGGTGGCGAAGGCATGGCGCAGGACATGGGGGCTGACCCGGCCCGGTTCGATCCCGGCATGGACGGCCAAAGCCTTGACCCGGCTGTGGAACCAGATCCGAGTCAAATGGCCCGACTTGCCGCGGGAGGGGAATAGGTGGGCCGATGGGGGCGTGCCCCTTTCCAATCGCTTGGCCTCCACCTCGGCGTCGCGATGGGCCAGCCAATGGCCAAGTGCGGCGCGGGCCGGGGGGGAGAGCGGGACCATCCGCTCCTTCCCGCCCTTGCCGCGCACCAAGAGCATCCGGGGATCGCCGCGTGCCGCGCTGACCGGCAGGGCCACCAGTTCGCTGACGCGCATCCCCGTGGCATAGAGAAGCTGCATCAGGCAGGTGTCGCGCAGCCGCTCCGCCTCGGTCCGGCCCAGATCCTCGGCGGCGTCGAGAAGGGCGTCGACCTCTGTCTCGGAGAGGGTCTTTGGCAGGCTTTTGGGCTTGGTCGGACCGCTCAGCCGGATTGCGGGGTCGTCGGAACGGAGCCCTTCGTCAAAGGCGAAGCGGTAGAGCCCCTTGATCGCCGAGAGCCGCCGCGCGCGGGTAGAGGCGGCGAGCCCCTCGGCCTCGCAGGCGACGAGAAACGCTTCGATCTGTGCCTTCGTGGCGTCGGGGATGGATGTCTTCCGCTGGGCGAGGTGGGTGGCAAAGGCCTCCAAGTCGCGACGATAGGCCAGGAGGGAGTTCAGCGCGGCCCCCCGTTCCGCCGCCTGGGCTTCGAGAAAGAGGTCGACCCAGTTCACGGCCGGGTCACAGGAGAAGAAGCTGGAGGGCGGTGCGGCGGGCCACGTCGTCCAACCCGGCGGCCCGCAGGAGCGACAGCGCATCGGCGATGTCCTGCGGGTCAGCCTCTGCGCCGGCATCGAGGCGCATGACCGCCTCAAGCACCGCGTCCCCCAGGCGGCCCGGCGAGAGATCGCGCGCCAGTTGGGCCGAAGGTGGACCCGACATGCCATCGCCCACGGCGCGTCCCAATGCGTCTACGGGGGCATGTGGGACCCCCAAGGCCACGGACACGGCAAAACGCATGTCGGGCTGGCGGGCGGTGGCGGCCTGCGCCACGGCGCCGTAGGCCGGGGAGAGCAGGCCCACGCGCAGGGCGAGCGCGTTGCCTTCGGGGCCGAGATCGCGCCGCGCCAGCTTTTCCCCGTAGAGCGCGGCGAAGGGCACGAGGAGGCCGGCCGCTTCCATGCGCTGGAATGCGTCCGGCAGGGCCTGGGCGATGGCGTCGGTATTGCCGCCGATCAGGGCGGCATCCAGACGCTGGATCGCCGCGGCCCGGTCCCAGACGCCGCCCGAAGCCGATGGCCGACGTTCCGTGTAGAGGGCCAGGAGACGGTTCGGGTCGAGGGCACGGGCGCGGACCAGCCGCTCCGCCGCCTCGATCTGGGCCTTCCAGCCGGTGGTGGGGCGCAGATCGGCCACCGCGAAGGCCAAGGGCAGGCGCGACGTGGAGGGCGTCTCGCCGACGCCATCCAGAAGGCGGAAGGCCAGCGGCGTCATGGGCTCCGGCGGGGGGGCAGGCGGCAGCCCTTCGTAGAGCTCCGGATCGAGGAAGCGGCCCAGCCGCTCATCCTCGGCCTCGGTCACGGCGCCGATGGCCCGCGCCACGTCCAGCGTGAGCGCCGCGGCGGGCCAATCGCCCGACCGGCTGAGGCAGAAGATGCGCGCGGGCAGGGTGGGCGCGATACCGGGATTGGCCGTCATGGCATCGCAGGCGCGCACGTCATGGCCGGTCAGCAGCGACGCATCCCACCAGCGGCGGAAGGCCGCCCGGTCGGTGGCGCCCGCCCGTTCCAGCAGCGCCTGCGCCTGGTCCAGCGCCCCCAGTCGCAGAAGCGCGTCCACCCGCGCGAAGAAAAGGGCATCGGGGTCGATGGCGGCGCGTGGGGCGTCAAACTCGCCCAGCAGGATCGACAGGGTCAGATCCTGCAGCGCGGGCAGATCGAGCGGGCGCAGTTGCGCGATCAGGCGGGCCAGCCGGATCGGGTCCGATCCGACGAAGGCATCGGCGGGCAGGCCAGTGACATCGGCCGAAAGCAAGCCGACCGCATCGCGGCGCGTCTCGCCCAGGGGCAAGACGGTGATCGGCGTCTCGGGCGCCGGTTTCGCCACTGGTTCCTCGGTGCGGGGACGTAAGCTGTCGGAGAGCCAGGGGATGGCGGAGGCGGGACTGTCCAGCCCGGAGGGTTGCACCGCCATTTCGGCGGCCGCCGACGTTCCCACCGCCATGAGAAGCGCGAGGCTTGCGATCTGACCGAACATAGGGCGGGCCTGCGCCATGCCTGTCCCGGACCCGGCTGGGCCAAGACGCGGGGGCATCGTCTCAGCCCGCATCGATCTCGATCGTGTCGACCCGGGGCGCGGTTTCCGGATCCATGAGATAGGAATAACCGAACAACCCGATCGTCCCCAGGACCACGAGGATGGAGAGGTACTTCAAGAACCGGATCATGCTTGCCTGCCTGCCCGTATTGTTTGCGCGCATTGTGACGGGCGCGGATTCGGTTGTCCATGACAGAGCGCCCGTGTCATCAAGGAGAGATGGGGGCTGTTGCAGACAGCGGGCCGGAGACGGCCCTGCGTCGGCCGGTCGTGCTGGTGGGCATGATGGGATCGGGCAAGACGGCGGTGGGCACCGCCTTGGCCGCGCGTTTGGGCGTACCGTTTCGCGATTCCGACGAAGCCCTGGTCGAAGCCTCGCGCATGACGATTGCGGAAATCTTCGAGCGGGATGGCGAGGCGTTCTTTCGGGCCCGTGAGACGGAAGTTCTGCGGCGGCTGCTCGATATGGGGCCGGGGATTCTGTCGACGGGGGGCGGGGCCTTCCTGCGAGAGGAAAACCGCGCCGCCATCGATGCGGCTGCGGTGTCGCTTTGGCTGAAGGCGGATGCCGACCTGCTTTGGGCACGGGTGAAGCACCGCACCACGCGTCCGCTTCTGATGACCGACGATCCGCGCGGGACGCTGGAGCGGCTGCTGGCGGAGCGCACGCCCCATTATGCCCGCGCTGCGCTTGCGGTGCAGGCCCGGCCCGGCTACGCGATCGAGGATATGGTCGACCGCGTGGTCGACACGCTGCGCGAGGCCGGAGAGCTATGACCGAAACCGTGCGCGTGCCCCTGGAGGGGCGCGCCTATGACGTGCGGATCGGGCAAGGTCTGATCGGCGCGGCGAAGGCGCATCTGGCGCCGCTTCTGCGGCGCGAGCGGGTCTTCATCCTGACCGAAGAGCGGGTGGCCGGTTTGCATCTGGCGGACCTGCGCGCGGGGCTTGAGGGTATGGACGCGCCCGCTCTGTCGCTTGCCCCCGGCGAGGAGACGAAGGGCTGGGACGGGCTGCGCCAAGCGGTGGAATGGCTGCTGGACCAACGCTGCGAGCGTGGAGATCTGGTGGTGGCTCTGGGCGGGGGCGTGATCGGCGATCTGGCCGGGTTTGCGGCCGCCATTCTGCGTCGGGGCGTGCGGTTCGTGCAGATCCCCACGACGCTGCTGGCCCAGGTGGATTCGTCGGTCGGCGGCAAGACCGGCATCAATACGCGGCACGGAAAGAACCTGGTGGGCGCGTTCCATCAGCCGAGCCTCGTCCTGGCGGATATCGACCTTCTGCAAACGCTGGCACCGCGCGATCTCCTGGCGGGCTATGGTGAGGTGGCGAAATACGGGCTTCTGGGGGATGCGGGTTTCTTCTCCTGGCTCGAAGCCCATGGTCCGGCCCTTGCGGCGGGGGATGCGGGCCTTCGGATCGAGGCGGTGCGCCGGTCGGTCCAGATGAAGGCCGATATCGTGGCGCGGGACGAGACGGAGCAGGGGGACCGCGCGCTTTTGAACCTGGGCCACACCTTCTGCCACGCGCTGGAGGCCGCGACGGGTTATTCCGACCGCCTGCTCCATGGCGAAGGGGTCGCGATCGGTTGCGCGCTGGCCTTCGATCTGTCGGCGCGTCTGGGGCTTTGCGCGCAGGAGGCGCCGAGCCGTGTGCGCGCCCATCTGCAGGAGATGGGAATGCGGCGCGATCTGCGCGACATCCCCGGCGCGCTTCCGCCCGCCGAGGCGCTTTTGGACCTGATGGGGCAGGACAAGAAAGTCGTCGATGGGCGGCTGCGCTTCGTTTTGGCGCGGGAGATCGGGGCCGCGTTTGTGACGTCCGATGTGCCGCCCGAGGATGTGCGCGCGGTGCTCGACGCGTCGGGATAGAGCTTTCGCGGAAAGCTCTTAGACCACCCGCTTGATGGGTTGCCGGTTGCAGAAGACGATGATCTGCCCCGCATTCTCGGCCGCGGTCCAGCCACGCCGACGCATCTCGGCGAGGAAGACCTCGTGCCCGGCCGTGGCCTCCACATCCCGGAGCGCGCGGCGGACGGTCTGACCGCGCTGCGAGGCTTTCGCGGAGAAGACATTGGCCAGCCAACTGGCCTGACGGTCGCCGAGAATCGTATCCATGACGGCAATCTGGCCGGTCAGGGTCAATCGGGGATTAAGCCCTGGATATGCCGCAGCACTTCGACGCGGATCGCGGAGGCGAGGCCGGACCGCGCACCCCGGTCGCGGTCAATCTGGGCGGCGAGGGCATTGACCGACATATCGCGGGCCCGCGCCATATCCACGAAGGCGACCCAGAATGCATCCTCCAAAGACACGCTGGTGCGGTGCCCGTGCAGCGTGAGGGAGCGTTTGCGCGGACGATGGTCGCTCATGCATCGTCCTCCCCGTCGCGGCGATGATTTTCGAGGTGGCGGCGCGCGGCCTCGGCTTCCCGTATCTCCGCCTGCTTCTGCGCCTTGCCGCGGCCGAACAGGGCCGCACGGGCGTCGGCATGGGCCGCCTTCTGCGTCCGGGCACGGCGCTTGCGCGCGGTCTTGAGGTTGATAACCTTGGCCATGGGGTCGACTAGCCCGGGACCGTCCGGCGGGCCAGGGCGCGGCGGTGCACCTCGACAATCCAACCCAGCATCGCGGCGTTCAAGACATGCCAGATGAAATGGGTGCCCATGGGCAGGGCGTCGCAAAGTGGCATGTCGAGACTGCGGATGATCGTCGAGGCGGTGAGCATCGCGGCCCCTATCCAGAGACCGCGTGCCGCGTCCAGATCGGTCACGGTCATGGCATAGATCGCCATCAGGAGCGGCAGGGGCCAATACGCGGCGCTGATCTGGAAGAACGGCACCTGGGCGAAGACCAGCCCAACGGTGGCGGCGAAGGGTAGGAACGCGATGGCCCCGGCCAAAGCGGCGCCGGAGGTCCAGCCCAAGAGATCGCGATTGGCGGCGAAGACATAGGCCAGAATGAAAATCAGGATGGGGATGGTATCGGCCAGCCCTGCCAGCGGCGTCGCCAGAGTGTGAAAGAAGAAGCTGCCGATCCCGATGGCAGTGATCGACAGGATCATCACGGCCTGTACCGGGACTCTGGTCCGCCCGGTCCGTCGCCAAACGAGGCCCGCCGCGATCACGAAGGCGATATTGGTGAGGGCATTCAGCGGCTCGGCCCAGAAGGCCGGGCCGACCCGTTCGCAATAGGCGTCGATGGACGCCCCCCAATCCACCTATTTGGGTCCGATCATCAATTCGGGTCGGACGACGCGGTCGAACGTCTCCTCGTCCACCAAGCCCAGGGCGATGGCCTCTTCGCGCAAGGTGGTGCCGTTCCTATGGGCGGTCTTGGCGACCTTGGTGGCGTTGTCGTAGCCGATGGTGGGGGCCAGCGCCGTGACTAGCATCAGGCTTTCCTTCATCAGCTTCTCGATCCGCTCTTCGTTGGCCTCGGTGCCGACGACCATGTTGTCGGTGAAGCTGCCCGCCGCATCGCCCAGCAGCTGCATGGATTGCAGGACGTTGTAGCTCATCATCGGGTTGTAGACGTTCAGTTCGAAATGGCCCTGTGAGCCCGCGAAACCCACGGCGGCGTCGTTGCCCATGACATGGGCGCAGACCATGGTCAGCGCCTCGGCCTGGGTCGGGTTCACCTTGCCGGGCATGATACTGCTGCCCGGCTCGTTCTCGGGCAGGATCAATTCGCCCAGGCCGGAGCGGGGGCCGGAGCCCAAGAGGCGCATGTCGTTGGCGATCTTGAAAAGGCTCGCGGCCACCGTCTTCAGCGCCCCGGAGAACATGACCATGGCGTCATGCGCGGCCAGCGCCTCGAACTTGTTGGGCGCGGTGACGAAAGGCAGGTCGGTGATCTCGGCGATCTCGGCGGCGACCTTTTCGGCGAAGCCTTTGCGGGTGTTCAGCCCCGTGCCCACGGCAGTGCCGCCCTGGGCCAGTTCGTAGATGTCGGGGAGGCAGGCATCGACCCGTTCGATCCCCTTGGCGACCTGATGGGCATAGCCGCCGAATTCCTGGCCCAGCGTGAGCGGCGTCGCATCTTGGGTGTGGGTGCGGCCGATCTTGATGATGTCCTTGAACTCATCGGATTTGGCGACCAGCGCGCCATGCAGTTTGCGCAGGCCCGGCAGCAGCGTGTCGCGGGCCATCATGCCGATGGCTACATGCATCGCGGTGGGGAAGGTGTCGTTGGACGACTGGCCCATATTGCAATGGTCGTTGGGATGGACCGGTTCCTTCGATCCGATCTGCCCGCCCATGATCTCGATGGCGCGGTTGGCGACGACCTCATTGGCGTTCATGTTGGATTGCGTGCCCGACCCGGTCTGCCAGACGACCAGCGGGAAGTTGTCGTCGAAGCGACCGTCGATCACCTCTTGCGCGGCCTGCTGGATGGCCTGGGCCCGGTCCTGATCCAGATCGCCGAAACCCGCATTCACGCTGGCGGCGGCCTTCTTGATGACGCCGAGCGCGCGGATGATGGCCACGGGCTGACGCTCCCACCCGATGGGGAAGTTCTGGATCGAACGCTGGGTCTGGGCGCCCCAATACTTGTCGGCAGGCACCTCCAGGGGGCCGAAGCTATCGGTCTCGGTACGGGTCGCGGTCATGGGAGTCCTCGTCGTCGGTACTGCGTCGTCGGTCTTACGGCGCGTCTACCGGCGGGCGCGACCGGCGTCTATCACGCGGTGCTCCGTTAGCGCCGGAACTGATCCAAGCTGACCACTTCCGCATCGCCCTTGGGTGTGTCGTCCGCCTCTTCGGGCGCGACGTCCACCGCTTCGCCGCCATCGGGCGGGTCGCCCTCGGGCCCGTCATCGTCGGCTCGGGTTTCGAACCGCAAGCCGAACTCGACCGAGGGATCGACGAAGGTCCGCAGGGAAGTCCAGGGAATCGTCAGCCGTTCCGGGCTGTCGCCGAAATTCAGCGTCACGGCAAAGCCGTCCTCGTCCACATCCAGCGCCTCGTACCAATGTTGGATGACGATGGTCATGTCGTCCGGATAGCGCTCGCGCAGCCAATCCGCGATGTCGACCCCCGGATGGGTCGTGTCGAAGGAGATGAAGAAGTGATGATCTCCGGGCAGGCCCTCTTGACCCACCCGACGCAACACGCGCGCGATCAGCCCGCGCATGGCGTCGTGCATCATCGTGCCGTAGTCGATCCCGCTCGGTGTCTCGGCCATCCGCGCATCTTCCCCGATCTGCACCGTTTCAGGTAGACCAGAGCCGGAGAAGGGCGGCAAGAGGCCGAACGGACTTGATATGCGGAAGGTTAATGCAGGCTTCTGTTGCCAGGTGCCTGCGAACCCCGCCTTACGCGGCTAGGCGCAAGGACTTAAGATTTCGATCTTGCGGACTGCTTACGCAGCCAGCGCGACCGGAGCACGGTTGTCGTTGGCAACTGTACATTGTGAACCGATAACGGTGGTATCTCACCGAGCGAAAGCTAACCCCTTTAGACGTCCGTCGATCCTGTTTCGGCCCCATGATCCCCCAACGAGGGTGTTTGGTGGAGCCGCCGGGTACCGCCCCCGGGTCCGATCCGCTTATTACGGGCGCGTTTATCGCCATAGTCCCTAAGGACAGCTTGGAAGATAGGCAGTCTGCTCCGTGCGATCAAGCGAAAGCCGTCAGGCGCCCACGGCCCCGATATTCATCGCCACGCCCAGCGACCCGATCACCAACTCGGTCGCGAAGAACCCCCATTTCCGGGTCGTCGTCCCGTCGAGGATCAGTGAGGTGACGCGCCCGAGGCCGCCGCCCAGCCACACGAAACCGAGCATGGCATAGGCCGCGGGCGAGCCGAGGAGCAGGGCGCCGATACCGGCGATCACGAAGAGGGCGCCCGATGCGGCCCGCACCTCGGACATGCCCATGGTCGATCCGTCATCGCTGAGCCCCACGGTCCGCATTGTCCAGGCGGGGGCCAGCCATCCGGCGGCCCCGAAGCCGATAGAGGCCAGCGCGATCAACATGTTCAGCAGCGCGATCCAGTCCATGATCCGTCTCCGTTTGCAGGTGTCGCGGCACTTAGTCCGGATCGGCGACACTGCCATCAAAAGCGCGGGAATTGCGCCATTCGCCGCAACGGTGACGTGTTGTTGCCTTATTTCGGCCATGAATTTCCCGCGGTCGCGCCCTCTGTTGGACGGGAAGGCATACAGGGGAATCGCGTGGTCCGTTTTTGGGCGCGCCCATGGGGATTGGACAGATGATCACGGCCGTGCGCGCGCTCTCGATCGGTACTGCGTTGCTCACCGCAGCGGTGGTCTTGCCGTTCCAAGCCTGGCCGACCAATGGCTCCACCGCCGACCGCCCGCCTGCGGCGCTTGAACTGGCCCGCGGCACCTTCACCCCGCCCAGCGACGCGGCCGTCATCCTGTCCGCGGGGCAATACTGCGAGATGATCACGTCGCACTGGGGATGGGAGACCTGCACGGGGATCGAGGCCGTCGTGCTCAACCCCTCACCGGGCACCGACGCGACCGTGATCGAGGCCGCCCATAGCGGGGGACACGTTCCGCTGACCGGCTGGTCGGACGCAGCCGCCGCCGAGCTTGCCGCGGCCATCGAAGCCGATCTGCGGGCCAGCACGGCCGCGCAATCGGATATCCTGGACTTGCCGGTCGATTTTGTTGGCTGGCGGATCCCACCGACATTGGACCCGGATGCGGCCGTGATGTTCTATGCCGTCGACGTCGCCTTCGACGGTGAAACGGCCACGAACATTTCGGCGACGCTCTTCGACCGGCGCGGCTTCGTTCCGATGAGCATCACACCAAGCATCGCGGACCCGTCGCCCCAGGATATCGTCGGCCTGATCCGCGACAATGTCTCTGCCTACCGCGCCAAAGCGGATGAAGGCTACGGCGCGGTGCGTCCGGGCGATGCCAGGATGCCCGACGGAACCTGACCCCCCCGGTTCGAACCGCGAAACTGATCGACCATGTCGCCGCGCCCGCGCGGTGCGGACCCCGTGTCCGCCGTTCGGGCGCGGCAGGATCGTGTCACCCATCCGGCAGGGATCCGTCGGGGCGCGCCGGACTGAGACCCAAACGCCACGCGCGGGTTTCCGGACCCGGGCAGACGTTGCGTAAAGTGATCCGATGCCGCCCAGTGGCGCGGGGGCGCACAGCATAGGACCGGATCCGTGTCAGATCATCCGAGCGCCGCGTTTCGCAAGCTCCCCAAGGAATTTCTCATCCTCACCCTGATGTCCTTCGTCCCCTTCGCGGGCGTTCCGGCCATCACTCACGCCCAGGAGGCGGCCAGCGGCCCTTTTACGACCGCCGCGCCCGTGAATGTTTCCCGTGGGCAGATCGTACCCTCGGACCCTGAGACCTTCTCGGTGCCGAAAACCGACTATTGCCCGGTCGTCTCTCAGGATTGGGGCTGGGGCCATTGCGAGGGGATCGATGCGTTCCTCGTGGCCTCCACCCCCAAGACCGACTCGATGATCGTGAATACGCCCGTCTCCGACGGCTATGTGACCTTCGACGACTGGACGGAAGAAAGCGCCGCCGCGTTGATCGTGGAGATCGAAGCGTCCTTGCGGGCTTCGGCCAGCGAGCAGCAACGCATCGCGGGCTACCCGATCGAATTTGCGGGTTGGCGCGTGTCGCCCACCTTGGATCGCGACCGGTCGATCATGTATTACGCGACCGATTGGATCTTCGACGGCGAACCGACGATCAACATCTTCGCCACGCAGTTTGACCGCTATGGCTATGTCGATTTCAGCGTGATCCCGGTGGCGACCGATATCGGCGCAGCGGAGGTGAAATCGCTGATCGTGGACAACCTCGCGCTCTATCAACCCGCGCCGCAGCAGGATTATGCCTCCTTCCAAAGCGGCGACAAGGTCGCTGCCGTCGGCGCGCTGGGGCTGCTGGGCAGCTTCTTCGGCGTGAAGTATGGCAAGGCCGCTGCCGGTGGCATCGCGGCGGCCCTGGTCTTCCTCAAGAAGTTCGGCATCGTCATCGTGCTGGCCGCGCTGGGCTTGGGGGCCAAGCTCTTTGGCGGATTGCGCCGGATGCTCGGCGGCGGGCGGTCCGACGCCTGATCTGGATCGACGCCCGCCGGTCCCTCCGGCGGGCGCGTTTTCAGTATCTTAGAAGCCGGCCTTGATGCGCTCGAAGGTCTCGAACTGTCGTTCGCGCATCTCGGCGCTGGCCATCGGCAGTTGCGCCAGAACCGGCGCGTCGATCGTGCCCAGGCCCGAGGCTGCCAGCGCGTCTTCCCCTTGGCCCTGCATCGCGGTCGCGTTGGATTGCCCATAGCCGGCATCCAGCAGCGCCACCGTGGCCGATGGGTCCAGAAGCGCGTTGATGTAGTCGTATGCTTTCGCCTCGTCGCCACCGCCATTGGCCATGTTCACATAGCCGCACAGCCAAAGGCTGGAGCCCTCCGTCGCTTCGCGCTGGAAGCCGATGGGGAAGCCCTCTTCCTCCATGGTGGGCAGCGTCTCGTTCCAGGCCCAGCTGATCAGCACCTCGCCAGAGGCCAGCAATTGGGACAGTTCCGCCGGGTCCACCCAATAGGTCCGCAGGTTCTGGTGGGCCTGCCGCAGCCAGTCCGACGCCGCTTCGAATTGCTCATCGGTGGCGTTGGTCCAGTCCGTCGTGCCCGTGGCCAGATAGGCCAGCGCATAGGCGTCGGCCACGTTGTCGGGCAGGGTCATGCGGCCCTGATAGGCAGGGTTCAGGAACACATCGAGCGAGGCCACATCTTCTGCGGGCACCTCATCGGCGTTGTAGGCGATGGCGGTGGAGCCGTAGTCGGTGGGGATGAAGTAGATGTCGTCGGCGCTGCTATCAGCCACGTCCTGGCCGGTCAGATCGGTATTGAGGTCATTCCAGGCCGGGATCTGCGACAGATCCCAAGGCTCGATCAGGCCGCTTTCCACGAACTTGGTCACGCTGTCGGCGCAGATATGGGTGACGTCGGCCTGGAAGCCCGATTGCAGCTTCTGGAACGCCTCTTCCTCGTCGCCGAAGAAGGTGAAGTCGGGGCCTTCGCCATGTTTTTCGATGTAGGCGGGGTGGAAGGCCGGATCCTCGAAGCCCGCATAGTCGAACACGGTCAGGTCGGCCAAGGCGGGCAGGGCGATCAGGCTCGCCGTGCCCGTCAGAAGGACGGAGCGGATGTTCATGGGTCTCTCCCTGTTGGACCTCTGATTTGGGCGGAAGCTAGGGGCGGGGCGGGGCGCCCGCAAGGCGGTCGCCGGGGAAACTAGGTGCCGCGGCGCCTGTCGCGCGCCCGGTGGAACAGAAGCGTCATTGCCGCCTCCAAATCGCGCAGAACGTGCCGGAGTTCGTTAGGGGACCGGCCCTGCAGCGCGCCCGCCATGCGCCGGTGCAGGCGGATGATGGCCTCCCGGTCGCGTTCGGCGAAGGTGATCATGTTCATAAGCGGGGCCATGGCCTGTACGGCACCTGCCAGATGGTAGCTGAGGACCGGGTTCTTGCAGGCATCCACATAGGCGCAGTGAAAGGCGGTCTCATGGGCGCAGAAATCCACGTCGTCACAGGGTTGCGACATGCGGTCGACGGCTTTCTTGAGCGCGGCCATATCCTTGCGGTCATGATTGGCGCAGGCCAGGTCGGCGCAGGCGGCTTCCAGCGTGAAGCGGGCTTCGGCGGCCGTCTCGAAATCGACGGCGTTCATCGACAACAGGAGGGTGGATTGGGCCGCGTGATCCTCGATCGCCGCCGCGAAGGTCAGCGCGTTGACGAAAGCGCCGCCCGCATGGCCGCGGCGCGTGCGGATCAGGTTGCGGGCCGCCAGCCGTTTCAGTGCCTCGCGCACCGTCCCGCGCGAGCAGTCGAATTGCTGCGCCAGCTCCGCCTCGCTGGGCAGGCGGTCCCCCGCCATCAACTCGCCCTTCGCGATCCGCTCGGAAATCTGGTCGGAAATGTCGAGCGAGAGGGATTTTGACGCGGGCATCATCTTTCCAATTGTCAGACATTTAATTGTCTGACATTCGCTAGGGGGAAATCGGGAGTCGCGTCAAGCATCGGGAGGGCGCTTGCGGCATCTTTCACGCATGACTGCGCCGCATTGGCTGGCGCTCTATGGCGGGCTTCTTCTCGCCTGGGCGGCGGTTTGGGCGGCTTCGGTCCCGTCGAGCTGGGCCACGATCTTGCGCGATCTTTGCGTGACGACACCCGAGGCGGCGGGGCCGGCCGGGGCCTTCGCCATGTGGCTGATCATGTCGGCGGCGATGATGCTGCCGACCGCGATCCCGGCCTTCGCCACCCATGACGAGATCGCGGATGCGCACGGGACAGGCGGCGGCGCGGCCTTGGTGGTGGGATACGCGCTGGTCTGGACGGGCTTCTCGGCTTTGGCGGCCGTCACCCAACTGACCCTTGCGCGCTTCGATGTGCTGTTGGCGCCTTGGCTCGCGCCCGCACTTCTGATCCTGGCGGCGGCCTATCAGGTCTCGGCCATGAAGGAAGCGTGCCTGCGCAAATGCCGCCAGCCGCTGACGTTTTTCATGGCCCATTGGACCGACGGTCCCTTCCGCATGGGCCTGCGCCTGGGCGCCACCTGCCTGGGCTGCTGCTGGGCACTGATGGCTTTGGGCCTGATCGGCGGGACCATGTCGCTGGGCTTCATGGCGCTGGCGACGCTTCTGATGACGTTCGAGAAACTCACGCGCGGCGTCTGGCTGCCCCGCGCCATCGCGCTTGCCTGCCTCGGAGCGGCGGGCTTCCTGATCGGAGACCTGATATGACCGAACCCCAACGCATTTCCGCCCCCGCCGTCACCAGCCGTCATCCCATGGCGCCGCCGGTCCGCGCCGATCAGACGCCTTGGGCGATCAAGGGCGAGTTGATCCTGAACTGCAACTGCACGGTCTTCTGCCCCTGCGTTGTCTCCCTGGGCAAGCACGCGCCCACCGAGGGCTATTGCCAGGCCTGGTCCGGTATTCGCATCGATAGCGGCCATTACGGAGACGAGGACCTGTCGGGTCTGAATGTCGGACTTTTGCTAGAGATCCCCGGCCTCATGGCGCGTGGCAACTGGAAGGCTGCCGCCTTCATCGACGACCGCGCGAGCCACGCCGCCTATCACGGGTTGATCGAGGTCTTCTCCGGCCGCGCGCGGGGCACGACGGGCCTGTTCAAGGTGCTGGTCTCAGAATTCCTGGGGGCCGAACGGGCCAAGATCACCTATGAGAACGAGGGCAAGACAAGGCGCCTGATGGTGGGCAAGAAGATCCAGGGCGAGGTGGTCCCGGTGAAGGGCAAGGATCCGGAGCAGGATATCGTCGCCACCAATACCGAATACTGGATGGGCGCCGATATCACCGTCGCCACCGCCACCAAGGGCCGCGTGCGCGCCTTTGGCCGGGTCTGGGATTTCGACGGCCGCTCGGCCGAGATCTGTCAGATCGACTGGTCCGGCCCCGACGTCCCGCGCTGAGGTTCGCACCATGATCTCGTCCGACTGGGTGCGCATGATGGCACGCTACAATGCGTGGCAGAATGGCTGGATGATCGAGGCCTTCGCGGGTCTCTCCCACGAACAGCTCACCGCGGATCGTGGCCTTTTCTTCGGCTCGATCCTGGGCACGGCCAATCACCTGCTTTGGGGCGATCTGGCCTGGCTTAACCGCCTGGGTGCGGGCGATCCGCCGCCGGTCGGGGCGGATGCCCATACGCGGCTGACGCCCGATGCCGGGGCCTGGAGCGCACTGCGGCGCCAGACGGATCAAGCGATCCGCGACTGGGCGAACACCATCCCGGAGCCGGAGGGGGATGTGATCTGGCGGTCGGCCCTGACGGGCCGCGACAACCGCACGCCCAGACCCATGGCGATCAGCCACCTGTTCCTGCATGGCGTCCACCATCGCGGCCAGATCCATGCCGGTCTGACGGCCCTTGGCGTCAAGACCGCCGACACCGACCTGCCGCTCATGCCCGAGACGGTGGCATGACCGCGCTCGCCCGTTCGAACCGGGTGCGGCGGACCTGGTGGACCGATGCCGTCGACCGGGCCGGGTGCACGGCCTACACGGTCTATAACCGCATGATGCTGCCGGCGAGTTTCGGGGGCACCGATGTCGATGCCGCCCATCTGAAGCGCGCGGTGCAGGTCTGGGACGTGGCCTGCGAGCGGCAGGTGGAGATCACGGGACCCGATGCCGACACGCTGATGCAGCGGCTCACGCCCCGCGACCTGTCGCAGTTGAGCCTTGATCAATGCGCCTATGTGCCGATCTGCAACCATGATGGCGGCATGTTGAACGACCCCGTCGCTCTGAAGCCCCGGCCGGACACCTGGTGGATTAGCCTCGCCGATGGCGAGTTGCGGCTGTGGATCGAGGGCATGGCCGAGGCGGGCGGCTATGGCGTGCAGGTCTATGAAGCGGACGTGCAGCCCTTGGCCATTCAGGGGCCGCTTTCGAACGAGCTTGCTGCGCGGGTCTTCGGAGAGGCGGTGCGCGACCTGCGCTTCTTCCGCCATGGGCGGTTTCCGTTCAACGGAACCGAGATGATCGTGAGCCGGACGGGCTACTCCAAACAAGGCGGCTTCGAGATCTATGTGGAGCGGGAGGCGGATGCCATGCCGCTCTGGAACGCGCTCTTCGAGGCGGGGCGCGACCTGGACGTGCGCGCGGGCTGCCCCAACCTTGTTGAGCGGATCGAGGGCGGGATGCTCAGCTACGGCAACGACATGACCGATATCGACACGCCCTTCGAGGTGGGTTTGGATAAATATGTGCAGGTCTATGATTGCATCGGCGGCGCGGCGCTCCGCGACCATGTGTCGAACCGGCGCCTGATGGCGGTGGAGATGGCGGGGCCGGTCCCCGGTTGCGACCGGAAATGGCCGATCATGCTGGGTGAGGACCGGATCGGCGTCGTCACGTCGGCCGCCTGGTCCCTGGAATTCTGTTGCGGCGTGGCCATCGGCATGGTGGACCGCCGCTGGGGGGCTGGGACCGCGGTCCTCGTGGAGACGCAGGATGGCCCGCGTGCCGCGATCCTGAAAGAGAAATTCTGGCGTTAGAGGAGGATACGAGATGACATTCAAAGCTTTGGTGGTCGAGAAGGACGACGAGAGCACCTCCGCATCCGTGCAGGATCTGACGCTGGACGATCTGCCCGAGGCCGATGTGACGGTGGCGGTCGAATATTCGACGGTGAACTATAAGGACGGTCTGTGCATCGGGCCCGGCGGCGGTCTGGTGCGGAAATACCCGCACGTGCCGGGCATCGACTTTGCGGGCACGGTCGAGACCTCAAGCGACGACCGCTACAAGCCCGGTGACAAGGTCGTGCTGACCGGCTGGCGCGTGGGCGAGGCCCATTGGGGCGGCTATGCCCAGAAGGCGCGCGTACGGGCCGATTGGCTTGTGCCGCTTCCCGCCGGGCTGACCACGCGGCAGGCCATGGCCGTGGGCACGGCGGGCTTTACCTCGATGCTGGCGGTGCAGGCTTTGGAAGATCACGGCTTCAAATCCGGGCCGGTCCTGGTCACCGGGGCGGCGGGCGGCGTTGGCTCCGTCGCGGTGGCGCTGCTGGCGGCCCTGGGCAAACAGGTGGCCGCCGTCACCGGGCGGCCCGAGCAAACCGATTACCTGACCGGCCTGGGTGCGACCCAGATCGTTCCGCGGGCCGATCTGGCCGAGACGGTCAAGCGACCCCTGGAAAGCGAGACCTGGGGCGGCTGCGTCGATGCGGTGGGCGGGGCCATGCTGGCCCGGTTGCTGGGCCAGATGGAATATGGCGCGAGCGTAGCCGCCGTCGGTCTGGCCGGGGGCGCCGGTCTTCCCGCAACGGTCATTCCCTTTCTTTTGCGCGGCGTGAACCTCCTGGGGATCGATTCGGTCCTGCAACCCTATGAGAACCGCGTCCGCGCCTGGTCGCGGATCGCGGAGTTGCTTCCAATGGACAAATTGGAGGGCATGGTGGTCGACGTCACGCTGGCCGATCTGCCGAAGCTGGGAGCCGATATCCTGAAAGGTCAGGTGCGGGGCCGCGTCGTGGTCGACGTCAACGCCCGAGGCCGCGTTCCGATCTGAGTATTTGTGGCCAGAGGAAGGAGGGGCGGCAGGCACCGCCCCCCGGATGGTCATTCGGCCGGCGTGGCGAGCGCAGTGTCCATGCCCGCCCGTTCGCGACGGCCGTCGTTCCATAAGGCTTTCGCCAGCGACAGCATCATCAGCACCATGACCACGGTGAAGGGCAGGGCGCCGATGATCATGGCGTTCTGCAAGGCCGATAGGCCGCCGCCCCCGGCCACCAGAAGCGTGCCGATGACCAGTGTCATGATCACGCCCCAGATGATGCGGTGGAAGATGCCGGTCTCTTCGGCGCCGCCTGACATGATGGTGTTCATGACCAGGATACCCGAGTCGGCCGAGGTGATCAGGAAGGTCAGGATCAGGACCACGCACATGATGACCAGGAGGGGATAGAGCCAATCGGGGACCATGGCCTCCAGGCTCACGAAGAGCTTCTGCGAATTGGAAGCCGCGATGACCGCACCGTCGGCCACGCCCTGCAATTCCAGGTCGATGGCCGAAGCGCCCAGGATCGTCATCCAAGCCCAGCAGACCATGCTTGGCGCGATCACGGCCCCCAGCACGAATTCCCGCACCGTGCGTCCTTTGGAGATGCGCGCGAGGAACAGGCCCACGAAAGGCGCGAAGGCGATCCACCAGGCCCAGTAGAAGGTCGTCCAACCCGCCTGCCAGGCGAAGAGGCGGCCGTCCACGCCCGCAGCATAGATCGCCGTCAGCGTCGCCTCGTCCAGGGCGGCGGCGGCGGGCGGCAGCCCGTCGCGGAAGCTGGCGAAGGAGCCCCACGGATTGGCGCTGGCCTCGGCGTAGAGCGCGGCCAGGGTGGCCTCGTCCAGGCCCGACGCCTCTGAGGGCAGAGCGGCGGTGAAGTCCGGTAGGCTCTGCGGGCTGAAGGCCGCGAAGCTGAGCTGCAGGAAGTTGAGGAGATAGTCGATCAGCGCGGTCGCGTAGGTCGTCATCGCGAAGAGGAAGCTGCCGAAGACGATGAAGGTCAGAAGCAGTAGGAACGACAGGACGAGGTTGATGTTCGACAGCCATTTGATGCCGCGTCCCACGCCGGACACGGCTGAGACGATCGAGAGGAGCATGATGATCACCAACCCGGTGATCTGGCCGACGGTCGAGGGGGCGGGCGCGCCCTCTTCGGTCACGGTCTGCAGCCATTCCATGCCGGTCACCGAATAGACCCCGTCCACGAATTGCGCGACGCCGAAGCCGATGGTGACCGAGACGCCCAGTATCGTCGCCACCACGCCCAGAACGTCGAGAACGTGGCCGAAGAAGCCGTTCACGAAGCGCCCGAAAAGCGGCGTGAGCGCCGAGCGGATCGTCAGCGGCAGGCCCCGGCGGAAGGCGTAATAGGCCAGGCTCAGCCCGACCATCACGTAGATGCCCCAGGCGTGAAACCCGAAATGGGCCAGCGTGTAGCGATAGGTGGATTGCAATGCCTCCGGCGTGTTGCCCTGAACCTCGCCGGTCACCGTCATCGGGTTCGACCCCCAAAGGCCCACGGGCTCGGCCGTGGCGAAGGTCATCAGGCCCACACCAAGCCCCGCGCCGAACATCATGGCAAACCAGGAGAAGTTGGTGAATTCCGGCGTGTCCTCCGGCCCGCCCAGCACCCGCCGTCCGGTCGCCGGGATCAGTGCGACCGCGAAGAGGAAGATCGCGAAAAGGCCCACCGAAAGAACGTAGAAGGTGTTGAACTGCTGAAGCAGCGCGCCGTTGACGCTGGAGAGCACGCCGCCCGCACCGAGCGGCCAGATAAGCGCCCAAAGGACCAGCGCCACCATGATGCTTTTGGAAATGAGCGCGATGGGCAGGCTATAGCCCTCGTAGAAGCCGCCATCCCGTGTCGGCACATCGACGTCTGTGAACGGTTCTTTCGGTGCCATATTTCCCCCTTGGCAGGCCGCCACGGGGCGTCAGGGCGGTCGATGCACGACCGTCGACACCGCGACCTGGCGGCAGTGACACATTCGAGATTGTCTGTAACTACGAAAGTGTCATGCATGGGCTGCGGAACGCGTGATCAGAAAACGACACGGATTGTTCTGTTTGAGACATAATCCTGCGTCGCAACGCCGATTGTCCCACCCGTTCCGGGACATGACGCGCCGATGCTTGTCGCTGGGTCAACCATCCGTTTCCTTTTTCTGGGGCCCGCCTACCTCCGCTCCATGACGAGTCCGATCCTTCTGTGGCACCGCCGCGACCTGCGGTTGACCGACAATCCTGCCCTTCGCTGGGCCGCCGCCCAGGGCCGTCCGGTCCTTCCGGTCTTCACTCTGGACGAGGTGGTGGCCAGGTGGGGTGCCGCGCCGCGCTGGCGCCTCGGTCTTTCGCTGGAGGATTTCGGCGGCCGTTTGAACGGGATCGGGTCGCGCCTGGTCCTGCGCGAGGGCAAAGCGCTGGACGTGTTGCGTGCGCTGGCGGCCGAGACGGGGGCGGGGGCCGTGGTCTGGAACCGCCTCTATGTCGAGGAGGAGCGCCGCCGCGACACCAAGGTCAAGGAGGCGTTGCGTGGTGACGGGCTGGAGGCACGCTCCTTCAACGGCCATGTCCTGCATGAGCCCTGGACGGTGGAGACCGGATCGGGCGGCTTCTACAAGGTCTATACGCCGTTCTGGAAATCGGTCCGCGACCGCGATCCTGGCGACCCTCTGGGGCCGGTCGAGGCGCTGACGCCGCCGAAATCCTGGCCCGATGGCGACGATCTGGCCGATTGGGATCTGGGCCGGGCCATGCGGCGCGGCGCGGACGTCGTGGTAGGCCATGTCCGTGTGGGCGAGCTGGCCGCGCGGGAACGCCTGGACGACTTCATCGAGACCAAGGTCGGTGCTTATCAGGAAGCGCGCGACATGATGGCCGAGGACGGCACATCGGGTCTGAGCGAGAACCTGACCTATGGCGAAATCAGCGCCCGCACCTGCTGGGCGGCTGGACGGAAGGCCTTTGAGGCGGGTGCGCCGGGGGCCGAGACCTTCTTGAAGGAGGTGGTCTGGCGCGATTTCGCCCATCACCTAGCCTATCACACGCCCCGGCTGACATCGGAGAATTGGCGCCCGGAATGGGATGCCTTTCCCTGGCGTGACGACAATTCACAGGCCGAAGCCTGGCGGCGCGGCCAGACCGGGTTGCCCATCGTCGATGCCGCCATGCGCGAGCTTTACGTCACGGGGCGGATGCACAATCGGGCGCGGATGCTGGTCGCCTCCTACCTGACCAAGCACCTTATGACCCATTGGAAAGTGGGTCTCGATTGGTTTGCCGATTGCCTGGTGGATTGGGATCCGGCCTCCAATGCCATGGGATGGCAGTGGACGGCGGGGTCGGGGCCAGATGCCTCTCCCTTCTTTCGCATTTTCAACCCGGAGACCCAGGCAGACAAGTTCGATCCGAAGGGGGGCTATCGACGGCGTTGGTTGGCGGAGGGTCGTGCCGAACCGACCGAGGCGGCTCTGCAATGGTTCGACGCCATTCCGGAGAGTTGGCGCCAGCAGCCAGGACAAGCCTATCCCTCGGAGCCGGTCGTCGGCCTTTCGGAGGGGCGGAGCCGCGCGCTGGACGCCTATTCCAACCGCGTCGCAGCGGAATGACAGGTTAGGCTTGCACGAGACATGTCAGGGGTGCTTGTCTTTGGATTAAGACATTGGGGGAAATATGGACGCGATAACGACGCTGGAGGGCCAGCGCGGTCTGCCGCGATACTTTCGGCAGGCCTTTGAACTGGGCAGCCGGATCACGTCTGGACGCCTGGACATTCTCTTGCCCGACGGACGGCGCTTCCGGATCGAAGGGGCCGCGCCCGGCCCGGTGGCCGAGATCGAAGTGCTCAATGACGGCCTCTTCGCGCGGTTCATCCGCGATGGCGACCTTGGCTTCACCGAGGGCTATATGGATGGCTGGTGGCGCACGCCCGACCTTCAGGCGGTATTCGACCTGATCAACAAGGAAGGCGCCGTCCTGATCCAGCAAGTACCGGGAATCGCCTTCGTTCGCGCCTACGAAAAAGTGCGTTTCTGGCTTCACAGCAACACACGGCGCCAGGCGAAACGGAACATCTCCGCCCATTACGACCTGGGAAACCGGTTCTACAATTTGTGGCTGGATGAGACGATGACCTATTCCGCCGCGATGTTCGAGAACGGTCAGGAAAGCCTGGAGGCGGCACAGATCGCCAAATACGCCTCCATCGTCGACAGGATGGATGTGGGCCCCGGCGATCACGTGCTGGAGATCGGCTGCGGCTGGGGTGGCTTTGCCGAATACGCCGCGGGGCAACGGGGGCTGAAGGTGACTGGCCTCACCCTTAGCCGCGAACAGTTGGCCTTTGCCCAGGCTCGGATCGAGAAGGCCGGCTTGTCCGATCTCGTGACGTTCAAGTTGCAAGATTACCGCGACGAAACAGGAACTTACGACGGGATTGCGAGTATCGAGATGTTCGAGGCCGTGGGCCAGAGATACTGGCCCGCCTATTTCGACACCCTGCGGGACCGCCTGCGGCCTGGACGCCTGGCGAGCCTGCAGATCATCATCGTCCCCGATTGGCGTTGGGACATCTACAACGGCTCCGTCGACTTCATCCAGAAATACATCTTTCCGGGTGGTTTCCTGGGCGCGCCCCATCGCCTGTCCCAGGAAGTTAGCCGCGCGGGGCTGGAAGAGCGGGACAGTCTCAGCTTCGCCGAGGGCTATTCCATCACCTTGCGCCGCTGGTTCGACCGCTTCAACGAACGCTGGGACGAGGTGGCGGCGCTGGGCTTTGACGACCGGTTCCGACGAATGTGGAACCTGTACCTGACCTCTTGCGCGGGCGCGTTCGAATACGGAATGTGCGACGTGATACAGATGACGGTCCGGAAACCCAGCTAATGCCCACCCCCGCCAAGCTCGTCTCGGCCATTCTTTTCGCCGCTCTTGCCTGGTGGACCGGCGAGACGATCGTACGGGAGGTGCTGCCGGACGGCTCCTCCGTGGGGCGCCTGCGCGAGGTGATGGCGTTCATGGGCCTGATCATCGGCTGGAAGGTGATTGGCCGGGCCACGACCGGCCGCATGAACCGCGGCACGACGGTGACGGTGGCGATCACGGCGGGCGTGGCGGCGGCCTTTGTCTTCCTGGCTTTGGGCATCGTCCTTCACGGCTTCTACGAGATGATCATCCGTTCGCTCGACAGCACCTACACCGAAGTGGGCGCGGCCATGAATGCGATGCTGGGCTTCATCTGGGACGATGTGAACCTGGTGGCGAACCCGGTCGTGCTTGGAACTCTGTTTGGCGGCGGTGCCCTTGTTGGGCTGATCGGCGGCATCGTTGGCCGCAACTCTCATTGAGCCGACTGTTCCTGTTCGGAACGCTTCGCTGGGCGGCGCTGCGCGCGGATATCGCCGGGCGTGATCTTCCCGTTCGTCCCGCGCGTCTGCCGGGTCACGCGGTCCTGCGCTCGGTCGAGGGGGATTGGCCGGTCCTCGTTGCAGGAACCGGTGCGGATGGCGACCTGACCGACCCGCTCGATGCGGAGGCGCTGGATCGGCTGGACTTCTACGAGGCGTCCTTCGGCTATACGCGCCGGGACGTGCTGGTCCAATGCGACGGCGCCGCTGTGGAAGCCTTGGTCTACGACGCGCCCGCCCAAGGGGCCGGGGCCTGGGATCTGTCCGATTGGACGGCGCGACACGGTACCCGCACCAGGATCGCGGCGCAAGAGATCTTGCGCGCGGCCGGTCGCGAAACCCCGGATGATCTGCGGGCCCGGATGGGCTGGTTGCAGGCCCGCGCCGAAAGCATCGCCCAGGCCGGGCTGCGCGGCCGCCCGGCCAGCCTGGCCCCCGCCTTCGGGCGCGACGACGTGCAGGTCGCGCGCGTCGACTATCCATACGAGGGCTTCCACCGGGTCGAGGAATGGCATTTCGATCATCCACGTTTCGACGGCACGCGGTCCGGACCGATCAAGCGCGCCGTCAGCACGGTCACCGATGCGGCCACGATGCTGCCCTATGATCCGGCGCGCGATCTGGTCCTGCTGGTGGAGCAGATCCGGGCTGGCATGTTGGCGAAGGGCGATCTGAACCCCTGGACGACCGAGCCGCCTGCCGGTCTGATCGACGCGGGGGAGACAGCCGAGACGGCCGCCCTGCGCGAACTGCGTGAAGAAGCGGGGCTGGAGGTCACGGCGGACGCGCTGCGTTTGGTGGCCCGTTACTATCCGAGCCCTGGCGGGTTGGCGCAGATGCTTCATTCCTACATCGCCATCACCGAGCTGTCCGAAGATATGTCCGGCACGGCCGGTCTGGCGGAGGAGGGCGAGGATATCCGCACCCATGTGATCCCCTTCGAGAAGCTGATGGACATGGTTGCCAGCGGCGAGGCCGCGAATGGGCCTCTGATCCTGTCCGCGCAATGGATCGCATTGAACCGGGACGCGCTTCGCCTTGAACGGGGTCAGGGCGACGTCTAGACCGGACGGGCCACGCTCCGGGAGGCTGCCTTGACCATCCACAAAGACCTCGCCGCCGCCATCGGCAACACCCCCCTCATCCGCCTCAACCGCGTCAGCGAGGAAACGGGCTGCGAGATCCTGGGCAAGGCGGAATTCATGAATCCCGGCCAGTCGGTCAAGGACCGCGCCGCGCTCTGGATCATCCGCGACGCCGTCGCGAAAGGTCAGTTGAAGCCGGGCGGTACCATCGTGGAGGGCACGGCGGGCAATACCGGCATCGGCCTCAGCCTCGTGGGCGCGTCGATGGGCTTCAAGACGGTCATCGTCATCCCCGAAACCCAGAGCCAGGAAAAGAAGGACATGCTGCGTCTGGCCGGCGCGACCTTGGTGGAGGTACCCGCAAAGCCCTATCGCGACCCGAACAACTACGTCCGCTATTCCGGCCGACTGGCGGCCAAGCTGGCCGAGACGGAGCCCAACGGCGCCATCTGGGCCAACCAGTTCGACAACGTGGCCAACCGCCAGGCCCATGTGGACAGCACCGCACCCGAGATCTGGGACCAGACCGGGGGCAAGGTGGATGGCTTCATCTGCGCGGCCGGATCCGGCGGCACCGTGGCGGGGGTGGCCCAGGTGCTGCAGCCCAAGGGCGTGAAAGTCGGGATCGCCGACCCGATGGGCGCCGCGCTCTATAACTTCTACACCCAGGGCGAGCTGAAATCCGAAGGCGGCTCCATCTCCGAAGGGATCGGGCAGGGCCGGATCACCGCCAACCTCGAAGGCTTCACGCCCGACTTCGCCTGCCAGGTCACCGACGCGGAAGCGCTGCCCATCGTCTTCGACCTGCTGGAACATGAAGGGCTCTGCATGGGCGGTTCCACGGGCGTGAATATCGGCGGTGCGGTCAAGATGGCGCGCGAGATGGGGCCGGGGCATACGATCGTGACGATCCTGTGCGATTACGGCTCCCGCTATCAGTCGAAACTCTGGAACCCCGCCTTCCTGAAGGAAAAGGGCTTGCCCGTGCCACATTGGCTGGACGGGCCGGACGCCGAGGTGCCGACGGTCTTCGAATGATGCGCTTCCTCGCGGCGCTCGTCCTCTGGCTCGGCCTTGCACTCGCAAGCTGGGCCCAGGACGAGATGCCCGATCAAGCGGAATGGTCCGCTGTGACGGAACGGGCCGAAACCGTGTTGGGCCGTGGCGTGGCGTCGGCAGAGGCGTTGGAAGAATTGCGCGCCGACCTGGTGGATTGGCGGAACCGTTTCGCCGCAGCCGAAGACACAAACGCCACCCGGATCGCAGCGATCCAAGCACAGATCGATGCGCTTGGTCCCGCCCCGGCCGAGGGCGAGACGGAAGCGCCCGGCATCGCGGAACAGCGCGCGGCGCTGCAAGCGCAGCTCAACCAGCTGCTCTTGCCGGTGCGCGAGGCCCAGGCCGCCTTTGCGGAAGCCGATGCGCTGGTCGCGGAGACCGATCGCCTGATCGATGCCAGCCGAACCGAGGCCGTCCTGCGGCGCGATGCCAGCCCCTTGAACCCGACCCTTTGGCCGCCCGCGATCGCGCAGACGGCGATCTGGTTCGGCGCCCTTGGCGCGGATACCTGGGCGCCCTTCGCGACCCCAACCGCCCGCGCAGTCTGGCTGGAACGCTGGGTCGAGATCGGAGGGCTGGCCCTGCTCGCCCTCGTCCTGCTCTGGCGCTCGGGCGTCTGGCTGCGCCATCTGCGCCATCGGCTGGCCCCGTTCGAGGCGGCAAGCCCGGCCATGCGCCTGGCCCTTATGATGATTTCCTTCGCGCGACTGATCCTTCCCGTTCTGGGTCTGGCCGCGTTGATGCGCATCCTGACACTGATGGGTGCCCAGGGCCTTCGGATCGACATCCTGACCTGGCTTGTCCCGACGATGGGGTTCGTCATCCTCTCGGCGCGCTGGATCGGCTATCAGGTGTTCCCCGCACGCGAGACGGCGCCTGCCATCCTGCCGGTCGCCCCGGAACGTCGCCGCGAAGGCCGGTTCCACGCGATCGCACTGGGCGTCCTGTTTGCGCTGGGGATGTTGGTCGAGCAGATCACCCAGAGCGGCGACGATCTGGCGACCTCCCGGCCCGTCTTGCATTTCGTCCTGCTTGTTCTCGCCGGGCTGACCATGACCCGTCTGGGCCAGCTTTTCCTGTCGGAAGGGCGCAAGGACCAAGACGACAGCGAGAGCATCGGGCTTTGGGCGCAGGTGATGCGGCTGACCGGTCGGGTCGTCTTTCTCGTGGGCATCGCTGGGCCGCTGGTGGCGGCCTTGGGCTACGTCAATCTCGGCTTGGCCACGGTTTGGCCCACGGCCTTCTCCCTCGGTCTGATCGCGATCATCGGGATCGCGCAGACGCTGGTCTCGGATATCTACGCCGCGCTGAGCGGCGACCGGGAGGGCGGGCGCGAAGCCCTGATCCCGACCTTGATCGGCCTCGTGCTGGCCATGGCCGCCCTGCCGCTTTTCGCGCTGATCTGGGGTGTCCGGCCCTCGACGCTGGGCGAATGGTGGGCGGCTTTCCTGCGCGGCTTCCGCGTGGGCGAGACGCGGATCTCGCCCGAGAACTTTCTGATCTTCGCGATCGTCCTGGTCATCGGCATTCTGGCCACGCGACTTCTGAAGGGCGTGCTGCGCAGCTCTGTCCTGCCCAAGACCCGCCTCGACGCCGGTGGCACCAACGCCATCCTGTCGGGCACCGGTTATGTTGGGATCACGCTGGCCGCACTGTTGGCCATCACCACTGCCGGCATCGACTTGGGTGGGCTTGCCATCGTCGCCGGTGCCCTGTCGGTGGGCGTGGGCTTCGGTCTTCAAACCATCGTGCAGAACTTCGTGTCGGGCATCATCCTGCTGATCGAGCGGCCCATCAAGATCGGCGACTGGATCAACGTAAACGGCATGGACGGCTTCGTGCGCCAGATCTCCGTCCGCTCCACCCGGATCGAGACTTTCGACCGCCAGGACGTCATCATTCCGAATGCCGATCTGATCTCGGGCGTCGTCACCAATTATACGTTGGGCAACTCGGCCGGGCGGCTGCTGCTACCGGTGGGCGTCGCCTACGGCACCGACACGCGAAAGGTCGACGCGATCCTGCGCGAGATCGTGGAGGCCCATCCCATGGTCGTCCTGAACCCGCCGCCCCTGATCACCTTCGAAGGCTTCGGGGCCGACAGCCTCGATTTCCTCTGCCGGATCGTGCTGCGCGACATCCTCTTCATCGTGACCGTCCGCTCGGAACTGAACCACCAGATCGCCGCCCGCTTCACCGAAGAGGGGATCGAGATCCCCTTCGCGCAGCGGGATGTCTGGCTGCGCAATCCAGAAACGCTCCACGCCCCGGAGGCCACATGACCGAACTCCTGTTCCGCGACGACCCCTATCTGCGCGAGGCCGAAGCCCGCGTGACGGGGCAGGGGCCCGACGGCGCTGTGGTGCTGAACCGCACCCTGTTCTACGTGCGTGGCGGGGGGCAGCCGGGCGATACCGGGCGCCTGACCTGGACGGGGGGCGAAGTCCTTGTGACGGACACCGTGAAGGGCGAGGACGGTCCCCTGCATAAGCTCGACGGCCCGCCGCCGCCGGAGGGCACCGACGTCACCCTCCACCTCGACTGGGAAACCCGCCACCGCCACATGCGGATGCACACCGCGCTGCATCTGCTCTCCGTCGTCGTGCCCCTGCCTGTGACCGGCGGTCAGATCGGCGCGCAGAAAAGCCGTCTGGATTTCGACATGCCCGAGGTGACCCATGACCGCGAGGGCATCGCCGCCGAGATGGCCTGCCTGATCGCGGCCGACCATCCCGTGGGCGAACGCTGGATCACCGAGGCCGAACTGGATGCCAATCCGGGCCTCGTGAAGACCCTCTCCGTTCAACCACCACGCGGCGCGGGCCATATCCGCCTGGTTCGCATCGGTCCCGAGGAGGCGCCCGTGGATCTGCAGCCCTGCGGCGGCACCCATGTCCGGTCCACCGCCGAGATCGGCGCGGTCGCCATCGGGAAGATCGAGAACAAGGGCAAGAGCAACCGCCGCATCTCCATCACGCTGGAGAAGTGATGCAACGCGCCATCCCCTACCATTTCTTCCGCGGCGGCACCTCCCGCGGCCCGGTCTTCAATCGCGCCGATCTGCCCGAGGATCGCGAGAGGCTGTCCGACGTCCTGATCGGAGCCGTCGGCGCCGGCCACCCGCTCAATATCGACGGCATCGGCGGCGGCGCGGCGGTGACGACCAAGGTGGTCATGCTCTCCCCCTCTGAGGTGCCCGGCATCGACGTGGATTACTTCTTCGCCCAGGTCGCCGTGGAGGAGCGCGCCGTCGACTACGCCCCCACTTGCGGCAACATGCTGGTGGCCGTTGCCCCCGCCGCCATCGAGATGGGGCTGGTGCCCGCGCAAGACGGCGAGACACCGGTAAGTATCCGTGCGGTGAATACCGGCGCCACGGTCCGGGCCGTGGTCCAGACGCCCGGCGGCGCCGTCACCTATGCGGGCGACCAGGTGGTCGACGGCGTGCCCGGCACGGCTGCGCCGGTGACACTGGCCTTCTCGAACGTAGTCGGGGGATCGACGGGGCAGATGCTGCCCACCGGCTCGGCCCGCGACCGGATCGAGGGGGTGGAGGTCACCTGCCTCGACGTGGCGATGCCCATGGTCATCGCGCAGGCGGAGGATTTCGGCCTGACCGGCCATGAGACGCGCGCGGCATTGGATGAGAACAGCGCCTTCTTCGCCCGGATGGAGGCGGTCCGCCGCGCCGCAGGGGCCGCGATGGGCATGGGTGACGTCTCCAAATCCGTGGTCCCGAAGTTCGGCCTCGTGGCGCAAGCCCGCGCGGGAGGAGATCTGGCCGTGCGCTACTTCATGCCGTGGAAGACCCATCCGACTGTGGCCGTCACCGGCGCGCAATGCCTCGCCGCCTGCGCGCTGATGCCCGGCTCGGTGGCGGACGGGCTCTGCGACAAGACCGGCGGCATCGTCACTCTGGAACATCCGATGGGCCAGCTCGACGTGCTGATGGAGGTCACGCGCGACCCCTTTGCCGTCCGCTCCACCGGTCTCACCCGCTCCGCGCGCCTGATCGCGCGGGGCGAGGTGATGATCCCCGAGGGCGTCTGGCCGTGAAGATCGCCATCCTCGACGATTGGGGCGACACGTTGCGCGAGCTGCCTTGTTTCGATCTGCTGGCGGACCACGACGTCACTGTCCTGACCGGGCACCACCCGGACCCCGCCGACCTCGCCGCCCGCATCGCTGAGGCCGAGGCGGTGATCCTCTTTCGCGAACGCACCGCTATCGGGACCGAGCTCTTGGACCGCCTGCCGAACCTGCGCGTGATCGCGCTGGCCGGTGCGACGGGGCATATCGACCTCGATGCCTGCGCCGCCCGTGGCATCCGGGTCGAAGCGGTCAAGGCCGGGGCCACACCGCCCGATGCGGCGGCGGAGCATGCGCTGGCGCTGATCCTCGCTTGGGCCAAGCGCCTGCCGCGACAGTTGGCAAGCCTCCGCGCCGGGCATTGGCAATCCGGAGTGGGCCGCACCCTGCGCGGGCTGCGGCTGGGCCTCTGGGGCCATGGCCGCATCGGCCGCGCCGTGGCGGGCTATGCCGAGGCGCTTGGGCTGGACGTCGTCTGGTGGGGCAGCGACGCCGCCCGCGCCCGGGTGGTGGCCGAAGGCGGGAAAGTCGCGCCCAGCCGCGCCGCCTTCTTCGCGGAGGCCGATATCGTCTCCCTCCATGTCCGCCTCGTGGCCGAGACGCGCGGCATGGTCACGGTTGAGGACCTGGCCCGCATGAAGCCCTCCGCCTGTCTGGTGAACACCTCCCGCGCCGGCCTGATCGCACCCGGCGCCCTGGAGGCGGCGCTCGCCGCCGGTCGCCCCGGCCACGCCGCGCTTGATGTTTTCGAGACGGAGCCGCTAACCGATCCGGCCCACCCCCTTCTGACGAACCCGAACGTCATCGCCACGCCCCATATCGGCTTCGTCACCCAGGAGGAGTTGGAACGACAGTTCCGCGCCGTTTTCGCGCGGGTCGCAGAGGCATCGGGCCCGCAGCGTGGGTGAACACCCCCATTTTTCGCAGACCCGTTCACCCTCCGTTAACCGCTCGTGCCCAGAACCCTCTCCCGTCGCGACACGATAGAAACGACGGGCCAAATCCAGCCCGCCGGCATCACTCCGGGGTCAACCTCGGGGGCAGGATTGCGGGGCCGAAAGCCCCGTAGCACGGCCCGCCCGCCCGATCAGGCGCGGCGCCGGTTTCATCGACCATGGGGCATATCCGCCGTTCCGAGACAGATGTCCTCCAAAGACAGCACCCGCGCCGCGATCCCACCCCGGCGTGGCGCGACGCGCGTCGTTAGCGCCGCCGACGTCGGGCGCGGCCCTCGCCATTGACGTTGAAGGACACGTCCGGAAGCACCGTTGCTTTCCGTAATTCCGGGAATGGATCGACGGCATGGGGCAGGGCGTTGGCCGCCACGAAATGCTCTTGGAAGCGTGGCGCCACCGCCGTCTCGATCTTCGTGATCTCCCGCACGAGCCCCTCGATCCGCCTGCGGTCCGCCATGGAGCAGAGGGCCATTCGCGCCCCATGCCCGGCGGCGTTCCCCGCGCTCGTCACCTTGTCCTGCGCCGCGTCGGGGATCATCCCCAGCACGGTGGCGTGCAGCGGCGAAATATGCGCCCCGAACGCCCCGGCCAGCGTCACCCTATCCACGCTTTCCACGCCCGCCTCATCCATCAGCAGACGCGCCCCGGCATAGAGCGCCGACTTCGCCAGCTGGATTGCCCGGATGTCGCCCTGCGTCACGAAGATGCGCCGACCGCCGTTCTCCCAAAGCAGATAGGAATGGGTACGCCCCTGCGCCTCCGAGCGCGCGGTCCCGGTCTGCTCGGCCGACCCGATCAGGCCCGACGCATCCACGATGCCCGCCATCCGCATCTCGGCCACCGCCTCGATGATGCCCGACCCGCAGATGCCGGTGATCCCGGTGGCCGCCACCGCGTTGTCGAAGCCCGGTTCGTCCGACCAAAGGTCCACGCCGATCACACGTATGCGCGGTTCCTTCGTCTCGGGGTCGATCCGCACCCGTTCGATGGCGCCTGGCGCGGCCCGCTGGCCCGCGCTGATCTGCGCCCCCTCGAAAGCCGGGCCCGTGGGCGAGGAGCAGGCCAAAAGCCCCTCGCGATTGCCTAGCAGGATCTCCGCATTGGTGCCCACGTCCACGACCAGCGTCATCTCTTCCGCCTGGTCCGGCGCCTCCGACAGGGCCACTGCTGCCGCATCCGCGCCCACATGGCCCGCGATGCAGGGCAGCAGGTAGACCTGCGCGCCCGCGCCGATGCCCGTCAGGCCAATCTCCCGCGCGGAGAGGCGCAGCGCGTCCGATGTGGCAAGTGCGAACGGCGCCTGTCCCAGCTCCACCGGGTCGATGCCCAAGAGCAGGTGGTGCATGACTGGGTTGCAGACGATCACCGCCTCCAGGATGTCCGCGGGCGGCACGCCCGCCTCTGCGGCGAGACCGATGGCCAGACCGTTCAGCGCCTCTTGCACCGCCGTGCTCATCTCCCGGTCGCCGCCAGCATTCATCATGGCGTAGGAGACCCGACTCATCAGGTCCTCGCCGAACCGGATCTGCGGGTTCATCACCCCAGCCGAGGCGAGTACCTCGCCCGTGGCCAGATCGCAGAGATGGGCCGCGATGGTGGTGGAGCCCAGATCGACGGCGAGGCCCAGAACCGGCGCCTCCCGGTAGCCGGGCGAAAGGCCTGTCACTGCGCGCGCATCGTGGTTCACCGCGACGGTCACCTGCCAGTCGCCTCTGCGCAGCACTTTCTGCAGCGTCTGCAGAACGGGCAGGGGCATCGTAAGTCCCTCCAGCCCCCATTGATCGCGCAAGGCCGCGCGCAGCCGCTCCAGATCGCCCGACGGCGCATCCATGTCCGGCTCTTCTACCCGGACCAGATGAAGCCGCGTGGCCGGGTCCATGACGATGGGCCGGGCGGAGGCCGCTTTGCGGACCACCTGGCGGTGGACCTGGCTCTCGGGCGGCACGTCGATCACGACATCGCCCCGGATCTGCGCCTGGCACCCGAGACGGCGCCCGGTGGCGAGACCGCGCTTCTCATCATAGCGCCGCTCGACCGCGTTCACCTCCGACAGGGCATCCGCCTCCACCGAGAGGCCGAATTTCGGGAAGTCCCCGCGGCCCGGTTGCACCTGACATTTGGAACAGATGCCGCGCCCGCCGCAGACGCTGTCGAGATCGACACCCAATTGCCGCGCCGCCGCCAGCACCGTCGTGCCCGCCGGAACCTCGCCACGCTTGCCCGAGGGCGTGAAGACGACCTTCGGATCGCTCACCGCACGCACCGATGTACGCGGAAGATTGGCCACCATTCTTCTGCGAAGAATGGCCCTAGCAGATCACCTGCATGCCGCCGGGATGGCAGAGGATCACATATTGGTTTCCGCTTCGGACCATATGGAAGCCGCGGCGACGCACCTCTGCCGCCAATCGGGCCTCCCCAACCTCGCGGGCGACCCAGCCAGCGTTGCGCCGGACGACGCCGCCCTGCGTCGCGGCCTTCGAGGAGAAGATCAGCCGGATCCCGCCATCCGGGTCGTTCCGCACTCTGTTCAGTGTCATATCCCACGGCTACCGCTCCATGGTTGCCGACGTCCTAAGCCCGACGCCGTCCGCCACGCCGCCCCGTGCGGCCTCCGCCGTCCCCGGATGCCGCCGCCCTGGCGGCTTCGGCGAAGGGCGTGCCTGCCTTCACCGCCTCCAACACACGGGCGAAGCCGATCCAGGCGCCGCCATTGGGGTCGTGGTTCATCAAGAGGTTGGCCGCGTTCACGGCCTCCATCTCCTGCGCGCGGATCGGGTTCATGATCGCGCTCGTCATGCCCGCACCGATGGCCATGGGCAGGAAGGCCGCGTTCACGCCATGCCGGTTGGGCAGGCCGAAGCTCACATTCGACGCGCCGCAGGTGGTGTTCACGCCCAATTCGTCGCGCAAACGACGGACAAGGGCGAAGACCTGCTGCCCGGCCGTGGCCATGGCGCCGATGGGCATGACCAGCGGATCGACCACGATGTCATGGGCGGGGATGCCGTGATCGGCTGCGCGCTCCACGATCTTCTTGGCGACGGCAAAGCGCACGTCCGGGTCTTCGCTGATGCCGGTATCGTCGTTGGAGATCGCGACCACCGGCACGTTGTACTTCTTGACCAGCGGCAGGACGATCTCCAGCCGCTCCTCCTCCCCGGTGACGGAGTTCAGCAGGGGGCGTCCTTCAGCCGCTTCCAACCCGTTCTCCAGCGCGCCCGGCACCGAACTGTCGATGCAAAGCGGCACGTCCACCAGCGCCTGCACCCGTTCGATGAGCTGGGGCATCAGCATCGGCTCGACGAAATTGTTGTCCGCATAGCGCGGATCCTCGGCCATCTTGTTGGTGAAGACCGCCCCGGAATTGACGTCCAGCACCATGGCGCCGCAGGCCACCTGCTCGATGGCGTCCTTCTCCACAGTGGAGAAGTCGTCCATCTCCAGCTCGGCGGCCAGCTTCTTGCGGCCGGTGGGGTTGATCCGCTCGCCGATGACGCAGAACGGTTCATCAAAGCCGATCACGACCGTCTTGGATTTGGATTCGAGAACGGTGCGCGTCATGCAGTTTCTTTCGTGTGGGATTGGAGCCAATCGGCGGAGGCCGTGATGCCGCCCAGCGGGAAGATATGGGCGATCTCGACGTTGAAATCGGGATGCGCCGCCTTGTGATGGGCCAGCGCCGTCAGCACTTCGGTGGGTTCGAAGGGCAAGAGCAGCTTGGTCACGTCCGCCGCGCGCTTTTGCAGCACGCGCAGGGATGGACCGACACCGCAGGCGATGGCGAACTTGATCAACGTCTGTAGCTTGGCTGGGCCCGCCACGCCGATATGGACGGGCAGGTCGACGCCTGCTGACCGGATCGCGTCGGCCCACGCAATGACCGGCGCGGCCTCGAAGCAGAATTGCGTGGCGATGGCCATCTCCGCATCGCTGCGTTCGGAGAATTTCTGCTTCCAATCAAGCGCGTCCGAGACGTTCTTCACGCTGCCATCGGGGTCGATGTCGCGGTTTCCTTCGGGATGGCCCGCGACGTGCAGGCGTTTGAATCCGTCGAACGCGCCGGAGGAGAGCAGCTCCATCGACGTCGCGAAATCGCCCATGGGCTCCGGCACGCCGCCCGCCAGGATCAGGGCCTGATCGACGCCCGCCTCGCCGCGATAGCGGGCGATCCAGTCGTCCAGCGTGGTGCGGTCGGCGATGATGCGAGCGGGGAAATGGGGCATGGGCTCCATCCCTTCGGTCCGCAGACGCGCGGCGGTGGAGACCATGTCTTCAATCGGGGTGCCCTCGATATGGGCGATGTAGACACGCGTGCCCTGGGGCAGCAGCTCCCGGAAATCGGCGATCTTGGCTGCCGTGCGGGGCATGACCTCGATGGAGGCGCCCTTGAGGAAGGCGGCGAGCACCGGATCCGTCTCGACTACCGTCTGTTTGCGAAATCCCAAGATCGCCATCACGCTGCCTCGCGTCCGCCGGCCAGAGCGACGGCCTTCAGCCGCTCGCCGGGCCAGTCTGCCTCAAGTGACGCCGCGCGGGCCGCAGCCGCTTCCTGGTCGGAGCCTGGCACCTCGCCCTCGGCGACCTTGCGCCATTCCGACAGATAGGCATCCGTTTCGGCTGCACCCGACACCATGGCGGCGCGGTCGATGGCCTGTTCGAACCGTTCGGGCAGGGGCACCTTGGCCGCCCGGCGACCGGTTCCCGCGATGACCTGGGCGGGGATGTCCCGCCAATAGACGACCGTGATCTGGGCCATGGATCCTCCTCGCTTTGGGCGAGATATAGGGATGCGATAGGGCACCAAGCGGTCCCTTATCGACGCGGCGCCGCCCGATGGCGACACGGGACGTCTAGCGTGGCCACGACCAACGGGCGAGGGGGCCTTGCCATCGAATCCCTCATGACCAACTTGAATCCATTTGCCCGAAGCGCCGGGCCCGGTTTAACCTGATGGCAACCAGACATGCGGAGGCGCACATGCCACCGGACCATCCGGCTCACCGAGGCCGGACCGTGCCAGGCCCCAAAGCCGCCGGTCCAGGCCCTGTCGCCCGACCCGACCCCGCCCACCGGCCCGACCCGGCCGAACTTTATGCCGCGCTCGATTTGGGGACCAATTCCTGCCGGATGCTGATCGCACAGCCCAAGGGTAGCCAACTCCATGTGGTCGACAGTTTTTCGAAATCGGTCCAGCTGGGCAATGGGTTGGAGCAGTCCGGTCGGCTGAGCCGGTCCTCCATGGCGCGGACGATCGGGGCGCTGAAGATCTGCCGCCGGAAGCTGGAGACGCACGAGGTCAGCCGGATGCGCCTTGTCGCGACCGAAGCCTGCCGCCGCGCCACCAATGCCGATGAGTTCATCGATCTTGTGGACCGCGAGACCGGCCTGCCGCTGGAGATTATCGAGCCGGAGGAAGAGGCGCGGCTGGCCGTCGTCTCCTGCGCGCCGTTGGTTTCCACGAAAAGCGAGCAACTCCTGGTTGTCGATATCGGCGGCGGCTCCACCGAACTGGTCTGGATCGACCTGACCCGCGTGCCTCGTCTAGAGCGGAGCCGGGCGATCATGCGCCTGCACCAAGGCTTCACGCCGGGCGCGGACGACCCGTTCCCGGCGGCCAAGGTGGTGGACTGGATCTCGATCCCGTTGGGCGTGGCGACGCTCAAGGACCAGTTCCGCGACGTGACGGACGACGCGGCCCGGTTTGCGCTGATGTCCTGGCATTTCGAGGAATGCCTTCAGGAGTTCTCCCCCTACGAGGATGCGGCGGGCGACAGCGATCCGGGTTTCCAGATCATCGGCACGTCCGGGACCGTGACGACGGTGGCCGCGACCCATCTCAACCTGCGCCGCTACGATCGCAACAAGGTGGACGGGCTCAGGATGACCACTAGCCAGATCGACCGGGTGATCCGTGGCTACCTGGCCATGGGGCCGGACGGCCGGCGCAACGATCCCCGCATCGGCCGCGACCGCCACGCACTGATCATGTCGGGCGCGGCGATCCTGCAGGCGCTCTTGCGGGTCTGGCCCACCGACCGTCTGTCGGTGGCCGACCGAGGCCTGCGCGAAGGACTGCTCTACGCGCAGATGTCCGGGGATGGCGTGCTGGAGGACGGACCGTTCTAGGTCAGCTGCGGGTCATGTCGCGAAGGGCCTTCCGTGAAAGCTCTACACAGCGGATCGGACGGCGGAGCGGTTGGGGCTGGCTGCATGGGTGGTTCCCTTCGCGTGAAACCTGTTTATCTGCGGCACATGGCGAAGAAGACGGGCAATAATTCTGGCCGGGGACGGCGTGACCTCACGGTGAAGGTCAAGACGGCGCGGGGGCGGCGGCTGTCCTCCAAGCTGTGGCTGGAGCGGCAGTTGAACGATCCTTACGTCCAGCGGGCCAAGGCGGAAGGATATCGCGGCCGGGCCGCCTTCAAGATCATGGAGCTTGACGACAAGTATCGCTTTCTGGTTCCGGGCGCTCGGGTCGTGGATCTGGGCTGCGCGCCGGGCGGGTGGTGCCAGGTGGCGGTGCCGCGCGTGAATGCCGAGGGCGGACAGGCGGGCAAGCCGCATGGTCGGGTGATCGGGCTGGACCTGCAGGAGGTGGAGCCCATTCCGGGGGCGGAGCTTCACGTGTTGGACTTCATGGCGGAGGGTGCGGACCAGCAGGTGAAGACATGGCTTGGCGGTTCGGCGGATGTGGTGATGTCGGACATGGCCGCCGCCTCCTCGGGCCACAAACAGACCGATCACCTGCGGATCATCGCGCTTTGCGAGGCGGCGGCGGAACTTGCCTTCGACGTGTTGTCGCCAGGCGGGACATTCGTGGCCAAGGTGCTGGCGGGTGGTGCCGAGGGCGAGCTGCAGAAGCGGCTCAAGCAGCGCTTCACCAAGGTCGCCAATGTGAAACCGGGTGCAAGCCGGTCCGACAGTTCCGAGAAGTTCGTGGTGGCCACCGGGTTCCGCGGCGGGGATCAATCGTCGGATTGAGCCTCGGACGATCCCTGTCCCGCGTCGGGCGTGGGCTGCTGTCGGCCCCGCATGGTCTTTCCGCCCAAGGCGTCGATGGCGAAGTCATCCGCGGGCTTGGCGGGGATGTCGTATTTGCCTCGGGTGCTCCCGGGCGCTTGGTCGTCGGGGCGGTCGGTCATGGCCTTCTCCAGGTCGGGATGCGGGGTAAACGCGCGCCGCATCCCGATGGTTCGATCATGCGGCGAACAGGATCGTCGCGGCCACCGCCAGGATGCAGGCCCAGCCCGCGGTGAAGATCAGCGGCCGGACCGGGAAGGTGGCCCAGCCGCCGATCATGCCCGCCGCATGGGCCACGCGCAGTCCGAAGAAGAGGCCGGTGGCCCAGACGGTCACCCCGTTCGACACTCCTGCGGCATGGGCGATCAGGACCAGGGCCAGCATGGGCAAGAATTGCTCCAGCAGGTTGAGATGGGCCCGGTGCGCGCGGTGAACCCAGTCGCGCATGGCCCGTTGGTCGGGCGGGCGCAGGAACGGGTCGGGGCCGCCCTCCACCTCAGGCTCCGTATTCACGCCGACGATGTAGGGGATCCAAAGCGATCCGGCGAGGATCGCGGTCCAGGTCATCCACCAGAGTTCGGGGGTCATGCTGCTTCTCCACTCATTGGAACATGGAGACGGTTTCCCGTCTCAAGCCACGATTTCAGGGACGCCGCGAAACGGCTCCAGCCGTTGGACGCATCTCCTCCGCACGGTCCTTTTCCCCAATGCTCCATGGTCAGCCGCATGGCCGGGCCTGCCGCCTCCAATCGAAAGACGGCGTAGGAGACGGGCACATCCGGGGACCAGTCGGGATGGAGGGCAAAGGCGAGCCGGGATTTAGGATCGACCTCGACGGCCCGGTGGGTGACGACCGGTCCTTGCGGGGAGGAGAAGACCTGCCGGTCATCCGCCCCCTTGAGATCGCCGGACGCGTTCAAGCCTGCGAAGTGGTGCGCTGCGATGGCCTCGCCAGAGGTGAGCGCGTCCCACAAGGCATCGTGGCTGCACCGGATATAGGTGACCAGGACGAAGTCCGGCTTGGCGTCAGGTGCTGGGCGATCCAGCACCGTCATTGTGCTATCTCCATTGGCGGGGCCATGCGCGCCGATTGGCCGGTTTCGAGGTAGGTCTTGAGCCCGGCCACCAGCCGCTCCCAGCCCTCGGCATAGCCTTCGCCACCCTCGGGGATGTCGTAATGCTCCAGCGTCAGCTGGCAGAGCGGTCCTTGGGGGTCGATGATCCAGACGAAGCGGGAGACGGGAATGTCAGGCGACCATTTCGGGGCGAAATCGGCCTCGATCCGGGTCTTGGGCGTCACCGACGTTTCCCGGCAGACCAGCATGTCGCTGCCATCGGGCAGCTTGTAGATCAGCGCGTCGCCGTCCCGAACGGCCTCGGGCGTGAACGGGTGGTAATGCGCCGCCGCATCGGGTTCGCGCAGCGCGTCCCAAAGCGCGTCCTGGGCGCATTGGATGAACGTGCGGAGCACGTAATCGGGTTTGGTGTCGCTCATGGCAGATGCCTCCAGCCGTGTTTTCAGATCCAGCACCCCCCGCAAAGCGGGCGCCACTTTGTAGGGTTCGATCCAGCGGCCCAGCGCTTCGGCCAGGGGCACGGCGTTCAGGTAGTGATGGGTGAAACGTCCTCGCTTCACCCGCGTCACCAGCCCGGCTTCCTCCAGCACCTTGAGATGCTTCGCCACCCCGAAGCGGGACATGGGCAGCGCTGCCTCGAGTTCGGACAGCGTCTGACCGTCCTGCTGACGCAAAGCGTCCAGCAGGTCGCGCCGGGATGGGTCGGCAAGGGCCTTGAAGACCGAATCCATGACACCCTGATAGGTGACCCTCTGGTCACCTGTCAAGACATGTGACCAAGAGGTCACCTATTTGCGGGTCTCTCGGCGCCGGGCTAGGAGGGGCGCGAGAGGAGAGCCCCATGGCCCAATTCATCGAACGCGACGGGAATCGCTTGGCCTATGAGGCCAGCGCGGGCGACGAACCGGGCGTGGTCTTCCTGGGCGGCTTCAAGTCCGACATGCAGGGTACCAAGGCCCTGGATCTGGAGGCTTGGGCCAAGGCCCAGGGGCGGGCCTTCTTGCGCCTCGATTATTCCGGCCATGGCGAAAGTGGCGGGGCGTTCGAAGATGGCTGCATCGGCAGCTGGCTAGAGGATGCCCGCGCCGTGATCGCCCATGCTGCGGCGGCACGCCATGTGCTGGTGGGCTCGTCCATGGGCGGGTGGCTCGCGCTTCTGCTGGCCCGGTCCCAGCCGGAGCGGATCGCGGGGTTGGTGACCATCGCCGCCGCGCCGGATTTCACCGAGGATGGCTACTGGTCCGGCTTTTCCGAGGCCCAGCGCGCGGCGCTTCTCTCCGAGGGGCGGGTGGCCGTGCCGTCGGATTACGGGGAGCCATACGTGATCACGCGCCGCCTGATCGAGGACGGCCGCGATCATCTGGTCCTACGCGACCCTCTGCCCCTGCCGTTCCCGAGCCGCTTCCTGCAGGGCACCGCCGACGCGGATGTGCCCGAGGCCTGGGCCCATCGCCTGCTGGCCCATGCGGAGGGGCCCGATCTGCGGCTGACATTGGTCAAGGGGGCGGACCATCGCTTCTCGGATCCGGACTGCCTGGCGCTGATCCGGGACAGCGTGGCCGAGGTTCTGTCCCGCGCTACGGCTTGACCGGCTTATCCATCTCGGCGGGAATGGGGCCATGCGCCTTCTCTTGATCCTTCTGGGGCTTGCCGTCGTTCTGGTCCTCGCCTGGTGGTTCGCCCCGCGCGAGCCGGTGGATGTCCGCGTCGATCCCGTCGTGCTGTCCGACGATCTGGACGGCTATCTGGCGGCGCGGGAGGCGACGGTGCCGGACCTCAAGCCGGAGGCGGCCAAGACGATCCTCTGGGCCGGGGCGTCTGGGGCGCGCACGGACATCGCCATCGTCTATCTGCACGGCTTTTCCGCCACCTCGGCCGAGATCCGGCCAGTGCCGAATGCGGTGGCCGAGGCCTTGGGCGCAAACCTCTATTTCGCCCGCCTCGCGGGTCACGGCCGGGACGGGGCCGCCATGGCCGAGCCCGTGGCGGGCAACTGGGTCGCGGACCTGGCAGAGGCCATGGCCATCGGCCGCCAACTGGGCGACCGGGTGGTGGTCATGGGCACCTCTACCGGTGGCACGCTGGCGGGGATGCTGGCCGCCGACCCTGCGCTGGCCGACCTGCGCGAGGGGCTGGCGGGTGTCATTTTCGTGTCCCCTAATTTCCGCCTCGCCAACCCAATGGCCCGCCTCTTGTCCTGGCCCTACGCGCGGGTCTGGGTGCCGTGGGTGGCCGGAGAGACCCGCAGCTTCACGCCGCAGAACCCGGGCCACGCGCGCAGCTGGACGACCGAATATCCGACCGTGGCGACGGTGCCGCTGCAGGCGCTGATCGATCGGACCGCCGGGTTGGATTTCGGGGCGGCGGCGGTGCCCGCGCTCTTCTGGTTCTCGCCCGACGATGCTGTGGTGGACGCCCGCGTGACCGAGACCGTCGCCGCGGCTTGGGGCGGCCCGGTCGAGGTGGTGCGTGTGGAGGTGGAGGCGGGTGACGACCCGGCCCGCCACGTCATCGCGGGCGACATCCTCAGTCCGGCCGGAACGGCCCCAGCGATCCGGGCGATGGGGGACTGGATTGCCGGGCTTTAGCGTGTGGCTTCGCGCATAGGCTGCCGTCCGTCCCTGCGAGGTCGGCTATGTTTCCGGTTTCGCGCAAATGCGTTGTGCATGTCGGCGGCAACACCGATGCTCCGGCCATGGCAACCGAAACGGATTTCTTGTTCGCGTCGCTGACGGCGCCGGCACGCCGACACATTCGGGTGTTTCAGATACACCAGTTTCTCGACCGCTTTGCGATGGGTCTGACCGTGGCCGTCGTGGCGCTCGCCCTGACGGACCGGGGCATGGACCTGTTCCAGATTTCGCTTCTGTTCGGGGTCTATTCCGTCACCACATTGACGATGGAACTGCCCTTCGGGGGCTTAGCCGACAATATCGGCCGAAAGCCGGTTTTTCTGGCGGCCGTCGTCGCCAGCCTGATCTCGCTGGTCCTCTTTTTGTCGACCAGCGATTTCTACGTTCTCGCCCTCTCTTTTGCGTTCATCGGATTTGGCCGCGCGCTTCGATCTGGCACGCTCGACGCCTGGTTCGTCGAAACCTTCAAGGCCGCTGCGCCCAACGTGGATGTCCAACCCGCGCTCGCGAAGGCGCAATGGGCCAATGCCATGGGTCTGGCGGTGGGGGCTGTCTTGGGGGGCCTTCTGCCCGATCGCTTTGGATCCCTGGCAGAGGGACTGGGGTTCAGCGTCTACGACGTGTCTTATGCGGCGAGCTTGGCGGTGATGCTTGGGGTCTTTGCCTTCACGATTGCCTTCATTTCGGAGAAGCCGCGCCCACTCAACCGCGAGGCGCTGATCCACGGGTTCACCACCGTTCCGCTGGTGATCAAAGATGCTGGCCTTCTTGCCTTCCGACATCCGGCTCTCTCGGTGCTTTTGGCGGCGCTGGCGTTCTTTCTGATGGCGACCAACCCGGTCGAGGTGATCTGGCCGACCCATGCGAAGCCCATGTTGGAGGACGGGTACGCAAACACGATCATCGGTGTTCTCACCGCGACCTACTTCTTTTCAATCGCATTCGGCGCGTCGCTGTCTCCGCGCATCAGTCGGATGTTCAAGCGACGGCACGGCGTGACCCTTGCGGTGGTCTTTACATGCTTGGCGGGCGTTCAGATCGCCTTGGCTTTGCAGGATGACATCGTCGGGTTCGCGCTCGTCTTCATCCTGTATTCCGTTGCCCTTGGCGTTTCGGAGACGCCAGCCAGCAGCGTTTTGCACCGATGTGTCGAAGACGGCCAGCGATCCACGATGTTGTCTTTGCGGTCGCTGATACAGCAACTCGGCGCGGCGTTGGGCCTGATTTTGGCGGGAGCGATTGCGGAGGTCTACTCCACCCCCACGGCTTGGATTCTCGGCGCGGTGTTTCTTCTCATCGCCGTGATCTTGGTCGTCCTCCTCGCCAAACGGCTTGGTCCAACCGCCGAATAGCGGAGACGCGCGGGGATCATGGTCTCCGGGACCGTCGGCGCGACGTCGGTAACCATCGTCCAAAGTCGCGCGGTTCCCAATGAACGAAGGTGTCGAACGGAATGGCAAGTGGGTCACGTCTGGCTGTTTTGCAAGCGTATGCAAAAACGCCTTGGACCATGGCGGCGGGCGGCCTAGACTGGTCGCGAACCGGAGGGGAGCGTGCGATGGCCGAGCATTTGAAGACCGCAAGATCGGAGGCTGACCGGGCCGAGGACGATGCCAAGGTCCGCGCCGCCGTGGAGGCGACGCTGAAGGATATTGAGGCGCGCGGCGATGCGGCGGTGCGGGACTTGTCGGAGAAGTTCGATGGCTACGCGCCCGAGCGCTTTCGGCTGAGCCAAGCGCAGATCGACGGGCTGATCGCGGAACTCAGCGACCGCGAATTGGCCGATATCAAGTTCGCCCAGGAACAGGTCCGCAACTTCGCCCAGGCACAGCGGGATTCGATGCTGGATATCGAGGTGGAGACGCTGCCGGGCGTGATCCTGGGGCACAGGAACATCCCCGTGCAGTCGGTGGGCTGCTATGTGCCGGGCGGCAAGTTCCCCATGGTGGCCTCTGCTCATATGTCCGTGGCCACGGCTTCGGTGGCGAGCGTGCCGCGGATCATCGCCGCCACACCGCCCTGGCAGGGCAAGCCCAACCCCGCCGTCATCGCCGCCATGCATCTGGGCGGGGCGCACGAGATCTACGTGTTGGGCGGCATCCAGGCGGTGGGCGCCATGGCCATCGGCACGGAAACGATCGATCCGGTCCACATGCTGGTGGGACCGGGCAACGCATTCGTGGCCGAGGCCAAGCGGCAGCTTTATGGGCGGGTCGGGATCGACCTTTTCGCAGGTCCGACCGAGACCATGGTGATCGCCGACGACAGTGTTGATGCCGAGATGGTCGCCACCGATCTGCTGGGGCAGGCGGAGCATGGCTACAATTCTCCGGCGGTCCTCTTGACCACGTCGCGGAAATTGGCGGAGGCCACCTTGGTGGAGATCGACCGATTGCTGGAGATCCTGCCCACCGCCGACACCGCGTCGAAGTCCTGGGCGGAATATGGCGAGGTGATCCTGTGCGACGACCATGACGAGATGCTGGCTTTCGCCAACGACATCGCCTCGGAACATGTGCAGGTCATGACCGACCGCGACGATTGGTATCTGGAACACATGCACAGCTATGGTGCGCTGTTCCTGGGACCGCGCACCAACGTGGCCAATGGCGACAAGGTGATCGGCACCAACCACACGCTGCCCACCAAGAAGGCCGGGCGCTATACCGGCGGGCTTTGGGTGGGGAAGTTCCTGAAGACCCATTCCTACCAGAAGATCACCAGCGACGCGGCCGCCGCCGAGATCGGCGCCTATGGATCGCGTCTGTGCATGTTGGAGGGCTTCGTGGGCCATGCGGAGCAATGCAATGTCCGGGTTCGGCGCTATGGGGGGGTCAATGTTCCCTATGGCGCGGCTGCACCCTACCGTGAGGCGGCGGAATAGGCGGCGCAGGCCGGGGGCCAGCCCCCGGACCCCCGAGGTATTTGGGGCAAGATGAGAGACGTACTGGAGAGGCTGAGCGACTGCTCGGCTGATGAGATGCGGGCGGTGGTCGAGGCGGCCGTCGCGCCGGAGGCGCCGGTGCATCTTTGCCATCCCTTCGGCGACGTAACCGGTGGGGCTGGCTTCGTGGAGGCGGCCTTGGGGCCGCGTTGGACGGCGATGCCGGATGTGGAGCGGCGGGTGGACATTTCCATGCGCGGGACCGACGCGCATGGGCAGGATTGGCTCGGACAGGCGGGGCATTATGCCGGGCGTTTTGCGGCGCCGTTTCTGGGGATCCCGCCCACGGGACGCTTGGCGTTCCTGCGCTTCCATGAATTTTACCGGATGGACGGCGAATGTGCGGTGGAGATGCAGGCGATCTGGGACCTGCCGGACCTGATGATGCAGGCAGGCGCCTGGCCAATGGGGCCCGCGCTTGGCCGAACCGGACTGGTGCCCGGGCCCATGACGCAGGACGGCCTGCGGATCGACGGTGACGGGGCGGCGGCGCTGAGGGTTGTGGGCGATATGCTGGACCATCTGCATCTGAGCCCCCAGGGCGAGGCGGCCATGCGGCTGCCAGCCTTCTGGCACCCGCGCTGTTCCTGGTACGGGCCCGGCGGGATCGGGACGGCGCGGGGGATCGCTGGCTTCCGGGCGCATCACCAGGTGCCGTTTCTGGAGGCCATGCCGGACCGGCGGGGCCTTGTTGAGCGGGGGCATTTCTTTGCGCAGGGGGATTACGTGGGCTTCACCGCCTGGCCCGGGATGGAGATGACGCTGACGGGCGGTGGCTGGCTGGGCATTGCGGGGGCCGGACAGCGCCTGACCATGCGAAGCCTGGATTTCTGGCGGGTCGAGGGCGATCTGATCCGCGAGAATTGGGTGCTGGTGGACTTGCTGGATGTCTGGGATCAGCTGGGTGTCGACGTGTTGGCCCGCATGGGTCAGCTGGTCGGGCGGTGACCGCGTCTGGCTTTCGAGTATTTGAGGAACATCGAAAGCGGGTGTCTCAGGGCCAGAGCGTGGCGATCCCGAAGAGGGCCGCCAGGAAGGCCGCACCCGCCAGGGCCATGACGCGCCCATCGCCCATGACGAGCGCCAGACCGAAGAGGGCCGCCGTGCCCATAGGGATCGAGGAGGCGAAGGGCACCAGCTCCAGCAATGGCACCGCGCAGCAGAGCGCGATGACCGCGAGGGCCGCGATGCGCGGCGCGGGATCCCGGACCAGAGCCGTCAGGTGGCGGCCCAGATGGCGATCGGCCCAGCGGGCCGCCGGCGCCAGCCTCTCGGCCGCCGCACCCAGTCTTTTGGCCGAGACGGTCCTGTTTTCGAGGACGGTGGGGAGCCACATATGTTCGCGCCCCAACGCGATCTGAGCGCAGAAGATCGACACGATCAGCGCCAAGATCGTGGGCACGCCGGGGAGCCCGCCGATGGGGGTAAGTTCCAGGGCGGCGGGAACCATGATGAAGGCGCCGACGCCGCGACGGCCCAGCTCCTGTGCCAGATCACCCAGGCGGACCCGTCCCGTGCCGTCGGCGTCGTCTTCGGCGGCCGCGTCCAGGGTGTCGATCATCTCCATGGCCTTGGTCATGGCACCTCCTCTCGGCTCGCGCCCCCAACGCGGCGACGAGAGGTGAGGTTCAGGGGTCTTGATCCCGCCTCGCGAAACGTGTCTGCATACCTATGCAAAATCCGGAGCCCCCATGGACCTGCCCCGCACCCCGTCTCTCCGCCTCGATGGCCGCAGGGCCTTCGTGCCGGGTGGCACACGCGGGATCGGGCTGGGCTGTGTGGTGGCCCTGGCCGAGGCCGGTGCGGAGGTGACGGTCGCGGCCCGCGCGCCCGACGGCGTGGCGGAGGCCGTGGAGCGCTTGCGCGCAGCGGGGTTCGCCGCCGAGGGCGTCACGCTCGACGTCACCGATCTGGACGCGCTCGATATGGTGCTCGCGGATCGGGCGCCTTTCGACATCCTGTGCAATTCCGCGGGGCTGGCCCGGCACAGCCCGGCGCTTGACACGACGCCGGAGGATTTCGACGCGGTCATGGGGGTAAACCTGCGCGCCGCCTACTTCCTGGCGCAACGCGTGGCGCGGCGCATGGAGGCGGGCGGGGCGATCCTGCAGATTTCCAGCCAGATGGGCCATGTGGGCGGTGTGGACCGCGCCGTCTATTGCGCCTCCAAGCACGGGATCGAGGGGATGACCAAGGCCATGGCCATCGAATGGGGTCCGCGCGGGATCCGCGTGAACACGATCTGCCCCACCTTCATCCGCACGCCCTTGACCGAGCCCACCTTCGCCGATCCGGATCGCCGCGCCTGGATCGAAGAAAAGATCAAGCTGCCGCGCGTGGGCCTGGTGGAGGACATCATGGGCGCGGTGGTGTTCCTGGCCTCGGATGCGGCGGCCATGATCACCGGGACGGCGTTGATGGTGGATGGCGGATGGACGGCGGATTGAGAGATTTTGGGCGACGGGCCGCGCGACGCCGATTTTCGCAGGAGAATTGGGACATGGGTCCGGTGACGGCGCGGGGATGGCGATGAGTTCCAAGCGCGTCACCGCCCAGGATGTGGCCCGTGCGGCCGGGGTCAGTCAGTCCGCGGTCAGCCGGGTCTTCACCAAGGGCGCCTCGGTCAGCCGCAAGACAGAGGCGCGGGTGCGAGATGCCGCCGAAGCGCTGGGTTACCGTCCCAACGCGCTGGCACGCAGCCTGATCACGGGCAAGTCGCGCATCATCGGTCTGGTGGTGGCCTATCTGGATAACCCGTTCTACCCCGACGCCATCGAACGGCTCAGCCACGCGCTGCAGGCCCAGGGCTACCACCTGCTGATCTTCACCACCGGCAAGCAGGGGCTCGACACCGATCGGGTGGTCACCGAACTGCTGGACTACCAGGTGGACGGGATCGTGGCGGCCTCGATCAACCTGTCGGACGCGGCCATGCGCCGCTGTGATGCGGCAGGGATCCCGGTGGTGCTGTTCAACCGCGGAATGCCCGGATCCGGCCTGTCGTCGGTCACCTCCGAGAACCGGGCGGGCGGGCGCCGGGTGGCCGAGTTTCTGATGGCGGGCGGCCATGACCGGATCGCCCATATCACCGGGTTCGAGCGCGCCTCCACCAGCCGCGACCGCTTGGCGGGCTTCCGGGAGGCTTTGGCGGAAGCGGGGCGCGAGGTCCATGCCCTGGGCGATGGCCGCTTCGACCGGCAGACCGCTTGCGAGGCGGCGCGCGCCATGATGGCGGCGGATGCGCCCGCCGATGCGATCTTCGTGGCCAATGACCATATGGCGCTGGCCGTCATGGATGTGCTGCGCTTCGATCTGGGCCTGTCGGTGCCGGACGATGTCAGCATCGTGGGCTATGACGATGTGCCCATGGCGGCCTGGCCCGCCTATGATCTGACGACCTTGCGCCAGCCCACCCGGCGCATGGTGGGCGCGGCGGTGGAGGAATTGATGGCGCTGATCGACAGCCCCGGCCGCGCCACGCGCCGGATCGAGATCGACGGCCCGCTCGTGGTGCGCGGCTCGGCCCGGATACCGGAAGGATGGAGATGAGGCAGTTCGGAAATCGCTGGAAGGATCTTCCCGATTATATCATCGGCATCACGAAGGAGATCTGGGAGGATCGCGGCGTCGCCACGCTGCATGATTACTACGCGCCGCAGATCGTCGTCCGTTCGCCGGGCTCGGTGGTGGTGGGCAACGAGGACGTGATCGGCGCGACCATGGCCACGCTGGCCGAATTTCCCGACCGCACGCTGCTGGGCGAGGATGTGATCTGGTCGGGCAATGCGGAAAGCCAGGAGGGGATGCTCTCCTCCCACCGGTTGTTGTCGACGGCCACCCATGCCGGGGACGGTGTGTATGGCGCGGCGACGGGCAAGACGCTGACCTATCGCATCCTGGCCGATTGCCATGTCTCCGGAACGGTGATCGATGACGAATGGTTGATCCGTGACCAGGGGGCCATCGTTCGGCAGCTTGGTTGGACGCCCCGCGACTACGCCGCCGACCTGATCGAGCGGGAGGGCGGGGCGGAGGCTTGCGTGGCCCCGCTCACACCGTTGACGGATCAGCCCGGCCCCTATCGCGGACAGGGCAATGACGACCCATGGGGCGTCAAGCTGGCCGACATCCTGCAACGGATCATGGATGCGGATCTGAGTGTCATTCCGAAGGAATACGACCGCGCCGCCCAGCTCGAATATCCCGGCGGGGTCACCGGGCATAGCCACCGCGATGCCGACCGCTTCTGGATGGCGCTCCGCGCGGCCTTTCCGAAATCCGAGTTCACCATCCACCACGTCATCGGGCGGGACGATCCGCTCATGCCGCCCCGTGCTGCGGTGCGCTGGTCGCTCTGGGGGCCGCATACGGGCTGGGGCGGTTTCGGCCGTCCCACCGGGGCGATGGTCTACGTTCTGGGGATCACGCAGGCCGAATTCGGCCCCTGGGGGCTGCGCCGGGAATGGACGCTGTTCGATGAAACGGCGCTATGGAAGCAAATCCACCTTCACACGCTTGCGATGAAGAGATGATTGCATTGTCATCCGACATATGCGTTTCTAAATCCAACAAGACCGAGTTCCAGGGGCAGTCTGACACTCGGGCCATTTGCGATGCCTGGGGTCCGCGGATCCCTGAACCAAAGGTCTTGACTGTCCGCCATGACGATTCGTCTCCATATCCTGGATTCCGGCTGCCACTTCGGGCGCCGATTGCCGTTGATCCGTCGGACGTTAGAGGCTGCCATCCACCATGTGGAACAGCGCAGCGATCTCTCGAATGTCGACATGGCCGTCCATCCCATAGATTTCGGCCACGATCAGTTCCCGATCTCGGCTTTCACGATGGGACCGCACAACATCCATATCGGGATCGAGCGCTCGCAGCTTTCGTCGGAGGAGCTGGAGCCCGATCTCTATCGGTTCACCATCCACGAACTTCATCATGCGCTGCGGTGGCGCCATGTGGCCAAGGTCTGGACCGTGGCCGAGGCGGTTGTTCTGGAAGGATTGGCCGTGCTGGCGGACCACGATGCGGCGGGGCCGCAGGATCTGACCGACCGCCCGCTCAGCGCGCCCGAGGATGCGCTGGCCACCTTGGCCGTGATCCGAGGGGATCGGTTGGAGGGGCAGCGCGACTGGCTCTATTCTTCCGAAACGGCGCAGCCGGGCGGGATCGGACGGGTCTATTCCGTGGGTCATCTGGTGATGAAATCCGCGTTGGCCGCCCTGTCGCTCGACCCTTGGCAGGCGGCGCTGCATCCGGCGGACGCCTTGGTGGATGCGGGCATGCATGCCCTGGCCGCAAGAACCCGCCGCCGCAGCGCCTGACAGTCCGACCCGACCGTGAAGCGGGCGCGCGCCGATCCGTCGGCCCCGCCACCGCGCCAATCGTCGTTCCCGATCCTCGGAGCCGATCCCATGAGCCTTGACCACGCCCCGACCACCCAGATCCAGCTTGTCCGCTACGGAGAGCTGATCCCCTGCAAGACAGCCTTCATCGACGCCCACACGCCGGGATCCGACCGGAAGGAAAACTTCACTATCATCGGCGGGGGCGTGTCCGAAAGCCCGGATCAGCACGTCCACATCGCCGCGCCGCACGGCTTCAATATCGGCGCCGCAGGCCAGCCGCCCAAATGCCGGAACTCCCTCCATTCCCATCGCACGGCCGAGGTCTTCTTCGTCCTCTCTGGGCGCTGGCGGTTCTTCTGGGGCCGATACGGCAGCGCCGGAGAGGTCGTGCTGGAAGAGGGCGACATCATCAACATCCCCACCGGCATCTTCCGCGGTTTCGAGAATATCGGCACCGATTACGGGATGATCATGGCGATCCTGGGTGGGGATGATGCGGGCGGCGGCGTGATCTGGGCCCCCCAGGTCATCGAGGATGCGCGCGACCACGGGCTGGTTCTGGCAGAGACCGGCAAGCTCTATGACAGTAAGAAGGGGCAGGCGCTGCCCGAGGGCGTGAACCCGATGCCCTTGCTCAGCGAGGCGGAGTTGGCCGCATATCCCGAGCTCTCGCCACATGAGGTCGTCGGTTGGGGCGTGCGCCGCTATTGGGACATGGTGGCGCTGGCCAAGGACACGCCCGTCAAGGTCATCGGAGAGACCGGGATCATTCGGGACAAGCCGGGTTTCGAGATCGATCTGGTGACTCGCGCCTCGGCGTCGGCGGAAACCCATGTCCACGATCGTCCGTCCGTTCTGATGCCAGTCAAGGGACATTGGCGCCTGTTCTCCGATGAGGGTGACATGATCCTGGCCCCCGGCGACACCGCCTCGGTGCCCGCGGGTCTCGCCCATGGTGCCGCGCCCGCCATGGAGGGGGAGGCAGCCCTCTATCATGTCGTTGGCACCGACGATCCGGCGGGTCCAAGTTGGCGGTCGTAAGCCGTTGGCCCGCCACAACCGAGCCGCGAGTTAGTCTTTCGTTAACTATTGTCTTAGTAGAGTGAAACCGCCCCAACCTCCCTATCCGGGGGCAAAATCTGGCTGGTCGGTGAGCTGGTTCCCACCCTCGCTCTGACTATCTCGCCGACCAATCAGATCGGACCCTCTGCGACAGTTTCGCAGTCGCCCTGTATTTCTGCAAAGTACCCTTGCGCATTCGCAAAATGTCAATCATGTCTGACAGCGTGCGGACAGTTCCTGCAAGTTCCTGATCCGCGGCTGTTTTTGACATGGTGTGCGGATATGACTGTCATTTATGACTATCGGGAATTCTTCCGATATGTGACCAACTTCAACCAGCAAGCTCCGGAAGTTCGCGAGAACATTGCCGAATCTTACTTTGAGATCGCATCGCTTGGTGTGACCAACCCGCAAAGCCAGGACAGGCTTCTGGCCTACGGTCTTCGCGAAGTTCTCCGGATGACCGGGACAGTCTAGCTGCGACGTGCCTGACCCGCCGCGGCAGGCTTTCGGGACTGCCCAGACCGGCGGCGATCTGACCCTCCGGCGCTTGGTTGCGATGCGCCGCGCCCGGTGGCAGCGTCCGGCGCGATGTCATCTGTCCGTTTCGATCCGCGCCAGTCATGGCCCGCTTACCTTTTGACCGCTGGCGTGGCGCTGGCCATTTTGTTGACCCTCTTGGCGCCCGAAGCGTCGCGAGGCCTGGCGCCCTTGCCGCGCCTGGCCTTCTGGCTCATCCACACGCTTGTCCCGATTGCCTTCGCCCAGATCGCCACGCTGCTTCTCATGCGCCTGGGCGGAGGTTCGGGGCGCGGGCGATGGCTGGCCATTGCGGTGGGCGGTGCCGTCGGTGCCGTGATGTTCGCCCCGCTCGCGGCAGGCATCGACGCCCTGCGGGAGGCTGCGCCGGTCACGCCCACCGGGCTGCTGGACGAGGCGGTCGGTCTTCTGCCGCCGGTGACCTTTGCGTGGTTGGTGCTCAACGCGGTGCGCCTGCTTCGCCTGACCGGGCGGGCGCCGCACATGTCTGACGAACAGGATGGCGGGGGACACGGCTCCACGGAACCGTCACCTGATTTCCTGAGCCGCCTCCGGCCAGAGATACGCGGACCGGTCGTCGCGCTCAGCGCGGAACTGCACTACCTGCGCGTCCATACCACAAAGGGCTCCGACCTGATCCTCTACCCGCTTGGGCAGGCCGTGGATCAGATGCCGGACGGGCAGGGGATGCGGATCCACCGCTCCCATTGGGCCGCTTTCGCGCGGATTGCGCAGGTCGAGCGGGCGGGCAGTGCGGGCCGCGCCGTTCTCTCGACGGGCCTGGTCCTTCCCGTGGCACGGACCCGTTTGGCGGACCTTCGCGCACGTCTCGCATCCTGACGGCCGACCCGCTGCCGCCCGTCACCGACGTGGCTGGCGCCCGGACCGCCGGATCATCGACCGTTCGTGCAGATGCCCCCACCATTCGTGCAAACGTCCCTTCCGATGCGATCTGCCCCGCTAGGGATCCAGGCGACATGACTCGCACAGGATGAACCAGATGCTCAGAACAACGCTCGTCGCCCTCTTCCTTCCCGCCGCCGCCATGGCCGATGGCTATTATGCTGAGATCTTCGGGGGCATCTCCGATCTCCGCTCCACCGATCTGGATTTCTCTGGCCTGGTGGAAGATGGCGACTTCGATACCGGTCCGATCCTCGGGGGCGCCATCGGCTATGACTATGCCGACAGCCCCTGGCGGTCGGAGCTTGAATTCACCTATCGCAGCGCCGACACGAACGGTTTCGACGGCGATTTCGCGTCGACCGCACTGGCCATCAACGGCTATTACGACTTCGCCGGAAGCGGGCGCATCACGCCCTATCTGGGCGCAGGCCTGGTCTATGTCACCGAAATCGATCTCGACGTGGAATCCGGTCCCCAGCTTGGCGAATATAGCGACCGTGGTGTCGTCGCGGGCCAGATCATGCTGGGCGCCCGCATGGCGCTCAGCGACCGCGTCGATCTGAGTGGAGAGCTTCGCTACCTCGACGCTGGCAGTGTGACCCTGGACCGGGATGGGGGCGGCGATATGACGGCGGATTACAGCACCGTCGAGCTGATGCTTGGCCTGGGGTGGCGCTTCTAAATCTGCGCGCCCTAACACCCCCCTAACGTGCACCGCGCGTATGTACGGGGGGTGTACAGGGGGTGTACCGGGGGTGACGTCGGATTATCCCGTGAAATCTTGCCCTTCCGCGCCCACCGTGGCACCCGTCGAAAAAACGCGGGGGACGCCATGACAATCCGAGTGACCCATGCCGGCAGCCTGCCGCGCAGCCAGGCCGTCGTGGACATGATCTTCGCCCGCGAACGGGGCGAGGATTACGACCAGGCCGCCTTCGACCGCACCATGACCGAGGCCGTCTCCGAAACCGTGCGCCGCCAGGTGGAGACCGGCGTCAGCGTCGTCTCCGACGGGGAAACGTCCAAGATCAGCTACGCCACCTATGTGAAGGACCGCTATACCGGCTTTTCGGGGGACAGCCCGCGCAATGCCCCCGCCGATCTGAAGCTTTTCCCCAGTTTCCTCAAGCGGCTGGCCGATGATGGGGGGACGCCGCAATATGCCCGGCCCATGTGCACCGGCGAGGTGAAATCAAAGGGGCAGGGTGAGTTGCAGAAGGATATCGCCAACCTCAAGGCCGCCATGGCCGAACATGGCGCGAAAGAGGGGTTCATGAACGCCGCCAGCCCCGGCGTCATCTCGCTTTTCCTGCAGAACGACTACTACCCGACGCGCGACGCCTATCTGGCGTCCCTCTCCGACGCCATGCGGGAGGAGTACCGGACCATCGTCGAAGCTGGTCTCTACCTCCAGCTGGATTGCCCGGATTTGGCCTTGTCGCGGCACATGCTCTTCGCCAACTTGTCCGACGCCGATTTCCTGAAGATCGCCGCCAGCCATGTCGAGGCTTTGAACGCCGCCTTGCAAGGCATTGATCCGCAAAGGGTTCGTGTTCACATCTGTTGGGGCAACTACGAAGGCCCCCATGTCTGCGACATCGCCATGGACACGGTCTTTTCGACCTTCCTGTCGGTCAATGCCGCGCAATTGCTGTTCGAGACGTCCAATCCCCGCCATGCCCATGAATGGCAGGTGTTCCGCGACCGGCGCGCTGAGATCCCCGATGACAAGATCCTGGTGCCCGGCGTCGTGGATACGACGACCAATTTCGTGGAGCACCCGGAAGTCGTGGCCGAACGTGTGACACGGTTTGCGGGCATTGTCGGCGCGGACCGGGTCATCGCCGGGTCCGATTGCGGCTTTGGCACCTTCGCGGGTTACGGCGCCGTCGATCCCGAGATCGCCTATGCCAAGCTAGGCGCCCTGGCCGAGGGGGCGGACCTGGCGCAGTCGCGTCTCTAGGCGCGGCAGCCCCGATTACTGGCGGGAGACGGAGCGCTGGTTCTGCAGCCCGCGCACCGTCACGGTCCGGATACCTGCGAGATCCTGACGGCTGAAAGCGGTGCCCGCCAGCACTTCGCGCGAGGGTTGGGTGCCGACGCGGCGTGGCTCTTCCGGGGGCAGGATCCGAAATTCCAGCAGCAGGACCGCCGGATCGTCGCTGGGCACGGGCACAAGCTCGGCCTCCCAGAAGCCCTGCGTGGGCGGCAGGCCCACGGCGCTGACGATGGCCCCGCCGAAAGTCGGATCCACCGTCAGAGAGACGACCTGTTCGACCACCGGCTCGCTCACGGTCGCGCGGGCCACCTCGATGGTCTCGGAACTGTCGCGGCCGAACCAGTTGAGCGGGTTGATCCGGCTGCGCTCCACCCCGCAGCCCGCCAATGCCAGTAAGGCGGTTACCGCGCCGACCCGTCCCCAGAAGCCCATATTCGCCCCCTCTTTCCGTTCCTGCCGGGCTAGCCCATCCCTTCTCGCTTGGGAAGCCGCTGGACGATGCCGGGTCGCGCACTTAACTGAGCCGAACCGAGAAGGAGGGCATATGGCGCAGCAACGCTTCGAGGACTTGGTCGAGACCTTCGCATTCCTGGACGAGTGGGAGGATCGCTACCGCCATGTCATCGACATGGGGAAGGCCTTCCCGCCGCTGGAGGATGCGCTGAAGGTGCCCGCCACCAAGGTGGACGGCTGTGCCAGCCAGGTCTGGCTGCACCCACGCATCGAAGGGGAGGGCGCCGAGGCCCGGTTCGATTTCGCGGGCGAATCCGACGCGATGATCGTCCGCGGTCTGATCGCCGTGCTTCACGAGCTCTATGGCGGGCTGACGGTTGCGGAGGTCCGCGAGATCGACGCACAGGCCGAGCTGGGCCGCCTCGGGCTAGACGAACATCTGTCCTCCCAAAGATCCAACGGCCTGCGCGCCATGGTGCAGCGAATACGCGAGGTGGCCGCTGAGGCGGCGGGCTGACCCGCCGCGCCGTCTCGGGTCAGAAGAACGCGACATCGTAGAGCGGGAGGAAGGCGCCGGGCCCCTCGAGTTCCACGATTATGTGATAGTCCTCGACCTGATCCCGGTCATTGTCGAAGCCGAGGCGTGCTGTCGATCCGGTCTGTTCCACCCAGTAGCTCATCTCTCCGGGGATGCCGGTCCCGTCCGACAGGTCCGTGTCCAGAAAGAAGTCCGAGTCGAGCAGGATCGTATCCCCCTCTCGCCAGTCGAAATCCTCGACGGTGGCAAGGTGCCCATCATGGCCGTGCCAGTCGCGAAAGACGAAATCGTCCGCACCGGCGCCCCCATCCAATCGGGATTCTTTCGCCCCCGACCAGATCTCCAGCCTGTCATCGCCATCCTCGCCGTAGAGCTCATCCGTTCCGCCACCCCAGGCGATGAGGGTGTCATTACCGCCCCCGCCGCGCAGAACGTCGTCATCGCGCGCCACGCCCGACCAATCGTCTCTCAGGACATTGTCCCGGTCATCTCCGACGATGACATCGTCCCGAGAGGAGCCCGTGACGTTCTCGAAATTCGCGATCTCGGCGACGTCAATGCGCCCATCGGCTTCATCGCCGAAGATATTGAAGCTGAACGGGTTCCCGACGACGCGGAACGCCAGCCCCTGCGAAAGATCAACGGACCACCCTGTCGCTTCGTCCGAATCCAGCCGGAGCGTATCGACGCCGTCGCCGCCGTCGAGCACGTCTTCTCCCTCGCTCGTATAGATCGTGTCGTCACCCTCCTCTCCGTAGACGTAGTCGGCCCCGCCACCCCCGCTCAGGTTATCTCCGTCATCGCCGCCATAGATGAAGTCGTCCCCATCGCCGGTGAAGATGTTGTCGCCGCCGCCCATGCCGAAGACGGTGACGTCACGATCGTCGTAGTTGGGAAGAAACCAGTCCAACCCGCCATGGCCAACGTAATATGGCCGACCGTTGATCTCGAAAAAGTCGAACGTGTGGAGTGGCATGGCTATCCCCCTTGTGGCGTTTCAATGCGGAGGGGATAGGACGGGACCGATACGGAGGGTCAGTCTGGAAAACCTGACTTTACCTCATGCGTCCCTGGTGCCGACCGGGACAAAAAAAGGCCGGGCGGGGCCCGGCCAAGTCCAACAGGGAGGAAAGGGTTGGTAACCAACCCTCACATGTCGAATTAGGCGGCGGCCTGCCTCACGACAAGGCAGAAAATGAACCGATCGGTGCAAAGCAGATATGCGCCTGCCACATGGCTAGCGCGCGGCCGTTCCGTGCCGGGCCTTGCGGTAGGCCAGAACCTCTTCGACGACGAAATCGCGAAACGCTTCGACGCGTTTCGATCCGCGAAGCTCTTCCGGGAAGGCCAGGAAGACCGGAACGTCATTCGAGTCGACGCCTGGCAAGACCCTGATTAAATTTGGAAAATCTTCTGTCAGATAATCAGGGAGTACGCCGATCCCAAGGTTGCTCAGGACACCTTGCAACACGCCAAAATAGTTGTTCACCGTCAGCAGACGCCCGATATCGTAGGTCATCAATTCGCGCACAAGGGCGGCGCCGGCCTGGACCTGGGTGGTGCCGACGCTCTGGCAGATGAGCCTGTGCTGCCCGAGGTCATGCAGGCTGCGCGGGGTGCCGCAGCTTTCGACGTAATCCGGTGTCGCGAACAGCTGCATCCGAATGTCCATCAGGCGTTTACGCACGAGATCGGCCTGGCTCGGCTCTTTCATGCGAATGGCGACGTCGGCTTCGCGCATCGGAAGGTCGAGGACGCGTTCCTCCAGCATCAGATCGAGCTGTAGGTCCGGATAACGGGCATAGAGCTTGGGCAGCCGCGGTGCCAGCCAGATGGAGCCGAAGCCGATGGTGGTGGTGACGCGCAGGTTGCCGAAGACCTCCTCCTCGGTGTCGCGGATCCGCGCGCTGGCGGCGTCCAGGCGCTTGGTCATGGCCTGGGTCGCGTCGAACAGCAATTCGCCTTGTTCCGTCAGAATCAAACCGCGCGCGTGACGGTGGAAGAGGACCGTGTCCAAGCTCTCCTCCAGCGCGCGGATCTGACGGCTGACGGCCGATTGCGAAAGATGCAGGACGTCACCCGCATGGGTCAGTGACCCCGCATCGGCCACAGCGTGGAAGATTCGCAGCTTGTCCCAATCCATGGGATGATCCTTCGTGAATGCCTGCCGATCACATAAGCTGAGATTGACGGGAAGACGATAACGGGATCCGATTTACCCTTTATGGGTCAGCTAGTGTGACCTATATTCGTTGCAAGGAGGACGACCCCCATGCGCCATGACGTCTCGCTCGCAGATCGGTTCGACCTAGAGAAGAAGGAGGTCCTTCTCAACGGGACGCAGGCGCTGGTCCGCCTGATGCTGATGCAGAAGGAGCGAGATCGACGGGCGGGGTTGAACACGGCCGGGTATTGCACTGGCTATCGCGGCTCGCCCTTGGGTGGGGTCGATCTGAACATGGCGAAGGCGCAGAAGGTGCTGGCCGCCAATGACGTCACGTTCCAGCCCGGCATGAATGAAGACTTGGCCGTCACCGCGCTTTGGGGCTCGCAACAGGCAGAGTTGCGCAGCGAGGGGAAGTTCGACGGCGTCTTCGGCCTCTGGTACGGCAAGGGGCCGGGCGTGGACCGGTCGGGCGATGCCATGCGGCACGTGAACATGGCGGGGACGTCCAGGCATGGCGGCGTGCTGATGGCCATGGGCGATGACCATACAGGCGAGAGCTCCACGACCTGCCACCAATCGGATTGGGCGCTGATCGACGTGCACATGCCCGTCCTGTCTCCCGCAGGCGTGCAGGAGATCCTGGATTTCGGCATCTACGGTTGGGCGCTGAGCCGCTATGCGGGGGTCTGGGTCGGCCTCAAGACCATGAAAGACACGATCGAGGTGACCTCCGTGGTGGATGGCAGCCCCGACCGACTGTCCTTCGTGACGCCGGATTATCCGCTACCCGAAGATGGCCTGAACATCCGCCTGAACGACCATTGGATCCCGCAAGAAGAACGCCTGCTGGGCCACAAGCGTTGGGCGGCCGAAGCATTCAGCCATGCCAATGGAATCGACAAGCGTGTCCATGGCAAACCCGGCGCAAAGATCGGTTTCGTCAGCCACGGCAAGAACTGGCTCGATCTGGTCCATGCCATGGGTCTGCTGGGGCTGGACGATGCGGAATGTGAGCGCCTGGGGATCACGACCTACAAGGTGGGTCAGACATGGCCCATGGATATGAAGGGCTTGCACGACTGGGCCGAGGGTCTGGACCTGATCGTTTGCGTCGAGGAAAAGCGCAAGCTGATCGAGGTGCAGGTGAAGGAGGCGATCTTCGACGACCGCCGGGGCCGTCGTGTCTATGGCTACACGGACGGAGAGGGTGCCCGTCTCTTCAAGCAATCCTTTGCGCTGGATCCGACGGATATCGCGGAAAAGCTGGGTCGCGTTCTGAAGGAAGAGGATCGCTGCACCGAGCGGATGGAGGCGGGTCTGGCCCGCATCGCCGAGGCCAAGCGCGCCGACAACGCCCCCGAGATCGCGTCCCGCACCGCGTGGTTCTGCTCGGGCTGCCCGCACAACACATCGACCAAGGTGCCCGAGGGGTCACGCGCCGGAGCCGGGATCGGGTGCCACGTGATGGCGCTGTGGATGGATCGCTCCACCGAGGGCTACACCCATATGGGCGCCGAGGGGGTGAACTGGATCGGGGAGAGCCAGTTCTCCAAGCGCAAGCATGTCTTCCAGAACCTGGGCGAGGGCACCTATAACCATTCCGGCATCCTCGCCATCCGCGCCGCCTTGGCCGCCGGGACGACGATCACCTACAAAATTCTCTATAATGACGCCGTCGCCATGACCGGCGGCCAGCACAATGAAGGTGACCTCCAGCCCGATCAGATCGCGCGCGAGCTTCAGGCTATGGGTGTGAAGGAGATCGCGGTCGTCTATGACGAGAAGGAGGATGTCGATAAGTCCAACTTCCCCTCCGGCCTGTCATGGCACGAACGGGCCGAGATGCCGGTGGTGCAGAACCGCATGAAAGAGGTGGAGGGCGTCTCTGCCATCCTCTACATCCAGACTTGCGCGGCCGAGAAGCGCCGCCGCCGCAAGCGCGGTCTGTTCCCCGATCCGGACCGCCGCATCTTCATCAACACCGATGTCTGCGAGGGCTGCGGCGATTGCGGCGTGCAGTCCAACTGCGTCTCCATCGTGCCGGTCGAGACCGAGTTGGGCACCAAGCGCGCCATCGACCAATCAACCTGCAACAAGGACTTCTCCTGCGTGAACGGCTTCTGCCCCTCCTTCGTCTCGGTCGAGGGAGCCACGTTGAAGAAGACCGCCACGGCCGAGGTCGATATCGGCGATCTGCCCATGCCCGACCTTCCCGCGATCCAGGGAACGTGGAACACCGTCATCACCGGCGTCGGCGGCACCGGCGTCATGACCATTGGCGCCGTCATGGCCATGGCCGCGCATCTGGACGGCAAGGGCGCGGGCCTGATGGAGATGGCCGGTCTGGCCCAGAAGGGCGGGGCCGTGGCGCTCCATTGCCGGTTGGGCAACACGCCCGGTGACATCTCGGCCATACGCGTGGCGTTGGGCGAGGCCGACGCGCTGATCGGCGGCGACCTCGTGGTCAGCGCGGGAGCGAAAACGTTGGCGCTCACCTCCACGGGCCGGACCGGCGCGGTGGTCAACGCCCACGAAATCGTCACCGGAGATTTCACCCGAGACGCCGACTTCAAGCTGCCCGCCGAACAATTGACCGTCTCGCTCCAGGCGCGTTTGCGCGAGCGGCTGACGATGTTCGACGCTTCCGCCCTCGCCGAGAAGCTGCTGGGCGATACGATCTTTTCCAACATGATGATCCTGGGCGCGGCCTGGCAAAACGGCCTCGTGCCGCTGACTTATGAGGCGATCCTGAAGGCCGTCGAACTCAACGGCGCTGCCGTCGAGAAGAACCAGCGCGCCTTCGAGTTTGGCCGCTGGGCCGTGACCCACCAGGAAGAGGTGGAGAAGCTTGTCGCGGCGAAGGTCGTCGATCTACCCAAGACACCGGAGCAGAAGATTGCCTTCCGCGTCGATCATCTGACAGCCTACCAATCCAAGCGCTATGCCAAGCGTTACACCAAGCTGCTTGACCGCATCGACGACCCCGCCGTGAGGGAAGCCGCCGCGCGAGGCTATCACAAGTTGCTGGCCTACAAGGACGAATACGAGGTGGCGCGATTGCTTCAGGACACGCGCGCCAAGGCCGAGACGGCCTTTGATGGCGATTTGAAACTGACCTACCATCTGGCCCCGCCGATGCTGTCCAAACAGGGTCCCAACGGCCGCCCCGAAAAGAAGGCCTTCGGCGCTTGGATCGAAAGGGCCTATCCATGGCTTGCGCGCGCGAAGCGCCTGCGTGGCACGCCGCTCGACCCGTTCGGGCGCACGGCGGAGCGCAAGATGGAGCGCGCCCTCATCAAGCAATACGAGGCCGACATGGCGGAGGTGCTTCCAAAGCTGGACGACGGCACCCGCGACGCCATTGTCGCACTGGCCGAACTGCCGATGCAGATCCGCGGCTTCGGCCCGGTCAAGGAGGCCAATGAGAAGAGGGCTGCCAAGCGCCGCGAAGAGCTGCTGTCTGTAATCCGCGCTGGTGGACCGGATATGGCGAAGGCCGCCGAGTAGGACTTAGCCCGCATCCAGAAGCGGCGCGAGTTCCGTGCCGCGCACGGCGTCCCGTAATGCGTCACGATTGGTTACCTTAAAGGCGCCACGCTCTCCGCCTGTGCGCCGCATCCGTGCAGCCACGGGCCCGGTGGGATGGCCGAGGCGCGCGCAAATCTGGTCAATCGTCCGTTGGTGCGTCTCAGGATCGCTCAGGTCGTCCTCATATTGCAGGCGAATATGTGGAAGCTCGTCCATCAGCGCATCTTCGAAATCGAGCATGTTTCGGCTCCAGACCAGCTGCCGCAAGAAGCGGTCGGGCGGGATGGCCAGTTCGGTGTCGTCCAGCTGCCTGCCACGCTCGAAATATTGCCCCGTACTCTGCGCGACGACCAGGGACATGGTCTGCTCCCAGGTTCGCCGCCGCAAATGAACGATATGCCAGCCGTCATCCACCAGGCGCGCCATGAAGCCCAGCGGGTCCCGGATCCGCTGCACTTCAAGCATCTGATAGGACAGAAGTTTGACCCCATATGCCCCTGCATTGGCACGTCGGGCGAGGCGCCGCAGGTAAAGGCCGGGTGCGATGACCACATCGTGCAGCAATTCCCCATCGCAGCGCAGGTCGGGCACCTGGCCCAGAAGCTGCGTCAGCAACGTTGTGCCCGAACGGGGGCGCGCGAAGATCAGCAACTTGCGCGGATCGTCGCGCCGGGTCAGCGACTTGAGTAGAACGCGCGCCTCGGTCTTGAGCGACCGGAAGCGCAGGCGATGCGGGTGTACCCGTCCCAGCACATAACCGTCTTTCGGTTCCGTGCCGATGACCGGGTGCCGCTTCAACGCGTCTCTGGTGGTCTCGTTCAGTTGCATCTGCCGTGTCGTCAGCCTTTCCGCACGAGAAACGCCGTGCCCATCACCGACAGAAACTCATGCCCAGCCTCGGCGCAGAAATGCGGGACGTCCACATGCGCCGCCGGATCGTCCGCCAGGAGGCGGATCACCGCCCCTGTTGGCAATGGCTGCATCCGCTTGCGAAGGCGCAGGACGGGCAGGGGGCATAGAAGACCGGTCGCGTCCACCTCCAGATCGATGGGGGGGTCGGTCTCCATCGGTCTCTCCTTCATTTTCGCGGTCAAACCTGTCACGCTCTCCATCGCATGACCCAGACCGTCCGTCGCCGCAAGGTGTTCTACATTCCGGGCTTCGATCCCTTTCCGCCGCGCCGATATCGTGAGCTTTATCGGACGGAAGGGAGCGCGCAGGCAGCAATTTCGGGCTACGAGATCACGCAGAGCAAGGGCGCGGGGCCCAACGATTGGCGTGTCCGTGCTAGGATAGATGACACGGTTGTCGAAACCGAGATCGAGGTGCTTGCCTGGTCCGACATCGTCGCTGCCCGGATGGCCCGTTCGATCCTGATGACATATGTCCAAATGTTTCGGACGGCCTGGATCTATCTGTCGACCGGTGCCCTTTTTCGACTGATGCAATTGCGCAAGGGGCCGGTCATCGCGGCGCTCTACCCGGTGGTGGTTCTGCTGGGTCAGTTGCTGCTGGCCGTCGCGGCCGCACTCGGAGCAGCGGCTGCCACGCGCGCGGCGCTGAATGCGATCGGTCTGCCAGGCATTCTGACGGCACCCGCCGCCAGTCTTCTGGTCGGTTGGGGTCTGTTGGTTCTGTTTCGACGGTGGGACAAACGCATCTTCGCCCATTACCTGATGCATGATTATGCGTTCAGTGCCGGTCTTCGCGGTGCCACGCCGATCGCGTTACGGGCCAGGTTGGTCGAGTTCGGTGAGACGATTTCCGCCGCCATGCGCTCCAACTGGGATGAGATCCTGGTGGTCGGCCATTCCTCGGGCGCTCATCTGGCGATTTCGGTGCTGGCCGATCTTCGTCGCACCGGTCGCGCCGATGACCGTCTGGCCTTGCTGACGCTGGGCCATGTGGTGCCCATGGTCAGCTTCCTTCCCGATGCCGACCGGTTGCGCGCGGACCTGCATCTCATGTCCAAGGCCGGTGCTACTCCCTGGATCGACGTCACCGCCCCCGGCGACGGCTGTTCCTTTGCGCTCTGCGATCCCGTCGCCGTTTCCGGCGTTGCCCCCTCTGAACAACGCTGGCCGTTGGTCCTGTCGGCGGCTTTCACCCAGACCCTCAGTCCCGAACGCTGGGTCGCGCTGAGGCGGCGATACTTTCGGCTGCATTTCCAGTATTTGTGTGCCTTCGACCGGCCGGGCGCCTATGATTACTTCGCAATCACCGCCGGGCCGCAACGGCTTCGGGATCGGTTTGCGGGCCGCGCGCCTAGCCCGTCGCGACTGACCAAACCCGTGAACCGCCACACGGCCATGGCCGCATGATCCCGCCCAAACCCGCGTCGCGGGAGGGGCGTGGGGGCCTCCTCTCCTATGCCCGCGCTTTCCGCGCCGACATCCTCTCCGCCCAGCCCGCACGGCTCTACCGCGCCTGGATGGCCGAGTTCCGGACCCCCTTCTTTCGCAGCTATCTGATGAATGACCCCGATCTGATCGATCTCGTGCTGAAGACACGCCCCGACGACTTTCCAAAATCCGACCGCGTCCGGGAGGGGCTCGCACCGCTCCTGGGGCGGTCGGTCTTCGTCACCAACGGTGCGGAATGGGCGGCTCAACGGCGGATCATCGACCCTGCCTTCGGTCGAGGTCGCCTGCACGAAGCCTTTCCCGCCATGAAGGATGCCTCTGCCGCCATGATCACGCGGCTCGAAAACGGCGTTGTGGAGATCGAGGAGGTGGCGAGCCGTGCAGCCGCCGATGTGATCTTCCGAACGCTCTTTTCAATTCCCATCGAGTATGATCTGGCCTCGGACGTGTTCCACGCATTTCGCACCTATCAGCGTCAGCAACCCCTTCTCAACCTCGCCGCTTTGCTGCCGCTTCCGCGGTGGCTGCCTCGGATGCATCGCCACGCCACACACGCCGCCGCCAAGACCATCCGCGCGGCCATCGCGGCGCTGGTGGAGACCCGGTCCGGTCAGATCGCCCAGGGGCGAGCCCCGGACGATCTGGCCACCAAGATCATGACGGCGACGGATCCCGAGACCGGAGAGACCTTCACGCCGGAAGAGATGGTGGATCAGGTCGCCATCTTCTTTCTTGCAGGCCACGAAACATCGGCCTCCGCACTGGCCTGGGCCGCCTATCTGCTCGCGACACATGCAGACATCCAGGATGCGGTCGCTGCGGAGGCCGCCCTGGATTGGAATGCAGTCGGGCTCGGCGATCTGTCACGCTTGCCCCTGACGCGAGATGTCTTTCGCGAGGCACTGCGCCTCTATCCGCCAGTGCCGATGATGGTCAGGCAAACCACGCGACCCGAAACCTTCCGAAACCGTGCGGCCCCGATCGGCGCGCAATGCGTGCTCAGCCCGTGGCACCTGCACCGCCACGCGCGCCTCTGGTCGAACCCGGACGCCTTCGACCCTGGCCGTTGGCAGACCGATGAAGGGCGCGAGAGCAGCCGCCGTGCCTATCTCCCCTTCAGCGCCGGACCCCGCGTTTGTCCGGGCGCCGGCTTTGCCATGGCAGAGGGCGTGCTCCTTCTCGCGCGCCTGATCCACGCCTGTCGCCTTGAGGCTGTCGGCCCGCCGCCCGTGCCGGTCGCCCATCTCACCGTCCGCGCGCGCGACGGCATCCGGCTCCGGCTCCAGAGACGGTAATCATGATTGTCTTGCTGAATGATTGTCCGGTGTCCGGGTGTCAGCAAATTCACGCTCGGCCAGGTCCTCGCTGGCAGGCTCTCCGCTTGGTTTGTCGATCTTCACACGGTCGCCGATCTCGCTCTCGCGGTGACGGAGTTCCGAACCCCCGGGGGTGCGGGAGACCGTGCGTCGCCTCGACGACATCGCCCATGACCGGATCGCCCTGCTTCCACTGGTCACAGCCACATCTCTCAGGGAGAGGCGTGCGGCTGCGGAGGGTTATCGGTCCGTCTCAAGCGCCGGCGTCTCGCTCACCGGCCACGCCGCATGGTCCAACTTCCGGCGCGCGGGTCGAAAACCGGCAATGAATATCCGACCCGACCCGTATCGCGCACACTCAGCGATCCGGCTTGATGCCGTCACGCTGAGTCGAATGGCTGACGCGCCATTGTTGCAGCTTCGATGTTCCGAAAATACTCAAGCCAGATCGCGCGCGCGCGGAAAGCTCCAGGCCGAGGCGTTGGACCAACGACTGCTCGTCAATCCGTTCCGCGATAGGGTTGGACATATTGCAGCGCCATGTCCCAAGGGAAGAAAATCCAAGTGTCCTGGCTGACACCGGTGATGAAGGTGTCGACCATGGGCTCACCCTTGGGCTTCGCATAGACCGTGGCGAAATGGGCCTTCGGATACATGCCGCGGATCACTTCCAGGGTCTTGCCGCTATCGACCAAATCGTCGATCACCAGAACCCCGGTCCCATCCCCCACCATCGCGTCGTCCGGTCTGGACAGGACCTCTGCATCGCCCTGGGTCTGGTGGTCATAGGATTTGATGGAGATCGTGTCGACAAGCCGGATGTCCAGCTCGCGCGCTACGATCATGGCAGGCGCCATCCCGCCTCGCGTCACCGCGACGATGGCCTTCCACGCCCCGCCATCGGGGCCGCGCCCATCGAGACGCCAGGCCAAAGCGCGACTGTCGCGATGGATCTGGTCCCAGCTGATATGGAAGCCTTTTTCATGGGGAAGTGTCTCGGACATAGGGACTCCGGGGGTCTCAGGAAGCAGCGATGCGAGCGCCCAGCGCCATGACGATGGCACCGAAGGCCCGGTCCAGCCAGGACTTTGCGCGCGCATAGGCGCGACGCGGGGCAGGGCGCGAAAAGACAAGCGCGAGCGCGGCATACCAGACGAACTCGATGGCGAAGATCAGGGCCAGGATCAGTACCAGATCTGCGATGGTCGGCTCTGGCGGTAGGATGCCGACGAAGACCGCGGCGAAATAGGCTAGGGCCTTGGGATTTGCGAGATTCGTGATCACGCCCAGCCGGACGATGTTCGCGGCCGACCGTTCCCGGATGGCCGCCGCGTCCGGCATGGGCGCATCGGCCTGTCGCCAAAGCGCAAGGCCGATCCAGATCAGAAACAGCGCGCCTGCAATGCGCAGGCCCGTCTGCAAGAACGGTGCGACCTCGAAGACGAGGCTCAGCCCGCCGACGGCCGCAACCGCCCAAAGCAGGATCCCCAGCGCCAGACCTAGGGCAAGCGCCAGACCGGCCCGTACGCCTTCGGCCGCAGCGGTCTTTATGCAAAGAACACCGGCCGGACCGGGACTCATGGCGATCAGCGCCTGAAGACCGGCCAGCGTGAGAAGCGCCGCCGCGGTCACGGGCTCACCAGGAGCCGTAGACCCAAACCTCCAAGGATCACTGCCATGGTCCGGTTGAGAACGGGTTTCAGCGCAAGGTAGCGCCGCCGCACGCCGTCCCGTGACAGCAGCACGGCAAGGGCGGAATAGACGGCAGTCTCCAAGAGGATGTGATTGATCGTCACGAGGGCCATTTCGGTCGGGGACAGGCCCGGTGGGAAGATCACCAGAAGCACACCGGCCGAGAACAGAATACTCTTCGGGTTCGCGAGGTTCAGCCCGAAGCCCCGTAGAAACGCCCGTCGACCGGACGCATGGGGCGCGGGGGATACCGGTGCCCGCGCGCCGCGCCATGTCTGCACCGCGAAATAAAGCACCAATAGCGCACCGCCGATTTTCAGCGCCGTATAGGCGGACGGCACGATCTCAAAGAGCGCTTCCAAGCCCAATAGCGCCGCCAGGGTCCAGAGCCCGGCCATCACCGCGAGCCCCACCCCCGTCAGCACGCCTTCGCGCCGCCCGCCAGAAAGGCTTGCCTGCACACAGACCAGAAAAGCCGGACCCGGCGCGGCCACGGCCACGAAAAGGGCCGCGTTGAAGGCGAGAAGATGGGCCGCCGTCAGGGTCTCCATCAGCCGTCCTTCTTCTCAAGCGTCATATCCGGCGCGTCGACATTCTTCATACCGATCACGTGGTAACCCGCATCCACGTGATGAACGGTGCCGGTCACGGCCGAGCTGAGATCGGACAAGAGATACATGGCTGATTGGCCCACCTCGTCCTGTGTCACGGTGCGGCGCAAGGGGGAGTTGTATTCGTTCCACTTCAGGATGTAGCGGAAATCGCCGATGCCCGACGCGGCCAGCGTCTTGATCGTGCCTGCGCTGATGGCGTTCACGCGAATGCCGTCCCGCCCCAGATCCTCGGCCAGGTACTTCACCGACGTCTCTAAGGCTGACTTCGCCAGGCCCATGACGTTGTAATGCGGCATGACCTTCTCGGCGCCGTAATAGGTCAGCGTCAGAGCAGAGCCGCCTTCGGTCATCATCTTCTCCGCGCGCTGCATGATCGCCGTGAAGGAGAAGACTGAAATATTCATCGTCATCAGAAAGTTGTCGAGCGACGTATCGATGTATCGACCGCGCAGCTCGCTCTTGTCCGAGAAGCCGATGGCGTGAACGATGAAGTCGAGCCCGTCCCAATGGTCGCGCAGCCCGTCGAACAGCGCGTCGATGGACGCGCCATCTGAGACGTCACAGGGCAAGACGATGTCTGAGCCCACGCTTTCCGCCAAGGGCGCGACGCGTTTCTTCAGCGCTTCGCCCTGGTAGGAGAAGGCCAATTGCGCGCCTTGGTCGGCGCAGGCTTTGGCAATTCCCCAGGCGATCGACTTGTCGTTGGCCAGCCCCATGATGAGGCCGCGCTTGCCAGCCATGATCCCCGCCATCTGTCCCTCCGCCTTGTATTGCGGGGTGCTTTAGGCGAAAGGCCCTTGCGCGGCAAGGAGATCGCCGCCGCCCGACTGCAAGCGGAGGAGGAGTGGATGGCCGACCGGACAGGGATCTTCGAAGGCGACGACCCGTTCGCGTTGGCCCGCGACTGGCTTGCCGAAGCTGAGACCTCGGAGCCGGAAGATGCCAATGCGATGGCCCTGGCCACGGTGGATGATGACGGATTGCCCAACGTCCGCATGGTGCTCCTGAAAGAGATCGAGCCTGGCCCGGCGGGGGGCTTCGTCTTCTACACCAACTTCGACGGCGTGAAGGGGCAGGAGTTGGCTGCGAACCCGCAAGCGGCCTTCGTCCTGCACTGGAAATCGCTCCGCCGCCAAATTCGCGTGCGCGGTCCGGTGGAGAAGGTTCCGGATGCGCAGGCCGATGCCTATTATGCCTCGCGGTCTCTCAAGTCACGCCTCGGTGCCTGGGCCTCGGCTCAATCCCGGCCGCTGGACAGTCGGGCGACGCTGATGAAAGCGGTCGCACGGGTCACGGCCGAGAAGGGGACCGACCCGGACCGGCCGCCATTCTGGGGTGGCTTCCGCGTTCGTCCCTCCGAGATCGAATTCTGGGCCGACGGCGCGTTCCGTCTGCATGAGAGATTTCGCTGGACGCGCATGGACCTGAAACAGAATGTTTGGTCAATCAGCCGCAGGATGCCGTAGCGTCACGCTCCGACTTGCCGTAACGTAACGTTACGAGGGCTGAATTCCGCCAAAATGGCGAAAGCGCCCTTGCGGATTGGTGAACGATCCGGTTCATACCGGCGTGCGCCGAGAAGAATGAAAAGAGCGAAAGGTGTCGCCGTGACGTCTACGGATACATCCCTCGTCCACGGTAGCGTCAAATGGTTTGACGTCAGTCGGGGCTTCGGGTTCGTCGTTGCTGACGGTGTGGATCAGGATATCCTGTTACATGCCAATGTTTTGAGAAATTTCGGGCAGAGTTCCGTCGCCGACGGAAGCGCCATTAGTCTGCGGTATCAGCAGACGGATCGCGGTTTGCAGGCAACAGAGGTCACCGAGATATCGCCGCCCGAAGCGCCCGATATCGATGACGTGCCGGTGGATCTGGAGTATCAGCCGGCGCGAGTGAAGTGGTTCGACAAAGCCAAGGGCTTCGGCTTTGCGAACGTGTTCGGTCGTGCTGACGAAGATGTGTTCGTTCATGCGGACACGCTGCGCCGCTTCGGCCTTGCCGATCTCTTGCCGGGCGAGGCAATCTGCATCCGCGCCATGGGCGGCGCACGCGGTTTACTGGCGGTTGAGGTGCGGCGTTGGGAATTCTACGAGGGGTAATCCGTCCCTTTCTGATCACCGCTCTCATTTCAATGCCGTCCGCGGTCGTTGCGGCCTGTGCCAGTGACCGCGTCGACCTACGCGGTGATTGGGGGACCGCGCGGTTCACGGTTGAACTCGCGCTCGACGCCCAGTCGCAAGCCCGTGGGCTCATGTTCCGGGAAGCGATGCCGCGCATGTCGGGAATGCTTTTTGTCTATTCCCGGGAGAAGCCGGTGGGCTTCTGGATGCGCAATACACTCATCCCGCTGGACATGATCTTTCTCGACGATTCGGGCACGGTGACCAAGGTCCATGCCGACGCCGTTCCTGGCGACGAGACGGTCATCCCGTCCGATGGCCCTGCTCGCGCGGTGCTGGAGGTGAATGCCGGTATGGCCGCGACGCTTGGCATCACGGAAGGGGACGTCCTGCGCTCTCCGATCCTTCCGCAGGACGAGGCGGCCTGGCCCTGCGACTAACGCTTTTCACCGGGCTTTTCGGCTGCTAAGGGCCGTGTCGTCGGGGCGTGGCGCAGTCTGGTAGCGCACCTGTTTTGGGTACAGGGGGTCGTGAGTTCGAATCTCGCCGCCCCGACCATCGTTGAAGATAAGCTGTTCATTCCAGGGGCCGCGCATGCGTTCCCACTTTGGTCTGAACCTGCCCCCACGGCCCGCGGGCGTTACGCTGGCATTGAGTGCAAAGCGACGCGAGGGGACATCATCTTCGCCAAGTCGCGTGACGACCATCGTCGTATCACGTCCGCGGTTCGTCTCGGGATCATGCGCTGTTTCAGCCCGACGCAAGCGAAGTGACGGATATGGCCGAACATGGCGCCACCTCTTGTGGCATTTGATCGACTTAGGCCTGCGTGTTTACCGCCGCGCATAAGTCATGGTCTTGCAATCCCGATATCCAGCCCCCGACGGGCGCGACCACGGACAACGCGCGTACGAACTCAGGTAACTGCGACAGTTGCCTATGGTGCGCGATTTGCGCTACCGACGCGTCTGACACGCGCTGAGGTGGGCTTTGTCCAACCTGCTTCAGCGCCTCACCAAAGCTTCGCCCCCGGGTGCCCAACGCAGAAGGCCGACTAAATGCGATCCATCGTCCGAACCGCCATGACAGCCGTATTGATGAGTGTGCCAGCGACGTCCGTCGTCGGCCAGGACTTGACCATCGCAGCTACGTTCGGTCCCACGGCGGAGGTTCCCGATCCGCGCGAAGGCTACAATGGCTGGATGTCCAATCAGATGGGCGTCACGGAGACGTTGATGGGGGTCGGATACGACCTGTCGCTTTTCCCTCGACTGGCCGAAAGCATAGAACAAGCCGAGCCGACCACCTGGCGCGTTACCCTGCGCGAGGGGCTGACCTTCCACGATGGCACGCCCGTGACGGCGGGAGCGGCCGTCGAAGCGCTCTCCGCGATTTCGGCTGATGAGGGCGCGGGCAGCAACGCGCGCTTGGCCTCGCTTCTGGACCTCAAGGCGCTGTCCGCGGATGGCGAACGCGTGATCGTCTTCGAGACGAATGCACCGAACGCGGCCTTCCCGTTCACGCTGTCTGACCCGGGCACCGCGATCGTCGGGCGCCCATCCGAGGCGTTCCCAATCAATGCAACGGGTCCTTACATTTTTCAGGAGGCGGTGCCGGATCAAATCTACAGGGTTGCCGCCAATGCAGATTACCGCCTTGGCGCGCCAGGTCTCGACAGTATCACGTTCACGACCGCGCCAGACACTTCGGCCGCCGCGCTGGCATTCGAGGCGGGGGAGGTCGATATGGTCGTCAACTATCCCGAGGCCGATTTCGCCCGCATCCAAGAGACGGGCGCTCAGGGCCTCGCAGCGCCCACGGCGCGGCTTTACTTCTACACTGCCAACACGCGCTCTGGGCCGATGTCGGACCCGTTGATCCGGCGCGCCGTGAGCCATGCCATCGACCGCGACGGCATCGTGCAGGCGGTCCTGGAAGGTGTTGGCGGTGCGCCAGCAGAGGCGATCTTTCCCGACGGTTTCGCTTGGACGGCGGATATCGCGACGCCATACGACCCTGTCGAAGCGGAGCGTCTGCTGGCCGAGGCAGGGGCGGTGAAGGAAGGTGGCACCTGGACGCTCGATGGCGAGCCGCTGGAGATCGAAATCGTGACCTACGCCTCCCGCGCACCGTTGCCGCCGACGGCCGCGCTGACGCAGGCCTTCTTGCAGGCGATCGGTGTGCAGGCGACCGTGCGCACGGGAGAGTATGGCGCGATGAATGACGCCATCGCAGCCGAAGAGGCGGATCTGTTCTTGCAAGCCTGGGTGACGACGCCGCAGGGCGATCCGGGCGCAGTTTTGGAGATGCTGCTTGGCACGGACGGCGCGTCTAATGCGGGGGGCTATTCGAACGCGGCCTTGGACGCGCTTTTGGCCGAAGGACGGACCAAGTTCGCCCAGGCGGACCGCAAGGAAATCTACGACTTGGTGCAAGAGGTCATCGCGGACGAGGCGCCGCTGATCCCGGTCTTCCATGTCAGCCAGGTGGTGGTTGCCGTGCCGGAGCTCCGGGGTTTTCGGGTCCATCCGACCGAGACCTACTGGATCACGCACGAGACAACCCTCGCGGAATGACCCTTTCCGCGACAGGCCTCTCCGTTGTTCGGGCGGGTCGGACGATCCTGCATCCGACGGACCTCTCCTTCGAGCCCGGCCAGTATGTAGGTCTCGTAGGGGCGTCAGGCTCCGGCAAGTCGACGCTGGGCCACGCGCTGGTGGACGCGTTCCGCGCCAAAGGGCAGGCGGTGGCGCACGTACCCCAGAGCCCGGATGAAGCGCTCGACCCGCTGCGCAGTCTACGCTTCCACTGGCGACAAGCGGAGCGGGCGCTGAATGTGCTCCCCGACGGGGACGACCAAGCGGAGCTCTTTGCAGCTTTGGGCATCCCGGGCGGTGATCTTCGCACGCGCCCCTGGGCGTGGAGTCGCGGTATGCAGCAGCGTTTCGTGATCGCGATGGCCCTGATCGGGCGGCCGGTGCTCATTGTGATGGATGAGCCGACTTCCGCGCTTGACCCTGTTGTCGCGGCTGGAACGATGGACTTGCTCGATCGCTATCTGGCCGGCACCAGGACGGCCATGCTTCTCATCACCCACGATCTGGGTCTTGCCGCAAGACGGGCCGACCGCCTGTTGGTAATGTCGGAGGGTTGCGTGGTTGAGGACAGGAGGACCGATGCGCTGCTGGTCGCCCCCCGCACGACGGCCGCCCGCGCTTTGGTGGCACATCGATCATGGGCGTCTCTGCCGTGCTGACGGTCGACGGCCTCACCGTTGTGCGTGGCCGGAGCATGGTCCTGCAAGATGTCTCTCTCACCCTCGCCCCCGGCCGAACGCTGGCAGTCCTGGGCGAAAGCGGTGCTGGCAAGTCGACGCTGATCGCCGCCGTTCTGGGTCTGATCCGGCCTAGATCCGGGCGCCTTACCTGGGCCGGCGCCCCGGTACGCGACGCGCGCCCAGCGCTCGTGATGCAAGAGCCCCGCGCCGCCTTCAACCCGTCACTGCCTTTGCGCCGCTCCGTGTTGGAGCCCGTACGTGGACGGCCAGAGGCGGCACGGCTTGCCCGCCTCTGCGCAGGCCTGGAACTGGCACCAGACCTGCTCGACCGCCGCCCGTCACAAGTCTCCATCGGACAGGCTCAACGGGCGGGTATCTTGCGCGCATTGATCGCGGCGCCGCCGCTGATCCTCTTCGACGAACCGCTCTCGGCGCTCGATGCCACGACGCAGAAACACACGGCCCGGTTGATCGCCGATCTCCAGGCGGAGGAAGCGTTTGCCGCCCTCGTCGTCACCCACGATCTGGGCTACGCCGCCGCACATGCCGACGATGTCGCAGTTTTGCGCGCAGGCCGCATCGAGGAGTCGGGTCCGGCCGCCGATGTCTTAGGCGCCCCACGCAGCGCCTATGGCCGCACCCTTCGCGATGCGGCGCTCAGCCTGGGCGCACTGGACCGCGCGGCATGACGGCTTTCGTGTCAAACCGCATCGGCTGATGCGTATTGCCGTCGATCTTCTCGCACGCGCTTTTGTCGTGCTGACCGGCACCACGCTGGCCACCTTCGCGCTGCTTTGGCACGCGCCCGGGGATCCTGCGCTGACCATTGCGCTGGCACGCTACGACCTCCAGGTGCCTGCCGACGTCGTCGCGCGCGTCCGCGCGGAGGCCGGGCTCGATGCCGGGTTCTGGCCCGCCTTTGCCGCTTGGCTCGGGCCTTTGCTGACGGGCGATCTCGGCAACTCCTCTGTGACGGGACGCCCCGTCTGGCCGGACCTGCGCGCGGCGCTGGCCCATACGGCGCCTTTGGCGGTCGGCGGGCTTGTCATCGGCCTCGCCGTCGCTGCGCCGTTCGCCTGGCTCGCCACCCGCCGTCCCGGTGGCTGGGTCGATCGTATCGCCGTGGCAATCGCCTCCGTGGGCGTGGCGATCCCGCAGTTCTGGCTCGGCCTTCTCCTCATACTTCTTTTCGCGGTACAATTGGGCTGGCTACCCGCCATGGGTGCGCGCACGCCGCTGCATGCCGTGTTGCCCGCGCTGACGCTCGGCCTTGGGGTCGCGGCGTCTCTCACGCGGATCATCCGGTCCGGGATCCTTGAGGCGCGGGGGCAGCCGTTCCTCCCCGCCTTCCGGCGGCGCGGCGTATCGGACCGAGAGATAGCGCGCGCCCATATCGCGCCACACGCGGCGATCCCGGTGGTGACGGTGCTGAGCTTGGAGCTGGCCTTCCTCCTCGAGGGCGCGGTGGTGGTCGAGGTGATCTTTGCCCGCCCCGGCTTCGGCCTCTTCCTCGTGGAAGCGATCCTCCAACGCGACTTTCCCAAGGTACAGGCCGTCGTACTGGTCGCGGCGCTGCTCTTCGTCACCATAAATCTCGCCATCGACCTGCTTTACCATACGCTCGATGCGCGTATCGGGGATCGCGATGCGTAGCATCGCTGTGCTGACCGCGACCTTTTTCCTGCTCGCCGTGGTCGGACCTTGGCTCGCCCCGCACGATCCGAGCGCGGTGGACATTCCGGCCCGGCTGGAGGGGCCATCCGTGGTGCATCCGCTGGGAACCGACGCGCTCGGCCGCGACACGCTCTCTCGCCTTCTTCACGGGGCGCGCTGGTCGTTGGGGCTGGCTTTCGTGATCTCCGGGCTGGGCCTTCTGATCGGGACGGCGGTCGGACTGGTCGCCGCGCTTGGCGGGCGGGTCGCCGACTGGCTGGTCATGCGCGCGACCGACACTTTCCTTGCCTTTCCGGAGCTTGTCGCCGCCGTCGTCATCGCGGGCCTGCTGGCGCCAGGCACCCCCAGCCTGATCTTCGCGCTGACGGTTGTGGGCTGGATGCGCTATGCCCGGGTTGCGCGGGGCATTGGGCTTGGCCTGGCGACGCGCGGCTACGTGGTTCAGGCCCGGTTGGCTGGCCTTTCACCGCTGGCCATCGCCCGGTGGCACTACCTGCCATCGCTCTTGCCGTCGCTCACGGTCGTCTGGACCGGCATGTTTGCCCGCGCGATCCTGGGTATCAGCGCCCTGGGCTTTCTTGGCTTCGGCGTGCAGCCACCGCACCCAGAATGGGGAACCATGCTCTTGGACGCCCGCGTCCATATGCGCGCCACGCCGCTCCTGATGATCTGGCCAGGTCTTGCCATCGTCGCTTGCGTGCTTGCCATCAACCTGACCGGCGATGCGCTGCGCGACGCGCTCGCGCGGCGAGGGACGACATGACCGACCCATTGGACCGGCCGGATCTCGGGATCGCGCTGCGCGTGCTGTCGGGCCTGCTATTCACTGGTATGGCGGTCTGCGTGAAAGCGCTGTCCGAAGCTGTCCCCACCGGGCAGATTGTCTTCTACCGCTCGGCCTTTGCGCTCATTCCCCTGGCCGTTTTCCTGTGGTGGCGGGGTGAGCTTCCCGGTGGTCTGGCCACGCGACGGCCCGGGGCCCACCTGCTCCGGTCGGCCTTGGGCGCGGCGGCGATGTTTGCTTCCTTTGCGACAATCGCCCGGCTGCCTTTGGCCGAGGCAGTTCTGATTGGCCATCTCTCGCCCATCCTGACGGCGGTATTCGCCGTGCTGATCCTGTCTGAACGATTGACGGTGTGGCGGATTGCAGGCGTTGTTTTGGGTTTCGCAGGGGTCGTGGCCCTGGTCTGGCCCGAATTCGGCATTGGGGATCCGGGCGCTGCGACACGGCTCACCGGCTACGCTCTTGGCCTTTTGGCTGCAGCTCTGACGGCCGGTGCTCTGCTGACGGTTCGCTCTCTTGCCCGGACCGAGTCGCCGGGCGCCATCGCGATCTACTTCGTGGCCGCCTCCATGGTCGGAGGATTGCTGACCTTGCCATCGGGCTGGGCCGAGACGGGTCGGATGACATTCGCGCTCCTCGCCCTGGCAGGTCTCTTCGGCGGGGCCGCCCACATCGCCATGACGCTGGCCTTCCGATATGCCGAGGCTTCGCGGCTGGCGCCTTTCGAGTATGTTGCCTTTCTCTGGGCGGTCTTGGCCGATCTCGTGCTCTTCGGCACGCCTCTCGGTCCCTCCTTCCTCTTAGCGCTCCCACTCGTCCTCCTCGGCGCGGCGAGTGCGGCGTCAGAAGGGGCGATCGCTGCCAAGGCGGCGGCGCGGTTCCGGTCACAGCAGTAGAAATGTCCGACGGGACGTTTAGGCGACCGCGCAAGATGCCCAGCGACAGAGCTCGGCTATCTGTCGTCGAGAGAATAGCAGGCGGAGACGCCGACACGCGACAATTCCGGCGGGCGAAGTTGATGCGTTTGTCGGCCGATAAGCCTCTCGTTTTCGGCTTCTCGGGAGGCACCGCCTTCTGGTTGGTCGCACCCCGCACTGATCACGAGACGCTGCATGACCCGGGTCGAGAGCCTGTCTCCTGCCGGCTTGGCAGAACGGAGCCATATCGCCGTAAGCGAATTCAGCCCCAATGCGCGTATCTGAGAAAGGACGTGCCCTCATGGCAGCGGTCTGGCTGCCGAGAGCCAAGCCGGGGAACGCGACAATATGGTGCTTGGCAGGGAATGGTAAGTGGCGGAGAGACAGGGATTCGAACCCTGGGTAGACTTGCATCCACAACGGTTTTCGAAACCGTCCCGTTCGACCACTCCGGCACCTCTCCGCACGGCGTGGTGATGCGTCTTTAGGCAGCTTGTGAATACCGTGCAAGGGGGCGGGTGGCCGACAGGACGCGACGCCACGGAAATGCCATCCCCCGCCTTTTCAATCACCAGATTTCCGGGTCCAGTATCGGCGGGGGATAAAAAAAGAGGTACGGACGATGACAAAGAGAGATCGACTTTTCACGGCGATGCTTTGCAGTGTCGCTATCCTCGGCGGTGGCGCGCAGGCGCAGACCGCAGCTCCCGGCCCGTCGACGGTCAGCACGGCCGGGCCCGTTGCGCCCGCTGCAGGGCCCATTGCGGCCCTGATCGAAGCGGCGCGGATGGAGCCGCTCATGCGGGTCGTGGCCACCGAAGGGGCGCGGCATGGCCTCGGCCTGGAAGCAACGCTCTTCCCCGGCAAGGGCGGTGACAGTTGGAGCCGCGCCGTCTCACAAATCCAGTCGCCCGATCGCCTGTTGCCGATCCTACGCGAATCCCTGCGGACGGAACTGCGGCAGGAGGACATGGCGACCGTGACCAGTTTCCTGACCGGTGATCTGGGCCAGCGCATCGTCCAGCGCGAAGTGGTTGCGCGGCGCGAGATGTTAGATCGACAGGTGGAAGCCGAGGCCAAGAAGACCTCGGCGGCGCTCTGGAAGGACGGGGCCGATCGGGCCGCGTTGATCGAAGAGATGATCGATACGCTCGATCTTGTGACGGTGAATGTCTCGGGAGGGCTGAACGCCAACTTCGCTTTCTACCGCGGATTGGCCGATGGCGGTGCGCTCAAGAAACGGCTGACGGAACGCGAGATGCTGGCCATGGTCTGGTCGCAAGAAGACGACGTCCGCCGGGCGACGCGAAACTGGCTACGGGCCTATCTGACATTGGCCTACGCCCCGTTGGTCGATCAGGATCTGCGCGACTACGTGGACTTCGCGATGACATCGGCCGGGCGGCGCTATATGGCAGCCACCTTCCGGGGTTTCGGCAACGTGTTCGAGCAGACGTCCTACGATCTGGGCAGGGCCGCGGCGCAGCATATGCTGCAGGACGACGCATGACTTGACAGTCCAGAGGGGCTGTGAGAAAGCCCGCGGTAGGCCGCAGGGTAACTTGCGGCCTCTCTCTATTTTGGATCGCCCGAAACGGGCGCGCCGTCCGAGGCGCGGATGAGTTCCGCAAAACACCCGACCGGGGGCCATAGGACGCGACAGGCGAAGGAGGGAACGGATGTTTGCCGTTCTGAAGACCGGGGGCAAGCAGTACCGCGTCGCGACAGGAGACGTACTGCGGGTCGAGAAACTGGCCGCCGAGGCTGGCGAGAAAGTTCAATTCAACGATGTGCTGATGATCGGCGGCGACAATGTCACCGTTGGTACGCCGGTTATCGATGGTGCGGCCGTGCAGGCCGACGTGATCGACCAGATCAAGGGCGAGAAGCTGATCCATTTCGTGAAGCGGCGCCGGAAGCACGGCTCCAAGCGCACGAAGGGGCATCGTCAGCAGCTGACGCTTCTGCGCGTGACGGACATCTTGGAGAAGGGTGCCGACAAGTCCGGCGTGAAGGCCGCGATCGGGGCCGGTTCTGTATCGGCGACCGCTGTTGCGGCTGCGGCTCCGGCCGAGAAGGCAACGCCCAAGAAAGCCGCGGCGCCGAAGGCTGCGAAAGAAGAGGTCCCTGCGGAGACTGCTGGGTCGAAGCCCGAGCTTCTGACCGAAGCGCGTGGCGGTCAGGCCGATGATCTCAAGCAGATCAAGGGTGTTGGTCCGAAACTGGAACAGACGCTGCATGAGATCGGCGTGTTCCATTTCGACCAGATTGCGGCTTGGGGTCCGGAAGAGATCGCTTATATGGATGACCGTCTGTCGTTCAAAGGCCGCATTGAGCGGGACAATTGGATCGAGAAGGCCAAGGAATTGGCCACCGAGAAGGAGTAACAGAGCATGGCACACAAGAAAGCAGGCGGCTCCTCCAGGAACGGTCGCGACTCCGCCGGTCGGCGCCTGGGCGTGAAGCTTTTCGGTGGTCAACAGGCCATCCCCGGAAACATCATCGTGCGCCAGCGCGGCACCAAGTGGTGGCCGGGCGAGGGCGTGGGCATGGGCAAGGATCACACGATCTTCGCCACCGCCGAAGGTGCCGTATCCTTCCGAAAAGGCTTCAAAGGCCGCACATATATCAGCGTGCTCCCGCAAGCCGAGGCAGCTGAGTAAGCCGATCTTCATAAGATCAAGTCAGGGGGATCGGCGAAAGCCGGTCCCTTTTCTTTTGTATCGGAGCGCCCCATGCAACTTAGCACGGGCACGAGACAACATCTCATTCTCCGACGTTCGGCGCAAAGGCATCCCCCTTGCACTGTCAGCGTCGGCTCGGTCGTGGGATTTGTGGGATGAGCGTCGCCATCCTCCCCTTCGCCGCCTTCGCGGCCAGCCAGGTCGGCACGCCCGGCCCGGCGAACATGGCGCTCATGGCGACGGGCGCGCGGTTCGGGTTCCGGGCCGCGCTGCCCTTCGTTGCGGGTGTGGCCCTGGGCAAGCAACTGATCATCTGGCCCATCGGTTTCGGTCTGATGGAACTGGCCGAGCGGGTGCCTTTGGCCTTCGCCGCGCTGAAATGGGCCTCCGCCGCCTATATCATTTGGCTCGCCTGGAAGGTCGCGAACCTGCGACTGGGCGAGGGTGGTGCCGCTGAGGCGGCGCCCGGCTTTGCCGCTGGGCTGATCGTCCATCCGCTGAACCCGAAGGCCTGGGCCATGATCGCCGGAGGCTTCACGGCCTTTACTGCACCGGGCACCCCGCCGCTGGAAGCGACGGCGACCATCGCCGCGATTTTGCTCGGATTGCAGGTTATCCTGCACCCACTCTGGACGTTGGGCGGTGCATTGATCGCCGCCCGCCTGCGCGGCCGTCCGGCGGAGCGTTACCTTATGTGGAGCTTGGCCGCACTGACCGTGGCCAGCATTCTGTTCGTCCTGTTCGGAGGAGCCCTATGACACCGCAACGCGCGCCGCTGCGCCTCGACCAGACTGACATCAGCGATCAGCTCACCGTGTCGACCGCGCGCATGTGCCTTCGCCCGCTCCGTCGCAGCGATATGGGCCTGATCGATCACTTCGCGGGCGATCGGCGCGTGGCATCGATGACCACGACGATCCCCCATCCCCTGCCGCCGGGGGCAACCGATGCCTTCGTAACGCGCAGCCTTTCGGCCGACCATGACGAAACCGTTTGGGTCATGGATGCCACCGAGGCGGGGCTGGGCGAGGTCGTCGGTCTTATCAGTCTTGAGCATATGGATCGCGGACAGGCCGAGATCGGCTATTGGGTGGCGCCCATCGTTTGGAATACCGGTCTTGCTACTGAGGCGCTGCGCGCACTGATGGAGGCCAATCCGCTGGGCAATGCGCAGATCTTTGGCAAGGTGTTTCAGGACAACCCGGCCTCGGCACGAGTTCTGACGAATGCTGGCTTCGATTACATCGGCGATGCGGAAGCCTTCTGCGTCGCTCGGGGCGCGGTCGTGCCCCAATGGACCTATATCCGCCAGATGGCTTGAGGGCCGCAGCGCGGCGGCGTAAGGGCGAGGCATGAAATTTCTCGATCTCGCCAAGGTCTATATTCGCTCCGGCGGGGGCGGTAGCGGTGCTGTCTCGTTCAGGCGCGAGAAGTATATCGAGTACGGCGGCCCCGATGGCGGAAACGGCGGAAGCGGCGGCGACGTGATTGTCGAGACGGTCGAGGGGCTGAACACGCTGATCGACTTTCGCTACCAGCAGCATTTCTTTGCCAAATCGGGCCAAGGCGGCATGGGGCGACAGCGCACGGGGAAGGATGGCGACGACATCCTGTTGCGCGTCCCCGTCGGGACGGAGATCCTTGAGGAAGATCAAGAGACGATCATCGCGGACATGACCGAACTCGGCCAAAGCGTGGTCTTGGCCAAAGGCGGCAATGGCGGCTTCGGCAACATGCATTTCAAGACGTCGACCAATCAGGCGCCGCGCCGCGCCAATCCGGGTCAACCGGGCGTGGAACGGACGATCTGGTTGCGCCTCAAACTGATCGCGGATGTGGGGCTTTTGGGCCTGCCCAATGCCGGCAAGTCCACCTTTCTGGCAGCCACGTCCAATGCCAGGCCCAAGATCGCGGACTATCCCTTCACGACCCTTGTCCCCAATCTGGGTGTTGTCGGCGTGGATGGTGCTGAGTTCGTCGTCGCTGACATCCCCGGCCTGATTGAAGGAGCGCATGAAGGACGGGGCATCGGCGACCGCTTCCTGGGCCATGTGGAGCGTTGCCATTGCTTGCTGCATCTCGTGGACGGAACGGCAGGCGACGTCGTGGCCGACTATGCTACGATCATCCGTGAATTGGAGATGTATGGCGGCGGTCTTGCGGAAAAGCCGCGCCTGACGGTGCTGAACAAGGTCGACGCCCTGTCCGACGAAGAGGTCGCCGAACGGGTGGCGGCCCTTTCCAAGGCGTCCGGTGGCAAGGTGATGACGATGTCCGGCGTCTCCGGTGCCGGTGTGCAGGACGTCCTGCGCGCGCTTCGGGCGATGATCGGGCAAGACGCGGTCGCTCTGGACGAGACCGGGACGGACGGACCGTGGTCACCGATCTAGACAGGGCGCGGCGGATCGTCATCAAGATCGGGTCGGCCCTGTTGGTGGATGCGGCCACCGGGTCGCTGCGCGACGACTGGCTGTCCGGACTGGCCGCCGATATCGCCGATCTCCGGCGCGCTGGGGCGGACGTCATCGTGGTCTCGTCGGGCTCCATCGCTCTTGGTCGGGGTGTCCTCGGCTTGACGGATTCGCTCAGTCTCGAACAGTCTCAGGCCGCCGCGGCGGTGGGGCAGATCCGCCTCGCGCGCGCCTATGAGACGGCGCTCGCCCCCCACGGCATAACGGCGGCGCAAGTCCTTCTGACCTTGGACGATAGCGAGGATCGCCGCCGCTATCTGAACATGCGTGCCAGTTTCGAGACGCTTCTGGGTTTGGGCGTCGTACCCATCGTCAACGAGAACGATACCATCGCCACGGATGAGATCCGCTTCGGCGACAATGACCGTCTGGCGGCGCAGGTGGGAGCCATGGCCGGCGCGGACCTCTGCATCCTGCTGTCGGATGTGGACGGGCTCTACACCGCCAATCCACAGGTCGATCCGACGGCCACGCATCTGCCGGTGGTCGAAGCCATCACGCCGGAGATCGACGCTATGGCCGGCGAGGGCGTGTCCGGGTTTTCCAAAGGCGGGATGGTCACCAAGGTCATGGCCGCGCGCACAGCGACCGAAGCCGGATGCGCGCTTGTGATCGCACGCGGGACCGGGGGGCGGCCAATCGCGGCCCTGCGCGATGGGGCGAAGGCAACGTGGTTTCTGGCCAAGGGCGATCCACAGGCTGCGCGAAAGCGCTGGATCGCCACGATGAAGCCGCGCGGGACGGTTGCAGTGGATCCCGGCGCTGCGAAAGCCCTGCAGGAGGGTCGGTCTCTGCTACCGGCGGGCGTCACCTTCGTCGGCGGGACGTTCGGACGCGGGGAACCGGTTGCGATCGAAGGGCCCGATGGCCGCGCCATGGGGCAGGGGCTTATCCGGTACACGGCGGATGAGGCACGGGCCATCAAGGGGCTGCGCTCGGGTGACATTGCCGGGCGCCTGGGCTATCCCGGCCGGGCCGCGCTGATCCACCGCGACGACATGGCGATCTGAGGGCTTCCGATGAAGGACATGGTTGACGACATCCCGGCGCTGATGACGGAGATGGGCCAGGCGGCCAAGGCAGCCGCCGCCGAACTGGCCCATGCCAGCGCCGAGCGGAAGCATGCCGCCCTGATCGGCGCGGTCGAAGCGCTCTGGGCACGCCGGGGCGATGTGCTTCAGGCCAATGCGCGTGACATGGAATATGGTCGCGAGAAGGGCCTTTCGGACGCCATGCTGGATCGCCTCAAGTTGGACGAAAACCGTATTCGTGGCATCTGCGACAGCCTACGTGCGATCGCCGATCAAGCCGATCCCGTGGGTGAAGTAATCGCCGAATGGGACCGACCGAACGGCCTACATATCCGTCGCGTCCGGACACCCCTCGGCGTCGTCGGCGTCATCTATGAAAGTCGCCCCAATGTGACTGCTGATGCCGGAGCGCTGTGCCTGAAGGCGGGAAATGCGGTGATCCTGCGCGGCGGATCGGAGAGCTTTCATTCCTCACGCGCGATCCATGCGGCGATGGTGGTCGGTTTGCGCACGGCGGGCCTGCCTGAGGCGGCGATCCAGTTGGTGCCGACGCGTGACCGGGCGATGGTGCAGGCGATGCTGACGGCGACCGAAGCAATCGACGTGATTGTGCCGCGTGGCGGCAAGGGGCTTGTCGGTTTGGTCCAACGCGAAGCGCGTGTTCCGGTCTTTGCCCATCTGGAAGGGATCGTGCACATTTACGTCGACGCGTCGGCCGATGCTGAAATGGCCAAGCGTGTTGTTCTGAACGCGAAAACACGCCGCACCGGCATCTGTGGCTCGGCTGAATGCCTCTTGATCCACCGCGATATCGCCGACGGGCTTGGTCAGGATCTGCTGGATGCTTTGATGGAAGCGGGCGTCGAGGTGCGGGCCGGGCCGGGTCTTCGTGGGACGATGGTTGCCACGGAGGAAGACTGGGGCACCGAATATCTGGACATGAAGATCGCGGCGAAAGTCGTTGATAATATTGACGGGGCAATTGCGCATATCCGCTGCTATGGGTCTGATCACACGGATTGCATTCTAGCGGAAGAGGCCGCGTCGGTTGCTCGCTTCTTCGAGCGGCTGGATAGCGCCATCCTGATGCACAACGCCTCGACGCAATTCGCCGATGGCGGGGAGTTTGGCATGGGAGCGGAGATCGGAATTGCCACGGGGAAGATGCATGCCCGCGGTCCGGTCGGTGCGGAGCAGCTCACCAGCTTCAAGTATCTTGTCACCGCCAATGGTGCGATCCGGCCCTGATGTCTGACCGCCCAAATCTCGTCCGCCGGATACCGTTTCCGGACAGTGCCAGCCGCGCAGTGGTCACGCCCCTTCAGCCGTCCGTTGTCTATGCCTCACCCGATCCAGACGCGCTGGATGACCAATATGAGGGTCGTGCGGCAGGTTACACATATGGCCGGGAAGGGCATCCGAACGCGGATGTCCTGGCCGCCATGATCGACCGGCTGGAAGGGGGAACCGGCGGGATTGTGACCGGTTCCGGCATGTCTGCGGTCACCGCCACGATGCTCGGCTTGCTTGGGCAGGGGGATCACATCGTCGGCGGCAACCAACTCTACGGCCGTAGTCTTCGGATGCTGACCCAGGATCTGCCCCGTTGGGGGATCACGGCCAGCTTGGCTGACCCGACTGACCTTGATGAAATGCGCGCCGCAATCCGCCCCGAAACGCGGCTAATGCTGGTCGAGGTGGTCTCGAACCCGACGCTGCGCGTGGCGGATATGGACGGGATCGAAGCGCTTGCCAAAGAGCACGGGCTTCTCTTGGTCGTGGACAACACCTTTACGACGCCTGCCGCCTTTCCCGCCTATGCGCGCGGCGCAGATGTCGTAATTCACTCTGTCACTAAGCTGCTTGCCGGTCATAGCGATGTGACCCTCGGCTATGTCCTGGCGCGAGACCCAGCAATGCGGAAGGCCATCTACGACGTCAACGTCACACTTGGCCTGACGCCGAGCCCGTTCGACTGCTGGATGGCCGAGCGGGGGCTTTATACATTCGACATGCGCTTTGATCGTGCGCAAGCCAATGCCATAGCGCTTGCAGATCTGCTGGTCAGTCATCCTGCGGTCGACGCGGTGCTGTATCCCGGCCGACAGGACCACCCCGATCATGCGCGTGCATCCGCACTGCTGGGCGATCAATTCGGGAACATGGTCAGCTTTCGCCTCAAGGGCGAACGGGCCAAGGCTGTTGCCCTGACCCGCGCTGCGCCCCAGATCGCCTTCGCCCCGACCCTCGGAGATGTGGGCACGACGCTTTCGCATCCTGCCTCCAGTTCGCACCGTGGACTTACGCCAGCGGCACGTGAGGCACTTGGCATCACCGAGGGGTTCTTTCGGGTATCTGTTGGTTGCGAGCCGCTGGATCTCCTTCTGCGCGACTTCAGCGGCGCGCTGGATGCGGCCGTCTAGTCGTCGATCAGATGCGGCCCGGCGCCGAGTGGAATCAGTTCGAAGACGAGCTCTGGCGCGACGTTTTCCACTTCGCGACGGACAACATTTTCGTCGGGTAGATCGCCGAAAGCAACATAGCGACCGTCAAAGCCTGACTTGTTCAAGCGTGTCGCGACGTCGATCGCATCGAACCCGACACCCACGACGGGTGATAGAAGTGCGACGGTTTCCCGAAGATCGACGTTTGGCAACTCATTGTAAGAGATACTTATCGCATCTTTACCAAGAGCCCCGATCAAACGACCTGGAACAGACCTGAGCTGTTCTGTCGTCAGTCCGACTGCCAGGATGTCTCCTGGTCGGATTTTTGAGCGCGCCTTTGGCGCAGGTGGCTCAAGAGCCACCTTACCTTGATTGTTCATAGGCCCACCCCTGTGCCTAGATTGGTGTCCGTGCCCGGACTAATATTCCTCGCGAGTATGACTATAGCGCAAAAATGGGTTTGTGGAAAGTGAAAATCCTTTGAGTGAAGGGGGTTACAACCCTGACGGTGCAACTCCGCCTCTGATTGCAGGGGTTCTTGAGGCAATTGGAGACGCGGCGATCCTGCTCGATCGGAACGGCCGCGTGAGCTTTGCCAATGCCGCCGCGCAGGATCGGTTCGGCGTCTGGATCGTTGGACAGTCCTATGTCAGCGTTCTGCGGCAGCCTGACATGCTCGCCCCGGTTGAAGATGCATTCTTTCAGCGACGACGGGGAACCGCGCGATTTGCACAATCATCCGGTGCGATCGACTCACTTTACGACGTCACGATCACGCCGCTTCTCGCGGATGAGGCAGAGCGTCCATTGGTCTTGCTGACGTTCCGCGATGTGTCGGAGGCCCAGGCCGGAGAATCGATGCGTCGCGACTTCGTGGCCAATGTCAGTCATGAGTTGAAGACACCGCTGACTGCGATGACCGGCTTCATCGAGACGCTTCAGGGGCCAGCACGACACGATCCAACGGCGCAGGAGCGATTTCTCGGTATGATGGCGCAGGAAGCAGCTCGGATGAATCGGCTTGTGGCCGATCTCTTGTCGCTGAGCCGGGTCGAGGCTCAGTCGCGGAGACGGCCAAGGGACCGGATCGACGTGATGCAGGTGTTGGGCGAAGCCCTCGAAACCTTGCGCGAACGGGCCGGGGCGGCAAAGGTGACACTTTCGCTGGACGGGCCCACCGCTGCGCCCATCCTCGGCGACCGGGACCAGATCATGCAAGTCGCCACAAACTTGGTGGAAAACGGCATCAAGTACGGAGCGCATCCAGGCGAGGTACGGGTCAGAGTCGTCGCGATCGACCGAGAGCCCGTGATCAAGGGCCCGGCATGGCGTGTGGAGGTGGCGGATCGCGGCAGCGGTATCCCAGCAGAACACTTGCCGCGGCTGACAGAGCGGTTCTACCGTGTTGATACCGGACGGAGCCGTGCCCAGGGGGGGACGGGCCTGGGGCTCGCGATCGTCAAGCATATCGTGAACCGTCACCGCGGTCGGCTAAAGATCGAAAGCCGTGAAGGGCAGGGAACGACGATCACCGTAATCCTTCCGGCCATGACCGGCGGCAGCACGGGCCGCACTGTCATATAACTGTTACGTAACCGTCACAAAAGCGCATCGTCCGGTGCCTAGCTGCCGCGGCGAGCGGGTGCCAGGGGGGCGCTCGCAATGCTCACGCGTACCAAAGACAGGAGACTTCCATGTCCCTTACGAAGACCGCCGTTTCGGCCCTCGCCGTCGCTGCCGTCTGCACCACCGCCGCCGCCGCGCGCGATCAGGTTCAGATCGCCGGCTCCTCCACGGTGTTGCCTTACGCCTCCATCGTCGCCGAAGCCTTCGGTGAGAACTTCGATTTCCCGACGCCGGTCGTCGAGTCTGGCGGCTCCTCCGCCGGCCTGAAGCGTTTCTGTGAAGGTGTGGGCGAGAACACGATCGACATCGCCAACGCGTCGCGCCAGATCCGTGAAGGTGAAGTGGAAGCTTGCGCCGCCGCTGGCGTGACGGACATCATTGAAGTCCGCATCGGCTATGACGGCATCGTCTTTGCCAGCCAGCAGAGTGGCCCGGACTTTACCGCGTTCACGCCCGCCCAGTGGTATCAAGCCATGGCTGCCGAAATCCCGGCTGAAGACGGCACGCTGCAGGCCAACCCGAACACCAACTGGTCGCAGATCGACGGCGCGCTTCCTGACGCGGAAATCCTGGCCTTCATTCCGGGCACCAAGCACGGCACGCGGGAGGTCTTCGAAGAGAAGGTCGTCCTTCAGGGTTGCGAAGATTCGGGCGCAATGCAGCGCATGATGGATGCGGGCATGGATGAGGACGGCGCCGAGGAAGCCTGCATGGCGATCCGCGACGACGGTCGTTCCGTGGACATCGACGGCGACTATACCGAGACGCTGGCCCGGATCGAATCCGATGCCAACGGCGTGGGCGTGTTCGGCCTGGCCTTCTACGAAAACAACACCGACAAGCTGAAGGTCGCGACCATGGGTGGCGTTCAGCCCACCGTGGAAACGATCTCCACTGGCGAATATCCGGTGTCGCGTCCGCTGTTCTTCTACATCAAGGCTGCGCATCTCGATGCGATCCCCGGTCTGAAGGAGTACGCGGAGTTCTTCGTCTCCGACGACATCGCCGGTCCCGACGGCCCGCTGGCAGAATATGGCCTGGTGTCCGACCCTGAGCTGGGCGCGACCCAGGAAATGGTGTCGAACGAAGAAGTCATGAACTGATCGAAAGATCGCTGGAGGCGCTATCGAGCGCCTCCGGCACCTCCTGCTTTCGGAGCCAGCCATGTCGGTGACCTGGATCCTTCTGCTGCTGTCCATTCTGGGGATTGCGGCATATTTTATGGCCCGGCGCCGCGCCGTGGCCTCCGTCGATGGCGATACCCGGCGGCTCCATTCCCTGCCCAACTACTATGGGCTTCACGGCTTCCTCATGGCCCTGACGCCGGCACTCGGGCTGTTGGCCCTCTGGCTCTTGCTCCAGCCCTTGCTGCTGGGGTCGACGATCTCGTCTCAGATCCCCGAAGCCGCCATCCCCGAAGGCTCCACTATCGGGCTTGTAATGTCCGATGTCCGGCGCGTTGCGGATGGTCTGGATCAAGTGGTCGCGCTGGAGCTTCTGGATGCCGACCGGATCGCTGGCGCTAGTCTGGAGGATGTGTCGGCGGCGCTGGCACAATCGGGAACCGCGCTTGGTTCGGACTTGACCGACGACGTTCTGGCCGCAGCAATCGATTGGCGCGATAGCCGCGCGCAACTCCGCCTCTTCATGGCGATTGCCGTTCTCACTCTTGCCTTGCTTGGCGCAGGATGGGCCGTCACGCGATCCGACGGAGAGTTCCGCGCACGAAACGTGGTGGAGGGCGGCATCCGGATCTTGTTGATTGCCGCTGCTTCCATCGCGATCCTGACCACCCTCGGTATCGTTCTGTCGATGCTGTTCGAGACGATGAACTTCTTCCGTCAGTACCCGCCGAGCGAGTTCTTCTTTTCGACTAATTGGGCGCCGAGCTTTTCCGGGCGCGGGGGTGCATCTGAGTTGGGCATCATCCCGTTGCTTTGGGGGACGCTCTATATCTCGTTCATCGCCCTTTTGGTGGCAGTCCCCATTGGCCTGTTTGCGGCAATCTATCTATCCGAATATGCGGGCAAGCGCCTGCGCTCCATCGCCAAGCCCTTGATCGAGATCCTGGCCGGTATTCCGACCATCGTCTATGGCCTCTTCGCGCTCATCACCGTTGGGCCGCTCTTGCGCGATGCGTTTGCCTCCCCGCTTGGGCTCGGAAGCTCGGCCTCCTCGGTTATGACGGCGGGCCTTGTCATGGGGATCATGCTCATCCCCTTCGTATCCTCGCTGTCAGACGACATCATCAACGCCGTGCCGCAGGCGATGCGCGATGGCTCCTATGGGTTGGGGGCCACGCAGTCCGAGACCATCAAGCAGGTGATCGTGCCCGCAGCCTTGCCGGGGATCGTCGGCGCGGTCCTTCTGGCGGCGTCTCGCGCCATCGGTGAGACAATGATCGTGGTGCTCGGGGCAGGGGCCGCGGCCCGGCTTAGCCTAAACCCGTTCGAGGCGATGACGACGGTGACGGTGAAGATTGTCAGCCAGCTGACAGGTGACACCGATTTCGCGTCGCCCGAGACCCTTGTGGCCTTCGCCTTGGGCCTGACGCTGTTTGTTATCACGCTGGGGCTGAACGTCCTCGCCCTCTACATCGTTCGCAAGTACCGGGAGCAGTACGAATGACCGACGCGGCGCAACCCGCCCCGGCCCGTTCCGGTCCCAGCGCGGGCAGCTTGATGGAGGCCGATGCTCGAACGGCCAAACGCAACGCGGCAGAGAAGCGCTTCCGCCTCTACGGGCTGACGGCGGTCGGGATCGGGATCCTGATGCTGATCCTTCTCCTCGCGTCGATCCTGTCCAACGGATTGTCGGCCTTCTATCAGACGACGATCACCCTTCAGGTCCAGTTGGACGAAGAGCGGTTGGACGAGAACGGCAATCGGAACCCGGCCGAAATGTCGCGCGTGACGACCTTCGGTTACGCCCCCCTCCTGCGGGACGCCATGGCGCAGGCGATTGCCACCAACGGGATCCAAACCGAGCTTTCCGATAGGGACGCAGCGGAATTGGTCTCCGATGAGAGCGTCGCGCAGCTTCGCAACTACGTTCTCGCCAACCCCGAACTTGTGGGTGAAACGATCCCGGTGGAGGTGCTGGCCAGCGGACGGATTGACGGCTTCTACAAAGGGCGTGTCACGTTCCTGACCGCGGAACTGGACAGCAACATTTCGCCGGACCAGTTGAGGCTCGCCGAAGCGTTGGAAGCGGCCGGGCTGCTTGAGACCGGCTTCAACTGGCGCTTCTTCACAGCGCCCGATGCTTCGGACACGCGTCCCGAAGCGGCTGGTCTCGGCGTGGCGATCTTGGGGTCGATCTACATGATGCTGATCGTTCTGTGCCTGGCCCTTCCGATCGGGGTCGCGGCGTCGATCTACTTGGAGGAGTTCGCGCCCCAGAACCGGTTCACGGACCTTATCGAGGTGAATATCTCGAACCTGGCTGCGGTGCCCTCCATCGTCTTCGGCATCCTGGGCCTTGCCATCTTCATCAACTTCGCCGGTCTGCCGCAATCCGCGCCCATCGTGGGCGGGCTTGTTCTGACGCTGATGACGTTGCCGACGATCATCATCGCGACCCGCGCGGCCTTGAAGGCCGTGCCGCCGTCGATCCGGGATGCCGCCTTGGGGCTGGGCGCCTCGAAGATGCAGAGCGTCTTCCACCATGTCCTTCCACTTGCCATGCCGGGCATCCTGACCGGCACGATCATCGGTTTGGCGCAGGCCCTGGGCGAGACGGCGCCGCTTCTGCTGATCGGCATGGTCGCCTTCGTGCGCGAATATCCTGACGCCCCGTGGGAGGGCGGTCTGTTCGACCCGGCGACCGCGCTGCCCGTGCAGATCTACAACTTCACCCAGCGGTCCGATCCTGCCTTCGTGGAGCGAGCCTCCGGCGCGATCATCGTGCTGCTGGTTTTCCTTCTGATCATGAACCTGACGGCCATCTTTCTGCGCCGTCGCTTCGAGCGCCGCTGGTGATAAGGTGAGCCCCATGAACGACATGCGACTGACGGAGAGAGCCGTGGCGAACTCGGACACTAAAATCGCCGCGAACGGGGTGCAGGTCTATTACGGTGACACGCACGCCATCAAGGATGTGGACGTGGAGATCGGGGACAAGATGGTCACCGCCTTCATCGGCCCGTCGGGTTGCGGCAAGTCCACCTTCCTGCGCTGCATCAACAGGATGAACGACACGATCCCCATCGCGCGGGTCGAAGGCGATATCCTCATCGATGGAGAAGACATCTACGACAAGCGCGTCGACCCGGTGCAGCTTCGCGCCAAGGTGGGCATGGTCTTCCAAAAGCCGAACCCGTTCCCGAAATCGATCTACGACAACGTGTCCTACGGCCCGCGCATTCACGGGCTGGCCAAGGACAAGGCGGAGCTGGATGCCATCGTCGAAACCTCGCTGCGCCGCGCCGCGCTGTGGGACGAAGCCAAGGACCGGCTGAACGAGCCTGGCACCGGCCTCTCCGGCGGCCAGCAGCAGCGCCTCTGCATCGCCCGCGCCGTGGCCACCAGCCCCGAAGTCCTTCTGATGGACGAGCCGTGTTCGGCCCTGGATCCCATCGCCACCGCTCAAGTGGAGGAACTGATCGACGAATTGCGGCAGAACTACTCCGTGGTGATCGTCACCCATTCCATGCAGCAGGCGGCGCGGGTCAGCCAGAAGACGGCCTTCTTCCACCTCGGCAACCTGGTGGAGTTCGGAGAAACCGGGAAGATTTTCACATCCCCGGAAGACCCGCGGACAGAGAGTTACATTTCCGGCCGGATCGGCTGAGGGACGGATCATGATCCAAAGCAATCACATCGTGTCTAGCTTCGACCGCGATCTCGAGGCGATCCAGGCCATGATCATGAAAATGGGTGGTCAGGTCGAAGACGCCATCGGCAAGGCGGCGTTGGCCCTGAGCGAGCAGGATGCCGAACTGGCGGATCGCGTACGCTCGGGCGACAAGGACATCGACGAGATGGAGCAGCGTGTCAACGAGGAGGCGGCCCGCGTCATCGCTCTGCGTCAGCCCATCGCCACCGACCTGCGTACTGTGCTGACCGTCTTCCGCATCTCCGCCGCGCTAGAGCGGATCGGGGATTACGCGAAGAACATGGCGAAACGCTCTGAAATTCTTATGGAACTGCATCCCGTGGAGGGTGGGACGGCGTCGCTGAAGCGGATGTCGCGTTCCGTCCAGATGATGCTGAAGGATGCGCTGGACGCATACATCCAGCGCGATGCCGACCTGGCCCGGGATGTGCGCGACCGGGACGAAGAGGTGGACCAGATGTATAACGGTCTCTTCCGGGAATACCTGACGCATATGATGGAGGATCCGCGCAATATCACCGCCTGCATGCATCTGCATTTCATGGCGAAGAACATTGAGCGGATGGGCGACCTGGTCACCGGGATCGCGGAGCAGGTCATCTATCTGGTCACCGGCGAGATGCCCGATGACGAGCGCCAGAAGGCCGACCGCACGTCGTCCTCCGAAGGCGGCGTGTTGGAATAGGACCATGGGGGCACAGCCATCCGTTCTGGTTGTCGAGGATGAGGCGCCGCAGCGCGAGGTGCTGGTCTATAACCTCGAGGCCGAGGGGTTCGACGTCACGCAGGCCACGTCCGGCGATGTCGCGATGGACTTGGCGCGCGAAGAGATACCCGACCTCATCCTCCTCGATTGGATGCTGCCGGAAGTGTCCGGCATCGAGGTTTGCCGACGCTTGAAGGCAACCTCGGAGACGCGGAACATCCCCGTCATCATGATCTCGGCCCGATCCGAGGAGGTAGACCGCGTGCGTGGTCTTGAAACCGGCGCGGACGATTACGTGGTCAAACCCTATTCCGTGGTCGAGTTGATGGCCCGTATCCGCACGCAATTGCGGCGCGTGCGCCCGGCTTCGGTCGGGGAAGTGCTGGAATTCGGCGATATCCGCCTGAACACCGAGGAGCACCGCGTCTTCCGCGAAGATCACGAGCTGCATCTGGGTCCGACGGAGTTCCGCCTTTTGACCACCTTCATGGAGCGGCCCGGCCGCGTCTGGTCGCGGGACCAATTGCTGGACCGGGTCTGGGGCCGCGACATCTACGTCGATAGCCGGACGGTGGATGTCCATGTCGGTCGGTTGCGCAAGGCGCTTCGCAGCACCGGCACCGACGATCCGATCCGGACTGTGCGCGGGGCCGGCTACGCCTTGGGCTGATCGGTCCGGGAGACGAGGCCCGACAGGATGTCGTCCCGTCCGACCCGTCCCACGGCGCATCCATCGCGGGTGATATTGACAAGCCCTTCGGCGACGACGGCACGCATGACTTCTTCCAATGCCGCATCGTGGGGCAAGCTGGGCGCATCCGGTGCCACAAGGTCCGGACGCATGACATCGGCAGCTGTCAGAACGGACAGCGGGTTCATATGGGCGACGAAATCCGCGACATAGTCGTTTGCGGGCGCCGCGATGATTTCCTGTGGGGTGCCCTGTTGCACGATGCGCCCGCCTTCCATCAGCGCGATCCGGTTTCCCAGCTTGAAGGCCTCGTCCAGGTCGTGACTGACGAACAAGATCGTGCGTTTGAGGCGGGTTTGAAGGTCCAGCAACTCATCCTGAAGCCGGGTCCGGATCAGGGGATCCAGCGCCGAGAAGGGCTCATCCATCAATAAGATCGGTGCCTCGGTGGCAAAGGCACGCGCCAGGCCGACCCGCTGCTGCATCCCCCCCGACAATTCATCCATGCGGCAATGACCCCAGTCTTCCAGACCGACAAGGGCCAGCTGTGCCTCCGCTTTTCGCGCGACCTCGGCTTTGGGGAGGCCCGCGAGCTCCAGCCCCAGACCGACATTCTCGCGGACGCTGCGCCACGGCAACAGGCCAAACTGCTGAAACACCATGGCGACATGGCGTAGACGCAGGCGTCGCAGGGTCGCCGCCGTGGCGTTGGTGACCTCCACCATGCCCGCCCCGTCATTCACCTCGACCCGTCCGCGCACGACGGGGTTGAGCCCGTTCACCGCGCGCAAGAGGGTGGACTTGCCGGAACCCGACAGGCCCATCAGGACCATGATCTCGCCTTCCTCCAAATCGAGAGAGCAGTCATGGACACCCAGGATCTGTCCAGTCGCCTGCTGAATAGCCGCTCTGTCTTGCCCCTTGTCCGCAAGTGGCAGGGCGCTTGCGGGCCTGTCGCCGAAGACGATGGAGACGTTGTGGAACCGGATTGCCGTCATCGCGCCCGTCCCCGGCTGAAGACCCGGTCAAGCATGATCGCCACCACCACGATGACGATCCCGCTCTCAAAGCCCAAAGCCGTGTTCACTTGGTTCAGCGCCCTGACGACCGGCACACCCAGCCCGTCCGCCCCGACCAAGGCGGCGATCACCACCATGGAGAGCGAGAGCATGATCGTCTGCGTCAGCCCGGCCATGATCTGGGGCACCGCATACGGCAACTCGACCTTCCACAGCACTTGCCGTTCCGTCGCGCCGAAGGCGCGGGCAGCTTCCAACAGCGGCTTTGGCGTCGACTGGACACCCAAGGCTGTCAGGCGGATCGGCGCAGGCAGCACGAAGATCACGGTGGCGATGAGGCCGGGTACCATGCCGATGCCGAAGAAGACGATGGCCGGGATCAGATAGACGAAGGTGGGCAAGGTCTGCATCAGGTCCAGGATCGGACGGAGAACGGCGTGAAGGCGCGGCCGGTGCGCAGCTGCGATTCCGATCGGGACGCCCAAAGCCATGCAGACAAAGCAGGCGGACATGACCAGGGTCAGACTCTCGGTCGTCTCCTCCCAGTAGCCTTGGTTAATGATGAAGAGAAAACCCAACCCAACGAGAAGCGGTGTCCGCCATCCCCGGCAGAGCCACCAGGCGAGTGCGACGAAGACGGCAACGACAGCCAGAGGCGGCGGGCTTTGAAGCAGCCAGAGAATGCCGTCGATCACCGCTTCCATGGCAAAGGCTATGGCGTCGAACGCCCAGCCCAGATTGCTCTGCAACCAGTCGAACACCGCTTTGGCGCCCTGACCCACGGGGATCTTGTTGTCGGTCAGCCAGTCCATGGACCGCCGCTACGGCAAACCACAGGGCAAGGCGGGGCGCGTGGACCTCACTCGAGCGCGGAGATCACGGCTTCCTTCGCCGCCTCGCCGTCCTTGGTGGTCACCCCGTCCAGCCAAACGTCCAGCACATCCGTATTGGCGGCCAACCAAGCCGAAGCCGCCGCATCAGGCGCCGCGCCGTCATCGAGGATGGCGCCCATGATCTCGTTCTCCATCTCAAGTGTGAACGCGAGGTTGGAGAGGAGGGTGCCGACATTCGGACAATCCGCGGCGAACCCGGCGCGGGTATTCGTATGCACGGTGGCGCCGCCCAGATCGGGCCCGAAGAAGTCGTCTCCGCCCGTCAGGTAGGTAAGATCGAAATTGGCGTTCATCGGATGGGGCTCCCATCCAAGGAACACGATTGGCTCACCGCGGTCGGTGAGGCGGGCCACCTGCGCCAGCATCCCCTGTTCCGAGCTCTCGACCACCTCGAAGCCGGACAAGCCGAAAGCGTCTTCGTCGATCATGGATTGGATCAGGCGGTTCCCGTCATTGCCGGGTTCGATCCCGTAAATCTGTCCCTCCAGCGCGTCTGCATGGGCGGCGATATCCGCGAAATCCGCGATCCCCAGCGCCGCGGCGGCGTCGTTGACGGCAAGGGTGTATTTGGCGCCTTCCAGATTGGCGCGCACGGTCTCGACGGTCCCGGCCTCGCGATAGGGGGCGATATCCGCTTCCATCGTCGGCATCCAATTGCCCAGGAAGACGTCGATATCTCCCTCGGCCATCGAGGTATAGGTGACCGGAACCGAGAGAACTTTCACATCCGTCTCATAGCCCAGTGCTTCAAGCACGGTGGTCGTCGCGGCGGTGGTCGCGGTGATGTCGGTCCAGCCGACATCTGAGAACGTGATTTCGCTGCAGGCATGACCATCCGCGATGGCGACCCCACCGACAAGGCACAGCGCGGCTGTTGTGGTGCTGAAACGGATCATCCCATATCTCCCCGTGATGTTTCCGGGAATAGACGGCATCGCCGACGCGGTGGCAAGGCGGCTCACGGGACGGCCCGCATCCGTCCTAAGCTGAAATCTCGCCTGCACCGGATGCTTTTCGGCTTGAGATGGCTAAATCCGCATCTCCGACTTGGCATCGAAAAGCGATATCGCAGCGCGGTCGAAGGTCAAACCGACCCGATTGCGCGCGCCCATCGTTCCGGCGGGCAACCGGGCCGTCACGGGCGCGCCGTTCCAGTCGAAGCTGACAAAGCTATCTGCGCCCGTATCCTCGATCATCGTGGGCTCCACCGACAGGATCGGGGCGTCCGGGGCCAGAAAGAAATGCTCCGGCCGAAGGCCAAGGACGACATCCTGAGGAAGATTGTTCTGGTCGATGTCGATGACCTGCTCGCCGACACGAAGACGTCCGCTGTCGGATTGCGCCGGGATCAGGTTCATCGGCGGCGACCCCATGAAGGCGGCAACGAATGTGTTGGCCGGACGGGCGTAGATTTCAGACGGCGTTCCGATCTGCTGGACATGCCCATCCTTCAGAACGACGATCCGGCTGGCCAACGTCATCGCCTCGACTTGGTCGTGGGTGACATAGACGATGCTCGCCTGCGTGCGCTGATGCAGGCGCTTGATCTCGGCCCGCATCTGGACGCGCAGCTTCGCATCCAGATTGGAAAGCGGCTCGTCAAAAAGGAACAGCTTCGGATCGCGCACAAGCGCCCGGCCCATGGCAACCCGTTGCCGCTGTCCGCCTGAAAGCTGGCTGGGAAGACGGTCCAGTAGATGGTCGATCTGGAGAAGGTCGGCCACGTCGCGGATCCGAGCCGCCGCCTCGGCCTTTGGCACGTTCCGGATCTTCATGCCGAAGCCGATATTCTCGCCCACCGACATGGTGGGGTAGAGGGCATAGGACTGGAACACCATGGCAATGTCCCGATCCTTCGGGGGCTCGCGCGTCACGTCGCGCCCGCCGATATGCAGCGTCCCTTCCGTGATCTCTTCCAGCCCGGCGATACAGTTGAGCAGCGTGGACTTTCCGCAGCCCGATGGCCCGACGAGCACCAGAAACTCACCCTCCGCCATGTCGATATCGATCCGATGCAGCACGTCGACAGCACCGTAGGATTTCTTCAGGCCGCGCGTGGCCAACGCAATGTTCGGCGCAATGTCGAGGGCCATCAAATCTCTCCTCTTGGGGCGGGTCCGGTCGAAGCGCGAACGATCAAGTCTGCGTCCAGCTTAACCTGAAGTCGGTCGGCAGGCGTACCGTTCAGGTGGTCGACCAGCATATTGGCCAACGGGGTGCAGGCATCCCGCATCGGCACCCGCGTCACGGTGAGGGCGGGGTCGAACGTAATGGCACGGGTGAAGGGCAGGGCGTCGTCGTGGGCCATGACGGAGATGTCATGGGGTATGGAAAGGCCGCGATCCTGAACGGCGCGCATGGCCCCCAGAGCCACAATCGTGGTCGTGCAGATAAACGCCGTCGGAGGACGCGGACCTGCGAGAAGATCCAAGGCCTGTGTGTATCCATGGCTTTCGAATGTCGCACCCTCGCGGAGGAGATCGGCCTCCAGCGCCTGCGCCGCCATGGCGGAGAGAAAGCCGGTGCGTCGGTCATGGGCATGGGCGTTGGCGAGGTCGCCATTCAGAAGCGCGATCCGACGATGCCCGAGTTGGGCCAGGAGGTTGACGGATTGGGTTGAGACGCCGGCATTGTCGATCCCGTAGGTCGCGTAATGCGGATCGGCCCGATCCTGTCCGTGCAGGACGAAGGGGATGCCGCGCGCCTGGAGGAAGTCGACCCGCGGATCGTTCCGGACGGGCGCATTCAAGATGAAACCGTCGAGGATCCCACGCTCCAGCAGCTTCTCATATGGCTGGAGCGGATCGGCACCCTGATCGACGGCCAGAACCAAGTCGATCTCCCGCTCAGAAAGGGCTGCGGTCAGGCCGGTCAATATCTCGAAGAACGTCTGATCGGCGCTCATGTCGGGTTTGATCTTCACGACCATCCCGACCATTCCCGAGCGTCCGGTCACGAGCCGTTGCGCGATGCGATTTGGTCGGTAGCCCAGCCGGTCCGCGGCCTGGCGGACACGTTCCCGCGTGGCTTCGTTCACCTCCGGAAAGCCGTTGAGCGCCCGACTGACCGTAGCGACGGACAGGCCAAGCTCCGCTCCGATTTCTCTTAGGGTTGCCACGATCTAGCTACCTAAAACGATATTGAAAGACAGCCTACTGCTGTCCTAACGCCGTTCATAGCATAACTCGAGTAAGATCTAAACGTTTTGAATTTGGACGGGCAGGTGCTACGGTCGGGCCGACTCGAGGGGGAGGGGGCGATGGCCGATTGGTGGCGAAACGCGGTGATCTATCAGGTCTATCCGCGCTCCTTCCAAGACGATGACGGGGATGGTGTCGGCGATCTCCGCGGCATCACCCGCCGACTGCCGCATATCGCCTCCCTGGGCGTCGATTGCATCTGGCTCAGCCCGATCTTCATGTCACCGCAGAAGGATATGGGATACGATGTTTCCGACTACAGGGATGTCGATCCGCTCTTCGGAACACTGGCCGATTTCGACACCCTCATCGCGACGGCGCATGAGCTGGGCTTGAAAGTGATCGTCGATCAGGTGCTGTCCCACACGTCAGACCAGCATGTCTGGTTCCGCGAAAGCCGACAGAGCCAGGACAATCCGAAGGCCGATTGGTATGTTTGGGCCGATCCGATGCCGGATGGGTCGCCGCCCACCAACTGGCACAGCCATTTCGGCGGCCCTGCATGGGAATTCGACCCGCAGCGCGGGCAGTACTATCTCCACAACTTCCTTGCCGCGCAGCCGGACCTCAACTTTCACAATCCCGACGTCCAAGACGCGATGCTGGCAGCCTGTCGCTTTTGGCTGGACCGGGGGCTCGACGGGTTTCGCCTCGATACGGTCAACTACTACGTCCACGACGCGCAACTTCGCTCGAACCCGCCGGCACAGGTCAAACCGCAGGTCATGGCCACCGACCTGTTCGGGATGCAGGATAACATCTACAACAAGAACCGGCCCGAGAACCTGGCCTTTCTGGAGCGCCTTCGCGCCCTGACGGATTCCTATGATGGGATCATGATGGTGGGAGAGGTGGGTGACATGGGCGCCCGCTCCATCCAGATCATGGGTGAATACACAGCCGGAACCGCGCGCCTGCACATGGCCTACAGCTTCGCCATGCTGAGCACAGAATTCAGCGCCGATCACTTCCGGACCTGCATCGAAGGGTTCCGGCAAGGTGCGCCCGATGGGCATCCGAAATGGTCCTTCTCTAACCATGACGTCACGCGGCATGTCAGCCGCTGGGCGGACCATGCGGCCGGCTCAGATTCAATGGCACGGCTGGCCTGTGCCATGCTGATGTCCTTCGAAGGGGCCATCGGCATCTATCAAGGGGAGGAGTTGGGCCAGACGGAGACGGAGCTTCTCTATGAAGAGGTGACAGATCCACCGGCCTTGCGCTTCTGGCCAGGGATCAAGGGGCGTGATGGATGTCGGACGCCCATGGTTTGGGAACATGACAAGCCGAATGCGGGGTTCTCGGGCGGGACGCCCTGGCTGCCCGTGAAGGCGCCGCAGGCAGCCCGCGCGGTCGATCTGCAGGAAGCCGATCCAGACAGCATCCTGCATTTCTACCGCGCCGTCATCGCGTTCCGCCAAGCCCAACCGGCCCTTAAAGGTGGCAAGACCACGTTCCTCGACGTCCCCGAGCCGATCCTGGCGTTCCGGCGACACAGTGCCGAGCAGTCGATCACCTGCATCTTCAACTTGTCCGCCCGGCCACAACGGCTGAGCCTATCGGGAACCGCTACGATCATCGGGCCCCATCGCTGCGATCTCGACGGCACGGCGCTGGCGCTACCGGAAAACGGCTTCGCCTACCTGCATCATGACGGAGCGATCACACTCGCAAACTGACCTAATCGGCACTTCTGGGAGGAGAGACCATGCGAACGACCCTGACCCTTTCGACCCTCATGCTGGCGACGGCCCTGCCGGTTCACGCGCTGGAAGACGGCGTCGTAACGATTTGGACCGGCGCGAACAGAGACAAGGCTCAGCTTGAGGGGGCCGCCGCCATCTTCACGGAGGAATTGGGGATCGAGGTTCGTGTGGAAGTTGTCGATCCGGACCTGCCGCAGAATTATCAGAAGGCTGCGGCCACGGGCGACGGCCCGGACATCGTGATGTGGGCCCATGACCGCTTTGGCGAATGGGCTTCCGGCGGTCTGATCCAGCCGGTCGCGCCGTCAGCGGCGTGGCGCGATGGGATCCTGCCCGCCGCCTTGGAGGCGGTGCAGTTCGACGGAAAGACATGGGGATATCCGGTCGCCGTCGAGGCGGTCACCCTGATCTATAACACCGACCTCGTCGACACGCCGCCCGAAAGCTTTGAAGCCCTGGCCGAAGCCGGAGAGGCGGCGATCTTGTGGGACTACAACAACGCCTATTTCACGATGCCGCTTCTCATGGCCAATGGCGGCTACGCATTCGAGAAGATCGACGGCGTCTATGACGGCACGACCACCGGCGTGAATGCGGAAGGTTCGGTGGCCGGGGCCCAGGCCCTGCGGGCCTTGTTCGACGCGGGCGTGATGCCCCAGGGCGTCGACTACGGCGTGATGGATGGCGCCATGGCCAATGGCGATGTGGCCATGGTGCTGAACGGTCCGTGGAGTTGGCCTGCCTATCAGGAGGCCGGTATCAGCATTGCGGTGGCCCCGATCCCGACCGTCGCGGGCAATGCCGCGCCGCCTTTCCTTGGCGTGCAGGCCCTTGCCATCAACGCCGCGTCTCCGAACGCCGATCTGGCTGTCGAGCTGATCGAGAATTACCTGCTGACCGATGAGGGGCTTGCCGGCTGGAACGCCAACGGCGCCCTTGGGGCCCTGGCCGACATATCGGCGGCGGAAGCGCAGCAAGATCCGTTGGTGAGCGGGATGTTGGCTGTGGCCGCCGACGGCGTGCCGATGCCGTCAAACCCCGAGATGGGAGCCTTCTGGGCGGCGATGGCGCCCGCATTGACCAACATCACCTCCGGAACGCTACCGCCGGAGAAAGCGCTCGACGACGCGGCCGCGCGGATCCTGAGCGAGTGATGTCCGTCCCAGGCGTCGCGCGGTCTGCGGCGCCCGACCGGGCCGGGATATGAGCAGCGTTTCCGATATCCCTCCGGCGCGGGGCGTAGGGGGACTGGCTGCCGTAGCGGGGGCCACCGCCGCGCTCTTTGCCTGCGCCTTCTATCTCTATGAGGTCGCGCAGCCGCTCTTTGCGGTGATCGTTCTCGCCCTCGCCACGGGCTTTGCAATCATCTTCGGAACCCGCCGCTTCTACGGGGCGCGGTTCATCTTCCCTGGCGTGGCGGCGGTGCTGATCTTCATCGCCTTCCCGGTCGCCTACACGATCTATATCGGCTTCACGAACTACTCGTCCTTTAACCTCCTGACCTACGAACGGGCGGTGGAGGTGTTGACCTCTCGCGGCTCTGTCGACCCGGCGACGGAACAGCCTTTCGCCGTGGCGCGCGACGGGAATGCCTACCGTATCTGGCTGTCGGAAAGCGGCCTCCTCTCGGAACCCGTCACCCTCGACGGAGACGCGACCGCGGCACTTGTCCCATCCGACCCCCCGCCGGACCTGCTGGAGCGACGGGATGCAATCGCTCTTCGATCCGGCCTGCAAGCGCTTGTGCTGACGACGCCCGATGGCGGAACCCTCCAGAATGCGGGCCTGCGGACCTTTGCTGCCGTCGTCCCCGACTATACCCGCACCGGCCCCGATGAGCTGACCCGCCTCGACGGAAGTATTCTCAGCGCGGATCACGATCTCGGGTTCTTCGTCGATGAGACGGGTGCGCAGGTGCCGCCTGGCTGGCGCGTCACAATCGGGTTCCAGAACTTTGAGCGTGTGTTCCAGTCCGACGGTATTCGCGAACCGCTGGTCACCGTGTTCCTTTGGACCTTCTTCTTTGCCTTTGCCTCGGTGCTGCTGACCTTCGCGGTCGGTCTGATGCTGGCGGTCATCCTGCAATGGCCGCATCTGCGGTTCAAAGCCGTCTATCGCATCCTGCTGATCCTGCCCTACGCCGTCCCGGCCTTCATCTCGATCCTGGTTTTCCGGGGGCTGTTCAATCAGAATTTCGGGGAGATTAACCTGATCCTGGACGCCATGTTCGGTCTCAGGCCGGACTGGTTCACCGATGCCACCTTGGCCCGCACCATGGTCCTGATCGTCAATACCTGGTTGGGCTATCCCTACATGATGCTCCTTGCCATGGGCTTTCTTCAGGCCGTCCCGGAAGACCATAAGAAGGCCGCGGCGCTGGAAGGGGCCAGCAGCCTGCGCGTCTTCTTCACGATCACGCTGCCGCAGATCATACCCCCATTCTTGCCGCTCCTGATCGCGAGCTTCGCGTTCAACTTCAACAACCTCGTCCTGATCTTCCTTCTCACGCGCGGTTTGCCGGACATTCCCGGTACGGTCATTCCCGCAGGGCAGACCGACATCCTTGCCTCGTTCACCTACCGGCTTGCCTTCGACAATGCAGGGCAGCAATTCGGCCTGGCCGGTGCGATCACGCTTCTGATCTTCCTGGTCGTGGCAGCGATCTCATATGCCAACTTTGTGGCCATGCGCCGGGCCACGGCCAAGCGGTCGGGGCGCCCGGCATGATCGTCGAACGTCCCCGCGATCTGCTGATCAAGAAGCTGCTGGCCCATGGCTTCCTGCTCATCTTTCTCGCCTTGATCCTCTTCCCGTTCGTCGTCGTGCTCTCGATCTCTTTTCGAGAGGGGAACTTCGCCGTCGGATCGATCATCCCCGACAACCCGACGCTGGAGCATTGGTACCTGGCCTTCGGCCTGGACTACACGCGCGCGGACGGCACGGTGGTGGCGCCGCCCTATCCCGTCCTGCGGTGGATGTGGAATTCCGTTAAGATCGGCCTGATCGCCGGGATCGGCGTTCTGGCCGTGGCGACTATCTCGGCCTATGCTTTCAGCCGCGTCCGGATTCGCGGGAAGGGGGCCATGCTGGACGGGCTCTTCGTGATCCAGATGTTTCCAACGACACTCGCCCTAGTCGCGATCTACGCGATCTTCGACGCGCTCGGGAAGGTCTCCCCGACCCTGGGCCTCGACAGTCATGTGGCCTTGATCGCCGTCTATATGGCCGGCGTGACCCTCCATATCTGGACGATCAAAGGCTACTTCGACGGCATCGATCCCTCTCTCGACCGTGCCGCGGCCATCGACGGGGCCACGCCATGGCAGACCTTCCGCTACGTCTTCCTGCCGCTGGCCACCCCAATCATGTCGGTCGTGTTCGTCTTGGCGTTTATCGGTTTTATCAACGATTATCCCATCGCGGCCGTCCTGATCCGCTCCGAAGACCAGATGACCCTGGCGGTCGGTAGCCGTCTCTACCTGAACGAGTTTCGCTACCTATGGGGCGATTTCGCCGCGGCGGCGATCCTATCCGGGCTTCCGATCACGATCGTCTTCCTGATCGCCCAGCGATACCTCGTCTCCGGGCTGAGTGAAGGGGCCGTGAAGGGCTAGCCGGGCAACCATCGAACGCCAAGTAACTCCACCTACGTTCAGATGACCGCGCCGATGGCGCGCGAGAGCTTGTCGATCAGTTCGTCGATCTGCGCATCCTCGATGATGAAAGGTGGTGCGAGCAGGATGTGATCTCCGCGCCTGCCATCTATCGTTCCCGACATCGGATAGCAGATCAGGCCTTCCTCAAAGGCAGCTTTCTTGATCTTTGCCGCGACACCAAAGGACGGATCGAAGGGCGCCTTGCTGTCCCGGTCCTCGACCAGTTCGATTCCGCGGAAAAGCCCGCGCCCGCGAATGTCGCCTACATGGGGGTGCTGACCGAAGCGATCCCGAAGCTGTCGGGAAAGCGTCTCGCCGCGGGTCTGGACTTGATCAACCAGTCCCCGATCGAGGATCGCGCGAACGACTGCAAGACCGGCCGCCGCGGCGGCCGGATGGCCGACATAGGTGTGCCCATGTTGGAAGAAGCCGGAACCATGCGCGATGGCGTCGTGGATTTCACCGGTGCAGAGCATGGCGCCGATGGGTTGGTATCCTGCGCCCAAACCCTTGGCGATACAGACGATATCCGGCGCGATCCCGTCTTGATCGCATGCGAACAGGCTGCCTGTTCGCCCCATGCCGCACATCACTTCATCGAGGATCAGTAAGACACCATAACGGTCGCAGATCTCCCGGATGCGTTTGAAATAGCCGGGGGCAGGGGGGACGGCCCCAGCTGTTGCCCCGACGACAGGCTCCGCCATGAAAGCCATGACATTCTCCGGACCAAGGCGTTGGATTTCGTCCTCCAACGCTCGAGCGGCACGCAAGCCATAGTCTTCCCGGCTCTCATCGTCGTGGCGGTGGCGGTATTCGTAACAAGCATCGATATGGCTCACCTCCAGCAAGAGGGGCCCGAATTGCTGCCGACGCCATTCATTGCCGCCCGCACTTAAGGCGCCAATCGTATTGCCATGGTAACTTTGCTTGCGGGCGATCAGACGGCTGCGGGAGGGCTCGCCCGTCTCAACGAAGTATTGCCGTGCCAGCTTGATGGCGGCCTCCGTTGCCTCTGACCCGCCGGAAACGAGATAGACGCGGTTCAGATCACCCGGCGCCTGCGCGATCAGCAGATCGGCCAGTGCTTCGGCCGGTTCGGAGGTGAAGAAACCCGTATGCGCGAAGGCCAGCGCGTCGAGCTGTGACTTGATGGCGTCGGTCACCGTGCGGTCGCCATGGCCAAGGCAGCTGACGGCCGCCCCGCCAGATCCGTCCAAGTATCGCTTTCCCGTGCCGTCGATCAGATAGCAACCTTCCCCGGACACGGCTTTCGGCGGCGTGACGCGGCTATTGCGGGCGAAGATATGGGACATGGGCGGCCTCGCTTTCGATCTGTCGGCGAATTGTCGGTCGCATCGCCGGGTCGGAGCATCTCGCAAACGCATCTTGGGGCCCGCTGCCGGTCGGCGTCCAGACCCGATGGCGCGACTTCGATGTCCGCGCGAAGATCCTAGCATTTGCTTTCTCGGATTAAGGCGGCCTAGGCTGATCTATCCGACTGTCGGCCCGGCGCCGCAGTCACGGACGGCAACATCCATGGGGAGATGATCATGAAAGTTCTGAAAACCGCCGCTCTTGTGTCGGCTGCGTTGATGACCGCGCCGGGCGCATTTGCCCAAGAGCGTTTCATCACGATCGGCACGGGCGGGCAGACGGGGGTCTATTTCGTTGTCGGACAATCCATCTGTCGTTTGGTGAACCGCGGCTCGGCGGATCACGGCCTGAAATGCACCGCGCCATCCACCGGTGGCTCCATCGCGAATATCAATGCGATCAAAGCCGGCGACATGGATATGGGCGTGGCCCAATCGGATTGGCAATTCCACGCCTATAACGGCTCATCGGAGTTCGAGGGCGCGGGCTACGACAACCTGCGCGCGGTTTTCTCCGTTCACGGCGAACCCTTCACGGTGGTTGCGCGCGCCGATGCCGGTGTAGCAGACTTTGACGACCTGTTCGGCAAGCGCGTGAATGTCGGCAATCCGGGCTCTGGTCAGCGGGCCACCATGGATGTTGTGCTGAACGCCATGGGACAGTCGACCGATGATTTCGCGCTGGCTTCTGAACTCAAGCCGGCCGAGCAATCCGCCGCCCTTGGCGACAACAAGGTCGATGCGATCATCTACACTGTGGGTCACCCCAACGGCTCCATTCAGGAGGCGACCTCGACTGTCGATGCGAAGCTCGTCAGCGTCACGGGCGATGCCATCGACCAATTGGTGAACGATAACCCCTACTACGCCAAGGCAACGATCCCCGGCGGCCTGTACAAGGGCAACGACGCGGACGTGGAGACCTTCGGCGTGAAAGCAACCTTCGTCACCTCCGCCGATGTGGAAGAGGATGTGGTCTATACGGTGGTCCAGGCCGTCTTCGAGAATTTCGAGCGTTTCAAGGGCCTACATCCGGCCTTCGCCAACCTTACGGAGGAAGAGATGATCGCCGACGGGCTCAGCGCGCCGCTGCATCCGGGCGCAGAGCGCTACTACCGCGAACGCGGTTGGATCGAATGATCTGACAGGACGGCTTGCAGAGCGGAGGTCCGCGGGGGCGGGCCTCCCTGATCGCGCGGCACGACAATGACAGTGACGCGCGATCCCACATCGTCATCGGGGGACATCGGCATGAGCGACGACAAGCAATCTGCGGGCGCGGCTGCAGGCGATGTGTCATCGGGCAAAGCAGGGCTCAGCCAGCAGGAACTGGACGAGCTGGTCGCCTCCACCGATACGGGCGGCCGCTCCCCCGCCGGACCGGTCGGTGTCTTTCTCTTGGTCGTCGCTTTGGCCTGGTCGCTTTTTCAGCTTTGGATCGCCTCGCCGATACCGTTCATCGTGGGCTGGGGCGTGTTCAACGATACCGAAGCGCGCTCTATCCACTTGGCCTTTGCATTGTTCTTGGCCTTCGCGGCCTATCCTGCCGCGCGCACGCCCGCGCAGTTGGTGCTTGCCCTGGCGGTCCCGATCCTTCTGACCTTCCTTTTCATCTACGGCGCGAAGGAGGGGGTGCCGGTCTGGTGGATCCCGATCCCAGGGGTGTTGCTGCTGGCGGCGATCTTCCTAGGCTCGCCGAAGGATCGCATTCCCGTCTGGGAATGGGGTCTTGCCATTTTCGGCGCCTTGGCTGCGCTGTACCTCTTCGTCTTCTACGACGGCATCGCCACAAGGGTCGGGGCGCCGATCCTGCAGGACTACGTGGTTGCCGTCATCGGTATCCTCCTCCTGCTGGAGGCGACGCGGCGCGCCTTGGGGCCGGCCCTTATGATCGTGGCCTCCGTTTTCCTGGCCTACACCTTTCTCGGCCCGCTCATGCCGTCGATCATTGCCCATAAGGGCAACAACCTTTCGGAAGTCGTGAACCACCAATGGATCACGACCGAAGGCGTGTTCGGGATCGCACTCGGCGTCTCGACCTCCTTCGTGTTCCTATTCGTCCTCTTCGGGTCACTTCTCGATAAGGCGGGCGCGGGCAATTACTTCATCCAGGTCGCGTTCAGCCTCATGGGCCATATGCGCGGCGGGCCCGCCAAGGCGGCGGTGGTCTCATCCGCGATGACAGGTCTCATCTCGGGCTCGTCCATCGCGAACGTGGTCACGACTGGCACCTTCACCATCCCGCTTATGAAGCGCGTGGGCTTCTCGTCCGAGAAAGCCGGCGCGGTGGAGGTCGCCTCATCGGTGACTGGCCAGATCATGCCGCCCGTGATGGGCGCTGCCGCCTTCCTGATGGTTGAATACGTCGGCATCCCGTATTTCGATGTGGTCAAACATGCATTCGTTCCGGCCGTCATCTCCTACATCGCGCTGGTCTACATCGTGCATCTGGAGGCGATGAAGGCGAACATGCAGGGTTTGCCACGGCCCGTGGAGCCGAAGCCGTGGGTCGCTTGGCTTATCTCGATTGCCTTCACCATCGCCGCGATCTGTGCGCTCAGCTTTGCGGTCTACTACTTGATGGGGTGGATCCGGCCGACCTTTGGTGACGCCGCGCTCTGGGTCGTTTTCGGCTTTCTGACCGTGGTCTATGTGGGCCTTCTGTGGATCGCGTCTCGGGAAGAACCGCTGCGGATGGAAGACCCGGATGCGCCTGTCACCCGCCTGCCGGTCCCCGGTCCGACGATCCGGGCAGGACTTCACTTCATCCTGCCCGTGGTCGTTCTGGTTTGGGCGCTGATGGTCGATCGCCTCTCGCCCGGTTTGTCCGCATTCTGGGCCGCGACTTTCATGATCTTCATTCTCCTGACCCAGAGGCCGCTGATGGCGATCCTGCGCGGGGAGGGCGCGTTGGGCGGCGCGATCCGCGCCGGGTTCATCGACCTGATCGAAGGTCTGGTGGCGGGCGCCCGCAACATGATCGGCATCGGGATTGCCACGGCCACGGCCGGGGTCATCGTCGGCGCGGTCAGCCAAACCGGTGTCGGCTCTGCCTTGGCCGACGTGGTGGAGGTGCTCTCAGGTGGCAACATCATGGCCATCCTGGTGCTGACCGCCATTCTCAGCCTGATCCTTGGCATGGGCCTGCCGACCACGGCCAACTACATCGTCGTCTCGGCTTTGCTGGCCCCGGTCATCGTGACGCTTGGCCAGCAGAACGGACTGATCGTCCCGCTGATCGCCGTCCATCTCTTCGTGTTCTATTTCGGGATCATGGCAGATGTGACGCCACCGGTCGGCCTTGCGTCATTCGCAGCCGCAGCCGTTTCGGGCGGCGATCCGATCCGGACCGGGGTCGTGGCCTTCTTCTACAGTCTGCGGACCGCCGCGTTGCCTTTCCTTTTCATATTCAACACCGACTTGCTGCTTATCGATGTCGGCTGGGGACAGGGTATCTTCGTCTTCGTGACAGCGACCATCGCGATGCTTCTCTTTGCGGCCGCTACACAAGGCTGGTTCCTTGCGCGGAACCGGTTCTATGAGACGATCGCGCTGTTGCTCATCGCGTTCACGTTGTTCCGGCCTGGCTTCTGGATGGATATGGTGGCGCCGCCATTCGAAAATGTCGCCCCCGCCGCTATCGAGCAGGCCGCGTTGGACACGCCCGTGGGTGAAAACCTCCGCTTACAAGTCAGCGGATTGAACGCCGTAGGCGACCCGGTGACGTTCACCGCGCTGCTCCCCATGGGGGAAGGGGAGACGGGCGCCGACAGGCTCTTTGCCTCGGGGCTGGAATACATCGTTAACGGCGACGAAGTGATCATCGACAACGTCACCTTCGGAAGCCCGGCGGCGGAGGCTGGCTTCGACTGGGATCAGACGATCGACCAGGTTCGCAAGCCGGCGGCCCAACCGTCCAAGTACTGGATGTTCTTCCCGGCCCTTCTTTTGCTTGGGCTGGTGGTCTTGCTGCAGCGGGGTCGCGCGCGGCCTGAACCCGCGGCCAGCCCGGAAGGAGCATGATCCATGTTCGACAAGGTTCTCTTGCCCATCGACATCAATCACCCGGAAAGCTGGGAAAAAGCCCTTCCGGCGGCGCGGCAATGCTTGGGGACCGGCGGAGAGGTTCACCTTCTCGGGATCGTGCACGACCTGGGAAGTGCCATGGTGTCTTCGTTTCTGCCAGACGATTTCGAGAAGACCGCGATGGAGAAGCTCAAGGCCGAGCTCAAGAACTTGGCCGCGGCGCAGTTCGGTGCCGATGAAGTGGTCGAGGCGCATGTGGGTCACGGCCACGTCCCCGAGACCATCCTGCGGATCGCCAAGCAGATCGAGGCAGATTTGATCGTGATGGCCGCCCATCCGCCGAACGAGTTCCAGACCCTTCTGATCGGGTCCAATGCTGGAAAGATCGTGCGTCATGCCACGATCCCGGTCTTGGTCGTCCGCTGAGACGGGAGCGGCAGGAGGGACACGGCAACGCCGGCGATCCGCCTTTCAGGACAAGCAACAGACACTCAAACGGCATCCATCATGCTGGAGGTAAGAGATGAAGGATATTCCCGGCACGGCGCGGGCGGTTGTAATCGGTGGTGGCGTGTCTGGCTGTTCCGTAGCCTATCACCTGGCGGATCGCGGATGGGACGTCGTGCTTTTGGAACGCCGCCGCCTGACCTGTGGGACGACCTGGCATGCCGCGGGGCTCATCGGCCAGTTGCGGCCAAACGCAAACATGACGCGACTGGCCCGCTATTCCGCCGATCTTTATGCCCGGCTTGAGGCCGAGACCGGGATTGGAACGGGGATGCGCCGGACCGGCTCTCTCAGCCTGGCACTGACCGAGGATCGTCTGCACGAAATCCGCAGGCAGGCAAGTCTTGCACGGGCTTTCGACGTCGAAGTCCACGAGGTCACCACCGACGAATTGACAGCTCTCCACCCGCATATCGAAACGGCGGATGTCCTGGGTGCCGTCCACCTGCCTGGCGACGGCCAATGTGACCCGGCCGGTGTCGCCATGGCTCTGGCCAAGGGCGCCCGGATGCGCGGAGCGACCGTCATCGAAGGGGTCTCTGTCACCGGCGTCATCGCGGATGACGGAAAGGTGCGCGGCGTCACTTGGGAGCGGGAGGGAGAGACGGGAACGATCACCTGCGACCACGTCGTCAATTGCGGCGGCATGTGGGGCAGGGACCTCGCCGCAAAAACCGGCGTGACGCTACCCCTTCATGCTTGCGAACACTTCTACCTTGTGACCGAACCCATCGCCGAGTTGGAGCGGCTGCCGGTTCTGCGCGTCCCGGACGAATGCGCCTATTACAAGGAAGATGCCGGAAAGATCCTGCTGGGCGCTTTCGAACCCGTGGCTAAGCCTTGGGGCGAGGGGGGCATCCCCGAGGATTTCGAGTTCGACAGCTTGCCCGAAGACTTCGAACATTTCGAGCCCATCCTGGAGACAGCGATCGCGCGGATGCCGATGCTGGGTGAGGCGGGGATCCGCACTTTCTTCAACGGTCCCGAAAGCTTTACGCCGGACGATCGATACTATCTGGGCGAGGTGCCTGAACTTCGTGGCTACTGGGTCGCCGCCGGATACAACTCCATCGGCATCGTCTCCTCGGGCGGGGCAGGACACGCGCTGGCCGCCTGGATGGACGAGGGCGCACCGCCCCACGATCTCTGGGACGTCGACATCCGGCGCGCGCAATCCTTTCAGCGGTCTCGCCGCTACTTGCGCACGCGCGTCAGCGAAACACTTGGGCTGCTCTTCGCCGACCACTGGCCGTTCCGGCAGCCCGAAACTGCGCGCGGCGTTCGGCGCACGCCTCTGCACGAGGCATTGAAGGATCGCGGCGCCGTCTTCGGCGAGACCGCAGGATGGGAGCGGGCCAACTGGTTCGCCCGCGACGGGCAGGATCCGGTCTACAAACACGACTGGCATCGCGCGAATTGGTTCGACAACCGCGCGGCAGAGCATATGGCCTGCCGAACCGATGCCGGTCTCTTCGATCTGTCGACCTTCGGTAAGCTTCGCGTCGAAGGGCGCGATGCCTGCCGCTTCCTGAACCGGGTCTGCGCCGGGGATGTGGACGTCGCCGCGGGTCGGATCGTCTACACACAGATGCTGAACGGGCGGGGCGGGATCGAATGCGACCTGACCGTCACCCGGCTTTCAGAGACGGCTTTCCTCTGCATCGTGCCTGCCGCCACGGTGCGCCGCGACCTGGCCTGGCTGTCGCGCCATGTCGGCGACGATTTCGCCGTGATCACCGATGTCACCAGCGGCGAAGGCGTGATCGCGGTCATGGGCCCTCGCGCGCGCGACATCCTTCTGGCCGCCGGGGCCGACGATCTGTCGAACGACACCCATCCCTTCGGAACCGCGCGAGAGATCGAGGTGGGCCTGACCTTGGCACGGGCCCATCGCGTCTCTTATGTCGGGGAACTCGGTTGGGAGCTTTACCTGCCCACGGATCAGGTGGCCCATGCCTTCGAGGCCATCATGGCCGTGGATCAGCCGCCGACCCTCTGCGGTCTCCACGCCCTCGACTCGCTTCGCTGCGAGAAGGCGTTCCGGCATTTCGGCCACGACATCACCGATGAGGATCACGTGTTGGAGGCGGGCCTCGGCTTCGCCGTCAAGACGGCCAAACCCGATTTCATCGGGCGGGATGCTGTCCTGCGAAAGCGCGAGGAGGGGCTGTCACGGCGCATGGTCCAGTTCATCTTGGACGACCCGGACCCCGTCCTGCATCACGACGAGACCATCCTCCGCGATGGCAAACCTGTCTCGATCCTTACATCGGGCTCCTATGGCCATGCCCTCGGCGCTGCCGTCGGCTTAGGTTACGTGCCGTGCCAGGGGGAAGGTCCGCAGGATGTGCTCGCCAACAGCTACGAGATCGAGATCGCCGGCCGGCGGGTTCCCGCACGGGCAAGCCTGAAGCCGCTTTACGATCCGTCCGGCGCGCGGATGCGGGTCTGACGATGCCCAGATCGCCGATGAGACAACGGACTGCCAGTCCCATTGACGGGGGCGACGGAGGCTGCTGGCGCGATGACGCTGTCTTACCAGCTCTATAGCTCGCGCGCCTTTCCACCGCTTCGCCAGACGCTCCGCATGCTGGCCGATATCGGATATTCGCAGGTCGAGGGCTACGGCGCCTTGCTGGCCGACGACGCGACCGTGCGCGATCTTGAACTCGGCCTGCAGGAGACCGGCTTGACCATGCCGAGTTGCCATGTGGCGTTGGAGATGTGCAGCGACGCACCGGAAACGGTGGCCCGTCTTTCAAAACGGCTGGGGATCGACACGGTTGTCATCCCCTTCCTCCCGCCCGAGGCGCGCCCCGGTGACCGCGACGGTTGGGATGCCTTCGGTCGCCGCATGGCCGGAGTAACCGGCGCAATGGCCGGGTACGGCTTGAGGCTGGCGTACCACAATCACGACTTCGAGTTTGCCGTCCTCGGCAGCGGCGAAAGACCCATCGATATCATCCTGGCGGCGGCGCCTGATCTGCTTTTCGAGTACGACGTCGCCTGGGCCGTTCGGGCGCAGGCAGATCCGTTCGACGCCATCAGGAAGCATGGCGCGCGTATCGCTCTGGCGCATGTGAAGGATATCGCGCCGCCAGGCGAGAAGGTGGATGAGGACGGCTGGTCGGATCCCGGGGATGGGATCATGGATTGGCCCGGCTTGTACGGAGCCCTGAAGACGGCCGGAACACAGGGCTTCGTGGTCGAACACGACAATCCCGGCGACCATCAGCGCTTCGCACAGAGGGCGTTCGACTGGGTGCGGGCTCAATGACGGGGCCGACCGGGATCGGGATCATTGGCTGCGGCAATATCTCGACCACCTATCTCGAGCGGATCCCGCGCTTTGCAGGACTGGACCTGCGCGCCGTTGCCGATCTCGATCCGGCGAAGGCCAAGGTCCAGGCCGAACGCTTCGACATTCGCGCAGAAACTGTCGACGACCTGTTGCTTGCGCCCGACATCGACATCGTCGTCAACCTCACAATTCCGCGCGCGCATTTCGACGTGACCTCCGCAATTCTGAAAGCCGGGAAGCACGCTTACTCGGAAAAACCCGTCGTTCTGAGTTCGGAGCAAGGCGCGGCGCTCTGGGACTTGACGACAATCACCGGTTGTCGGGTCGGGGCTGCGCCCGACACCTTCCTGGGCGGCGCGCATCAACAGGCAAGGGCCGCGCTGGATGCCGGACGCATCGGCGATGTGGTCGCAGGCACGGCGCATGTCATGAACCATGGGATGGAGCATTGGCACCCCGATCCGGATTTCTTCTTTCTGCCGGGCGCCGGTCCGCTGCTGGACCTTGGGCCGTACTATATCACGAACCTGATTCAACTGCTCGGACCTGTGCGGCGGGTCGCTGGGCTGAGCACGACCCCATCGGCCACCCGGACCATTGGATCCGAACCCCGCCACGGGGAAAGGATTGCAGTCAAGACACCCACCAATGTCCACGCCCTTCTGGACTTCGTCTGCGGGGCAACGATCACGCTCTCGACGTCCTGGGATGTCTGGTCGCACCGGCATGGTCCAATGGAGCTTTACGGCTCCGAGGGAAGCATGTTTCTGACGGATCCGAATTGGTTCTCCGGCGATGTGGAGATCGTGGACCGCAACGGAACGGCTACGACCCTGTCCGGTAGCGATCACCCGTTCGGCGTTCCTAATCAGGATTGTGACGGGGAAAGACGCGCCAACTTCCGGGGGGCTGGCTTGGCCGACATGGCCGCCGCGCTGAAGGAAGGTCGACCGCATCGATGCGCCCTGGATATGGCGCTTCATGCGGTCGATGTCATGACGAGCATCCTCATGGCCGGTGAGCGGGGTGAGGTGCTTGGAGTCGATAGCACCTGCCAACGCCCCGCCCCGCTGAACGCCGGCGCGGCAGAGGCGCTCTTGAGGTAGCGCCTGGTCTCCGGCGCTGAAGACGTGCTGCACGGGGTTTTCCAGCGCAGCGCTATCTGACGTTCACACACGCCGAAGGAGAGACGCGGGACCGTTCCAGGAGTGACCACTCCACGTTGTAAGGCAGCGACCGCGCGCCTTTCGCAATGATCCATTCAATTCCTCGCGACGGTGCAAGACTGGATCATACGCGCAGCGCTGGACACTGAGGCGCAGGCCAAAAGTCAGCTCCGTTCCTTCTGCGAACCGGACCGCGACGGGCGGGGTCTGCACTCCTGGCGGGCGAGCCAGTGAGCCAATCCCAGCGGATCACGACGACGTGCAAGAGAGGAGGCCTGCTGGTTTCACTCGCCGAAGTCGCAAGCGATCGGCCGACGCCTGCGGACATTCATCGCAGGCGCGGCGGTCCGCCCTGCCCAGGCCTTTCGGGCGAGGCCTGCGCCTCGGAAGCGGGAAGTGAAATGTGCAGGCCGTGGCGCGCGAAAGTGGCGGCGCGGGTCTGACTGGCGCGTAAGAAAGTGACATCGAGTTGCGCGGCCTCAAGGCCCGAAAGCGCCAGAGCCTCGGCAATTGCGCGTGCCAGGGCAGGTTCGGCGCCCGGAACGGGATCGAGGAAAGCCAGGATATGGGACCTGACGCCGCTTTCCGCGGTGACCTGAGCCAGATAGGCGCCGCTGGCGAGACCGGCCATGAGGGGAAGCTTGCCATCGATGGCCGTGAGCAACGCCTCGGGCAGCGCACCCGGTGGGCCGATTTCGGTGAACCGGCCCTCTGCCTCTTCCGGATCGGTTGCCAGCGTCTCGGTCAGCCAGGCCATGGCGTCCGGCGGCAAAAGCTGTGCCGACGGCGCGTCGTCGAGGTTCAAGCCAAGGCCAAGACCTTGCGCGGCCAGCATGGTGGCCAGCCGACGGCCCGACAGGCTGGCCGTGGGCGCCACTCCCGCGAAAGCCGATAGGCGTTCGGGCAGATCGAAGGCCAATGCATAGGACGTGCCGTCGATCTCGAAGAGGCGCGGCATAGCCGTCTCTCCGTCGGAAGGCGCGGCCAGCAGCAGATGCAATTCCGCTTCCGCCAGGCGTGTCCAGAAGGCACGGCGGTCGGCCTCCTCCCCGGTCTCTTCAGCGGTGATATGGGCGCGGTCGATGGGCGTCATCCAAGGGCCTCGGCAATGGCATGGCGAAGGGCAGGCAACGTCTCCTCCGCAAACCAGGGATGTTTGGCAAGCCACGCCGTGTTGCGCCAGGACGGATGTGGAAGGCACCAGATGCGCGGGGCCAGCGCGCGCCAGGCCCGGACTCGGTCCGTCACGCGACCCGGTCCCAGATGCCAGCTTTGGGCATAGCCGCCAATCAGCAGGGTCACAGGCGGCTGACCCGCATAGTCCAGCGCCTTCTGACGCCAGGTGCGCGCGCAGATCTTTGGGGGCGGGATGTCGGACCCCGCATCGTCATAGCCCGGAAAGCAGAACCCCATGGGGACGATCGCGACATTGCGCTTGTCCCAGAAGGTGGCCTCGTCCACGCCCATCCACTCGCGCAGCCGCACGCCCGACGGGTCGTCGAAGGGTTTGCCGGAAAGATGCGCCCGCATCCCCGGCGCCTGGGAAGCAAGAAGGATGCGCGCGCCAGGCCGGAACCAGACGACCGGCGCGGGTGCATGTGCGCTGGCCGTCAAGGCGAAGCGTTCGGCGCAGAGGCGGCAGGCAGCGATCTCGTCGGGCAGGGACATCGGGGGCAGATAGGCAGATCGCGGCGCGGGTAAAGCGCTCAGGCGCGGATGTTCGTCGTGACAGCACCACGGATTCCGTCCGGGCCCACGCGTCCGATCAGAACAATGCAGAGCGTGATCACCAGTGGGGTCAGCGGCACGTCGAGGAAGCTCGCATAGAAGCCGAGCACGGGGAGGGCGATGAGCGTTACGCTCGCCAGGGCTGGCCGCAACCTCTGGTCACTGGGCGCGGTGCGTGCCAGCGCCAGAAGGACAAGGGCCGGGTAGAGCAGTGCGGGCATGTCGTAGATCGTGATGTAGGGACTGAAAAGGAAAGTCAGAAGGGCCACATGCGTGACGACCCAGATCGGGTCCTCACTGATCCGGACGGCGCGGATCGTCAGCAGAAGGGCCACCAGCGCGAAGACTCCCTGAACGGCCCGCGCGACACCCACCGGCTGACCCAGATTGATGAGCCATTTGAAGGGGCTCTGCACCATATCGTCGAAGAGCCCGATGGAGCGCGAGATGATGTCCATCTGAAAGGGCATCGTATCCGCAAGATAGGCCTGCCAGGGGGCGATGCCGTGAAGCAGGACTGAGAGGCCGACGAACAGAAGCGTCGTCAGCGTCGCCCAGAGGATCGCCGTCCAGTGCCGACCCAAGACCAGGACGGCCAGCACCAGGACGCCCAGTTGCGGCTTTACCGTCAACAGACCGATCAGAACCCCGGAAACGGCGGGCCGCTCCCGCAATTGGTGAAGGCCCGCGATCAGGAGCGCGGCGACCCATAGCCCGGTCTGCCCGAGGATGAGGGCGACCAGAACCGCCGGAGCACTGCAGACCAGGAAGACGTCCCAAGGGCTCCGCAGGACGGGACGCAGCGCGACGGCGAGCGCGACGACACCGCCCAGGCTCCAGAGGACGAGACCCACGAGATATGGCAAGGCCCCGAAAGGCGCGAGAAGGGTGGTGCTGTGCGGAGGATAAGAGAAGTTGTAGGAAGAGAGCGGCGGACCGAAACTTGCCAGAAGCGTCTCGCGATATTGCGCGCGGTCGTAGAGTTCCGCCACTTGTCCGGCCAGCGCCTCTCGGCCGCCGGTCCAGAAATTGATGAAGTCGCGCCCCACCATCTCCGAGCCGGTGAAATCGCGAAGGCCATCCACCGAAAGGAGATAGTCGCCGATCAGCAGGGCAGCGGCGAGGCTGTAGAGAAGGTAGCCGATCCGAAAGACCGGCAACTGTCTGATCATGGGGTCCGCGTATCCCGGAAGTACCACGCTTTCGCGCTATCAGCGGCCGAAGGCGATGTCTCCTACGTCGTTGACGACGGTTGCGTGACGTGGCCGGTGGGTGACAGCTGGGCCGCAACCGATATCCGGCGGGAAAGACCGGCCCAGCGCCGCGTCTTGGCGTAGTCGGTCACGGGCAGGGCCCGATGGCGGCGCGGAGCGTCGCAGCCTCATCCGGTCCGAGGCCGTCATAGGCGTTCGCCCGGCGGGTCAACGGAACGAAGGCCGCCTCCGGCCCGGGCTGCAGCCATGTCGCCACCGGAAGCGCATCCGGCAGCGGTGCGGTCGTACAGCCACCCACCACGGACAGACCGAAGCTGCCGGTTCCCTCGACCCCGTCGGATCGGAGCTCCTTGATGGCGCGCTGGGCTGCCGCGAAACGACGGGCATCGTCAGCGACCAAGGCGGCGCGATAAGCGTGGTCGCCCGACGCAAGCTCCAGACCGGTGATCGGCGTGATGGTCAGCGGTACCGTTTCAGAGACCATCGGATCGGTGCCGTCGGAATAGGACAGATGCAGGATTGCGTCGCCATCTCGCAGACGCACGCTTTCCGGTAGCGAGACGGCCAGCGCCAATTGCTGCGGTGGCGTTTCCAGCGGGTCGAGTGCGGCAGCGGCCAGAAGGCCGGGCGCGGTGACCGCATCGCAGGCGGAGAGCAGGGTGATGGCGGCGACAGTGGCGATGGATGGAACGCGCATGGTATCTCTCTCAAGTTGCGAATCGATATAACATTCATGTAAAACATTAAGTATTGAATTTGGAGAGGTGAAATGATCGACACATCGGACCTGCGCCGCTCGGCCCGCTGGCTAGCGGGGCTGGTGGTGGTTCTGCAGGGCGCGCTGGCTCTGGGTCTCCTGGCCCTCCTGGCCTGGCTCGCCAATGCGCCACTCGCGGCAGGCGGCTGGCTCGCCGGGGCTGTTGGATATCCGCCGGGCGACGGGATGCAGGTCTGGCAGGCTGTTGCATTGACCGGGATTGCCGCTGTGCAACTGGGTCTCTGGATCGGCGTGGCCGGAGAGATGCGGGGCATCTTCCGGGCGCTGGCCTGGGGCGATCCGACCGGTGCGGCATTGGCGGCGCGGCGTATGGCGCGGCTCCTCTGGATCGTCTTGGCCTGGGATATTGTGGGGCACGCGGCGGCGACCGGCTTGGCCAGTTGGCACTATCCCGATGGTACCCGCGCCATCGGGATCTCTCTGGGCTCGTCCCAGCTTTCAACCGCGCTGGCGGCACTTCTGGCGGCCTTCACGGCGCGCGCGCTCGCCCTTGGTGCAGAGCTTTGGCGCGATCATCGGGAGGTGATCTGACATGCCGATCATCGTGCGCCTCGACGTGATGTTGGCCCAGCGCAAGACCACGTCGCGCGACCTGGCCGCGCGGATCGGTATTTCGGAGCAAAACCTCTCGGTGCTGCGCGCCGGGCGGGCACGGGGTGTGCGGTTCGGCACGCTGGAAGCGATCTGTCGGGAACTTGGTTGCCAACCCGGCGACCTTCTGGAATTCGTCCCCGATGAGGGCGATCGCCCGTGAGAAAACTTCCCGGCCACCCCCGTTGACAGGCTCTCGTCGGTTTCTTATCTCGCCGCTGTTGGCACTCCCGATGAGTGAGTGCCAATTGGGAGAAACAGCAAGCTCAAGAGGCTGACATGGCATTCAAACCGCTGCATGACCGCGTTCTGGTCCGCCGCGTGGAATCCGACGAGAAGACCAAGGGTGGTCTGATCATCCCCGACACCGCCAAGGAAAAGCCCGCCGAGGGCGAAGTGATCTCGGTCGGTGACGGCGCGCGCAAGGATTCCGGTGAACTGATCACTCCATCCGTCTCGGCCGGTGACCGTATCCTGTTCGGCAAGTGGTCCGGCACCGAAGTCACGATCGACGGTGAAGAACTGCTGATCATGAAGGAATCCGATATTCTGGGGATCATCGAAGGCACCGCCGCAGCCAAGGCCGCCTGAAAGGCACGCCCCGATCTTCGAATCGCCTGAACTTCATTTCACAACACACTCAACAATAGAGGAATATCATGGCCGCTAAGGACGTGAAATTCGACACAGACGCCCGCAATCGCATGCTCAAAGGCGTCAACATCCTGGCTGACGCCGTGCGCGTTACGCTGGGCCCCAAGGGCCGAAACGTCGTTCTCGACAAAAGCTTCGGCGCGCCCCGCATCACCAAGGACGGTGTGTCGGTCGCCAAAGAGATCGAGCTTGAGGATAAGTTCGAGAACATGGGCGCGCAGATGGTCAAAGAAGTGGCCCAGCGCACCAACGATGAGGCCGGTGACGGCACGACCACAGCCACGGTTCTGGCGCAAGCCATCGTGACCGAGGGCATGAAGGCCGTGGCCGCGGGCATGAACCCGATGGACCTCAAGCGCGGCATCGACCTGGCCACCACGAAGGTCGTCGAGGCCATCAAGGCCGCCGCCCGCGACGTGACCGACAGCGACGAAGTCGCCCAGGTCGGCACCATCTCCGCCAATGGCGAAGCGGAGATCGGCCGCCAGATTGCCGACGCCATGCAGAAGGTCGGCAACGAGGGTGTCATCACCGTCGAGGAGAATAAGGGACTGGAAACCGAGACCGACGTGGTCGAAGGAATGCAGTTCGATCGCGGCTACCTGTCGCCCTACTTCGTCACCAACCCCGACAAGATGACGGCGGAGCTGGAAGACTGCATGATCTTGCTGCACGAGAAGAAGCTCTCGTCGCTGCAGCCCATGGTTCCGCTGCTGGAATCGGTGATCCAGTCGCAGAAGCCGCTCTTGATCATCGCCGAGGACGTCGAAGGCGAGGCCCTGGCCACGCTGGTCGTCAATAAGCTGCGTGGCGGCCTGAAGATCGCTGCCGTCAAGGCGCCGGGCTTCGGTGATCGCCGCAAGGCCATGCTGCAGGACATCGCGATCCTGACCGGCGGCCAGGTGATCTCGGAAGATCTGGGCATGAAGCTCGAAAACGTGACTATGGATATGCTGGGCACCGCCAAGCGCATCTCGATCACGAAGGACGAGACGACTGTCGTGGACGGCGCGGGCGAGAAGGCCGAGATCGAGGCACGTGTTGCTCAGATCCGTCAGCAGATCGAAGAGACCACGTCCGATTACGACCGTGAGAAATTGCAAGAGCGGGTCGCCAAGCTCGCCGGCGGTGTGGCCGTGATCCGCGTGGGCGGCATGACCGAAGTCGAGGTGAAGGAGCGTAAGGACCGCGTCGACGACGCGCTGAACGCCACCCGCGCCGCGGTGCAGGAAGGTGTCGTCGTCGGCGGCGGTGTGGCCCTGGTCCAGGGCGGCAAGTCGCTCGACGGTCTCAAGGGTGAGAATGCCGACCAGAATGCCGGCATCACCATCGTCCGCAAGGCCATCGAAGCGCCGCTGCGCCAGATCGCCGAGAATGCCGGCGTCGACGGGGCGGTCGTCGCGGGCAAAATCCGCGAATCGAACGACACGGCCTTCGGGTTCAACGCCCAGACGGAGGAATATGGTGACCTCTTCAAGTTCGGCGTAATCGACCCGGCAAAGGTCGTGCGCACCGCGCTGGAGGATGCCGCATCCGTCGCCGGTCTGCTGATCACCACCGAAGCCATGGTCGCCGACAAGCCCGAAAAGCCGGGCGCCGGTGCCGCGGCTGGCGGTATGCCCGACATGGGCGGCATGGGCGGCATGATGTAAGCGCGCCTGCACACAACATATCGCCGGCGTTCCGGCGACGCGAAGGGCCCCGTTCGGGGCCCTTCGTCGTTTCGATTGTGGTCTCCTCGTCGCGGTTCCGGTGCGTGACGCAGGGGCATCGTTGGAGAGGTCCTAGACCGTCGGCGCCCAGATTTGACGTAAAGCCCGCGCGCCAAGTCTTTGACCCGCAATGAACGCGCCGGGCGCCCGCCGGCCCGAATCGCTCCCGGGAATGTTCGGCAGATTTCAGCCGATCCACGTCAAGCGAATTGTTTTGCATTTATCCCCGTAATCCACATTGACCACGCGCAAAAAGCGCAGCAATTTGTATGGACGCGCAGAGGCAGCACCATATGTAGTGCTCCCGCGTGAAGGGTCGGGCAGCCGCCTTCAGCCGGAAATATCTCGCGAAACCTGGGGTTTCGCGACCGGAGAAGTCGTGCCGTTTGCGGCCGGACAGTGACGCCAAGCGGGGTGGGGGCATCCGGCGCGGCACAAATATTGGGATGAGGATCAGGACCGATGCGGATCGAGCGTAAGTTGACCGAGGCCGGACAGGACGCCTATGCGGCGCTGTCCTTCACCACCACCACCTCGGAGATCCGGAACCCGGACGGGACCACGGTCTTTAAGCTCGACGCCGTCGAGGTGCCGGAAAGCTGGTCGCAGGTCGCCTCGGACGTGATCGCCCAGAAATACTTCCGCAAGGCTGGCGTGCCGGCACGGCTGAAGAAGGTGCGTGAGAAGAACGTGCCGGAATTCCTCTGGCGCTCCGTTCCCGATGAGGCGGCGCTCGCCGATCTGCCCGAGGATCAGCGCTTCGGTGGTGAGACGTCATCCAAGCAGGTCTTTGACCGCCTCGCCGGCGCCTGGGCCTATTGGGGCTGGAAGGGCGGCTACTTCTCGTCCGAGGCCGATGTCCAGGCCTATTTCGACGAGATGCGTGTGATGCTGGCCCGGCAGATGGCGGCGCCCAACTCGCCGCAATGGTTCAACACCGGTCTCCATTGGGCCTATGGCATCGATGGCCCCGCTCAGGGGCACCATTATGTCGATCCGTTCACCGGCAAGCTGGTGAAGTCCAAATCCTCCTACGAGCACCCGCAGCCCCATGCTTGCTTCATCCAATCCGTCGCCGACGATTTGGTGAACGAGGGCGGCATCATGGACCTTTGGGTCCGCGAGGCGCGGCTGTTCAAATATGGCTCCGGCACCGGCACCAACTTCTCGGCCTTGCGCGGCGAGGGGGAAAAGCTGTCGGGCGGCGGCAAGTCGTCCGGCCTGATGGGCTTCCTCAAGATCGGCGACCGTGCGGCGGGTGCCATCAAGTCGGGCGGCACGACGCGCCGCGCGGCCAAGATGGTCATCGTCGATATGGACCACCCTGATATCGAGCAATTCATCGATTGGAAGGTCATCGAGGAGCAGAAGGTCGCGGCGCTGGTCGCGGGCTCGAAGGCCACCGAAGCGGAGTTGAACAAGGTCATGGGCGCCGTTCGCGCTTGGGACGGGTCCATGGAGGACGCCGTCGACCCGGCCAAGAACGACGCCCTGAAGCAGGCCATCCGCGCTGCCAAGAAAGCCATGGTGCCCGAGGCCTACGTGATGCGCGTCCTGCAATATGCGCGCCAGGGCTACGAGAGCATCGAGTTCCCGACCTACGACACCGATTGGGACAGCGAGGCCTACAACACCGTCGCGGGCCAGAATTCCAATAATTCGGTCCGCGTGACCGACGCCTTCCTCTACGCCGTCGAGAAGGACGCCGATTGGGAGCTGAAGGGCCGCGTCGATGGATCGGTCCGTACGGTCAACGCTCGCGAGCTGTGGGAAAAGGTGGGCCATGCCGCCTGGGCCTGCGCCGATCCCGGCATCCAGTTCCACGACACGGTGAACGCCTGGCACACCTGCCCGGAAGACGGCGCGATCCGGGGCTCCAACCCGTGCTCGGAATACATGTTCCTGGACGACACGGCCTGCAACCTGGCCTCCATGAACCTGCTGACCTTCCTGCGGGATGGCGAGTTCGACGCCGATCTCTATGTCCACGCCGCGCGCCTCTGGACGATCACGCTGGAGATCAGCGTGATGATGGCACAGTTTCCGTCGAAGGAGATCGCGCAGCGCAGCTACGATTTCCGCACGCTGGGTCTGGGCTACGCCAATATCGGCGGCCTGCTCATGAACCTGGGCTACGGCTACGACTCGGATGAGGGCCGCGCGCTTTGCGGTGCCTTGACCGCCGTAATGACTGGCGTGAGCTATGCGACCTCGGCCGAGATGGCCAAGGAGCTGGGGCCGTTCCCCGGCTATGCCAAGAATGCCGATCACATGCTGCGCGTCATGCGGAACCACCGTAACGCGGCCCGCGGCAAGTCGAATGGCTATGAGGCCGTGAACGTGAACCCGGTGCCGCTGGATCTGGGCAATTGCCCCGATGGCCGCCTAACCACCCTGGCCGCAGAGGTCTGGGACGAAGCGGTGGCGCTGGGCGAAAAGCATGGCTACCGCAACGCCCAGGCCACCGTCATCGCGCCCACCGGTACGATCGGCCTGGTCATGGATTGCGACACCACGGGGATCGAGCCCGACTTCGCCCTGGTGAAGTTCAAGAAGCTGGCCGGCGGCGGCTATTTCAAGATCATCAACCAATCCGTGCCCGCGGCCCTTCGGACGCTGGGCTACCGCGAAAGCGAGATCGGCGAGATCATCAGCTATGCCGTGGGCCACGGGACGTTGGGCAATGCGCCGGGCATCAACCATACGGCGCTTGTCGGTCACGGCTTCACCAAGACCGAGTTGGACAAGATCGAGGCCGCGCTGCCCTCGGCCTTCGACATCCGTTTCGTCTTCAACCAATGGACTCTGGGCGAGGAATTCTGCACCGGCACGCTTGGCATTCCGGCCGCCAAGCTGACCGATCCCAGCTTCGATCTGCTGCGGCATCTGGGCTTCTCGAAGCAGGATATCGACGCGGCCAACGACCATGTCTGCGGAACCATGACGCTGGAAGGCGCGCCGGGCCTGAAGGACGAGCACCTGCCGGTCTTCGACTGTGCCAATCCCTGCGGCAAGAAGGGTAAGCGGTTCCTGAGCGTCGACAGCCACATCACGATGATGGCCGCCGCGCAGAGCTTCATCTCGGGCGCGATCTCCAAGACGATCAACATGCCCAACGACGCCACCATCGAGGATTGCCAGAAGGCCTATGAACTGTCGTGGTCCCTCGGCGTGAAGGCCAACGCGCTCTACCGCGACGGCTCCAAACTGTCGCAGCCGCTGGCCGCCGCTTTAGTAGAGGATGATGACGAGGCTGCGGAGGTGCTGGAAAGCGGCGCGCCCACGGCTAAGGCACAGGTTCTGGCCGAGAAGGTGATCGAGAAGATCATCGTCAAAGAGGTCGCCAAGGCCGCCCGCGAGAAGCTGCCGGAGCGGCGCAAGGGCTACACCCAGAAGGCCGTGGTCGGCGGCCACAAGGTCTATCTGCGGACCGGCGAATATGCCGATGGCCAGCTGGGCGAGATCTTCATCGACATGCATAAGGAAGGCGCTGGCTTCCGGGCGATGATGAACAACTTCGCCATCGCCGTCTCGGTGGGCCTGCAATATGGCGTGCCGCTGGAGGAGTTCGTGGACGCCTTCACCTTCACCAAGTTCGAGCCCGCAGGGATGGTGCAGGGCAACGACTCGATCAAGAACGCGACCAGTGTGCTGGACTACATCTTCCGCGAACTGGCCGTCAGCTATCTGGATCGCGAAGACCTGGCCCATGTGAAGCCGCAGGGCGAGACCTTCGACAGTCTGGGTGAGGCCGAGATGCCCGGCGAGGATGGCAACGTGGCCCCACTTGGTGGCACGGCGGCGACCAAGTCGCTGGAGGTCATCAAGTCGGTGACGTCCTCGGGCTACCTGCGCAAGCGCCTGCCACGCGATCTTGTGGCGCTGCAGGGCGGGGTGGATGCCGTGGCCGCGGAATTGGCGGGGGGCACGGCCACCGTGGAAGTGACCGAGACGGCCACCGTCGCAGTTGCCGCTACCGGCATGGACGCCCGCGCCAAAGCCAAGATGCAGGGCTATGAGGGGGAGGCGTGCGGCGAATGCGGCAACTACACCCTGGTTCGCAACGGAACCTGCATGAAGTGCAATACATGCGGCGCGACGTCCGGTTGCAGCTGAGGGGGTGGCCATGTTCGGAGCAGGGACGGCAACGCTGCAGGACGGAATGGGCGTGCCGTTCCTGTTCCAAACCCGGCCCATCGGGTGGATCAGCGAGGGGCGCGATGCGGTCTACGCCTTTGCCTCCCAGCGGCGAGATGGCGCCTGGATCCCGCATTACATCGGGCGGGCCGTCGATCTGGCGGCACGCCTGGCGGATCATGAGCGGTTGGACGAGGCGATCCATAGTGGGGCGACCCATCTGCTCTTCCACCTGGCGCGGCCGGGCGATCCGTTGAACCAGACCGAGGTGGAGGCGCGGCTGATCCGCCACCACGATCCGGTGATGAATGTACAGACCGAAGCGCGCGGTCGAGAGGTCGTCGCCATCCTCCGTGCGCGCCGCGCGCGGCGAGAGGCGGCCTGGGGTCAGGTCGCGCAATGAGATACGGCCCGCCATCCATGGGGGGATGGATGGCGGATACCAGCGGGGGGACCGTCAGCAAAAGCTGAGGTCCGAAACCGTCGGGCAGTGCCTGGGGGCCGTTCGCGGCCCCCTCTTTTTTTGCCCGGCTCTCAGATCGGGAATGCGTCCCATGGTCGATGAAACCGGCGCCGCGCCTGATCGGGCGGGCGGGCCGTTCTACGGGGCCTTTGGCCCCGCAATCCTGCCCCCGAGGTTGACCCCGGAGTGATGCCGGCGGGCTGGATTTGGCCCGTCGTTTCTATCGTGTCGCGACGGGAGAGGGTTCTGGGCACGAGCGGTTAACTGAGGGTGAACGGGTCTGGGGAAAAAAGGGTACGTTTCACTCAAGCTGCGGATGTCACGGGGCAAATCACCTCCATCAAGCGGCTTTGGCCTTCAGTTTCGAGGCAAGGCTCGTCAAATCCGCGCCCGCAATGCGCGGGACGATCCGATAGGCGGCGTTGACGAAGCAGAAGAAGGCGAAACCCGCGAGCCCCAGGCATACGGCCACGACGAGCACGTTGCCGAACGGTTGCGAAGCGAGCCAATCGAATGCTTTGCCCATGCCGCCCGCCTCCGACTCGTTGCCCTGCCATGCGGCCACAGCGAGGAAGCCGCCGACGATGGTGATAACGATCCCCTGTGCCAGCACGCCCGCCTTGAGCGCCCAGTCCCAGTTACGGGTGAAGTGGTTGGCCATCAGGGTCTCGCGGTACTTCCCGTTCCACGCCTTGATCGCGTAGTAGATGCCTGAGCCGATCGTACAGGTCGCGGCGAAGGCCACCATCCAGCGACCCGCGGGCATCTCCAGGATGCGGCCCACGATGTCGGAGAGGCCGCCGCCTTCGCCCCCCGATCCGCCACCGCCCAGTGCCAGGGAGATTGCGACGGCGCCGATCACGGCGTGGATGAGACCGGTCACGATCATGCCCGCGCGGGCAACCATGCCCTTGGGCTCTGCCCCATATTCCTCCAGATCCTCCGTCGCGTTGATGCCGCGCCAGATGGCGTAGGCCAGAAGACCGATACCGATGAGCCACAGGACGGCGATGCCCCAGCCGCTTCCCGATAGATGCTCTAAGGCCGAAGACGTGCCTTGCGCCTCTCCACCGCGCCAGATCGCCCAGAGGGAAAGACCCGCCACTGCGGCATAAGTCACGCCGCGCCCGGCATAGCCGACCCGCATGACAGGAACCGCCCAGGAATACGCGCGCATGATCCGCCCCCACATCCAAGTTGGCGGGCCAACGCGCCGATGGGGGCGGCGGTTCAATCGGAAGTCGCTGTCACTCCGCCGCGATCTGAATGACGGGCTCCATGCCGTTCAGGGCCTCGTCGGAGAGGTGGCATTTGATCTGGTGCCCGGCGAAGTTTTTCATGGGCGGTATCTGGGTCTCGCAGAGGCCGCCCGGCACTTGGTCCTTCCATCGGCAGCGTGTCTGGAACGGGCAGCCGGGCGGCGGGTTCATGGCCGAGGGGATGTCGCCCTCGAGGACGATATGCTTCTTCTCGACCTTGGTGTCGGCGATGGGCACGGCGGAGAGCAGGGCCTCGGTATAGGGGTGGTAGGGGGGCGCGAAGACCTCCTCCGTGGTGCCCATTTCAACCACGTGGCCCAGATACATGACCATAATGCGATCAGAGAGATAGCGCACGATGCTCAGGTCGTGAGAGATGAAGAGGAGGGTCGTCTTCTGCTCCCGCTGGATTTCCATCAGCAGGTCGGTGACGGCGGCCTGGACGGAGACGTCGAGGGCGGAGACGGGCTCGTCTGCCACGACGATGCGCGCATCGCCCGCGAAGGCGCGCGCGATGCCCACGCGCTGCTTCTGGCCGCCGGAGAGCTGACGCGGCATCCGGTCGGCGAATTCGCGGGGCAGCTTGACCAGGTCCAGAAGTTGCAGCATCCGCTCCCGCCGGTCGGCATCGCTGTCGCCATAGTCGAAGACCTCCAGCGCGCGAATGATCTGGCGGCCGACGGTCATGGAGGGGTTCAGCGTGTCGAACGGGTTCTGGAAGACCATCTGGATCTCTGAGACCTGTTTGGGGCCGCGATCCTCGATGGGCAGGCTCTGGATGTCCTGATTGCCCATGGTGATGGTACCGTCGGTCGCCGTCTCCAGCCCCATCAGCACCTTGGCCAGCGTGGACTTGCCGCAGCCGGATTCGCCCACGATGGCAAGGGTTTCGGATTCGCGGGCCTCGAAATCCAGCGTCTCGTTGGCCTTCACCACCTTCTCGTCGCCACCCCCGAAGAGGGCATTGGCGGCCACCTGATAATATTTCTTGAGACCGGCCACCTTAAGGACCGGATCGCCGGGCGGGTTGGCCGGGGGCTTGTCCGAGGGAGCGGGCGGCGCGTTCCAGTCGATCTCCTCGAAGCGGAGGCAGCGGGAATGGTGACCGGGGCCCGCATTCTGCATGGGGATATCGGTGGCGTCACAGCGCCCGGCTTCGAAATACTCACAGCGGGGGCCGAAATTGCAGCCGGGCGGGCGTTCATGGGGTAGGGGGAAGTTGCCCGGGATCGCCACCAAGGGCCGCGCGGTCTTGTTGGCGCCGGGCAGGGGGATCGAGCGGAAGAGGGCCTGGGTGTAGGGGTGGCGCATCCGGTCGAAGACCTCCGCGATCTCCCCATCCTCCACCGCCTCGCCGGAATACATCACGCAGACGCGGTCGCAGGTCTCCAGCACGAGGCCAAGATTGTGCGAGATAAAGAGCATGGAGGTGCCGTATTTCACCCCAAGCTCTTTCACGAGTTCCACGATCCCGGCCTCGACCGTCACGTCGAGCGCGGTGGTGGGCTCGTCCAGGATCAGGAGGGCGGGCTTGGACATCAGCGCCATGGCGATGACGATGCGCTGCTGCTGGCCGCCCGAGAGCTGGTGCGGATAGCTGTCGAGCATCCGTGCCGGATCGGGCAGCTTGACGTCGGTGACGACCTGCAGTGCCATGTCATAGGCGTCCTTCTCGGAGGCGCCGTCATGGATCATCGGCACTTCCATCAGCTGCTTGCCGATCTTCATGGCCGGGTTCAGGGAGGCCATGGGCTCCTGATAGATCATGGCGATCTCGTTGCCGCGGATGTCGCGCAGCTCCTCCTGGGACATCTCCGAGAGGTCGCGGCCCTTGAACTTGATGGAGCCGCCGACGATGCGGCCGTTTACGCCTAGATCCTGCATGACCCCCAGGGCGACCGTGGACTTGCCGCAACCGCTTTCGCCCACCAGACCCACGGCCTCGCCGGGTTGGACGGTGACGGAGAAGTCCATCACCGCCGGGATTTCGCGCAGGCGGGTGAAGAAAGAGATGGAGAGGCGGTCGATCTCCAGGATCGGGCCCTGGTAGTCGGGGTTCTGTTTCATGGGGTCTCCTTCTTGGAGAGGCCGGGGGCGCTGTCCGTCGCCATTGTCGCTTGGACCGATGGCGCGCCAATGGCGACCGCCTTAGGTATTTTTGGCAAGATGAGGATCATTCGGGGTATTCGATCCCCTGGTACGGCGGGAAGTCAGTGTAGCGGGCGCTTCGGTCGGCAGGGGGCGGTTTGCCGGGGCCGGTGAGGGTGCCGCGCGGAGCGATGAAGCTGGAGATGTGGCGGCGCGGGTTTTCGCGCCAGCCCAGGTTGAAGGCGGCGCGCTTGGGGAAGAACTGGATGGCGTGGTAGTCGAGATGATCGTGAAGCCACCAGGCCAGATCGCGCCAATCGCGCCCGGCCTCGTAGCGTCGGGCAAACCAAGGGATGACGACGGAGACCATGGCGCCCAAGCGGCCCTTGGCGTCGCGCCGGTCCCAGATGTGGCGGCCGCGGTTCGTCTCGTTGGAGGCGCAGCTCTTATAGAGCTGCTGGCCCACGAGGTTGGTCTCGGGAGCGCGGTAGGCGGAGCGGATGACGATGGGGCCGAAGGTGGCTACGAGTGGCTCCAGCAGGTCCTGGGCGAGCCGGCGCCCGGCTGCGATGGCGGTGGCAGGATCGTCCGGGATGTTGCGGAGGCCGTGGATCGCGGCGACCTCGCTCATCAGGAAGTCGCGCATGTAGAAATGGCGGGAGAGTTGCTCGCGCCCCAGCTTCTCCAGCGTGCGGACGGAGTTGGGACGGCCCCGGTAGCGGGGCGCGGGGAGGGTGCTTTGCGGGGTCACGCCTTGCACCTCATGCGGTCAGCCAGCGATAGGCCACGAGGATCAGGGACACCGCAAGAACCGCCGATGAAAGGCTCCAGTGCAGCTTCTGTCCTTTCTCGAATGGGATCGAGGGCAGTCCAAGCATCCCAACCACCGCCATCGCCGCCGGGATCGCGCCGGCGAGCAGGAAGACCAGGACCGCGCCGACAGCGAGGGGAAACCAGATCGTTTCGGGGGCATTGGCCGTTCGAATGATCCACAGGAATGCGGCGATCCCGATCACCAGCACAAGGGGCAAGCCGAAGAGCCACGCATAGACCCGCTTGGCGCGGCCGAGGGCATCGCGGTCGATGCTCAATCTCTCAGGCTCTCTTCGCGCAAGCCGTCTGCCAGTAGGTTTAGGCCCAGCACCAGCGACAGGAGCGCCAAGGCGGGGGCGATGGCCGGGTGGGGATAGACGGACAGCAACCGCCGGCCATCATTAATGGTTGTGCCCCAATCGGGCGATTCCGGCGGCAGGCCCAGGCCGAAGAAGCCCAGCGTGCCTAGAAGGATCGTCGTGTAGCCGATGCGCAGGCAGAAATCGACGATCAGGGGGCCGCGGGCATTGGGCAGGATCTCCCACAACATGATGTACCAGGGTGTCTCGCCACGCGTTTGGGCAGCGGCCACGTAGTCGCGCGTCTTGATGTCCAGGGTCAGGCCCCGAACGATGCGGAAGACGGTGGGCGAGTTCACGAAGACCACCGAGACGAAGACGATCAGCACCTGGCCCGGAATGTCGAAGAGATCGAGGAATTCGGGCCAGAGGCGGAAGAGGCCCACCGCGCTGGTCCGGTCCATGACGAGCGAGAAGTAGAGCAGAAGCCCCACCGCCATGGCGACGCAGAGATAGAGGTTCCGCGTGGCGGGCTGGGTGCGATAGCGCGAATTGATCAGTACGCCGAAGAACGCCAGCGGGAAGAGGAACAGGACCGCCGCCATGTAGTTGGGCAGGCCGGTCTGCACGATCTCGGGCGTGACCAGCAGGTAGAAGAGAAGGATCACCGGGAAGGCGAGGATCAGGTTGGCCAGGAAGCTGAGCACGGTGTCGAGCTTGCCGCCGTAATAGCCCGCGGGCAGGCCCAGCGTAATGCCCACCATGAAGGCGAAGAGGGTGGCGAGCGGGGCGATCTGCATCACCACGGTTGAGCCCAGCACCATGCGGCTGAACACGTCGCGGGCGAGGTTGTCGCCGCCCAGCAGGTAGAAGGGGAAGGCCCCCTCCTCGGTCATGGGGGTGCCCGGCACCTCGTTCTTCATGCCGGAGACCTGGCTAAGCGGATCATGGGTATAGATCATGTCCAGCAGGCCGGAATAGGTGGCGGTGAAGACCCAGAACATGACGAGGGCGAAGCCGATCATCCCGATGGTCGAGTCGAAGAGCTTCCCGTAGAGGCCGAGGCGGCGGCGGAACTGCCAACTGGCCGCAAAAAGCACAGCAAGGGACAGCCAGACCGGCGTGAAACGGCGCATGATGCCGCCGATGATGCCGCCGCCCTCATGGCCCACCACCATGCCCGCGATGATGTATGCGACTAGCGTGGCCAGGAACGCCCAAAGCGAATAGGTCTGCGCCCGCCCGATCAGGCCCGCGAGGCCCGGCTGCATGGCGGCGGTGCCGTCAGGATTGATCGTGACCCGCTCTGCCGGGACGACAAAGCTGGCGAGGATCGCCAGGACACTGGTCACCAGAAGGGCGATGGCGGTGATTGCGAGGATCGGGTCGAGGACGTCGCCCAGGCTTCCGGTCCAGGTGAGGGGTTCCATGGCGCTCTCCTCAGGCGATGCGGATCCGCGGGTTCAGGAACACGTAGCCGATATCCGAGATCAGCTGCGTGACGAGGACCACGACGACCGAGATGATGGAGACACCGAGCAGGAGGTCGATGTCGTTGTTGCCGGCGGCCTGGACCAGCGTCCAGCCGAAGCCTTTGTAGTTGAATAGCGTCTCCACGATGACGACGCCGTTCAGAAGCCAGGGGAATTGCAGCATGATCACCGTGAACGGTGCGATCAGCGCGTTCCGCAGTGCGTGTTTCATGACGATGTTGCCAAAGCCTACGCCCTTGAGGCGGGCGGTGCGGATGTATTGGGCGGTCATGACCTCGGTCATGGAGGCCCGCGTCATCCGCGCGATGTAACCCATCCCGTAGAGCGCGATGGTCAGGACCGGCAAGGTGAAGTTCTCGAAGGTGATGTTCTCCATGGCCGATGTCGCCGTGCCCTTGAACCATTTGAGGCCCACGGCGGAGGAGGCGAAGACGGCGATGAAGATCACGCCGGAGACGTATTCGGGTGTCGCGGTGGAGGCGATGGACACCGTGGAGAGGGAGCGGTCCATCTTGGAGCCTTCGCGCATTCCAGCCAGGACACCCAGCAGAAGCGCGCCGGGCACCATGACGACCATGACCCAGAACATCAGCTTGGCCGTCTGCCAGCCGCGTTCGCCCAGGATCGACAGAACCTCGCCCTTGAAGACGGTGGAGAACCCCCAATTGCCCTGCAGTATACCGCAGAAGGCTGGCGCGTCGGCCGGGTCGACACCGGGCCGGGCACAGCGCGAGAAGACGATCTCACCAGTATCGTCAGCACGGGTAAACGCTGGCGCGAGGCCCAGCCAGCGGGCGTATTTGATCGGGACCGGATCGAGATAGCCGCGTGCATCGAGCCAGGAGACGACCTGATCGTCGGTCATCCGGTTGTTGGCCTGGTTCTTGGCCAACTTCTCGAGATTGGGCTCGAGATTTGTGAGGAAGAACACGATGAACGTGAGGCAAAGTGCCGTCAGGATCATCACGCCGATGCGGCGCAGGATGAACAAGCCCATCTAAGCCCCCGTGGTTCGTTCATTCTTGCGGGGTCGCCCCCGAAAAAAGGGCCGCCCCGACGAGGGACGGCCCGGTGATCGGCCTTAGGCTGCCACGCCCCACTTATAGAGCTGCGGCAGATAGGCGATGTGCATCTCCCAGCCGACGAAGCCGTCGGCGGCATGGCGATAGAGCGAGCGCCAGTAGGGCTGGATGGTTACGCCCTCGTCGATGACGATGGCCTGGATCCGGCTCATCACCTCGCGGCGCGCATCGGCATCGGAGATCGAGTTGGCTTCGGCGAGCAGCGCGTCGAATTCCGCGTTGGAGAAGGCGAATTCGTTCCAAGCCACGCCCGACTTGTAGGCCAGCCCCAGAACCTGCGTGCCCAGCGGTCGGTGGTTCCAGTTTGTCGACGAGAACGGATACTTCGTCCAGTCGTTCCAGAAGGTGGAGCCGGGCAGGATCGTCCGCTTTACCGGAATACCGGCATCGCGCAGCTGTGCCGCGACGGCGTCGGTGGTATTACGGCGCCAATCGTCGTCGATCGAGAAGAGCTCATGCTCGAAATCGCCGAAGCCCGCTTCCTCCATCAGCGCCTTGGCTGCGGCTGGATCGTGCGGGATGCGAGTGACCGAAGCGTCGTGCTCGGGGTGGACCGGACCGACGTGACAATTGTCTGCAGGCACGCCTTGGCCGGCATAGCCGAGTTCCAGCAGGACGGCGTTGTCGACGGCCATGGCCAGGGCCTGACGCACGCGCTTGTCGGCATAGGGCTTCTGGCCGTTGACCTCGGCCTCCTGGTTCGGCCGGATCACGATGGTCGACCCGGTCGTCACCTCGGACTTGTTCCAGCCGATGCCGTCGAAGATGTCGACATACTCGCCCACATTCTCATAGAGCGCATCGACTTCTTCGGCTTCGGCGGCAGCCAGCCAGGCCGAGGGGTCGGTGCCGTAGTCGATGTATTCGATCCGGTCGAGATAGGCGCCCCAACCGGCATCGTATCCCCACCATTCGTGGCCCTCGTTCCGCACGAGGACGGATTTGACGCCAACTTCATGGCTTTCCGACAGGTACGGGCCGGTGCCGAGCTGATTGCCCAGCAGGTCGTCCGGATCCTGGTCGGGATGGAGGATATGGGCCGGATAGTCGGCAATGCCTGGGATCAGCGTGATGTCGGGCGCGTTCAGGTTCAGGCGCAGCGTCAGGTCGTCGACCACCTCAATTGCGCCTTCACGGGCCTCCCCGGTCGCTTCATCGACAATGGACGTCACGCGGGCGGCCATCGAATTGCCTTCCGCGCCGGATTCAGCCCACCGGCGGAAATTATGGGCAACATGTTCGGCCACGAAGGCGTCACCATTGTTCCAGGTCACGCCGGGACGCAGCTTCATGGTGTACATGGTGGCGTCGTCGTTGACCTCCCAGCTTTCCAGAAGCTGGCCGCGGAACGTACCGTCGGAATTGTATTCGACCAGATGTTCGAGCCAGCCGGCGACGACATAGGACATTTGCGTCCAGTCGAAGGTGCGCGGATCCTTGAGGGCGCGAACTTCCATCTGCATCCGGAAAGTGCCGCCTTGTTGGGCATGGGCATCCGCCCGCGCTGGGGTGGCGCCGATCAGGCCGTAAGCGGCGGGGATCGAGACGCCCAGCGCGGTGGCCCGCGTCAGGAATTCCCGTCGGTCCATCAAGCCCGCCTTGTGCTCCTCGGCGAACATGAGCGCGCCGGGATGGATACGAGTCACCGGATCGGTGCCGTGCTTGGTCATGGATGTGATCTCCCTGTTATATCGACCGGCCGCTCTTGTGGCGGCGGTTGAGGTCTCTTCAGGCCGCTAAAGCCCTGTTTCCCACGCTATAGGGGACTATCGAACGGGGAGGGTCAACGGAGGATATCGACTTGACAGGGTTCAAAAACGACCTTCCGTGGGGGTAGTCGGTGTCGTTTTTGGGCTAAAGGCCGGTGTGATCACAAATCCGCGGCAGAGACCCGCCGCCAATCGCGCATACGACTTCGGAACCATGTCCGCTGGCGCTTTGCATATTGAACGCTTGCCAGAATGGCCCGTTCGCGCGCCGTTGCCAGGTCGATCTCACCTGCCAAATGGGCGATCAATTCGGGCGCGCCGATTGCTTGTGCGGCGTTGAGGCGGGCATCCCATCGGGGCAGGACGGCACGGGCTTCATCGAGGGCGCCAGTCGCCAGCATCGCATCGAAACGGCCTTCGATCCGCGGCGTCAGCCAGTCGCGCGGCGCATCGAGGACGAAGGCCGCGCATTTTGCCAGCGGCAGAAGGGGCGGTGGCGTTTCGGCCTGCCAAGCCCGGATCGACCGGCCGGTGGCGCGTTTGACCTCCCAAGCGCGAAGCACGCGCATCGGGTTTGCCAAGTCCAGATCGGTGCGGACCTCTGGATCCAGTTCCTCGGCCAGCGCCTGAAGGCCGATGCGGTCCAGGCGCGCCTGCGCCTCTGTCCGGACCTCCGGCGGGGTGGCCGGGATATCGGCGAGGCCTTCGGTCAGCGCCCGGAAGTAGAGGCCCGTACCGCCCACGATGATCGGGCGAGGGCCGTCCAGCAGGGGGGCGACGTCCCGAAGCCAATCGCCCACCGAGTAAGCCCGTTCCCATGCCACATGACCATAGAGTGCGTGGGGCGCGCGTGCCGTCTCTTTTTCGCTGGGCCGGGCGGTCAGAATGCGCCAATCCGCGAAGACCTGCAGGGCATCCGCATTGATGATCCGCCCGCCCGCCCGCTCTGCGATCGCAAGCGCCAGCGCAGACTTGCCACTGGCCGTGGGGCCAGCGACGAGCACAGGCGCGTCTCCTAGCATATTATTTATGATTTCTAGCATCTTGTGCGGTGATCTTCGCGCAAAATCAGTCTTAACCGCTTCTTGTTGAATGCCTGCGCCTAATCCGCCATACCTCGCCGCGCAACAGCGCGGGGGATCAGATGCGGGACGAGCCAGGCAGTGAGACACCCGACCCCGTTCATTCCCGCGTGATGCTCAAGATCAGCGGCGAGGCGTTGATGGGCGACCAGGGGTTCGGCCTGCATCCGCCGACGGTCGAACGCATCGCCAAAGAAGTCCAGAGTGTTCACCGGATGGGCGTCGAGATCTGTATGGTGATCGGCGGCGGCAATATCTTCCGTGGCCTGCAGGGCAGCGCGCAAGGGATGGAGCGGACGACGGCAGACTATATGGGGATGCTGGCGACGGTGATGAACGCGCTGGCCATGCAGGGCGCGCTGGAAAGCCTTGGTCTGCATACCCGCGTGATCTCGGCCATTCCCATGGACCAGGTCTGCGAGCCCTATATCCGCCGCCGCGCCGTTCGGCACCTTGAGAAGAAGCGCGTCGTGATCTTCGCGGCCGGAACCGGCAATCCGTATTTCACCACCGATACCGCCGCCGCGCTGCGCGCCAATGAGATGGCGTGCCAGGCGATCTACATGGGCAAGAACGGGGTGGATGGTGTCTATGACAAAGACCCCGCGCAGCATAGCGATGCCGTCCGCTACGACCGCGTGAGCTATGATGAGGTTCTCTCCAAGCATCTGAGGGTCATGGATGCGTCGGCCATTGCGCTGGCCCGTGAGAACAGCCTTCCCATCATCGTCTTTTCCCTGGATGAGCCGGGCGGTTTCGCCGGGATTCTGCGGAACGAGGGCACGTCGACCATCGTCGGCAACTGACACCCGCGCAGCACGGAGACGGGACGGAAAACCGCTCTCGCGATGGCACCTGCTAGGATTTGTCGCAGGGGCGCGATATAGCAGCGCGAAAATCAAGAGACGGCCCGGAAGGACGACGGCGACATGGCGGACGATTTCGATCTCGATACCAAGGACCTGGAACGCCGGATGGACGGCGCCATGGCCAACCTGCGGACGGAGTTCGGATCGCTGCGGACGGGGCGGGCCTCCGCCTCCATGCTGGAGCCGGTGATGGTCGATGCCTATGGTGCGCCGACCCCAATCAATCAGGTCGGCACCGTGAACGTGCCCGAGCCGCGGATGGTCACCGTGAATGTCTGGGACAAGGGTCTTGTCGGCAAGGTCGAGAAGGCCATCCGCGAGAGCGGTTTGGGTATCAATCCACAGCTCAACGGCACGATCATCATGCTGCCCATTCCAGAGCTGAACGAGGAACGTCGCAAGGAGTTGGGCAAGGTAGCGGGGCAATATGCCGAGGGCGCCCGCGTATCGATCCGCAACGTGCGGCGCGACGGGATGGAACAGATCAAGAAGGGCGATCCGCCAGAAGACGAGCGCAAGATGTGGGAGCAGGAGGTTCAAGAGATGACCGACCGCTACATCAAGCAGGTGGACGAAGCGCTCGAGACCAAACAATCCGAAATCATGCAGGTCTGAGAACATGGGACAGGACGGACCGCGCCACGTCGCGATCATCATGGATGGCAACGGCCGATGGGCGCAGATGCGGGGGCGTCCGCGGCTGTTGGGCCATCGGGCAGGGGCGAAACGCGTGCGCGAGATCGTGGCGGCCTGCCCGGATCTGGGGGTGGATTACGTGACGATCTTCGCCTTCTCCACCGAGAACTGGAAGCGCACGCAGGAAGAGGTGGCGGGCCTTATGAGGCTGTTCCGCCGCTATATCGAGAGCGAGGCCCAGAACCTTCTGCGCGAGGGGACGCGCGTGCGGTTCATCGGTGACCGGGTGCGGCTGGATGCAAAGCTGCAGCGCTTGATGAATGACTTGGAGGCGCTGACGGCCCATAACACGCGCTGCAACCTGACGATCGCGCTGAATTACGGCGGCCGGGATGAGGTGGCGCGCGCCACCAAGCGGCTCGCGCGCGACGTGGCAGCGGGCAAGCTGGACCCGGAAGCGATCACCGATCAAACCCTGCCGCGCTATCTCGATACACATGTCCTGCCGGATCCCGACCTGGTCATCCGCACCAGCGGAGAGGCGAGGATCTCCAACTTCCTGCTTTGGCAATCGGCCTATTCGGAATACGAGTTTGTCGACACCCTCTGGCCCGATTTCACACGCGACAGATTTGGCGAGATCCTGTCGCGATACGGCACGCGGGAGCGGCGGTTCGGCGGCGTGATCAAGTGAACGAAACGCCGCCGGAGGCCCCGGAGGAGGAGCCGCCGCTCTTCGATTTTCCGCTCGACCCGCCGCTGGAACCACAGGTGGCGGGGCGGTTCGAGGATCTGATCCCCCGGCTGGCCACGGCCTGTTTTCTCTTCGTGATCGGCGGCGTTGCAATTTGGCTTGGCGGGTTGTGGTTCTCGACCCTGATCGCGGTTTGCGTCGCGATTATGATCTGGGAACTGGCCACGATGGTGCAGACCGGACCCAAGCGCGCGCGGTTGATCGCGGGGACGGGCGGTGGTGCGCTCTTCGCGGCGAACCTTATGCCCATCGGCTTCGGCCTGCCGCTTCTGATGATGGTTCCCATGGTGGCAGTTGCTTTCATCCGGAAACGGCGGCGCATCGTGGTGGGCTTCACGGCGGCCATCGTCCTGGCCGGCCTGTCCTTGACCCAGCATCTGACGCAGTTCGGCCTCGCCTGGATGCTGTGGCTGATCGCCGTCGTGGTGATGTCCGACGTGGCTGGGTATTTCGCGGGCCGGATGTTGGGCGGACCGAAGTTCTGGCCGCGTCTGAGCCCCAAAAAGACATGGTCAGGGACGATCGCGGGCTGGATCGGCGCGGCCATCGTAGGGTGGGTCTGGGCCGCTTGGTTGGATGCGGGCTGGGAAACGATAGGGATCTCCGTCGCGCTCGCCATGATGGCGCAGATGGGCGACATCGCGGAGAGTGCGGTGAAGCGGAAATGCGGCGTGAAAGACAGCTCCAACCTCTTGCCCGGCCATGGCGGTCTCTTCGACCGGTTCGATGCGATGTTGGGGGCGGCGTTGATGCTGCTCGTCATCGAATCGCTGAGTGAATTTCCTCCCGTTCCGGGCGTCGGATGAGGCGGGTCAGCGTTTTCGGTGCCACCGGCAGCATCGGGCAGAACACTCTGGACCTGATCGGGCGGGACCTTGAGGCGTTCGACGTCGTGGCCCTGACGGGCGGGGCGAATATTGCCCAACTGGCCGCGGATGCGCGACGGCTTGGGGCCGATATCGCGGTGACCGCCTTCGAGGAGAAGCTGCCGGAATTGCGCGACGCGCTTGCGGGCAGCGGTATCGAAGCGGCCGCGGGCGAGGGCGCGCTTGCCGACGCGGCCGATCGTCCCGCCGACTGGGTGATGAGCGCCATCGTGGGGGCCGCCGGTCTGGTGCCGGGATTGCGCGCCCTGCGGCACGGCACAACGCTGGCTTTGGCCAACAAGGAAAGCCTGGTTTGCGCCGGTCCCCTTCTTTTGGCGGAGGCGAAGCGTCACGGCGCGACGGTCTTGCCGGTGGATAGCGAGCATTCCGCGATCTTCCAGGCGCTGGCGGGCGAGACCATCGACGCGGTCGATCAGGTCATCGTTACCGGATCGGGCGGAGGGCTGCGGGATTGGCCGGTGGAGCGACTGGTCGAAGCCACACCGGAGCAGGCTGGAACACATCCGAATTGGGATATGGGCACGCGGATCACGATCGATTCCGCGTCGATGTTCAACAAGGCCATGGAATTAATTGAAACGAAAGAATACTTTGGTCTGGATGCAACCCGTATCGACACGGTCATCCACCCGCAGAGTATTGTCCATGCCCTTGTCCAATTCACCGACGGCGCGCTGATGGCCCATCTGGGCGTGCCCGATATGCGCCACGCCATCGGCTATGCGCTGAACTGGCCTGAACGGCGGCCCTTGCCGGTGGAAAAGTTGGACCTGGCGCGGGTGGCCTGCCTGGACTTCCACGCGCCGGATCCGCAGCGCTATCCGGCGCTAGACCTTGCGCGACGGGTCATGGCGCGGGGCGGGCTCTCAGGGGCGGCATTCAACGCCGCGAAAGAGGCCGCCTTGGATCGGTTCATCGCGAGAGAGATACGCTTCACCGACATGGCGCCGGTGGTGGAACGCGTTCTTGATCGCCTTGACGCCGAGGACTGCCTTGAAGCCGACACGATCAACCTTGATATGGTGCAGGAAATCGACCGGCGTGCCCGCACGGTTTCCTACGAATTTGCGCCGGCCTGAGCAGGAAAGGCAGACATGGATCTGAGCTTCGTCCCGCAATTCGGCGGTCTGATCTGGACCGTCCTCGCCTTCATCGTGGCCCTTTCGATCATCGTGGCGATCCATGAATACGGCCATTACATCGTGGGCCGCTGGTGCGGGATCAAGGCGGACGTCTTTTCCATCGGCTTCGGACCGGTTCTCTATTCCCGACACGACCGGCACGGGACGAAATGGCAGGTCGCGGCCCTTCCGCTGGGTGGATACGTCAAGTTCCGTGGCGACGCGAATGCGGCTTCGGTGGGCGATGACGGCACCCTCTCCGAGATGTCGGAGGAGGAGCGGGCGACGACCATGACGGGCGCATCGCTCTGGCGTCGGGCCGCCACTGTAGCTGCCGGGCCGATCTTCAACTTCATCCTGTCGATCCTGATTTTCGGGGCGTTCGTTCTCGTCAGCGGGCAGGCGGTGGAGCGGGCCGTGGTGGGCGCCCCGAAGCCTTTGCCGCCCGAGGTTGTCATGCTCGAGCCGGGCGATGAGATCGTGAGCATCGCCGGACAGCCCGTGGACGGCTTGAGCGCGCTGACCACCATCGCGGGTGAGCTACCGCAGAGCGCCACCGTGCCTTATGAGGTCCTTCGGGATGGCGAACGGTTGAGCGTCGATGCGGCCTTGCCGATGCCCGCGCGGGTCGAAGTGGTGCAGCCGCGATCGGCTGCCTGGGATATCGGGCTGCGGCCCGACGACGTCGTCGTTGCCGTCGACGGCGCGCCAATCCATTCCTTCCGCGGTCTTCAAGACGTCGTCATGGACAGCGATGGTCGCGCCCTGGGTCTGTCGGTCTGGCGCGACGGTGAGATGCTGGATTTCTCGATCCAGCCCCGGCGCCAAGACCTGCCGCTGCCGGAGGGTGGTTTCGACACACGCTGGCTGTTGGGTATCTCCGGCTCGCTCGCCTTCGAGCCCGTGACCGAACGCGCCGGCCCGCTGGCGGCCATCGGCTATGGCGTCGAGCAGACCTGGTCGATTATCACGCGCTCACTCTCGGCCCTGGGTTACATCATCACCGGCCAGATCTCGACCTGCAACCTCTCCGGGCCCATCGGCATCGCCGAGACATCGGGCGCGGCGGCAAGTCAGGGCGCGGAGAACTTCATCTGGTTCATCGCCGTCCTGTCCGCAGCGGTGGGAATGTTGAACCTCTTCCCGGTCCCCGTTTTGGACGGCGGTCACCTGGTGTTTCACGCCTATGAGGCGGTGCGTGGACGTCCGCCCTCGGATGGGGCGGTGAAGGTTCTGATGGGCGTCGGTGTCGCACTGATGGCGGCGCTGATGCTCTTCGCACTCTTCAACGATTTGACATGTCCTTGAAGTATTTCGCACCGGAATCGCCGTTCTGACGCCGCAATCCCGCCCCAATTCGACGTCACCTTAGACAGCATAGGTGACTAAGGATTCTTGTCATGCGTCATATGCAGAATGGCTATCGCGGCCTCTCCGTGTTCATGGGGCTTAACATCGACCGGATCCTTTCTGTGGTTGCCGTAGGCGGGACCATGCTGCTGGCCGCATGGGTTCAGTCTCTTTAAGTTAAATTCGCCGTCGTCGGACGCCCTGAGCGCCCGCCACCGGAAGGTGCGCGGGCGCTTTGACATGGTCCGACGCAGTGGTTACTCACGACGCAAAGATTAACGTCGGGACAGGGCAGTGCAGATGGACGATCGTGACGGCGTCCGCGCCAAACGCGGACGGGCGGTGTTGGCGGGGTGGGCCACCGCCATGATGATCGCGGGCGCGGCCCATGCACAAAGCTTCAATTTCGGTCGAATCGACGTCCAGGGAAATCAGCGGATCGAAACCGCAACGATCCTCGCAAGTCTTGGCGTAACCCCCGGCCAGACGTTGAGCGCGGGCGCGCTCAATGACGGGTTCCAGCGCTTGCAAGCTTCGGGCCTGTTCGAGCGGGTTGAGGTTGTCCCGCAGGGCGGCACCCTTCTCGTCATCGTGGAGGAATTTCCGACGATCAACCGCATCGCCATCGAAGGCAATGCGCGCCTTTCGGACGAGAACCTACTCACGATCATCGGCTCAAGTCCGCGCCGGGTCTATTCCCCCGCGCAGGCCGAACAGGACGCGGCCAATATCGCCGATGCTTATGCCGCCGCGGGCCGGATCCTGGCGACGGTGCAGCCGAAGATCATCGAGCGCAGCGATAATCGGGTCGACCTGGTTTTCGAGGTCGCCGAAGGCTCCGTGATCGAGGTGGAGCGCGTGAGCTTCGTCGGGAACCGCGCGTTCTCTGACCGACGTCTGCGCCGGGTTTTGGGCACGAAACAGGCCGGGCTCTTTCGCTCCGTCATCGGGTCGGACACGTTTGTTTCGGATCGTATCGCCTTCGACCGCCAGCTTCTGCGGGACTTCTATCTTTCGCGTGGCTATGCCGACTTTGAGATCCTGTCCGTGGCGCCCGAGCTGTCCCCCGATCGGGACGCCTACTTCCTGACGTTTCAGTTGCAGGAAGGGCAGCAGTTTCGCTTTGGTCAGGTCGCGGCGACCAGCGTTCTGACCGGGATCGACACGGCCGAGTACCAGGCCGAGATCCAAATCGATCCGGGCGATATCTTTTCGCCGCAAGCCCTGGAGCGAACGATCCAGCGGCTGGAGCTTCTGGCGACGCGGCAGGGCCGCAACTTCATCCGCGTGACCCCGCGGATCACCCGGAATGATCGCGATCTGACACTGGATGTGGATTTCGAGATCGAACGCGGCGAACGCATCTTCGTCGAGCGCATCGATATCGAGGGAAATGCCACGACGCTGGATCGGGTGATCCGCCGGGAGTTCGACACGGTGGAGGGCGATCCCTTCAACCCGCGCGAGATCCGCGCCGCGGCAGAGCGTATCCGCGCCCTCGGCTACTTCACGCAAGCCGAGGTGACCGCCCGCGACGGCAGTACCCCCGATCAGGTGATCGTCGATGTGGATGTGGAAGAGCAGCCCACCGGCTCCCTCGGATTCGGCGTGAACTACTCGGTTGAGCGCGGCGCCGGTGTCGCGGTGAGCTTTGCGGAAACGAACTTCCTGGGGCGGGGACAGACCCTCAACCTCCAGGTGGATACAGGTTCTGAAAACTCCTCCTCGAACCTGACGTTCATCGAGCCTTTCTTCCTCAATCGGGATCTGCGCGCGTCCTTCACGATCTTCTACGAAGAGAATGATGACGATGATCTGACATTCGAGACCCGCAGCGCCGGGCTGCGCCCCGGGATCGAATTCCCGGTCGGAGAGTTCAGCCGCCTCGGTCTTTTCTACAGCTATTCGGATGACAAGCTGACGGCCAACGACCCGGATGAGTTGTCGGCGATCCTGCTTCAGGACGACGGCAGCAACGTCACATCCTCGGTCGGCTATACATACACCTACAGCACCATCAATCGCGGTCTTGATCCCAGCCGCGGGATCCGTCTGCGCTTCGGTCAGGAATTTGCCGGTCTGGGCGGCGATGCGGAGTTTATCCGCACCACCGCAGAGGCCACGGCCCAGCGGGCCGTTCGCAATGAGGAAGTCACCCTTTTTGCTACGCTGGAAGGCGGGGCTCTGGTCAGTCTGGGGGACGAGGATTCGTTGCAGGCGAACCGGTTCTACAACAACCAGCGGATCATCCGTGGCTTTGAGTCGGCCGGGATCGGACCCCGCGACCTGAACGCCGATGACGACGCCTTGGGCGGCAACTTCTTCGTGGCCACACGGTTCGAAGCGCAGTTCCCCATTGGCTTTCTGCCAGAGGAATACGGGATCACCGGCGCAGCCTTCCTGGACGCGGCTTCAGTCTGGAGCCTGGACAACACGAATGGCGGGCCCGACGGGACGCAGCCGGTGGATGACGATTTTTTTCTGAACTCCGCAATCGGCTTCGGCATCCTCTGGGACACCCAGATCGGTCCGCTGCGCTTCAACTTTACCAGTGCGATCCGCGATCGTGAGTTCGACCGTACCCAGAATTTCGACCTCACGATCCAGACGCGGTTCTGATGCGCGTCGCCGCCATAGGCGGCCTGCTCTTGCTGCTTGCGGGCTGGGCGGGGGCGCAGGAGGCCGCGCCAGCGGCACCTCAGGCGCCACGCACGCCTGTCGTCGTATTGGATCGGGACGCGCTTTACGGGCAAAGCCTGTTTGGGCAGAGGATCACGCGCGATGTGGATGCGGCGCTTCGGGCGCTGGCCGCAGAGAACCGGCGGATCGAGGCGGAGCTGGAAGCGGAAGAGCAGGCTCTGACCGACCGGCGCCCTGACATGGACCCGGATGCGTTTCGCGACCTTGCGCGGGATTTCGACGAGCGCGTTACCGAGATCCGGCGCACACAGGACGACAAGGAACGTGCGATCGCCCAGCAATCCGAACGGGCGCAGGCCGTGTTCTTCGAAGAGGCGAACCCCATCCTGATCGAACTGGTCCGGGAGCTTGGGGCCCTGGTCATCTTGGACCGACGCGTGGTGATTGCCTCCTCTGAACAGGTCGACATCACACGGCAGGCGCGGGAACGCATCGACGCGCGGTTGGGCGAGGGCGACATTCTGCAGGACGGGCCGGACCGGCGTCCGGACCCCGTAGCGCCGGGCGACATCCCCACGGATTGAGTATGCTTGCGCCGTGCGGTCGGGCCGCGCTAAGCCCGGCCAAACGAAGGGGGCCCCATGACCGAGAACGCCATCCCAACCGAGGCGGATATACAGCTGATCCAAAGGATCATTCCCCATCGCTACCCATTCCTGTTCGTGGACAAGGTTCGGGACATCGTCGCCAACGAATCCGCCACGGGGATCAAGAACGTCACCTTCAACGAGCCGCATTTTCAGGGGCATTTCCCGCAGGTGCCGATCATGCCCGGCGTGACCATCGTCGAGGCCATGGCCCAGACGGCGGCCATTCTGGTGGCCATCAGCAATGATCTGATCGACAGCAACGCGCTGGTCTACTTCATGGGGATCGACAGCGCCAAGTTCCGGCGCAAGGTCGGACCTGGAGACGTGTTGGAGATGCGGGTCAAGGTCACGCGCGGACGGGCCGGGGCCAAGGTCTGGCGGTTCAACGGCCAGGCCAGCGTCGCGGGTGAGCTTGCCGCCGAAGCGGATTTCGGTGCCATGATCGATGTGCCCAAGTGACGGTCGATCCCGCGGCCATCATCCACCCATCCGCGGTGGTCGAGACCGGCGCGGTGATTGGCCCCCGGGCCAAGGTCGGTGCGTTCACGATCATCGGGCCGGAGGTGACGCTTGCCGCCGATGTCGAGGTCCGGTCGCATTGCGTCGTGACCGGCTGGACGGAGGTCGGAGAGGGCACGGTGATCTTCCCCTTTGCCTCCATCGGAGAGGTGCCGCAGGATTTGAAGTTTGCGGGCGAACGGACCCGGCTTGTGATCGGCGCACGCAACCGCATCCGTGAGCATGTGACCATGAACACCGGAACCGAGGGCGGCGGCGGCGAAACACGCGTGGGAGATGACGGGCTGTTCATGGCCGGATGCCATGTGGCCCATGACTGCCAGGTCGGGGACCGGGTGATCGTCGTGAACAACTCTGCCTTAGCCGGACATTGCGTGATCGAAGATGACGTGATCATCGGCGGTTTGAGCGGCGTGCACCAATGGGTCCGGATCGGGCAGGGGGCGATCATCGGCGCCCTGAGCATGGTGACAAATGACGTGGTTCCTTACGGGCTTGTCCAAGGACCGCGTGCGGAATTGGACGGTTTGAACCTGGTCGGGCTCAAACGGCGCGGGGTGGCGCGGGCGGATATCCAGGCCCTGCGCGTGGCGCTTCTGACGCTGAAGCAAGGCGAAGGAACGTTTTTGGAACGGGCGCGCAGGTTGGGCGAGGAAACCGACAGCGCCTATGTCGAGCGGATGGTGGCCTTCATCACGGGCGCGTCCGACCGTTCCTTCCTGGTTCCGAAATGAGCCGTTTCGCCCTGATCGCGGGGCAGGGGGGCTTGCCACGGCATCTGGCCAATGCGCTGTCGGGGCGGGATTGGTTCGCCTGCCATCTGGAAGGGTTTGCTCCGGACGGCGTCGGTCAGAGCCGGGCGTTTCGGATCGAGAAGCTGGGCAGTTTTCTGGCTGATCTTTCCGCCGACGGCGTGACCGAGGTCTGCTTTGCCGGCGGCATCGCGCGGCCGCCGCTGGATCCATCCGCCGTGGATGCCGCGACGATGCCGCTGGTCCCGCGGATCTTGGCGGCCGTTCAAGGCGGTGACGATGCGGCTCTGCGCGCCGTCATCGCCGTCTTCGAAGAGGCCGGAATGCGGGTCGTTGCCCCGCAAGATGTGGCGCCAGACCTTCTGGAATTGCCGATCCACGGAATGCCCGGTGAACGCGATCTTTCCGATATCGCGCGGGCGGCAGAGGTGCACGAAGCCTTGGCCTCTCTGGATATTGGACAAGGCTGCGTGGTCGCCCGCGGACAAGTGCTGGCCTTGGAGGCGGCGCCGGGGACGGATTGGATGCTGGCAAGCCTGGCACGCGCCCCCACAGCGCCACGTCCGGCCGAGGCTGGAGGCCTGTTCGGGGGTGATCTTTTCGGCGGTGCGGCGGACTGGCTGTCGGGCGGTGGGCCCGCACCGGGTCTGCCCGACTTCGCCCGACCGGATGGCGGTGTCTTCTTCAAAGCGCCCAAGGCCGGACAGGACCGTCGCGTCGATCTTCCGACCATCGGTCCCGATACGGTGCGTCGGGTCGCTGCCGCCGGTCTCAACGGTCTCGCGGTAGAACAGGATGGGGTTCTGGTCCTCCGGCGGGAGGAAGTGGCAGCGCAGCTTCGCGCCAAGAACCTGTTCCTGGCCGCCTGGTCGCGGTGACGCATCTTTTTCTGATTGCAGGTGAGCCCTCTGGCGACCGGTTGGGCGCCGCGCTCATGGCGGGTTTGCGGCAGCTGGCGCCAGAGATCCGCTTTTCGGGCATCGGCGGTCCGGCCATGGCGGTCGAAGGGCTCGACAGTCTTTTCCCCATGGACGTTCTGTCGGTCATGGGTCTGGCCGAGGTTCTGCCGCGGCTACGCGATCTGTTCCGAAGGCGGGATCAGGCGGTCGCCGCGATCGCGGGCGGGGCACCGGACGCCCTGATCACAATCGACAGCCCGGACTTCTGTCTGCGGGTGGCCGCCAAGGCCCGACAGGCACGCCCCGACTTGCCCGTAATCCACTACGTCGCACCGTCGGTCTGGGCGTGGCGCTCGTCGCGCGCAGAGCGGATGGCGCGGGTCGTGGATCATGTGCTGGCGCTTTTGCCTTTCGAGCCACCTTATATGGAGGCGGCTGGCATGACCTGCGATTTCGTCGGCCATCCGGTGGCCGCCGCACCTCTGACCACAGAGGCCGAAATCGCGGCGTTCCGTGCGGATCACGGGCTGGACGGGGCGTTTGCGCTGGTTCTGCCAGGCTCGCGCCGCGGTGAGGTATCTCGCCTGGCGCCTATCGTCGGCGAGGCGCTGCATGCGCTTCCGCCGGACATCCGCCTCGTCGTCCCCACCCTGCCACATATCGAGGAGATGGTGCGCGAGGCTGTAGCGGCGTGGCCGGGCGCCCCAGTCGTCGTGAGCACGGAGGCCGCAAAGCGCGGGGCGTTTGGGGGGGCGACGGCCGCCCTTGCGGCGTCCGGGACTGTCTCTCTGGACCTGGCCGCAAACGGCGTTCCCATGGTGATCGCGTATGACATGAACTGGTTCAGTCGCACGATCCTCGCCCGAATGCTCAAGGTGGATACGGTGACGCTGGTCAATCTCGTTTCGGAGACGCGAGCCGTGCCAGAATTCCTTGGGTCGGACTGCAAGCCAAAGCCGGTGGGCCAGGCTTTGCGTCGCCTTCTGACGATCCCGTCGGAGCGGGACCGTCAGAAGCACGCCCTGTCTACCACCATGGAGCGTCTCGGGCGCGGTGGCGAGGCGCCGGGCCTCCGGGCTGCGCGGTCGGTCATGGCGCATCTGGCGAAGTGACTTGCGGGGCTTCCGCTTCCCGGCTATCCCGCGATCAAGGCACCCATAGCTCAGCTGGATAGAGCGCTGCCCTCCGAAGGCAGAGGTCTCAGGTTCGAATCCTGATGGGTGCGCCATTTCCTTCGACGGATCAGACCATTGGGACGGCGCAGCTCGGGACACCCTGTCTGGGCGGCCGGGTTGTCCCGTAAGGTGAGTTCGCAGGCGGACTAGGCTGCGGTCGTGCGCGCAAACTTTCGTCTCGCGATGATCGCTCCGGTCCCTTGCCGCTGCGCGACAATGCCACTTGCCAAGAGGAGGCCGGTACTCGCCACAGCAACCCCCACGGTTTGTGCGGCCGTCGGCCATTCGCCCAGAACCGGAATGCCGAGGAGCACCGCGATCACGGGGACAAGAGACGGAAAGATGCCGGCCCGCCCGGCGCCGAGAATCGCCACCGCCTTACTGAAGGCGATGACGGCGATCACGGCGGCCACCAGACCCTGCGTTAATGCGTGGAAGGCGAGCGTCGTTGGGTCGACAAACAGGCGACCGACATCAGCGGTCGCAAGATAGAAGGGCGTGACGGCAATCATCGACACGACGGCGACAGCCGCAGTGGCAGCCACCGGGTCAAGATTCCAGCGGCGCAAGAGGACGGTGTAGCCGGCCCAAAGGAGGCCCGATGCAACGAACATGAGGTCATAACGCGAGAAACTGGACGGGCCACCGAAAAACGCCTCACCTCCGGCCACGAGCACGAGCCCGAGAATGACAGCACCTATTCCGAGCAAGCGAAGCGCATTGGGCCGTTCCCCCAGAAAGAGCGCCGCAAGCGCCAGGGCGCCGATCGTGACGATTGACGGGCTGATGACTGGTCCGTGGGCGTAAGGCGTGACGCCGAGCCCGAACGTATAGAGCCCGCTGAAGAGCGGACCTGCCCCCAGGGCAAGCACGACACCGCGCCTCCAGCCGATCCCCGCCAGGCCTCGAAAGCCTCGCCGTAGGACAAAGGGAAGCAAAACAATGCCCGCGACGAAGAACCGCAAAAAGGTAAGGTCCGCGGCCGTGTAACCGGCAGTCACGCCGACGCGTGACGAGACCGTATATCCGGCCCATGACGCCGCTGCGAGGAGCCCGAAACCGATCCCCGCGAGAAGCCTTGTTTCTTGAAGACGTACCGAAGTCGTCTGGGGAATAGCAGCCACTGTCGACATGAGAAGATCCTCAATTCGGGAAGGGTGCGTCGGTGCTGCGGTTGACGCCATCACCGACACCAGATGTCAGGAGATGCTCCAGCCGCTATCGACCGCGAGGTTCGCCCCGTTCACGAAGGAAGCCTTTTCGGAGGCCAGGAAGAGAACGGCGTTCGCCTGCTCGTCCGGGGTAGAGATGCGACCCATCGGGTGGAAATTCGTGAAGAACTGACGGCCCTCGGAATTCTCCTCGGGTTTGCCTGCGGCGCGCTCAAACATCTCCGTTTCGACGCCGCCGGGACTCACGGCGTTTATGCGGATGTTATCCTTGGCATATTCGATCGATGCGGCCCGCGTCAGGCCCAGCACCGCATGCTTGGACGCGGTATAGAGCGCCATGCCGGGCATGCCGATCTGACTGAAGATCGAAGCGGTATTGACGATCGTGCCACCGCCCGCGGCGAGCATGGCGCGGATCTCGTGCTTCATCGCCCAGAGAACCCCGCCGATATTTACGCCGACATTCTCGGCATAGTCGTCGACGGTTTGATCGGCGAGGCGGTCGCCCATCCTGCCTTCTACGCCGGCATTGTTGAATGCAACGTCGATGCGTCCATGCTTGGCAATGACGTCATCGATAATGGCGGCGATGACCGTCTCATCGGAGACATCTCCTTGGACGAATTCCGCGTCTCCACCCGCCGCCTTTATGGCTGCGGCGACTGCGGCACCTCTCTCCTGCCGACGACCATTGAGGATGACGGCGGCGCCTTCGCGAGCGAAGGCATGTGCGGCAGCTTCCCCGATGCCGGATGTGGCACCCGTGATGAAGACGACCTTGTTCGCAAACTGTGTCATGGCGGTTTTCCCTTTCGCGCGGTGACGGAACGACACCAACTGAATGGGAAGATGCATTCGGGACCGAATATCCTGTAGGTGGATAAGGTCAATGACAATCATCCACTTCATGGATGACGACAGGGTGGTCACAAAGCAAAAAGACCGACCCGAAGGTCGGCCCCTTGGCGCGGCCTGAAATGGAGGGGCTACGCGGCCGCCGCCTTCAGATTGGCGAGAAGGTGATCGACCGACCGTGTCCCGGGGATCGGCAGGACGTTGGGCGCACGGTCCAGCAAGGCCTTGATCGCATCGGTAACACCCATCGCACCGGTCTCGGCGAACGGACTGCCCGGCTTCATCGGGTTCGCCCCAAGCGGGCCCCACGGGACGAAAGCGATACCGGCCTGCACGGTTGCATCGAGCACTGCTTCATCGCCACCGTTCACCGGATCATAGCGGTTTTGCACGGCCGAGATCGGCGCAATGGCCATCGCCTCGCGCAGTTGGTCCAGGGTTGCGTTCGATACCCCTATCCGTGCGATCTTGCCGGCCAGGCGCGCCTCTTCCAGAGCGCCGATACTGTCGGCAAATGGAACGGATGGATCTGGGCTGTGTAGATAATACAGATCGATGATGTCGCGGCCCAGGGCTTCGAGGCTTTCATCGACATGGACCTTGAGGCGGTCGGGACGTCCGTCCCGCCTGATATGCGCGCCGGTCGGTCCGTTCTTCTCGATGCCGCCCTTGCTGGCGACGAAAACGCGGTCGCCATATTCGGCCAGCGCCTCGCCGATAATCCGCTCGCCCCAATGCGGGCCGTAGGCGCGAGCGGTATCGAAGAAGTCGACACCGTTGTCCGCGGCAGTGCGCAAAAGCGTCTTGCCAGCCTCCCAGTCCTCGAAGGGACCGAAGTTGCCGGGCTGGCCGGTGAGGCGCATGGTCCCCAGCCCAAGCCGGTGAACCGTGCGTCCGTCGGGAAATGTGAATTTAGCCTGGGTCATTGGTCGTTATCCTGTTTGACAAAGGCGGCCTTGTGCAGCCGTTGAGCGATCTCTTCGAAATCGTAGGTCAGGTAGATATCCGTGCTAAAAGCGCCCCAAGCCCCGAATACGACTGCACGATTAAGTTCGCGAACGCTTCCTGCAGGTATCTGCAGTGCGACGACTTGGCCGAGACCCATCGCGCTAGTCCAGGACACGACCTGCGCATTCTCCGGTGGAAAGTTGTCGTAGAAGCCGTTCGCTCTCGCCTGATCGACGATGTCCTCGATCGGCATCGTCTGATCGTGTTTGAAGACAACCGTGACAAGCACTTGGTCTTCGACGGCTAGGGCTGTGGCTTCGGGCGCTGCGCTTCGCGATTGCCCGTCTTGAGCGATGGCCTGTCCGCTTGTGAGCCCTGCGAGAGCGATCGCAGCGGGCAGCCAAAGCCTCGTTCTCTTGGTGGTTTTCATGCGACTTCTCCTTGGATTGGTCTGTTCACGCGGGTTGGGACAGCCGGTCGAGCACATCGATCAGCGCCGTTGGTTCGGGACGTTGCTTGTAGTCGGGATGAGCCTCGGCGTAGGCGATCCGCCCATCGGTCGAGACGATGAACCGCGCTGGTATCGGAAGCTCCCAGCTTTCGTCACCGTTGAAGGCTGCGAGATCGGCCCCGAGCGGCTTGTAGACGCCTTCGATCAGGTAATCAGGTAGTTTGAATACAAGGCCGTAGCGCCGTGCGACCGCGTTTCGCGCATCGCTCAGAATGTCGAAGGCGGCTCCGGTCTGCCGCTTTGACTTGCGGCTGTTCCCGGGCGTCTGCGGCGAGATCGCGACGAGGTTGGCACCCCTTGCTTCGATTGCGGGCAAGACGTCCTGAAGCGCTTCAAGATCAAAGTTACAATAGGGACACCAGACGCCGCGATAGAAGCTGAGGACCAACGGTCCGCGCGCCAGCATGGCGTCCATCCGCACGATGGCTCCGGACTCGCTGGGAAGCGAGAAGAAGGGGGCTCTTGCACCTTCCTTCAGGGCCCGATCAGCCGCACCGCTGGCGACCAGGTCTCCGGTGGCCCAGTGCTGAAGGTCGACGATCTCTTTTGTCACGTTAAAGGGCGGTGCGCCGGCTTCGAAGTCGCGGCGGAAGGCGTCGAGTTTCGCTTGAAGGGTCATTGAACGTCTCCTGTGGGAGCAACATAAGGGCGGATCATTGGGCATGGGCTGGATGCCGCACGCCCTGCGGGGCGGCGCCCGCAAGCAGCCAGCCGCCGATCAGGACAAGCGCGGCCAGCACCATCGTCGCCGTGCCGACCGCGCCGAAGCCGCCGATCGCGAGAACGGTTCCGCCAATGAAGGCGCCAAGCGCGATGCCGATATTTGCCACCGAGGCGTTGAGCGCCGCGGCAAGTTCGGGTGCCCCGGCACCGGCCGCGGTGACCCGTACGGTGTTGACGAGGAAGCCGGATGCATGGGCCATGCCCCACGGCACCAGCGCCAGCAGCAAGATCGCGGGTTGCGCGCCAGAAAATGCGGCGACAAGCGTGGCGGCGGCGCCGATGAACGCGCTCACCAAGGTGGCGCCAAGGGGAGAGCGATCCACGAACTTCCCGGCTAGCCAGTTTCCGACAAGGCCAACCCCGCCGAAAGCAATCAACACGATCCCGGTCATCGTCGCGTCGAAGCCTGCGCGTTCGAGCATATCGGCGATATAGGTATAGCCGGTGAACATCGCGGCAAAAGCCAGCGCGCCAAGTGAAAGGTGCGCCAGAAAATGCGTGTCGCGAAGGATCCGCATCTGGGTTGCGATGGCCACGGGACGCCCGGGCAGGCTCGGAAGCAGGGCATACAACAACAGGGCGATCGCAAGGGCCAAGCCGGCGAAGACGAGGAACATGACGCGCCAGCCAAACGCGCCAGCAAGGATCGTCCCGAGCGGAAGACCGGCGACGGACGCGAGGGCGATCCCAACGAAGACCTTGGAGACGGCCGCGCCTTCTTGCCCAGCCGGCGCCATGTCGCGCGCGGAAGCGACCGCCAAGCTCCAGAAAACCGGCAGCGCCATTGCAGGGACAATTCGCGCAACTGCGAGCCAGCCGAAATCGGGGGATAGCGCTGCGAGGAGATTGGAGACCGCGAAGATCACCGCGATCGCGGTGAAGATCATGCGTCTTTCCATGCCACTCAGAAGCGCCGTGAGTGGCGGGCCCGAAATCGCAACCGTCAGCGCGAAGAGCGTGACCAGCCATCCGGCTATCTCGATGCTGACGCCGAGGTCGCGGGAGATCAGCGGCAAGATCCCGACCACGATGAACTCGGTCGATACGATCATGAAACCGGCGACCGAGAGGAGCAGGAGGGACAGACCTCTTCCCTGACCGTGCACGGCTTCGGCAAGTGCTTTGAAAGGTTTGATCATCGTGGTTCTCCTTCGCGTCGAGAACCAAGTGCCAATGCCGCGTCTTTTTCGGTAGGCGGAAATAGCTTATGTAGGTTATCCGAAATATGGATGACAAAGGACGCCTATGGCTAAGACGCTGGACCGCTTCGATCTCATGCGCCTTTTCGTGCGGATCAGTGAAACCGGTTCATTGAGTGCCGCAGGGCGATCGCTGAATCTCTCTCAGCCAACGGTTACGCGACAGCTCCGCGAACTGGAAACTGAGTTGGGAACCCAGCTGATCATGCGCACCACGCATGACTTGTCTTTCACCGAAGCGGGTCAGGAGTTTCTCGCCCATGCCCGTCAATTCGTCGGGGATTGGGATACGGTCGTCGAACGCTTTCGCCTGCAGAAGGACGAGGTGAGAGGAAATCTCAGAATCGCGGCTCCGCAAGGTCTCGGCCAGACAGTCATGGCCGACATCGCGGGCAGCTTTATCGAACGCTATCCAGACGTCACGATCGATTGGCAGCTCGATGATGCGCCGCGCGACTTGATCGGCGAAGGTATCGATCTCTGGATCCGTGTCGGCCCGATCGCGGATGATAGCTTGATCGTTCGTGGCATCTGGCAGATCGAGCGTGTGCTGCTCGTCTCATCCCAGAGCGACATCGCAGCTGCGCATCCCGATGACCTTCAGGCAGCCGCTGCCGTTGTCCTGGGGCCTTATGTCGGGGCGGAGATACAGTTGATCGGCCCAGACGGTGGACGCACCGTTTTGAAACCGCGATCAGCCATCTCTACCGATAACTTGTTCGCCGCTGAGCGGCTGACGCTGGCGGGGCGCGGCTATTCGATTTTGCCGCTCTGGCTGATGCGAGACGCGATCGACGACGGTCGAGCGCGGATCGTCTGCCAGGGCTGGCACCCGGAGCCGCTGACGCTTGCCGTGGCCTACCCGCAAACCCGCTACCGGCCGGCGCGGCTTGGGCTCTTCATCGAGCATTTGAAACAGGAATTGCCTGCGACAGGGGCGGGTATCTCGATGGTGGGGGGCTGACCATTCCGGGACCCGACCCGGTTTCGCGGAGAGCTTGCAGCTTAGTAAAGGATATTCACCACCAACATCTCCCGTACGTCATTGCGGACGTCGCCTCGCGCGAAAGCGCGCCCGATGGTCGGTCCAGCGGCGCAGTTCGAGCGCGATGTTCGCGCGAATGCTGACCGCCGTGACCGCGGCGATCAGCGTCATGATGAGGAACTGGTAGCGAATGGCCTCTGCAGGCGCGGCGCCTGCGATGATCTGGCCGGACATCATGCCGGGGATCGTCACCATCCCGGTCGCTGCCGTCGCGGTCACGACGGGGAGCATTCCGGCGGTGATGGCCTGACGCGCGATATGGCGCGTTGCATCCGTAAACCGGCGGCCGAGCGCGAGCTGCGCTTCGATTGCGGTGCGCCCGTCTTGCAACATCCGATGCAGGGTCGTGACGGCCAAGGCGGTGCCTGCAATCGATGAACCGACGGCCATCCCGAAAATCGGCACGACGAGTCGTACGTCATGCCACGGCTCCGGGGACACGACGATCAGGACGCTTGGTAAGGCAACCACGGCGCCAGCAGCCAGAAGGATCGCTACCGATCTCAGGATCACGGGCAACTCGTAGAGGCTATCCACCCGGTAAGCCGTCTCAAGCCCACCGAGTAATGCGATTGCGACGAGCGCCAGACCTGTCGTGATCGGATCGCTACGATCAAGAAGCCAGCCGAGAATGGCCGCAAGGATCAACAGCTGTAACGCCATGCGCGCGAAGGCGATGATGAGCTGTCGGGGCAGCTTATGGTCGACGGCCACGATGATGGCCGTTGCGCCGATCAGAGCAACGAGAAAGACGAGCCCCCACGTCCCAATCGCGGGGATCATGCGGCCAGCGCTTCGAGCGACACGATCGGAGCGTTCAACCGGTCGGCCAGCGCGCAGTCATGGGTCACGACGAGCGCGCACCGTGCTGCACCCACGACGGACGACACCCATCGTTCGACCCGCGCAGCCGTGTCCGGGTCCAGTGCCGATGTCGGTTCGTCGAGCAGGAAGACATCCGGCATTGGCTGAAGAGCCCGGAGTAGGGCGAGCCGCTGCCGTTCTCCAGTCGACGTCTGGGCGACAGGCCGTCCGAGAAGGCTCGGATTGAGACCCAGAGCGTCCAGGGCTCGGCCATCGGGTTGCTCCGGGAAGTGGTCTCCGACGTGTTGTGCCCACCAGGCAGGTTCGGCCGCACAATAGCGGACCCGCGCGCGCCAGTGATGGGCCGGCATTGCCGCGCGGCTCCGCCCGTTTAGCGCAACGTCACCTTCGGCTGCATCGAGATCTGCAAGGGCGCGCAGCAAGCGGCTCTTGCCGCTCCCTGACGGACCGGAGATGCAGAGAACCTCACCGGGCTTCAACCGAAAGGTGAAGCTGGGGCCTCCGATCCATTGGAGCTCCCGCACCTCTAACATATGTTTGCGCGGGGATAGGTGAGGCATAGCGGACGGCCCGTCCGCGGGTCGGTCATGATCGTGCACTCCACCTCGAAGATCGCCCCGATAAGCTCCGGACGGAACAGGCTTTCGGCTGTGCCCTCCGCCACGACCTGCCCATCTCGCCAGAGCACGATGTTGTCGGCGTGTCGCGCAGCGAGGTTCAGGTCGTGGAGCACCATGACGATGGTCCGACCGTCCTGCTGGTTCAGTCGAGCGACCAGGCTGAGAAGGTTGTGAGCATGGGCGACGTCCAAGTGGTTGGTCGGCTCGTCGAGCAGGATCACCGGGGCGTCTTGCGCAATGACCATCGCGATCCACGCCCGCTGCAACTGCCCGCCGGACAGCGCCCCAAGTGCGTCGTCGGCGCGATGGCTGAGGTCGCACAGTGCCAGCGCCCGACTGACGGCGTCGACATCCTCTGCTGCGGGTCCGCCGAAGCGCGTGCGATGCGCGAACCGACCCAACATGGCGAGCTCGCGCACGGTCAGTTCTTGCGGCGCCGATGGCGCTTGGCCAAGCATCGCCATCTCGCGCGCGAGGGCCTTCGCGGGCCAAGCGGCCAGCGGTCTGCCCGCGACCTCAATCGCGCCGCCGCTCAACCCGATCAGGCGGCGCAGCGCCTTTAGGGCCGTCGACTTCCCGCTCCCGTTGGGCCCGCAAAACGCGGTGATCCGGCCTCGCGGAAGGTTCAGCGACAGGTCGGCGATGACCGGTCCGCGACCGTAGCCGATTTCGGTGCGCGCGAAGCGGGCGAAAGGTTCAGACATGGGCAGGGCGTCTCAACAGCAGGTAGAGAAAGTAGGGCGCTCCGATGAGGGCCGTCATCAGCCCGGTCGGAAGCTCGATCGGGGCAAAGGCCAGCCGGGCCACGATGTCGGCGCAGAGCACAATCATCGCCCCCAGCAAAGCCGTCGTCGGCAGGTGCAGCGCGGCGCGTGGTCCCACGAGCCGGTGGGCGACATGCGGTGCGATGAGCCCGACAAAGGCGATCCCGCCTGCAAAGGACACCGCGGCCGCTGTCAGCCCCGTCGCCATCGCCAGTGCCACGATCCGGGTTGCCATGGGCCGCAGCCCTGTTGCCGTGGCGCTCCCCCCGTCAAGCAGCATCTGATCGAGCGGACGTGTCATCAGGATGAGCACGGGCGCGGCAATGGCCAGAACCCCGGCCAGCACGGTGACATCCGCCCAGTGGGCCTGATGGACAGAACCGGCGAGCCAGATGAGAGCTTGTCCCGCCCGATAGATAGGTCCCGCGATCATTAGGAGCGTGGCGATTGCGGCGCAGAACGCGGCGACGGCGACGCCGTGGAGGATCAAGTCTCGCGCCTGCCAGTCGCGACGCTGGGCCAGAAGGCCGATCACGGCCGCCGCGGCGAAGGCCCCGAATGCGGCGGCCAAAGGTTGCCATGCGATGGAGACCGTCAGCGCATTTGTCTGGTCCGAGAATACCAGCAGGAAGACCAGAACGCCCACGGCACCGCCATCGACAAGCCCAAGCACCGCGGGTGACGCCAGGGGGTTGCGGGTGGCGCGTTGAAGCAGCGCACCTGCCAAGGCCAGCGCCGCGCCGGCTAACAGGGCCAACAGCGCGCGCGGCGCCCGCAACGTGCAGACGATGATTGCATCCGTGCGGCTCCCTTCGCCGAGCAGCGCCGCGATGATCCGCTCGGGTCCGATCCAGGAACTTCCGAGGCCGATGGCGGCCGTCAGGGCTAGCAGCAGCGCGAAGCAGAGCGCGGGGAGGGCAGCAGCCCGGCTCATGTCTTCGCCCAGCCGGAGCGACGGCGATCGAGGAGGGCGACCAGCACGGGGGCGCCGATCAGCGCAAGCAGAACGCCGACGGGCGCTTCGCTGGGCTTGATGACCAACCGGGCGGCGATATCGGCAATCAGGCAGGTTAGCGCACCGAGCAGAGCCGCCATGGGTAGGAGCTGCGCATGGCCGCGCGCGCCCATCAGCCGCGCCAAATGTGGAGCGAGCAGACCGGCGAACGCGACCGGCCCGGCCAGCGCGACACAAAGACCCGCCATCAGGGCGGCGAGGGCGAGGCCCGCCAGCCGTGTTCCGGCGACCGACACACCGATGGCCTGTGCAGCCTCATCCGACAGGGCGAGCGCGTCGAAGGCACGGATCATCGGAAGCAGCGCGATGGCCGCCAGGAGGAGGAGCGCAGTACCCGGCAGGAGCACTTCGGTCGGTCTGTCGGCAAAACTGCCGGCGAGCCAGAACAGTAGCGCTTCCAATGCCTGCTCATCCGTGACGAGCAGCATCTGCGTCAGCGAGGCTAGCAGCGCAGCGACGGTCACACCGGCGAGCAAGAGCTGCCCGGGCCCCACCGCACGCGCCGAAAGAGCGAGCCCGAATACGAGAAGGCTTGCCAGCAAAGCACCTGTCGCTGCGATGGCGCTGAGTGCCAGAAAGCCCTCGATCCCAAAGAGGCTGAGCGCGGCGACCAGTGCAAAGGCTGCACCAGCGTTCACCCCCATCAATCCGGGCTCGGCCAGTGGATTACGCGTACAGCTTTGCATGACCGCTCCGGCAATGCCGAGCGATGCGCCCACTAGGCAGGCCAGCAATGTGCGCGGGCCGCGCAGGTGACGGATCACGATATCGGTCGTCTCATTCGCGGGAGAAAACAGTGCGGCCGTGACGTCTCCAGGGCCGTAGATCGTCAAGCCGAGGTGCAAGCTCGCAATCGCCGCCAGCGCCAAGAAGGCTCCCAGAATGAGCAAGCGCGCTGCCACCGCCTGATACCCGACTGTTTTACTGGGTCTTGACTCGATTTCCGCGACGCGTCAACAACTCCGGCAAATCCCGACGCAAGGCAGCCGACGCAACCCACGTCTCCACCACGTTATCCAGCCCATTCCGGGCCGGCCGGAGCCTACCATGCGGTTGATCGCCTTTACCGTCTCTTCCTTCTTCTTGGCCGTCTCGGCCAACGCTGAACCCGTGCAACACGCGATGGGCACCACCATCGTGCCCGCCGATCCGCGGCGGGTCGTCGTGCTGACCAACGAAGGAACGGAGGCGCTACTTGCCCTCGGCATCACGCCCATCGGTGCCGCGCAGTCCTGGACCGGCGACCCGTGGTATGACCACATCGAAGTGCAGATGGACGATGCCGCATCGCTGGGGAAAGAGAACCAGGTCAATCTCGAACTGCTCGCCGCACTTGAGCCCGACCTGATCCTCGCCAACAAACAACGGCACGAGGAGATCTACCCGCAACTCTCAACCATCGCCCCGACTGTCGTGTCGGAACGCCTCAGGGGAGATTGGCGCGCGAATTTCGAGCTCTACGCGGAGGCCGTTGGAGAGGTGGCAAAGGGGGAAGGCCTTTTGGCCGCCTTTGACGCGCGTGTGACGGACCTGACCGATGCGCTTGGTCCCCGTCTTGACGAGGAAGTCTCCGTCATACGCTTCATGCCCGGCCATATTCGGATCTACCAGAAGGACAGCTTTTCGGGCTTCATCTTGCAGGAGATCGGCTTCGCCCGGCCTGAATTGCAGGATGTGGACGCGTTCGCGATGCGCGTGGGCAAGGAGAGCATTCCGCAAATGGGCGGCGACCGCATCTTCCATTTCACTTATGATGCGGGCGATGGCGAGGGCCTCGCCAATGCCGAAGACGCGCTGTCCGATCCGCTCTGGCAGGCGCTTCCCGCGGTCAAACGCGGTGACGTTGTGCCCGTGAATGACGCGGTCTGGAACACCGCAGGCGGCATCCTCGCCGCAAACCTGATGCTCGACGACATCGCGCGGATCTACGGCCTGTCCGAGCCGTAGGCGCTGGGGCGCCGCAAAGCGCGGAGGCCGCGCGAAACGGGTCTTCTTCCGAACGAAAGTTGCTCGGTATCCGCGGGATACTCAGGCTCCGAAGCTGCAAGGGGCGCTTGGCCAACGCCGGTTTGCCCTAGGCTCCGGTCGCGTCGGACGTCTCTTCGTGTGACGTTGCCTATGGTGCGATGAGGCGATCGACCATGCCTGAGCTTCTCCGCGATGGAGAGAAACAGCTGTGGGCGCGCTGGATGGATTTGCTCTGCAAGCCCGGTATGGGCAGCCCCAGGCTGCAGATACGATCTGGCGGTGGCGCGCACGCGTCGGGTGCCTGTCGGTCCTGGGGTCATGGCCCGCCCGGCCGTCCGCGAAGAAGCGACGTGGCGGCAAAGGCAAGGGCGGCGCAGCACACGATGGTCGGACCCGCGGGCGTATCGAACAGATAGGCCGCTCTTAGTCCGCCGGCCGCTGACGCCGTCCCGATGATACCGGCGATCACGGCCATGGCCTCGGGCGTCCGGGCAAGGGGGCGAGCGGCCGCGGCCGGGATGATCAGCATCGCCGCAATCAGCAGCACGCCGACGACCTTGATCGCCACCGCGACCGTGATGGCCAGTGTCAGTGTCAGGATCAACTGCTCGCGCCGGGGGTCGATGCCCGACGCCTGCGCGAGGTCGGCATTGAGCGTAGCGGTCAGCAACGCCGACCAGCGCCAGGCTATCAGTGCGACAACGATTGCGGCCCCAAGCCAGATCACCACAAGGTCCACGCGCGAGACGGCCAAGATGTCTCCGAAGAGATAGGCCATCAGGTCGATCCGGATGCCGGAAAGGAAGGAGACCGCGACAAGGCCGAAGGCCAGCGCGGAATGGGCAAGTACGCCGAGCAGGGTATCCATGGCGTAGCCGCGCCCTGTCAGGGTGTTCACGACCGTTGCCATCACCAGAGCTACCACAAGGGTGCCTGCAAAGACCGAGGTCGAGAAGGCAAGCGACAGGGCCACCCCCAGGATCGCGGCATGGGCGGTAGCATCCCCGAAATAGGCCATGCGGCGCCACACGACGAATGCTCCAAGGGGCGCGGCAGCCAGCGCAACACCGATCCCGGCCAGGGTTGCCCGTGTCATGAAATCATCGAGCATTACTGTGCGGTATCGTGGTGATGGTGGTGATCGTGGTCGTGGTCGTGACGATAAAGCGCCAACGCACCGCCCGTCCCGGTTCCGAACAGGGCGCGGTATTCAGGTGCGGAGGCGACGACGGCCGGGGAACCCTGGCAGCAAACATGACCGTTCAGACAAATGACCCGGTCCGAAGCCGACATGACCACATGCAATTCATGCGAGATCATCACGACGGCGCAGCCGGTCTCCTGGCGCACGTCCTCGATCTGGCGGTAAAAGGCGGCGGAGCCGGGTTGGTCCAAGCCTTGGGTCGCTTCATCCAGCAGCAACAGTTCCGGCTGGGTCATCAAGGCGCGGGCCAGCAGGACACGCTGAAACTGTCCTCCGGACAATCCGGACATTTGTCTGTCCATCAGGTCCGGCACACCCGCCCGCCGTAACGCTGCACGTCTTGACCCCTGGGCCGATCGGCGCGGTAGGGCGAGGAAGCGCCCCACTGTGATCGGCAGGTTCGGATCGACATGCAGGCGTTGCGGCACGTAGCCGATGCGCAAACCCGGTCGCAGCCGCACGCTCCCGGCCACCGGTCGCAGCGCGCCGATAATGGCGCGGAGGAGACTGGTCTTTCCCGATCCGTTCGGGCCGACGACCGTGACGATCTCGCCCGGTGAAACGTGCAGATCGACACCCTTAAGCGCTGTCTTTCCGCCATAAGCGACCGTCAGACCGTCAATAGATACGAGCGGGGCAGGGGCGTTCATGGTGCGGCTCTGTGGCTACGTCTGCGGCATGGCGCCGACCCTGGTCTGTGCCAGCCGCCCAGCCTCGTATCGGCCGAATGGCGTCTGCGGCGCAAGAGTAGAGAGGTCGGTTCGTCGCTGACGGGAACAGCCCGTCCCGCAGTCTGGAAGCTCAGATCGCAGCGGCGCCTTCCAGTGACATCGATACGTTCCAGCATGGCGCCCAACCGACTCCGATCCACGATCACCGCGCAAGCGAATGGTGCGCTTGTCACTTATTGCCAGCTCCGGTAACCAGCAAAGTTACATTATAGTCTAGCAGGACCAATCCCATGTCCAGAAGTCACCCCTTCCTTTTTGCGGGCGCCACGTTTGGCGCATTGGGCGCCGCCTTACCCGCGCTTGCGGATGTACCGCGCGTTGCGGTCGACATCGCACCCGTCCATTCCTTGGTAGCGCGCGTGATGGACGGGGTCGGCACACCGAACCTTGTCATCCCGTCAGGGGCTAGTCCGCACGAATACAGCCTCCGCCCCTCGGAAGCGGCTGCGCTGCAGGAGGCCGATATCGTGTTCTGGGTTGGGGAGGACCTGACGCCGTGGCTTGAGAGTGCCGTCGGCACCCTCGCAGAGGGTGCGGACGTGACGACCCTGCTTGAGGCGCCGGGGGTTTCGCTTCTGGATTTCCGTGAAGATGCGCTTTTCGAGGCTCACGATCATGGCGATCACGACGATCATGGTCATGGGGAGCATGACCACGACGACCATGACCATGGTGAGGACGCAGCGAAGGAAGATCACGGCGACGACCATGATCATGCCGGGGGCGACAGTCATGATCATGACCATGCCGAAGAGGCCGCCGCTGAAGATCATCATGACCACGGCCACGATGAAGAAGCGGCCCACGACGATCATGGGCATGGCGACCATGCGGGACACGACCACGGCGCCCATGATCCCCATGCTTGGCTGTCTCCTGACAACGCATCGACTTGGCTGAATACGATCGCTGCCGAGCTGTCTGCCGCCGACCCGCAGAACGCGAGCACCTATTTCGCTAACGCTGCGGCGGGGATCGAAGAGATCGCCACGCTTCGCACGGAGATCGAGGCAACGCTCGCGCCGGTGCGCGAAGGCAGGTTCATCGTCTTCCACGACGCCTATCAGTATTTCGAGGCCGCTTTCGACATTCCGGCTGCTGGCGCGATCTCTCTTGGCGACGCCGCGGAGCCGAGCCCGGCACGCATCGCCGAGATCCAGGACCGTGTCCGAGGCGAGGGGATCGATTGCGTGTTGGCGGAGCCGCAATACAACCCCGCCATGGTGCAGACGGTTCTCGACGGCACGGATGCGGAAACCGGCGTTCTTGACCCATTGGGATCGGATTTGGAGCCGGGCGCCGCACTCTATCCGCAGCTTTTGCGAAACCTTGCCGATACGCTTGCAGGCTGTCTCTGATCGGGGGATGTGGGGCCATGCGCCGCGCCCTTCAGATCGCCTTGGTTGCCGCTACGGGTCTGACCGGACCTGTGGCGGCGCATCCCCACATCTTCGTGGATGCGGCCACCGTCTTTCAGATTGATGGGACCGGTCAGTTGACCGGTCTTCGGATTACCTGGACCTATGACGCCTTCACGTCGCTCGTCATGTTCGATCAGTTGAACCTTGATCCAGACGGCGACGGCCGTCTTGACGATGCGGATCGCGCGGCGATCGTGGCCGGGGAAACGGAATGGCCGCCGGACTATAACGGTGATGTTCATCTCGACCTCGAGGGAAGGGCCATCGCGATGGGGCGTCCCGAAAATGGCGAAGCATGGATGGCCGACGATCGGGTTTCGGTTGCGTTCAACCTGCCGCTGGCGGAGCCGATCGCATCGCCGGATCGCGCGCGGCTAAGACTCTATGATCCGTACTACTACTATGCCTACACGATGGTCGGGGCAGCGCTTTCAACCGAGGACGTCTGCACAGTCCGGGTCGACCCGTTCGTCTTGGACGAAGCCTCGCGTCGGGTTCAGGTGAGCCTGTTCGAGTTGGGGCGCGAAGAAACACCCGAACAGGAGGATGTGGGTGCTCTGTTCGCGGATGAGGTACATCTTTCATGCGAGTGAGAACCATTCTGCCGCTGCTCCTGCTGATGGCAATGCTGGCTCTTGCTTGGCAGCTCGTCCCTTGGACGATCCTCTTTCAATGGACGATCCAGATGCAGCGCGAATTTCAGGATGCGATGGCCCGCGCTTTGCGTGCCGTGCAGGCAGGCGACCCGGCCGCCGTGGCCGGCTTGTGTGCCGCCACGGCACTCTATGGCGTGGTCCATGCGGCAGGGCCGGGGCACGGCAAGGTTCTGATCGGTGGCGCTGCGCTGGCATCGGGTGCCACCTTTCGGCGCATGGCGGTTCTGACCCTTGCATCAAGCCTTGCCCAGGCGGCCACAGCCATTGCGCTGATCGGCGCGCTCGCGCTCGTGCTCCGAATGGGAGCGATGCGGGTCGGCCATATCGCCGATTCATGGCTTGCTCCCGCGAGCTATGTGGCCATCGCCGCAATCGGCGGCCTGCTGATCTTCCGCGGAGTGAAGATGATGCGCACGTCTGACACGGCCTCCAGGAAGCAGGCCCACTCCCATGACCACGGCCATGGCGCCTGCGGATGTGGCCATGCCCATGGTCCCACGGCTGACCAGGTGGCCTCGCTTTCCAGCTGGCGCGACGCAGCGGCCTTAGTGGTGAGCATCGCGCTTCGGCCTTGCACCGGGGCGCTGTTTCTTCTGGCCATCGCCCTCCGTCTGGACCTTTTCTGGACGGGCGCATTGGCGGTGATGACGATGGGACTGGGTACGGCAGCTTTCAACCTGACCATCGCCGGATCCGGCGTTATGGCGCGACGTTTGGCGATGTTTGGGGCAGAAGCGGGCGATGTCCGCGCTCTATCGGCCGGCGCACATGTCCTCGGGGGCGGTCTGATCGTCGCGCTCAGTCTCGCCTGGCTCCTGCAGATCGCCTAAGTCGCGCTAGAGTGCGGGCTCCCGCGCCTCTGCGATGCTTATCGCGGCCAAACGCTTCAGCAGGGCTGTCTCGGCTTCTTCCATCATCACGGCCACGCGCCGCTCAAGCGCGTGTTCGACGGCGCAGCGGGGCGCGGCTTCTTCGGCTTCCGGCGTCAGCCGCTCATCCAAAGCGAGATAGACATCCGCAAGGGTGATCGTCTCTGGATCGCGGGCAAGGCGCCATCCGCCTGCATGTCCCTTTTCCGCGACCAGAAGTCCGGCCGCCCGCAAGCGCCCCAGCACCCGCCGAACGACGACGGGGTTGGTCCCGGCATGGTCGGCGATTTGAGCGGATGTCCGCGTCTGCGCGGGATTACCCGCCATATGGCCAAGGCTATGTAGCGCAAGGGACAACCGGCTGTTTCGCTTCACCTCGACCTCCTATCTTTTCTCGTAACTTCCGTAGTTGCGGATGTCGAGTAACAGGACTAGTTACTTAATCCGACATTCCGGAGTGTGCAGATGCGCGACGTCGCAATTGTTGGGGGCAGCTTTGCCGGTTTAGCCGCCGCGCTGCAACTTGCGCGTACCGGTCGGGACGTTGTCGTGATCGATGCATGCGCCCCACGCAACGCAATGTCACCTGCCGCCCATGGCGTCCCGGGATCGGATGGGTCGGCCCCCAGCGATATTCTCGATCGGTTTCGGTCGGACTTGGCGGCCTATGAGACGGTAACGCTGCAACAGGACAGAGTTATCGGGATAACCGGCGCGCAAGATGCGTTCGAACTGGACATCGCGGCGAGTGAACGGATCGCGGCGCGGCGCCTGATCTTGGCCCATGGCGTCGGCGACGTCCTTCCGGATTTGCCCGGCATAGAGGCCTGCTGGGGTCGGACCCTTCTTCATTGTCCCTATTGCCACGGTCATGAGGCGCGGGATCGTCCCTTGGCCGTTCTGGCCGTCCATCCAATGGCCTTACATCAAGCAATGATGCTGCGCGCGGACTGGAGTGAACAGATCACGCTGCTCACTGGCGCGGGAACTGACCTCGATCTCTCGGGCCTTGATCGTGGCTTAATCGACCTTGAGCCGCGCGAGATCATCGGCCTGGAGTCCGATGAGGACGGAATTATCGTCGCATTCGAAGATGGCGCGCGCGTCCAATTCGCGGCGGTCTTTACACAGCCGCGGGTGACGCTTGAGCGCACACCGGCTGCATTCTTGGATGCTCAAACTGCCCAGGGACCGTTGGGGCCGTTCATTCGCGTCGGCGCGATGGGCCAGACGACGGTTCCCGGTGTCTTCGCCGCTGGCGATTGCGCGCGGCCCGGACATGCGATCACGCTGGCACTGGGAGATGGGGCCTCGGCCGGGATCGGCTGTCACCAATCCCTGGTCTTTCCCGATTTCGTTCAACCTCTGGAGCAAGCTGCATGACTGATCAACGCCTTCCCGTCACTGTCCTTTCCGGCTTCCTCGGGGCCGGTAAGACCACGCTCCTGAACCGGGTGCTCAACAATCGCGAGGGCAAGCGCGTCGCCGTCATCGTGAACGACATGTCCGAAGTGAACATCGATGCCGATCTCGTGCGCGCGGGGAGCGAATTGAGCCGCACCGACGAAACGCTGGTGGAGATGTCGAACGGTTGCATCTGCTGCACCTTGCGTGACGATCTCCTGCAAGAAGTTCGGAAGCTCGCCGCTGAAGGACGGTTCGATTATCTCATGATCGAGTCCACAGGTATTTCCGAACCGCTGCCCGTCGCCGCCACTTTCGATTTCCGTGACGAGTTCGGCGACAGCCTCTCGGATGTGGCGCGGCTCGACACCATGGTTACGGTGGTGGACGCCGTGAACCTGCTCAACGATTACTCGAGCCACGACTTCCTCAGCGACCGTGGTGAGACGATGGGAGAGGAGGACGACCGCACGCTTGTCCATCTCCTCACCGATCAGATCGAATTTGCCGATGTCGTCGTGCTCAACAAGGTCTCCGATGCGGGTCCTGAGAAAGTCGACGCGGCGCGTAAGATCATTCGCAGTTTGAATGCCGACGCCCAGATCATCGAAACGGACATGTCTGCGGCGCCCAGCGACGCGATCATGGGCACGGGAATGTTCGACTTCGAGAAGGCGCATGAACATCCGATGTGGGCGAAGGAGCTTTACGGCTTCAAGGACCACGTGCCGGAGACCGAGGAATACGGCGTCGCCTCCTACGTCTATCGAGCGCGTCTTCCCTTCATTCCCGAGCGCATCATGGAAGTCCTCAACGGGGACATGCCGGGCGTGATCCGCGCCAAGGGCCATTTCTGGATCGCGACACGACCCGATTGGGTGGCGGAATTCTCCCTCGCAGGGGCGTTGTCTTCGGTTACTCCGCTGGGTCAATGGTGGGCCACGGTTCCCGAGGCACGGCGCCCGACGCACGAGAGCGCGCAGGCCTATATGAACGCCCATTGGCAGGAGCCATGGGGCGACCGTCGACAGGAGATCGTTTTCATCGGCGCCGGAATTGATTGGCCTGGGCTAAAGGCCCGGCTGGATGCTTGCCTGGTACCCGCCGTCACCGCCTCTGGCCCGGACGATCTGCCAGATTTCCCGGATCCCTTCCCGGTCTGGCGTCGCGCGAGTGAGGCCGCATGAGCCCTGACGGTCTGCTGGCGGAGACCCTTGTCGGCGCGACAAGTCCCGTGGCCATCGTGGAAGACGAAGGCGATCTGGACAGGTTGCACCATCCCGGCTGCGGGGCGGTAATCTGGCAGCGCGACCTGGCTGATGGCTTTCAAGCCTGGATGGATCGTGTCCCGCCGGACCGTCTTCCCCGTGGTCGCATTGTCCTTCGCCCGGACGCGGTTCGCGCCGCGGTCCGGCACCTCTGCGACGCTGCTGGCACGCCCCCAGGCGCGGAACGCGATCGTCTTTGCGACGATATCGCCGCGCTTGCGATCATCTTCGGCGATCTGACGAGTGCACGGTATCTGCGCCTGCGGTTGTCTCCTGTCGACACCGATGCGTGTCGGCGCTTCCATGTCGATGCGATCCGGGCGCGGCTCGTTTGCACCTATCGCGGTCCGGGTACGCAATACGGGCTCGCGATGGATGACCGGCCACCGGTGCGTATCTCGCAGGTTCCGACCGGTGCGCCGATCATCCTGCGTGGGACCGCCTGGCCGGGCAAGGCAACCGGGGTCATGCATCGCTCGCCTCCGATAGAAGGCACCGACATCACGCGGCTCGTTCTCGTGCTTGACATGGTCGATGATCCGGGGGCCGCGAAATGAGAGGAAATCTCGGTGCGACCTCTCTGCGGCGGCGGAGGCGGGGCGGAGACCCGATGCGGGCCTACGACGCACTTCCGCCCGAGCTGCGCCGGTGGATGGCCGATGCAGTTCTCCCTTGGTCGCCGCAATCCTGCGCACGGCTTTGGGAGAAGGCACGCAGAAAGGGCCTCGACCCCGAAGCGGCGCGCGCTGTGCTTTCCCGAGCGGAGGCGCGCAAGTTGTCCCAAGACCGACACACGGTGACGAAAGACTGCCCTCAGGACTGACCTTCCCATTTCGCCGGCCGCATTCTGCCTGGTCACAGCCCCAGACAAGAAGGCACGTAGGGTCTGTCGGGTATGATATCGACACGCTTGATCAAACGACGCGCCATCGTACGCTCGGCTCCCGCGCATGGACGCGGAAACCGAGCGTATCAGAGTTCGGTCAGTGATCGTGGGACTGGCCGCCATGACCGCTGTGGTCATGCTCTTGCGCGCCCCGCGCCTCGACATTGAAGACGACGTCCACTTCGCCCGCTTGCTGGAAAATAAGGGTTGCCGGGATTTCCTGCCCCTCTTCGAAGCCCTGAGGCAGACGCATGAACATCACATGCAAACCGCCCTGTTCCAACTTCACCGTCTCGCCCGCCGGGATCGGGATGCCGCCCTCGATCTCTGACATGCGCATGATGTCGCCCTCCATGCGCATCTCATGCAGTTGCATCATCCCGGCAAGCTCTGGATCGACCCGGACGGCCAGAAGCACGTCATCGGAAGGCCCGTCATTGGCTATGGTCATGTAACCACCGGCAACAGGGGCTGCGGGTGGGGTGGCGAAGGCGAACGGATGATCGATGGTCAGACTGCCTAGTGTGAATTCATGCGCCTGGGCGCCCAGGGTCGACACCGAGAGGAGCGCGGCGGCTACAAGTCTCTTTTTCATAGGTTCTCTCATTGATCGGATGGATTTTGTGGATGGCTGGAAGCGATCAGGGGGTGATCGCGTGAAGATTGAATGTGGCAGGTCATCGCTCTGCGCATCTTGGCAGGTGCAGTCCCGGCTGCGTCGATCCAAAAGCCGTACGCCCGGACAATACAATCCTGCCGGAGCTACATCGCGGACAGCACAACACAGACGAAAGACATGACACCGGCGAGGCGACACGCATTGCCAAATGCCTGCTCGCAACAACAATCGACACCGATCTTTCAGCGATCCCGTTGATGGCGGGACGAAAGCGGTGCTGCTGATCGGACCAGTCGCGAAACCGGCAGGCTACCTGTCAGGCGGCCGGTGGGGCCCGATAGGGGGGGAGCCCGGACCATGGACTGCGCAAAACCAGCACGGGCAGGGGATGCGGCAGGACCGGTTCAGACGGACGAAGCGCCTTGGCAACCGCCATCGGTCGGTCGACCGAGCCCGACGGCATCGCGGAAAGACAGCTCCCGAGCTCTGCGATCTCGGTCTCGACAGGTGTTCCGTCCTCGCCGACGAAGATTGTGACCAGGTCCGCCCCACGGCAAATCACGACCGTGTCGAAACCGGCCACTTCGGCCAGAACTGCGCCTGCCCGAGGTAGAAGAAGGCCGAGGCCGACGAGGAAGATCAACGCGATGCGCACGACCGTGACGGTAGCGCACCAGAAGGCCCGGGCGCCAGCATCGTTTCCGATTTTCCAGAACGCGGTGCGAAGGCGTTCGGCCCGACACGCAGGCGTCGTCGAGCCCAATGCGCAGGAGAATTCTTGGCTAGATGGGGCGTCACGTTGTCAGGTCATCGCTCGTCGCCTGCTGAACGGGACCCGCGACTGTGCTTAAGCAGAAACCGTTTTGGGCACCGCCTCCGCCACCAACGCCCCGCGCCCGGCAATGACACGGCGCGCGAGGCTGGCGCCGGCCCGAACGGCCTCACCCACAGAGGCACCGCCGCCTATCGCGGAAAGAACGCCGGCATTGAAGCTGTCCCCCGCAGCGGTCGTGTCCACAACCTTGGTAGAGGCCGTTACCGGATAAAGAGTTGTGGTCCCGGTGTGATGTGAAACGACGTCTCGTGCACCGTCTTTCACGATAACGGTCGTCGCGCCCACAGCGGCGTAACGTAGTGCGGTCGCACGGGCATCCGTATCGCCGAACCAATTTGCTTCGTCCTCATGGGAGGGCAGGGCGATATCGGCCAGTTCTGCCATTTGCATCACGGCACCGCGCATCACATCCGGATCAGGCCAGAGTTCGGGACGAAGGTTGGGATCAAATGCAATCGTGCTTCCGCTGGCACGTGCGTTTCGCAGCGCCTCCATCAGGTGAGCGCGCGCCACCACGTCCAAGATCGCTAGCGTAATCCCGGAAAGATAGACCATATCCGCCTTGGCAAAAGCGGCGTCGAGGCGGGCACGGTCATCCGCAAACGTGCGTGCCGCGGACCGGCTCCGCCAATAGGAGAAGTGGCGCTCTCCACCCTCGGTCGCGATCATGTAGAGCCCCACACCGCGCGTCGGATGGCGTCCGATATGGCTGGTCCCAAGCCCCGCATCCATCAGGAACGTGACCAAGCGGTAGGACATGGTATCGTGACCGACATTGGTGACGTATTCCACGTTCCAGTCCGGGCGGAGCCGTTTGAGATACCAAGCGGTATTAAGCGTGTCGCCTGCGAAGCCCATCTGCATGAGCCCAGGCGCCTCGGTCTCGCAAAGCTCGACCATCGCCTCGCCCAAAGCTACAAGCCGCATCTTCGTCTCCTGCACAATCCGGCGCCCGCAACCCGCGGGATCAGTGCGATGGAGCACATTGAACGTCGGCTTGTCGACCGAATGATGGGTATTGTCTCTCATGGTCGCGCGGGGCGGTTCCCGCAATCACGCGCCGTACCCCGCGAGACACGCTTGCCAATCGTCTGCTATCCGCGCAAGGCTCGGCTGGATGACGGGCCGTGTCATTCGTAGGCCGCTAAGAATTGGTCGATCGACAGCGCCCGAATATCCGGCAGCGCCGCCGTCAAACGCTCCCGATCCCAGTCCCACCAAGCAAGCGCCATCAAGCGCTCGGCCTGGCACTCCGAGAAACGCCGCTTTATCACGCGCGCCGGTACCCCGCCCACCACCGTATAGGGCGCCACGTCGCGCGTCACGACGGCGCCAGCGCCGACGACCGCGCCCGTGCCAATGCCGACCCCGGCCGTAACAGTCACGCCGTGGCCGATCCAAACATCGTGGCCGATGGTCACGCGGTGGGAGGCGCGCCATTGGAAGAACTCGGCATGATCCTCACCTAATCCGTATTGCGCGGCGCGGTAGATCGCATGGTGCTGGCAGACCTGCCAGGTCGGGTGGTTGCCGGGGTTGAGCCGCGTCTCATTCGCGATGGAGCAGAACTTGCCGATATCGGTCCAGATGACGTGGCAGCCGCGGGTGAGGTAGGAATAATCGCCGACGGTCGAGTCCTTGATGATCGTGCCCGCGCCAATATCGGTCCACGCGCCAAGCGCCGTTCCCGTGACGGTCGCGTCCCGATGGATCGTCGGCGCTTCGGACAGGCGCTTCACGCGCTCAACTCCGGGTAGCCGTCGAGGTAATCCTCGAAATGCATCGTCAGCTCTCCTCCCTGCCAGAGCGCAACCAGCATGTCGCCAGGCCCAGCGAAGCGACGCTTTCCGGTCCGGTCAGGCACGTTCTCTCGGCTGGTCGCATGGCAACCGGCCAGGGTTAGGAAAGGAATGCGGTGCCGATGGGTCAGCGTCGTCATATGGATGTGGCCCGCCACGACCGCACGCACATCGCGCCCCTTCAGCCGCTGCATCAAGGCGTCGGCATTCTCAAGGCCATATTGATCCATACCAATGCCGACGGGATATGCCGCGTGGTGCATCGCAATGAAGGTCGGGCCGGGGCCGAGTTGGGCATCCAGCCAAGCGAGCCGCCGCTCGCAAAGCGCGCCACTCGGCATACCCCAACCGCCCCAGGGGCCAGGACCCTCCACGAGCGTGTCGAGCACGACCACGCGCAGGTCATTGATGTCGCGCGCCGCCTGAGCGAAGCCATCGGTGATGTGTTCGGGGAACGTCCCGGCGAAGGCGTCGCGGTCGTCATGATTGCCGAGCGTGAGCATCACTGGCGCGGAGATGCGGCATAGAGCCGCACGGACGAAATCGTAGGGCGCGGATGTGGTTTTGTCCCGGAGGTCGCCCGCAATCACGACGACATCCGCATCCCTATGCGCTTGCTCGAGCCGCTTGAGCGCCTGCTCCAGACGCGCGCAGGTGTCGAGCCCGGCCAGGGTCTCACCGAGCGGAACCAAGTGCAGGTCGGAGAGGACGATCAGTTTCACGCGGCCAACCGGATCGCCGGTGCCTCGAATCCGCGCAAGGGGTCAAGCATGAGGGGTTCGATCACGGCCTTCACGTCCGTCAGGCCCAACTCCGGAAAATCGAGCCCCATGGAATGGAAGCAGGCCGCGCGCCAGCCCGGCTTGGGGTTCAGGCCAGGCCGGATCGCGCGGCTTCCCATCTTGAGATGGTGTGCGACGTCCCATTCCTGGGTTTCGCCGCCGATGCGGGTGACGACCCAGCAATGGCCATCTTCGCAATGGTCGCCTTTTTCGGCCGGAATGTAGAAGCCGGTAACGTAGCCCGCCTCGATCCCCACGGCGCGCAGGGCGGCGATGAAGTAGGTGTTGATGTCGACGCAAGAGCCTTCGGTCAGGCCACAACCGAGCGCGGGGATCTCCTCAAGCCCGTCGTTGAACCGGTTCTCGGGGTGGCCATAGGTGAAGCGTTCGGCGGTGCCGCAGGCGATGGCGATGGCGGCATCCAGGTCGGCGCGATCTCCGGCCATTTCGTGTGCTTCGCTCATCAGCGCATCCGCCGCGCGGCTGTAGCGCGAGGGCTTGGGGCGGAACACTGCGTCTGGATAGGGCGCTGTGGTATCCAAGACGTCCCAAGCGATCGCCAGCGTGTCCGCGCCCTCGACCAACCAGGCGGTCTGTCCCGTGGTGGCCTCCGTCACGGGACGGGCAGTGCCGCCCGCGACGATCCGCGTCTTCGTGGCGCCATGCGGCGTCGTCATCCCGCCAGGGACCAGAACCGACGCGCCGGCGGGCGCGCACGAATAGCTGATCCGCATCACTTCGCCCCCTCGTAACGCCCGATCAGACGCGCTCTGACTAGGCCGGACAGCCAGTCGATCAGATAGACCATGCCGATGATCAGGAAGATGATCGACCAAGCTTCGTCCCAGCGATAGGCGGCGATCCGGTCCGACAGGATGAACCCGATCCCGCCTGCACCGACGATGCCGAGGATCGTACCGGAACGGACGTTGGATTCGAAATTGTAGAGGATCAGGGACAGATAGACCGGGTTCACCTGCGGCATGATCGCGTAACGAATGCTCTGCAGGCGCGACCCGCCCGAGGCGACGACGCCCTCGACCGGGCGCTTCGACGTGTTCTCCAACGCCTCGGACCAGAGCTTGGCGAAGGTTCCGATCTCCGACACCGCGATGGCGAAGATGCCGGCAAGCGGCCCCAGCCCGAAGGCGCGGATGAAGATTAGCGCCAGGATCAGCGTCTCGAAGGCGCGGATCACGTCGAAACCGCGCCGTGCGGTGAAACGCAGCCAGGTGATCCGGTTGATGGTCTTGGCGCCGAAGAAGGCCAGCGGGAAGGCCGCGATGGCGCCCAGCACCGTGCCGAGGAAGGCCATGGCCAGCGTCTCGCCCAGTCCGACGAAGATTTCGGACCATTCGAGCCACGTGTCCCAGATGTGTGGCGGGAACATGAAAGACGCGACCCGGCCCAGTCGCCCCAGCCCCTCCCAGATGCGCCCGGGCGAGAACCCGAACGCCCAGAGGCAGTATGCGAAGAGACCCGCGAACAGCGCCCAGATCGCGTAGCGGCGGGCCCGGATTGCCCATGGGTCGCGGAAGGCGCGGGGATGGGCGGCGCGCAGGGCGTCGATGCGCGCGTCTGTCAGGTCGGTCATCGGGGGCCCTCCTCAAGGCCGATCAGGCGGTGGCGGAGTTTCTCGGAGCCCCAGTCGATGGCGATGACGGTGGCGAGGATGATGAGGAACAGCGCCGAGAGGTCGGTATATTCCTGAAAGCTGAGCGCGGTGCGGATCTCCTGGCCCAGGCCACCCGCGCCGACATAGCCGATGATGGACGACGCTCGGACGTTGATCTCGAACCGCAGCAGCGTGTAGCTCACGATGTTCGGCAGCACTTGGGGCACAGCGCCGTAGCGAACCTGATCGAACCAAGTGCCACCCGCAGCCTTCACACCTTCCAGCGGCCGCATGTCGATGTTCTCGACCACTTCCGAATAGAGTTTGCCCAGCGCGCCTGCCGCATGCAGCCCGATGGCCAGCACGCCCGCCATGGGGCTCACGCCGAAACAGAAGACGAAGATCAACGCCCAGACCAATTCCGGCACCGTGCGCGCAATTTCCAAGTACCGACGGCTGACCCAAAGAACCCAAGCATTGGGCGCGAGGTTGCGCGCCGCCGGGAAGCACAGGACGAAGCCGCCGATCACGCCGAAGACCGTGGCCATGAAGGCGATGAGAACGGTCTCGATCAGGAGCCGCAGCCAGGTCTGCCAACGCCAGAACCATTCGGCGATGTCGGCGCCGAGGCTCTCCAATCGCAACACGGGGATCGTCTGGGCGATGTACTCGCCGAGCCGTGGCAAGCCCGCTGCGATCACCCACCGCCATTCCCGCGACCCGTTCTCGGTCGTCACCTGCCGGACGTCGAAGAAATCACCCAGCCACGCCGTGAGCAGGAACAGCGCGAGGAAGATCGCGGTGCCGATGGCCCACGCACGTCGGGAGGCCCTGCGTTTCGCCGCGAAATCGCTTTCGAAAGCGGCGATGGCGGAGAGTCCGGAGGTCGTCGGATAGGCAGTCAGATCGGCGGTGGCCATGAAGCGCTCCTTCGCGGTGACCCGTCCGCCAAGGCGGACGGGCATGGCCCCGGGTGACAGACCCGGGGCGCGGCGATTGCGTCAGCCGCGGCGCTGGTCGCGCAGCCAGTCCCGCATGTTCACGATCCATTCGTAGCGGGAGTGATCGACCTCGATCCAAGCCTTCTGGGTCGAATCCTCGCCACCCGACATCTCGCGAAAAGCGTTCGGGTCCTTCTCCGGCACGGCCATGATCGCGGCGGTCATGTCGGCGATCATCTGCTCGGGCAGGTTGGCGCGGGCGGTCAGCGGGCCGGAGGTGATTTCGGGCGACTTCCAGATCGAGCAGACCTCGCCCTCTTCGATCATGCCCTTTGTCACCATGCGCTGGACGATGCCGGAGGTCTCGTTGGTCTCATAGGTCGCCGCGGCATCGAAGGTGCCGTTCACGACGCCTTGCACGCCCGCTTCGTGGCTGCCCGAGAACGGCGTGGCCGCGAAATAGGAGGCAGGCTCAACTTCCTGGCTGAGGTTGTAGAACGGCACGGCGTAGCCGGAGGTCGAGTCCGGGTCGGCGAAGGCGAGAACCTTGCCTTCGAGTGCGGCAAGGTCGTTCAGCCCGCTGTCGCAGCGCGTGACGAGAATGGAATAGTAGCCGGTCGAGTCGTCGTTCTGCAGGCGGCTGACCATGGGGACCACGCCGCCATCGGTCGCGGTGTAGGCGGCGGCATAGGAGGAGGAGCCGAGGAAGGCGAACTCGATCTGGTCGGCGGCAAGTGCCTGGATCACGCCGTCATAATTGCCGGCGGTGAAGATCTCGACTTCGACGCCGAGTTCTTCTTCCAGATAGGCCTCGAAGGGCTGGTAGCGTGCGATCCGGTCTTTCTCATTCTCGCCCGACAGGATGCCGAAGCTGATGGTCTGGTAGTCGGGGCGCCAGTCGGCGAAGGCCGCGGAGGCGGTCACGATAGCAAGGGCGGTCGTGGTCAGAAAACGCATGGTGTCTCTCCTGTTGCGTTCGTCAGGCCGGAACGGCCGGTTTCGAAGCCGTCGAGGTGACGGCTTCATTGAACTCGCGCAGCCCGTCCGTGCCGTAGATGTCGCGCACGACGTCATCGGTCAGCTGGGCCGCGGAGCCATCGAAGAAGACCCGGCCCGCGCGCATCGCGATGATGCGGTCGCAATAGGCACGGGCCGTGTCCAAGGTGTGCAGGTTGATGAGGACGGTGATCCTGTCCTCCCGGTTGATGCGGCCAAGGCCGTCCATCACCAGCGTCGCGTTCGCGGGGTCGAGGGACGCAATGGGCTCGTCGGCCAGCATCATGCGGGGGCGCTGGACCAGCGCCTTGGCGATGGCCACGCGCTGCTGCTGGCCGCCGGAAAGCGTGCCGGCGCGCTGCAGGGCCTGCGGCGCAAGGTCGAGACGGTCGAGCGCCTCGATGGCCTCGGCCCGTTCGGCGTCGGAGAAGCGCATGGCCATGGCCGACAAGAAGCCGTGATCTGCAAGCCGCCCGATCAGGACGTTGGTGAGCACGTCGAGGCGGTCGACCAGGTTGAACTGCTGGAAGATCATCGCGCAGTCCCGCCGCCACGCGCGCAGCGCACGTCCTTTCAGCGCCGTGACGTCGGTGTCCCCGAAGCGGATGGCGCCCCGAGAGGGCTCGATAAGGCGGTTTATCAGGCGCAGCATCGTCGACTTGCCCGCGCCCGAACGGCCGATGACACCGACGAACTGGCCGGGTGCGATGCGAAGGTTCACGCCGTCGACGGCTTTGGTCTCCCCAAAGTGACGTGTGACGTCCTCGAGAACGAGTTCCGTTGTCATGCGATCCCCCGTGCGGGTTGGATGAAGGTTTCAGCGCGACGCGGCAGCGTTCCATCGTCGTGCACGCATCGTCCCGCGACCCAGGTTGCGACGACGGGGCCGTCGGGCGCCGCCAAGGCAAGGTCGGCGCGAAGTCCGGGCGCGATCCGGCCCCGATCGGTCAGGCCAAGTGCCCCGGCGGGATGGGCCGAGGCCAGACGCGCAGCGCCGGGCAGGCCATCCGGGTCCGTCCCGGCCAGCACACGGATCGCGGGCAGGATCGCGCCGGGGTGGTAGTCGGCGGCGAGGATGCCCAGATGCCCCGCCGCGTGCGCCGCCCGGGCGGAGAGGTTGCCGGAATAGCTCTCGCCCCGCATCGCGTTGGGCGCGCCCATCGCCACCACCATGCCCCGGGCCTTCGCCTCTGCAGCGGCCTCGGGCGTCACGGGAAATTCCGAGATCGCGCATCCGAGAGATGCCATGAGTGCGGCTTTCTGGACCGTGTCGTCGTCATGGCTCGCCATCGGAACGGCATGGGCACGGCAGAGATCGGACACCGCGCGCAACGTCGCCATCAGCTGCCCTTCCGGAACCTGACCGTCGCGGATGCGCGCCTCCACGGCAGCGCGCGCCTCCTCCAGTGTCGTTCCATCTTCCTCGGCGCGGCGGGCGATGAACCCTTCGAGGTTCCGGTACTGCCCCTGTCCCGGCGTGTGATCCATGAGCGAGACCAGATCGACAGTCCCGGCCGCAATCAGCTCCGCGATCACGTCGACGGCGCCTTCAAAGGTGACGTCGAAGCGGGCATGGACCTTGTGGTCGACGCGCCGCCCTGCGCGCCCCTCGGCCACGGCGCGGATTGTGCGCGAGGTGTGGGCGTAGGACCGCGTCGCCCCGTCCTTTCGGCCGCGCGAGAAGCTGACCGAGGCGTAGGCCGTCGTCACCCCGGTCGCCGCGAGCCGTGCGTCGAGATGGGCGAACGCGACGTCCACCGGGAAGTCCACGCCGGGGCGCGGCTCCAACTCGTGTTCGATCATGTCGCCATGCATGTCGACGAAGCCCGCGAAGCATTCGAGGCCGTCGCAGGGCAGGCCACCGGGGATCGGCGCTTCGGCGATCTCCGCGATGGAAGGGCCGTCGAGGCGCAGTGAGCCGCGTTCGATCACGCGGTCTGGCAGGATCAGGGTCAGGTCGGAAAGCCATGTCATGCGGGCACCTCCTCGAGCGTCTCGGTTCCGGGGAGCGCGACTTCGCGGTCGATCAGGGCGGCGACATCGCCGGGGTGATGGAAGACGCCGACCATGGCCGTGCCCGCCGCCTTCAGGTCGCGCAGACGGTCCACCAGAGCCGCGCGCGCACCTGCGTCCAGCGATGCTGTCGGCTCGTCCAACAGCAGCAGGCGACGCGGCAGCAGGGTGGCCCGCGCAAGATTCACCTTCTGCTGCTCACCGCCCGAGAAGGTCGCGGGATATGCGCCCCAGAGCGCGCGGCGCAGGCCGAAGGCGTCGAGCGCGGCGCGCGCCTTCTCCAGCGCGGCCTCGTCCCCGTCGCGGCGCGCGGGTTCGGCCACAAGCCGTTCGGCCGAGACACGGGGGCGCGCCTGGAGGAACTGGGTGACGAAGCCGATCTCGGTGCGGCGTAGGCGCGCGATATCCACGTCCGCAGCGCGGGCCAGGTCGAGGCCGTCCGGGCCATAGAGGATCGCGCCTTCGGACGGCAGGTAGGTGCGGTGGATCGTGCGCAGCAGGCTCGACTTTCCCGCGCCGTTCGGACCGGAGAGAAGGACGAACTCCCCCGCGCCGACAGTGAAGGAAACGGGTCCAAACCCGGCGATCGTTTCGCCCAGATGGTGCAGCGCGAAAGACTTGCGCAGGCCGCGTATGTCGAGGACCGGGCTCATAGCTTTGCCTGCACGAGGGCCTGGGAATAGGGATGCTGCGGGTCGCCCAGCACCTGATCGACGAGGCCCCGTTCCACCACCTGCCCGTGGCGCATCACGACCACCCGATCGGCCAGCGTGCGGATCACGCCGAGGTCGTGGCTGACCACGACCATCGTGATCCCCCGCTCGGCCTGAAGCCGGACCAGCGTGTCGAGCACCAGCGCCTGCACGCTGACATCAAGTCCGGTGGTCGGCTCGTCCAGCAGCAGGACCGCCGGTTCCAGCGCGATGGCCTTGGCCAGCTGCACCCGCTGCTGCATCCCGCCCGACAATTCCACCGGCGGCGCATCCATCCGGTCCAGCGGGAATTCCGAGGCGGCCAGCGCGTCACCCGCTTTCTCGCGCAGGACGGCGAAGCGGCGCTCACCCGCCACCAGCAGACGCTCGGCCACGTTGCCAGAGGATGAGTGCTTCATCAGCAGGCCACGATGGGGGTTCTGGTAGACGATCCCGATGCGGCGGGCGGCCAGCATCCGGCGCTCATACCGCGGCAGGGCGAAGAGGTTGCCGGGCGCCTCGGGCAGGTCGAGCGAATAGGCTCCCGCTTCGGGCACCTCCTCCAGATTGAGGCAGCGCAGCAGGGTGGACTTGCCCGACCCGCTTTCGCCCACGACGCCCAGAACCTCGCCCGGCTGGACGTCGATGGAAACATCGTCGAGCGCGCGGACGGAGCCGTAGGAGAGCGACAGGCCCTCGGCGCGCAGAAGCGCCGGGCGGGTGTCGAGGACAGGCGCGGCCATTTCCAGAACGGCGCTCATGGCATCCTCCCGCCCACATACCAGGTCGGCGCGGGCGCCGCTCCGGTCAGGGCCTTCTCACCCAGCCCGCTATCGCCGACCTCATGCAGCGCGGTGCCGTCGGGCTGCGGGATCTCGTTGACGAAGTAGCCGCTGAGGCCCGAGCGGTGGCAGGTCAGCCCTGCATGGTCCTCGACTGCGTAGGCGACATCGTCGAAGACCAGCGGCTCGACGCGGGTATGGGGTGGCACGCCGTAGAGCCGTTTCTCGCGGCCCGCCGACAGGATCGTCAGATGGCGCGCGTCATGCAGCTTCGGCACGTCCCAGCGGGGGATCGGCGAGGGCGTCATGACGTGTCGCCCGTTCACCAGCGACGGGTAGGACGCGCCCTGCATGATCCGCCCACGCCGCACCATCTGCTCGTAAAGCAGAAGCCACATCCGCCCGTAATCGGCATCGGCGTGCATCTGGCGAGCGACGGACATGTCGGGTTGGACGGGGCGCAGCGGCTCGGGGTTCGGCACTTGCAGGACGAGGATCTGGTCTTCGCGCAACACCTCCTCCGGGACCCGATGGCGGGATTGAAGGATGTCGGCCTTCGTCGTGTCCGTCGTCGTGGGCGTCCCTGCCACGCGGGCAACGAAACGTCGGATCGAGGCGGCGTTGACGCTGTCATCCGCGCCCTGGTCGATGACCTTCACACAGGTCTCCGGCGTGGCCAGCGTTAGCGTGACCTGCAGGCCCCCGGTGCCCCAGCCGCGCGCCATAGGCACTTCGCGGCTCGCATAGGGCATCTGGCAGCCCGGCACGCAGACCGCCTTGACCATCGCACGGCGCAGCTCCCGCTTGGCGGAGGCGTCGAGGAAGCCGTAGGCCATCGCCTCCCACGGCTTGGTGAGCGTGGCGAGGGTCATTCCGCTGCCTCCTTGTGGGCGCGCTTGGCGGCCGCGCCACGCATCGCGTCGATGCTCGATTGGAAGGTGACGTAGTGGGGCAGTTTGAAATGCGCGCAGAAGCCCGCCGCCTCGACGCCTTCGGTGTGGTAGAGGACGAATTCCTCGTCAGTTGCCGACCCCTTGGCCGCGCCGGGCATGTTCAGATCCAGTGTCGCGGCGGCGATCACCTTGACTTCGTTCCAGCCCATTGTCGCGGCGAAGCCCCGGCGCAGCCCCTCGCCGGTCTGGGTGACGACTTCGGCATAGCTGACGGGCACCCGGCCGGCGCTGAAGGCGGTCCCGCGCGGGTGACGGACGACCAGTTCAGCCTCACCCAACCGCAATTCATTCACCGTCGGATGCGCCTGTCCGTAGCCGCGCATCGCCGCATAGCCGAGTGCCAGCACACCGCCCGTGTCGGCGCGGGCGAGGCTCTGCAGCATATGGGCGCGATCGGCGGGGAAGAGCACGGGCTCACGTGTGACGTCGGGGATGGCCTCGCCATCCAGCTCGTCCGACGCGGGGTCCGGGATCAGCCCGTTCTCGGCCTGCCAGGACGAGACGGTCGGCGGATGTGGGTCAGAGGGGCCCGCGGCAGGCTCCACCGGATCTGGGGCAAAAGCCCCGCCGGTCAGCGCCTCGGTTGCCAGCACGCGGTGCGCGTAGTCGAGCGTCGGGCCCAGGGTCTGGCCACCCGGCACGTCCTTGAAGGCGGCCGAGATGCGACGGTGGGTCCGGATCGCCTCGGGTGCGACAGGCTCGGCCACGCCGAGGCGCGGCTGGGTCGTCCGCCACGCGCGCAACAGAAGGACGGCCTCGGGCAGGTCGCCGCCGGTCTGGGCGAGCGCCAGCGCGGCAATGTCCGCATCCGCCAGCGACGCCTCGCCCATGACACGGTCGACCAGATGCGGGAGTGTGTCACGGATCTGTGCGACGCGGGCGGCGTCGATTGTGCCGAGGCGGGCGCGGAACAGGCGTTCGGCCTGTGCGATGGCCCGTTCCCCGCCACGGGCTGCGACATAGGCCATCAGAGCACCTCCACATTGGTCGAGCGCGGGACGCCCATCAGGTGGTTCCCGTCGATCAGGAGCAGGTCGAAGCCGAGCGGGTAGCGGATGGCCCCGGCACGGGCGGCCCAAAGGCCGGGTGCGGCGTCAATCGCGACGTCGGCGGCGCCATCGATACCAGGCCCGGTCAGGCGCAGGCGTGTCCCCTGTCCCAGACCCGCGCGCAGGATCACCGTTGCGCCGCCCTCGGGGTGGAGTTGCGAGCCATTGGGCGCGCGCGCGACCCAGTCGGCATCTTCGCGGGCACCAAGCAATGCGTGATCGCAGCGCTCCAGCGGCACGGATGTCGCGCCGGTCAGGGCAACGGCCTCCGCAAACTCGGGCGCGGCATGGACACGACATTCGCGGTCGAGAAGCGCGGCGACGATCGTGCCCTCGCCATCTTCTGGCAGATCGTGGATCGTGCCGGGCTTTGACAGCGCGCCAAGCACAGCGGCGAAGGCGGCGGCGTCGCGCAGGTCGTCGGCGGAGGGGGCGGGAACGGCCATCAGAACGTCTCCATCTCGACCCGGGTGGCGGCGACATCGCGCATCTCGGCCGTGTCCGCAGCTGTGCGATGGGCGGCCTCGGCTTCCAGGAAGTCCCGGCAGCGGTCCACCGCGACCCCGCGTGCCAAGGCCAAGTCGACCAAGGCCATCGCCATCGCCGCTTCCAGATCGCGGCCACGGCGCATCCCGTAACCCTCGGCGTCGCTGGCACGCACATGCGCCTCGGCCACCAGCACCTCGCCCAGATGGAAATGCCGCCCCGCGCAGGGATCCCGCATCGGCAGCATCACCAGCCCGGTGCGCGAAGACAGCACCTCCACCTCGCCCAGCGACGGGATCAGCGCCTCGCCCAACGTCCGCAGGCCCTCGGGCCGGGCAGCGGCGAGGGTGCGCAGCACCCGGTCATGCGGCCAATTCTCCATCACCGAACCATCGTCAGGCGGTCCCAATCCGCCTTGTCCGGAGATCCCTCGCGACGGATCGCGCCGCCCGCAGCCTCGTAGCCATATTCGATCATATGGACGAGGATGCTCTGCCTCTCGAACAGCGCGACGGCATAGGCCTCCGGCAAGTCGGACCCCGCAAGCAAACCCTGATTGCTGAAATCCGCCCAGCCCGCATGGTTCGTCCCGCGCGGCGCGCTGAAGGGAACGCCGTGGAAGCTGCCGGACAGCGGCAGGTGGCAATGACCGTGGAAGATGTGGCGCACCCGTCCCGGATGCCGCTCGAGCACGGCGCCTAGCCGATCCGCGTCGCGCAGCATGATCCGGTCCATCGGCGCGATGCCGATGGGCGCGGGGTTGTGATGCAGGAACAGGAGCACCGGCTGACCGGCTTCCGCCAGCCGCGCATCTAGCCAAGCAGCCCGCGCGTCGCAGAACCTCCCGGCATGGGTACCCGCCTCCCAGGTGTCCAGGATCAGCGCGACATGGCCGGGCAGATCGATCCGGTACTGCACGAAGCCGTCCGCCCCGAGATGGGGGAAGTACTCCAGGAAGGTCGCCCGGTCGTCATGGTTACCGATGGCCAGATGCACCGGCAGCGCCACGTCCGAGAGCCGCGCCCGGAGGCGCGCGTAATCCTCTGCATCGCCCCAGTCGCTTAGGTCGCCCGTGACGAAGATCGCCGCCGCGTCCGGGTGATGGGACAGTGCATGTTCGAGCGCGCGGTCGAAGTTCGCAATCGGGTCGCGACCTGCAATGGTGCCGGGCGGTGGCGTCAAATGGATGTCGGTGAGGTGGATAAGCTTCACGAACGGAGTCCTTCGCATCGGAGGGAGGGCTGGGCCGCCCGAGGGCGGAAACTCGGACGGCGCGCGTGCCGGGGCGCGTGCGCGCCCCAACCCGTCAGTCGAGGAGGTCCTGGACCTCTTCGGAGAGCTCTTCCTGGAGGGCGACCATGTCCTCGAACTCGCCAGTCACGATGCCTTCGAGGCCGTCATAGATGACCTGCGTGGCCGCCAGACCGTTATCGCCAGGATAGGCCTGCCATTCCCGTAGCAGCGGCAGCTGGCGCACGGCGGTCGCCTTGGCCGGGTTCTGTTCGTAGAAATCGGCGAGGATGATCTCGTTGGCGGCTTGGTTGGGCGGCATGTAGCCCGTCGTCCGTGCCACCTCGGCGGCGCCCTCGCCGGAGGTGATGAACTTCAGCCATTTCCAAGACGCATCCAGCACTGCCGGGTCGTCGCTGTCCGAGACTAGCATCGCCGAATTGCCGCCCGCAGGCAGGCCCATCGGGCCGTCCGCCGTCAGACCCGGAAACTCGGCCGTCATCAGGGTGAAGTCGCCCATGGACCGCTCGACGGCGCCAACGGCGGAGGTCGACCAGAACATCATGCCGATATCGCCGGCCGAGAAGGCGCTCAGCGCGTCCTTCCATTCGTAGTTCTGCATCTCGCAGCCGTCGAAGATGGCATCCATCGTCTCAAGCGCGGTCAGTCCCTCGGGGGTGTCCAGCTGGAAGTCGGCCCCTTCGACGGTGGCCTTGCCCTGCGACCACATCATCGCCTGCAGGAACCAGTTGCCGGTGATGTTCCAGCCCCAGAAGACAGGGTTGTCGACGCCATTCGCGCGCAGCGTCTCGCAGGCGGCGACGACCTCCTCCCAGGTGGAGGGCAGGCTGTCCGCGTCGAACCCGCCTTTCGCCATCACCTCCATGTTGTAGTATCCCACGGGCAGCGAGATCGAGAAGGGCAGGCCGTAGACCTCATCGTCGAAGGTACCGAGGTCCAGCATGGCCTGATGGTAGCCGTCCTTCGAGAAGTCGGCCTCTTCGGCGATGAACGGTTCCAGCGAGCGGGCAATGCCGCGCTCGACCAGGATGGCCTGACGGTTGAGGCCCTGCATGGTCACGTCGGGCAATTCGCCCGCCACCGCCTCGCGCAGGATGGTGTTGGTCCCGTCCTCATAGCTCTCGTAGGTGGCGCGCATCACCACCTCGATATTCGGATGTGCCTCCTGAAACATCGGCAGGACCTTCTCGTAGGTCACGTCGAAGAGGTGGCTGTAGGGATAGGCGAACTCAATGGTGACCTTGTCCTGGGCCATCGCCGGGGCGGCGAGGCAGAGCGCGATTGCAGTAAGCGTGGGTTTCACTAGTTTCTCTCCTGTTGTCCGGGGCCGGTTGGTTTGGCGACTTGGCGGTCCCGGGTGTCGTCCCTTTCGGGATGGTGGGGTGAGGGCCTGTCCGGCCCTCACTTCATTCCTGACAGCGTGATGCCCTCCACGAAGCGCTTCTGGGCGAGCAGGAAGGCGACGATCAGCGGCGTGACGATGACGACGGCAGTGGCCATCATCGGCCCGTAATTGTCCCCGTCGGCATCGCCGCGAAACTCGCGCAGGCCGAGCGGCGGGGTGAACAGGCTCCGGTCGCCGGTGATGACGATGCGCGGCCAGAAGTAGTCGTTCCAATGCGCGACCACGCTGAAGATGCCGAAAGCCAGCAGCGCCGGGACGGCGGTCGGCAGCATCACGGTCCAGACGATGCTAAGCTCCGACATGCCGTCCATGCGCGCCGCGTCGATCAGATCGTCGGGCACGGTCATGAAGAACTGCCGCATGAGGAAGATGCCGAAGACGCTGATCGTCCAAGGGATCACGAGGGCGGCGTAGCTATTCGTCAGGCCCAGCTTCGCCAACATCACGTAAAGCGGCAGCGCGATGGCATGGACAGGGATCAACAGGCAGAACAGGACCAGTCCGAACACCGCGTCCCGCCCCCAGAACCGCAGCTTGGCCAGCGCGTAGGCGCAGGGCAGCGCAACGAGAATCTGGATCACGAAGATCGAGACCGTGACGATGACGCCGTTCATCAGATAGCGCAGCAGCGGCGCCTTTTCGAAGGCGGTGACGTAGTTATGAATCGCGGGGCGGACCATGCAGTCAGCGGCGGCGTTGCCGAGCTTGATGCAGAAATCATCGCGGAACAGCGCCTGCGTGCCAAAGAGGCCGCCGATGCCCTGAGCGATCTCCGCGGGTGATTTCAGAGAGTAGCTCACCATCACGTAGAACGGCAGCAGAACGACCACGGCGCCGAGGATCAGGACGGCATGCTTGAGCACCTCCGCCATGGGGAAGCGGTAGCCCTGCGCCTCCACGCGGGCGACGGGGAGCGCGGCGTCAGCCATAATGCGTCCGCCTTTCGACCAGGCGTCGTTGCACCAGCGTCACCACCATCACGAAGCCCAGGAACACCACCGTGATCGCCGAACCGATGCCGATTAGGTTCTGCTGCACCCCCTTCTCGTAGAGTGCGAACATCATCACATAGACCGACTTCGACGGCCCCCCGCCCTGCGGATAGAACGCCTCGACCGTGTCGAAGACCTGGAAGGAGCGGATGATGGAGATGGTCACGACGAACACCGTCGTCGGCCCCAGCATCGGCCAGGTCACCAGCCGGAACCGGTCCCAGGCCGACCGCGCGCCGTCCATCTCGGCCGCTGCGTAGAGGTCGCGGGGGATGCCCGTCAGCCCGGCGAGATAGAGCAGCATGTTGAAACCAAAGCCCTGCCACACGCCGATGAAGGCGACGGTCCAGATCGCCGTCTCCCGCTCGCGCAGCCAGAGCGGGAAGGTGCGCGCACAGCCCTCGGCGAAGAAGGACCACCGTTCCAGCACCGTGCCGCAGCCCAGCTCCAGCGTCCGGTTCACGATCCCGATGGTCGGGTGCAGCGTGAACTCCCAGACGATGGCCATGGCCAGCAGCGCGGCCATGACGGGCAGGAAGTAGATCGTCTTGTAGAGGTCCCCGAACCGCGCGACCGAGTTGACCAGCAACGCCGCGCCCAGCCCCAGCGCCACCGAAAGCGGCACGACGACGCCAACATAGCGGAAGGTGGCGCCGAACATCTTCTCGTAGGTCGAGCGGGTGAAGATGCGTTCGTAGTTCTCCAGCCCGACGAATTCCGTGCCCGGCGAGCCGAGCGCGTAGTCGGTCAGGCTCAGCCCGCCCGCGATGGCGATAGGCATGAGCAGGATCAACACCATCAGGACCAGCGCAGGGCCGACAAACCAGAGATGGGCGCGGCCCGTGGTGGACGTCATCATGCGGCCTCCATCGCTTGAAGCGCGTCGATCCGCGCGCCATCCGGCCCGAAGAGAAGCGGGGCGCCAATGAACGCCGCATGAACGGTCTGGCCGCGCCGCAAACCAAGCGCGCGTGCGGGGTCGGCGCGTAAGACCAACGGCACCCCGTCCCGGTCGAGGTGGAGGAAGGCGTCGGCGCCCAGGTTCTCAACATGGCCCAGGCGTCCCGAAAGTGTCCCGACCCCGCTTTCAGCCACCGGCGATAGGCCTTCGGGGCGGACGCCCAGGGTGACGGGGGCAGGGCGCCCCGGTGTGAGGCGTAGGCCGACCGGATCGCCGTCCATGCAAACAAAGCCATCCGCGTCGATCTCTGCGGCGAGACGATTGATCCGGGGGGAGCCGACAAACTCCGCCACCTCCAGCGTTGCGGGCCGGGCATAAATCTCGGCGGGTGGCGCAAGCTGCAAGATGCGGCCGTCCTTCATCACCGCCATGCGCGTCGACATGGTCAACGCCTCGGCCTGGTCGTGCGTGACGTAGACGAAGGTGCGCCCCAGGCGGCGATGCAGCTCTGTCAGTTCCGCGCGCATGTGGACGCGAAGCGCCGCATCCAGGTTAGAGAGCGGCTCATCCATAAGGAACGCTGCGGGTTTGCGCACCATCGCCCGGCCCAGCGCCGCGCGTTGCCTTTGCCCGCCGGATAACTGGCCCGGCTTACGGTCGAGCAGCGACTCGATGCGGAGGATCTCGGCGACCTCCTCGACCTGCCTCATGAGCGCCCGACGCGCGCCTCGGGAGACGAGCGATCCGATCAACGGCAACCGGCCCGCGCCCGAAAGCTCCCGAAGCACGAGCGGCGTCATCATGTTCTCGCGCACCGTCAGGTGGGGATAGAGCGCGTAGGACTGAAACACCATCGCAAGGTCCCGGTCGGCGGCGCGGGCGCCGGTGACGTCGCGGCCCCGCAGAAAGACCCGGCCGGCATCCGGCGCCTCCAACCCCGCCATGATCCGCAGGAGCGTGGACTTCCCGCAGCCGGACGGGCCCACGAGCGTCAGGAACTCACCTTCCGTCACCTCAAGGTCGATCCCGCCCAGGACGGGGGTCGACCCATAGCTTTTGCAGATACCCTCGAGCGCAATGCCCATGCCGCCCCCCTGGCTGGCTCGTTCGGCGGGACTCTACGACGCGAATCTGTCACTTCCGCAACGCAGAATAAGTGCGGCTTATCGCGACGCTCAGGTTAGAGATGAAACCCACACCACAGCAGACCGCCGCCCTCGTGCATGTCGTGCGCGAAGGCAGCTTCACCCGCGCGGCGCGGCGCCTTGGCGTGTCGCAATCGGCCGTTACGCAGCAGATCGCCAAGCTGGAAACATCGCTCGGAACGCGGCTGCTGATGCGCGGCTCCGATGGTGTCACGCTGACCCCGACCGGCGAAGAGTTCTACGATCTCTCCGCTCAGATCGAGACGCTCCGCGAGACGTTGAGCGAGAGGGCGCGCGCGTTCGCCGCGCTGGAAGGTGGAAGCCTGCGTGTCATCGCCAACGCGCCACAACCTGGCCTGCGCATGATCGCAGGCGCAATGCGCGCCCTCCCCGGCCTTGAGGTCGAGTTCGCGCTGCATGACTGGACAAGTGCGGTGCGCCTGATGCGCGGCCGTCGTGCGGATCTCGGCATTATAACAGAGACACCAGAAATCGACGGCTTCGCCCGGCACGAAGTCGCACGGGCGAGCTACGGCCTCTACAGCCCCGCGTCACGGATTTGGAATGCGCCGCCAACGCTCGCCGATCTTGCGGAAGAGACGCTCGTCCTTCTGGAGCCTGGCTCCTATACGGAGCGCCTTGTGCGTCGAAGCTATGATAGCACGGCGCGTGCACTTCCCCGGGTGCTTCGCGTCACCGGCTTTCCTTTGATGAAAGAAGCCGTCCTCGGCGGGCTGGGCGTCGGCATTTTCCTGTCGTCTTCCTCGGAAGACGACCCAAGGCTTCGCTTTGACCCGATGCCGGAACTTCCGGAAGTCCAGACCTATGCCTTGGTGCCACACGAGCGACGGGCATCATGGGTCGTCGACGCGATCCTCGACACCCTCTAAAGGGTCGGCAATTCCCTTATCGCCTTCGGCGCGAGGTCTGGTGTCGGCTCGAAGGGCGGGCGCGAGCTTTGTCTCGGTGACACAGAGCTTCAACACCGCCACCAGCATGGGGCGGCTGACGCTCAACATGCTGCTGTCGTTTGCCAAGTTCGAGCGCGAGGTCACGGCCGAGCGCATCCGCGACAAGATCGCGGCCTCCAAGGGCAAGGAGCTCTGGATAGGCGCCCCTCGCAGAGACACCCGGCCGGTTCCGCTACGTCTCAGGCCGCCGCGGCCGTTTCGACGACGACCGCACGACCCCAAACGACAGAAGGAACGACACCTTCCCAGGGCATCAAAGTCCATACATGACAACAGGATAGGTGGTGGCGGAGGATTTTTTCTTTCTCGAACGAGTCTCTGTTTGCGGGTCAACTTGAGGATAGGATAGGTAAGGAAATCAGCATCTTACGGATATCTAGGTCGTCAGAAGCTTCGATTTCCGTGCTGAGTTGGCGGAACTTGGTTTGATTTCGGCCTGTGCGTTGTGCCAAACGCGCGCAACGATTGCGGTTTTGCCGGATGGGATTGTCGGGAAGCCGGATGGGGCTGTGTCGTTTCGTCGCCCGCATGCCGAGTTTGGCGCTTGGGATGCTGCGACCGAGCGGGCCGTGATGCGGCGTCGCGCGGTAAGGGCGGCGTCATAGCTCTTGATCGGCGGGGTGGCCGACGTCGCAGCGCGCTCGGCGGTGCATCTTCCGGCGGTGACCCGTGCGAGTCCTAGTCGAACGGGCGGTTGACCGGGTCTTTGAAGATCAAACCGTCAAATTGGGCGGCGTATCTTTGGGGCTATCCACATACCAACGGGATAACCACAGGATATCCTGATTGCATGGTGTGCTGGAACATCTGAGTCTTGGGCATATCGCTCACGTCGACATGGGTGTCCTGAATGACCGCCACCGTCCTGCCAGACGATTCGCTCTCGGCCGATCTTCCCGCCGTGGAATACCGCTCCATCGATGCGCTTAGGCCCTATGCGGGTAATGCGCGTATTCATAGTGCCAAGCAAGTCCGCCAGATCACGGCCAGTATCCGGGCGTTCGGCTTCGTCAATCCGGTGCTCGTCGGACCGGATGGCAACATCATCGCGGGCCATGGCCGGGTTGCGGCGGCCCGGTAGCTCGGGATGTCGGAAGTGCCGGTCCTGGAACTGGCGCATCTGAGCACAGCCCAGCGGCGCGCCTATGTGCTGGCCGACAACAAGCTTGCCGAGAACGCCGGGTGGGATACTGACCTGCTGGCGATCGAGTTGCAGGGCCTCATGGCGCTGGATGTTGATCTGGAACTGACAGGCTTCTCTCTGGCCGAGATCGACATCATTCTAGATGATGCAGGGACCGGCGCAGAGGACGCGGCGGAGACCGTCCCGGCCGTTGCGTCTGGTCCGCCGGTCACGCGGCGGGGCGACCTCTGGCAATTGGGCGATCACCGCTTGCTTTGCGGAGACGCGCGCTGCCGGGCCGACCTAGATCGGCTGATGGCGGGGGCGTTGGCCAACATGATCTTTACGGACCCACCCTACAATGTGCCGATCGACGGCCATGTGGGCGGCCTTGAGGCCGTCCGGCACAGAGAGTTCGCCATGGCCTCGGGCGAGATGAGCCCGGCCGACTTCACCACGTTTCTGACCGAGACACTTGGCCACGGCGCGGCCTGGCGCGGGAGGGTGCCATCGCATTCGTCTGCATGGATTGGCGGCATATCGAGGAGGTGATGGCGGCTGGACGCGCCGTCTTTAGCGAGCTCAAGAACCTCTGCATCTGGAACAAGACCAATGCCGGGATGGGGACCTTCTATCGCTCGAAGCACGAACGGATCTTCGTCTGGAAGGTGGGGCAGGGGGCCCATACCAACAGCTTCGGTCTGGGCGAGACGGGGCGCTACCGCAGCAATGTCTGGGACTATCCCGGGGCGACGATGGTAGGGGCAGCGCGTGATGCCGACCTGGCATTGCATCCGACGGTGAAGCCCGTGGCGCTGGTGGGGGATGCGATCCGAGATTGCAGCCGACGGGGCGAGATCGTACTGGACCTCTTCGGCGGCTCGGGGAGCACCTTGATGGCGGCCGAGGGCGCCGGGCGGCTGGCCCGCCTCCTCGAATACGATGAAGCCTATTGTGAGACGATCCTGAGCCGATGGCAGGAGGCCACCGGGCGAGAGGCGACCCATGTCGCGAGCGGCGCGACCTTTGCCGAACGCTGCGGCCAGGTTGAGGAGATCGAAGAATGAGCCGGAAGACGAAGGGAACGGCGCGCAAGATTAGCCCGGAGCTCGAGATGCCGTCGGAGCTGGACCGGCAGTACAAGGTGTTGGCCGAGCGGACGATCAAGACGCGGCAGAACGGCGAGACGAAAGAGATGACCGGGTTGGAAGCGGTTACAACGAAGCAACTCGCGACAGCCCTCGCCGGCAGCCCGCACGCGCAGCGACAGGTATTGGACGGCATCCGCCGGAGCCAGGAGGCCCATACGAGGGAGGTGGCAGAAGAGGTCAAGACCTGGACGTGGATCAAAGAAGATCAAGAGAGAAAGTTCCGGACCTATCGGGAGGTCCATGGCTGCGATCCCGACCTCTATCCGCATCCCGACGATATCATCATCACCGAGGATGTCGGCGTTCGCATCGAGGGGCCTTTGAGCAAGGAGGAGGCCTGGGAGTTCAAGCGTAAACAAGCCTTTGTCGAGGCGCTGCTGCACCAGGACGCGCTCGACCGGAAGCGCGAGAAGCGACGTCACAAGACCGACTTCCAGCCAGGCGACAGCTACGTAACGGCCATCGTGATGAACCGCCTTCTGCCGATGCGCTATCGGATGAGCGACACCGCGCTCATGTTCCGGCGGCAGCACCTCTTGAACCAGACCATCCGCGAGCTTCTGAAGATGACACGGAAAGCCTGGCGCAAGGCCGGTGCGCGCCTGCCGCGTGGGGCCAAGACACTGCAGCCAGAGATCATGTGCGACATCCTAGACCTCTGTACCGAGCTGACCAAAAACCAGTTCGCAAGCGGATCACCGGAGAACGTCTCGCAAAGTACAATCGACGCGGCCGTCTGGCGTCACCTCGGAAAGTGGGTCAAGACGCCCAACGCCGAGGACTAATGATCGAGCATCTAGGGCCAACCAGGGACCGTGGCTCCATACTGGGCACAGGAGCGCTGCCGCGGTCACGACAGGGGTTCGGTGGAGGGGGGCGGACAGCCGACCTTCGCTGCGGGGTCAAGAAGAACTTTCAGTCTCATCATTGCAGACCCTGGTTCTTTTGGAGTTAGGGTGCAATTATTGGCTCAAAACAGGTAGGGCTGCCGTTCAAGTTGCCTGGGAATTAGCTTCGTTCAACCAGATCAATTAGGCGCAGATACCGCTCATCTGATGTCAGCTCGAGGTCTGTTTCGGCGATCAAGGCCAGAACTTTCGGTAACTCATACGGTGGTCGGGCTAGAGCCTGTGGTGTGACCCTGTTCATTAGATCCAATGTAGCTTCAGGGTAGCGTGCCGTAATGGGTTCTTCGTCATTGATCTCTCGGGTGAACCTGTAGAAGGGATGGTCGTTCGTCTCGACCGGGACCAGGAACTTCTTCACGGCTTCGTAGACCGCTGGAAAGCTGTCGCCGGTATCGTCTAAAAGGCCGATCCACGCCCGCATCGAAGCCGATGTTCGATACCTGCGTTCCCTGGGCCAGACCTCGTTGATGAACGGGATGACGAGTTTGGCCCAGCCGCCGTCGTTCTTCTGTCCCACCAAACCCAACCAGAAGACGAACTGGTTCCGCGTGTCGTCAGACATCGCCCGAAGGACCGCACGCATTTCCTTTCCTGATAGGCCAGTGGGCTCGTCAGGGTGGAACACCCGCATCCAGCCTAGCCATTGGGCGGCGACCTTCGAGAGATCGCGATCCCAAGAAAAGCCCTCGATCCAAGGGAACAGTTCAAGCAGGAGCGGCTTGATGACTTCGGCCAGCGGCGGCCACAGAACTCGGTTGCTATGTAGGAAGCCATTCCATGCTGGTTCCGACGCTGGATGATCGAACGCAAGCATCGGAACAAGGCGGCCTTCAGCCCATTCAGGATCAACGAACATGAGCCAGTTGAGCTTGCTCATCGTGACCGAAACCGCGTGATCCGAACCTTCCCCCGGTGCAGCGAAGAGGCGTTCCACCCGGCTCTTGATATGTTCCGGCACAAGAGAACCAGCTTCCTGCTTCTCCCCGGGAACGGCGCGATAAAGGGCCTCGGCGCACATGCCGAGCGGCCCATTGATCGCATGTCCATGCGTCCGCCTAGACCGCTCCAGTACTTCGCCACTGAAACTCGCCTCACCGAGACCGCTTTCCGCTGCCTCGGCGCCGCCACTAAGGATGCCATCAACGACATGATCGAAAACTGCCCACCCGAGGCTTTCGTCGAAGTCCAGGATCGTGTCCAGGTTGGTTTCGAGCCATCGCCCAAGGGTGTGGCGCAGCTTCTCAATAACAGCATGTGGAAGTCGGATCAGCCTGTATAGAAGGATCCGCCGGAGCCGAGGCGAGATATCCTCCGGCAGATCGTTGATCATTGAGGACCAGAACGCCTGCGGGTAGTCATCGGCTTTGCCAGCCAATGTAAGCGCGGAGAGCGCCTTGCGGGGATTAGTCTTGACCAATCCGGTGAAAGGGCGCTTCTCGGTGAAGCTGCCGAAGTCGCGTTTCAGGTCGTCCTTCGCCCGCGCAATGATCTCGTTCATTGGCAGGTCGAGTACGACTTCGGGGTTCTCATCTGTCCCGACAAACCTGACGGGGGATCCCCGCTCGGTAACCGTTGAGGTTGCCCAACCGTCGTTCCATCGCGGTATGCTTCGGATCATCTTGGCAAGACGTTCGCTGCGATCAGCAGCAAGGTCGCAGCCTTGGAGTTCGAGGTAGCGGGCATACCGCGCCGTGAACTCATCGCGAATCCTGGGAAACTCCTCATCGGACCAATGGGAAAGCTGTTCGGGTCCGTTCAGCATGCGATCAATCAACCTGTCCCGGTTCTCTTGCGAGAACTCGGCCCAACGGTCCACCAACACGAATAGAAGCTCTCGAACCACATCGATGTCCCAGAAGGCTATCTGATCGAAGGACAGAACGCCTTTGGCAACTTGGTCAGCTTCAAAGACGTTCTTCTTGCTGAAGGCATAGAGCTTGAGCTTCCGAAAGAAGAACCGATCCGTCTCAGGCCAAATCGTGGCATGGGCCTGCGCCAGGTCGGGCCTTGTCTCTGACAGGCGTTTGAGAAGCTCCACGAACCACTCCATGACCTCGGCGGCCTTGGTGACATGCTCTCGGCCATCAACCTCGCGATTGGGGTAGCAGGTCGGGGTCTGGAAGTAGACCGTCTCGATATCCGCCAGCAGACCCGATGCGTTGGTAAGCTGTTCTTCGAGAATGGCGAACACCTGCGGCAACACCTCGTCGGGCACTTCAAGATCGTCGTTGTGTCGTTCAAGGAATTTGACCTCGAACTGACCGAGATCGCTGAGGCGAATGTCATCCCAGGGTACCGAGGGCGGCTTCGATTGCCCCAAGCCGAGCGGTGGACGGATATCAACCCTCGGGGTCGCCACCCGTCGGAAGTCGCGAAGAACGCTGGCCGTCCATCCTTCGTTGGCCACCCTCTTCTTCAGGTCAAACCAGCTGCCGTCCCATTGGTGGTTGCGCGGGTCCCGATGGTGCTCAAGGATCAGATTCCAAACGTGACGAGCCTGCCTGGGGAGGCTGTCCAACCGCTCCATTTGCCACTCGATCTGTTGCAGAAGGCGAGGATGCAGGCCGTTTTGTCGAATTGCCCACCATGCCAGGATGGGACTTTCGATGGACTTGCTGATCCAGGTGATAAGGTGACCAAGCCGGATCGGGGTTGCCTCCTACCCTTCGGCTTGCCGTCCAGCCAGGCGATGAACGTCATGCGGGTTGTCGTCTCCGTCTCGCCAGACGAGGAGATTGTCGTTGCTGACACCCTGCCTCTGCTCATCTTCCGAGATGTGTTCGAGGTCGTCATCAAGGCCGTGGGCTGCTCTCGGATCGAACGTTTCGGCATCTTGGCCGTAGCCCTTGCTCGGTCTGGCTGATCGAAGATTGCCATCGATCACACACACCCATTCTGGATGGGGTGTCGGATCGGCCAAAGAGAACAATTTGGCACCTTGCACGGTCCGGAGTACGTGGGCGACTTGCCCACGCTCATGGGCCGACATTGCCTTGGGGTCCCCTCGGCTCGACGTAATCACCGAAGACCGCCATTGCCGAGAATCGTCGGCGCGATCTGCCCAGGCCTCCATAGTCTTCCACAGATCAGCGTGGTCGGTGTAGGCTATGGCTGTCACGCCTCGATCACGCCATTTGACTTCGATCTCTTCCGGCAGACCCCGGTCGAACGCATAGAGCCGAGATCGATCAAATCGCCCGTCATGGTTCAGGCCCTGGAGGAGGTATTTGATTGGAGGGTCTTCGGCCTGGTAGCCGACGAGCACCACAGTGTATCGGGTTAGGAGGCTTCGGATGAAGCTTGTAGCCCATCCTTCTGACAGATAGGCGCGACCGAAGTCTGCGCTGCTCAGCACGTAGGGAGGATGATCTGAGCCGGGGTCGGCCAAGCGCCCATGGAGATAGGTGATCCCCTCGATCGTCGTTCCGAACGCCAGATCGGGGAAGCTTGGAGGTTCATGCCTTGCCAGCTTGTCGCCACCCGCTCTGGTCTCGAACATCACGTCGAAGTTCGTGGTCACGATCTGCGGAACGCCGCTTCGACTCGTCGAAATCCGTTTGATCAGAGCGTGTTCACGTCCAACCTCTGTCCCCAGTGGCGGGTCACGAAGTCTTTCGGTGACCAGTGCATTAACCTCGTCTCTGCCATACTCTTGGTGCAGCAGGTTAAAGATCTGATCGAGCGGGACGTTTGGCCCGGACGGGTCGACCAGCCAAGGCTGGAAGGCCGTCATGATCCGTGAATCCTCCGGTGGGCCGAAAAACTCGATGACGTGCTGAGTGAGTCCTACAAAGCTTGGCATTCCCGACGGTTGGGAAACACCTGCGCCACACAGGAATACAACTCGCCCGGCATCACAGCGTGCCAAGAGGACATCTGGAATTGAGGGCGCATCAGCGTAAAATCTCATGGTCTAGACCTATCGGTGATGCTCGCGGATTCTACGAGTGAACTTGTGGGCGTATTCCAATGTCCGCTTCTACGGGTTGCTGGGTGGCGTCGTTCCCTTGAGCGGACGGCAGGAATGGGCCGCAAATACTGATAACGACACTGGGATCACTGATTACCGTCGCAGCGCGCCCTGTTACCTTAGCGCTTTGGTTTATGGCGATGGGTGCGGGCGCAATCGGAGCGGCATCGAGAACTCTTATATGACCTAGGTTATGCATGCGCCTGCCGATCCGACGATCCTGTGCTTCGGGGCTCTGGGGTCGTCATTTCGTCACACCTGCTCTGGCAGTCGTAGACCTGATCGAAAATCCAGATCATGCGCGCCGCGCTTGTGATAACCTGTCGGCAAGGCAAATCCGAGCAGGAGAAAAAAATGCCTTCCCCCCTTCGTCGGATCGCTCCGGCCCTGATGGCGGTGGCATTGACCGCGCTGCCGCTACAATCAAACGCGAAATCTCCTTCCATTCCATCCTGGCTTCAGCGCCATATCGGTCTGAATGACGGCCAGATCGCACCCGTCGTGCTGCAAAGGGCCCGCGCACTCTATCGGGACAAGCGGCGGTCGGGCGTGGTCCGAAATCCCTGCTACTTCGCGATGGATGCGACGCGCCCCAGCCTCTCGGAAAGCGGTCGGCCCAGTCGACGCTTCTACATTATCTGCGAGAAGGCCGAGTCCTTCCGCGCGGTGTCATCGGGCTACGGGAATGGCCGCCAGCTTCCCCGCGCTGATTTCTCGAATGGACGGCAATGCGCGAAGAACTTCAGCAACGCCGAGGGCTCCAATCTGACGGCCGGGGGTAAGTATGTCACCGCGGAGTCGCGCACATCTTTCAAAGGCTACTATAGCCATGGGAATCAGACATTCCCCTTCAACCGAACGTTTCTGTTGTTTGACGGCGAGGACGAAACGCGAAATGCGCGCGAGCGTGCGATCGGCGGGCATCAAGCGATGTTCCTAAAATGGCAATGCCGAATGCGTGTGCCGAACAGTCCATATGCGGATCAGGATGGGTTCGTCCCATACGGAAGACTTGTCGACTACACCGCTGGCCGCAGCAATGGATGCACGACATGGTCGGCCAGTGCCACGCGAGAGATCATACCATTGGTTCAGGGCAATCCGACGTCGCTTTACATCTATCCAGAAGGCAGGGACATCGACGCAGTCGCGGATGCAGTCCGCGCAGGCCAACGCCCGTTACAAGCTGGGCTTTACTGGAATGCCGCATGCCTTCGGCAGATTGGCGCGCCGAAGTTCTGGTCGAAACGCGAGCTGCAACCAATCATTGATACGTGGCGAGCTTCGCTTCCGGAGCGACAGCCATCGGCCTTGCCGATTTGTGATTGAAGCGCGAGTGGCGGTCGTGTGGGGAAATTGGCAATGACTGCATCGTATTCAGCTCATTTTTCGAGTTTTCAAGATCACATCCCTGCCTGCAACGATCTGCTGCGTAAGCAGCGGATTTGGTATCCTGTCTCCCGAGCGAGTGTTAGCTATGGGCCACTAAGGCCGAAAGGCTCGCAGCAGACTGAGGCTCGCATCGGTCAGGTCGGCCATACGAGCGACGATGTGTTCAGCGGTAATGCCTGATGTGCCGTTCTGCGCTCTAGCGATGCTAGTCAAGAGCTTCCGCAGGCGACGGTGATGGAGGCCCAACCGGGCTTGGATCGGATCCGCGAGGATGCCCGCAAAGGTTGTCACCAGCGAGGCGATTAGGGCCAATGCCAAGAAGATTGTAACGACCGACCAAAGAGGCATCGTGACCGGGAAAAGGGCGTACCATCGCGCGCCCAGCCCCGATCCCAGCCAAAAGTCGGCAACTGCGATCGATTGGACCACATAGTCTGAGACTTCTGGGGCGAGCGAGGCGATGCATGGCGTGGCCGTTCCGAACAGTGCAATCCCGGTCGCGAGAACGATGAGCGACGTGGTGATTTCGGACACAGCCGATCGGACGCCAGCATAGTCCGCGATCAGAGAACGACTATCGGAGGTAAGGCTGGTCTCCGCGAGAAGGTCCGTGATCACCAGCGTCTCCACCCGTCGTGCCACAGCGGTCGGAAGCAGGAGACGCCGCTTACTCAGCCAATTCCCTAGACTGCGCAGGCCAACCATCTGCATGGCGCACGCTATCACCCGAACCAGAAGGAAAACTGGCGCCAGAATGACATTGAATGGCGCGCGTAGAAGGTCCCAACCGAAGGCGGCGCTATGAAGCTTCAGCGTCCCCCTCCAGCCGAAATGTTCGCCCACGAAGGCGTCGATCTGCTCAGTCGCGGCCAACAGATCCTCCTTCAGACCGTCTTCCTGTTGATCACCCACATCGAGATCCGATCTCTGGTCATTTCCGGGACGCTTGTCGTCCATATGGAGAGCAAGAAACCGCGTTGTAGAGTCCACCCGAAATCAAGGTCTGCTTCGCGGAAGGAAGCACAGCATTTAAACGGTGTGTTGAAGGTCGGCTCAGGGCCGTACGTCTCCCGCATTTGTTGAACTCGACGGTTCTTACATTTTACCAGTTTGGACCGCCATGAGGATTTTTGTATTCAATCGCAGTCGAAGGCACCGATGTCATGGAGAACTGAGTAAGAGATGTCTTCTCGTTTCGAGAGATACCTTGTGTCTGGCATGTCGATGTTCATGGCGAAGACATAGTCGTCGTCTGGACACTCCAGCCACCCGACGTACCAGCCAACATCCGTGTTTTCATCGCTGTGGCGCCAGCCGGTTTTGGAACGCATCACCCATGTTTCGTTTCGATCGCTCACCATGATGTCCCGGGCAGCAGAATAAGTGGTCTGGGACAGCGGTAGCCTCTCGAGTGCGAGCTTTGATAGGAACTCAACTTGTTCGATGGCGGATATCTTGAGTGTGTCGTCAAGCCAATAGGTCGTCGATTGATCCAAGGAGCCCACGTTTGCGTTGCCATAGTCAATACTGCCCAGTCCTTCGGACATTGTCTCTGATCCGGCGGTCCGAGTGATGTCCTGATAGACCCAAACCGCGGAGTTTTGAAAAGCCGATGCGAGCGTTTGGTCTTGGTTCCATGCCCTGACACTTCGAGGACTACCATCCCAACGGAACAAGGAATCGGATGTGGCAAGGCCATACTCGAGTGCGATCAATGTGTGCGGAATCTTGGACGTGGATGCAGGAGAGAACCGCTGCTGCGCCCGTTTGTTGTTGTGTGTCCAGGTTTGTCCATCGGACAGTCGTTTGACGACAATGGTCGTCTGTTCAATCTGGTTGCCGGACGCCTGAACAACATGTCCCACATCGATTGCTTCACTGGATGCCGGAAATGCCAGCACAACTGTCAGAAGTGTCGCTGCGGACAGGAGACTTCTGGCTTTCGGCATCATTGCTGTCTTTGAAACGGGTAATAGCAATTGCGTGGCATCGCTCTTTTGGGACGTTCCTACCAGTCTAGTTTATCCATGCAGCAGTTTAAACCAGAAGTCACTTTGAAAAGCACTAAAACGACTCCGCCCTTGAGAAGGCGAAGCCGCTTGGTTTTCTTCTAGGAGTCGTGGATTGACGCTCTCATTCTGGCCAGATGATCGTCCCAGCCCTTGTCGAGTGCGAGCATGAGACCGAAGGTATCCTCGCCTTGTGGAAGCCCCTCATGTCGTAAGGAGAGTTTTGTGCCACCTGGTACTTCTTCCAGCGTCCACTTTACCATGCTGCTCTGACCCGCCATGGGGGCGATCGAGAAGGTATACTCAAGGCGCTTGAAAGGATCGGCAACAAGGACGTCCCCCCACATCAGCTTGTCGCCGCTTTCGGTTCCGAACATCTCGTAGCTACCTTCCGCCAATGCCAGCTTGGGTTTGTGAAACCAGATCGCCAACTTCTCCGGGTCCGTGAGGTATTGCCAGACTTTGGCAGGTGTCGCCTTCAGGTAGATTGTTTTTGTCAGGGCAGTATCGGTCATTGAACGTCTTTCTCAATTTCGGATTTCAAAGTGTTCAGTCGCTCATCCCAGAAGGCGTCGAAGTAGCTGAACCAGTCGAACACGGACTTCAAACCTTCAGGATTGAGTGCGTTTACGCGCGACCTGCCACTGGTCTGAACGGAGATCAGTTCACCTTCAGATAAGATCGACAGGTGCTTCTTGACGGCCGCTCTCGTCATCTCGAAGTTTTCCGCGACTTCAGCAATTGTCATTTCTTTGGATGCCAGAAGCCGAAGAATGCTTCGCCGCGTCGGATCCGCAAGAGCGCGGAAACCCATTTGCTCCGATCCGGTCATGGCGTCACGGGTAGAAAGTCGAATGCGCCATCCTGATAGAGGTATGCAACGCAAGGGATCGCTGACACGCAGGCAGACACATGTGCGGCGCCTGCCGCGATGCTGTAAAACGAACCCGGTCCGATAACCCGAGCTGTTGCAGGGTCTGCATCATGTGCATAGTGAATCATTTCGCCTTCCAGCATGACCCCAAACATGTTTGCGCTCTTCACATGCGGTGGACTGACAGTTCCGGCAGGCAGGCGAACCAGTGCTTGATAAGCATCAGAAAACCGATCCCCATGGAGCGCCGCGAAGGCAACGCCTTCGGGTGTGGACTGCCAGTCAAAGTCGCTCGAACTGAGCAGCCGGATTTGCTCGGCACTGGCCAGCGTCGCTAAACTCGCGAGTGCCATCGATGATGTTAAGAGTAGATACTTCATGTCAGCCCCATTCATAATACCTTATGGTTTCGTTTATATATGATACCAAAAGGTATTATGTCAAGCAGACTTTTTGAAGCTGTGGGCAGCACACCAAACAAGCGACTAGTTCGGAAGTTTGAGACGCAAGAAGCCTTGCGAGTTTCAAATGGGCTGGATGCTATGAGAAATGAATGACCGCTGTGCGGGAGCGAGTGCAGCATCAAGATGCCAAGTCGAATGTCCGCTAGGGGCCGTCACCGTAAGTCGATCGCGGGCTGCCATCGGAGATGCTGCACCGCCTCCGCGTTCAGCAGCGAGCCCGAGATGACAGATGCTGTGGATCGGCTGAGAGACCGCGTCGAGTGTCTCAGATGGGTCTTGGCCCGTCAGCTATGCTGTTCCAATTCGCTAGAACGACCATGTTGGGATAGACGATGCACGCCATGGCGATGTCGCGCGAGCGTGCACCCATCCGAGATGGTCGCTGCCGCATTCACGATGTGCACTCGATAGGCCAAGTGCGGCCGAAGACCTCCGCCCGGTCCAAAGGTCCCGCAAGAAGGCTAGCGCGCCGACCTGCTCCGTCACTCGAATCCGCATCTGGCAGATCGGGAGGTCATCGTGATCGAGGTCGGTATCCCCGATCGCGCCCCATTGTTTTCCCGAGGGTGTGCGCCGTTGCGTCGGAGTCATCGCTATCGTCAACGGCATCTCCTCCACCTGTTCCTGAAGCCGAGGGGCCACGCACAGCTCTCCAGTACCGTCGTTTACGCTGATGCCGTCGGACAGGGCGAACAGGATATCGCCGCTAGAACATGGGATTAGGGATCAGGCCCTACAGGCTCCTGTCCCGACCTAGTTGTCGTGATGCACGATCAGTCATCGGTTCAGCAGAGATGCCAATACGGATTTTCGGAGATCATTGGTGACAGCCTGAGCAACTGCGAATAGCGTTAGCTTGACGTAACGGTATGCAACGGCTTGCCAAGGTTCCGGCAGCGTGTGCGCGTATTTCCCACCATAGAACCAATTCAGTTATCCCCGGCGTGTAGCCGGATTGTAGTCGGATGCGAGCCGACACCAAGATGAGAGAAGGGCACCGATTAAGATGCCGCACAGAAGCTGGACCGGGACTCTGCCGTGACCGTCAAGACCAAAGCCATCGCTGCTTTTGTATGCTTAGTGATCGGGGGCATCGCGGTGGCGCAAGTTGCGGGCCGTGATCCGTTCGAGGTGCCGGTGCTGCGCAATGGGGATTACGGCGAGTGGGACCCTGCCCGCGAATTGACCTTCCGCTTCGAGGATTGGCGGGGCGAGGAGACGGTGACCGGACGCTACGCTGTGTTCAGCTTTCCAATTGGGCACACCAATCCGTGGTCGTCGGGGGCGCCCGACAAAGGGAGTACTGGCAGGGCCGATCTTCAGCATCGTATGTCAATCGGTGAAGGCGGTACGATCACAATACTAGCGCAAGCAACCGAGAAGGCGGAATGGACAACCGGGCATAGGGGTCCACCGTCCTATGAAACACGGCTCAGCGCCTTTTCACCAATCGACGGCGAGACGATCCGACGCGTCATGCGGAACGCAAAGCGCCTCAACGGCCCATTTCCTGGCTATGAGTTGACCTTGTTCCTCCAATACAAAGAGGAGGCGTTCCATCACGTCGGCGAACATTGTGGCTACGACATGTTCGAGTCGGTCGCCTATCGCGACTGGCATTTTCGACCTGGGCCCTTCGATCTCGAGCGGCCACCTCCACCCGAGGTCGAACATCCGTTTGACCGGGCGCGCGTGTTTGGATGGCCAAGCGCCAACGGCATCACCCACGATTTCGGAGTCATCTGCGAGGACCGGAAATCCTGCATCGTTTCCGCAGAGGTGCGTCCTTGGTTGAATATGCGCTTTTTCTTCGATCGCGAATGGCTTTGCGACATCCCGAAGGTCATTCCCGCGCATCTCGACTGGTTGGAAAGCCGAATCGTCGAGGAAGAGACCGAGATCCTGAACCCCGCCCACCAATGAAGTGAGGACTTCCCGTGACACAACGCGTTTACAACGGACATTTTGTTCTCACCGATCTCGAGTTTGACGCACTTGAAACGCTTTTAGAGTCCGGCGATCGGGGAGGCTTCTACCTGACTTACGGCGGCATGATCGCCGCGGATCCAGCCGGTGGTGCAAAACAACTCCAAGAACAAGCGAAGATCGCGACGTTCAGCGACAACGTGGGGGCGGCCGCCTTCTATGCCAACAGCCTGATGCAGGAGAGCTTCAGGTTCGACCCTCTTCCAAATCAGGACCCGTATAGAGGGATCTATTATCTCTCTCAAGACGTCGCTGTATCGGCATTGGACGCGGCATTTCGAAACCGTGATCAGGAAGAGAAAGATGGCATACTCTCGAGCGATGATGTCTTTGACTCAGCCGAAGATGCTTGGAAAGATGCTAGTAATGCGGAGTACTTCCCCGGAAACCTATTCGAAGAGGCTATTGCGGTTGGTCAATCCACGGCAGTGGATGGTCTTGCAGCAGCCCTCGAAGGGATACCTAGCGGAGATATCATGGATGCGACGGCGCGTCGTGACGCCATCTTTTCCTGGCTCAAGGATCCATCCGATCCGTCAGTGAGCCCTGGAGCAAAGGCATCTCTTCTTGCGGGTCTTCACGCCACGTTCCAGACAGATCTGCTCGGCCAGATCGGAAAGCAGCCCTCAGATTATCCGGGAAACACCTTCGAGATCGCTTATGGACCGCCGGATGTGTCCCTCCAAGTGGCAACCAACGGTTCCGGAAGAGTCGTCGGTGTCTTCGACGAATCTGGGATTGGAACCACCAGCGTGGCGGAACTATTCGCTGACGGGAGCCCGTTTATGGCAGCTCTCTTTCCCCTCCTCGTGGCTCGCTTGGCTGGCACCGCGTACGGAGCAACGACAGGCGGAGTTCTTCTTTTCCTAGGAGACGTTCTTGACGACGTGTTTGCGCCGTATGGCCCGTCCGATTGGTCCGATCTTACTGAAGGCCCGGGCAATGACGGCGATCCGGAATCCGCAACGCCATTCCCCTCGACTGATCTCGGGCTGCGCGACACAGCGACGGTAAACAGTGACGTCATTTTCGATGTCGCCGCGAATAGTGGAACTATCACTGGCGGGCTCGGCAACGATATCATCTTTGGGGGCATTGGGAGCGACGTCTTATCGGGTGGTGAGGATGATGACGTCCTCTACGGACAGGGCGGTGTCGACGAACTTGATGGCGGTCGTGGTGATGATGTTATTCGAGCCGGTTCGGAGAACGACATCGTTTTTGGTTCAGAAGGCAATGACACGATCGACGGGGGTGCCGGCCAAGAAGATCGATTGGACTACAGCGTAGCGACTGCGCCGACACAGGTCGCTGCTAGAATCGATACGAGTGGTGCCAGTGCCGATCAAGCGCATCCCATATATTTGGTTGACAACCTCACCGCCGATCGAAGCACCGTCGTTGCGACCGACGTCGTGACGAATATCGAGTTTTTTGAGAGTCTCGGTGGATCGGTCGACTTCCGAGGAACCTTGGGCACACTGACTACGAATTCCGAGGGTGAAATCGTATATGGGTTCGGCGAAAACCTCACCACGACATTCACGGGCTTTCGTACTCTGGACACGAACCACGAAGGTAGCGAGCTAGACTTTAGCGCGATCACATTTCTCTCTTGGGAAACGGACTCTTCGACCGACCTTCCCGACGGGATGATCATTCGTGGGTGCGATGGCGTCGACATTGTCACTGGTACTTTCGAGGCGGATGTAATTACCGGTGGCGCCGAAGATGACACGCTGTCCGGTGGCGGTGGTCTCGACACAGTGCGGTATGATGATCGGGATATTGGCATAGAGTTCGATCAGTTCTCCGGGAGCGTGAAGGTCGGCGCCGAAGAGACTGATTCCACAGATGAGTTCTACGCATACGTCGGGTCGAGTCAGGTGGACGAGTTCTCTCTGACAGGCACAGGCGTCTTCTACGGTGGCGGTGGTGCTGACAAATTCTTCATCGCGAGCTCCGCAAAGCCGATCATTGTCGGCGGAGAGGGCGCAGATGAGATTGTCATCAATATCACCCATGACAGAGACGTCGGCCTCGTCGCCCTCGATATGCCCGATATCAGTGCGGAAAATCTGCATGAGCTCAGCTTCGACGACGTGCTTGCACAATATCCCGGGCTTGATCTGAGCGCGATCGACGCCGTTCTCGTGAATCCGGACTTCGGTGTCGACAAGATCTTCGTGCAGGATGCCAACGGACGTCGCCCGCTCACGATCGAAACGGTTACCGACACGATCGGCTATATCGGCGAGCATAGCGTCGAGTACGACGGGTTCGACCAGACATTCGAAGTGCAGAGGGTTGCGGCCAGTGGTCCGCCGACCGAAGGGCATGATATCTTTGGAGCCGTCGGGACCTGGGACGTCCGCACCGGCAGCGCGTTTGGTGAGGATTTCCAAGGTGAGGTCTTCGGCGTCGTCGACTCGCTGGAGAGCTTCGTCGTGGGCGAGTCCCGCGCCGTAGAATATCTCAGTTCCGGAGAGGTTGTTCATACCGATGTGGGCATCCTGCTTGGCGAGACGCCAGACTATCGCGACATTCCAGATTGGGTTGGTGACCTTGGAATTGGCGGATCAGGGGTGCAGCAAGGTCTGCGCGGAGGATCAGGCGAGTTCGATGATTTCCCTACCGATAGCTATTACGATTACGAATACGACCTTGGATCGGCCGCATTTCGCGAAGATTTTGAAGACGAGGACGATCAGTACCGTGCCAATTGGTGGTGGGAGGTCGACGACAACGTCCCGCACATCGTCGGCATACCGGACTGGTTTCTGATCGGGGCTGAGGTCGATCGAGAGGGTCAGATCGTCGGGGTGGGAACCCAAGCAGCATCGAGAGGCAGCATCGTTGGAAGCTTGGAGGCCGATGTTCTCTACGCCTCGAATGCCGGCGACAAGATGCTGGGTCTGGAAGGCGACGATACTCTTATTGGCGGAGAAGAAGAGGACGATTTCGACGGCGGGACCGGCGACGACACGCTCACCGGTGGCGAAGCTGGGGACCGCTTTCGCTTCTCCTGGGGCGACGGCGCCGACGTCATCACCGATTTCGCGATCGCGGAGGACAGCATCATCATCGACGGCGTCGTACTTGTGTCCTACGATCTGCCCAGTGGCGTAACGGCCGCGCAAGTGGGAAGCGATGTCGTCCTGTCCCATGGCGATGGAGATAGCATCACGCTAATCGGCGCAGACTTTGCCGACTGGACGCCGAACACTGCGCCAGTGGCAGAGAACGATGTCGTCACGATCCAGGAAGACGGCTCAACGCTCGTCGATGTGCTTGCCAACGATATCGATGCGGAGGGCAACACGCTGTTCCTGACCTCCGCCATGGGCGCCACCAATGGCAGCGTGTCGATCGAAAACGGCCAGCTTCGCTACACGCCGGATGCGGATTATGCCGGGTCGGACATTGTTATCTATGAAGTCTCGGATGGGCGCGGTGGAACGGCAGTCGGGACGCTCACCGTTACGATCGATCCAGTGAACGACGCACCCGTGGTCGCCGACGAAACCCAAACCATTGCCGAAGATGCGATCGTGGATGTCGACGTCCTGGCCAACGACACGGATATTGACAGCACCAATCTCTCCATCACATCGGTGGATGGGCAAGCCATCGCGCCCGGAGGGCGCGTAACACTCGCTTCGGGCATGATCGTGGAACTCTTGGCCGATGGATCGCTGCGGCTGGACCAGGATGGTGCCTACGATCTCCTGAGAACAGGGAATGAGGCGTCTGAGACGATCTCCTACATCGTGTCAGATGGTGACGGGGGCAATGCGACCGGCCTTCTGTCGGCCGTGATCGAGGGCAACACGGATACACTCACGGGCTCGGATGGCGCCGATGTCATGTCGGGGACGGACTTCGCAGACACGATCGAAAGCCTAGCGGGCGACGACCAAATCGACGGTCGTGGCGGGGATGACGATATTCGCGGCGGGACCGGTGACGACACGCTGACGGGCGGCGCAGGCGGCGATCTATTCCGCTTCAGCTCGGGCGATGGCGCGGACGTCGTGACGGATTTTGTGATCGGAGAGGACGCCATCGAGGTCGACGGGGTCGTCTTTGTACCGGAAGAGCTACCGGCAGGGGTCGACGCCTCCCAGGACGGCGCTGACGTGATCCTCGCCTATGGCAGCGGTGCTACGATCCGTTTGATCGACGCAGATGTTCGTGACTGGGTGCCCAACAATGGCCCGGTCGCCAATGCCGATACGGCCTCTCTGCAGGAAGACGGAACGGTCCTGATCGACGTACTGGCGAACGACACGGACCTCGACGGGGACGATCTGGCGATCACGGCTGTCGGAGGCGCCGCCTCGGGTACGGTATCGATTGAAGGCGGTCAGTTGCGATACACGCCTGATGTGGAGTTTTCTGGCGCCGAAGAGATTACCTACGAGATCTCGGATGGCTTGGGCGGAACGGCGACGGGCACCGTGTCTATCACGGTCGAGGCGGTCAATGATAACCCAGTCGCGCAGGACGACATCGCCACGGTGACCGAAGACGTCGTTCTCGAGATCGATGTCCTCGCGAATGATAGCGATGTCGACGGTCCCGCCCTGTCGATCTCGGAGATTGACCGGCAGACCGTGGCGGCCGACGGCGCCGTGACGCTGGCTTCCGGTGTCATCGTTGAATTGCTCGCCTCCGGCGCGCTCCGCATCGATCAGAACGGAGCGTTCGAAGACCTCCGGACCGGCCAAACGGCGCTTCAGGAAATTGCCTATACCGTATCTGACGGAGCCGGGGGCACTGCAGCGGGCCTCCTGTCGCTTACAATTGAGGGAGAGACGGACGAGATCGTCGGAACGGAGGGCGATGATCTTCTGTCCGGAACAGCCTTGACAGATACGATGCGAGGTGAGGGCGGGCATGACGAACTGTATGGTCTTGACGGAGATGACACCATCCTCGGTGGTGCCGGGAACGATCTGGTCCTCGGCGGGGAAGGCTCCGATGATCTCTCCGGGAACGAAGGTAACGACATTATCGAAGGCGGTATCGGGAACGACGTCCTGGATGGCGGTACAGGACTTGATACCCTGAGGGGCGGTGACGGAGACGATCTGCTCTTCGGTGGTGACCAAGCCGATATTCTCGCAGGCGGAAGAGGCGCGGACCGACTTGACGGTGGGACGGGATACGACACAGCCAGCTATGAGACTGCCGCAAGCGGGATCGCTGTTTGGTTAGACAACAGCAACGCTGGAGACTTCACCGGCGAGGCCATCGGTGACGTCTTCGTGTCGGTGGAGCACGTCGACGGCTCGGGGTTTGGCGATGAACTCCACGGAACGGAAGGCTATAACGCGATCCGTGGCGGAGGAGGTGCCGACGAGCTCCACGGTCATGGTGGAAGCGACAGTCTATACGGAGACAGCGGCAATGATCACCTCTTTGGCGGCGAAGGGAACGACTACGTTTATGGCGGCGAAGGAAATGATGTCCTGCTCGGGGGACACGGTGCGGACCAGCTTCTGGGCGGCACGGGCCAAGACCGCGCCGACTACGGTGAGGCAGCTGCGGGAATTGTCGCCGATCTCGCGGATCGCTCCCGAAACACCGGAGAGGCGTTCGGCGATACGTATTCCAGTATCGAAGACCTTGGAGGTACAAGGTTCAATGACTGGCTCTACGGAGACGGTGTAGCGAACACGGTATACGGCGGCCAAGGAGCCGATCAGGTCTTTGGCCAGGGCGGCAACGACCGGCTCTACGGTCAAGACGGAAATGATCTTCTATCCGGGGGAGACGGCGTCGACTACCTCTATGGTGATGGCGGCAACGACATCCTCCAGGGCGGCGTGGGTGCCGATGTGCATTACGGCGGCGACGGCGTGGACCGGGCGGACTATAGCACCGCAAGCTCAGCGGTCACCGTGGACCTCTACAGTTACTGGCGCAACACCGGCGATGCGGCTGGTGATCGACACTACAGCATCGAGAACCTTTCTGGTTCGCAATTCAACGACTTCATCTACGGCAACGGCAGCTCCAACGGTCTCTACGGTGGCGATGGGCATGACGAACTCCTCGGCCAAGGCGGAAACGACACGCTTTACGGTGAGAACGGGAACGACCGCCTCTTCGGTGGTAGCGGCAGCGACTGGCTGTATGGCAATACAGGTGACGATCAGATCGTCGGTGATTTTGGAAACGATTACCTCTGGGGACAAGATGGAGATGACAAGCTGTGGGGTGGCGAGGGCGCTGACGAGCTGATCGGACATGACGGCGCCGACGAGCTTTACGGTGGAAATGGAAACGATCGTCTTTGGGGCGACAACGGAAACGACACGATTTCTGCCGAAGGCGGTGATGACTACGTCTATGGTGGAGCTGGCAATGACCGTATCTGGGGTGGGACTGGAGCGGACGTCTTCGAATTCCAGGCCGGGGATGGCCAAGACAACATCTACGACTTCGAGGACAATGTGGATCAGATCGCCCTGGACAACTTTGGTTTTGCAGACGTCGGGCAGGCATTGGGATACGCCACGCAGTCTGGATCAAATGTGATCTTCAACTTCGGCGGCGGTCACAGCCTCACCGTGTGGAATATCGCCGTTGCCAGCTTGCAGGATGATTTGAGCGTTTATGGGTGATCGGGATTCACCTACCGCTCGCCCTTCGCTCCGGCATGCCCACGCGTTAGGCTAGCGCATGATCGAGCAGCCGTCGCAATACTTGATTATCGATGGTTTGAGGGCTGGCGGGGCTGTTTCAGAAGGATCAAGTAAATGGCTATGGCCGCGTGACGATGAAGATCCGGTCCGCAAGGGTAGGTTGGACCGGTATCACGCGATAAGACCTATCTGGGACGGCTGCGAGCGCGTCCACGGTCTGCACTCATTCGGAAGGCTCGCGCGGTAGAAGCGCGACGGCGCTTGCGGCCACGACGGCAATAAGAGCGACACAGAAGTAGACGGTCTGGAGCGAGCCGGTGAGGGCCGGGGTGTAGCCTCCGCCGAGGTTGCCGAGCGCCGTGCCAACGCCAAGGCAGATGTTCGCGCCGGCGAACACGGCGGTCGTGCGACCCGCAGGCATCGTCTTGGTGATGTAGGCCGGGGCGAGACCATAGACGGCGAAGAAGGACAGCCCGAAGAGGATGGTCGCGCCATAGAGGAACGACGTGCCGTCATGGACGGCTATGAGGATCGCAGAGGCCGCGAGCAGGCCGTAGCTGAGGGCCAACGCGCGCTTGATCCCGATCCGGTCGGCGAGCAGGCCAAGTGCGAAGCCGCTGAACAGACCGAGTAAGCCGATGATCGACCAAAGCCGACCAACGAACGTGATCGAGAGGCCGTGCTCCTCCCCTAGGAAGGTCGACAGGTAGTTCTGCCAAGGCCCGCACGCCATCCCGCTCGCGGCGAGCAGGCCCCAGACGGTGAGATTGGTCCGCGTGAGGAGCCGGGCGCCCGAGCTTACACTGTCGTCCTCGCTTTGGCGGGTTTCTTCGGCGAACGCTGACGGTGCGAGAGCCTTCAGGACGAAGAAGCCCGCCACAGCGACGACGACGGACGCGATGCCGAGGACGAGCCAAACGGACCGCCATCCCTCGCCGACGACCAGCATCGGGGCGACCCAACCCGCTGCAAACTGGCCGTAGGCCGTGCCACTCGAGACCAGCCCGTTAACGCGCGAGCGATGCGGCAAGGACACCGTCCGAGAGATCACGCCCACGGTCGGGATGACCATGAAGGCGGCACAGGCCCCGAGCGATCCTACTAGGATGCCCATCGTCACCGCCGAACCGACGGTCGAGATGGCCGACAGGATCAGCCCAGCGGCGACCACCGCGAGGACGATTACACGGCCTTCACCGAGGCGCGCAGTCAGGCGCGGGCAAAGAAAGGCAGCCACGAGGAAGCTGATCTGCGCCGCGGCCGTCACCACGCCGATGGTCCCGGTCCCGAAGCCAAGCGACTGCCGCATCTCACTGGCCAGTAGCGAGAAGAGGTAGAGACCGAGCCCGAAGACCACGGCCATGTAGGCGGTGAAGACGATGGCGACCGTGACGCTCGCTACGCCACCGCTTTCCGATATGCCGGTTGAAGAAGTCATCTATCCGCCTACTATTAGATCGAGAAAATTCAATATTGAATATTTTCAATATAGAATGTCAACGGACAGGAGGAGGTCGAGGTGAACGGCCGCAGGCTCGAAGACGGCAAAACGACTGACCTCGATGCGCAGCTAAAGGCGCTCTCGAACCCCTACCGGCGGCGCCTGCTCGAATGGCTCATGGACCCGGAGGCGCATTTTCCGAAGCAGCGGGATGCCGATCTAGTCGAGGACGGCGTCTGCGTCGGCTTCCTCACCGAGAAGGTCGGCTTGTCCCAGCCGACCGTCACGTCACATATGCAGAAGCTCGCGCAGGCAGGCTTCGTGACGCCCAAGAAGATCAAGAACTGGGTCTACTACCGGCCGAACCGGAACCGGATCGAGGCATTCCTCTCCGATCTTGCAGGCAGGCTATCGCAGTAGGCCGCAGGTCAAGTTGCACTAGGCGCAGCGACTACAGAACGTTCCGCCGGGTATGCCAAGCGGTATTCCCTAGCGCTTGGGTTTATGCTATCGGTTTGACATGTCGACCGTCCTTCGCATCGACGGGCTGAGCGTGATCATCTATCCGCACGGGCACAGGCCCGCGCATGTCCACGTCTGGGGAGGCGGAGGCGAGGCTGTGTTCTTCTTGAACTGCCCCGATGGTCCACCAGAGCTGCGCGAGAACCGCGGCTTCGACAGGCGACATTTGGGGCGGGTCGTCGACGGGTTGAGGCCGCATCTGATGGACCTGTGCGAACGCTGGAGGGGGATCCATGGAGATTACTGAGGAGCAGGTGACCACCGCCGAAGCGGCGATGGAGGCAAAGCGCGCCGCGGGCCATGCCACGGCGGCGCGGTACGATGCGGGCTCGGAGCGTTTGATCGTGAGCATCCACAACGGTGTCGAACTGGCGATACCTGTTCGCCTAGTTGAGGAGTTGGCCGGGCAGGCCCCGGAAGATCTGGCTGAAATCGAGATTAGCCCTGCGGGGCTCGGTCTGCATTGGCCGCGGATCGATGCCGACGTCTATGTGCCGGGCCTATTAGCAGGCGTATTCGGGTCTCGGAGATGGATGGCAGCGCAGCTTGGCGCGCAAGGTGGTCGGACCTCGACCCCTGCGAAAGCTGCGGCCGCGCGAGCGAACGGCGCGAAGGGAGGTCGACCGAAGAAGCAGGCGGGCTGACGGTACGGTCTTCGACTGTGCGCGCTCGTCCGAAGGGTTCAACCGAAGAGGAGAACCTGAAGATGAGCATTTCATGGAATGGTGAGAACGCCCCCGTTCCGCCGGGCAGAAGCTACGGCTACGCCAGGGTGTCGACGACCGACCAGGACTCGACGTGCAGTACGAAGCGCTAGAG
>JBCCSY010000009.1:0-209941 GCA_039199335.1 Pseudomonadota bacterium
CGGCGCAATGAATGGCACCGCCGTCTGGCGCCTCCCCACTGCGGCGCTTGCGGCTCCTAGTCTTTCTGCCAAAGTACGAGCCGCCGCTGTCGAACGCTACGGCGACAAGCCCCCCTCGGACGGGATCACCGTCGACGCCGCGGGTAACGTTTATGTCACCGACGGAGGTGGCAACGCCATCGGCGTGACCCAATCGGACGGTACCTATCAGCCCCTGATCGTGGACCGACGGATCGAATGGCCGGACGGGTTGTCGAACGGGCCGGAGGGCTGGATCTATGCGACCGTGAATCGGCTCAACAACGCACCTCCGCTTAATGGCGGAGAGAGTACGCCCGTCTCGGAGCCTTACTACCTCGTCCGCTTTCGCGCGCTCGCCGACACCGTGCCGGGTCGCTGAAAGAGCCGACACGCGAGAGTCGCGTTACCTTTGCAATCGCCAATCATCTTACCGAATGCGTCGCCATACCACGTAGGAAGACCCAAAGCTGAACCTCAAGACGGCCAACCAAATCGGCAATGCCGTCACCGACCTCGAACGTTCAACCGCCTTCCATTCGCGCCGATGGCGGCGAACGGTCCTTCGTGAAACCAATACGGGGGGAACGCTTGTCGAGAGGCGCGGAGCCCGAGGATACGAGACTGTGCTTCGAGGTGTCCGAGATCGGCAACCTGTCGCCCGAACTGATTGAGTACTAGACCGACAAGCCGGGCGGCCACTTCGACCGACCTAACAACCGCACTGGCTCGATCGACATCGCTTTCGAGTTCGACGACATCAATGCAGCGTGCCAATGCAGCAAGTCAGCCAGCCTTCACGAAAATGCGCCGTTGCGCGAGTTTACAAAGGGAGACGGCGCACCGGACGTCATCCGAACGAAGTTCGTCTACATCCGCGAAAGAGACGGCACTCCCCTGCATTGATGACAGAGGACGTTGCGGTTTTTGGATATCCCGTTGAGGGTGTCCGTTCCCAACGTTGATTGTCGGAGGATGCTGAGGGGGGCGGGCGACCGGCCAAGCGGCCAACGAACGGAACGCTTTCAAATCGCTAAGGAATGGAGGGTGGCCAGGAGCGAACTGCCGGCAATATGCTGGTGGTGTACGCCCTTACGCCCGCCTGTCGGTCCCGTGCACCGCCCACATGGCGGCTGCGAGCGCCACGAGGCTCGCGACCGCGAGGAGTAGGATCGTCGCGCTCCAGCCCACGGCTTCGAAGACGAGGCCCGCGACGAAGGCACCGACGATCCCGCCAAGATAGTAGCTCGCCAGGTAGAGGCCGTTCGCGATGGCGTGGTTGCTGGTGACACTGCGTCCGACAGCAGCCGTTGCGACAGATTGCGCGAAGAAGAGCCCCGCTCCGACAAGAGCCAAGCCCGCCAGGAATGCGGGTAGCCAATCCGACAGCAGAAGCGCCAGGCCGATCATCGTGGCGACCAGGCCGCCGGCGAAGGCGGCGGCTAGTCCCATACGCGCGACCACGCGCGCAGCCAGGGGCGTCGTCAGGATCGATGGTGCAAAGACGAGATATGCGAGGCCGATGGCGGCCTGGGGCAGCGCGAACATGTCGGAGGCCAGAACGAAGTTGGCATAGGTGAAGGTCGCCACGAAGACGAAGAGGAGCAGAAATCCCGCGACAATTAGCGCGCGCAGCCGTCGATTGGCGAGATGCGTCCGCCAGGTCCGCGCCGGGTTTGACACCTCGTCAGTTTGGCCTTTATCCGCCTCGCTGCGAAAATAGAGATAAGCCGCCACGGCTCCCAATAGGTTGAGCACGGCGAAGCCCAGGAAACTGTGCGCGAGGCCGAGATTATCGGCTAGGCCGGACGCGATCAGGCGCCCGAACAGGTTAGAGGCGGCATTGCCGGTGATGTAGGCTGCCATCGCACCGCCGAGAGCCGAGATGGTGCAGATCTCCGACAGGTAGGTCAGCGTCAGCGCGAAGGCCGCCGCCATGAAGGCGCCTTGTAAGATGCGCAGCGCAGTGAAGGTTCCGAGGTCGCCCGCGATGGCGAGCGCCGCAGTCGGTAACGAAAGTAGCGTGAGGCAGAGCCAGATGCCGCGCCGTCGGTCGATCCGATGGCCGAAGGCAGCAACCAGGAGGCTGGTGGCCGCCATGCCGATGGTCGAGGCGTTGATCGCCACCCCCATCTCGCGGGGCGAGACATTGTAGGCCTCGACCAAGGTCGGGAGCAGCGCTTGGGCGCCGAACAGGTCGACGAGAGTAAGGAAGGCGATCAGCGCGATCATGCCGGACCGCTTCAGGATTTCGCTACGGGTCTCGCGCGGCAGGTCCGGGATGGCGTCGGCAACGCCCGCCATTTCGGCGGTGATCTGCATGACCTATTCCTTATTCGCCGTGATGGGCCATGATGCCGACCACCGGCACGCCCTCGACCTCCTCGAAGGGCTCGACCACGCCGAAGAACAACTCGGCTTCGGTCTCGCCATCGTTCTGCCAATAGGCCCGCGCGCCGCCACCGACATGCGCGCCCTCTTCGGCGGCAAGTGTCGTCGGACCCTCTGTGTCCGAGCGGTACTCTGTCACGGCGCCGCGCCAGACCCAGACCTGAAGGGGCTCGCCCGCATCCACGAAGCTCGGCAGGACGCCACCGGGCGCGAGGGTCGCGCGATAGGTCGACAGGACGAGCCCGGCGCCCTGTGCGCCGTCATAATGCGCGCCGATATCGACGAAGCCCAGAAGCTCCAAATCCGCACCGGAGGCCTCGGGCAGATCGAGAGGCTGCGAGACGGGGGTGGCCCTCATCGTCATGTCGTCGCCGCCCGCGTTAAAGACGTCGAAGGCGATCAGGCGGACCTCTTCCGGTCCTTCGTTGAGCCACCAATGGGTGATCGCGCCCTCCTCCAGGCTCAGCCCGCCCGCGCCGTGCAGGATGCGGTCATCCGCGTCTGAGCGGTATTCATAGATCTCGCCTGCGAGTGTGTAGACGATGGCCGGGCGGTCGGCATGGCTGTGGATTGGCACGACCCCGCCCTCGCCCGAAATCGTCCAAGAACGGGTCCGCAGGTTGTAGCCGGGCAGGGACAGGATGCCCTCGTCGACCAGCGGCTCGTTGGCGATTGGTACATTTGCGATGCCGCGGCCCGCGCGCGGACCTTCGAGGCCATCGAGCGTCCGCGTTGGCAGGTCCGAATGTCCATCGGCCGATGCCGGGATCGACGCCCCGCCAACAGAGGCCATGGCCAGCGCGGCAGCGACGAGAAGAGGATGGATCGTCATCGGTCAGGTCCCTTCGATTGCTCTGAGCTTGAGGGTGTTCTCGGAAGCGGGGGCGTCGGTCCCGCCGAAGAGCTCCGTGAAATCCAGCGTCGAGCGCTGTTCGATGTCGTCAAAATGCGCGGCCAGCCAGCGGTCGGCTGCGGCACGTCCGATGTCGCGCAAATGGGTCAGAAACGCCCATTCGGAGTTGAGCTTCGAGGAGGCGCCCATCGCCAGCATCTCGCGGCAGCCATCGTCGATCATGTGCATGTTGATGCGCCGGTAGCGGTTGCCGGTCAGCGCGCCTTCGTCGATCAGCCGGTCGATCAGCTCGATCGTGCGCAGGTCGCGCAGCAGTGAGGCGTTGAAGGTGATCTCGTTGACGCGGTTGTGGATGTCGCGCGCCTGCGTTGGCGTGCCGGGCCGAGACAGCGGGTTGATCTGCACCACCAAGATGTCAGGGGAGGGCGAGTGGTCGATGAACGGGAAGAGCACCGGGTTGCCCATATAGCCGCCGTCCCAGTAGGGCACGCCATCGATCTCGACCGCTTTGAACAAGAAGGGCAGGCAGGCCGAGGCCATTACCACATCGAGTGTGATTTCGTGGCGGTGGAAGACGCGGGCGCGGCCTGTCTCGACATTGGTCGCCGAAACGAAGAGCTTCATATCGTCCTCGCCCGCGACCTTGTCGAAGTCCACGAAGTCGCGGACCAGGTCGCGCAACGGGTTGATGCCGAAGGGGTTGAGGTCGTAGGGTGAGGCCATCCGCCCGATCAAGTCCATCCAGAGATAGCCCGGATTGGTGTCGAGCGACCAGTTGCCCATCAGCTTGTCCCAGGGCGTGCGGCGCATTGGACTTGCCTGGCCGGCCTGCGAGACCGATCGCCAGAACGCCTCCAACGCGACCCGCGCCCCATAGGCGCCATCGTCGTACATGCCCTGGGCTGCGACGACCGCGTTCATCGCCCCTGCCGAAGTGCCCGAAATGCCCTCGATCCAGAGGCGGTCCTCCGCGAACATGCGGTCCAGCACGCCCCATGTGAATGCCCCGTGCGAGCCACCACCCTGGAGCGCGAGGTTGATTGCCTTGACGTGGCGCTTCTGACGCCCCTTGCCCTTCATCGGTCCTTGCCGACGGCGTCGAGCCAGAGGCGCGTAGCTGCGGGATTGTCCGCCTCGCCGCGGATGGTCATCACCAGCTCGCGGCCCTGCACCGGTAATGCCTCAGCGAGGCCGAGCCCGATGCCCATCGTCGAGCCTGTCACGATCCTTGTCGTCATAACGTAGCCCTTCTCATCGTGATTCGACCCGTTCTGCTGCAAACGCTAACACAGGATGCTGCACATGCGAGATAGCGAAGAGTGGAGGTCGCAGCGCCGTGAACCGACGCGCGGCAGGCGACTACAACTTGTCTCGGCCTTGTTGACCTCGCCCTGGCTTCTTCGGATCGATCGCCCTGTAGTTGTGCCGGAAGGTGAAGCAGTGTCCTGCGACGTCTGACAGCAGATTTTCAATGATCACCCGGTGCATGGCCGAATGCGTATCGATCGCGTCGTGACCGTCGATGTCGCGCCCTGAACCTTACCGCGCTCTCGCTGGCGGCAATACAGAGCTCGAGCCTGGCCTTGCCATGCATCGCGTTGGCCTTCCCAACGGCCAGAAGCGACCGGTTTGATGAGGATACTCGGTAGTGTCTCAGTTTGAAATGTTCGCCTCTTGTTCGTGCCTCACGGATGTGCCAGTTTACCCGCCCTAAACGAGTGCGGCCCGATGATTGAGCATGTTGCAAACCTTCGTTGCAAAGGCGCCGCCGCGTTGCGGCGTCTTGAAGATCGAACAAAATGTGCGAACTACGCACACAGTATGCTAACATCTTAAATGAAACGCACGATACAGAGTGCGTGGGGAGATAGGGAACACCATGCCCAAGGGACCGCAAGGACAGAAGCGTCCGGCGGACGTGATCGGCAACGATGCCCACATTTCCACGATCGCAACCGGCGAGACACAGGATACGATGACCACACCAGAAAGTCGCGCGAGTGGCTTAGCGGGCGCAAAGACGCGTCAGGAGAACACCACGTTAGAAGAGCGCACGGAGATCGCTCGGAAGGCGGCGGCTGCGAGGTGGGGGTGATGGCTGCGCATCATGAAAGCGTTGCTCGCTACTTGGCGGAAAAAGCTAAGTGGGATGTGAGTAACCTGAAGCTGCAAAAGCTTATGTATATCGCTCAAGTGATCAACATGGGTAGAACAAACGGACAACCATTGTTTGACGGTGAATTTCAAGCGTGGGACTACGGTCCGGTGCTGCCAGAGCTTTATCGAAGACTTAAGGTGTTCGGCGCCGGTGGCATTGCTGATGTGTTCTCAAACGCCAAGCGTTTTCAAGAAGATGACCCTCACCGGGCTGTCATGGATGACGTTTGCGAGCGCTTCTTGAAGTACTCCGCTGGCGATCTGGTAGACATTACTCACTCAGAGAAGGGCGCTTGGGCAGAGCATTACGTCCCCGGCGCTCGCAATATACCTATCCCAAGGGCCTCAATACTTGACGAATACAGACGACGAGTCGCCGCTTGACAATAAACAGTCCGCTAATGATTTGGATGGGTTCTCGGCAAGCCCTTCCGCCATACGGCTTGATGATAAGGCCGCAGTCCTAGAGCGGGATCTTGTTGCGGTTCGCAGCCGTCAGGCTAACGAAAGAGTCATATTCACATTTGCACTAGGCGTGATGTTCTGTGTGATCATCGGGTTAGTTTCCGTGGATGCAGGTCTATTCTGGTTTACAGTAGCAGCGGCAACAGTCCTTAATATCGAGTTTTCACGAAGTCTGGTGGCACCATTACTGGCAAGTATGCTTTAGCCTTGGAACGCGCGTTTCTTGAAGGCTTTCGATAAGCATGTGCTAGGAAAAAGCGACGACGAATTTGAACCTAAGTGAACTTCTTGCTTGCTGAATGACCTAGCTATAACCGTGTGCCTAGTGGAAACAAGCCACCCATCCATAAGCGCATCATGATCCTGAATATGCTGGTTGAGGGCATGTCCATGCGCTCAATCTGCCGCAAGGTTGGCGTCTTCATCAACACGGTTTCTAAGCTGCTAATTGAGGCTGGCGAAGCCTGTGCCGCCTACCATGACGAAACGGTGCGTGACGTTCGCTCAGAGACGGTCCAGTGCGATGAAATCTGGTCGTTCTGTACGCAAAGGAGAAGACTGTCGAGGGCGCCAAGGCGGCTCCGGAAGGCGCTGGCGATGTGTGGACGTGGACTGCGCTCGATGCCGATAGCAAGATGATCCTCGCCTACGAGGTTGGCGACCGTTCGGCATCCACTGCTCGCGACTTCATGTTCAATCTGGCCGACCGCCTCGCCCACCGTGTCCAACTGACCACGGACGGCCATGGCGCTTACTTGAAGGCCGTTGGTGATGCCTTCGCGGGTGATGCGGACTTTGCCCAATTGGTGAAGCTGTATAGCGAGCCTACGGGCCACGAGGGCCATGAGCGGAAGTAGAGCGTGGCGGAGGGCGCCGGCACTCGCAAGCAGCCCGTATTCGGTAAGCCTGATGCGGCCAAGATCAGCACATCCTATGTCGAAGGCCCGAACCTCAACATGCGGATGGGCATGCGCCGGTTCAGGCGCCTGACGAACGGGTTCAGCAAGAAGCTGGAAAACCACTTGCACATGCTGTCGCTTTACTTCGTGCACTACAACTTCGTGCGTATCCAGAAGTCGCTCAAGGTCACCCCCGCCATGGCGGCTGGCGTTGCGGCAGAGCTTCATGACATGGAGTGGATTGTGGGCCTGATCGACGCGCGGGCGCCCGCGCCCTAGAAGCGCGGTCCTTACAAGAAGCGTCAGGATGCAAATTCAAACTGAAACACCGCCTGATCATCGAGGCTCCATCGGCGGACTCTCAGCCGAAACGGCGCTTCGGGTCGCGTAATCCGAACCAACAAGCCTCCGAGAAACCCCGGGCTGCCCATGAGTTCTGATGCGAACGGGACGTGGTTATCTTGTTACCGGATTGTGGGAACGGACTTCGATGAGATGCGCCCGAGGATTGCGCAACATAGACTGCACCGTCACCTCCTTCAGCGTATCGCGCCGCCCCCGGAGCTTTTGCCAGTCTGGATAAGAGAGAGACGACAAGGGCGTGAAGGTCTCCGGACCACGCCTTGCGGGCTTGCGGATGGTGGCACCGGAGTTGATGGGGGACAACTCCATCCGGTCGTGCGCAGCGCGGGCGACCGAAAGGGTGTCGAAGACTAGAACGTCGCGGGGCCTGTCGCGATTGATGCGCGCGTTGATCAGCCGGTCGAGGCTTGCCTCATCCGGCCAGAAGAACACGCGGTTATTGAGGAGGCGCAGCCAGTCTTGGGGCGTCAGCCCACCGTCGAGGCACGAGGCCAGCGCTTTGCTGCTGAGCGGCAGTTGATCGTTCAGGATGAGCGTGCCGTGTTTGGGGTGTTCGAGTGGAACGGTCGTTGAACGCGGCGCCCGGGTGACTTTTGCAACGACGTCCCTGGGCGCTTCGAAACGATCCAAGGCCACGTTGGTTGACAAAAGGCCGTGCCGTTCGATCGAGGGCCAGGCGCCCGGTTCGGTGACGTGGTAAAGGCGAGGATGCCGTACGGCGAGCTCTTCAGGGGTCAAGCATCATCCCCTGTAGGTTCTGGTAGCCAAGAGCCGTCTTGGACCAGTCAAAGGTGCCGGTCTCCAAAAGCTCGCGCGCCGCGGCACTCAAGGCGCCCATGGACGCGCTGTAGAGCGAGGAGCCAAGCGAGATGCGGCGCACGCCGAGGTTTTGCAGGTCCGCGACATCATAGGGCTGGCCGATGCCCACCAGTACGTTGATCGGTGTATCGACCGCATCAAGGACTGTGCGGACGGCGTCGAGCGAGGTCAGCACCGGGGCATAGAGCAAAGGCGCGCCGACTTTCTCGAAGGCGCGCAGGCGTTCTATGACCTCGGGCAAGTTGCCGACGCCGGCAAAGAAGGCGTCGGCGCGAGCGCAGAGCACGAACGGGTCCGGCAGGGCCGTCGCCGCTTCAAGGCCAGCCGTGATGCGCTCCGTCGCGAGGCCGATATCATAGAGCGGTGCGTCCGGATTGCCGGTTGTGTCTTCGATGGAGCAACCTACGCAGCCCGCCTGATGCGCAAGGCGTACGGCCTCGGCCACATCTTCGGGCCAATCGCCGAACCCGTTCAGAAAATCGGCTGTCACGGGCAGGTCGGTGGCATCGGCGATCTGCGCGGCGTTGTTGACCACGATGTCGCGCATCTGCGCCCCATCCTTCTGGCCATGGGCCCAGGCGAGGCCCGCGCTGGTCGATCCAAGGGCCACCGCGCCCGCATCGGCCAAAAGCCGGGCGGACCCGGCATCCCAGGCGTTGGGCAGCACAAAGGTGCCCGATTGGTGCAGGTCCCGGAAGGTGTTGGCTCTGGCGGTTTGCGTGGTCATCAGGTCGGTCTCTCTGCTGTCAGTGGAAGGCCCTGTGCATGCCCGCGACGGCATGGATGCGGACGAGGTTGGGATATTGCTCGAGCGCATGGCCCGCGGCCATTGCGCGCTGCAGCTCGGGGACAATGCAAGTGTCTGCGATCGACAGCGTGTTGCCGACGGCGTACCCGTGCGGATCGCAAAGGTGCTCCGTTCCCGCCAACAAGCGGGCCCAGATGTCCGGGCGGCGTTCGGGCATCGCGTCAAGCCAAGGCTGGAGATCGCAGACCATCATGTTCAGAAGGCTGCGCGCGCGGGCGCGGTCGGCGATGTCCTCTGGCAGCAGCGGCGGGTCGGGGAACGCTTCTTCCAGGAAGTTCAGGATGGCGAGCGATTGCGGGATACGCAGGGTGCGCCCCTGAAGGGTCAGGACGAGGGTCGGCACGCGCCGGGCGTAGTCCTGTGCGTCCTCACTGGTCTGATCGTCAAACGACATGCGTTTGAGGGTCAACGCCGCGCGGACACGCGCCACTGGCGTGCCGCCCGACCAGCCGGTCAGGCGCATATCAGGCAAGACCGATCTCGTTGGGACCTCGCACGCGAAGTTGCAGTACATCCGGGCGGGAGTAGTGCCCGCTGCTGTCGAGGTTCTGTCGTGCCTCTACCACGTCTCGCGCGCTCAGGTCCGCTGCGATGATCCCTTCGGCGTCAATCAACGGCCCGGCGACAACCTCACCCGAGGGTGCGATGATGCGCGAGCCGCCGTCTTGCCATACGTCCTTTAGCCCGAGCATCTCTTCGCGAAAGGAAACCTCGTCTTCTGTCAAGTGCGCCATGTCCGATGACCGCAGCAGACCGCACGCGGCCACCGACCAGGACCGTCCCTCCAGCGCGATGAAGGGGGTAACGTCCCTCACAAGTGCATCGCTGCCGGGCCAAACGGCGACATGCACGAATTCGCCCTTCTGGTGCAGCGCGGCGCGGGCCAGCGGCAGCCAGTTCTCCCAGCAGTTCAACGCGCCGATCTTGCCGATTTTGGTATCATGCACCTTGAGACCCAGCCCGTCGCCATCGGCCCACACCAGACGCTCGCGCCAGGTGGGCTTCAGCTTGCGATGACGGCCCAGGACCGCGCCGTCGGTCCCGATCGTCAGCACCGTGCAATAAACCGATCCGGCGCCGCGCTCGGCCACGCCACCAATCAGCATGACCCGATGCGATCTGGCAAAGGCACACATGTCGGCCACCAGCGCGCCGTCCAGCGTGGCGGCGTTGTCCCAATAGCGAGCATAGAGCGACTGTTGCCGTTCGGTGTCGTCCACCGTGGTCCAGTTCGGATAGCCCGGAACCAGACTTTCGCCCCAGCAGAGCACCTCTGCCCCGTCGGTTACGGCCTTACGAGCCATGGATTTCAGCTTGTCCCAAGTCGCCCAGGCATCGAGCCAGATCGGTGCAACCTGCAAGATCGCCAGCCGCATTGCACCGGCGGAGAACGGCGTCGAGCGATCAGTCATGGGCGTCTTCGAAGACTATAACCGACTGTGAAGGGTCGGGCGTGTTGCAGGCGGCCTTGGCGAGAACGCGCGTCGTGGATGCGGCGTGTTTGGCGAGCCCGCCAACGGGGCCCGCGGCGGGTCGGATCGGGCGCGGGGCGAGGTTACCGAGGCAGTTTGGACAATGACCCTGCAGGATGCCTTCGGTGCAGGACCGGCAGAAGGTGCATTCGTATGTACAGATGAACGCGTCGGTCGATTGCGGCGGCAGATCGATATCGCAGCATTCGCAGTTGGGACGTAGGTCCAATAGGGCCATTGGTTCCTCCTTTCTGGCGACGATAGATCATCGATGATTGGCAGAAAGAACAATCTGACATAGAAATCTGCCAAAGGAGGACAGATGCGCATCCGCTGTCTCATTTACGATCAGGTCAACTTGCTGGACGTGGCGGGCCCGGCGCAGGTCTTCGCTGCGGCAGGACAGCTTCAAGATGACATAACAACCACATTCGAGACGTGCTCGATTGATGGCGGTTCTGTGTGCTCAGACACCGGGGTCGCCGTCGCCACGCAAAGACTGGATGACTTGAGCGGCCCTGTGGACATCTTCTTGGTCCCAGGCTCTGCGGCGATTGTGGCGCATCTTGAGGATGGGGATCTGGTGGGCGCGATAAGGGATCAAGCTGCTGTCTCGACGCTTGTGGCGTCGGTCTGCACCGGCAGTCTCCTACTGGCAAAAGCAGGTTTGCTCACCAATAAGAGTGCAGCTATCCATTGGCGTTTCGTTGATCGACTTCGAAAGAGTGGTGCTGACATCTGCGTTAAAGAGGATGCCATTTTCGTTGAGGATGGCGCTATCTGGACATCGGCAGGCGTATCATCCGGAATCGACATGGCACTTGCATTGGTGGCGAGATTTTGGGGTCGGCCACTTGCGCTTGCGGTGGCGAAAGAGCTTGTCGTTCCAATGGTGCGGTCGGGTGGTCAGAAGCAATTCAGCGCAGTTCTCGATCTACAGTCCTTCGATAAGTCTGGTCAGTTTAGCGATCTGCACGAATGGATCTACGAGAACGCGCAGGCGGATTGTCGAGTGCAGGTGCTTGCGCAGAAATGCGGGATGTCCCCACGAAGTTTCGCGCGTCGCTATCGGGCTGCTGTTGGTGAAACACCGGCAAAAGCGGTCGAACTGATCCGCGTAGGCCGCGCACGCGACCTTGTTGAGAAGGGTGAAATGGAATTTGGGGAGATCGCAGGATGTTGCGGCTTTAAGAGTGTCAATCAGCTGCGTTTGTCATTTGAAAGGATACACGGAGTGTCGCCGTCCATCTACCGATCAGCGTTTCAGTAGTGAGGTCGTCGCGGGGAAACAGGTGGATTAGTCACTTTCTGTTCCTCCGATAAATCTACTATTATAAAATGGTGCCTTCAATCCGTGGTATGCGCGGCTAGAGTGAAATGGCCGCTAAAGCCGCGTTTGTCTGAGGCGTCACAGCGCATCTGAACGACCGTATCTTCTGACGGGTCGCACGACAGGAGGGTATTTCGACGACCGACGGAAAGTCAGGGCCGAGACCTGGGACATTCCGGCAGGCTCTAGACCCGTGTTCGGGCTCTGCCCTTCTGACAGCCAAGTTTGTCGTAATGGCGAAGATGTTGTGCGGCGAAGGTCCGGTCGGACCAGCCTACCGGTCTCTCGTGTTATCGCGCGGCCTTTCGAGTCCCGATCAGCAGTACGAACACGAAGACCGCCCCGACGGAAGTTGTGACGATCCCGACGGGAAGTTCTTGGGGGGCGAGGAGCAGGCGGGCGAAGATGTCAGAGGCCGTAAGGAGGAGGGCCCCGATTAAGGCGGCCGTTGGAATCAGGCGGGTGTGAAGCGGCCCGGCAAGGCTGCGGGCGAGATGGGGCACCATCAGGCCGACGAAACCAATCACCCCCGCAACGCTGACGAACGTCGCAGTAGCAATGGCGGCGGCTAGGAACAGCGTGCTGCGTAGTCGCAGGACGGCGATACCCAGGCTGTGTGCGGCGACATCGCCCGCGAGTAGCGCGTCGAGCGATCGGCGTCGGTGATAAGCCGCGCCCGCCACTAACGCCAGGCCGAGAAGGACCAGGGGCAGGCTGTCCCAGCGGGCCAGGCCCAGACCGCCCAGCATCCAGAAGACGATGGAATGGGCGGCCCGACTGTCGCCCGCGAAGATCAGATAGTTGGTGAGCGCAGCAAACAGGAACGAGACGGCGAGGCCGGAGAGGATCAGCTTCTCGGGCGCATCGGTGCGTAGACCGTGGACGAGGGCCAGCACGATGACCGATGCGACGATGCCGCCGCAAAAGGCTGCGACTGGAAGCGTCCAGACTCCAAGCACATCGCCTGTGACCGTGATAACGAAGACCGCACCCGCCGCCGCGCCAGAGGACAGGCCGAAGAGGAAGGGGTCGGCCAGATCGTTGCGAGTCGTCGTCTGGAGCACGACGCCCACGATACCGAGCCCGGCACCTATGGCCGCGGAAAACAGCGCGCGAGGCAGACGCAGATCGAAGACGATCCGCTCCAGCGGCGCGGGGTCCACTCCGGTCAGGCCAAGACCGCCGAGGATGGCTGACAGCACGGTCGCAGCGGGGATCTCCGTCTGCCCGGTGGTGATCGACAGCAGCAGAAGGACAACCAGACAGGCTGCCCCTCCGCAGAGCATGAGGCCGAAGCGGCTCACTCAGAAGAGCTCAGGATGCATGGCCCGCGCGATCTTGCCGATGGCGTCGATATTCGCCGGCCCGGGAGTAAGTTCCTCGTAGCGCAGGCCGATCCAGCGCTCATTCACCACGGCGTCGGTGGTGGACATGACCGGGTGGTCTTTCAGAAACTGGAACGTGTCCGCGGCGCCATTGCCGGTCTGGTAGTCGAGCAGGATCAGGAATTCCGGGTTGGACGCGGCAACCGCCTCCCAGGATGACCGGCCCCAGCTTGTGTCCATGTCGCCGGTCACGTTCTCTCCGCCCGCCGCTTCGATCATCGCGTCGGGAATGGCGAATTTGCCCGCGGTGAAAGGCGCGTCGGCCGGGCCGTCCAGCAGGAAGACGCGCGGGCGCTCGGCCCCGCTTGTCTTGGTCTCGATTTCGGCCAGTTGCGTCTGCCATCCCTCGACCAGGGCTTGGGCCTTGTCGGTGACGTCCATAACCTGGCCCAAGCGAAGGATGTCGTCGAAGAGCAGGTCCATGCTGGCCTCGGGTCGATCTTCATGCTGGTGGACGCAGCTTTCCGTCAGGACCATCACGTCGATGTCGAAGGGCGCCAGTGTGTCCGGCGTTACCTCCCCACCCGGGCGCATTCCGTAATACCAGCCCGCGAAGAACAGGTCGGGATCGGCGGCGAGCAGATTCTCGACCGTCGGATATTTCGGAGCGAGCTCCGGAATGTCGCCCCGTTCCGCATCGAACGTGGGGCTTGTCTTGTACCAGCCTGTGATGCCGGTCAGGCCTACGATTTTGTCCTGAAGGCCCAGCGCGAAGGCCATCTCGGTCATGTTCATATCGTGGACGACCAGGCGCTCCGGCGTCTGGTCAAATGTCAGGGGTGTCCCGCAATTGTCGACGGTGATTTCGGCGAGGGCCGGGGTCGCTGTCAGCGCCACCGCGGCTGCCAGGGTGAGGGATTTCATGAGATCGTTGCCTTTCTTGAGGGATCGGTTCTTCGGATATCCAGCGCCGGTACCTTGCGGTCGCCATGGGCGAGCAACAGGTAGTCGACACCGAACGTGGTGCTGACCGCCTTTGGGGTCAGAACATCCTTGGTCGGCCCGAAGGCCGTCAGCCGCCCGTCCTGGACGAGCGCCGTATGGCTCGCGAATTCTGGGATCAGCACAAGGTCGTGGACGACCATGACGACCGTGATGCCGAGCGACGCGACGAGCGACAGCATCCTGCCTTTCGCATCCGGGTCCAGGTGGTTCGTCGGCTCGTCCAGCAGCAGGAGTTCGGGGCGTTGCGCCAGAGCGCGGGCGATATGCGCGCGCTGGCATTCCCCACCAGACAGACGCGCCATGGGGTGCGCGGCCTTGGTCAGCAGCTGGGTGAGGTCTAGCACATGGTCAAGCGCGGCGCGATGGACGTCCGGTCCGTGCTCGGCCCATATAGGCAACTGCCCGAGGCCGACATAGTCGCGCAAGGTCAGCCTGCCATCCGGGTTGGCGTGTTGGGAGACGAGAGCGATGCGCCGCGCCCGGTCTTGTCCTGACAGAGACGCGAGCGGCAGCCCACCAATCTCAATCGTGCCTTCAGTCGGGGTCAGGATCCCGGCTAGCAGCGCCATCAGCGTTGATTTGCCCGCCCCGTTGGGTCCGGCTATCGCGAGCGTGGCGCCATGCGACAGTCTGAGCTCCGCATCGCGCAGCAGCACAGCCCCCGAAGGGGCTTGATAGCCAACGCCGTACAGTTTCAGGGCTGGGGGAGGCGTAGCACTCACGGAAGGAGCCCTGGCAAACGGGCGAGTGTTTTCCCTGTCAGCGCGGCCGGGCGCTCGCCCGAGTTGGTCCAGCCCTTCTCCGAGGCGGCATAGTCCCGTACGAAGCGCGCAATGGCCGCGATCTCCGCTTCCGTCTCGATCCCACCAAATAGGTAGCTCGCCTTACCCTCGGCTTGGACACCGACAGCCACCGGATGGTCGCAACCCGCCATGCAATCCACAGCTCGGAAGATCACACCAGACGCCACCGTCTCGGTGAGCGTCTGACGCATCGCAGCGGCGCTGTTCGACCCCCGGCATTTGGTGCAGATCAGGATTGTCGTATCAGATGCCATGGTCGCCTCCGCCGATTTGGCGGGGGCGCAGGCAAAGGATGCCGATCATATGTCGCGCGCAACTTGCGTGCCATCGAGCCTCCTTCCGGAACACCCCGTCCCGGTTTCGAGTAGATCTCGATGGCAGGTCTCCTGACTTGCGGGTCGTCGCTCCCTCGAGCCTTCCCGGAACCAAGATCCCAGTGGCACGGACGAGGTCGCTCACCGCTCACAGTTGCGGGGGCAGTCCCGGATTTGGCGCCTGATGGCTACACCGCACCGGGTTCCCTTTTCATCCTTCGGGCACAGCGGCCTTCGGGAACCATCGAACACACTGTGTCAGCATCGATGGCCGGGATCAATCAGATGTCGTTGGGGGAACGCGCGTCCTTTCCGGTGACCGCGATCGGCGAGATAGACGCCAGGCTCTACTAGCTCCCGATCGATGATCTCTACGCCGCGACGACCTCTGCGGCGGCCTTGAGCGATGCCTCCAGGATATCGAGCGCCTCGGCGAAGACAGCTTCCGATATCGTGATTGGCGCGAGGAAACGTATGACGTTGGTGTGTATACCGCAGGTCAACAAGATCAGTCCACGCGCCAGCGCCTCGGCCTTCACGCGATTTGTGAAAGCCGGGTCCGGGGTGCCGCCTGACATGAACTCAACCGCGACCATGAAGCCGGGGCCACGGATCTCGGCAACCTGTGGAACCTCCATTCTGACCGCTTCCAGTCGTTGCTTGAGCCTTGAGCCAAGGGTATTGGCCCGGGCATAAAGCCCCTCATCCTCGATGGCGTCGAGGACGGCATGGGCGGCGGCGATGCCCAATGGATTGCCTCCATAGGTTCCACCAAGCCCGCCGGGTGCAGGCGCGTCCATGATCTCGGCCCGGCCGGTCAGCGCGGCCAGCGGCACACCGCCCGCAAGCCCCTTGGCCATCGTCGTGATGTCGGGGCTGACATCGTATTGCTCCATCGCCAGCAGGGTGCCGGTGCGGGCGAAACCGGTCTGCACTTCGTCTGCGATCAGGACGATACCGTGGGCGTCACAGAGCCCGCGGAGGCCGCGCACCAGATCGGCGGGCGCTGGGTAGAAGCCGCCTTCGCCTTGGACGGGCTCGAAGATGATGGCGGCAACGCGGCTCGGCTCTAGGGTGGCCTTGAAGAGCTGCTGGATGGCCCCCAACGCCTGATCGGTCGAAACGCCGTGCAGGTCGATGGGGAATGGCACGTGATAGACATCCGGCATCATGGTGCCGAAGCCAGCCTTGTACGGCAGGACCTTGCCGGTCAGAGACATGGTCATGAAGGTGCGCCCGTGGAAGCCGCCGCCGAAGGCGATGACCGCCTGCCGGCCGGTATGCGCGCGGGCGATCTTGATGGCGTTTTCAACGGCCTCGGCGCCGGTGGTCACAAAGACGGTTTTCTTCGGGAAGTCGCCGGGGACGGCCGCGTTCAATCGCTCGGCCAGATGGATATAGGGCTCATAGGGCACGACCTGATGGCAGGTATGGGTGTAGGCATCGATCTGGGCGCGTAGGGCCTCGGTCACCCGCGGATGGCGGTGGCCGGTATTCACCACGGCGATGCCGGCGGCGAAGTCGATGTAGCGCCGACCTTCGACGTCCCAAATCTCGGCGTTCTCCGCGCGGTCCACGTAGACTTGCGTCTGCATGCCGACGCCGCGCGCGATGGCGGCGTCCCGACGGGCGGCGATGGATGCGTTGTCCATGGGCGTACTCCTGTAGAGCCGCCGCGCAGGACGCGGCGAAGGGTTCGGGATTCTGTAAGGGAAAGCGGCGCGAACGAACCGGGGGTCAGTGGGCGATCATGACGTGGCGGACGGCGGTGTAGTCCTCCAGCGCGTAGATCGACATGTCCTTGCCGTAGCCGGACTGCTTGACGCCGCCATGGGGCATCTCATTGACCAGCATGAAATGCGTGTTCACCCAGGTGCAGCCGTATTGAAGCCGGGACGAGACGCGCATGGCTGCGCCAACGTCGCGGGTCCAGACGGATGAGGCCAAGCCGTACTTGGAATCGTTGGCCCAAGCCACCGCCTGATCCTCCTCGTCAAAGCGGGTGACAGAGACGACCGGGCCAAAAACCTCGCGCTGAACGATTTCGTCTTCCTGTTTAGCACCGGCGATGACCGTGGGCTGGTAGTAATAGCCCGGCCCATCATAGACCGCGCCGCCGGTCGTCACCTCGATATGCGGAAGATCGGCAGCGCGCGCGACGAAGCTGGCCACGCGGTCGCGCTGGCGCGGGGAAATCAGCGGGCCGATTTCGTTCGTTGCGTCATCCTCGTTGGCATAGGCGATGGTCGAGACGGCCGACGACAGCTCGGCCACCAGCTTGTCATGTATCTTGGCACCCGCATAGATGCGGCAGGCCGCGGTACAGTCCTGGCCGGCATTGTAATAGCCGAAGGCTTTCAACCCCTCGACCACCGCGCCCAGGTCCGCGTCATCCATGACGATGACAGGCGCTTTGCCGCCCAGCTCCAGATGGGTGCGCTTCACGGTCTTCGATGCGGCCTGAAGGATCTTCTTGCCGGTGGCGATGTCCCCGGTGATCGACACCATGTCGACGCCCTCGTGGGAAATGAGCGCGTTGCCGACGCTGCCGCCTTGACCCACGATTACGTTGACGACGCCCTCGGGCAGGATGTCCAACAAGACGCGCGCGAGCTTCAGCGCCGTCAATGGCGTCTGCTCCGATGGCTTCAGGACGACGGTGTTGCCCCCCGCGAGCGCGGGTGCGATCTTCCAGGCCATCATCATCAGCGGGTAATTCCACGGCGCGATCGACGCGACGACACCGATCGGGTCGCGGCGGATCATGGAGGTGTGCCCTTCCATGTATTCACCTGAGATGCTCCCTTGCATGTTCCGCACGGCGCCCGCGAAGTAGCGGAAGCAGTCGACGATGGCCGGGATCTCGTCCTCCAGCACGCAGCCATAGGGCTTGCCGCAGTTCAGCGCTTCGAGCTGGGCGAAACCTTCGGCGTCCGCCTCGATAGCGTCCGCGATGGCGAGGAGCTTGGCTGAGCGTTCGGCGGGTGTGGTGCGCGACCAGGTGGTGAAGGCGGTCCGGGCGGCCGCGACCGCGCGGTCGATCTGGCCCGGATCGGCCTCGGGCATGGCGAGGATCGCCTCGCCCGTCCGCGGGTTCAGCACCTGCTCCTCGGCATCGGTTCCGGTCTCAAAAGCGCCGCCGATCAACATCTGGGTGTCCATCTCTCTCTCCCTCATTTTCCGCTGCCCGCGACGGTGTCGGTCCCGCGGGTCAGGTGATAGGCGGCCAGGATCGGCAGGAAGGTGACCAGCACTACGACCATGGCGACGACATTGGTGACGGGACGCTGTCGCGGGCGGACCAGCTCTTCCAGCATCCAGATCGGCAGGGTGGCCTGCTGCCCGGCGGTAAAGGTGGTCACGATCACCTCGTCGAACGACAGCGCGAAGGCCAGCATTCCGCCCGCCAGAAGGGCAGTGGCGACGTTGGGCAGGATCACGAAGCGGAAGGTCTGGAACCCGTTCGCGCCCAGATCCATCGACGCTTCGATCAGGTTGCCGGAGATACGCCGGAAGCGGGCGACCGCATTGTTATAGACGACGACCACGCAGAAGGTCGCGTGGCCCAGAACGATGGTCCAGAAACTGAATGGGATATCCGCCAAGTTGAAGGCGGAGCGCAGCGAGATGCCGGTGATGATGCCGGGCAGCGCGATGGGCAGGATGACGAGCAGGCTGATCGTCTCACGCCCGAAGAAACGGGTGCGGGCGACGGCGGCGGCAGCCAGCGTGCCGAGGATCAGGGCGATCACTGTGCTGATTGATGCCACGCGCACCGACAGCCACAGCGCCTCCCAGACGTCGGGGCGGTTCCAGGTGACCGCGAACCATTGCGTGGTGAAGCCGGGGGGCGGCCATTGATAGGACCGGTCCTCGGTCGTGAAGGCGTAGACGAAAATCAGGAGGATCGGCAGGTGCAGGAACAAGAGACCCGCAATGGCCGCGACCTTCAGGCCGAAAGGGGCGCTAGAGCGCATCGAAAGCCCCCTTCCGCTTCGCGACGGCGAGATAGACCATCATGATCAGGATCGGCACCACCGCGAAAGCGGCGGCCAGCGGAATGTTTCCGGCAGTGCCCTGGTACTGATAGACCGCCTGCCCGATCATCCGCGCGGACGTGCCGACGATCTGGGGCACGATGTAGTCGCCCAAGGTCAGTGAGAAGGTGAAGATAGAGCCCGCGATGATCCCCGGCAGGGCCAGGGGGATCAGCACGTGGCACAAGGTTTGGCTTGGCCGCGCGCCCAGATCACCCGATGCCTCCAGCATCGAGGGCGGCACGCGCTCAAGCGCGGCCTGGACCGGAAGGATCATGAAGGGCAGCCAGACATAGAGGAAGACGAGGAATGTGCCCGTCCACGAGACCGACAGCGAGTTCCCTCCGATCCCTGGCAGCGACAGGTAGGCGTCCATCAGCCACATCAGGCCCACGCTCTCGAACGCCCAGTTGAGGATGCCTTCTTTCGCCAGGATCAGTTTCCAGGCGTAGACCTTCACGAGGTAGCTCGACCACAGTGGTAACATGACGCCCAGGTAGAAGACGGCCTTCCAGCGGCCTGTGGCGTAGCGGGCGGCGTAATAGGCAATGGGGAAGGCGACGATTGCGGCGGCGATCGTGACGCTGGCCGCCATGGCGACGGTGCGGAATACGATGTCGAGGTTGTGGGCGCGGAAGAGCTCCGCATAGGTCCGGAGCGTCAGCTCATAGCGGATCTGGCCCGAGAATTCGTCGATGGAGAAGAAGCTCTGCGCCAGCAGCGCGAAGAGCGATCCCAGGTAGACGATCCCCAGCCACGCAAGCGACGGTAGCACAAGGAGCGCGATCAGGAGTCGCGGACGACGCCAGAGCGCGTCCGATACCCGCTCCGACAGGCCGGCGGCGTCGCGGCGCGGGGCCGCGGACAGGTCCAGCGTCGTCACGCGTCCGCCTTCATGAGATGCAGATCACCCGGAGCCCACCCGATATGGACGGTCTCTCCGTCAGCGGGCAGGTCCGTGCCTCGCGGAAGCAGCGCGGTGATCCGGTGACCATCCATGTCCAGCGTCAGACGCGTGGATTGCCCCAGGAAAGCGCGGCCGGTCACGGTTGCCGCGTGACCCCCGGGCGTCAGACGCACAGCTTCTGGGCGCAGGGCGGAATGGACACGCCCGCCGCCCAGACGCTCGGTCAGTTCGGGCGGCAGCAGGTTGGACGAGCCGACGAAGTCGGCGACGAACGGCGTTTCGGGGCGGTAATAGACGTCCTCGGGCGTGCCCGCCTGCACGATGCGACCGTCGTTGAAGACAGCGACGCGATTGGCCATCGATAGTGCCTCGCCCTGGTCATGGGTGACGAAGACGAAGGTGATCCCAAGGCGGCGTTGCAACGCCTTGAGTTCGTCCTGCATTTGCTCGCGCAGCTTGAGATCGAGCGCGCCCAAAGGTTCGTCCAGCAGCAGCACTTTGGGTTTCATCACCAGCGCGCGGGCCAATGCCACACGCTGCCGCTGGCCGCCCGATAGCTCCGATGGCTTGCGATCGCCGTAGCCAGGCAGCGCGACCAGCTCTAGCGCTTCGTCGGCGGCGGCCCGTCGGGCCCGCTTACGCTCGCCCGCCACCATCAGCCCGTAGGCGACGTTGTCGCGCACGTTCAGGTGCGGGAACAGGGCGTAGTCCTGAAAGACCGTGTTCACCGGCCGCCGGTAAGGCGGTACGTCGCCCATGGCTGCACCGAAAATCGACACTTCGCCGCTTGTGGGCCGCTCGAACCCCGCGATCAGACGGAGGCACGTCGTCTTGCCGGACCCCGACGGCCCAAGCATGGCGAAGAATTCGCCCTCGGCGATGGATAGGTCGACCCCGTCCACCGCGCGGACGGCTCCATAGTGCTTCTCGACGGCGGAGAACTGGACGGCACTGGTCATGGTCTGCTCGAAAAGACGGTCCGCCACATCCGGGCGGACCGCAAGTTCAGGGAGGTTACCGTCCACCGATCACGCCGATATAGTCGGACACCCAACGGTAATAGGGCACGCATTCGCCCTGGCTCTCGCATTGGGTCACCGGCGTCTGCCAGAAGCGGATGCGCTCGAAATCGTCGAAGCCGTTCTTGGTGCAGCCCTCGGCGGTCTGCTTTCCACGCCCGTCGGTGCAAGCGTCTGGCACGGCGGGATTGGCGCCGAACCAGACCGAAAGATCGGACATCAGGTTGGATGACAGCGTGTGCTCCATCCACATGTAGGCACAATTCGGGTTCTCGGCGTTCACGTGCATCATGGTCGTGTCCGCCCAGCCCGTCGCCCCCTCCTTCGGGATGGTCGAGGCCACCGGCGCGTCGTCGCCCTGCAGCAGGTTCACCTGGAAGGGCCAGGAGCCGGAGGCCGCCATCCCCTCGTTCTTGAAATCGTCGATCTGGATGAAGGCGTCGTGCCAGTAGCGGCTGACCAGGGTGCGCTGGGTGCGCAGGAGGTCGAGCGCCGCGTCATATTGCGCCTGATTCAGCTCATAGGGTGAGGTGATGCCCAGCTCAGGCTGGTGTGTCATCAGGTAGAGCGCGGCGTCCGCGATGTGGATCGGCCCGTCATAGGCCTGCACGCGACCCTGGTTGGGCTGGCCATCCGGTAGATCCTGAGGTTCGAACACGACGGACCAGGAGGTGGGCGCCTCTGGGAAGACCTCGGTAGAATACATCAGCACATTCGGCCCCCACATATAGGGCACGCCGTAATGAGTGCCGTCGACGTAATGCCAGGGCGCTTGCTTCAACCTGTCGTCGATCGTGTCCCAGGACGGAATCAGGTCCGTGTTGATCGGCTGCACCCGGTCGCCTGCGACCATCCGGAGGGAGGCGTCGCCCGAGGCCGTCACGAGGTCGAAGCCGCCCTCATTCATCAGCGCGACCATCTCGTCGGAGGTGTTGGCCGTCTTGACGGAAACCATGCAGCCTGTCGCGTCTTCGAAGCCCGTCACCCAGTCGAAGTCGGGCGAGGTCTCGCCACGCTCGATATAGCCGGGCCATGCGACGATGGAGAGCGCGCCTTCGCCCTCGCCGATCGCAGTAATCATCTCCTGGGCCACGGCGGCCTGCGTCACGCAGAGCGCCAAGGCCATTGCGGTCGCGCCGCGCAAGCGTTGGGTCATCTCGACTCTCCCGGTTGGTGCGGGCCGCTTCACGGCAGCCTCGGATTGCCGAGAAGGCTGGCCGAGCGTCGGAGGTTTCGCAAATTCAATGTTCCGAAGCGCGGTTTCGGTTTTTCCGATACCGTAGATGGAACCCCGAGGCCTCAGGCGTCGTGGGCTTCCTTGGCGACCGCGATGAAGTCCCGCACCGTCTGCGGCAGCGGCGCACCCTTGCGCCAGACAACACCAACATGGACGACCGGCAGAGCGCCCGAGACATCCCTACTCTCGATCCGGTCACCTTCCAGCGACCACGGCCGGTAAACGAGGTCCGGCAGCATCGCGACGCCCGCCCCGGTCGCCACGAGACTGCGCACCGCCTCGACGGACCGTGTGCGGAAGGCCACCCGCGGCCGTTGCCCGAGGGCGGAGAGCAGGTTCACCGCCTCCTCCTCCATCTCGTCGACGCGCAGCATGATCAGCGGCTCGGCAGTGACGTCCGACAGACTGACCGATTCCCGCGCGGCCAGCGGATGGCCGAGTGGCAGCCATAGCCTATAGGGCGACACGGCGAGGATCTCGGTATGCAGCGCCATACGGTCTCGCCCGTCCGCCGCCACCATGACCGCCACGTCCAACTCACCGCCGATCAGCAGGTGTTCCAGATGCTCGCCGCTATCTTCGATGGCCGTGACCTCGACTTCTGGGTGGACCCGGCGGAAGCGCGACAGCACGTCTGACAGGACGTAGCCCGCCATCAGGGATGTGACACCGAGATGCAGCTTCCCTCCGGTCGGCGCCTCCTCCCGCTCAAGGGCATGGCGCGCAGCCGAGACGTCAGACAGGATCTTGTCGGCATGTCGGAGGAACTGGTTTCCTCGGAACGTCAGCGCCAGGCCGCGTGGGTGGCGATCAAAAAGCTGCACGCCGAGATCGGCCTCAAGGTCCTTGATCGCCTCCGTCACGGCGCTCTGCGAGATAGACAAGGCCGCCGCAGCGCGACCGACCGCCCCATGCTGGGCGGCAGCCGAGAAATAGCGCAGTTGGCGGAGAGTGAAGGCCATTACTTATGAATGGCCTTCGTGAGCGGGAAAAGACAGTCGCTTCGACTGGGCGGGATCAGTCGAGAGCTCATCTTGACGACTGATATGCGGAGTATGCAGTGAGGCGCGTTTCTTTGATCGGGCCGGTTGGCCTTTGCCGAGGCGAAGAGCCCGATCTGACCGCTTCCACAAAGAGTCATCGAACGAGCCTGTCCTTGCGCTGTCGACTGCGGCGCGCATGGGCGCCAGAAATGCCGAGATACCTCTCCTGGGTCGGTTTCCGTTACCTCTCTGGAAGTGATCGGGTGGTCGCCGGTACGGCATCGCGCGCGCGTCGACCATGAGGGATGCGGAGCGAGCTTGCGATGGCCGCACGCTCGGCGTCTGCTACTGTCTGCTGTCACGGAGCCCGTGTCGCGCGGTCAGCTGCCCGGTGTATCGCGAACCCATTCGTTGCCGCGCTGTGCTGTCGGCACGAACGTCATGGAGGTGATGGTCCAGCCCGTCTCGACGCGCGCGAAGCCATGGACATAGTTTCCCCAGACCTCCCAGAGTTCGTTTCCACCATTGGCCGGTTCGGCGCCCGCCGCCATTCGGTTCCACGCATAGCCGTGGCTGTGCATCACAGCGGCGTCCGGGCCGTCGAAGGTGACCCTGTGGTTGCCGCGCAGATGGAAGGACGTCTTCTCTTCGGTCAGGTTACCAGACCAGCCATCGATGAGCGCATCCGCCGGGATCGTCGCGGGCACGCCACCGACGAGGGCCGAGAAGTCGACATCGATCGTATCGGCGAAGAACGTGCGGGCGAGCCGCCAGTCTTTCGCATCTACAGCGGCATCGAGCGCGTCCGCGATACGGATCATTTCGGCGATATGCGGCGCCGTCCCCGCCGTGATCGGGTCGCCCGGCTGCGCGATGGCTGGCGTGGCGAGGAGGGTGGCAAGGGTGAGGGATTTGAGCGCAGTCATTATCAATCTCCTTCGTCTTTCAGTTGGCTGGCACGCGGCACACTCACCGGGAGGAGAGCAGCAAGGCGATCTCGGCCTGCCGTTCGGGCGTGAACTTCGCGTTCTCGTCGGAGCAGGGCAAAGCGACGGCGGCGACCGGCACGATCCCGAGGGCGAGGAAGGCGGTTAGGACGATGGACTTCATGGCGTGATCTCCGGGTCAAAGCGCTGCGGCGCTGTTTCGATGACCGGAAGATGGCCTTCCAAAACGATAAATGAAAATAGATTGATCGGATCAAATTGATCGCGTGATGGTATCAAGTGGACCGTGCGTCAGATGATCTCTCTGTCGATCACGGTCCGCGCGGCTGCGATCATTGGCTTCACTAAAGTGCTCGGTGGATCGCGATGGGCCAGTACGAAGGTGATCGGAACGGAGATGCCTGCGACCGGGTGGAAGCGCACGCGCGGTGGGGGACGATGCGCCGCGGCACCGTTCACCAATGCGCACCCGACCCCGGCAGAGACGAGGGCCAGCATTGCCGTTTCGTCTGCAGCCACCTGGACAATCTGCGGCTCGACGCCGATCCGAGCCAGCGCCGCGCGTTGCGCGTCGAAGTAGTCCGGGGCGACGGCACGAGGAAAGCCGATCATGGCAAGCCCGTCGATATCCTCCGCCGAGAGCGGCCCGTCATGGCCAAAGTCGAGGGATGTATTCGCGGCGAGGACGACTTCGTCGATGCGCAACGACAGAGCGGCGAGGCCAGCATCCTCCAAAGTCGAGCCCTGCCGATAGAGAAAGCCACAATCGAGGTCTCGGTCGGCTAGGGCGATCACCTGGTCGCGCGACCCCATCGGGGTGACGTCCAGCCGAACGTCCGGGCAGGTACGGGCGAAGCGATCAAGCGCAGCCGGAGCTGCACCGTCCCATGCCCCGCTCTCGATCAGGCCGACCCGCAGAATGCCGCCGCGCCCTTCGGCGACGAGGCGCGCGGCCTCACCGGCTGCGGCAACGCCGTCGAGATGCGGTGTGATCGCCCGTAGATAGGCCGCCCCGGCGTCGGTGATCCGAAGGCCGCGTCCGATCCGGTCAAAGAGGGCGAAACCCAGCTCAGCTTCTAGATCGCGCAGCGTCCGGCTCACGGCGGGTTGGGCCACGTTGAGCCGTGCGGCGGCCGCATGAACGCCGCCCATCTCCGCGATGGCGCGAAAGGTGCGCAGATGTCGAAGCTCCATGGCACGATCCCTCCCGCCAATGACTTGAACGATAACAGTCTGCGATTATTTTGCGAGTCAATCGGTATTTGTGGGCATCAAATGCCGCGTCTAGGTCACGGGTATGATGTTCTCGCCCGTCCTCTCCAAAGGCGTCGTGCGTCCGGCCGCTCTCGGTCCTGTCCTCGGTGCGTTGACCGTTCTTTGCTGGGCATCCTTCAATGTCGCCGCCATTCACGGGCTAGCCGTCGGATTGCATCCAATCGACCTGACGCTCCTGCGCTTTGGCGCTGCGGGCCTTGTGCTGGCGCCGGCCTTGGTTTGGCTCTGGCGCCAGGACGGATCGGCTGCTCGCTGGCCAAGCATTCGCCAGACGTTGACGCTTGCCTGCCTTGGTGGGCCTCTCTTCGGCGCGCTGGCCGTTGGCGGCTACGCGCACGCACCCCTCTCGCATGGCATGGTCATCGCACCGGCTGCGGTCTTCGCCGTGGGTACGATCTTTGCGATTGTCCTGAACGGAGAGCAGGTGCGCCCTCCGCAGGTCTTCGGTGGCCTCGTTATCCTTGCAGGGCTCGTAACGCTGAGCGGTCTATTGTCAGGCGACGCGCAGCCCGGAGCGTGGCGCGGTGCCGTGCTTTTCGCCGCCGCGGGTTCGATGTGGGCAGGTTTCACGGCGCTCATGCGCCATTGGTCGGTCGACCCATTACGCGGCACCATCGCCGTCGGCGTGACCTCCGGCCTTGTCACACCGATTGTCTTCATTGTCGTCCTTTGGATGGGCATGCCATCCGGCATGTCGGACACACCTATGGTCGAGGTCGCGGGCCAGTTCGTCGCGCAAGGCCTCGTCGGAGGTGTCATTTCGGTCTTCGCGCTCATGTCTGCCGCCCGCCGCCTCGGCGCGGCCACGGCTGCGCTTCTGCCTTCCTTCGCTCCCGCCGTTGCTCTTGCACTGGCAATCCCGGTTCTAGGCCAATGGCCGAGCCATGTAGAAGTAGTCGGGGTCTTTGTTGTGACTGTCGGTCTTGGGATTGCCACGCGCAGGGAGAGACGGCGATGAAACGGTCCAACGCCGCACGGCAGCCCTGGCTCTCGACGATCTCCGCAAGACGGCCTGGTCTAAGGACGGGTGGCGCTCAACACACATCTTCGAACGGCCCGGACATCCCGATGCGGGGCCTGGGGTCAGAAACGGAACGGTCGCGATATCAGGCGGCAATTGCCTCCGCCAGCGGCACGGGCCATCCTGCGCGCCATGGAACTTCGCCAACTCCGCTGCTTCATCGCCGTCGCCGAGGAGTTGCATTTCCGGCGCGCGGCGGAGCGGGTGGGGCTGGCACAGACGGCACTCTCGGCGCAGGTGCGCAAGCTGGAGAATGAGCTCGGCTTCGCGCTTTTGTTCCGCACGACACGGCATGTCAGCCTCACGCAAGCGGGGGCAGTGTTCCTCGACGAAGCGCGAGCCGTCCTTGGCCAATTGGACGCCGGTGTCGCTGCGGCCCGCGACGCCGCAGAGGCGGGGCTCGACCGGTTGCGGATCGGCGGGATCGATGCGGCTCTGGCCTGGTTCTTACCCCCTGTTTTCGAGGCCTTCCGCGCCCGGCATCCTGGCATCCGACTGACGTTGACCGAAGTCTCCGCCTCCGCGCTCCAGGTGGAGGCGTTGGAGCGACATCACATCGACCTGGCCTTCTTTCGCCCGCCGACAGTCACGCCCGGCATCGGCTGGGAGGTCTTGTTCGAGGAGGGGGTTTTCGTCGCGCTGCCGGAAGGAGAGTCCGTTGGGGAGGCATTGCCTGTCGCCGCACTCTCGGGACGCGCCTTGATTGGATACCCACGTCATGCGCGCCCCTATCTGGCGGACATGGTGACCCGCTGCGTCGGTGAGATGGAAACCCCGCCGTCCATCGAGATGGAGGTGCTCGACAAGTCCACCCTGCTGCGTTTGGTCGGTCAGGGGACGGGTGTTGGCCTGGTGCCGGAATGGTGCGCGCGCGTCGGCGCCGAGGGCGTCCGCTTCGTTCCCCTGGAAGACGGGCCGCGTCTGTCCTTCGGGGTTGCCTGGCGCGAGCGCGATGCAGGGCGCGATACGCTTGAGGCGTTCCTCGCGTTGGCCCGCAAGGAGGCGACGCGGCTTTCGGGATCACGCGTCGGCGCGGAGGCGGGCCAATAGCGGCAGCCATTCGGCGAGCACCGCCTCGGGCACCTCTTCAGCCAGAAAATGACCACCCGGCAGAGCTTTGCCCGTGACGGTCCGGGCCCGCTCGCGCCAGAGCGTGAGGCAGTCAAAATGCCGCTCGATCGCGCCGTCTCTACCCCAGAGCGCGTGGACCGGGACGGGCATTGGTTCGACCTCGGCGTTGTCATGGATGAGATCGATGCCACGTGCCGCACGGTAATCCTCACAGGCCGCCGACACGGTGGCAGGATTGCGCCAACAATCCAGGTATTCTTCCAACGCCGGACGGACGAAGAGCGCAGCACCCGCCGGGCCGCAGCAGCATTTTCGACACCAGTACCAATCCGGATCGGCCAAGATCATCCGCTCCGGAAGGGGTGCGGGCTGGATCAGCCAGAACCACCACCAATAATCGGCGGCGAATTCTGTAGTTCCGACGCGATACATCTCGCGTGTGGGGGCGACATCCAGGGTCATCAGCAGGATGACGCGATCCGGATGATCGGCTGCCAATCGATGGCCGACCCGTGCGCCACGGTCATGCGCGCCGATCACGAAGCGGTCGTGACCGAGCGCGTCCATCAGCGCGCGAAGGTCGTCGCCCACCGCACGCTTGGACATCGGGGCATGATCTGCCAGGGCGTTCGGCTTCCAGGAGCGGCCGTAGCCGCGAAGATCCGGGCAGATCACGGTATGGTCGCGTGCCAAGACAGGCGCCACCCGATGCCACATTGCCGATGTCTGCGGATGTCCGTGCAGAAGCAGTAGGGGTGGACCCGATCCGCCAATGCGATAGCGGACATGCCCTTCCGGAAGGATGTGGAGCCGGTCCTCGAAGCCATCGAAGAAGTCCGGCGCCTCGGGCGCGGCAGCATGGATGGCCTTGGGGTCGGGATCGCACATGCCCCGTGCCTGCCACGGCGACGAGACGAGATTAACACTGAATAATTGTGCAATCGTTCGCGCTTAATCGTGGCGGCGGCTTTCCCCTACGCTGGAATGACAAGTCTGGGAGGATCGACATGACCATCACTCGCCGCACCGCGCTTCTCGGTGGCGCCCTTGCCGCCGCGCTCGCCGCGCCCGTCGCTGCGCAAAGCTTTCCCGAGCGCCCGATCACCTACGTGATCCCCTTCAATCCCGGTGGCGAATCCGACGTGACCGCGCGCTTCCAGCAGCCCTTTATGGAGGCCATCCTGGGCCAGTCGGTCGTCATCCAGTCCCGCCCCGGTGCCGGAGGCGCGACGGCCTGGGCGCAGCTGAACTCACTCGAGGCTGACGGCCATACGATCATGAACACGATCGTCCCGCATACGATCCTGCAGCCCGCCATGAAGGATGTCGGCTACCAGACGGATCAGATCGAGAACGTCTACTTCTTCCACTACACGCCCGATGCGATCCTCGTTCCCGCGGACAGCCCATTCGAAACGCTGGCCGACTTGATCGCCTTCGCGACCGACAATCCGGGTGCACTGACCATGGGCGGATCGGGCACCAACACGGCAAACCATCTTGCCTCGGTGATCTTCGGCGACCTGACGGGCGCGACGGTAACCTACGTGCCCTTCTCGGGTTCGGCACCTGCAATGACCGCCGTGTTGGGCGGACAGATCGGCGGCGCGATGTCCTACACGACGCAGGCCGTCAAGGCGGGTGACCAAGTGCGCGCGCTTGCGGTCGCCACGGAGGACCGGGTGCCCGCGCTACCCGACGTCCCGACCTTTCGCGAATTGGGCATCGACCATGTCGGCGGCGCGTATCGTGGCGTGGCTGTGCCAGCTGGGACGCCGGATGCGGTGAAGCAGCAACTCTCGGATGTCATCGGGCAGGTGAACGCAGACCCCGACTTTCAGCGCATGATGACCGAGGCCGGCTATCAGGTGGTCGATATCCCGCTCGCCGACATACCCGCCTTCATCGAAGAGCGCCGCGCGGCCTACGCCACCGCCATCGCGCGGATGGGCGGAAGCTGACGCCAACCTTTCGGCGTCCGACCGGTCCCTCCCCTCGTCCCCGGGGACCGGTCGAGCCGATCTCGGAGCCCTGCGATGATCGAAGCCTTCCTTGGAGCGCTGACGCCCTTCAACCTGACGCTTGCGCTGGCGGGTGTCGTCGTCGGGACGGTGATCGGCGCGCTTCCGGGCCTCTCGGCGACGATGGCTGTCGCCGTTCTCGTGCCTTTCACCTTCACGATGGACCCGGCCTCGGGGCTGATCGCGTTGGGCGCGGTCTACACGGGTGCGATCTATGGGGGCGCCTACGCGGCGATCCTCGTGAACACGCCAGGCACGCCCGCCGCCATCGCAACTTCGCTCGACGGCTTTCCGATGGCCAAGCGGGGGGACGGGGATTTGGCCGTCACCATCTCGTGCTTTGCATCGGCCTTCGGGGGGATCGTCGGAGCGCTGGCACTCCTCTTCGTGGCGCCGCCGCTTGCGACCATCGCGCTGAAGTTCGGTCCCGTGGAATATTTCTGGCTCGCCATCTTTGGTCTGTCGCTGATCGCGGTCCTGTCAAAAGGAAACACCCTCAAGGGCCTGATCGGCGGCTTCTTCGGACTGCTTCTGTCGACGATCGGTTCGGCCGTTGTGGGAGGCGACGTGCGCTACACCTTCGGCGAGCCCGCGCTGCTGGGCGGGATCCACATCATTCCGGCCCTGATCGGCCTCTATTGCGTGCCGGTCCTGCTGGGCATGGTCGCGGATAGGGCCCCGCATATCGAGCGGGCGAAGACCGGCGGCGGCACCCGCATCCCCGAGGCCTTGCGGACGCTTTGGCGCTCCAAGCTCAACCTGATCCGCTCCTCCGTCGTGGGCACCATCGTCGGTATTCTTCCGGCCGCAGGCGGCGCGGTGGCCGGCCTCGTTGCCTATTCCGAAGCCCGTCGGACGTCGCCAGACCGTGCGCGGTTCGGCAAGGGTGCGCCAGACGGCGTTGTCGCCAGCGAGTCCGCCAATTCGGCCACGGTGGGCGGGGGCTTCGTGCCGACGCTTGTGCTGGGCATCCCCGGCACGCCCCCCGACGCGATCATCCTCGGCGCGCTCATGGTGCAAGGCATCCGCGTCGGCCCGCAACTCTTTGCCGAACAGGGGGATCTGGTCCAGACCTTTACCTTCGGCCTGCTGATCGCCACGCTTCTGATGATCCCCACCGGCCTGATCATTGGCCGCACGGCGTTCCGGACGATCTCCTCGATCCCCAAATCCACGCTGGCCCCGGTGATCGGCGTTCTCATCATGATCGGGGCCTATGCCGTTGAGCAAAATCCCAACCACGTGACAATGATGGTCGTTCTGGGTGCCCTGGCCTGGGCCGCCGCCCGCTGGGGGTTCGAGCCATCGCCTATCGTACTGGGCCTGATCCTCGGGCCAATCGCCGAACAGGGTTTCGTCCAGGCTTGGCTGATCGGGACCGCGTCGGGCGACCTATGGGGGCAGTATTTCGGACGACCGATCAGCCTGGGGATCATCTTCTTCACCATCCTGACTCTGACCTGGCCTTGGTGGTCTGACCGGCGCGCCAGACAGAAGGCTTTGCGCGAGAGGGCGGAGACATGACGCTGCACCGCGACCTCGCGCCGTCCGCCGCACTTGTCCTGCTGGGCGCCTACGCGCTGTGGGAGACGCTTTCCATGTCCACCTTCGGGGCGATCTTCCCGCGGCTGGCCGGAAGCGGGCTGCTGCTGGGCGGGATCGCCTTGGCGGTTCGCACGCTCTGGCAAAGCCCGCCAGCGACCCGCCCGCCCGGCGGCTTGCGTCGCCCGATCCTCTTTCTCTTGCTCCTCCTGGGATGGGCGATCCTGTTGCCGGTCACGGGTTTTGTCCCGACCTCGATTGCCGGTGCCCTACTGGCCATGGTGCTTGCCTTTGACGCGCGCCCGCGCGCCCGCTCCATCCTTATCCAGTCCGCCGCGCTGATAGGCGTTGTTCTCATGGTCGCCCTGCTTTTTGGGCGCCTCCTGATGGTCCCCCTGCCATGAAGACGCTCTACGAGAAGTTGCTCGATGCCCATACCGTCCGTCGGATCGACGCGGAGACGGTCCTGCTCTACGTCGATCTCCATGTAATGAACGAATATACCAGCCCACAAGCCTTTGCCGGGCTCCATGAAGCGGGCCGGATAGTGCGCCATCCGGACCGTCACCTCGCCATCGTCGATCATGTCAGCCCCACCCGCGCGATTGCATCGCTTGACGAGGTGGAGGATGCAGGCGGCCGCCTGCAGATTGAGACGCTGGCCGCGAATTGCGCGCGGCACGGGCTGGAGTTGATCGACCTTTTCGACCCGCGCCAGGGGATCGAGCATGTTGTCGTTCCGGACCTCGGCCTTGCTTGGCCGGGCATGACGATCCTCTGCGGGGACAGCCACACGACCACCTACGGGGCGTTCGGTGCGCTGGCCTACGGGATCGGCACTTCGGAGATTGAGCACATCCTGGCCACGCAGACTGTAGAGCATGCCGTCTTGAAGCCCATGCGGATCACGCTCACCGGCACGCCGGGGCCGGGCGTGTCGGCGAAGGACATGGTCATGGCGGTGATCGCGCATATCGGCCCGAATGGTGCAGCCGGGCACGCAGTCGAATGGGAGGGCCCGGCAGTGGCAGGCTTGGGCATGGAAGGGCGGATGACCCTTTGCAACATGATCGTCGAAGCGGGGGCGCGGGTCGCGATCATCGCGCCCGATATCAAGGCACTCGCGCACCTGAACGGACGCGCGCATGCCCCCCAAGGTGCGGATTGGAATGCGCTCCAGGCCCAGGCCGCGAACTTGTATTCCGACCCCGGCGCGGCCTTCGACCGGGAGGTGGCCTTGGACGTCAGTGAAATCGCGCCGCTGGTCACCTGGGGGACCAGCCCCGATCAGGCGGCGCCGATCATGTCGACCATCCCCGAACCGACATCCGATGCCGACCGTCGCGCTCTGGCTTATATGGACCTCGCGGCGGGGACGCCGCTTAACACGATCCGCATCGACCGGGCCTTCATCGGTTCCTGCACCAACGCCCGGATCGACGATTTGCGCGCTGCCGCCGACATCCTCCGGGATCGCCGCGTTGCCGATGGTGTGACGGCGATCTGCGTGCCTGGCTCCAAGGCCGTGCGGCAGCAGGCAGAGGCCGAAGGACTGGATGTCGTATTTCGCGCGGCCGGTTTCGAATGGCGCGGTTCCGGCTGCTCCATGTGCCTTGCGATGAACGACGACGTGGCGGCGCGCGGGGAACGCCTTGCCTCCTCCACGAACCGCAACTTCGAAGGCCGTCAGGGTCGCGGCGCGCGCACCCATCTCATGAGCCCCGCCATGGTGGCCGCCGCCGCGGTCACAGGCCGCCTGACCGACGTGAGGATGCTATGACACCTTTCGTCGTCCATACCGGCATCGCCGCGGCCCTTCCCGCGCCCAACGTCGACACCGATGCCATCATGCCCAAGCAGTTTCTCAAGCGTATCGACCGTGCAGGGCTGGCCGAAGGTGCGTTCCATGACCTGCGCCAAGATTCCGATTTCGTGCTGAACCGGACGCCTTGGAACCGCGCATCGATCCTTGTTTGCGGCGAAAATTTCGGCTGCGGATCTTCCCGCGAATATGCCGTCTGGGGGCTGATGCAATGGGGCATTCGGGTCATCGTCGCGCCATCGATCGCAGGCATTTTCTTCGGTAACTGCGAGAAGAATGGTTTGCTCGCGATCACCTTGCCTGCGGCCGACGTCGCCGTGCTTTCCGGGCTTGCGACCGACGGCGACACTGCGAGGATGGAGGTCGACCTTCCCGCACAGACCATCCGTCACGGACGAGGCGAGACTGCGTTCGACATATCCGAGATGCGCAAGACCCTGCTCTTGGACGGGAAAGACCACATCGCGCGGACCTTGGAATATGAAGCGGACATAGCAGCCTATGAGCACGCCAGGCGCCGCCTCAATCCGCTGCTGAAGTAGCGGGCGCCGTCGCGCCTCGGCTCCGCTTGGCTAACTGTCGTTCCCCGTCCGTGCGCGCAGCGCGTCCAGCATCATGGCCACGTACCGGTCTTTGGAATCGGGTTGGATATACTTTTCCGACAGGTCGGGATGGGCTTCGAAGATGGCCGCCGTGATCGACATTTCCATCAAGGGCGCGAAGACAAGCATGTTCACTTCGTCCTGTGGCAGGGGGCGCAGGACGTCTGCCTCCACGGCCGGCTGGTAGGCGGCGGCGAGGGCGGCTTCGAAGCGCAGGATGAACCGGTCGTGAAAGCCGCGGGCCACCGTGGGTTGGGTCCGCGCCGTCTCTGAGATGACGGTCACGAGACGCCCGATGGGCGATTGCAACATGACGTCGTAAAGGATGCGCAGGGCACTGACGAACAACGCTTTCGGCTCCACCTGCGGGTCTGCGGCCAAGGCGCTGATCCGGTCCATGGGTTCGGCGAAATCAACGGCAAGTGCCTGCAGGAAGAGGTCTTCTTTGCTGCCGAAGTGATGGTAGAGCGACGCTTTCTCGATCCCGACGTCACGCGCGATGCCCGCCATGGAGGCACTTCCATAACCCTTCTCAAGAAAATGCGTGAGCGCGACACGCGCGATCTCGATTCGACGGGAGTCTCCTGAACTTTTTTCTTCGTTTGCCATTGACGTCCTGAGCAAGTCGCTAAATTTCAGAGGAGCAAACCTACCGACCGGTAGGTAGACTTCTGAACTCTACTTGGTCCGGGATCATCGAGATGTCCAGTATCTGCCGTATTCACGCCGTCCTCCTGTCCGCCCTTATCGCCGGATCGCCTGCGGTTGCGCAATCGACCGATCTGACGCCCTCCGGCGACCCTGCTCCGATCCCGGCCGTGCGACTTGTGGCCCCGATCCAGCCGGAGCGTGGCGCGCGGGCCTTCTTTGGTCGCGTGGCCGCCTTGGACACGGTTCCGAAGGCTTTCGAGGTCGGTGGTCAGATCATCGAGATCGACATCCGAGAAGGTGCAAGGATCGCGGCGGGGGACGTCATCGCACGGCTTGACCCGGAACCGCTGCAGCGCGCGTTGGAGCGGGCCGAGCTCGACCTGGCGCGGGCGGAGCGGGATTACGACCGGGCGCGCACCCTGGCGGAGCGTAACGTGGCCTCCGACGTTGCTGCGGACGATGCGCTGACGGAACGTGATCTGGCTGAGGTCGCCCTACGCGATGCACGGGCTGCCCTTGAGGACGCGGTGATCGTGTCGCCCTTCGACGGGATCGTTGCCGAGCGCCTCGTCGCGCCCTTCACGCTGATCGAAGCCGGACAGCCCGTGCTCGCCCTTCACGATCTTTCCGAGGTCCGCATCGAGGTCGAAATGCCCGAACGCGTCCTGATCCGCGCGGGCGGGCCGGAGGCCATCGACTTTGCCATGCAGAACGAAACCGGGGCGGACATCCCCGTCGAACTCGCCGAATATGAGGCGCGAACCGATGGGGTCGGTCAGACCTTCACCCTGTCGCTCCGCGTTCCGCCCGATGCCGGGAACGGCCTACTGATCCCCGGCGCTTCCAAGACCGTGCTCGCACGCTTGCCCTTGCGCGACGTGGGCGCACTGCTGCCGCCCGGCGCCATCCTCGCCAATACCAAGCGCGGCTTCGAGGTCATGGTCTTTGAACCGACCGAGGACGATCGCGGCACCGTCGTGCGGCGCGAAGTGAACGTGCAGGCCCCGATGGGCACCGGCCTTCGCGTGGAAGGCCTGCCCGATGACGTCATGATCGTAGCGGCCGGCGGCCATTTGCTGCGCGACGGTCAAGAGGTGCGCGTCTATGACGGCCTCGTGGTGGAAGAAGAATGATGCGCGCCCTCGCCCGTCTCTCGATCACGAAACCGCTCTATACGTGGCTTCTGATCCTTTTCTCCCTCTTCGGCGGTGCGGCCGGTTACCTGTCGGTCGGTAAGCTCGAAGACCCCGTCTTCACCTTGAAGCAGGCCCTCGTCATCACGCCCTATCCCGGCGCCTCCGCGTCCGAGGTCGCCATCGAGGTGACCGAACCCCTGGAATCGGAGATCCAGCAGATGGGCGAGGTGGACGAAATCACCTCGCGGTCCCTGCCGGGTCTGTCCGTCGTCGAAGTGGTCATCCGCGACAACTTCGATGGCGGCGATCTTCCACAGATATGGGACGACCTGCGCGACAGGGTCGATAATGCCCGCGCCGATCTTCCCGCAGGCGCCCTGCCGTCCGACGTGAACGACGATTTCGGGGATGTCTTCGGCCTCTACTACGCCGTCACGACGCCCGGATATTCCGACGCCGATATCCACGAGATCGCGACCTTCCTCAGACGAGAAGTTCTGACCGTCGACGGTGTGTCCAATGCACAGGTCTTGGGCCTGCCGGAGGAGGCGATCTTCGTCGAACCCGATAGCCGCGTGTTGACGCAGGCCGGGCTGGCCCCCGGCTTGATCCTGGACGCGCTTGGCGACGCCACGGCGATTGTTCCCACCGGCAGCGTTGGGACAACGGGCCGCGAGTTGTCCGTCGATGCGCCCTCGCCCGGTTCGGGTGTCGGCCTGATCGGCGGGGTCACGTTCGGTGTGGGCGGTGAAGTGATCGACCTCCGCGACATTGCAGAGGTCAGCCGCGGCCGGGTGGAAGAGCCGTCGCAGATCATCCGGCACAACGGGGCCGAAGCGTTCACCTTGGGCATTGCCGGTCTCACCAGCCGAAACATCGTCGATGTGGGCGCCGCGGTCGAAGCGAGGCTGGACGCTGTCGCCGACCGACTTCCGTTGGGCGTCGAGGTCCAGCCGATCTATGAGCAACACCGCGTGGTCGACGAAGCCAACCAAGGCTTCCTACTCTCCCTGGCCCTCTCGGTGGGTGTGGTCATCGCCGTTCTCGCCCTCTTCATGGGCTGGCGGGCCGCACTCGTGGTCGGGATCACGCTCCTCCTGACGGTCACCGCCACGTTCTTCGGGATGTTCCTGACCGATACCAAGGTGGAGCGGATCTCTCTCGGTGCGTTGATCATCGCGATGGGGATGCTGGTCGACAACGCGATCGTCGTCGCGGAATCCATGCAGCAAAGAATGCGGCAGGGTGTCAAAGCCGTTGACGCCGCCGAAGAGGCCGTCGGTCGAACCGGCGTCCCGCTGCTGGGCGCGACGATCATCGGCATCATGGCCTTCGCCGGGATCGGTCTAAGCCCGGACGCCTCGGGCGAATTTCTCTTCTCCCTTTTCTCCGTGATCGCGATTTCGCTCCTGCTGTCGTGGATCCTCGCCGTCACCGTGACGCCCCTTCTGTCTGCCTACATCTTCACCGTGGGCGGCCTGAAGGAAGGAGAGGACGCCTATGGTGGCCGTATCTTCCGTGCCTATGGCTGGCTGGTCGGATGGACCCTGCGGCTGCGGTGGCTCGTGATCGTCGGCCTGATCGGGATCACGGTGGCCTGTATCGGTGCTTTCGCGGGCGTAAAGCAGCAGTTCTTTCCGCCTGCCATGACCCCGCTCTTCTACCTTGAATACAAGGGTGCGCAGGGCGGCGCGATTCAGACGACGTCAGAGGATTTGGCCGTCATCGAAGAATGGCTGCTGGAACGCGATGACGTCGCGGCGGTGACGGCAACGGCCGGCGCCGGTCTGACCCGCTTCCTGTTGACCTATGAACCGGAAGCGCCAGAGCCGACATATGGTGAGTTGGTCATTCGGGCCAAATCGCAAGAGGCGATCCCGTCACTGCGGGCCGAATTGGACCTGTTCGTCGCGCGTGCGCTTCCATGGGCACAGGTCCAGACCCGGCGCATCATCTACGGTCCAGCCGTGCCCGCCGATATCGAAGCTCGCTTTTCGGGGCCCGATCCGGATGTGCTGCGGGCCTTGGCACAGGAGACGAAGGCGCGCCTACAGGACAGCACGGACCTTCTCCATTCCGAAGCGATCGATTGGCGCGAGCGTGAGGCCGTTCTTCGTCCCGACTTCGCGGAGGCGCGGGGCCAGGCCCTAGGGATCGCGCGCGAAGACGTGGCGACGGCCGTGGCACTCGCGACCGACGGTGTTTCGGCTGCCACCTATCGGGAACGGGACCGGCTGATCCCGGTGATCGTCCGGACACCGCGCGCAGAGATCGCGACCGCAGGCGGCCTGCTCGACCAACCTGTCTGGTCCGAGGCGACGGGTACCTATCTGCCGCTGGAACAGGTCATCGACGGGTTCGAGGTTCTCGCGCGCGACACGCTGATCGAACGTCGCGACAGGGTGCCGACGATCACGGTGCAGGCCAACGTTGTCGACGGTCTGACGCCGCCCACGGTTTTCGCGGAAATTCGACCCGTGATCGAGGCCATCCCCCTTCCGCCCGGCTACGCGCTGGAATGGGGTGGGGAGTTCGAAAGCGCCGGTGAGGCGCAGCAATCCCTGGGTCGGCAGATGCCCCTGAGCTTCGGCGTCATGCTCCTGATCACAATCCTCCTGTTCGGCAAACTGCGCCAGACGGCCGTGATCTGGACAGTCGTTCCCATGGCGGTGAACGGCGTGGCGCTTGGCCTTCTGTTCACCGGCCTGCCGTTCAGTTTCACCGCACTGCTCGGGCTTCTGTCCCTGTCGGGTATGCTGATCAAGAATGCCATCGTTCTGGTGGAGGAAATCGACTCCCAAAAGGACGAGGGCAAACCGCAATCCGAAGCTGTCGTCGCGGCGTCGGTCAGTCGTATGCGGCCCGTTCTCCTAGCTGCGGCAACGACCATCCTCGGCATGACCCCCTTGCTCACGGATACGTTTTTCGCCGCCATGGCCGTGACGATCATGGCCGGTCTGGGCTTTGCGTCGATCCTGACGCTGATCGGCGTTCCGGCGCTCTACCATACCTATCTCCGGAAAGAGCGGCGGGCAGAGAAGGCAGAGCGCGAAGAGAAGGCCAAGAAGCGAGATGAGCGTTCGGATCACGGGAAGGCGTCAGAAGCCGAACCCGCACACAGAATGGCCGCCGAATAGAGGGTTTCCTTCACCGAGAAGCTGTACGCTCGTCTCAGAGAGGTGGCCCTGCGGTCACCTCAACTCGGCGGAATAGCTCAGCCCGGCCATGGCATAGGTGCAGGTCCGAAGCTCCGTGACGACGTCCTCGATGTCGCGGGCCACCCGGCGGACATGCAGGATGGGTTCCGCCCTGTCGGCCTCCAGCCCGTCATCACCGCCCCGGCCCACAGCAGGCCGAAGCGTCTCTATGGCTGTCAAGATCGCGACGCCCCAGACCCGTTGGTAGAAAGGGTAAAGGGCGTTGGGCGGCATATCCCGTTCACCCAGGCCCGGAAAACGGGCGGTCGGCAGGATAATGCGCTCGCGCACCGCAAGTCGGCCTTCGATCCGGCGCAGGCGGTCGATCTCGAAAACGTCGGCCGATCCCAGCTCTGTCTCGGTTTCGCTCGCCGCGCGACGATGCACTTGCTGTCGATCCAGCACCGGGACGACGGGGTTCCCATCGCCATCCCGTAACCGGAAGAAATGGAACAGCGCCCGCTCATCCGTGGAGATGGCCACGAAGGTGCCACGCCCCTGCCGCCGGTCCAGGATCCCGCGATCCACGAGCATGGAGAGGGCCTTGCGCGCGGTGCCCTGGCTTGCGCCGTAGGCAGCGCCCAGATCGGCTTCCGAGGGCAGCATCTGGCCCGGCGCCAACTCGCCCGCCGAGATGCGCGCCGTCAGGTCGGTCAAGATACGACGATAGAGCGGTTCCATGATTCCGCCTACCAAGAGCGGTCTTATATCTCAAGTCTTGTATAAGAATTTCGGATCAGATATCGAGCCACCAGACTCATATCCTAGGGAGGATCCGATGAGCGCACCCCAGCTTCTGGTCCATGACAAGGCCGACAATGTCGGCGTCGTCGTGGTCGAAGGTCTGACGGCAGGCACCGACATGCTCTGCGTCGTCACGCATGACAATTCCGACTTCCGGCTGACCGCCAAGGCCGACATCCCGATCGGCCACAAGGTCGCGCTCAGCGATCTGGCCGAAGGCGACACGGTCATGAAATACGGCGAGGATATCGGCAAGATGGTCGGCCCCGCCGAGCAGGGCGGCCACGTCCACACCCACAATTGCAAGACGAAGAGGTGGTGAGCGATGCCCTTTGATGCCACGAACCGCATGGTCAATGCCTGGCGCCGGGAGAACGGGCGCGTGGGCGTCCGCAACCACGTCGTCATCCTGCCCGTCGACGACATCTCCAACGCCGCCTGCGAGGCCGTCGCTAACAACGTGAAGGGGACGATGGCGATCCCCCATGCCTATGGCCGCCTGCAATTCGGTGAGGACCTGGACCTCCATTTCCGCACCATGATCGGCACTGGCTCAAACCCCAACGTCGCCGCCGTGGTCGTCATCGGGATCGAGCCGGAATGGACCAAGGTCATCGCCGACGGCATCCGCGAGACGGGCAAGCCGGTCGCCGAATTCTCCATCGAGCAGAACGGCGATTTCGAGACGATCCGCGCCGCGTCATGGAAGGCGAAGGAATTCGTCCACTGGGCCACCGAGCTCCAGAAAGAGCCCTGCCCCCTGACCGAGCTTTGGGTCTCCACCAAATGCGGTGAGAGCGACACGACCACCGGCCTCAGCTCTTGCCCGACCGTGGGCAACATGTACGACAAGCTGATCCCCCACGGCCTTTACGGTTGCTTTGGCGAAACCTCAGAGATCACCGGGGCGGAGCATATCTGCGAGAAGCGCGCGGCCAGCCCCGAAGCCGCCGAAAAGTTCATGAAGATCTTCCAGGCCTACCAAGACGACGTGATCTTCGCGCACCAGACCGACGATCTGTCCGACAGCCAGCCCACCAAGGGCAACATCCTGGGCGGCCTGACCACCATCGAGGAGAAGGCGCTGGGCAACCTGGAGAAGATCGGGCGCGAATGCACCTATATCGACGCCATGGGTCCGGCCGAGGAACCCAAGAAAGGCCCGGGCCTCTATTTCATGGACACGTCCTCGGCGGCCGCCGAATGCGTGACCCTGATGGCCGCGGCGGGCTACGTCATCCACACCTTCCCCACCGGGCAAGGCAACGTGGTCGGCAACCCGATCGTCCCGGTCATCAAGATCTCGGGCAACCCGCGCACCTTGCGCACCATGTCCGAGCATATCGATGTGGACGTGACCGGCGTGCTGACGCGCGAGCAGACCATCGACCAGGCGGGCGACGCGCTGATCGACATGATCGAGCGGACGGCCAATGGCCGCGCCACCGCCGCCGAAGCCCTGGGCCACGTAGAGTTCTCCATGACCAAGCTCTATCGGTCGGCCTGACCCGCACCGCGAACCAACAGACGCCCCGGCCTGATCGCCGGGGCGTTTTCACGACAGGAGACCGCCATGCCTGAAACCGTCGCCATCGCCGAATTGGAGCGCCTCGCCAAAGCCGCCTTCACCAAGGCGGGCGCCACGCCAGAGATCGCCGCCCGCGTGGGCGCCGCCCTGGTCTTTGCCGAACGCGACGGGCAGGCGGGCCATGGCCTCAGCCGGATGCCCAGCTATGCGAGCCAGGTCGCGGCCGGGAAGGTGGATGGCGCGGCGGTGCCCAAGGTCTCCCGCCCTGCGCCCGGTCTGATCCGCGTGGATGCCGGCCACGGCTTTGCCTTTCCGGCCATCGACATGGCCTTGGACATGCTGATCGACGTGGCGCCCGGCCATGGTATCGCCTGCGCCACGCTCCACCGCTCCCACCATGCGGGCCAGCTTGGACCCCATGTGGAGCGTCTGGCGGATGCGGGCCTCGTGGCGTTGATGGTCGCCAACACGCCCGCCGCCATGGCGCCCTGGGGCGGAAAGACCGGGCTGTTGGGAACCAACCCCATCGCCTTCGCCGCGCCCCGGGCCGGGGCGATCCCGTTGGTGATCGACCTATCGCTCTCGGCCGTGGCGCGGGGCAAGGTCATGGCGGCCAAACGCAATAGCACGGCGATCCCCGAAGGCGTCGCCCTCGACCGCGACGGAAACCCGACCACCGACCCCGACGACGCCCTGGCGGGCACCATGGTTCCCGCAGGCGGCGCCAAGGGCGCGGCCTTGGCCCTGATGGTCGAGGTGATGGCCGCGGCCTTGACCGGCGCGAAACTGGCGGGGGAGGCGTCGAGCCTCTTTGATGACAAGGGCGATCCGCCGGGCCTTGGACAGACGATCATCGCCATCGACCCGGGCGCGGCTTCGGGCGGGACATTTGCAGCGACATTGGAGCGGTTGGCGTCGGCCATCGAGGCCGATGGCGATGCCCGTCTACCCGGGTCCACCCGCATGGAGCGCCGAGCGCAGGCCGAGATCCAGGTGGCGGATGCGATGCTCGCCGATCTGCGCGCCCTCGCTGGCGAATAGGATTGGATGGGGCTCCGCCCCGCCGCCTTCGGCGGCCCCCCGAGGTATTTTGGGCAAGATGAGAGACTAGGGTGTCAGGATGACCTTCGGCGCGGCGACCTGACCCGCGGCGAGGGCGTCAAAAGCGGCGGCACCGTCGGTCAGAGGACGTTCGTCGATCAGGCGGTCGAGATGCGCGGTGACCGCAAGGCGGCCGTCGAAGATCGCTTGCGCCGTCTCGCGGAAATCCTCCGCCGTATAGGTATAGGTGCCGAACCAGGTGACCTCCTGCAGGGTGGCATAGCGCGGGTCGAAACCGCCCGAACCGCCGCCCAAGCCGATATGGGCGATGACGCCGCCGGGGCGGACATGCGCAAAGCTGGCGGCGCGGGTGGCGTCGATGCCGACACCGTCGATGATCGTGTCGGCGGCCTGCGGTTCGGGGGCCACGTCGATCCCGTCGATGCCGCGCAGCCGGTCGGCGCGGGCGGGATTAGGTTCTACCAAGGTAATCCGTTCCGCGCCGTGGGCCATCAGGCCCAGGGCTGCGCCCAGGCCGATGGCGCCGCCGCCCAGGACCAGCGTTTCGCCAAGCGGGCGGATGGCCATGGACAGGCGGATCGCGTGCCAGCCGCAGGCGAAGGGCTCGGCCAAGGCGGCGGCCTGGAGCGGCACATTATCGGGGACGGGCACATTGTTGGCGGCGGGGCTGGAGACGGCCTCGGCGAAGCCCCCCTCGCGCGGGGGCATGGAGAGAATGGCGCGGTCGGGGCAAAGGTTGTCCCTGCCCTCAAGGCAGTAGCGGCATCGGCCGCAGGAGAGGAGGGGGTTGATTGTGACCGCTTGGCCGGTCGCGTCATGGCCAGCGACCTCGTGGCCCAAGGTCAGGGGCGTGGGGCGACGGGCATCGTGTCCGGCCCAGGCATGCATGTCGGAGCCGCAGATGCCGCAATGGGCGACGGTGACGATATCGGTGTCGGGCGCGGGGACGTCACGTAGTTCGAGGGTGCGGGGTGCGGTCTGGACCAAGGCTCTCATTTCGCTGTGAACCCTCCGTCGACATGCAGGACCTGGCCCGTGACATAGGCAGACGCGTCGGAGGCCAGGAACACGGCCGGGCCGGTCAGGTCGTCCAGCGCGCCGTTACGGCCGATGCAGGTCTGCGCCGCATTGCGGGCAGCGCGGTCCGGATCGGCGAAGACGGGGCCGGTCAGTTCCGTGGGGAAGAAGCCCGGCGCGATGGCGTTGGCCGTGATCCCAATGGGTGACCAGGCCTCGGCCATGGCGCGGGTCAGTTGGGCCACGCCGCCCTTGGACGCGCCATAGGGGATGGAGTTCGGGAAAGCGCGGCTCGATTGCAGGGAGGCGAAGGTGACGATCCGACCCCAATCGCCCATGCCCGGCACCAGCGCGCGGGAGAGCAGGAACGGCACCTTCAGGTTGATGTCGAGGGTCTTGTCCCAGCTCTCCGCGCTGATCGCGTGCCAGGGTTCGCGCAGGTTGACCCCGGCGGCGTGGAGGACGATTTGAGGCGCGCCATGATGGGTGGCGAGATCGGTGGCGAAGGCGTCCCAATCGGTGATCGCGGCGAGATCCGCTGGATGCCCCGAGATGCCGTCACCGCCGAGCCCCTCGGCACGGCGCGCCACGGCCACGACCCTGGCGCCATGATCCGCCAGGGCGCGGGCCAAATGCGCGCCGATCCCGGAGGAGGCTCCGGTGACGACGGCCACCCGGCCCGACAGGTCGAACAGGCTCAAGACGCGGCGCTGAGGTCGAAATTCTCGCCCGGGAAGTACTTGGCCAGCCGCACGTCGGCGGTCCGGGCATGGCCCTCCATCCCTTCCAGCCGCGAGATACGGGCGCAGGCCTGCCCGACCTCGCGATTGGCCTCGCGGGTGGAGCGTTGCCACGTTACCGTCTTGATGAACTTGCCTACCGACAGGCCGCCCGTGTAATGGGCCGCGCCCTTGGTTGGCAGCACGTGGTTCGTGCCGGAGCACTTGTCGCCATAGGCTACGGTCGTCTCCTCGCCCAGGAAGAGGGAGCCGTAATTGGTGAGGTTCGCCAGCCACCAATCCAGATCGTCCGCCTGCACCTGCAAGTGCTCGGACGCGTAACGGTCCGAGACCTGTACCGCCTCCTCCCGGCTGTCGCAGACCATGATCTCCCCGTATTCGTCCCAGGCCCGGGTGGCGTTCTCACGGTTCAATTCGGGCAGTTCGGCGATGTAGCGGGGGACCAGCTTCGCCACCTCCTCGGCCAGCGCGCGGTCCGTCGAGATCAGCCAGACCGGCGAGTTGTAGCCATGCTCCGCCTGTCCCACCAAATCCCACGCCACGATCTCAGGATCGGCGGAGGCATCGGCGATGACCATACTCTCGGTCGGGCCCGCGAACATGTCGATCCCCACGCGCCCGAACAGGATGCGCTTGGCCTCGGCCACGAACTGGTTGCCCGGCCCCGCCAACACGCGGGCGGGCGGCGCGCCGAACAAACCGAAGGTCATGGCCGCAATTCCCTGCACCCCGCCCAGGTTCAGGATCGTGTCCGCCCCGCAGACATCCAGCGCATAAAGCACCGCCGGGTTCATCCCCTCGCCCGGCTTCGGCGGCGAACAGGCGGTGACGTGGCCCACACCGGCCACCTTGGCGGTGGTCGCCGTCATGATCGCGCTCGCGACATGGGAATACCGCCCGCCCGGCGCATAACACCCGGCAGCCGAGACGGGGATCTGCCGCTGCCCCGCGATCAGGCCGGGCTGCACCTCGTATTCGGTGTCCCGCAAGGACCCCCGCTGCACCTCGGCGAAACGGCGGACATTGTCGCGGGCGAAGCGAATGTCGTCCTTCAGCTTGTCGCTGACCTTCGTCGCGGCCTCGGCGCGCGCCTCGGGCGTCACCACGATCTCGCCCTCGTATTTGTCGAAGTCGCGGGCATAGCGACGGGCGGCCTCCTCGCCGCCCGCCTCGATGTCATCGAGGATGGACTGCACGATGTCGCGCACGTCCCGCTCACCGGTGGCGGCGGTCTTCTCGGCCTTCTTCAAGTAGTCCATCCTTGGGGTCCTCTCAGATCATTCGCCGCGGGCGAAGGCCGCCAGTTCCGGCGTGTCCGCGACAAGTTGCATATATGTGGAATCGACGAAGGTGGCGGCGTCCAGCTCGCTCTCCAGCGTCCCGGTCGAAGTCATGTAGCCGCCCAGCCCGTTGAACCACTCCACTGCGGTGGGGCTATCGCCCGACAACAGTTCGAGTTGCTCGTCCAAGGTGAAGATCGGGCGGGTGTCGATTTCGCGCTGGAGGTATTGCGGGTCCAGCTCCACGCCGGTCAGGGCGTAGAAATCGGCCATCATCTCGACTGCTTCGTCGTTGTTCTTCTTGATCCAGTCGACGCCGCGCAGGAACACCGCCAGATAGCGCGCGACCATCTCGGGATTGGCCTCGGCATAGTCGCGGCGCGCGATTAGGGCACCCGGCACGATGGCGCCCGCATCCTGACCCGAGCAGAGCAATTCCGCACCGGCCCGCGCCTCAAGCGTGTAGATGTTCGGCGCCCAAAGACCGGCCATGGTGCCGGTGCCGGATGCGAAGGCCGAGATGATCTCGCCCTGGTTCAGGTTCACCACCTCGACATCGTCGGGATAGGTCAGCCCAAAGCTCTCGATGCAGGCGGCGGAGGCATATTCGCCGGTGGAGTTCGTGGTGACCAGCAGCTGCTGGCCGCGCAACGCCGCCGCCGGATCGGCCTTGATCGCCTCCGCGTCGTCACCGCGCACCATCATGGCGTTGCCCGCACTCTCGTTGTTTGTCACGCCGATGGTGACGATGTCGAAGCGGGCCGCGCCCAACACGGCGGGGGCCGATCCGGTGCCGCCCACATCCCAGTCACCCGCGGCGGCGGCCGCCACCTGCGGCGCGCCCGAGGGGAAGGTCGAATAGTTCGGGGCCAGTCCCACCTCTTCCCACCAGCCCATCTGGTCGGCCACGTAATAGGGCAGCGCCCAGTAAAGCGCAGGTTGGTAGCTCACGTTGATCGTCTGGGCGTGCCCGTCCGCCATTGCGGCGCCCGGCACGGTCATGACGGTGGCCAGTGCGAAGGCCTTGAACGTCGAGAATTTCATGTTGGTCTTCTCCCTATGGTTCGCTTCAAAGATCGCCACCCATCTGCTCCCGCAGAAGGCGCCAGACCTGCCCACGCAGATGCGTGAAGCTGGGCATTTCCATCACGTCGTCGATGGGTTCTTCCGACCACTTTTCGGCGCGCCGCGTCTCTCCGACCTCAATGACTTCTCGGATATGTCCGGGATTGCGCCCCATCACGACGACACGGTCCGCCAGATAGACGGCCTCCTCCACCGAATGGGTGATGAACATGACGGTGCGCGGATTGTCCTTGCCCACGCGCACCAGTTCCTCCTGCATGATGGTCCGGGTCTGCGCGTCCAGCGCGCCGAACGGCTCGTCCATCAGCAGGACGCCGGGATCGGTCGCATAGCTGCGGGCGATGGCCACGCGCTGCTGCATCCCACCCGATAGCTGGTGGGGATATTTGTCCTCCGTCCCCTCCATCTTCATCAGCGTCAGGTAGTGTTCGACCGCGGCATCCCGCTCGGCCTTGCTGGCCCCCTTGGAGCGCATGCCGAAGGTGATGTTTTCCCGCACGGTCTTCCACGGAAACAGCGCGAATTGCTGGAACACCACGGCCCGGTCCGGCCCAGGTCCGGTGACGCGCTTGCCCGCCACCCGGATCTCACCTTCGGTCACCGTCTCCAGGCCCGCGACCATCCGCATCAGCGTGGTCTTGCCACAGCCCGACGGCCCGACGACCGAGATGAACTCTTGGTCCTTCACGTGGAAATCCACACTGTCGATGGCGGTGAAAGGCTTGGCCCCGCCCGCCCCGAAGACCTTGACGACGTTATCGATGGCGATCTCGCTCATTGCCCCTCCCACTTGGCGCGGACACGGGCTTCGACGGCCCTCAGAATGACGTCGATGGTCAGCCCGATCACACCGATCACCAGCATTGCGGTCATCACGGTCGAGGGCGACAGGTTCATCTGGCCTTGGGTCATCACGTAGCCGATGCCGGACGACACGACGATCAGCTCCGCCCCGATCAGCGATTGCCAGCCCAGCCCGGCCGCGATGCGCAGGCCGGCGACGATGGACGGCAGCGCGCCGGGCAGCAGCACCTCCAACCCGATGCGGAACTCCGACGCGCCATGGGTCTGGGCCGCTTCGATCAGATGCGTATCGACCAGCCGCGCGCCGCGATAGGCATTCACCAGACAGGGCGCGAAGGCGCCGGTGAAGATCACCATGATCGGCCCGCCGATCCCCGTCCCGAACCAAAGCGCGGCAAAGGGCACCCAAGCCAGTGGCGCCACATAGCGATAGGCTTCGAACAGCGGGGAGACGATGTCTTCCAGCAGCCGGAAGCGCCCCATCATCAGGCCAAGCGGGATGCCGATGGCCGCCGCCAGAAGGTAGCCGCCCAGGAACCGGCCCAGCGAGCTCAGCGCGTGCTCCCACAGCAGGAACCCAGCAAAAGGTCGCGCCATCAGCGCCGCGAACCGTTCGCCCACATCGATGGGGGAAGGCAGGACGAACTCGCTCACCAGGCCGGCAGAGACAACGCCCTGCCAAAGCCCGAAGAACAGCACGAGGCTCAGCGCCGACCAGCCCCAGAGCGGCATCCCCCGGCTCATGCCGCGTCCTTCCAGCGGATGACCCGCTTCTCGACCTGCGCCAGCAGTAGCGTCGTCACGTAGCCCGAGATCGCGATAGCGACCATCGCCACCAGGATCATGGCCGTGTTCACGTCGCGATAGGCCGTCTGCAGCACCCGACCCAGGCCCAGGAACGCGCCCACCAGTTCGGCGGCGACCAGGGTCGTCCAACTGGCTTGAAGGGACAGCCGCAGGCCGGTGAAGATCATCGGCGCGCTGTCTGGCAGATAGACCTCGGTGATGATCCGCCCGCGCCCCGCGCCATGGACCTGTGCCGCCTCGATCAGGTGGCGGCGCGTGTTCTTCACGCCGGTATATGTGTTGATGACCGACGGCACGAAGGCGGCCACGAAGATCACCAGCACCTTCGAGGCGTCGCCCAGACCCAGCCAGACGATGGCCAAAGGGATCCAGGCCAATGGCGGGATCGGACGCAGTAGCAGGAAGATCGGGTTCACGAAGGCTTCGACCCGGCGGTCGTAGCCCATGACGAAACCCAGGGGCACGCCGATGGCGATGGCGGTCAGGAAGCCGATGGCGACCAGGCGCAAACTTTGTACAATTTGCACAAGGAGCGTTCCGCCAGCATACCCATTTGTCCAAATTCGGCCGAAAGCTGTAACAAACTGCTCGGGCGACGGGAAACGGAACTCCCCGACGATGCCCAGACCGGACGTGAGGAGCCACCAGATGACCAGAAGCGCTGCGATCGTCAGAAAGCCGGTGATCCGCGGACGGGTGACAAGCTTGCCCCAAGGCACGCGCTTCTCTGTCCCTCCCGTATATCCGCTGGCAGCCATGCGGCGCCCTCCCCGACGCAGCGACTCAGCGCAATTGTATGCGCTTTCACGACGGTGTATGCGCATACAATGACATCTGGCAAGCCCGATTTCATCACGTCCCCCGTTCGGCAAACCGACGTCGCGCGCAAGGCAGGCGTCTCCACCGCGACGGTGAGCCGGGTCCTGAACGGGTCCACCCTCGTCCGCTCAGAGGTCCGGTCGCGCGTCGAAGCCGCCATCGCCGAACTGGGCTATCTGCCCCATGAAGGCGCGCGCAGCCTCGCCACCCGCCGCACCCGAACGCTGGGCATGATCATCCCCACGCTGAACAACGCGATCTTCGCCGCTGGTGTGAATGCCTTGGAAGCGGAAGCACGGGATCAGGGGCATGGCCTCGTCATCTCGGTTTCGAATTACGACCCAGTCCAGGAGACCGTGCTCATTCGCCAGATGCTGGAGCGCAAGGTCGACGGGCTAGCCCTGGTCGGCAATGACCGGACGGATGAGGCGCGCGATCTTCTCCGGTCGTCCGGCCTGCGCCACGTGGCGGCCTGGACGTTCGATCAGCACGGCGCGACGGCCGATATCGGGTTCGATAACCACGCAGCCATGGAACCCCTCGTGGCGCATCTAATGGCCACCGGGCGCCGCAGGATCGCGCTGCTGGCGGGTGTGACCGCCGATAACGACCGGGCGCGTGCGCGCGTCAAAGGCATACGGCATTACCTGTCTGAACACGGTCTCGCCTTGGTCGGCTCGCGCGAGGTCCGATACTCGATCCGCCTGGCGCAAGCAGCCTTCCCGGACATGCTGGCGCATCGTCCGGATGCGATCATCTGCGGCAATGATGTGATCGCCTATGGCGTTCTCTTCGCCGCGCAGCAGGCTGGCATCGACGTGCCGGACGATATCGCGGTAACGGGCTTCGACGATCTGCCGATGTCGGAGGGCCTGAACCTGACAACCATCGCCGTTCCGGCGGCGGAAATGGGACGCCGGGCGGCCAATGAATTGATCCGGGCGGCGGAAGAGGAACGGGCGCCTGAAAGCTATGAGATGCAGACCACGCTCGTCCGCCGCGGGACGTCTTAGGAGATCTGGATCGGGCGCGGCATGAACCGCTCCCCCTGTGGATGAAGCCGGCAGGCCGCTTTCAAGATAAGGGGCATGCGCCGCCGCCGCCATTCGAGATCTGCTGAAATGAGGGCGTCGACAACGTCGGCGATCGTCGCGTCCCAAATGGCCACGTCATCATTACCTTCCGGCGTGTCCGGTCGCGCGTCAGCCGTGTCTCCGATGGCGCGTCGGCACCAGGCCAAACCTTCAATCAGCGCGTCCAGAAGTTTCGGCAGTTCGTCCAGATCGTCAACCGCTGTGCAGGGACGCTGGGCGGCGTCGATCTCAGTCCAGCCGGGCGTGCTGAGGATTTCCTCGGCGTCCTCCTCCGGCAGAACATGCCGCATGATCTCGGTCTCGCGCTCCATGGCGATAGCAAGTTCGGCCACGACATCGTCAGGAACCGCCCAGGCTTTCTTGAGCGCGGTGAAGCGGCACCAGCGTTGGATGACGAATTCCACGGCGGCGGCGTGAACATTGGGTCTGTACCGGCGGTTCCGCAAAAGGAAGCCGATCAGTGCCGCGGGGGACGAGGCGTTCTGGACCTCACTTGTCAGGTTACCGATCCCGACCTTACGACCGAACGAAGCCATCACATCGGGGCTTGCGCTGCTACAGCGAAGCGTGACGCCGGGGATGTCGGCCCACCCGGAAAGCCACTGCCCCGGAGTGTAATGGGGCCTGCGCCTGACCCATCTTTCGAACGGGCTATTGCCCCAGACCGCCCATTGCCAATAGGCGGCATTCAACCAGTCGAGCGGTGGTCTGAGAAAGCCCACGGCAAGAAGCGGCTGGCTGATATGCGGCGCAAAAACCGGGCTGCGGGACATCCAGGATTCGTTCGAGAGGATCGGGACTGCGCCGCCCGTGCCTGCGATTTCCTCCGTGAACCGCGCCCAGAACGGTATGTCCCCTTGGGCGGTCTTCGGATCGAGCCAGCTTCCATAGCCGAAGGGCGTGATCCGGGCAGACCAGGTGACGGTCCGGCCGCGAACGACGCGCCAGCCTTTGAGATCGGGTACGAAGGCCGTGTACCGATAGCGCGTGCCGTCCTGTCCGCGAAGGTTCGGTCGCTCGGAGAGTGCCGTTTGAAGCGCGGAACTGCCGCATTTGGGGGCGCCGATATGGAGAACGGCGCGATGACGTTGCTCGCTCATTCGGCCCGCTCGATCAGTCGTTTGGCTGTCGCTTCGATTTCTGCTGCCGAGAATTGTCCGTCGGTCAGCGCGATCGTCGCCCCGCCGCCCCGGTTGACCGCGTCGGCTTGCGCCCCGAGATCGAAGCACATCACCGGTCGGCCGGTGGCGAGGCATTCATGCGTGGTGAACGAGAAGGTTTCCGGCCAGATGGACGGAATGAACCAGCAATTGATGCCGTAGCGGCGGGCCAATTGTGCGATTTCCGAGCGGTCATAGGTACCGTGTATCTTGAGGGCACGGGGCATCCGCAGGGCCGGATCGACGCGACCCAGCACGACAACGCGCCCGCCGCGCGGTTTCAGGTATCGTGCCAAGGACGCGATTTGACGGCCGCCCTTCTGGGCGTTGATGTTCCCCAGAACGCCGATCACAAGAGGGCCCGCATTTGGGGGCCTGACGACGTCAGGCGTTTCCAGCAAAGCGTGCGGACGAAGCGCGATCTTCTCCGCGAGCGCTGGATAGGCTGCCGAAACGATCGCCCGACTGCTTTCCGAGAAGACTTCGATCCGCTCGGCCGTGCCAAGAAGGCGGCCCCATGTCTCGCGCCATTTCGCCAAGGACATGGTCTGGCCACCCCGGCCACGCCATTCATGCGCCGGGTCGGAATGGCCATTGTCGGGCACGCCGCGGAAGACATCGTCGCTGTCGAGCAGCGTGTAGGATGGGCTGACGACGAAGTAGTCGTGGACCAGCACCTCGACCTTCGCTTCCAGACTGAGCAGGCGGTCTGGAAGGCGGTCCGCCGCCTCGGCACCGACGGCGCAGTTATAGATGACCTTGCGGTTTGGCAGACGCCGGAGCAGCACTTCGACGGCTTCCCAATCCGAGGTCGTTCCGCGCGCCAGGCCGCTCTCTGTCCAGAGTTCGATCTGCCATGGGATCACGCCGCCCAACCTGAGCACGATTGCCGAGCCCAGCCGCGCGACATCTGCCTCGATCCGCCGAAGCATATCCGCTTCGGCGCCGCCGCCCATGTCATGGGCTATGTAGATCGGAACATCCTGTCCTCCGGCACGTGTCGCCGCGAAGGCGAGGCCGTGGATCAGCCGTGGGCCGATCAAGGGATCGGTGGCGATGAAGTCCTGCACATCCTGATCGAAGCGCGGATAGCGGCCGCGGATAATTTCTCCGTTCGCAGCGATGGCGGCGCGCTTGGTCTCTGACCCGAAGGAGGCGCCGCCACGGTGTTCAACAAAGAGGTTAGGCAGGCAGAGATGGCGCCCGCCCCTCTGGATCGCCTTTTGGCACCAATCCACCTCCTCTCCGTAGCCCCGCCCAAACGCTGGATCGAAGCTGCCGATGGCGTCGAGGAAACGCGGCGAAAGTGCCATACAAAAGCCCACGCCGGTCGGGGCAGGGACATGGCCCCAATCGGGGGGAAGGTCCGCGACTATTGCGTCGATCTCGTCTCCTTCGCCGGGGTTGAGTGTCGACGGCGCACAGATCGTCGGGACAGAGACCAGCTCGGCATCGTTCGACATCGGCGTGACGCTGGCCACGTCGTCGTCAAGCGGGGCGAGAAGGCGGTCGAGCCAGCCATCGGGCACCAGCGCGTCGGAGTTTAGCAGGACGACCGGGTCGCCCGGCGCGTCTATCCGGGCTTCGGCGATGCCGCGATTGGCGGTGCCGACAAAGCCCAGATTGTCGGGATTGGTCAGGATCCTAACCGTCGCGCCGTCGGGCGCGCGATCGGCGATCCGTATCAGGGTCTCTTTCACGCCGGGCGGCGGAGAGGCGTCGTCCACGAGGATCAGACGAAAGGGCGGCGTCGTGTGGTTCAGGACGCGGTCGAGGCATTCTGCCAGCAAGTCGCCGCCGCCATAGATCGGCACGACGATGCTGGCGCCGCCATGTCGCGCCACACCGTTCGTCGCTCCGGCGTTCAACGCCTCCGCAAGATCGGCTGGCAGCGCCGCACCCAGTTCGAGCGGGCCGAGCCCCAGCCTGTCGCGGACTGCCATGCGTGAGGCCACGTCCTTATGGCGAAACCAGCGCATGACATCGGGAATGGTGCGCGCCGCGGCGGTGGCGAAGCCGGGTGTCAACCAGGCGGCTGACGCGGCAAGGCGCCAAGCCGATACCGGCCTGAGGCACAGTTCGGCCCGTCTCTCCGCCGTCTCGGCCCAAAGCTGGATGGGGCCCGTCCCGTGGGGCAGGGTCAGCGCCACGCTTCCGTCGCCACCTTGCGCTACCCGCTCCCGACCATCGACGGCCAGCCCGACACGTCCGTTGCTTGCCTGTAGGAGGGCCGTCACCGACCCCGCCTCCAACGTTAGCGCATCTAGCCTGGCGAGGGGGGGCTGTGTTCCGTCGGACAGGTCGCGCGGCCCTGCCAGGCGCAGCGTCCTGTGCCGCACAAGGTAGCGTCGGTAGAGGCGGAGAGCTTGGTCAAGCATGGTCAAATGGCGGGAATAGTCACCGGGGCGGGGCGGTCAAGCTTTGCTTCGGCGCGGGTTCGATCAAAAGCGTTACGAAAAATAGGATGAGGCCATATCTCGTAACGCTTTGTTGTCTGATGCGCGTCAGTCTGCTATGTCCTAAGGGTGCGATAGAGAGGCTGGTATGGACGCGTATATCTGCGACGGGGTGCGAACACCGATTGGTCGGTTCGCAGGCGCTCTGGCGTCGATGCGCGCCGATGACCTGGCGGCCTATCCGATCGCAGCACTTCTCGATCGCCATCCCGATCTGGACCCAGCGGCCGTGGACGAGGTCATCTTCGGGGCCGCGAACCAGGCGGGCGAGGATAATCGCAACGTCGCGCGCATGGCCGCCCTTCTGGCCGGTCTGCCCGAAACGGTGCCTGGGATTACGCTGAACCGGCTCTGCGCATCGGGTCTGGATGCCGTAGGCTTTGCGGCGCGCGGGATACGTGCCGGGGATTACGATCTTTGCATCGCGGGGGGCGTCGAAAGCATGACGCGGGCGCCTTTCGTGACGGCGAAAGCCGAGGGCGCGTTTGCGCGCAAGGTCGAAAGCTACGACACGACAATCGGCTGGCGCTTCGTGAACCCGAAGATGAAGGCGGCCCACGGCACCCATTCCATGCCCGAGACGGCAGACAATGTCGCGCGAGACTATCAAATCAGCCGCGAGGATCAGGATGCCTTTGCCGCTCGTAGCCAAGCCCGCTGGGCCGCGGCAGATGCGGCAGGCTTCTTTGCGGAGGAATTGGCGCCGGTCACCCTCCCACAGAGGCGCGGCGACCCGGTCATCTTATCGAAGGATGAGCATCCTCGTCCCGGCACCGATGCAGCTAAATTGTCGACGCTGAAGGGCGTGAACGGCCCCGATCTGGCGGTCACGGCTGGCAATGCCTCGGGCGTGAATGACGGGGCCGCTGCCCTTCTGATAGCTTCCAGCAATGCCTTGGCGACCCGTGGGCTCACGCCCCTGGCGCGCATCGTCACAACGGCCAGTGCGGGGGTCGCACCGCGCGTCATGGGCATCGGCCCCGTACCGGCCACGCGCAAAGTACTGGACCGCGCAGGCCTGACCATCGACCAGATGGACGTGATCGAACTGAACGAGGCCTTCGCGGCACAGGCCCTCGCCACGTTGCGGGAACTTGGCGTGCCGGACGATGCGCCCCATGTGAACCCCAATGGCGGTGCCATCGCGCTGGGCCATCCGCTCGGCATGTCGGGCGCGCGTTTGTGCCTCACCGCCGCGCGGCAACTGGCGCGGGCTGGCGGGCGTTATGCCCTTGTCACCATGTGCGTCGGCGTCGGCCAGGGCGCCGCCATGATCCTGGAACGGGAGAGTTGATATGTATGCCCAGCTTGTGAAGTCCGAAGCCACGCGGGACGATCCAGCGAAGCTTGCTGCGTTCCAGGCCCGCATCGACCAGGGCGAGAAGATCGAACCGAAGGACTGGATGCCCGAGGGGTACCGCAAGACCCTGATCCGCCAGATCGGCCAGCACGCGCATTCCGAGATCGTAGGCCAGCTGCCCGAGGGCAACTGGATCACCCGCGCGCCAACCCTTGAACGCAAGGCGATCCTTCTAGCCAAGGTGCAGGATGAAGCGGGGCACGGCCTCTATCTCTATTGCGCAGCCGAAACGCTGGGCGTGACGCGGGACGAACTGACCGAGATGCTGCTGGACGGGCGCATGAAGTATTCGTCCATCTTCAATTACCCCACACTCACCTGGGCCGATATGGGCGCCGTCGGTTGGCTGGTGGATGGCGCTGCGATCATGAACCAGGTGCCGCTACAGCGCACCTCCTATGGGCCTTATTCCCGCGCCATGATCCGCATCTGCAAGGAGGAGTCGTTCCACCAGCGGCAGGGCTTCGACATCATGATGAAGATGGCGAACGGGACTGAGGCGCAGAAGAAGATGGCGCAGGACGCGCTGAACCGCTTCTGGTTCCCTGCACTGATGATGTTCGGCCCGTCCGACAAGGATTCGGTCCATTCCGCGCAGTCCATGGCGTGGAAGATCAAGATGAACACCAATGACGAGCTGCGCCAGAAGTTCGTCGATCAGACGGTCCCGCAAGCGGAGTATCTTGGCCTGACCGTGCCCGATCCCGATCTGACCTGGAACGAGGCGAAGGGCGGCTACGACTTCACGGAGCCGGACTGGTCGGAGTTCTTCGACGTCATCAAGGGCAACGGCCCCTGCAACACCGAACGCCTTGAGGCCCGCAACCGCGCCTGGGATAATGGGGCATGGGTTCGCGAGGGGCTGATGGCCCACGCGGCCAAGACGCGGGCGGCCAAGGTCGCAGCGGAGTGATGGAACTGGTCCATCCACCGGCGGCGGACTGGCAGCTGGCCGAGGTGAACATCGCCCGGTTGAAGGCACCGATTGACAGCCCGGTCGTTGCGGATTTCGCGAACGCGCTAGACCATGTCAACGGCTTGGCCGAGCGTGTCGACGGCTTCGTCTGGCGCCATGTCGACGAGTCCGGAAACGCAACCGACACGCAGGTTGATGCGGATCCGTTGGTCATCTTCAACATGTCGGTCTGGCGCGACGGCACCGCCTTGGAGACGTTCGTCTGGGGCACGCTCCATGCAAGGTTCTATGCGCGTCGGGATGAGTGGTTCGATGCGTTCGGTTCCATGCACTTCGCCATGTGGTGGGTGCCGCCCGGTCATCGTCCGACGGTCTCGGAAGCCATGGAACGACTGGCATCTCTCGATCAGAACGGGCCAGGGCCGCAGGCTTTCGGTTGGGCGCAACTGCCGCAAGCGACGCGCTGGCGGACGGCGCGCTGCGAACCGGCCTAGGGAGGCAAAGATGAGCAATACAAGCCCTGGCCCCTCTCCCGGTACCGACGCACCCGATGGCAATGCCAAGCGGGAGTGGCCCCTTTGGGAGATCTTCATCCGGGGGCAGCACGGGATGAGCCACCGGCATGTGGGCTCTCTCCACGCGCCCGATGCCGAGAAGGCCGTTCTGAACGCCCGCGACGTCTACACGCGCCGCAACGAGGGCGTGTCGATCTGGGTCGTGCCATCGGCGCAGATCACCGCATCGAACCCATCCGACAAAGGCCCGCTCTACGAACCGTCGGAGGCGAAAGTGTACCGCCACCCGACCTTCTTCGACATTCCGGACGATATTGGGGCCATGTGATGGAGCCGCTCGTCACCTTTCTTTTGAGGATGGGGGACAACACCCTCGTCCTGGGGCATCGTCTCTCGGAATGGTGCGGAACGGCACCCGCGCTGGAAGAAGACATCGCGCTCGCCAATACCGCGCTAGACCTGATCGGTCAGACCCAGATGTGGCTGGGCCTCGCTGCGGAGGTGGAGGGCGCGGGTCGGAGCGCTGACGACATCGCCATGTTGCGGGACGCGTGGGATTTTCGGAACGTCCTGCTGGTTGAACAGCCCAACGGCGATTTCGGGCGCACGATCATGCGTCAGTTTTTGTTCGATCATTGGCATAAACTGATGCTCGATCGCCTGACGACCTCGTCCGATGCGCGGATCGCGGCCATTGCCACGAAGGCCGTGAAGGAGGTCACGTATCACGCCGAACGGTCCACTGAGCTGGTGATCGGCTTGGGCGATGGGACTGAGGAAAGCCATCGGCGTATGCAGGATGCTCTGGACCGGCTCTGGCCCTTTGCGGGCGAGATGTTTACCGCCGACCCCGTCGACCACGCGATGGTGGAGGCTGGGGTCGCGCCGGATCCGGAAACACTGGAAGCCCCTTGGTTAGAGACGGCACAGACCGCTCTCACGCGCGCCACGCTGACCATTCCGGAGACGGCCTTTGCCCATCAGGGCGGGAAGACCGGTCAGCGCCATTCAGAGCATCTGGGCCACATGCTGACAACGATGCAGTGGCTGCAGCGGGCGTATCCCGGAGCCACGTGGTGAAGCCGTCCACCGGCGAAATCTGGGGGCTACTGGACAAAGTCCCGGACCCGGAGATCCCAGTGATCTCGGTGGTGGATCTGGGGATTGTGCGCGGGGTGCGCTGGGATGGCGATGTGCTGAAGGTTGCGGTGACGCCGACCTATTCGGGGTGCCCGGCAACATCTGTGATCACAATGCAGATTGACGCCGCTCTGCGTGATCACGGCATCGAAAACCCCGTCATAGAGACGCAGATCGCTCCGGCATGGACGACCGACTGGTTGTCGGAAAAGGGCCGTGCGCGCCTGGAAGAATATGGGATCGCCCCGCCTTCGCCCGCGGGCGGGCCTGAACGCTGCCCCCATTGCGGGCATAAGGATGTGGAGCGCGTCAGCCAGTTCGGATCGACCCCTTGCAAAGCGCAGTGGCGGTGCCGCGATTGTCTCGAACCGTTCGACTACTTCAAATGCATCTAAGGAGTGCCGCATGAGCGAAGACGCCATCCGAGACGTTCTCAATCGCTATACGGAGGGGACGCGCACCCGCGACGTCGCGATGTTGAGATCGGTCTTCCACGCCGAGGCCGTCATGTCCGGATGGCTTGGGCCGGATTACCTGATGGGGGGGCCGCAGCCGTTCTTCGACGCGATCGAAAGCAATGAGGTCGGGCCCGAATACGTGTCTGAGCTGGGCGAGATCGATATCGACGGGCCTATCGCGACCGGCACGGTGTCCGAACGCAATCTGTTCGGGCTCAACTTCACGAACCATTTTCACCTGACCCGCCAGCCCAACGACAGCTGGCTGATCACGGCGAAGCTGTTCCGCCACGCATGAGCCGATTTCAGCCTCTTACCGTCACGGACGTTCGCAAGACGATCCGAGATGCCGTCGTCGTGACGCTGGACCCGCCCGCGGGTTTCGCCTTCGAACAAGGGCAGTACCTCACGTTTCGACGCGATTTCGACGGGACGGAGATCCGCCGATCCTACTCAATCTGCGTGCCGAAGGGCGCTGAGCACCTACAGGTCGGCATCAAGCGGGTGGAGGGCGGCGCCTTCTCGACCTGGGCCAACACAGAGTTGCGCGCGGGAGACGTGCTGGAGGCCATGTCTCCCCAAGGCAAGTTTCATACGCCCATCGAGCCGGACGCCGAAAAACACTATCTTCTGTTTGCCGGCGGGTCGGGGATCACGCCGGTCCTGTCGATCCTGGAGACGGTCTTGCGGGATGAGCCGCAGGCTCGCGCCACGCTCGTCTATGCCAATCGTGCGGTGAACACGATCATGTTCCGGGATGAAATCGACGACCTGAAGTCGCGATATCTGACGCGTCTTTCCGTCGTCCACATTCTGGAGACCGACGCACAGGAGATCGACCTTTTCACAGGGCGCATCGACGGGTCGAAATGCGCCGCGCTCTTCGCCCAATGGATCGCGATCGACACGGTGGATGTTGCCTTCATCTGCGGGCCTGAGCCGATGATGCTGGCCATCTCCGAGGCGTTGCAAGATCATGGCCTGCCCAAGGAGCGGATCAAGTTCGAGCTGTTTGCATCGGGGCAGCCGGGCCGCCTGCCTCAGACGGTGCGGGCAGCCGCCGAGGCGAAGCCGACGACTGCCAAGATCAGTCTGGATGGTGCCGCGCAGGTCTTCGAGATGGAGCGCGACGTATCGGTGTTAGAGGCGGCATTGGCGGAAGGCATGGACGCACCCTACGCCTGCAAGGCGGGCGTCTGCTCCACCTGCAAATGCCGGGTCGTCGAGGGCGAGGTGGAGATGATCCAGAACCACGCCTTGGAAGACTACGAGGTTGAGGCGGGCTATGTGCTTTCTTGCCAATCCTATCCTTTGACGGACCGTCTTTCGGTCATCTACGAGGATCATTGAGACCGGCGGTTGCGCAGGTTCGGGGCAAACCGTATCTGCCCGCCATGACAGATGCGCTTGAGACCGGCCGCGAGGTCTTACGGACCGAAGCCGATGCCCTCATCACACTGGCGGAAGCCATGCCTGCCGACTTTGCGAGCGCGGTGGCGTTGATCGGCGAAGCCAAGGGTCGGGTCATCGTCTCTGGCATCGGCAAGTCGGGCCATATCGCCCGGAAGATCGCTGCAACACTCGCTTCCACCGGCACACCTGCCTTGTTCGTGCATCCTGCAGAGGCCAGCCATGGCGATCTGGGCATGGTGACGCGGGAAGACGTCGTGCTTTTGATCTCCAATTCCGGTGAGACGGCGGAGCTTCGCGATATCCTGGCCCATACGCGCCGGTTCAGCGTGCCGACCATCGCGATTTCTTCGCGCCCGGATTCCACCTTGATGAAAGCGGCGGAGCTTCGCCTCACCCTCCCCGCGCTGCCCGAAGCCTGTGGCATCGGGATGGTTCCGACGACGTCCACGACGCTGACATTGGCCATGGGGGACGCCCTGGCCGTCGCGCTTTTGCGGCAGCGGGGCTTCCGGGCCGAGGATTTCGGCATCCTGCATCCCGGCGGCAAGTTGGGGGCGCAGATGATACGGGTCGACGCCCTGATGCACAGCGACCGGCTGCCGGTCGTCTCAGCCGATACGGCGATGCAGGAGGTTCTTCTGGCGATGACGTCGGCGGGTTTCGGGATCGCCGCGGTGATGCAGGACGACGCTTTGATGGGCGTGATCACGGATGGCGATTTGCGGCGCAACATGGCCGGGCTGATGTCGGGTCTGGCGGCGGATATCGCGACGCCGGATCCGCTGACCGTGCCGCCGGACATGCTGGCCGCAAAGGCCCTGGCTCTGTTGAACGAACGGAAGTTGAACGTTCTGATCGTCTGTGAGGGGCCGCGGCCCGTGGGCGTGCTGCATATCCACGACTTGTTGCGGGCGGGCGTCGCATGAAGACGGCCATCGTGATCCCCGCGCGCTACGCCTCCACCCGCTACCCGGGCAAGCCGCTGGTCGCGCTTCGGCAGGCCGACGGTGGGTCGAAAAGCCTGATCCAGATGACTTGGGAGGCTGCGCAGTCGGTGCAAGGCGTGGACGCGGTTCATGTGGCCACCGATGACGACCGTATTCGTGCGACGGCCGAGGGCTTTGGCGCGTCGGTTCTGATGACGCCGGAAAGCTGTCGCAACGGGACCGAGCGCTGTGCGGCCACCCTCGATCGGATCGATGCCGATCTGATTGTGAACTTGCAGGGCGATGCGCCGTTGACGCCGCCTTGGTTCGTGGAGGCCCTGATCGACCGTATGACCCACGACCGGGAGGCCGTCGTCGCCACCCCGGTCCTGCGTTGCGACCGGCGCACCTACGACATGTTCGTCGAAGATCGGAAGGCTGGCCGGGTGGGCGGGACCACCGCGGTCTTCGATCGCGCGCACCATGGCCTCTACTTTTCGAAGGAGGTCATACCCTGGATCGACCCGGCCAAGGTGCCCGAGACGGACATACCCGTGTTTCACCATGTGGGTGTCTATGCCTATCGCCCCGATGCCCTGCGCGCCTATGGCGACTGGCCGGAAGGTGTTCTGGAAAGCCGGGAAGGGCTCGAACAACTGCGCTTTTTGGAGAACGGTGCCCGCGTGGCCTGCGTCGAGGTGGAGGCGCGGGGCCGCGTCTTTTGGGAGCTGAACAATCCGGCCGATGTGGCGCGTATCGAAACCGTATTGAGGGAGGGCTGAGATGGACCCCATCGCATCCAAGGTCATCGACGTCGCGGGCATCCCCATCGGCGGGTCAGAGCCTTTCGCGCTGATCACGGGTCCCTGTCAGCTGGAAAGCCTGGACCATGCGCGCATGATGGCGGAGCGGATCGCCTCAGCCTGCGCAGCCACGGGCACGCGTTTCATCTTCAAGGCCAGTTACGACAAGGCCAATCGCTCGTCTCTCTCCGGCACGCGCGGGCTGGGCATGGAGGCGGGGTTGGACATCCTCGCCAAGATCAAGGCCGAGTTCGGATGCCCCGTTCTGACCGATGTGCATGAGACCGGCCATTGCGTGCCCGCGGCCGAGATCTGCGACGTGCTGCAGATCCCCGCCTTCCTTTCGCGCCAGACCGATCTGCTTCTGGCGGCGGGCGAGACCGGCGCGGCGATCAACATCAAGAAGGGCCAGTTCATGGCCCCCTGGGACATGCCCAACGCGGCCGATAAGGTAGCGAGCACGGGGAACCAGCGCATCCTGCTCTGCGATCGGGGGACGAGCTTCGGCTACAATACCCTCGTGACCGATTTCCGCGGCCTGCCGCAGATGGAGGCGACGGGCTGGCCAATTGTCTTCGATGCCACCCATTCCGTCGCGCAACCGGGCGGTTTGGGGACATCTTCCGGCGGCCAACGGGAATTTGCGCCTGTGCTGGCGCGGGCGGCCTGCGCGGTGGGCATCTCGGCCCTGTTCATCGAGACGCATCAAGACCCGGACAACGCACCCTCAGACGGCCCGAATATGATCAAGGTCGAGGATATGCCTGGCCTGATCGGCGAGTTGCGCGCATTCGACGACTTGCGCAAGGGACGCTAGGGCTGCCGTTCGGTGTTTGAATGGGTTCTCTCGGTGATGGCCGCCGGCGGCTATTTCGGCATCGCGTCACTCATGCTGATCGAAAACGTCTTTCCGCCGATCCCGTCGGAAGTGGTGATGCCGCTGGCGGGCTTTCTGGCAGCCGACGGCACCTTCACGTTGCCTCTCGTGATCTTGGTTGGAACCTTCGGGTCCGTCCTTGGCGCGACCTTCTGGTACTGGGTCGGTCTGAAGATCGGAGAGCATCGCTTGCGCGCCTTCGCGGCCCGCCATGGCCGTTGGCTGACGATCTCCGAACGAGACGTGGACGCCTCCGCAGCCTGGTTCCGGCGATATGGCATTTGGGCTGTTTTCCTCGGACGGATGTTGCCAGGCCTGCGGACGCTGATCTCGGTTCCGGCGGGCGTGGCGCGGATGCCGCTGGGGCCGTTTCTCCTTTACACGACCATGGGCAGCTTGGTCTGGATCGGCGGACTGGCCGTTCTGGGATACGTTCTACAATCGCAATATGACCGGATCGCGCAATGGATGGACCCGGCGACTTGGGTCGTCATCGGCGCGGTGGTCGGCATCTATGTTTGGCGCCTCCTGCGGCAATCCAGGGGTTTAGGCCGGTAGCGGGTTGCTGGCGGTCTTGTAGGGCGTCCAGTCGTCGATGTCGGGATAGTGCCGTTTGCGCCATTCGCGCACCTTCGGGTTCATCATCCGTCGCCAAATCGGCGGTACCATCGCCGCCGCCGTCATCAGCGGATAGCCGGAGGGCAGCTGCGGTGCCTCGTCTTGATCGTAGGTCTGCAGAAGGGGGAAGGGCCGGTCTGGCTTGTAGTGGTGGTCGGAATGCCGCTGCAGGTTGATCAGAAGCCAATTCGACACCCGATGGGCAGAGTTCCAACTGTGATGCGGGCGCACCGGCTCGTACTTGCCGTCGCCTTTGTGGCGGCGGGTCAGGCCGTAATGCTCAATGTAATTGACAAGCTCTAGCTGCCATACGGCGGTGGCAGCCTGCAGTGCGAAGAGGGCCACACCCAGCCAGCCTCCGATCAAACCCGCCAGGGCCAGCATGGCGCCCTGCAGGAGGGCGTAGCGCCAGAACGGGTTCGTGCCGTGCCACCACGGCAGCTTCCTGCGGGCGAGCATGTCCCGCTCCGCCGCAAAAGCCGAGGTCAGCGATTGCCACAACACCCGCGGGAAGAACCGGTAGAAGCCCTCGTTATAGCGCGCCGTCGCCGGGTCACGGGGTGTGGCGACGTATCGATGATGCACGAGCAGGTGTTCGGAGCGGAAATGCGAGTAGAGCACCATGGAGAGCAGCAAATCGCCCATCCAGCGGTCCACCTTCGACTTTTGGTGCATCAGCTCATGGCTGTAATTGATCCCGACGGTTCCCGAGGTGATGCCCATGCCGAAGAACAATCCGACAAGGGCCCAGCCCGACAGATGATCGGCGCCGGTCGCATACCAGATCAGACCAAAGAGCGTCAGAAACTGCACGGGCGCCCAAATCAGCGTGATCGCCCGATACCAGCCCAGCGCATCGCGGTCGGTGAGCGGATCGGCATTCCCCTCCTCCACCCCGGCAAAGCCGTCCAGAAGCGAATAGACCACCCAGGTATAGACCGGCATCAGCAGCACCCAAGTACCGCCGAGAATGGCCGACAGCCAGATGACGGGGACCAGCGTGAGCGACGCCCAGAACGGAAGGGCCCGCCAGGGACTGCGAAGACTTTCCTCGGAAACGGCTGTGATCGTCATGTCTCGGCCCCGTCTTTTACCAGACCCTAGCGTGTGGTCACAGAATACCTCAATCCCCGTCTTCCGAACGTCGCGTCACAAGATCATGCGCCTTTCGAAACACCGTCGGAAGCGCCTTGGGGTCAAGCTGGTGCCATTCCCCCCGGTTCGGGTTTCCGGGGCGGTCTGTCATGAGAACGGTCAATGTGAGGTTAAAATGCGTGAAAACGTGCTGCACCTCTCCGATCTCGGACCAATCCGCATCGAAGGGCGCGGCGGGGGCAGGCGCTTCGGACCAATCGGAGACGGGGAAGGCGAGCATACCGCCCAAAAGACCCTTGGCCGGGCGTCGTTCCAGCAGCCAATCGTCTCGGCGGCGCGCGATATAGAGGAAGCCGCGCCGCGATGGTTTTGGCCGTTTTGGTGCCTTCCGGGGGAAAGTCTCGGCCATATCCGCTGCGCGCGCCGCACATCCCTGCGACAGAGGACAGATCAGGCAGGAAGGTGCGCGGGGTGTGCAGATCGTCGCGCCCAGGTCCATCAAGGCCTGGGCATAGTCCCCTGCGCGGCCCTCTGGCGTCATCGTGTCCGCCGCGGCGCGGATCGCGGGCTTGGCGGCTGGCAGCGGTGTCTCGATCGCGCGAAGGCGCGTGACGACGCGCTCCACATTGCCGTCCACCACGACGGCGCGCCTGTCAAAGGCAATGGCCGCAATAGCCGCGGCGGTATAGGGGCCGATACCCGGAAGCGTGAGCAGAGCTGCTTCAGTGTCGGGAAAGACGCCATCATGTTCCGATGCGACGACCCGGGCGCATTTGAGCAGGTTCCGGGCTCGGGCATAGTACCCAAGCCCGGCCCAGGCGGCCATGACCGCATCGTCTTCGGCGGCGGCAAGCTCCCGCACGTCCGGCCATGTCGTCGTGAAGGCCAGGAAGTATGCCTTCACCGCCGCCACCGTGGTTTGCTGCAACATCACTTCGCTTAGCCAGACGCGGTACGGATCAGGTCGTCGGCCCGATCCCGGCGGGACGCGCCACGGCAAATCCCGCGCATGCTGATCGTACCAATCTAGCAAGCGGTCGCTTTCACGCATTGGTGAGCCGCCCCCTCTTCTCCCTGTCTGGCCCCCGTGTAAGATGCCCATCAAGCAGGAGGAAGCCGCATGGCCCGACCCCGGAAAGGCCCGCGCCGTGTTGCGGCCCTTGTCTCGCGTGACATTCGCCGCCTGAGCGAGAGCCGCGGCTTTTCCGAGACACGTCTTCTGACCCATTGGGCGGACATCGCAGGGGCGCAGGTTGCGGCCATAAGTCGCCCCGTGAAGGTGGGTTATCCACGGGGTGGCGTGGGGGCCGTTTTGACCCTGTTGACTACGGGCGCCAACGCACCGGTTCTATCGATGCGCTTGCCGGAACTGCGCGAGAAGGTGAATGCTTGCTACGGCTACAACGCGATTTCGCGCATCGACATCACCCAGACCGCGCCGACGGGCTTCGCCGAAGGGCAGGTGGCTTTCGCACCCGCGCCGCCGAAAAAGCTCGTGATATCGCCTGACATCCAGCGTCGTGCCAAAAACAGCGTCGAAGATGTGGGCGATCAAGACCTGCGGCAGGCGCTTGAACGGCTTGGGGCCAACATCATATCGAAAACACGCGCCTGAAGAGCGCGCACGGAGGATTCCATGCTGACGCGACGTACGACCCTTGCCTTTCTGACCGCCGGCACCGCCCTAGGTGGTGGCGCGCTGCTTCTCTCCGGGGGGGGCGCGGACGGCCTGCCGGACCTTGGCGCGGCCCATGCGCAGGGCAGCGTCGAGATCGAGGATATTTCCATCGGCGATCCGGACGCGCCAGTGAAGGTCGTGGAATATGCGAGCTTCACTTGCCCGCATTGCGCGGCCTTCCATAACGAGACGTTCAAGGCGTTTCGTGAGGAATATGTCGAGACGGGCAAGGTCCACTACACCTATCGTGAGGTCTTCTTCGACCGTTACGGTCTGTGGGCCTCCATGGTGGCACGCTGCGCCGGGACGGATCGCTACCTCGGTATCGCCGATCTGATTTACTCCTCGCAGCAGAGCTGGGCGCGCCAGGACAGCCCCGCCGCCGTGGCCGACAGCTTGAAGCGGATCGGGGCGCAAGCCGGGCTGTCGCAGGAGACGCTGGATGCCTGTCTGCAGGACGCCGAAATGGCCGAAAGCCTCGTGGCCTGGTACCAGGGCAATGCCGATCGGGATGGTATCCGGTCGACACCGTCGTTCCTGATCAACGGCGATCTTCACGCCGGGAATATGAGCCTTGAGCAGATCGGCCGCCTCGTCGACGAGGCGTCGAGCTAAAGGTCGAGATGGGTCAGCGCCGCATCCAGTGGCGCCCAGTCCTGGATAGACAGACGAACCGGCAGGACAAGGACCTTTCCGCGCAGCGACGGCGGAAGGCGGACGGCATCTTTTTCGGTCGTGACAGGCTGGGCCGATAGTTTCGCGGCCTGTTCGCCGAGCCGCGTGAGAAGAGCCTGTCTGAGCGGCTGATGATCGGCTAATGCTTCGGTCCCACGTAGATCGCAGCCAAGGTCGCGCAACGTGTCGAAGAATTTCTCCGGTCTTCCGATCCCGGCGAAGGCAAAGACCGGGAGACCCTCCCACGTCATCCCTGTGCGCAAGGGCTCCAGGGTTCCATAAAGCCGGGTGGGTATTTCCGGCAGGTCCAAGGGCTTAGCCCCGATGGTCAAGGTGAAGTCGGCGCGCGCCAGACCGGTGTCCACGGGTTCCCGCAAGGGACCGGCCGGCAGAACGCAGCCATTTCCGAAACCCGCCCCCGCATCGACCACCACGATGGAGAGGTCCTTCACCAGGTCCGGATTCTGGAAACCGTCATCCATGATGATCGCCTGGGCGCCGTCCGCCATGGCGGCCCGTGCGCCCGCCTTCCGGTCCCGTGCGACCCAGACCGGCCCGAAGGCGCTGAGAAGCAACGGTTCGTCCCCGACATCGTTGGCGGCGTGGTGCGCTGGGTCCACGCGGACGGGCCCCTCCAGACGACCGCCATAGCCGCGCGACAGAACATGGGCCGCCACACCGCGAGCGGACAGCCGTTCCATCAATGCCATCACCGTGGGCGTCTTTCCCGTCCCGCCCGCGGTCAGGTTTCCGACGCAAATCACCGGAATATCCAGCTGGTGGCCGGGGCGGCGCAGGCGCCGTGCCGTGGCTTGGCCATAGAGCCAGCCCAAAGGGGACAGGATCGCGCTGAGGCGGCCGGGCGGACGGGCCCAGAAAGCCGGTGCGCGCATCAATTCACCCCATCGAGCATTGAAAACAGCAGATCCATGGCCCGATCCGTCACATCAGAGCCTTCCGAGCAGACCTGCCAGGCCTCGTGCGCCATCCGCGCGGTGGTGTCCGGTTCCAAAACCTCGGTCAGTGCCGTTCCCAAGTCTTTCGGATCATCCACTTGGCGGGCCGCCTGCGCCTCTCGCAAGCGTCCATAGATGTCGGCGAAGTTTTGGACATGCGGCCCATGGAGGATGGCACTCCCCAGCGCCGCAGGCTCGAACGGATTGTGACCCCCCACCGATACGAGAGAGCCGCCCAGGAAGCTTACCGGGCATAGCCGATACCAGAGACCCATTTCACCGATGGTGTCGGCAAGATAGACCTGCGTGTCGGCGAGCAGAGCATCACCCCGGGAACGGCGCGCGACCTTCCATCCGTCCTGAAGCAACGCGGCTTCGATAGCGTCGCCTCGCTCGGGGTGGCGGGGCGCGATGACCAGAAGAAGCCGATGCCAGGAGCGTTGCGCCTGACGATGGGCAGCGACCATGGCCATATCTTCGCCCTCGTGGGTCGATGCGGCGAGCCAGCAGGGACGACCAGCCAAACCCTTTGCGAGCCGGTCGCGCTCCGCCTCGTCATGGGGAAGCGCGGCGGAGCCTTCCTTGAGCGTTCCGGTGACCTCAAGCCGGGACGGATCGAGACCCAGATCCAACAGGCGGTCGGCCGTTTCTCGTTCCTGTGCTTGCACGCAGGACACCCGGTCCAGAAGGGATCGCGCGGCGCCGCGCGCCCATTTCCACCGCCCATGGGCGCGCTCCGTCATCCGCGCGTTGATCAGGGCGATGGGGATGTTACGCGCATGGGTTTCGTGGAGAAGCGTCGGCCAAATCTCGCCCTCTGCCAGAACGGCGAGGTCCGGGCGCCAATGGTCGAGGAATCGACGGACCCACGGGCCGACATCGAGTGGCAGGAACTGGTGTATCGTCCGCTCGGGCAAGCGATCGCCCAGGACCCGTGCCGACGTGGCGGTGCCGCTTGTCAGCAGGAAGGACAGATCCTGCCGCTCCTCTCCCATCCGGCGGATCATTTCGAGCAGAGAGACCGTCTCTCCGACGCTCGCCCCGTGCAGCCACATCAGCGCTCCGTCCGGGCGCGGTGCCGAGGCCTCGCCTCGCCGCTCACCCAGGCGGTCGGCCTGCTCCTTCCCATTGGCCAGTCGTCGCGCCAGGGTGCGATGTCCGAAGCCGGCGGCCCGGTTCGACCATGTCAGATACGCCGATAGGACGAGAGAGGGGGGGGGCATGGCCCCTAGCCGAGTTCCTCTGTCGGAGAGGCTTCCTGCTCCTCGTCCCGGAGTCGGTGAATATGGGCGATGAAGTAGCGCATATGCGCGTCATCCACTGTTCGCTGCGCCGCCGACTTCCAGGCGTCATACGCGCTGGCATAGTCGGGATACATGCCGACAACGTCGATCGCATCTGTATCGGCAAACTGCGTCGAACTCGGGTTCACCAACTCACCGCCGAAGACTAGATGCAAACGCTGGACCATGGGGACCTCCTGGAAACTGGTTAAGCCCTGTCTAGCCGGGCCGTTCGGGTCAGGCCAGACGGTCGAGCAGCGCGCCCTGCACTCGGCGGCCACCGGCGATGACCCCGTCCAGGCGCGGCGCGGCAGAGTTGAAGCGAAGCGAGCGCCCTTTGCGGTCGGTCGCGACGCCTCCCGCTTCTTCGACCAGAAGGGCACCGGCTGCGATGTCCCACTCCCACGCCTTGCGCAGGGTGATCATCGCGTCGAAGCGGCCCTGTGCGACGAGCGACAACCGCCATGCGAGGGAGGAGCGGAAAGCAGGCGTTACTTCGGGCAAGCCACGCCGCCAGAGCTTTGGGGCAAAGCTGGCCTTGGCACCCAGGACGGTGGCACCGTCCAGCTCTTCCTTTTCGGACGGTGAGATCGGCTCCTCGTTCAAGGTCGCCCCTTTGCCCTTTGCCGCCAAGAAGATCTCGTCGCGCATGGGAAGCGCCACTGCCGCGGCAATCGGCTGGCCATCCTCGATCACGGCCAGCGCGTGGGAGAACCCCGTCTCACCAGCGACGAAAGCACGGGTACCGTCGATTGGGTCGACGATGAACACGCGCTGCCGGGACAGGCGATCCGGACGATCCGCCGTTTCCTCCGAGAGCCAGCCGTAATCGGGACGTGCGGCGAGCAGCTCATGTCGCAGCATCTCATCGATCTCGAGGTCGGCTTCCGTGACCGGGCTCCCATCCTCGGGTTTGGTCCAGCATTCCGGTCCGTTGCCAAAGTGCCGCTTCGCGATCTCCCCTGCTGCCCGCGCCGCATCGGCCAGCAGGGCGAGATCATCCGCCGGCAACCGTCAGCCCCTCGATCAGGAGCGACGGGACCTGGCGCCCGACATGCGTCCTGGCGTCGTTGGCCGGGCGCAGATTTCGGAGCATGTCGCGCAGATTGCCCGCCACTGTGCATTCGTTCACGGGGTAGGCGATCGCGCCATTCTCCACCCAAAAGCCCGATGCCCCGCGTGAATAATCTCCGGTGGTCTGATTGACTGACGAGCCGATCATCGAGGTGATCAGCAGTCCGGTTCCCATCTCGCCGATTAGGTCCGCGCGACTTTGCTGCCCCTGAGTCAGGATGACGTTTCCTGAACGCGGTGACGGCGGTGCCTTCACGCCGCGCGTGGCGTTGCCGGTACTCGCCATGTTGAGTTTGCGGCCGGTCGATAGGTCCAGGACCCAACCCTCCAAAACACCGTCATGGATAAGATCGCGGGCGGCGACGGGCAGGCCCTCTGCATCGAAAGGCTTCGATCCCGGGATCCGCGGCAATGTCGGGTCTTCCCGCAAGCTGATGTCGTCCGGCAGGACATTTGTGCCCATGGCCTCACGCAGAAAGCTTGCGCCGCGGGCCACGCTTGCGCCGTTCAACGCCTGTAGCAAGTGACCGATCACCGTTCCGGCGACCCGCTCATCATAGATCACGGGGAAAGCTCCGGTCGGAGGTTTCCGCGCGCCCGCCCGCGCCGCCGTTCTTTCCCCGGCGATACGTCCGACCGTTTCCGGATCGTCCAGGTCGGCCGAATGGACCCTGCTATCGACGTAGTAATCCCGCTCCATTCCCGTCCCGCTTCCGCTGATCGCCATGCAGCTCAGCGCGGTTCCGGTCCGACGGTAGCCTCCGGAAAAGCCGTTGGTCGCCGCAAGATGAAGGCACCTGTCCCCATAGGTGGCTTCGGCCGATCCCACTTGCGTCACGCCATCGACGGCCAGTGCGGCGGCTTCGGCGCGTAGACACCATTCCTTCAGCCGGTCCGGTGAAGGAGGGTCTGCCTGGTCCACAAGGTCAAGCCGTTCCACCGACCATGCCTTTGCCAGATCGGCAGGATCGGCGAGACCCGCATGGGGGTCTTCCGGCGCGACCCGGGCCATTGCGACGGCCCTCTCGGCGAGCGTTCTGAGCGCGGCATCCCTAAGATCGCCGGTGGATACGCATGCCTGCCGCCGACCGACGAGGACGCGCAGCCCAACCTGCAGGTTCTCTGATCTCTCGGCGCGTTCCAGATCACTTTTGAGGACGTCGATCGACACAGATGTCTCATCGACCGCCAGGGCATCCGCCGCGTCGGCACCAGCCGCTTTGGCAAGACGCAGTAGGTCATCGGATAGGGCGGAGAGGTCGCGCATCGACTACGCCTTCTGGACGAGACATGAGGCTGCAGAAGTAGGTCGACACGGGTCCGGCAACAAGCCGGAACCGCGCCGGAAATGTCAGCGCAGGGGCATGCCGTTGGCCGTGATCCCACCTTCCGGCGTAAACTCGATCACAGTTTCCAGGCGGTCCTCACCGACCTGCTGTGCGACCGTCCCGGCCATTCCGCGGAAGAACCCGGCTTGCTGTTGCGGCAGCACGCCCATCGCCACGAGACCGTCCAAGAGTGCGAAACCACCATCCAGTGCAAGCTCGATCGTTCCTACCGGTTGCGGGGCCAAGCCATTCGACGTGAAGCTCAGATCGCCGGATCCCGTAAGCGCGGCGCCAGCCAGTGCCAGGTTCAGCGTGTTGATGGCCATGCTCTGCGGCATCAGCGGCGGACCCTGCAGGTTTTCGAAGGCTTGTGGATCGAAGAAGTCGACGGCGACATCGGCCGTCCCGTCTAGGTCGATGACCAACGTGGCGGGATCACGCGGCAACTGACCCGTCGGGTCAAAGATCGACCAGATCGTGTCGTCCAGCGCCAACTCCTCATAGGCAAGACGCAAGGCGTAGGGTTTGGGCTCCGGGCCGGAACTGATCGGGAAGGTCAGGTTCGTCTCAGCTGAGCCCAGCGTCAGGGCCACCGGCGCGGGGAAGGCAGGCAGCGTCATATTCATGCGCGACTGCTCTGACGCCAGATCATAGGTCAGTTGCTCGGCGTCCATCGACACGGCGATCCGCCCGCCATCGGAGCCACCGTTGATCTGGAAGGGGCCCTGGGGCGACACGCCGGTCATCTCCAGTGTGCCTCCGGAATGGGTAAGCGTGCTGGAGACGGCGCTTTGTGATCCCGGCTGCAGGAAGTTCCCCTCGCCCGTTTCGATCGTCGCACTGCCATCCGCTGTCATGTCCGACAGGATGTAGGTCAGGTCGATCTGATCTTGGACGACCACGCCCAGCGTCATCGTTTCGAGCGTGCCGTCCTGGTCGAACACGGTCAGCACGCCTTCAGGCCGGGAGCTCGTTTCGGCAGAGAGCCCCTCCATCGTTACCGTGACGGTGGCGGGCGGCGTATCCGCGCCGCTGGACAGTCCTGATACCTCATACACAACCTGCGCGCCCGCCATGTCGTAGACGCGCCCTTCCGGGCCGTCCTCCCGAACGATGATGTTGAGGTCCTGCTGCGTGACGACGAAGTCTTGCGTGATCGTCTCCCCATCGACCGTCGTCGTTGAGCTGCCCTCCAGCCGTTCGGGCAAGAGTATGCGGACACTGCCGTCCGCCTGCTCCTCAAGCGCGATGGAGCCGTATTGCGCGGCAGAGGTTTGTCCGGCGATTTCGAAGCTGGCCGAGATGTCTGTCAGGGTCAGTGTGCCATCGGCATAGTCTTCCGCCTCTGCCGACAGCGTGCCGCCCAGGCTGCTGTAATACTGCTGCCAATCTGCCCAGATGGCCGGCGCCGACAGGTCAGCCCAGGCGGTGGAAGCCGAGGACAAAAGGACGGCAGCGGCGATGATCTCTTTCGACATGGGAAGGCTTTCGCTAATCAGTTCCCGCGCACACTCCCCCGCCGCCGGGCCGGGGTCAACCGGAGGACAGCATGGATGGTCTGCACGGACGGACGGTTCTGATCACCGGCGCATCGCGCGGGATCGGCGCGGCGGCAGCTAGGGCTTTTGCGGATGCGGGGTGCAACGTCGCGCTGCTGGCGAGGGGAACCGATGCGATTGCCGAATTGGCCGGAGAGATCGGCGATCGTGCCCTGGCAATCCCATGCGATGTCGCCCGCTGGCAGGAGGTTGCGCGCGCGACCGAGGCGGTGGTTCAGACATTCGGACGCCTGGATGTCGTGATCGCCAATGCGGGTGTCATCGAACCGATTGCCTCGCTTGCCGAAAGCGATCCGGATGCGTGGGCCAGCGTGATCGACGTCAATCTGACTGGTGCCTACCACACGATCCGTGCCGCACTCCCCATCATGCTGGCACAGGGGGACGGCACGATCATCACCGTCTCGTCCGGTGCCGCGCATCGCCCGCTGGCAGGCTGGTCGCATTACTGCACCTCCAAGGCGGCGGCCAAGATGCTGACCGAAGCCGTGCATCTGGAAAACGGTGACACCATTCGCGTGATGGGTCTGTCACCTGGAACGGTGGCAACGCAGATGCAGCGCGAGATCAAGGCGAGCGGTGTCGGCCCCGTGGCGCAGCTGGACTGGTCGGATCACATCCCCCCGGAATGGCCGGCCGAGGCACTGGTCTGGATGTGCACGCCCGCAGCCGACGATCTGCGGGGCACCGAACTCTCCCTCCGGGACGAGGACCTTCGCCGCCGGATCGGTCTCACGTGATCCGTCGCACGGATGCGGAAGGCATTCGCGTCCTGACGATCGACCGTCCGGACAAGGCCAACTCCCTGACCGCGGATATGCTCGCCGCGCTGATCGATGGCGTCTCCGAGCCGGAGGGGTTGCGAATGCTGATTCTGACCGGGGCGGGTGCGAAGGTCTTCAGCGCAGGCGCCGATCTGGCCGAGGCCAAGACGGGCCTTGCGACGTCTCCGCTTTGGGAGGCCCTGTCGGCCAAGATCGCCGCCGCGCCGTGCCTGACGGTCGCGGCCCTGAACGGGACGCTGGCCGGCGGTGCGTTCGGTATGGCCCTGGCCTGCGATCTCCGCCTGTCGGTGCCCCATGCGACGTTCTTCTATCCGGTGGCGCGCCTGGGATTTCTGCCGCAACCTTCCGACCCGACGCGATTGTCCGCCCTGATCGGCCCGGCCCGGACCAAGCTCGTCTTGGCAGCGGGCGCGCGTCTGGATGCGGCAGAGGCTTTGGCGTTCGGCTTGGTCGACCGGGTCGTTCCTGATCCGCTTGCAGCCGCCCAAAATCTGGCTGCCGAACTGAACGCGACCGATCCCGCCCATCTTGCGGCGATCAAGGCCATGGTGCCGGGATAGGACCGGTTATTCGGATAGGCCGCGCGTCCGCATCTCCTGCGGGATGTTGAAGAGGCCGCCGCCCAGATTCACATCCGTACGCATGTCGCCCAAGATCACGGTCGTCTGTTGCCCGCCCTCATCGGTGATCACCCATTGGCGCAGCGTCACCGGATCAGGCGTGAAGACCAGTTGGATCGTCCCGCGATCCGGGTTCTGCGGATCCTGCAACGTCACGGTCGTTTGATTGGCGTCGCCACCATGCCCAACAAGCATGTTCGAGCCGTTGAGCCGTACCTCTTCGGCCAAGATCAGGTTCAGCGGCGTTTGCGACAGCGGATATTGCTCTGGCGGAGTGTTGGAGACGGGGTCGAAGACCGCCACCTGCCCGCCCCCAGCGATAACCAGGCCATTGTCGGGCGCATCGTAGTCGAACCGGGCGCGTCCGGGCCTCCGCAGGGCCAGATCGCCCGTGGAAATGGACCCGTCGGAATTGACCTGCGTGAACTCCGCGGCCGCGGAGGAAAAGCTGTTGAGGTACTGGCTGATCGCATTCACCGGGATCTGCGCCGCGGCGGGCGCGGCAAAGGTCGCAAGGGCGACGGCGAAGGCTGTGATACGCATGGGTCTGCTCCAAGATGGCGTCCGGTCAGATATGGGGGAGGATCGCGGGGATAGCCAACGATATGGGATAGCACGGCCCTGTCGGGCGAAGACATGCACGGCGGATGTCAGTCCCGCTCAACCGCATGCAGGCGCGGCGCATGGACATGGCTCTTGACCAGGAAGGCGGCAAGCCCTCCGGCCATGGCTCCGAAGAGATGCGCTTCCCAAGAGACACCCGGGCGGCCTGGAAGCACGCCCCAGATCATCGCCCCGTAAAGAAGGCCGACGAATAGCGCCGCACCAAGCGTGATCGGGGAGCGGTCGACAAAGCCCCGTGTTACGAGAAAGCCGAACCATCCGAAGACCAAGCCGGACGCACCGATATGGATGGCGGTACTGCCGAAGAGCCAGACCAAGGCGCCACCCGCGCCCACGATGATCGCATTCACCAGGAAAAGCGCCCGCGTGGCCGTCGCCGCAAGAAGCGCCCCCATCACCAGAAGCGGCGGCGTGTTCGATGCAAGATGTCCGAAACTTCCGTGCAGCAGCGGCATCCCGGCGATCCCGTCCAGGCCGAAAAGTCGACGGGGGATCAAACCGAAAGCGCTGTTCAGCTGATACCCCGTGATCCAATTGACCGCCTGCAAGACCCAGAGCGCGCCGATGAAGAGGGCGAGAAAGACAAGCCGCGTCAGCAGCGTGCGGGCGGAGCCTTGGATCGACATAGCACAACGCTAGGCGATACCGGGGCCGCGACAAGGCCCCGACACGACGGGTGGCTTCACGCGCCGCCGGGTTCCGGCAGCAGAATATCGCGCTTGCCCACATGGTTCGCCGCGGTGACCGCGCCGTTCTCCTCCATCTGCTCCACCAGGCGCGCGGCCTTGTTGTAGCCGATGCCCAGCTTGCGCTGGATGTAGGAGGTGGAGCACTTCCGGTCCCGCGCGACGATGGCCACTGCCTGGTCGTAAAGGGCATCCTCGCCGCCCGTATTTCCGCCCGTCAGGCCAAGAACGGCATCGATATCCGAAGACACCTCTTCATCCGGGCCATCCAGTACGCTGGCGGCATATTCGGGCGGCCCGAAACTCTTGAGGTGGTTCACGATCTCCTCGACCTCTTCGTCCGAGCAGAACGGGCCGTGAACGCGGGTGATCTTGGAGCCGCCGGCCATGTAGAGCATGTCGCCCATGCCCAGAAGCTGCTCTGCGCCCATCTCGCCCAGGATCGTCCGGGAGTCGATCTTGGACGTCACGTGGAAGCTGATCCGGGTGGGGAAGTTGGCCTTCACCGTGCCGGTGATCACGTCCACAGACGGACGCTGCGTCGCCATGATCAAGTGAATGCCCGACGCCCGCGCCATCTGCGCCAAGCGCTGAATGCAAGCCTCGATCTCCTTGCCCGCGACCATCATCAGGTCGGCCATCTCGTCAACCACGACCACGATATACGGCAGCTTGACGGGCTCATGCTCCTCCGTCTCGAAGACCGGATCACCGGTTTCCTCGTCGAAGCCGGTCTGCACGGTGCGGCTGAACATCTCCCCTTTGGAGAGGGCATCCTTCACGCGGCCATTGTAGCCCTCGATATTACGGACGCCCATGCGGGACATTTTGCGATAACGCTCCTCCATCTCACCCACGACCCATTTCAGGGCGACGACGGCCTTCTTCGGATCGGTGACCACGGGCGACAGCAAATGCGGGATGCCGTCATAGACGCTGAGTTCCAGCATCTTGGGGTCGATCATAATCATCCGGCACTCTTCCGGGGAAAGCCGGTAAAGCAGGCTCAGGATCATGGTATTGATCGCCACCGACTTACCGGAACCGGTCGTCCCCGCGATCAGCAGGTGGGGCATCTTGGCCAGGTTCGCCACCACGGGCGCGCCGCCGATATCCTTGCCCAAAGCCAGGGGCAGCGACATCGTGCTGTCCCCGAAATCGCGGGCCGACAGGATCTCGCGCAGGACGACCTTCTCGCGCCGCTCATTGGGGAGTTCGATCCCGATCACCGATCGGCCGGGCACGGTGGAGACACGGGCCGACAAAGCCGACATGGACCGTGCGATATCGTCCGCCAGACCGATCACCCGGCTGGCCTTGAGGCCGGGGGCGGGCTCCAGCTCGTACATGGTGACGACGGGACCAGGACGGACGCTCACGATCTCACCCTTGACGCCGTAATCGTCCAGCACGGCCTCAAGCATCCGCGCATTGGCCTCCAATGCGTCATCGGACAGGTGGTGCCGCTCGATCGTGGAGGGATCGGCGAGGAGTGAGAGGGGCGGCGTTTCGTATTCGGCCTGCCGATCCTCGAATTGGAGGGCGGGCTGCGCCTCGGCCTTGGCTTTGCGCGAGGGTTGAGCGGGCTTGGCCGGGGCCTGTACGACCACCGATGGCCGCTCCAGCGTGGGATCGGCTATGGGTTGGGGTGCGGGATCCTCCGGGGCAGGCACGGCATTCGGCGCGGCGGTCAACGTGGGTTCCGTCCGCTCGAAGACGGGGGTCGGTTCCGGCTCCGACGGCTGCAAGGCTTGGGCGATTGTGGCGCGACGCACCCGCGTCCGCACAGCATTGGCGATCCGGGCCTGGATGCGGTCGCCATCATTCAGTTCCGGGGCGTCGATACCGTCGTCTCCGGTCACCTCTGTACCGGGCCGCGCCGGCAGGATGCGGGCTAGGAGACCGGGCTTTGCCGCGATATCCTGGTCCTCGACGGCCTTCGGTGCTGCTTCGGCTAATTGCCGCTTGGCCCGCCGGGCCTCCTTTCGGGCTTTTAATTCTTCTGCGGCGCGCGCCGTACCCTTCGTTGCCCCCTTTGCCGCACTTCCGGCGGCAAGCCGCGTCAGGTGCACTACGCTTCCGAACCCGGCCAAAACGAACAGTCCGGCTTGCCGCGTATCGGACCGCGTGAAGCCCAGCACCCAGATGCCGAAAGCCACCATGACCACCGCGATGAGAAGGGAGAGCATCTTCAGCCCGAGGCTTGCCGTGATCGGCAGGATCGATAGAAGCGCGCCCATAGCCGTATCACCGAACAGGCCGCCCAGCCCGAAATCATGCGCCCATCCGTCGTGCGGGACGAGGGATGCCGCATAGAGCGACAGGATCAGAACCCAGCCCGGCACGAAGAGCGCGCGCGGCAAGACCCGTTCGGAGCCAAGATGGAACGCGAAGCGTAGCCCCCAGATGAAAAGCCCGGCGGCCAGACCCAAACCGCCATAGCCCAAGACGAGGTAGAGCGGTGCCGCTAGCGTGGCACCGATCGTCCCAAGCCAGTTGCGTGGCGCCGCATCTGTTGAGGTCAGCCAGGACGGATCATCCGGATGGTAGCTCCAGAGCATCGCGGCCAGGGCGACGCCGAGAACGGCCATCAACAATCCCATCCCCTCGCGCCCACGCCGGGCCAGTGTGATCTGGACCGAGCTGTCGAGAAGGGGATCGCGTTGCCGAACCTGATACGCCATGTGCCTCAAATTCCTTACGTGTAGAGCGTGTCGCGCAGCCGGGTTAGGCCGCGGACCGTATCGTCCAGTGGCGCCACGAGGGCGGCGCGAATGAAGGCGGTGCCGGGGTTTCCGTCCGCCGTGTCGCGGGCGAGATAGGCGCCGGGTAGAACCTTCACCCCGGCCTCGGACCAGAGCCGCAGGGTCGCGGCTTCCCCGTCACCACCCGGCGCCGGAAGCCACAGAAAGAAGCCCGCCTCCGGGATGGCGGCGTGATTGCCGAGAAGCCGTTCCGCCGCCGCGAACTTTGCCGCGTAGAGCTTGCGGTTCTCGACCACATGATCCTCGTCATCCCAGACGGTCGCCGCTGCCATCTGCAAGGGCAGGGGTAAGGGAGCGCCCGCATAGGCGCGAAGCTGCTTCATCCGCGCGATGTTGCGCGGTCCGGAGACGGCGAAACCAGACCGCAGCCCGGCCAGGTTCGACCGCTTCGACAGGGAATGGAACGCCACTACCCGCTCCGGGTCGGCGCCCGTCTCAGTCACGGCCTCCATGATGCCGGTGGGCGGTTCGCCGCGATAGATCTCTGCGTAGCATTCATCGGCCAAGATCTTGAAATCGTGCCGCTCGGCCAAGGCCAGCAGGTCGCGCCAGTAGGCCATGGACGCCACGGCCCCCTGCGGATTGGCGGGCGAGCAGATATAGGCGAGTGTGGTCCGGCTCAGGATCTCTGGGTCCAGCGCGCCGAAATCCGGCAGATGCCCGGTGGCTTCGGTCGCGTTCACATAGACGGGCTCCGCCCCGACCGAGAGCGAAGCCACGGCATAGACTTGGTAGAACGGGTTCGGCGTCAGGATGACGGGACGCTGCCCGTTCTTCGTCTCGGGGCAGAGCGCCATGGACACGTTATAGAGCCCTTCGCGCGTGCCGTTCAGCACCAAGACGTCGGTCTCGGGATCGGCGCTGTAGCCATAGCGGCGCTGCAGCCAGGCCGCGCAGGCGTTGCGCAGTTCCGGCGCCCCCTCATTGGGCGGATAGGACATGAACCCGGCCTGATGGCGCGCGATTACCTCGCCCACAAAGGCAGGCGGCGCATGGCGCGGATCGCCGATGGTCATCTCCACGGGATCGTCCGCGCCCGGCGACAGGTCGCCCAGCAACGTCCGCAGGCGCGGAAACGCATATTCAGGCAGTTCGGAGAACCGCTGCGGAGAATTCATGCCTGTGCCTCTTACGGATGCTCTGACGGCCCCGTTTGCGACAGGATAGCCGATCCGCCGGGGCGGGGTCCAACGAAAAGGGCCGCCTTGTCAGGGCGGTGTGGCTTTCAGGCCAGCGCCGCTTCCATGGCCGCGCCCAGCCTCAGAAGGCGCTCTTCCTGCATGGGCGGGCACAGGGCCATGACGCCGCAGGACGGCACGCCCGTGGGCAGCGTGAGGCCGCACAGCCCCAGCAGGTTGCCGACGCGGGTGTTGCGCAGCGCCAGCAGGTTTTCTTCGACGTAGTAGCCCGGATCCGAGAGCAGCCGTTCCCGATCCGGTGGCAGGATCGCGACGGTGGGGAGGATCACCGCGTCGTAGCCGGCGGTTTCCTTCAGGTAGTCGGCCTTCGCCACCTGCTGGGTCCGGTAGGCGGCGATCACGTCTGCGGCCTCGACCCCTTTGCCGGTGCGGAACCGTTCCAGGATCGGTTGGAACATCTTGCCGGGCGCGGCTTCGATCTCCTCGCGCCAGGTCGCATAGGCTTCCGGCGCGAAGAGAAGGGCGGATAGCTCCATGGCACGGCCCACCGGCGCCAGCGCCTTGTGCTCCACCGTCGCGCCTGCATCCTGGAACCGTTCGACGGCATGGGCAAAGGCGGCGCGGGGCGCATCCCGGCTTGTCTCCGCGAAATCCTCAAGGACCAGAAGCCGCGTGCCGCTCAGCGTCGCCTCCGCCAGATCCGGTGCCTTGCCACCCTCCAGCAGTGCCAGCGCCAAGGCCGCATCTTCCACGTTTCGGCAAAGCGGGCCGACGGTGTCGATGCTCTCCACCAGAGGCACGACGCCGCGCAGGCTCAGCCGCCCCCACGTCGTCTTCAGCCCCACCAGGTCGTTCCAGGCCGCCGGGTTTCGCACCGATCCGCCGGTATCCGACCCGATGGCCAGAGGCGCCAGGCCGAACGCCACCGAGGCGGCGGCGCCCGAGGACGACCCGCCGGGCACTAACGCGGGGTCATGAACGTTGGGCGGCGTCGCCGTGATCGGGTTCAGCCCCAGCCCAGAGAAGGCCAGCTCGCTCATATGCGTCTTGCCCAGACAGACCGCGCCCGCCGCCGTGGCCGTGGCCAACACCTCCGCATCGTCCCGCGGCACGCGCCCCGACAGGAGGGCCGACCCCGCTTCCGTCGCGATGCCCGCGCTGTCGAACAGGTCTTTCCAACTGACCGGCACACCATCCAGCGGCCCCCGCCGCAGCCCGGTTTTCGCCCGTGCCGCTGCCGCCGCCGCTTCCGCCCGCGCCCGGTCCGGTGTCGTACGTGCATAGATCGTCTCGACGCGATCGTCTTCAGCGATGGCGGCCAGATAGGTCTCCGTCAACGCTTCGGCGTCGATCTCGCCGCGTGCGATTCCCCGGCCCAGCGCGCCAGCGCCCATCCACAACCAGTCCCGCATCTCGGCCCCCCGTCATATCGTCGCGGGTCACGCTAGGGGTCGGCCCCGCGATGGACAATGGCCGCCGGGCGCGTATGTCGGGGGCATGGATGCGGATGTGATCATCGTCGGCGGCGGCCTCACGGGCCCCCTCGCCGCGCTGGGCCTGGCGCGCGTCGGTCTGTCGAGCCTTGTTCTGGACGCAGCGCCCAAGCCGCGGAAGAACGCGGCTTTCACGGGGCGGGCCTATGCGCTTGCGCTTGGCTCCATCCGGCTGCTTCGGGGGCTCGATCTCTGGGATGGCCTTGTCCACGAGCCGATCACCGGCATCCGGGCCAGCGACGGGCGCGCGGGCGAAGGCGCGTCCCCGCTGCATCTGCGCTTCGAGGCCAGCGAAATCGGCGAGCCGATGATGGGCGCCATGGTCGAAGACCGGCACTTGCGGACGGCCCTCATCGCGGCGTGTGAAGCGGAGCCTTTGATCGAGATGCGGTTCAACGCGCCTGCCACAGCGCAGGCGGTCAATGGACCAAATGTCCGCGTCACCGCCGCAAAGAAGAACATCGCGGGGCGCCTGCTCCTGGGCTGCGACGGTCGCCGGAGCCAGGTCGGGGCGCGGGCGGGCATCACCTGGACCCGGCGGGACTACGGCCAGACCTCCCTCGTCTGCGCGGTGACCCATGAGAGGGACCATTGTGGCGTCGCGCATCAGTTCTTCATGCCTCCCGGTCCTCTCGCGATTCTGCCGCTCACCGAGCGGCGCTCTAGCCTGGTCTGGACCGAGACGGCGCAAGATGCGGCCCGCCTGAACGACTTGCCGGCGGCGGAGTACCTCGACATCCTTCGGCCGCGCTTCGGCAGTTTCCTGGGCGAGATCGACCTCGTGGGCGAGCGTGGCGCCTGGCCCTTGACGCTGTCGCTGGCCGACAGCCTTGTCGCGGCACGCGTGGCCCTGCTGGGGGATGCGGCCCACGGTATCCATCCCATCGCGGGCCAGGGGCTCAATCTGGGGATCAAGGACGTGGCTGCCCTGTCAGACGTGATGGGAGAGGCGCTGCGGCGGGGCGAGGATATCGGCGCCGCCGACGTTCTGGCCCGGTACCAGCGCTGGCGCCGCTTTGACGGCGCGGCGATGGGGCTGTTCACGGACAGTGTGAACCGCCTCTTCTCGAACGACAATTCGCTGCTGCGTATCGGCCGCGACCTGGGCATGGGCGCGATCAATGCTATCGCGCCGATCCGCCGCCGCATCATCCGCGAAGCCGCGGGGCTGACCGGAGACCTGCCGAGCCTGATGCAAACGTAAAGCGTCAGTCGAGCTTTCGCGCCTCATCCACAAGCATGATCGGGATCCCGCCGCGGATCGGATAGGCCAGCCCAGCGGATTTCGAAATCAGTTCTTGCGCCTCCGCATCCCAGGTCAACGGACCGCGTGTTTGCGGACAGACCAGCGCCTCCAACATCCGGCGGTCATGTTCGGTGTTGCTCATTGCACCGTCTCTTCGCCGCCTGCGCCACGCAGGGCAAACTCCATCAGCGTCACCATGGTCTCCCGCCGGGTCGCCAGGCTCGGCGCTTCGAGCAAGGCCTGCTTTTCCTCGGGCTCAAATGGACACAGCATCGAGAGCGAGTTGATCAGCAATTCTTCGTCGGCGTCTTTGAGACTGTCCCAATCGGTCCGAAGCTCCTGGTTCTCGAAATATCGACGCAACAAGGTCAGAAAGGCCGGGCGGTCGAAGGTCTCGTCGATCTCCGGCTTGCCACGGTCCCTTTCGAACCCGTCCCAGCTGATGTCGGCCTTCAGATAAGGCGCAAAGCCCGAAATCTCCCGCGTAATGCGGTACCGCGACACCCCGGCGAGGGTGATCATATAGCGGCGGTCCTCCGTCTCGGACAGCTGGGTCAGCCGCCCGGCACAGCCGATGGATTGGAGCGCCCGCCCGTCCTTACCCGGTTGCGCCCGGGGCTGAACCATCCCGATCAGCCGATGCTCTGTCTTTAGACAATCGTCGATCATCTGCAGATAGCGCGGCTCGAAAATGTGCAGCGGAAGCCGTGCGCGCGGCAGCAAGAGTGCCCCGGGCAAGGGAAAGACAGGGATCGTTGGGGGAAGGTCGCCAGACAAATACATCCGCTTCAGGTAGCGCGTTCCCTACTCATGCAAAGATCATCGACGACAGACGGCGGCGGCCTTTCTGGACCAGCGGATCCTTCGGCCCCGCTGCGTCGAAGATCGTGAACAGTTGACTGCGCGCCGCGCCATCGTTCCATTCGCGGTCCCGGCGGAACAGTTCCAGCAGCTCTTCGATCGCGCCCTCGGTATCGCCCTGAGCCTGGAGGGCCGCTGCCAGATCGAAACGGGCCTGATGGTCATCGGCATTGGCCTCGACGCTGGCGCGTAACTCTCCCACGGGGCCTGCATCGGCGGCCTGCTGGGCCAAGGCCACTTGTGCGCGCGCGCCCTCGATCTCGGGGGCGGCCTCGATACTTGCAGGAACGTTCGCCAAGAGGCTCTGCGCCTGGTCCAGTTCGTCCAGCGCGAGATGCGCGCGGACCAATCCGGCATAGGCGGCCGCGTTTTCCGGCGCCTCGCCCAGAATGGCAGCAAAGGTCTGGGCTGCATCCACGGCGGCGCCCTGCTCCAACATCTCCTCTGCGGCGGCAACAGCCTCTCCGAGGCCGCCATCTTCGGAATTCAGCGCCGCCACGCGTTCCACGAAGGCCTGCACTTCCGCCTGGCTGACCGCGCCCTGAAAGGCGTCGACCGGCTGGCCCTGATAGAAGGCGTAGACAGTGGGGATCGACTGGATACGCAACTGGGCCGCAATCGCCTGGTTCTGGTCCACATCGACCTTTGCCATACGGACCTTGCCGCCCGCAGCCTGAACCGCCGCTTCGAGCTGCGGTCCCAGCGTTTTGCAGGGCCCGCACCAGGGGGCCCAGAAGTCGACGATTACGGGGGTGGTTTGGCTGACCTCCACCACGTCCTGCATGAAAGTCGCTTCCGAGACGTCCTTGATCAGATCGGGATCACTGGCTTGCGGTTGGGCCTGGCCGAGTTCGAGCATGGCGACATTCCTTCGATGGTCGCCGGTCATATGACCCCGGAGACCCCAGATTTAAAGGTCGAAGGTTGCGAAGACGGGCGCGTGATCCGATGGCTTGTCCCAACCCCGAACGTGACGCAGTACGCGGCTGGAATGCCCGGCGCTCGCAATGTCCGGCGTGGCCCAGATATGATCGAGGCGGCGACCCTTGTCGGCCTTGTCCCAATCGGGGGAACGATAGGACCACCAGGAATAGAGTTGGCCTTCGGGGATGTCCTTGCGGGTGATGTCGATCCAGTCGCCGGCATCTTGGGTTTGGGCGAGGTGCTCGACTTCGATGGGCGTGTGACTGACGACCTTCAGGAGCTGCTTATGGGACCAGACATCGTCTTCGCGCGGCGCGATGTTCAGGTCGCCGACCAGGATGGATTTCCCAGGCTTTTCAGCGTGAAAGCCATCGCGCATGGAGGTCAGATAATCCAGTTTCTGACCGAATTTCACGTTCTGGGTGCGGTCGGGGATGTCGCCGCCGGCGGGGACGTAGAAATTGTGGATGGTGACGCCGTTTTCGAGGCGACCGGCGATGTGGCGGGCATGTTCGAGATTGGCGTGATCCTCGGACCCGGCTTCTTCCATGGGCAGTTTCGATAGGATCGCGACGCCGTTATAGCCCTTCTGCCCACGCGCCACGCGCCACTTATATCCAAGTTTCTCAAAGGCTTCTGTTGGAATTTTCTCCACCGGGCTCTTGCATTCCTGCAGGCAGAGGACATCGGGTGCCTCCTCCTCCATCAGGCGGGTGACGAGGGCTTCGCGGAGGCGGACGGAGTTGATGTTCCAGGTGGCGAGGGTGAAGGGCATAGGGGCTCCGGGCAGGCGTCAGACAAGGTGCACCCCCTGTACACCCCCCGTACACCCCCTGTGCATACATTTTTTGACATAGGCGGGATCGTTAACCGCGCGGCCTCAGGATGGCCGGGCTATCGTTTCGGCCAGGACCAGAGCGGAGGGTCCTCGACTTGGACGACCGTCTCGCCGGTCACCTTCGTCAATTCGTGGCACCGGGCCTCCGCCGCGCTCAGGGCGGCGACGAGTTGGCTGTCATGGGTCACGACGACGACCTGCGTCTCGTCCGCGGCGCGCAGGATGAGGCGGGCAAGGGGCGCGATCAGGCTGGGGTGGAGACTCGTCTCCGGCTCGTTCAGGACCATGAGCGGTGGAGGCCGGGGCGTCAGGAGCGCGGTGGCCAGCAACAGGTAGCGCAATGTGCCGTCCGAAAGCTCCGCCGTGCTCAGCGGGCGGAGCAGACCGGGCTGCGACATGCGCACGCTGAAAAGCCCGTCGGTCGCCTCCACATGAACCTCGGCCCCTCGAAAGGCGTCATCGACGGTGGCGGCGAACCCGGCCGCGTCCCCGATCTCGTGGATGGTCTGGATGGCGGCGGCGAGATCGCGCCCATCACCGGCCAGGGCCGGTGTCCGTGTGCCGATGGCGGCCCGCCGGGCCGGAGCATCGCGGTCGGTTCGAAGATGGTCGTAAAATCGCCAGGTGCGCATCCGATCCCGAAGGATCAGAAGCTCGCCCGACAGGCCGGGACCGGCAGCATGGGTCATCATGGATTCGAAGGGCGCCAGTGAGGTCAGGACGGAGGCCCATCGGCCGTTGGCGTCCAAAACCTGCACATGGCCGCCGTTTCGCCGCGCGAAGACATTGTTGCGGCGCAGTGCCTCTCCGGCCCAGAGCGCCTCGGCCTTGATCTCGGGATCGCGTGCGAAGGCCGTCGCGCCAGCCAGCGGAAGGCCCAGATCGACGGCATAGCCGTAATCCTCGGACGCGAAGCCCAGGCGGAGGGCGACCGGGTCGCGGCGCGTGGTTCCGCTCACGGCGACATCACCGCGGCGCATCCCCCGGCTGATGGTCTCGGGCCCGGCCCAGAGGGTCGAGTCCAGGCCGCCTTCCGTTGCCAGAGAGGCGATGGCGTCGCCCTGCGCCACATCCGCCAGGAGGCGCAGCGCACGATAGAGCGATGATTTCCCGGATCCATTCGCGCCCGTGATCACCGTCAACCGATCCAAGGGCAGGACGAGATCGCGCAGGGAGCGGTAGCCGGAGACGGCCAACGTCAGAAGCATGGATGGGGCCGCGTGGTGCGCATGGTGTCCCGTAGCATGGCTGTCCGACCATCGGAACGGCGCGAGGCGCGGCGGGCGGCCAGATGTTGCCACGCGCTCGGTCGATAACGGTATCGCTGGAAATTCGCGGGACGGCCCCTTTTTGCGCCCTAGCTTCCTGCCCAAGCAGAGCAGTCAAGAGATGACCGAACGGTTGCGGTGCCGGAACACTTGGCACCCGAGCGCAGCGCGGTCACGACACGTCTCCGGCGGTCCCGACCCTGACGGAACCGCCCATGCCCTATGCCCATACCGGACCCGACCCAACCAGGAGGTGCCCCGATGACCGAATTCACACTGAACGGAGAGACGATCGAGAGTAGCGCGCCGGTGGAAACGCCGCTTCTTTGGGTGATCCGAGAGGAACTGGGTCTGACCGGCACCAAGTTCGGCTGCGGCGCGGCGCAATGCGGTGCCTGCACCGTCATCGTGGATGGGGTCGCGACCTTCTCGTGCGTCACGCCGGTGGACAGCGTTGCGGGGGCCGAGGTGACGACGATCGAGGGGCTGTCGCCCGATGGAGATCACCCGCTGCAGCGCGCGTGGATCGCCGAACAAGTCCCGCAATGCGGCTACTGCCAGTCCGGCCAGATCATGCGGGCGGCGGCATTGCTGGCGGAGACACCGCGCCCCAGCCCGGAGGAGATCCGGGATGTGATGAGCGCCAATCTCTGCCGGTGCGGAACCTATTCCCGTATCTTCCGCGCCGTCGAACGCGCCTCAGAGGAGGTGTGAGATGGCTGCCATGGCTTCGCTGACACGTCGCACCCTTCTCAAGACGGGGGGTGGCCTGATCTTGGCCGTCGCTGCCGATGGCGCCGTCTCGGTCGCATCGGCCCAGGACGCGGCCCCAACCTCGGGCGCGGCCTGGATCCGGATCGAGCCGAGCGGCACGATCCGGATCCTTTTCCCGTCCACCGAGATGGGTCAGGGCAGTTCAACCGCATTGCCGCTGATCCTGGCCGAGGAGATGGATGCGAATTGGGAAGATGTGGTGGTCGAGCAGCTGGATGCGGACGATCGCCGCTTCGGCAACCCGGCCTTCGGCAACCTGCTTTACACGGCGGGCAGTTCGGGCGTGTACGGCTATTTCGACGCGCTGCGGCAGGCCGGGGCCAATGCCCGCGCCCTTTTGATCGACATCGCCGCGGAGCGGCTGGCGGTCGATCCGTCGGAATTGACCACGACGCCCAGTCTGGTGGTCCATGGGGCTTCGGACCGGCAGATACCATATGGCACGCTTGCCCAGGGCGATGTGCCCGTCACGCGGGCCGCGCCGGCCCCGCTGAAGCCGCGCTCCGCGTTTCGGCTGATCGGCGGTGACGTGCCCCGGCGCGATATTCCGGGCAAGTCGACCGGCACGGAAATCTATGCCATCGATGTGCGTCTGCCGGGCATGTTGTACGCCATGGTGCAGCGCGCGCCGGTGGAGGGGGAGACGGTCTCTGCCATGGAGACCGGCGCGGCGGAGGCAGTGCCGGGACTGGTGCAGGTCGTCCCCCTTCCCGACGGTGTGGCCGTGGTGGCCGAGACGATCTGGGCCGCGCAGCAGGCGCGCGATTTGCTGGACATCACCTGGACCGAGACCTCTGCGGCGCGGAGCTGGGACGATGAGACGACGTTGGCCGATTATGCGGCCGCAGCCGAGGATCTGGGCGCCGATGCGGCCATCTGGCGCGCGGCGGGCGATGCGGCCGCCGCGATCGACGGGGCGGAACAGACCGTCGCCGCGACCTATCTGTCGGACTATGCCTATCACGCGCAGATCGAGCCCATGGCCGTGGTGGCGCGCGTCGACGCCGACGGGGCAGAGGTTTGGGCTGGGACGCAGACCCAGACCTGGACCAGTCGGACGGTGCAGGATGTGCTGGATCTTCCGCCGGAGCAGGTCCGCCTGCACATGATGAGCATGGGCGGCAGTTTCGGCCGCCGCACGGCGCGGATGCAGGAATATGTGCGGGACGCCCTGCTTTGCGCGCAGGCGACGGGCCAGCCGGTCAAGGTTACCTGGACCCGTGAGGACGATCTGCGGCACGGGTCGTTCCGGCCCGCCGCCGCCCAGCATATGCGCGCCGGTTTGGACGGAGAGGGCCGTCTGCTGGGGTGGCAGCATCGGGTGGGCACGCCTTCGGTCATCGCCCATTTCAACCCGACCCGGTGGGCGCAGGTGGAGCCGCAGGACGTCATCTCCATGCTTGGATCGGAGGGACGGTTCTATGCCATCGACGATTTCGCGGCGGAGCATGTGATGACGGAGCGTCGGGCGCGGGTGATCCCGTGGCGGGGGATCGGGGCGTCCTATACGGCTTTCGCGGCGGAAGCGTTCATGGATGAGCTGGCCGAGGCGGCGGGGCGGGATCCCTTCGATTACCGCATGGATCTGGTTGCCGACGATCCGCGGGCGGTGGCGTTGTTGGAGCGGGTGCGGGCCATGGCCGCGTGGGACCGGCCGCGCCAAGACACGGCGCTTGGCCTTTCCTTCGCGGGCTATGGCGACAGCCGGGCGGCGGGCGTGGCCGAAGTGGCGCTGGACCGGGAGAGTGGGCGGATCACGGTGCCGCGGTTCTGGGCTGCGGTGGATGCGGGGCTGATCGTGTCGCCGGTCAATGCCCGGTCGCAGATCGAGGGCGGGATCGTCTTCGGAGTGTCGAGCGCGTTGCTGGAGCGGGTGACGATCCGGGGCGGGGAGGTGCAACAGGAGAATTTCTACGACTACGAGATCCTGCGCGCCGATGCCCTGCCGGAGATCGAGATCGATCTGGCCGATATGGACGCGCCGCCCGCCCCGGTGGGGGAGGCGGGCACGCCCATGGTCGCGGCGGCGGTGGCCAACGGGTTCCATGCGCTGACCGGCGTGCGGTTGCGGCACATGCCCTTCACACCCGAACGGGTACTGGCCGCCCTGGCCTGAGACCCGCGGACCGGACCGCGCTAGCGGCCATACCGGGCGGTAATGGTCGCGCGGGCGAGGCTGGTCGTGTTGGCAAAGAACCCGACCAAGGCGCCGGAGGCGCTTTGGTCGAGGGGCAACGCGTCCTGCGGCATCGCGTAGACGGTGAAGACATACCGATGCGGCGCCGCACCTTCGGGCGGACAGGCGCCCCCGAAGGCGTTCTGGGAAAAGTCGTTGCGCGCCGCGATGGCGCCCTCGGGCAGGGGGAGGGCGTCGGTTCCGGCGCCTTCGGGCAAGGCGGTGACGGTAGCCGGGATGTTGAAAACCGACCAATGCCACCAGCCGGAGCCCGTCGGGGCGTCGGGGTCATAGGCCGTTATCACGAAGCTCTGGGTGCCGTCGGGCGCCCCGCTCCAGGACAAGGCGGGCGCCAGATTGGCGCCATCACAGCCGAAGCCCGCGAAGACCTGGTCCCTATCCATGGTCTGCCCCTCGGCGATATCCGGAGAGGACAGCATCATCTCGGCACTGGCCGATGTTGCCGCAAGGAGCGTGGCCACGGCCAGACGTGTGGGCGTGATGCGACGGGTGCGTGGAACGATGGGCATAGGATGACCTCCGAGATGTGTGACGGGATGGATGTGCCCGCTCCGCACGCCGCGGTCGCGCCCGGCACGCTCAAATACGGTGCCGATCCGCTCAACCCCGGATCGCGGTTCCGGGGCTATGATCAGAAGTGGAGGATGGCTGCGACAATGGCGGCTGTTCGGTCCGTGGGCTTGTTCGTCGAACCGATGACGGCGGCCCCGACCGTGCGCACCTGGCCATGAAGCCGCCAACCGCGTCCATCGTTGGCCGACTGGCCTGAGCGCATCACCGGACGTCACATGCGTTCTGACAGCGCTGCGCGGAGAGGTCGCTGGGCTCGGGTTTAGGTGACCGGCTGCCCGGCGATGTTGCCCTTGCGGATCGCCGATGGCGCCACGCCGAACCGGGCACGGAACCGCGTGGCGAAACGAGAGGCGGAGGCATATCCCACATCGAGGGCGATGCGGTTCACCGGCAGGTCCGTGCTTTGCAGCAAGGCCAGAGCATGGGTCATTCGGACATCCGCGAGCAGGTCGCCGAAGGTGGTGCCGTCGGAAGACAGTCGGCGGCGCAGCGTCGCCTCGCTCACGGCCATGTCCCGCGCGGCATCGACGGATCGCCAGGGGGCGGCCAGATCGCGGGCCAGGCGGGCGCGGAGATGGTCGGCGAAACGCGCCGGGCGGACCGGGCCGAAGCCGATCCCGTCCTCGGCCAACCAGAGCAGAACCTCGCCCATGGCGTGGGCGCGCAGCCGCTCTGGCGTCAGGGGATCGTCCAGGGCGGCTACGGCCCGTTCGAACGCGCCGACCGTCCGGTCGTGCCGGGTCGTGCGGTGCGGATGGCCGTGCGGAAGATCGGCCGCCGCCAGCACGTCATCGCTCGGCATCAGTGCAGAGGCGATGTAGCGCCCGTTCTGTGGGACGTTCTCGATCTGGAGGGGAGTGTTGGCCGGCAATACGCCGATGGTGCCTTGCGGGATGTCCAGGGTCACCCGGTCCGCAACGATCCTCTTGCATCCCTGCCGAACAAGGATGACGGCCGGACGTTCGGCGGTGAGGGCGCGAAAGACGGCGCGGCAGGTCTGGCGAATGAGATGGGCGGAGGAGGACACGTGCGCGCAATAACATGTCGAGATGCTATCGCGCCATGGGCCGTTGGCGCCCGTCAGAACGCGATCAGCGTTGATCGATGGCGTTTTCCCATTCCTCCAGGAAGGCGCGGCGATTGAGTGGGTCGAGATAGACCATCAGGGCGGGGCCCAGCCGAATGGGGCCGAGACGCGCCGCGGCCTGCGCTTCGGTATGGCCCAGCGGTGGCAGAGGCCAATCGCCGGGACGGGCCCGGAGGCCGGTTTCAGCCAGCATGTCGATGAAGCGCCCCGCCAGCCGCGGCGCGTCGGCGGCCTGGGGAATGAGGGCGGTTCGGAGGATGACGTTGGAAAAGCCCGTCATCCGGAGCACCTGCACCCGCCCGCCGGAACTGCGGGCGAGGCGGTCGGCGGCGTAGCTGCCCAGCACGTTGTAGGCGACGGCCAGGCGGCCATTGGCGACCGCATCGATCATCTCACCGGAGCAGCAATAGAGCTGCGGCTCCAACCGGCCCATTACTTCGGAGAGGCGCCAATAGGCGTCGGTCTCGCGGGCTTCCTGCGTGGCAAAGAGGTAGCCCAGACCGCTTTCGCGCACGTCGTAGGTGCCCACGGCGCCGCGAAAACGGTCGGGATTGTCCCGCAGGATCGCGATCAGGTCCTGCCGCGTGGTGGGCAGCGGCAAGCCCGCGAAACGTTCTGTCGCGATGACCGCCACGGCGGGTTCGGCCGCGAAGGCGAAGATGACGTCGCGCCAGCGCCCCCACGAGGGCAGGGCGTCGACGGCGGGCGAGCGGTGGGGGCGGGCAAGCCCGTCATTGGCAAGCTGGAACTGCAGATCCATGGCCGAGGAGATGGCCAGGTCGAAGGTCGCACCGGATCGGATGACGCGGTGCAGTTCAGCCGAGGAGACGACGACGTAATCCAGCGTGACCTCGGGATTTTCGGCATGGAACGCGTCGAGATAGGGGGCGAAGACCTCAAGATCGGCGGTGGAGAGGATGCGCAGCACCCGGTCTCCGCTGCCCTGGAGGCGGCGCTGATCCTCCACCTCGAAGGCAGCGGCTAGGCCGGACCAGAGGGTCAGGCAGAGGGCAAGGCAAGCGAGACGCATGCGCCGGATCCTTCCGATCGTTGGGCCAGTTCGACACGGCCGCCATGGGCGCGCAGCACGTCGGCGGCGATGGTGAGGCCGAGGCCGGAACCCACGATGCCCGTGGCGTTGGCGCCGCGTTTGAAGCGCGCGAGCAGGTGTTCGGCGGGGGCGCCGTCGAAGCCGGGCCCCTGGTCCAAGACGTCGATCCGGGCCTGGCCGTCGGCCGCATGGACCTGCAGCGTGACCGTGGTGTCCTCGGGCGAGTATTTGATCGCGTTGTCGAGGACGTTGCGAAGCGCGCTGTCGAGGAGGACCGCATCGCCCCGCACCGTCGTCGCCGATCCGGCCTCGAGGCGCAGGTCGATATCGCGAAGGGTCGCGGTCGGTTCCAGCGCCTCCACCGCCCGGCGTGCCAGATCGGCCAGGTCGACGGGCGCGCGGCTCAGGTCTTCGGCGCGGAAGGCGACCGTGGCATGGTCCAGAAGCTGGCCCGCGGAGCGGGAGCTTTCATCCACGGCACGGATCATGCGGCGCAGGCGTTGGCGGCCCGCCTCGTCCTCGATGGCGCGCAGGGAAATTTCGGCCTGGGCCCGGACGGTGGCGAGCGGCGTGCGGATCCGATGCGCGGCCTCGGCGATGAACTCCTCCGAGCGGCGGATCGACAGGCCCAGGCGACCCATGAGCCGGTCCAGCGCGCCGACCAGGGGGGCCAGTTCGGCGGGCGCGGCGCGGCGCAGGGGACGCAGGTCGGACGGGCCGCGGCGCAAGACGGCCTGCGTGATCTCGTTGAGCGGGCGCAGGGAGGCGCGGGCAGCGACGAAGGACAGGCCGACGGCGATCAGAAAGAAGGCGACCGACAGGATGGCCGCGAGGCGCGAGAGATCGCCGGAGACGGCGCGCACGCCGTCCTGGGTTTGCGCCACGGTCACGGTGACGGGCACGGGGCGGGCATCGGCCAGGACGAGCCGCGTCAGGGAGGCGATGCGGACCGGGTCGCCGAGATAGGCGCCGGTCTCGAAGAGCACGCGTCCGGCGGGGATCGGGTCGGGGCCGCCATGGGGCAGGTCGGGATAGCCGGTCAGCACCCGGTCTCCGGCGCTCACCCGGTAGAAGACCCGATCATCGCTGATGGCGCCCAGCATCGAGAAGGCCGAATAGGGCAGTTCCAGCCGTATCTCTCCGGCCTCGGGGCGCAACGTTTCGGCAATGGTGGTGACCGAAGCGGCCAGGACATCGTCCTGCGCCCGTTCGGCGGCCTGCCGGGCCAGGCTTGAGACCATGCCCCAGGAGAGAAGCGACAGGAGCGCCGCGACACCGGCCAGCAGCAGTGTCAGGCGCCGTCCGATGGAGCCCGTGGCCGTCACGGGCTGTCCACCTCCATCCGGTAGCCCAGGCCGCGCACCGTCTCGATGCGCAGGCCGGTGCCGTCGATCCGGCGACGAAGACGGCCGACATAGACCTCGATGGCGTTCTCCGTCACGTCGGCGTCGTAAGAAAAGAGCCGGTCGATCAGTTGCCCCTTGGACAGGATGATGCCGGGCTGGCGGGCGAAGACCTCCAGAAGTCTGATCTCCCGATTGCGGAGGGCGACGATCGTGTCCCCAGTGCTCAGCGTACCGGCGAGGGGGTCGAAGACGGCGTCGCCAAGTGCGATTGTGTTGCGGGCAGAGCCGCCGCGGCGGCGCAAGACGGCCCGGCAGCGCGCCTCAAGCTCTGAGAAATCGAAGGGCTTGGTGATGTAGTCGTCCGCGCCACCATCGAGCGCGCCCACCCGGTCGGAGACCTGGCTGCGGGCGGTCAGGACGATGACCGGGACACTGAGCCGTTCGCGGCTGCGCAGGAGGAAATCCCGGCCGTCGCCATCGGGCAGCATAACGTCCAGCAGGATCAGATCGTATTCGGCGGCGGCGAGGCAGTCTTCGGCCGCGGCAAGACTGGCCGCGTGGTCCACGGCGTGTCCGTCGAGCGCCAGACGCCCGATGACGGCGTCGGCCAGTTCGAGATTATCCTCGACCAGTAGATAGCGCACTCGACCTCCGCTCCGGACCTCGGGGCCGAACGTTCAAGCCTTGTCAGGCTGTTGTCAGCTTCGCGTGGTGGAACCGCAGAATGAGAGGCAGGCGACTGCCTGTCAAATGGGAGGAAAAGAGATGAATACCCTTGGGTGGACACGCCGCGCCGTTCTGGCCGCGGCGACAGCAACGATGGCCCTGACCGGCCTCGCGCAGGCGGACGGTCATCAGAAGATGGACGACATCCACTTCGTGATCCCCGGCGGCGCCGGTGGCGGTTGGGACGGCACCGCGCGCGGCACGGGCGAGGCGCTGACCAATGCGGGCCTGGTGGGCAATGCGACCTACGAAAACATGTCCGGCGGCGGTGGCGGCGTGGCGATCGCCTATATGATCGAGAACGCCGAAAGCCTGGAAAACACCTTGATGGTCAATTCCACGCCCATCGTGATCCGGTCGCTGACGGGCGTTTTTCCGCAGAGTTTCCGCGACCTGACACTGGTGGCGGGAACCATCGGCGACTATGCGGCCCTGGTCGTGCCCGCCGATAGCGAGGTCACCGACATGCAGGGCCTTCTGGCCGCCTATGCCGATCAGGGCCCCGACTTCGCTGTGGGCGGCGGGTCAGTTCCCGGCGGGATGGACCACCTGGTCGCCGCGCTGGTCATGCAGTCGGCGGGCGAGGATCCGACCGCGCTGAACTACATCCCCTATGATGCCGGTGGCGAAGCCATGGCGGGCCTTCTGTCGGGTGAGATCGATGCGCTGTCGACCGGCTTTTCGGAAGCCATTGCCCTTGCCGAACAGGGTGAGGTTCGCATCCTGGGCGTGACGGCCCCCGAGCGTGTGCCGGCCTACGATACGGCGCCGACCTTCGGCGAGCAGGGCATCGACGCGGAATTCGTCAATTGGCGCGGCTTCTTCGGCCCGCCGAACATGTCTGAGGACGACCGTCAGACCTATGTCGAGACGCTGGAAGCGATGTACGAGACCGAGGCTTGGGAAGAAGTGCGCGCCCGCAATGGCTGGGTGAACATCTTCAATCCGGGCGACGATTTCCGCAGCTTCCTGGAGGCACAGGAACAGGAAATCGGCGATCTGATGCGGACGCTCGGCTTCCTCTGATCCGGTTTGTGTCGGGCGGATCGGATTGGTCCGCCCGGCGCCCCTGCCGCCCGTGCTGGTGCGGCGGCGCGGACCCGCCTGACGAAAGGGGAGACCCATGGCGCTAGATCGCTGGATCGCGCTTATCTTCGTGATGCTTTGCTGTGTCTACGGCTACGCGGCCTTCATGACGATGGATGAGCTTCTGCCACCCTTCATGCAGCGCAATCCCGTCTGGCCGTCGACCTTTCCCAAGGTTCTGGCGGTGATGGGCGCGCTGGTCGGACTGGTTGTCCTGCTGGGTCTGGAGAAGGCCGACGGCAAGGAGGCGCCCGGTCCTTCGGACATGCATTTGTCCCGTCTTGGGGAGTACAAGCTGGGTCAGGCGCTTCTGCTGCTGGGTCTGATGGTCCTCTATGCGCTGGCGCTGCGTCCGACGGGTTTCCTGCTGGCGACGATGGTCTTTCTGGTGGGCGGCAGCGCCATTCTGGGTGAGCGGAAGTTCCACGTGATGATCCCCGTGGCCGCCGCGGCGACGGGCTTCATCTGGTATCTGGTGCAGGAGGTGCTGGGCATCTTCCTGCGCCCCTTCCCGTTCTTCATGGGCTGACGCGATGCTTGAAGGTATCCTCATCGGCCTGCAGGCCGCCTTTTCGATCCAGAACCTGCTGATGGTCATCGCGGGGTGCTTGATCGGCACCTTCATCGGCATGTTGCCGGGGCTGGGGCCGATGTCGATCATCGCGATCATGATCCCGGTCGCCATCGGCATCGGCGATCCGGCGGCGGCGCTGATCCTGCTGGCAGGGGTCTATTACGGCGCGATCTTCGGCGGCTCCACCTCTTCGATCTTGCTGAACGCACCGGGCGTGGCGGGCACGGTGGCCACCAGTTTCGACGGCTATCCCATGGCGCGGAAAGGGCAGGCCGGAAAGGCGTTGACCATCGCGGCGGTCGCCAGTTTCGCGGGCGGGACGATCGGCGCGATCCTATTGATGATCTTCGCCCCCGCCCTGTCCTCGGTCGCATTGCTGTTTCATTCGGCTGAATATTTCGCGCTGATGGTGGTTGGGCTGAGCGCCATCGCCGCCTTCGCGGGCACCGGACAGGTGGCCAAGGCGCTGATGATGACGATCCTGGGTCTGATGCTGGCCACCGTGGGCGAAGGTGCGCTGTTCAACATGCCGCGCTTCACGATGGGGCTGATGGACCTGCAATCGGGGATCAGCTTCATCACCTTGGCCATGGCGATGTTCGCTCTGCCCGAGGCGCTGTTTCTGGTGCTAAACCCGCTGCGCGGATCGTCGGGCGGATCCGGTGGCAAGATCGAGAACCTGCGCTTCTCCCGCGAGGAAGGGCGGGCGATGGTGCCGGTGATCGGACGGCAATCGGTGCAGGGGTTCTTTATCGGCGTTCTGCCGGGGGCTGGCGCCACGATCGCCAGCTTCCTGGGCTATGCGGTGGAGCGCAACATCGCCAAGGGCGATGAGCAGGCGGAGTTCGGGAAGGGTTCCGTCAAGGGGCTGGCCGCGCCCGAGACGGCCAACAATGCGGCCTGTACGGGTTCTTTCGTACCGCTTCTGACGCTGGGCATTCCCGGATCGGGTACGACGGCGATCCTGCTGGGCGCGTTGATCGCGCTGAACGTCACGCCGGGGCCGCGGCTGATGGTCGACACGCCCGAGATCTTCTGGGCGGTCATCATCTCGATGTTCATCGGCAATCTGGTCTTGCTGATCCTGAATCTGCCATTGATCCCCTATATCGCGAAGATCCTCGCCATCCCGCGCAACTATCTTATCCCGTTCATCCTCTTCTTCACGCTGATGGGGGCTTATATCGGGCAGAACAATGCGACCGAGCTTCTGATCCTCGTGGGGCTGGGCGTGCTGGCGACGATCCTGCGCTTTGCCGATTATCCGCTGGCGCCGCTGCTGATCGGTTTCATTCTGGGCACGATGCTGGAGAACAACTTCGCGCGGTCCATGCAGCTTTATCGCGGTCTCGACTTCATCTGGGAACGGCCGATGACGCTGGGCCTGCTGGTGCTGGCCGCGATCCTGGTTCTTCTGCCAAGCTACCGGGTGTATCGCGCCCGCAAGCGCGCCGAAGGCGTGGCCGATGGGGATTGAGGCAACACGGCCGCTGGCGGGAATAAGGGTCATCGATCTGACGAACGTGCTGGCCGGGCCGTTCGCGTGCCACCAACTTGCGCATCTGGGGGCCGACGTCCTGAAGGTGGAAGCGGTGGGGCGCGGCGATCTGGCCCGCAATCTGGGGGCGGATCCAGCCCTGTCCGAACGTGGCATGGGGATCAGCTTTCTGGCGCAGAATGCGGGGAAGCGGTCGCTCACGCTGAACCTGAAGGACGCGCGCGGGGCGGACGCGCTGACGCGGCTTGTTGCGTCGGCTGACGTGCTGGTCGAGAATTTTCGGCCCGGCGTGATGGACCGGCTGGGTCTGGGCTATGACGTCCTGCGGCAGACGAATCCGCGCTTGGTCTATTGCGCGATTTCGGGGTTCGGCCAGGACGGCCCGTTGGCCGACCGACCGGCCTATGATCAGATCGTGCAGGGCATGTCGGGGGTCATGTCGGTGACGGGCGACGCGGACAGTGCCCCGCAACGGGTTGGTTATCCGCTGGCCGATACCGTCGGGGGACTGACCGCGGCCATGGCGATCTGTGCTGCGTTGAACGGGCCGGAGCGCGGGGCCTTTCTGGACGTCTCGATGCTGGAATCGGTCCTGGCCACAATGGGCTGGGTCGTGTCGAACCACCTGATCGGCGGGGTCGATCCCGTCCCGCAGGGCAACGAGAACCCCACCTCCGCACCGTCGGGCGCATTTCGTTGCGCGGATGGGTTGATCAACATCGCCGCCAACAAGGATGAGCAATGGGAGGCGCTGGCCCGATATCTGGAGCGGGCCGATCTGCTGGAGCGGGCGGATTACGCGACCCGTGAGGACCGGAAGCGGAACCGCCACCGTTTGCGCGCGGAACTGGAGCGGGCGCTGACCAAACGGCCCGCGCGCGACTGGGCCAGGGACTTGAACGCCATCGGTGTCCCGGCGGGCGCCGTGATGGACGTGCCCGAGATCTTGACCCATCCGCAGGTGGCCGGGCGCGCATTCCTGGGGCGCTTCGAAGACGTGCCGGGGGTCGACCGAGCGGTCGATCTGGCGCGGATCGGCGTCATGATCGACGGAGAGCGGCCCCGGGTCGACGCGCCTCCGCCCCAATTGGGCGCCGATACCCGCGCCGTGCTTGCGGAGTTGGGCTATGCGTCCGCGGAAATCGACGCGATGATCGCGGAGGGGGTCGCATGAGCGATGTCGCGGATTGGTGGCGGACGGCGATCATCGACATGGAACCGGGGCGCATCCATCTGCGCGGACACCCCATCGAAGCGCTGATCGGAAAGACCGGCTTTGCCGAGATGATCTGGCTGCTGGTCGTCGGCACCCCGCTAGACGGCGCTCGGGCGCGTCTCTTCGAGGCGGCGCTGGTGGCGGCGGTGGATCACGGACCCCAGGCCCCGTCGATCGCGGCGGCCCGGATGGCGGCGACCTGCGGCGTGGGCCTGCAAGCGGCCATGGCGACCGGCCTCAATATGCTGGGCGACGTCCATGGCGGTGCGGGTGAGCAGGCGGTCGCCCTCTTCCAGGAGATCAACGCATGCGGCCTGGCAAAGATTGATCATGCGCTAGACGATTGGCGCGCGCGCCATGGTCCCTACCTGCCGGGCTACGGACATCGCTTCCACAAACCTGTGGACCCCAGGGCCCCGCGCCTTCTGTCCCTGGTGGACGCCGCCGCCGCCGAGGGCGCCGTTGCGGGTACCTTTGCCACCATCGGACGCGCGGTCGAGGCCCGTCTTGCCACCGAACGCGGCAAGCCGGTGCCGATGAATATCGATGGGGCGACGGCGGTGATCTTTGCGGAACTGGGTTGCCCGCCGCCGCTGGCACGGGGGTTTTTCGGCTTGTCCCGGTCCGTCGGGCTGCTTGCCCATGCGTGGGAGCAGACCCAGCAGGGTGGTCGCAACAAGGGCCCGACCCCGCCCGCTTATCGCTGGACCTATGAAGGTGACTGAGCTGCCGATCCGTCCCTAGCGGGACTTGCCGGGCAGTCGAATGGCCTGTCCGGTGCGCGCGGCGAATGCGGTGGGAAAGGCCGTGCGCACCGTCTCTTCGATCTGTGCGAGGTCGACGTCGGTCCGGTCGTGGCGATGGTGAAACAGCCCCCAATTCCGAGCCCCTGCGCGGGTGGCGAGCGCGCCAGCGGCGCGCCAATGGGCATGGCCCCAACCGCGCACGGCGTCGTATTCCTCGGGCGTGTAGGTCGCATCGAGCAGGGCGAGGTCGACATCCCGCGCCAGCGCGATCACGGCATCGTCGCCTGCCCCGTCATCCTGTTCGAAATCGGTGATATAGGCAAAGCGCGCGCCATCGGCGCTTTCTAAACGGTAGCCGGTGGCGCCGTCCGGATGGGTCAGCGGTGCGGCGGTCAATCGAAGACCGTCGCCCAGATCATGCTCTCCCTCCGGCAGGCCATGGATCGACACCTGGGCCGGAAATGCACCGAGCGGGGCGGGGAAGAAGGGCGGGCGGAAATAGGCCGCGATCCGCTCCTGTGCCTGCGCATCGCCCGCGCCGCCCAGATGGATTCGAAGCCGCACGGCCGGATCATGGAGCAGGGCGAAGAAGGGCAGGCCCATGATGTGGTCGTAATGCAGATGCGTCAGGAACAGGTCGGCCTCTTGCACGCCGCGATCTCTTAGCGCGGTTCCCATGCCGACAAGACCGGACCCCGCATCGAAGATCAGCGTCCGGTTTCCGGTACCGATCTCGACGGCACATGTCTCGCCCCCGTAATGCGCCATCTCCGGGCCCGAAGCCGGAAGCGATCCGCGCGCGCCCCAGATGCGGACGGCGATGCCGTCGCGGTCAGTCAGCTGGCCATCCGGATCGGCGGCGAAAACGGAGCGGTTCTGGTTCATGGCTCCGACATGACAGCCTAGGACCAATCAATCGAGTGGCAAAAACCCGATCGGACCGATAGATTTCATAGATAGTTCGAAGGATGGGGACGCGGCATGTTGGACGGTGTGACCATCGATCAGTTGCGGATGCTCGTGGCCATCGTGGACCAGGGGTCGTTCACAAAGGCCGCCGGTCACGTCCAGCGGGCGCAATCGGCGGTCAGCCACGCCATCGCATCGCTCGAATTCCAACTGGACCTCACGCTGTTCGACCGGTCCACGCGCAGACCGACGCTGACCGATGCGGGCGCGGCCGTCGTGGCCGAAGCGCGCGGGGTCATCGACCGCATGGACGCCTTGCGGGAACGGGCGCGGGCCTTGGGCGGCGATGTGGAGCCGCGCCTGTCGGTCGCAGTGTCGCTTTTGGTGCCGCCGAGCCTTCTGGGCGCGGTTCTGGAGGATTTCTCCACACGCTTCCCGATGACCGATATCGGTCTTCTGGTCCAGGAAGCGGGCGGTCCGCTGGATGTGGTGCGCGCCGGGGATGCGGATCTGGGGGTGGTCGGGGCGTTCAACATCCGCGGTCCATTGGACGAGATCGCCAGCGAGCCTTTGGGGCGTGTGGCGATCCGCGCCGTGGCCGCGACGGATCACCCCTTGGTCGCGCTGCCGGGCCCCATCGGACGCATGTCCTTACGCGATCACCGTCAACTCGTCGCGGCCAGTGCGCAGGGCACGGGGACGGCCGATCCCCTGTCGCTGAGCGTCTGGCCTATTGCCGACCAGTCGGTGCGGCGGGCCCTTTTGCTGCGGGGGTTCGGTTGGGGGATTGTCCCGGCCCATCTGGTCGCGGACGATATCGACGGGGGTCGGCTCTGTCCGCTCGATCTGGAAATTCTGTCGGGCGGGGCTGCGGACGAGACCCTCCATGCGGTGCATAAGCGTGCAAAGCCGCCGGGGCGTGCCGGGCGCTGGCTTGTGGAGGCGATCGCAGAGCGGCTGCAGGGTGGGGTGTGAGCTCAGTTGCGCGGTGAGATCATGTCCAAGACGTCACACGGCAGCAGATAGGCCGGAAGTGGCGTGCCCTCCAGTGGCTGCTCCCGCACCTCGGGGGGTAGGTCGTCGATCCGGTCCAACACGGCCATGGTCGCGCCCAGAACGACTGGGTCTTCCGGGGCCAAACCCCGCAGCGCCGCTTCGGTCCGCTGCGCCATGTTCACCGTGTCACCGGTCAGGGTGTAATCCACCCGCCCCTCAAAGCCGATATCGCCCACCAGAGCGCGGCCGGAATGGAGGCCGATCCGGATGCGCGGCCCGTCGCCCAACGCGGGCGGCAGGCAGCGGGTCAGCGCGATCGCCGCGCGCAGCGATTGCGCGGCGTGATCGGGTTGCGCGGCAGGCGCGCCCCAGAAGGCCATGAGGCCGTCGCCGGTATACTTGTCGATGACCCCGTCATGGGCTTCGATCACCGGCCCGGCAACGGCAAAGAGCGTGGCCAGGTGCTGTGCCGTCTCTTCGGCGCTTCGGGCGGCGGCGAAGGGGGTGAACCCTTCCATGTCCAGGAACATGACCGTGACGTCCCGTTCTTCGGGTTTGGCGGCGCGACCCGGCAGGTCCAGAAGGCGGCGCGTCAGTGCGCGGGGGACATAGGTCGACAGTTTTTCCAGCGTCGCGGACGTGTCTGCGACGCGCTCCGCGATGGAATGCCACTCCCGAATGCGGGAGCGCTCCATCGGGTCTAGCCGGGCATTGGCGAAATCCAGCGCCGACATGGAGCCCAGGGCGGCGTCCAATGCTCCGACGGGCCGCGCGACCTTGCGGCCAAGCCACCAGGCCGCGCTTGCGGCAAGTCCTGCCAGCACCAGCCCAATGGCCGCGGCGATGTTCGATGCGTTTCGCGCGCTTGCCGTGTCTGCGGCGGGGGACGCGACGACCAGGGTCATCGGGTCGGGGCCGTATCCAGCAACCTCTTGATAGAAGTAGACGTAGTAGGTGTCGTCCACGCGGGCGACATGGCCGGACATCGCCCCGGCCTCGTCCGTCTCGAGGGTTTCCTCCCAGTTGCGCCAGATCCCCGCGACCACCGGGTCATCGCTATCTTCCACACGCGGTGGGTCGGTCTCGCCGGGGATGGCGCGGACCGGACCGCGACCGGGATAAGCGATCACCCTGTCGCGGCCCGTCAGGACGAACGCGGTAACATCGTAGCGGTCCGACACGTCTTCGACATAGCTGGACAGGCCCGCGCCCGTGACGCCGACGCCCAGAAGGCCCAGCAGTTGCCCGTCGCGTTCCACCGCGATGCGGTAGTTGAGGATCACGTCGTCGAGCGCTTGGCTGACGAACGGCGCGGCCCAGACAGAGGTCTGTCCGGCGCGGGCATCGGCAACGGCCTGCCGCGTGAAGGGGAGCCGTTCCAGCGGCTCTTCGAACTCGCCCAAGCTGACGCGTTCCCAACGGCGCATCGTGCCATCGGTGCGGATCCATCCGATCCCGAAAACCTGCGGCGTTCCGGCCATCAGGCCGTGCATGAAGGTCCGAAGCTCGGCCTCGTCCATGGGGTTCACGATCCCCTCGGCCACGACGCGGCGGGCCTGCGCCATCTGATCCTGCACCGGGTCGAGCAGGCGCCGCACTTCCGCGTCCAACCCGTCCATCACCGTCTCGGCCCGCTGAAGAAGCAGGCCGTAGGTCACGCGGGAAGAGAGGGTGTAGCCCACCAGGATCGTCGGGATCGCGGTGACGATCACCAGAAGTGCGAGCGAGAGGGGAAGAAGCGTGGAAAGGCGGAGCGATCGGCGCGGCATCTTCATCCTGTCGTCTCCGGCTCCTCGGTTGAACATTCCGCCAGTTCACGGGTGGACGCAACCGGCGGTCATGACAACACCCCGGATTTCTCCGGGGTGCGTCGCGGTCTGTAGACCTTCGCCACTAGCGGGTCAGATAGCCGCCGTTGACGAAGACCGTCTGCCCATTCGTCCACTGCCCCTCGGGCAAGGCCAGGGCCGCGACGGATGGCACGATATCCGCAACCGTCGCCAAGCGGCCCTCGGTCGAGAGCCCGGCAGCATAGGCGACGCTTTGGGGTGTTTCGGCCGCGTGGAAGAAGGGCGTGTCGACGGGTCCGGGCGCGACGTTATTGACGGTGATCCGACGGTCGCCCAGCTCCTTGGCCAGCATCCGCGTGAACTCTTCCACCGGGGCCTTGGTGCCCCCATAGGCCGCGTATCCGGGTGCCGCACCAGCCGTCAGCGATGTGCCGACAGCGATGATCCGACCACCGTCGCGCAACCGACGGGCCCCTTCGCGCATGGCATAGAAGGTGGTCTTGGTATTGTCGTTGAGCAGGCGCTCGAATTCGGCATCGGTGAAGTCCGCGACGGGCTTCTTGATGATCGCACCTGCCGTATGGACAAGGATGTCCACGCCGCCGAATTCGGCTTCGGCCAGGTCGAACAGCGCTGCGACGTTGGCGCTTTCGCCCAGATCGCCATGCATCACGGCAGCGCGACGGCCTGTGGCGCGGACCATGGCTGCGGTCTCATCGGCTTCGGAGCGGCTTTCGGCGCGATGATGATGGACGACGATGTCGGCACCCATCTCGGCCAGCCGCAGGGCAAAGCCGCGGCCAAGGTTGTTTCGTGCGCCGGTAACGATGGCGACCTTTCCGTCAAGCGGGTTTGCGGGGGCCGTCTGGGCGGTGGCGGCCGTGCCGGCGACAGCGGCGGCGCCGGCCGCGGCAAGGCCGAGGCCTTGGATCAGAGCACGGCGAGAGGGGGTCTGGATGTCGGTCATGGCAGATCTCCTAGGGTCGTGTTGGGAATGCGTGTGAAGCTGTTGGGTCGATCAGTCGGACAGCATGACCTGCAACTCGGCCATCCGGTCAGCGGGGAACTTCGTGTTCTCCTGCGGGTGGCCCGCCATCGCGGCGACGGCGACGAGCGGGAGGAGGCAGATCGGGGTCAGGCGAAGCAGGCGGGTCATGGCGTGTCCTTTGGAATTGCGGGTTTCGATTGAATGGTTTCCGGCAGCGGGCGGTGGCCGGGGTCACCGCCCGATCTGAAGTCAGTCGTTGTCTTCGGCCCGGATGGCATCGAAGAACGCGGCGCCGTAGCGTGGTGTGCCCGAGACGCTCGTGGCCCGATCCACAACGATCCGGTCGCTGTTGCGCTCGGCGCTGTCGTTGAACCGTGCGATTGCGTCGCTGCGGACACCGGAGCGGGTGGAAACGGTCACCGGGGCGTCGGTGACGGTGGCGATGCGGTGGTTCGGGTTCAGGTCCTGGTTGAAGTGCGCGATCGCGGCGTTGGGGTCGGCAAAGGCCGGGCTGGTCAGAGCGGCGATGACGGTGGCGGAGATCAGGGTTTTCATGGCGTGTTCCTTCGTGGTTCCAGTGCTGCGGGCGGGTGCCTCGCTTCGATGAACACCAACTTAGCGATCGGATTATCGAACAGAACTGCGAAAGAAATGCTGATTATCATCAACTGAATTGATGACTGGAGAGGCGGCGTTTCTGTTGGGCGGAGACGACTTCTCCGTGAATCCCGCGTGGGACGATCAGTTGCCGCGGTCGTCGATGTGAAGTCTGATCGTCGCAGCGGCCAGGCCCATCAGGCAAAGAAGCCCGCCAACGGCATACCAGCCGAGAACGCGACGGATGTCGGCCTCGGGCATCAGGCCAACTTCAGTGGTTGCGTCGGCCGCCAACCAAAGGGTGCCCGCAAAGAGAAGGCGTCCGATCAAGCTTTGGAGCGAGAGATAAGTCGCGCGGCTCTCGTCTGAGAGCAACGGTTGAATACGCGCCAGGACGAAGGGCCGCGCCAAGGCATCGGGGACCATGCGGCTTAGCAGGAGCAGGATCGCAAGGGGTCCGGTCACCAGTGCCAGGGTGCCCGGCAGGGCGATTTGCAGCGCAAAGGCCAGAAGCAGCATGGCCGTCAGACCGATCCGCGCGCGCAGGCCGGGCGCCAAAAGCGAGACGCCCAGCGAAACGGTCATCATGGCGGCAGTGACCGCACCGCTGACCAGCGGGGTCTCCGAGGCGAAACCCGTGCCGTCCAGCGCCTGCAGAATGAAGGGCTGTCCGAAGACGAAGGGGACATGGCTGAACGCATACATCAGGACCGTGAGCGCGAAGAGCCAGGCCAGGATCGGACGGGTCAGCGCCGTTTTCAGGCTGGTCAGCCGGAAGGTGGCCGAGACCTTTCGCGGCGGCGGATCCCGAAATGCCAGGGTCACCACCAAAAGCCCCGCCATGGCGACGGATGTCGCGAAATAGGGCCATGTCAGATCAAACCGCGCGAGCAGGCCGCCCGAAATCGCCGAGAGGGCCAGCGCGGTGAAGCCCGCCCGCCAGCCGCGTAGTTCCTGCCTTTCTACCTCGTCCGTGCGATCCTCGGCGGCGAGGGATTCGTAGAGGAGGGCCGTATCCGTCCCCGAGGCGAAGGCTGCATGGATGCCCAGCAGAAGTTGCGCCGCGGCAAACCATAAGAAATCGCCGCCCATGGCCTGCATCGCCGCGGTCGCGAGCCCGGCCAAAGCCGACAAGATCAGGGTGCGCCTGCGGCCCCAATTGTCCGAGAGCCAGCCGGAAGGCACCTCCAATGCCGTCGTCGCGACATCGTAGATCGCGTACATTAGGATCGCTTCGGCGGCCGAAAGCTCTGACTGCAGATAAAGAAACCACGCGGCCTGCCAGAAGATCAGGCTGTGGAGGAATTTGTACCAGGGGTAGAGAGCGATGTTCCGGGTCATTGGCGTCTGGCTGAGACCGTCGGAGGAAAGGGCGACCGGCGCGGGCGTCAGAGACGCTCCGCCAAGAAGGCTCGGAAGGGCAGCAAAGCCTCGATCCGGTCGGTCAGGGCCGCGACCAAACCATCGCCACCCTCTCGCCAATCGGCTGGCAGGGGCATCCCCAGAACCAGGTTCTTGCGCTTCAGGAGGTCCCCGTGGGGGTGGTCCGGATCGTAGGGTTTGGGCACGCGTTTCAGCGGCTCGGGACCGAAATCGGAGAGGGTCGCGCCGGTCTGGTCGATCACCTCCGCCAGCCGGTCGCCCCACGTATCGACCATGGCCCGGTAGCGGGTCAGACCGTCCTTGTCGAAACCCGGGATGCCGCAGCCGATGAAGGTGCTGTCCGGCTCGACCCCGAAATAGAAGGCGGGACCGGGATCGTCCTTCTCACCCGACGACCAAAGCATGGCGAGCATGGTCTTATATGGCGACTTGTCCTTGGAGAAGCGCACGTCGCGATTGATCCGGAACAGCTTGGGCTTGTGCGGATCGCCTGTCATTCGGCTGATCTCTTCCGCCATGATCTCGGAGAGGAGCTTGGCGGGTGCTTCGATATCGGCCTTCCATCCCGCCTTGCGCGGCTCAAACCAATCGCGAGAATTGTTCTTGGCAAGCTGGCCGTAGAAGGTCTGGGCGCGGTCGAGAAATTCGGTGAAGCCGTCGGACATGGTGGACTCCGTCATGTGATCCGCAGACGGTAGCCGAGGAGGTCGCCCATGTCGCTTGCTCTTATTCGGGAGAACCGGAACTACCGTTGGCTGGTCTCTGCGTCGGCAATCTCGAACCTGGGGGACGGCGTGTCAGCGCTTGCCTTCCCGTGGCTGGCGTCGCTGATCACGCGCGACCCGTTTCTGATCTCGCTGACGGCGTTTGCCGCCCGCCTGCCGTGGTTCTTGTTCTCGCTTCCGGCGGGGGTGTGGACCGACCGGTTGGACCGGAGGTCGCTGATGATCCGGGCCGATCTGTTCCGCTGCGTTCTGACCTTGGGCATCGTCGCCATGGTTCTGGCATCCCCGCCGCCGGTCGATAACGAGGTGCTGGCGATTGGCGCGCTGTGTGCCGTGGCCTTCCTTCTGGGATCGGCCGAGGTGCTGCGGGACAACGCGGCGCAAACGGTCCTGCCCGCGGTTGTCCGGTCCGAAGATCTGGAACGTGCGAACGGCCAGATGTGGTCGATCGAGCGGATCATGGGGCATTTCGTCGGGCCGCCCCTGGCCGGTATCCTGATCGCCCTGGCTCTCCCTGCCCCGTTCGCCTTTGACGCGCTTACCTTTGCCGTCGCGGCGGCCCTGATCTGGCTCATGGTTATCCCGGCACGGATCGCGCGGCCACGGCATGGCTTCCTGTCGGAATTGTGGGCTGGCTTGGTCTGGATATGGCGACATGTGATGATCTGGCGTCTGGCGATCATCTTGGGCTGCCTGAATGCCTGCTACATGGCATCGCTGACGATGCTCGTCCTGTTCAGCCAAGAGATCTTGGGCCTCGGATCGGTGGGGTACGGGCTTCTTCTGACGGCAGGCGCATTTGGCGGCGTGGCCGGGGGCTTGCTGGCCCCATCTGTCGCGCGCGCCATTGGCGGGACGTATAGCCTGTGGTTGGCGCTGGGCCTGTTCGCGTCGTCCTATGCGATGATCGCGCTGACCGCCTCGGCCTGGATGGTGGGCCTTGCCCTGTTCGTCGAAGCCCTGGGGGCAATGCTCTGGAATGTCGTCACGGTGAGCTTCCGACAGCGGTCTATTCCCGACGAACTCCTGGGCAGGGTCAACAGCGTCTACCGCTTCTTTGGCTGGGGTATGATGCCGCTGGGGGCCTTGGCCGGAGGATTGGCCGTGACCTGGCTTGAACCTGAGCTGGGCCGGGAGGCGGCGCTGCGGGCACCTTATTTGGCTGGCGCGGCTCTCGTCACCCTGCTTGGCGTGATCGGCACGTTCATATTGCGCCTGCCGGCTTCGATAAAAAAATAGGCCGGACACGAGGTCCGGCCGAGTCCAACAGGGAGGTTACGTCCGCTTGACCGGGGACGCCGCGGTAACTTTACTATAGACCCGACCGATGGTTAACGTAAGGTTAATGAACGTCGCTCGGCGAACAGAAGCTGGGCCTGTGGCGCCATGACAACGCCTGCCTCGCCCGGGTCATGCCATCAGCCGGTAGCCGCCGCTTTCGGTGACCAGAAGGCGCGCGTTCGACGGATCCGGCTCGATCTTCTGGCGCAGGCGGTAGATATGCGTCTCCAGCGTATGGGTCGTGACGCCCGCATTGTAGCCCCAAACCTCGTGCAGCAAGACGTCCCGCGCCACCGTGCCGTCATTGGCTCGATAGAGGAATTTCAGGATATTCGTCTCTTTCTCGGTGAGACGGATCTTCTTGTCGTCCTCGGTGATAAGCATCTTCATGGCCGGTTTGAACGTGTAGGGCCCGAGGGTGAAAACGGCATCCTCTGACTGCTCATGCGTGCGGAGCTGCGCGCGGATCCGCGCCAGAAGGACGGGGAACTTGAAAGGCTTCGGAATGTAGTCATTGGCCCCGGCATCGAGGCCGAGGATCGTGTCCGCATCGGTGTCATGGCCGGTCAGCATCACGATGGGACACTTGACGCCCTGCTTGCGCATCAAACGGCATAGTTCGCGTCCATCGGTATCGGGCAAACCCACGTCGAGCACGATCAGATCGTAGAGCTGTTCCTTCGCGCGGGACATTCCGGTGGCACCGCTATCGGCTTCGAAAACGTCGAAATCCTCGGTCATCACCAATTGTTCGGCCAGGGCGTCGCGCAGATCGTCGTCGTCATCCACCAGCAATATCTTCTTGAGGTTCGCCATCGTGGCCTCCCTGATCTTCCGTTGACGCGAACGTGACGGATACCGATGCCTCCGCCAAGTCCCGTCCGCCGGTTCTCACGCCCGTCTCACGGCGACGTGTCGCCAAGCGGCGTTTTGTTTCATATGTGACGTGGGAAGCGCCATCACGCGGTCGGAATATTTCAGGAGCGCCGATGTTATCTCCCGATCCTAGCGAGCTCACAGCCCGCGCCCGGGCCGATCTGCGGGTCGGCCTCCCGGTGGCGATTGGCGGCGTGATCTTGGCATCGGTCGAGACGTTGGCGCCGGAACGGTTGGATGCCATGCGCGCAATTGGGTCCTTGGTGCTGGCAATCAGCGGCCGCCGGGCCGAGACGCTGAAGGCCCGTGCTTACGACGGCGATATCGCGCGGATCGATGTGCCTGCGACAGCCGATCTGCGCTGGCTGCGCGGCGTGGCCGATCCGGCGGACGACCTGCGCCAACCGATGAAGGGGCCGCTGCGGACCTTGCGCGGTGGCGATGCCGATCCGTGGCGGGCGGGTGTGGCCTTGGCCAAGGCGGCGCAGCTTTTGCCGGCAGTCGTGGGCGTGTCGGCCGAGGCGCCACATGATGTGACATGGCTTCCGGCCAATCCCGATCTTGTCCGCGCGTTGCCGCCGGAGGAGGTCGCTGCCGCGCGGGTGCCCCTTGCCGTCCATCGGGCCGGACGCGTCCATGTCTTCCGCGATGGGCTGGAGGAGCATTACGCCGTGGAGATCGGACATGTCGATCGGGCGGCGCCGGTCTTGGTGCGGCTGCATTCGGCCTGTTTCACCGGCGACGTTCTGGGCTCGGTCAAATGCGATTGCGGTCCGCAGCTTCATGCCGCGATGGCCGCCATGGCCCAGACGGGCGGGATCCTGCTGTATCTCAATCAGGAGGGGCGCGGGATCGGTCTGGCTAACAAGATGCGGGCTTACGATCTGCAGGACCAAGGCTTCGACACGGTTGAGGCCAATCATCGGCTTGGCTTCGAGGATGACGAGCGGAACTTCCGCCTGGGTGCCGATCTCTTGCGACGGCTTGGCGTGGCGCGGGTGCGCCTGATGACAAACAATCCCCGCAAGCTGGAGATGATGTCGGCTCAAGGGGTCGAGGTTGCCGAGCGCGTCCCACTGCATGTTGGGCGGCGGGCCGAGAATGCGGATTACCTGGATGTGAAAAGAGCAAAGTCTGGGCATCTGGAATGAGTGTAGCCGCCGCAGACGTTACGGAATCGTGGTGTGAAGAGATGCAGGCGCAGGCGGTGGTCGCGGCGCCTGCCTCTTTTGTCGGGACGCCTCCGGCGGAGGTATTTGGGGCAAGATGAGGAGCAGCGGGCCGAATGACCTTGTGGTCACGCCCGGCGGGCTTCGGTTTCGGGGGCGCCGCATTCCCTGCACGTTGGGGCGCGGTGGCGTGCAGGCCGACAAGCGGGAAGGGGATGGCGCCACACCTTTGGGTGCGCACCGGATCATCGGGCTTCTTTACCGGCCGGACCGACTGGCGCGGCCCGTGCGGTGGGCCGTGCCGATCCGACCGCGCGATCTTTGGTGCGACGATCCCCGCCATGTCGACTACAACCTGATGGTTCGGGCGCCGTTTCCCGGCTCGGCAGAGCGGCTGTGGCGGGCGGACCGGCTATACGATCTGGTGCTGTTGACGGATTGGAACTGGCCGCGGGCGGCGCGCGGGCGGGGTTCGGCGATCTTTCTCCATCGCTGGCGACGTCCGGGGTTTCCGACCGAGGGTTGCGTTGCCATGGCGCCCTCTGACCTGCTTTGGGTGGCGCAGCGCATCGGCTTTGGAACCCGTCTTGTGGTCATGGGCGCGCGCGATCCGGGCTGACCGGATCTGTCCATCGGCGCGGCGTGCCGCGATTCAGGTGGCGGTTTCGGGTGCGATGCGCGCGCCGAAAATGGCGGATCCCACACGGATATGGGTCGCACCGAATGCGATGGCCTGCTCGAAATCGGCGGACATGCCCATCGAAAGGTTGGTGAGACCGTTCCGGGCCGCGATCTTGGCCAAGAGGGCGAAATGAAGCGACGGTGCCTCGTCCACCGGTGGGATGCACATGAGCCCCGTGACCGGCAGGTCCATGCTCCTGGTCGCAGCGATGAAGGCATCCGCCTCGGTCGGCGCTACGCCCGCCTTCTGCGCCTCCTCACCGGTATTGATCTGGATGAAGAGGTCCGGGCACGCGCCCGTTTCCTGCGCGATGTCCGCCAGGCGTCGGGCAAGCTTGGGCCGGTCGACCGAGTGGATCGCCGCGAAGAGATCCATGGCTGCGCGCGCCTTGTTCGACTGCAGTGGACCGACGAGATGTAGGTCCAGGTCTGGGAATTGGTCTTTCCAGGCGGGCCATTTGCCCTGGGCTTCCTGGACACGGTTTTCGCCGAAGATGCGATGCCCCTCGGTCAACACCGTCTCGACCCGGTCCAGAGGCTGGACCTTGGAGATGGCGATCAGCCTGACATCTTCCGGGCGCCTGCCGGCTTCGTGGCAGGCGGCGTCCACACGATCTTTGATATCGGACAAGCCCATGGCCTCACCTGCCCAAAAGAAAAGAGCGGGCGCAAGGCCCGCTCTTCCCCGAAACCGATCCGGATGGATCAGAAGTTCAGACGAACACCCAGCGAGTAGCTGTCGAAGTCGTCGGCGCCGTCGAAATCGGAGGTGCCATAACCGGCCTGCAGGATGGCGCCGCCACCCAGGTCGTAGCCAGCCGTCAGGCCGAAGCCGTCGGAGTCACCGGCGATGTCACGGTCGAACTCGCCGTAGTTGGCGTGCAGCGAGATCGGGCCAGAGGAGTAGCCCACGCCGATGCCGATATGCTCGATGTCGTCACCAGCCACTTCGTATTCGGAGTAGTTGATGCCGGCGGAGATGGAACCGAAGTTCGCGTTCAGCGACATGCCGAGCGCATCATCGTCTTCCACTTCCTGGTAACCGATGCCGAAGTTCAGGCCGGTGCCAGCGAAGTCGAAGGATGCGCGGAAGCCGATGCCGAGGACCGGGTCGTTTGCACCCGTGTCGTCGATCTCAGCGGACACGGCCACACCGTAATCGCCGAAGGTGTAGTCGTAACGCATGATCTGGCCGTCATAGGTGCCGTCCAGAGCTGCGTTGCCGTTGTAACCACCCGCCGTCTCTTCGTCGTCGGTGATCGAGCCGGAGTCGAACAGAACTTCGGTCAGGGCCCAGTCGAGGGCGCCATCGGTGTCACCCATGGTGACAGTGCCGAAGCCGCCGGACAGGAAGATCGTCTCGCCGCCCTGCGTGTCGTTCGCGAATGCGTCGCCGTCGTCCGATTCATCGAGGTCGATGGTGGCACCGAAGGTCAGGCCGCCGTCAGTTTCACCGGACATGGTGAAGGTGACATCGATGTCGGTGTGGAACTGGACCTCATCGACATCGTCGTTGTCGAAGATACCCATTTCGGCGTTACCGGTCAGGGTCACGTCGGCCGCGGCGGCGCCAGCGAAGGCAACCAGAGCGGTCGAAGCGAAGAGAACTCTTTTCATAGTTTTCCCTCGTGTTGCAGTGCTTCCCACCACGGGAATCGCGTTGGGCGTAGTCGTCGTTTCCACCATCGACGCTGACCTCGCAAGGAAGCCCCGGCCAACGACCCAGTTTTCGCCATATCCATGGTGCGTTCTTGCCACAGTGCCCGCGGGCCGCCGTAAAGCGTTCTCAGCCAGTGGGGAAATCCTGGCCCGGCGGCGCAATCGTTGCGATCTGCGCGCCCTTGTTCGCCAGGGATCGCTTGCGCTATGCGGTGACAGGAAAACGGGACGGACGGACATGCCATACGGGTCGATCTTTCGGGGAGCCGGTCTGCTGACCGTGGCGGTATTGCTGGCGTCCTGCGGGGACCGGTCTCGGGACGAGCGGATTGCCGATCAGGTCAATCCCGCAACGATCGCCGCCGAGTCGCGCGCGACCTCCGAACAGTCGAGCTTGTTCGATCTGTTCCGCAATGCCGATGATCCGAATGTCACGCTCGAGGTGAACCGCTATCTTTGGGCGGCCTCCCTGGAAGTGCTCAGTTTCATGCCTGTTCAGAATGCCGATCCGTTCTCGGGCGTCATCCAGTTCGGCTATGCTGTGCCGCCCGGCGGTGGACGTGCCTATCAGGCCACCGTCTACATCCAGGATCCTGCGCTGGATGCGCGGTCCTTGAACGTCGCGTTGCGGACCCGTGCCGGTGCCGTCGGACAAGAGACCCAGCGGGCCATCGAAGATGCGATCCTCACACGGGCGCGGCAGCTTCGCATCCGCGACAGCCGCCTCTAGAAACACATCTCCCGCGCGGCTATTCCCGGCGGGACCATGCCCGTGGGGACAGGACGAATGAGCCGTTACGACACCGCCGAGATCGAGCCGAAATGGCAGGCCGCCTGGGACCAGGCAGACCTGTTTCGCGCCGTGCGGTCGGAGAAGCCGAAATACTACGTGCTGGAGATGTTCCCCTATCCGTCGGGGCGCATCCACATCGGTCACGTGCGCAACTACACGATGGGCGACGTCATCGCGCGCTACAAGATATCGTGTGGGTTCAGCGTCCTTCACCCCATGGGTTGGGACGCGTTCGGGATGCCGGCCGAGAATGCGGCCATGGCCTCGGGCGGGCATCCGAAGGACTGGACCTACGACAATATCGACGTCATGCGGGGTCAGATGAAGCCGCTGGGCCTGTCGATCGACTGGTCCCGCGAATTCGCCACCTGCGACCCTGACTATTACGGTCAGCAGCAGGCGCTGTTTCTCGACATGTTGGAGGCCGGGCTGGTCTATCGCAAGCCCGCCATGGTCAACTGGGATCCGGTCGATATGACCGTACTGGCCAATGAGCAGGTCATCGACGGTAAGGGCTGGCGCTCCGGCGCTGAGGTAGAGCGCAAGGAGTTGGTTCAATGGGCCTTCGCCATCTCGGACATGGCGGAGGAATTGCTGGCCTCGCTCTCGCGGTTGGACGCCTGGCCCGAAAAGGTCCGCCTGATGCAGGAGAACTGGATCGGGAAGTCGCGGGGGTGCCAATTCAGCTTCGACGCTAAGGGGGCGCCCGCAGGTTTCGACAAGATCGAGGTCTACACCACCAGGCCAGACACGATCTACGGCGCGTCCTTCGTCGGCATCTCACCCGACCATCCCTTGGCCAAGGCGCTGGCGGCCGAGAGTTCCGAGGTGGCCGCATTCTGCGAGATGTGCCGCAAGATGGGGACCACGGCCGAGGCCGTTGAGAGGGCCGAGAAGCTGGGGTTCGACACCGGGATCCGGGCGGGTCTGCCTCTGGGAACTTATGGCGATGTGCCCGTCTACATCGCCAACTTCATCCTGATGGACTACGGGACCGGCGCCATCTTCGGTTGCCCCGGCCACGATCAGCGCGACCACGACTTCGCCGTGAAATACGGGCTGGAGATCATCGACGTGATGCGCCCCCAAGGCGCGGACCGCGATGACGGGATGGTCATGCCCGAGATCCTGGAGGCGCCGTTCATCCCCACCAAGGATGAGATCGTCGAATATGTTCGCCCGATTGCCGGCCCGGATCGGATGACCGGTCAGGAGGCTATCGACCATGCCATCACATGGTTCGAAACCGTGCATGAAGTGTCCGACGTGGTGGATGCGCAGCTAGGCCAGGGCGTCACCAAATACCGTTTACGCGACTGGGGCCTGAGCCGTCAGCGGTATTGGGGCTGCCCGATCCCGGTGGTGCATTGCGACACATGCGGCGTGGTGCCCGAGAAGAGGGAGAACTTGCCGGTCAAGCTGCCCGACGACGTGACCTTCGATGTGCCCGGCAACCCGCTGGACCGGCATCCGACATGGCGCGACGTGCCGTGCCCGAAATGCGGGAAGGCGGCCAAGCGCGAGACGGACACGATGGACACGTTCGTGGACTCATCGTGGTACTTCGCACGCTTCACCTCACCCAAGGTCGACACGCCGACGGATATCGACGATGCCGATTACTGGATGAACGTCGATCAGTATATCGGCGGGGTCGAGCATGCGATCCTGCATCTGCTCTATTCCCGCTTCTTCGCCCGCGCGATGCAGAAGACGGGGCATTTGCCGCAAGGCACTGAAGAGCCGTTCGACGCCCTGTTCACGCAGGGCATGGTGACGCATCCCGCTTATGTGACCAAGGGCGACAAGGGGCAGCCGGTCTATCACCTGCCCGAAGAGGTGGACGTCTCCGCCAAGACGGTCACGGCCACCGGCGAGCCGATCCAGATCGTCCCGGCGATCAAAATGTCCAAGTCCAAGAAGAACGTCGTGGATCCGATGGACATCATCGCGCGCTACGGGGCGGACACCGCGCGCTGGTTCGTCATCTCCGACAGCCCGCCGGAGCGGGATTTCGAGTGGACGCCCGAAGGGGCAGAGGCCGTGGCCAAGCATCTGGCGCGCGTGCACCGCCTGGCCGAGGATATCGCCCGCGCGGACCGGCCTGCCAATGCCGCCGATGCTGATCTGGCAAAGGCCACCGCCCGCGCCATTCACGAGGTGACGGAGGGGATTGAGGGGTTCGGCTTCAACAAGGCCGTGGCAAAGCTCTACGAGTTCACGAACACGCTGAACAAATCCGATGCCGGGGCGGATGCACGACGGGACGCCATGAAGGTGCTGGCGCAGCTGATGGCGCCCATGACGCCCCATCTGGCCGAGGAATTGTGGTCCATGATGGGCGGCGAGGGGTTCGTCGTGCAGGAGCAATGGCCGAAGGCTGATCCGGCGCTGCTGGTGGACGATACCGTGACGATGCCGATCCAGATCAACGGCAAGAAGCGGTCCGAGATCGTCGTCGCGAAAGACGCCGACAAGACCAGTGTCGAGGCGTTGGCCATGGCCGATCCAGCGGTGGTCAAGGCGCTGGATGGTGGGTCGCCCAAGAAGCTGATCGTGGTGCCTGGACGGATCGTGAATGTGGTGGTCTAGGCGCCTGCTCCTGGTCGCGGCCCTGGCGGGCTGCGGCTTCACCCCGGTCTACGGGCCAGGGGGCGAGGCTCTGGCCCTGCGCGGCGCCGTTCTTGCCACGGAACCCGACACCGACCTGCAATTCTCCTTCGTGCAGCGCATCGAGGAACGTTTGGGCCTTCCCGAAGCGCCACGCTACGCGCTGCGCTACGATTTCGACATCGAGGACGAGGGCCTCGCCATCGACGGGTCGAACAACATCACTCGCTTCAATATCGAGGGGGAGCTCACTTGGGCGCTCACCACCCTCGGCTCGGATGTGCCGTTGCTGACGGGGGTTGAAACCAGCTTCACCGCCTATTCGGCCACCGGTTCCACCATCTCGACCCAGGAATCGGAGCGGGACGCGCGGCGCCGACTGGCAATCATCCTGGCGGACCGCGTCGTCACCCGCCTTCTGGCCGAGAACGGCCTTTGAACCTGCGCGGCGCGGCCGCCGCGCGGTTCTTCGAGAAGCCCGATCCGGGGACAGCCGGGGCATTGATCTACGGGGCAGATGCGATGCGCGTCGCCCTGAAGCGGCAGGATCTGATCCGCAATCTGGCCGGCCCCGCTGCTGAGGAGGAGATGCGGCTGACCCGCCTGTCCGGCGCGGACCTGAAGGCCGAGCCGACGGCTGTTCTGGACGGTTTGAAGGCCGTGGGCTTCTTCCCTGGCCCGCGCGTGGTCTTCGTGGATGGCGTTACGGAGGTGCAGGCCAAGCCCGTGCTGGCCGCGCTGGAGGATTGGGCCGAAGGCGACGCCGCCTTGGTCGTGACGGCGGGGGCGCTAAAGAAGACATCGAAGCTGCGGAAGGCATTCGAAGGTCATCCGAGCGCAGTGGCCGTCGGGCTCTATGACGACCCGATGGGGCGGGAGGAGATCGAGGCGCTTGTCGCCGCAGAGGGCTTGCGCCTGACGGATGACGGACGGCGCGACCTGGAGGCGCTGGCCCGACAGCTGGATCCTGGCGACGTGCGGCAGACGATCACGAAGCTCGCGCTTTATGCCGGGGATGAGGTCGCCGGACCCGAAGCCATCGCCCTGATGGCCCCCGCGACCATCGAGGCGGAGGCCGACGAGGTCATCAATGCCGCCGCCGATGGCAACCCAGTGGCCATCGGGCCGCTGATGCAGCGCCTCGGCGGGCAGGGGGCGGGCGCCGTGAGCCTCATCATCGCTGCGACGCGCCATTTCCAACAACTCCATGCCGCCAGCGTGGCGGGCGGCGTCGGCAATCTGCGCCCACCGGTCTACGGGCCGCGCCGGGACGCCATGGAGCGGCAGGCCCGCGCTTGGGGCGGGCGCAAGCTGGAAGCGGCGCTGTCGGTGCTGATGGAGACGGACCTGACCTTGCGTTCATCGTCCCGCGCACCTCAGATGGCGGTGATGGAGCGGGCGCTGCTTCGCCTCGCCATGATGGCGCGGGGCCGCGACTGACGCGCCACGGGGAGGATGGCATGTATCGACTTCATGGACGGGTGCGCAGCCGCGCCATGCGGGTGCTCTGGCTGCTAGAGGAGCTGGCGCTGGATTACGAATATGTTTCGGTCATGCCCCGCACGCCGGAAGCCGGGGCGCTGAACCCGCTCGCGAAGATCCCGATCCTGGAGACGGATGAAGGCGTCGTCCTGGATTCCGTGGCCCAGATGCATTTTCTGGCGGATCGGCATGGTGCCTTCACCCATCCGGCGGGCAGCGTCGCGCGGGCACGGCAAGATGCCTTTTCCTTCGCGGTGCTGGAGATGCTGGACGCGCCGCTCTGGGCCATCGCGCAGCACAGTTTCGGCCTGCCCGAGGATCGCCGCGTCGCGGCGGCCAAGGACACGTTCAAATGGCAGGTGACGGAGCATTCTGCGAAAATCGAGGGGCTGATGGGGGGCGATTATGCCGTGGGCGATGCCCCGACCGTGGCCGATATCCTGCTGGCCCATTGCGCGGGCTGGGCGCGGGGCCTCAAGCTGGACCTGGCGCCCGGCGTGCTGGACCATATGCGACGGATGCGGGAAAGACCCGCCTTCGCCCGTGCCACCGCCCATGAGAAACCGGCATGAAGGTCGGCGTCTGGGGGTTGGGCTCCATGGGGCTGGGCATGGCGCAAAGCCTCGTCCGGGCCGGGCACGCGGTCGCAGGGTTCGATCTGCGGGAGGAGGCCGTCGCGGCTTTGGAGGGGCGGGTGGACCTGGCACCCGAAGCCCTGGAGGCCGCCGTCTTGGTCGTGCTGAGCGCCCGGCAGATCGAGGACGTGCTGTTCGGCGCGGGCGACTTGGCGGCCAAGCTGCCAGAGGGTGCGGTCGTGATCGCCTGTGCCACGATCCCGCCAGATGTCGCGCGGGACATGGCGGCGCGTTGTGGGGCGGCCGGCCTCCTCTATCTAGATGCGCCGATTTCCGGCGGAGCGGCCAAGGCGGCCTCGGGCGATCTATCGATCATGGCGGGGGGTGATGCCGCAGCCTTCGCGGCGGCGAAACCCTTATTGGACGCCATGGCCGAGACGGTCTTCGCGCTGGGCGCGGCGGGTGCGGGATCGGCCATGAAGGCGGTCAACCAGATGCTCGCGGGAACGCATATCGCCGCCATGGCCGAGGCGATGGTGTTCGGGATCACGCAAGGGGTTACGCCTGAGCGGTTCATGGAGGTCATCCCGTCCTGCGCGGGCACCTCTTGGATGCTGGAGAACCGGGGGCCGCATGTGCGGGACGGGGATTACACGCCCCGTTCCGCCGTTGAGATCTGGTTGAAGGATCTGGGCATCGCGGCCGCGGCGGCGCAATCGGCTGGCATGGACCTTCCGTTGGCCGAGACTGCGCTCGCCCAATTCCGTGCGGCCGCCGAGGCCGGGCTGGGACGGGAGGACGATGCGGCCGTCGCCAAGATCTATGCCAACCAAGCGGGCGTGGACCTGCCATGAGCGAGGCCCGCCTGCGCGAGACGATCTGCCTGCTGGCGAAGTCGCTGTTCGACCGGGGGCTGACCCATGGCTCCACCGGCAATATCTCTGCCCGGACGGAGGATGGCGGCCTGCTGGTCTCGCCCACCGGCACCAGTTTCGGGCGGCTCGACCCGGCGCGGCTGGCGCGGTTCGATGCGGGCGGCACCCATTTGGGGGGCGACAAACCGACGAAAGAGATGCCGCTCCATACCGCCTTCTACGATACGCGATCCTGCGGGGCGGTCGTGCATCTGCATTCCTGTCATTCGGTTGCGCTGTCGATGTTGCACGAGCCAGGCGAGGACTTTCTGCCGCCGCTCACGCCTTATGGGATCATGCAGCTGGGCCGCGTGGAGCTTTTGCCGTTCTTCTTGCCGGGCGATCCGGCCATGGGCGAGGCCGTGCGCGGCCTGGCGGGTAAGCGTTCGGCGGTGATGCTGGCCAATCACGGGCCCGTCGTGGCGGGCAAGGATGTGGAGGCCGCTTGCAACGCCATCGAGGAGTTGGAGGCCACGGCGAGGCTGGCGCTGCTGACGCGCGGGCAAGGGTCGCGTGGCCTGACCGAGACTCAGGTGCAGGACGTCGTGACGAAGTTCGACATTGCGTGGGAGGCATGAGGTTTTCGGCCAATCTGGGCTTCCTCTGGGCGGACCTGCCGCTGCTCGACGCAATCCGTGCGGCCAAAGCCGCGGGTTTCGATGCGGTGGAGTTTCACTGGCCCTACGAGACGCCGGCCGCGTCCGTCCGGGCGACGCTGGAAGAAACGGGGCTTCCGGCGCTGGGGCTCAACACGTCGAAGGGCGGCGGCAATGGCCTCTCCGCGCTGCCGGGTCGCGGGGCGGAGGCGCGCGCGGCGGTTGACGAGGCCATCACCTATGCGCGGGCGATCGGCGCGGGCGCAGTCCATGTCATGGCGGGCTTCGCCGAAGGAGCCGAGGCCGATGCTGCCTTCCGCGCGACCCTCGCCTATGCTTGTGACACCGCGCCGGATCTGACGATCTTGATCGAGCCGCTGAACCGCTACGACGCGCCGGGCTACTTCCTGACGACGACCGACCAGGCGATGGCGCTGATCGACGCCGTGGGCAGGCGCAATCTGAAGCTGATGTTCGATTGCTACCACGTGCAGATCATGGAGGGTGATCTGACCCGCCGCCTGCGTGATGTCTGGGACAAGATCGGCCATATCCAGTTTGCAGGTGTGCCGGATCGCGGTCCGCCCGATACAGGAGAGGTGGCTTATGCGCGTCTCTTGCCAGCCATCGCGGAGATGGGGTGGGACGCGCCGCTGGGCGCGGAATATAAGCCCGTGGGCCCCACGGCAGAGACGCTGGACTGGATGGGTCTTTTCCGCTGAGGGCCGGGACCCAGACATTGCGGCGCGGTTGCGTACCGGGATGCAGACGATGCCGCGGACGTTGGCGGCGCTTCGGCCCATCTATTGCGCGGTTGAGAGGCCCTGAAGCGGCGATCCGCCCGCTCAGGGCCCTGTCGATCATGTCCGCGACCGGGGCCGCCTCAAGGTCGGGCCGCTGCGCGCTTGCCTGCGGCGATCCTTGACCCGGCCCCGCCCGCGCCTTGCGCCCATGCTGCTGCCGCGCGCCCGGCATGGCGGCCGGTGGCAAGGCAGGCTGTCAGAAGATAACCGCCCGTGGGTGCTTCCCAATCCAGCATCTCGCCTGCGGCGAAGATACCCGGACGGTCGCGCAACATCAGAGAGGGGTCCAGGGCCTCCCAGCGCAGACCCCCGGCTGTTGAGATCGCTTCGTCCAGGGGCCGGGGCCCGAGTAGGGGCACGGGCAGATGCTTGATGCACGGCGCCAGATCATCCGGTAGCGGGCGCCCGAATTCCTGCAGGAGCGCGATATGAACCGGATCCAGGCGAAGCGCGCGGCGCAGCCGGTTCGCTAGGCTTTGCTTACTGCCGCGCCTGTCGCTTTGGGCCAGGCGATCCCGCACCGCCGCAAGCGGCAGATCGGGCTTCAGGTCCAAGGCGAGCGCCGCGCCCGCGCGAAGGGCTGGGGTCAGCGGGTAGAGGCCGCCGCCCTCCAGTCCAGCGTGCGACAGGATCATCTCGCCGCGATGCATGCGGCCCTCGACGATCAGCCCAACATTCTTCACCGCCGCGCCGAAATGGCGGCTCATGTGATCGGACCAAGCGATGCGGAAGCCCACATTCGAGGGTGCGAAGGGCGCAGTATGGGGAGCGAGCGCCGGGAGGGTTGCCCAAGCGCCGTCGGATCCGAGCCGCTGCCAGGACGCGCCGCCGAGGGCGAGAATTGTGGCATCGGCCGCCACCGGATCCGCGTCCGCGAAGGTGAGATGCGCGCCATCCCAACCCGTCCAGCGGGCCCGCCGCACCAGACGCACGCCCAAGCCGTCCAGGCGTGCAAGCCATGCGCGCAGGAGCGGGGAAGCCTTCATTGCCTGGGGGAAGACCCGGCCGGTGGAGCCCGTGAAGACCGGCTGGCCCAGCCCCTCCATCCACGCGATGACCTCCGCTGGGCCGAAGGCGGCGAGAATGTGGGCAAGCGGCGCGCTGCCATAGGCCGCCCGGAACCGCTCTGACGCCTCCGCCTTGGTGATGTTCAGTCCCGATTTCCCAGCCATCAGGAATTTCCGCGCGGGGCTCGGCATCCGATCGTAGATGGTCACTGTCGCGCCAGCCTTTGCGGCGGCCTCGGCCGCCATCAGCCCCGCTGGTCCCGCGCCGATCACCGCCACGCTTGCCATCGCTGCCCTCCGGTCCAGTTCCCTCGCCATGGCGCAAAAGGCCGATATCCCGCAACAGGCCAAGGATCCTGATACGGGCGATCCGCTCTGCGCGCTCTGCCAGAGACCGATCCCACCGGGTGCCAAGCAGAGCCTGCATCACCTCGTCCCGAAGCTGCGCGGCGGCAAGGGCGGCCCGGTCGTTCTGGTCCATCAGATTTGCCACAACGAGATCCATGCCAGCGCCTCCGAGGCGGAGCTGGCGCGGATTTGGAACACGCCCGAGGCTTTGCGGCGGCATCCGCGGCTGGCGCGCTTCATCCGGTGGGTGGCAAAACGCCCGCCGGATTTTCATTCCAAGACTCCCGGCGCGCGCCGGGGATGGAAACGGCGCTAGGGCCAAGACCGCGGGTGATCAGTTCGCCAAGGCGCGGATCGCGGCCGCCCGGTCGTGGCTGTCCGGATGGGTGCTGAGCCAGCCGCCGCCGCCACCGTGTTCTTCGGCGATGATTTCCATGAAGCGGGCCAGACCGATCGGGTCGTAGCCCGCCCGCCGGGTCAGGGGGACGGCGCCTGCATCGGCCTCCTCTTCGGCGGCGCGGCTTCCGGCAAGAGAGAGAAGGACGTTTCCTTCCAGAAGGGCCTCTTCCAGAAGCGGTCCGGTATCGCCTGCGATCAGCGCCACGAGGACATAGAGCGCGAGCGAACGGTAGAGCGCCGTCAGGCCATGGGCCTCTTCGACATGCACCAGCTCATGGGCCAGGATGCCCGCCATCGCGTCGGGGTCGTCCACCAGCAACTTGGCCAGTTCGTCCGTCACGACCACCGTACCTCCGGGCAGCGCCAGCGCATTGGGCCCAAGCTGCGGCCCGGCATCGCGAAACTGGAGGTTATGGACGAAACGCGGATCGGTCGGGCCCAGGACCGCGAGGAGATCGTCGAAGATCGCCTTGACCGGCGCCTGTTGCGCGTCTGACAGGGTCGTCGGTTCCATCATCACGGCGTCGATCGTGGCGAGCGTTCCGGCATCCATCTTGCGCAATAGCGTGCCGGGTGTCAGCCAGACGGCGATGGCGACGAGGATCGGGAGACCGAAGCGCCAAACCGCAACGGCGCCCAAAATGGCGGCGGCGATGACGCCGATCAGGCGTGGATGGAAGCGCTCCCAATCATGGAGGCGGCTATCGTCGCGTCCGAGCGCGGCGTCGATATCGGAGGTGCCCGGCGCCAGGAAGACGGTCCCGTCGGGGAAGATCACCTTCCGCTCCAGCCGTCCCAACGGGCCGTCGACGCGCAGCTCCGCGATGGGCGCCCACTGCCAGAGTGCACCCGCCCCATCGAGAAGCCGCGCTTCCCCGTCCACGACCTCCAGCATGCTTTCCAGAGCGACCGAGCGGTCGGGCGGATGGCACCGCCCGGCGATGCGTGTGATCTCAGATTCCGGCAGCACCGATGTCGAACCCTTCGATATCCGAGAAGGCGTCACCGATGGCGCGTCCGTCGGCCTGGACCTCACCGGCGAACTGATCAAGCGATCCGTTCGCGATCACAACCGTTGACTCCGCCAGATAGCGCTGCAGCCGGATTTGCGCCCAGGGCAGCATCAGACCCACCGTCAAAACGACGATCACGGCGTTGGAAATGACGATCCAGATCAGTCGGCCGGGATGGACCATGGAGGCGAAACGGTGACCGCCCTGCAATTCCGTCCCGCCATAGACCGCGTTTCGGACCATGGCACGGTAGAGGATCGTGGCGGGAAAGAAGACGAGAAACATAACCAGATAGATGGGGAGGATGATCATCGCGACGGCTTCCGGCGATGGCTCTCCGGTTGCGAGGCCCGCGAACATACCGCCCGCCGCCACGGCAAGAATGACGGCCAGGAGGACGCCCATGCCCAGCGAGAAGAGCAGGGCGACGCCGAAGGCCAGGTAAAGGCTGCCGGCCGGCACCTGAAGCGAGAAGCTTCGATTGCCGAGGCGATGACCTTCGATGATGAACCTGTTCATGCGGCGCGTCAGAAGCGGAAGCGTCGTGTAAAGGGTCAGCGCCACGCCGATGGGTGCCAAGATGAACGTGATGAACGCATCCCAGTACCGGCCGTCGAAGTCGAAGCGCACGTTCGACCAGCTGGTATTGCGCGCCGAAAACTTGGCGGCGCGGATCAAGAGCCATGGCAGCACGAAGACGAATGCAAAGATGAGCAGGAAAGCCAGCGGCGGGAACACGGCGGCCGCCACGTTATAGACGATCAGGACGGCGATCACGATGATCCGCCCGATCAGGATCTGCATCCCCGTCGCGTGATAGTCGAAGCCTCGTCCGCCGATGGACGTGTTGCCGTAGAAGTACTTGTTCCGGCGCACCTTCGCCCAGGCGGAGTAGATCCCGAACGTGATGATCGTCAGCAGTAGGTTGACGATCCAGATGCCGAACCATTCGCCCGCGCGGCCGCTGAATTGAACCTCGTGGGCTTCTTGGTCGTAACTGTGCATCTGTCTTACTCCGGTCGTGTCTGTGACCGTCATGGATCACGGGACCGGGGCGATTTCAGGCAGGCGACGTGAATTGCATCTGGTGTTGCGAGGCCGCAACAGGTCAGTTGGCGAACGGCGCGCTGTCGCCCCAGATTGCGCGAACCCGCTGATCACGCCCACACCGATCCCGGTACCGCTTGTAGGCGACGCTTTTCGGCACAGCGAGGCCGACGGAGGTCACGCCAAGCCGTTCGTTGCTCTTGTAGTAATCTTGGTGAAAATCGTCGACGGGATAAAACGTCCCGGCCTCAAGAATGGGCGTCACGATGGTTTGGCCTAGCTCGGCCTCGGCCGCGGATTTGGCAGCTTCCGCGATCTGGCGCTGCTCTGGGCCGGTGACGAAGATGGCGGTCGTGTATTCCAGGCCACGGTCGCAGAACTGGCCCCCGGCATCCAGCGGGTCGATGGACCGGAAGAACAGGTCCAACACCTGACGGTAGCTCACGGTGCCCGCATCGAAGGGAATCCGCACGGCTTCGATATGGTCTCCGGAGTTACGGTAGACAGGGTCGGGCGTTGTGCCGCCAGTCAGGCCGGAGACCACATCGCCGACCCCGCGCACGCTTTCGAAATCCGCTTCCACGCACCAGAAACAGCCGCCCGCCACGATGGCGGTCTCGGCACGGGCAAAGGGCGTTGTCGACAGGATCAGGGCGGCGGCGAGGGCGAGGCGTTTCATGGTCAGGTCTCCTTTGACCGCCCATATAGCGACGCGGCGGGACACATCCTCATAACCTTCGCGCGAGAGTGCTGTGAGCGTCCCGTCACCCGCGGCCAACACGCTTGTTCCGGTTCGCCACCAGCTTCAGACGCAGGGCGTTCAGATGGATGAAGCCCTTGGCGTCGCGCTGGTCGTAGGCGCCCGCATCCTCCTCGAAGGTGACATGGGCCTCGGAATAGAGGCTGTGATCGGACCAGCGGGCGACGGTGCGGGCGGACCCCTTGTAGAGCTTCACGCGCACGGTGCCGGTCACGTGTTCCTGGCTCTTGTCGATCAGGGCCTGCAGCATCTCGCGCTCGGGAGAGAACCAGAAGCCGTTATAGATCAGCTCCGCATAGCGCGGCATAATGCTGTCCTTCAGGTGCCCAGCGCCCGCATCCAGGGTGATCTGCTCGATCCCGCGATGGGCTTCCAGCAGGATCGTGCCGCCCGGTGTCTCGTAAATGCCGCGGGACTTCATGCCGACGAACCGGTTCTCCACCAGGTCCAGGATGCCAACGCCATGCTTGCCGCCCAATTCGTTGAGCCGGGTCAGGATCGCGGCGGGTGACATGGCCTCGCCGTTGATCGACACGGCATCGCCGCGTTCGAACCCGATCTCCACCATCTCAGGCGTGTCCGGTGCGTCTTCGGGCCGGGTGATGCGCTGCAATACGTAATCCGGCGCCTCCTCGGCCGGGTCTTCGAGCACCTTCCCCTCGGAGGAGGTGTGCAACAGGTTCGCGTCGACCGAGAACGGCGCCTCGCCGCGCTTGTCCTTGGCGATGGGGATCTGATGCTTTTCGGCAAAGTCGATCAGCTTCGTCCGGCTGGTCAGATCCCAGAGCCGCCAGGGCGCGATGACCTTGATGTCGGGGTTCAGCGCATAGGCCGCCAGTTCGAACCGCACTTGGTCGTTACCCTTGCCGGTGGCGCCATGCGCCACGGCATCCGCACCCTCGGCCGCGGCGATCTCGACCAGCCGCTTTGAGATCAGGGGCCGCGCGATGGAGGTGCCCAGCAGATAGAGCCCTTCATAGAGCGCGTTGGCCCGGAACATCGGGAAGACGAAGTCGCGGGTGAACTCTTCGCGCAGATCCTCGATATGAATGGACGTGGCGCCCATCATCTCGGCCTTCTTGCGCGCAGGCTCCAACTCCTCGCCCTGGCCCAGATCGGCGGTGAAGGTGACGACCTCGCAGCGATATTCCGTCTGCAGCCATTTCAGAATGATCGACGTATCCAGCCCGCCGGAATAGGCGAGCACGACTTTCTTGGGCGCGTCCATGGGGCCTCCGCATGTTTGGCGCAGGGGCTAGGCGCGATTGGCGCGGCCCGCAAGGGTCTGCCGCCCCTCACATTGACGCCCGACCGGGCGGGGCCTAACCGTCACCCATTCGATAGGAGGGTTCGCACATGCTGGGCTGGAAGCTGTTCTTGCGGGCGTTGACCCTGCTGATCGACAACCTCGCCGTGGCTCTCAGGGTCAGCGCGATCCCCTACGGCATGACGGCGGCAGCCTCGCTCTGGCTGTCCACGGGCTGGCCCGAGGTGAACCTGCAGGCCATCGCAAGCGGCGCTTTGCAGCCGCCGCCGGGCTTCGCGTCGGCCGCCCTTCTGGTCCTTGTGGTCACCATCGTCTCTTATCTCTGGGTCGCGGTGGCCTGGCATCGCTATGTCCTCCTCGGAGAAGCGCCGAGCGGGTGGCTGCCGCCGCTGCGCGGAAGTCTGATGTTGGGCTATCTGGGCCGGTTCCTTCTTGTGGCGCTGGTCACCTTGCTGGTCGTCCTGGCCATCGCCACCATGATTTCTGCGCTGCTCGTCCCGATTGTCGGCGCAGCCGCCCTTATCCTGGTGAATGCGGCCGCTTTCCTGCTGGGCCTGATCGTCTTCTATCGTTGTGGCCTGATCCTGCCTGCCGGGACGATCGAAAAGTCCATGACGTTGAACGAGGCCATCGTAGCGACGAAGGGCCAGTCCGGGACCGTGATCGTTCTGGCCCTTTTGACCCTGGTCTTTTCTTGGATCCTCCAGATTCCCGCCATCCTGGACGGGGCCGGGAACTGGCCGCTGATCTCGGCGATCTATCAGATCGTCGTGAACTGGATTGGCCTCCTCTTGGGGGTCGGCACGTTGACCGCGCTCTATGGGCATGTGGTCGAGGGGCGCCCCGTTGACTGATTTTGCCGCCCGGGCCGAGGCGGCCACGGCGGCCATGCGGGACGTCTTTCCCGCCACGCCCCTGCAGCGCAACGACTACCTCTCCGACCGCTACAAGGCCGATATCTGGCTCAAGCGTGAGGATCTGACACCAGTCCGGTCCTACAAGCTGCGCGGCGCATTCAACGCCATGCGCAAGCTGGATGGCGGTCAGATCGCCTGCGCCAGCGCCGGCAATCACGCGCAGGGCGTCGCCTGGATGTGTCGCCATCTGGGGATGGACGGCGTGATCTTTATGCCCGTCACGACACCCGGCCAGAAGATCGACAAGACCCGGCTCTTCGGCGGAGATCGCGTCACGATCCGTCTGACAGGGGATTTCTTCGACGACACGCTGGCCGCGGCGAAGGCGTTCTGTGCCGAGACCGGGGCGCATTTCCTGTCGCCCTTCGACGATCCGGACGTGATCGAGGGGCAGGCTTCGGTGGCTGTGGAAATGGGCAAACAGATGCCGAACCCTCCGGATCTGATCGTCGTCCCCGTGGGCGGTGGCGGTCTGTCGGCCGGGATGCTGGCCTACCTCCGCTCTGTTGGGCGCGTGCCGGATATCCGATATGTGGAGCCTTTGGGTGGGGCCAGCCTGACGGCGGCCCTGGCGGCCGGAAAATTGGTCACGCTGCCCGCGCTCGACAATTTCGTGGATGGGGCGGCGGTGGCCCGGATCGGGGCCGCGCCATTCGAGATCTTGCGCCAAATCCCGCCGCAGCACGTCCTGCGGGTGCCCGAAGACCGGCTCTGCATCACCATTCAGGAGCTTCTGAATACCGAGGGCGTCGTACTTGAACCAGCGGGGGCCCTGTCGGTGGATGCCCTGCGCGACTTGGGCCCGGAGGTGGAGGGACGGCGCGTGGTCTGTGTGACCACCGGCGGCAATTTCGACTTCGAACGCCTTCCGGACGTGAAGGAGCGGGCCATGCGTTTCGCCGGCCTCAAGAAGTACTACGTTCTCCGGATGCCGCAGCGGCCCGGGGCGTTGAAGGACTTTCTCGGGCTGCTTGGTCCCGACGACGATATCGCGCGGTTCGAGTATCTGAAGAAAAGTGCGCGGAATTTCGGTTCCGTCCTGATCGGGATCGAGACCACGGATCCCCAATCCTTCGATGCGCTGGAAGCCAAGATGACCGCACAGGGCTTGGCCCATAACGATCTCACAGCCGATCCAATGCTGGGGGAGCTGCTGATCTGATCCCGCCGATCAGGCGAGCGGTCAGCCGACGGACGACATGCGCGGCAGGAAGGCCCGTGTCTTGTCCAGGGCGACGCGCAGCGCCGCCGCCGCGCTGGGCCGGCTATCGGCGCTCACATCCCCGGCCATCTCTGCCTCTCGCGCGAAGCCGGTCAGCCCGATATTGAGCGCGCCGCTGCGCAGGAAATGGATCGCGCGGGCGTGGTCGGCATCTTCCAGGCCGCCGGCCAGTTTGGCGATGGTCGCGCTGGCCTCTTCCACGAAGAGCGCCATGATCGCGGCCACGTCCTCGGAGCCGATCTCACGCTCCAACTCTCGTATGCGGTCATCATCCACCATGGCGCGTTATGGCCACGAAATCCTTGCTATCGCGCTAACGGCAGCCGGTTTTGTCTCGATTTGTTCTTTTCATTCGCGGTTAAGGACCGGCCGCTAGTCCTCGCCCCGCGGCAGGAGAGATAGGATCCCGTGACACTACCGACGATCGCCCGGCCCCCGAAGGCCCAGGAACGGCTGCGTGTTCTGGTTGTCGATGACAGCGCGGCACAGCGGCAATTGATGCGCGCTGTTCTCAAGCGGATGGGCCATGATGTCGTCACCGCCAGCAACGCGGCGGAGGCTTTGCATCTTTGCATGGCCGACACGGATGACGAGATCCGCATGATCCTCAGCGATTGGCAGATGCCCGATATGGACGGGCCGGATTTCTGTCGTGTCTTCCGGGAGCTTGCGCGCGAGTCCTACGCCTATTTCATCCTGATCACGTCCGAGACGGATCGTGCCATGAAGGCCCGCGGGCTGGAGGCGGGGGCGGATGACTTCGTCACGCGGCCGCTCGACCTGACGGAGTTGCGGGCGCGCATCAATACCGGCCGACGCATCCTGGAGATGCAGGAGGCGTTGCTGCATCGCAATCACGAGGTGCACAGCACGTTACAGAACCTCCAGGCCATTCAAGACGGGATCAACCGCGACCTGGCCGAAGCGCGCGAGTTGCAGCGCGCATTCCTGCCGCCGCGCCACAAGACATATCTGGGATCAGAACTGAGCCTGCGCCTCATCACATCCGGCCAAATTGGGGGCGATCTGGTGGGCCATTTCCCGATCTCCCGTACGGAGATCGGGCTCTACTCCATCGACGTATCGGGCCACGGCATTGCCTCGGCGTTGCTGACGGGGCGCCTGGCCGCGCTCTTCTCCTGGCGCTCTCGCCGCAACAACATCGCCTTCATCGACGAGACCGGGCCACCGCAATCGCCGGATCAGGTCATGATCCGTCTCAACGATTTCATGCTGCAGGAACTGACCTCCGATCTCTACTTCACCGCCGTCCTCGCCTATGTGGATTGCACCACCGGGCGGGTGGTTTTCAGTCAGGCGGGGCATCCCCATCCCTTGGTCCGGCGGGCCGATGGCCGTGTCGATCGGATCGGTTCCGGCGGCCCGCCCGTCGGCTTGATCGCCGAGGCCACGTTCGACGTGGAGACCGTACAACTGGGTCCGGGCGATTCCTTCTTGGCCTATTCCGACGGCCTCACCGAATGCGCCGATACCTGGGGCGACATGCTGGAGGAGGAAGGGTTGATGGCGTTGCTGGAAAAAGTGACGCCCGAAACAGACAAGGCGCTCGACATGCTGGAAGCCGATCTCAATCGTCATGCCGGTATCAACGGGTTCGAAGACGACATTTCGATGTTGCTCTTCCGCTACGAGGTCCCGGCGGAGGGGGCCATGGCCGCCCGCTGAGACGGGTCCGGTGTCACAAGCGCCATCCGTATCGTACCCCGCGGTGGCTCCGGCCAGGATCCGAGGCCCTCAATACCCCGCGCGCGGACGCAGCCGCGTCGAAAGCGCAAACCGCGTCAGCACCGCGCGATTGCCGGGACTGGACAGGCCCGCCAGCGCCGCCTCAAGACTGCACCAGATCGCGCTATGCCCCGCCTCCTCCGGCGGGCCCAGACGCGGTCCGGCCCGGCCCAGGTAGACATGGCACATCTTCTCGGCATGGCGGTTGTAATCGGGCATCCAGCTATATTGCCGAAACGTCGCCAATCGCCGGTCGATGCGGCAGCTATGTCCCGTCTCCTCCCGCACCTCGCGGATCAGCGCGGGCAAGACCGCCTCGCCCGGATCGATCCCGCCGCCGGGCAATTGCAGCTCATCCAGATCGGGCGTGACCTGCCGCGTCAGAAGCACGCCGCGCCGCCCCAGCAGGATCGCATAGGCGCCGGGACGACGGCGATAGACCACACCGCGTCGGGGTGGTTGTCCGAAGCGGGGTGTCATCGGGTTGGTCCTCGGCTGGTCGTCCCTATATGGGTGCGGTATGCCAGCACCGGTGCCTACGGGAAAGCCGGTCCGGAAAGCAGGAACTCCGTTATGACCATCGACGCCACGACCCATCTCTGGGACGACACAGTCTTGCCGTTCCAACTCGACACCAGCGACATCCGCGGCCGGGTGGCCCGTCTCGACGGGGTGCTCGAACAGGTGCTGGACCAACATGATTACCCGCCTGCCATCGAGGCGCTGGTGGCGGAGATGGCATTGCTGACGGCGCTGATCGGGCAAACGGTCAAGCTGCGCTGGAAGCTGTCGCTGCAGGTGCGTGGCGACGGCCCGGCCCGGCTGATCGCCACCGACTATTACGGTCCGACCCAGGAAGGGGAGCCCGCGCGCATCCGCGCCTATGCCAGCTATGACGCGGCCCGGCTGTCGGAGATGACGCTGGAGGGCGCCAAGCCGTTCGACCTGATCGGGAAGGGCTACTTCGCGATCCTGATCGACCAGGGGAAGGATATGGCGCCGTATCAGGGGATCACGCCCATCGCCGGTGGGTCGCTCTCGGCCTGCGCTGAGACCTATTTCGCGCAATCCGAGCAGATCCCGACGCGGTTCGCGCTGGCCTATGGCCGCTCCCAATTGCCGGGCGGGGGGGAGCATTGGCGCGCCGGTGGCGTGATGTTGCAGCATATGCCCAAAGCCAGCCCCTTCGTCGCCAATGAGGGCGGCTCGGGCGAGGGCGGTCTGCTGACGGCCTCCGACATCCTGGACGAGGACGATGGCGAGAACTGGAACCGGGCGAACATCCTGCTCGACACGACGGAAGAGCTGGAGCTGATCGGACCCAGCGTCGCGCCGACAGACCTGCTGCTGCGCCTCTTCCACGAGGAGGGACCGCGCGTTTTCGATCCACAGCCGGTGCGTTTCGGCTGTACCTGCTCGGCCGACCGCGTACGGCAGTCTCTGTCCATCTATTCGGCCAAGGACATCGCCCATATGACCACCGATGACGGTCGGGTGACGGCGGATTGCCAGTTCTGCGGCGCCCATTACGAGTTTGACCCCGCGACTTTGGGCTTCGAGGCCACGAAAGAGCCCCATGACGCGTCCGATCACGATTGAGACCCTGGCGGCGGCGCTGGCGACACCCTGCGCCCCGTCATCGGATTTCGACCTCAACCCCGAGGTCGTTCTACCGGGCCGCCGCGTCTTGCGGGACGCGGCGGTGCTGGTGCCTTTGATGGCAGGTGCGGAACCGGGCGTGATGCTGACCAAGCGGTCGTCCCGGCTCAAGCACCATCCGGGCCAGATCGCCTTTCCTGGTGGCAAGCTGGAGGCGGGCGAGAGTGCCGAGCAAGCCGCCCTTCGCGAAGCGCAGGAGGAGGTCGGCCTGCCGCAATCCGCGGCCCATCTCCTCGCGCGCCTGCCGGGGCATGAGACGGTGACCGGCTTCGATGTCACGCCGATCCTGGCGCGGATCGACCCGTTCGACCCCGTGCCGGAGCCCGGCGAGGTGGAAGAGGTCTTCACCGTGCCCCTGGCCCACCTTCTCGATCCCGGCAATTACGCGGTGGAGCGGCGGCGCTGGCGGGGGGAGTGGCGCCGCTTCTATGCCGTGCCCTATGGTCCCTACTACATCTGGGGCGCGACGGCCCGGATCCTGAGGGGCTTGGCGGAGCGGGTGCGTGATCATCAGGGATGACTGGCTGACGAATGCGGCCACCCAGGCGGTCTTTGCAACGATCGGGGCTGGCGGCCACCAGGCCCTTGCCGTCGGCGGCTGTGTCCGCAACGCTCTGTTGAGTGCGCCGGTCAGCGATATCGACATCGCCACCGACGCGCGCCCGGAGCGGGTCACCGACTTGGCCGAAGCGGCCGGGCTGCGCGTGGTGCCAACCGGCCTGGACCATGGAACCGTCACGATCATCTCGGACGGCCTCCCCCACGAGGTCACGACCTTTCGGCGCGACGAAGAGACCGATGGCCGCCATGCCGTCGTCGCCTTCTCGGGCGATGTGGCCGAAGACGCCGCGCGGCGCGACTTCACCATGAACGCGCTTTATGCCGACGCGGCGGGTCAGGTGATCGACCCGCTGGACGGGCTGGCCGATCTTCGCGCGCGACATGTGCGGTTCATCGGCGACCCAGAGGCGCGCATCACCGAAGACTACCTGCGGATCCTCCGCTTCTTCCGCTTCACCGCCTGGTACGGTGATCCCGACCGTGGCCTCGATGCGGAGGGTCTGGCCGCATGTGCTGCCTTGCAGGACGGCCTCGACCGCCTGAGCCGGGAGCGGGTGGGCCACGAGGTCCGCAAGCTGCTTTCTGCCCCCGATCCCGCGCCTGCAATCGCCGCCATGGCCCGAACCGGCATCTTGGGGCGCATCCTGCCAGGCGCCGACGACACGGCTCTGGCGCCCTTGATCCACATCGCGCCCGAGACCGACTGGATCGCACGCCTTGCCCTGCTAGGCGGCGCGGTGGAGGGTATGCGCCTGTCCAAGCAGGAGGAACGGCTGCTCCATGACCTCGCCACCGCGGCCCGCGACGGCACGGCGCCCTTCGCTTTGGGCTACGATCTGGGTCCGCGCGGGGCACAGGCCGTGGCCATCCGCGCTACGCTCATGGGTCAAGCCGTCGACGCGGGCGACCTGGAGATGGCCGCGAAGGGCGCAGACGCCGTGTTCCCTCTGCAAGCCGCCGACCTCATGCCCGATCTCTCCGGTCCCGCCTTGGGTGAGGCGCTGGCTCGGGCCCGCGCGGTCTGGCTTGCGAGAGATGGCGATATCAGCAAAGCCGACCTGATCGCGGCGGCCAAGGGGTGATCGACCCGCTCTACCTTTTCGTCTTCGCGGGCCTCTTCACGCCCGGTCCGAACGTGATCCTGCTGACGGCTTCGGGCGCGCGCTTCGGATTCCGGCCGACCTTGCCCCATGTCCTTGGCGTGGCGTTCGGGGTTGGCGTCACATCGGCGCTGACCGCATTCGGCATCGGCGCACTCCTCCTGGCGGCGCCCGCGCTGAAGCTCGTCCTTCAGATCATCGCTGCCGCCTGGATCCTTTGGATGGCCTGGACGCTCCTCCGCTCCCGGGGGGTGAACGCGGAAGGCAAGGACCGCCCCTTCACCTTCCTTGAAGCTGTCCTTTTCCAGTGGGTGAACCCCAAGATCTGGATTGTCGCCCTGGCCGCCGTCTCGGGCTATGGCAGCGACCTCCCCGCCCATCTGGAGGCCCTGCGGATCGGTAGCGCCTTCTCGGGCATCAATCTCGGCGTCTGCCTGTTCTGGAGCGGTGCGGGGACCCTTCTGTCCTACCTGCTGACGACGCCGCGCGCCTGGCGGATCTTCACGACGATCATGGCCGCCGCGCTGGCCGCCTGCGCCGTCATGGTCTTTTTGGCCTGAGGCGTTATATGTGAGGGCCAGCCGTCGAGGCCCCCATGTTCCGTTACTTTGAAAATCTCGTCGATCCGTATGCGGAGCACGCGGAGCGCGACACGCCTCCGGCACGGCTCTGGCCGTTCCTGAAGGAGTATTCGCGTCCTTTCGCGCGGATCTTCGCCGTCACTGCGATCATGTCCCTGGTCGTGGCCGCGGTGGAGATCTGGCTGATCGCCTATATGGGCCGCGTGGTGGACCTGCTCTCCACCGCCGATCCGGGGACGTTCCTGGCCGATCACGGGACCGAATTGCTTCTGGTCGTGGTCTTCATCCTGCTGGTCCGCCCCGCGCTGCAGACCCTCGACGTGCTGCTTTTGAACAACGCGATCCTGCCCAATTACGGCACGCTGATGCGCTGGCGGGCGCATAAGCACGTGCTGCGCCAATCCGTGGGCTGGTTCGAGAACGACTTTGCGGGCCGCATCGCCAACCGGATCATGCAGGCCCCGCCCGCCGCCGGTGAGGCGGTGTTCCAGGTCTTCGACGCCATCACTTTCGCGCTGGCCTATCTGGTGGGCGCGGGCTTTCTGCTCTGGCAGGCCGATCCCCGGTTGGCCGTGCCGCTGGTCATCTGGTTCGGCCTTTATGCGTTGCTCGTGCGCTGGACGATCCGGCGCGTGGGCCCCGCCTCGAAGGCCAGTGCCGACGCCCGGTCGATGACGACGGGCCGCGTGGTGGACGCCTATACGAACATCCATTCCGTCAAGCTTTTCGCCCATGAGGGGCGGGAGCTCGACTATGCCCGCGAGGCCATTGAGACCACGCGCACCACCTTCCAGCGCGAGATGCGGCTGTTCACCATCATGGACGTGGCGCTGGTCACGCTGAACGGTTTGCTGATCGTGGGCGTCGTGGGTTGGGCCATACTCCTCTGGCTGCAGGGTGTCGCCTCGGTCGGCGTGGTCGCCGCCGCCACGGCGCTGGTCCTGAGGCTGAACGCGATGACCGGCTGGATCATGTGGGCCGTCACCAGCTTCTTCCGCTCCCTCGGGGTGGTGGAGGAGGGGATGGAGACCATCGCCCAGCCCATTACGCTGACCGATGCATCAGATGCCGTGCCTTTGCCGCTAAAGCACGGCGCACTGCAATTCGATGCCGTGACCCACCATTACGGCGGGACGCAGGGCGGCATCACCGGTCTGACCCTAACCATCGCGCCGGGCGAAAAGGTGGGTGTCGTGGGCCGGTCGGGCGCCGGCAAATCGACCCTCGTCAAGCTGCTCCTGCGGTTCTACGATCCGGAACAGGGCGCGATCCGCATCGACGGCACCGATATCCGCACCGTCACCCAGGCCAGCCTGCGCCACGCCATCGGCATGGTGCAGCAGGACAGCTCTCTCCTCCATCGCTCGGTGGCCGAGAACATCCGGTATGGCCGCGACGGCGCTAGCCAAGCGGAGGTGGAGGCGGCGGCGAAGAAGGCCCAGGCTCACGATTTCATCTTGGACCTGGAGGATCCCAATGGCCGCGGCGGCTACGACGCGCAGGTGGGCGAGCGGGGCGTGAAACTGTCCGGCGGCCAGCGCCAGCGCATCGCGCTGGCCCGCGTGATCCTGAAGGACGCGCCGATCCTGGTGCTGGACGAGGCTACCAGCGCCCTCGATTCAGAGGTGGAAGCCGCCATTCAGGACACGCTCTACGGCATGATGGAGGGCAAGACCGTCATCGCCGTGGCCCACCGGCTGTCGACCATCGCCGCCATGGACCGGATCATCGTCGTGGACGAGGGCCGCATTATCGAAGAAGGCAGCCACGACGATCTTCTCGCCAAGCAGGGCCTCTATGCCGCCTTCTGGGCCCGTCAATCGGGTGGTTTCATCGATACGCGGGCGGCGGCGGAATGAATGGCCCTCATAAGATAAAGATGGCCCGTTTCGGACCACCTTCAAGAATGCCGCTCCACGGCATTTGGAGGTAAGTTGCCAGGGCTCCGCCCAGCCACCAGAGGATCCGAGATGCTTCGCCGCCTCGCCGACCGATTTGCCGCGTTCATCCCGGCCTTCGCGCCCGCCGAGGGGCCGCCGCCGCGCACGCTGTTGGCCTTTTTCCGCTGGTGCTTGTCGGGCGCATGGCGGCCCTTGATCCTGGCCTTCGCGGTCTCCGCCTTGGCCGGCACGACGGAGATCGCCACGGCCTTCTTCCTGGGCGCCGTGGTGGACAGCGTGGCCGACCCCTCGGCGGGTTATGCGGCGCGCAACGCGCTGTTGCTGGCGGCTTTCATCGGCTTCTACGTGGCGCTGCGACCGCTGATCTTCGGCACCTCCGCCGCCTTCAACGGCATCACGATCGCGCCGAACATCTACCCCTTGGTCCAGTCGCGCCTGCACCGCTGGACGCTGGGCCAATCGGTCACGTTCTTCGACAACGATTTCGCCGGACGCATCGCCACCAAGCAGATGCAGACCGCCCGCGCCGTGACCGAGGTGACGGGCGAGTTCATCAACGTGGTCGCCTTCGCTTCGGCCTCCCTGATCGGGTCGGCGCTTCTGATGTTCGCCATCGACTGGCGCATCGCGCTGGGCCTGTCGGTCTGGCTAGTGGGCTATCTCGCCTTCTTCCGCTTCTTCATGCCGCGCATCCGGGCGCGCTCCAAGACCCGCGCCGCCGCGCGTGCCATGGTGACCGGGCAGGTCGTGGACACGATCACCAACATCAAGACGGTGAAGCTTTTCGGTCACGCCAAGCACGAAGACAGCGCGGCCCTGGACGCCATGGGCAAGCTGCGGGTCGAGGCGCTGGCCTTCGGGCGCATGTCCACCGCCTTCCGCTTCGGGCTGATGTTCTGCGCGGGCCTTCTGCCGATCCTGATGATCGGCAGCACCCTGATCCTGTGGCGGGCCGGACAGGCTAGTGCGGGCGACATCGCCACGGCGGGCGCGATCTCCTTCCGGCTCAGCCAGATGACGGGGTGGGTCAGCTTCACGCTCATGGCGCTCTATTCCAATGTGGGCGAGGTGGAGGATGGGATGAACACGCTCACCCATCTCCACGACTTGACCGACAAGCCGGATGCACAGGACTTGCCGCGGCTGACCGGCGACATCCGTTTCGAGGATGTGACGTTCAGCTACGGGCGCGAAACCGGCGGGATCGAAGGGCTGACCCTGGGCATCCGGCCGGGCGAGAAGCTGGGGATCGTGGGCGCTTCTGGGGCCGGCAAGTCGACCCTCGTGGCGCTGCTCTTGCGTCTCTACGATGCCGAACAGGGTCGCATTCTGGTGGATGGCCATGACCTGCGCGACGTCACCCAGGACAGCCTGCGGCGGCAGGTGGGCATGGTCACGCAGGAGACGGCCATGTTCAATCGCACCGCCCGCGACAACATCCTCTACGGTCGTCCGGAGGCCGGAGAAGATGCCGTAATCGACGCCGCCCGCAGGGCCGAGGCGCATGACTTCATCACCGGTCTGCGCGACCACAAGGGCAATACCGGCTACGACGCTTTCCTGGGCGAGCGCGGCGTGAAGCTCTCGGGCGGCCAGCGTCAACGCATCGCCCTGGCCCGCGCCATCCTGAAGGACGCGCCCATCCTGATTCTGGACGAGGCGACGAGCGCGTTGGATTCCGAGGTCGAAGCCGCGATCCAACAGGCGCTCGACCGCGTGATGGAGGACAAGACCGTCATCGCCATCGCCCACCGTCTGTCCACCATCGCGCGGATGGACCGGATCGTCGTTATGGATGACGGGCGCATCGTGGAAGAGGGGCGCCATGCGGACCTTCTGGCAAAGCGCGGCCTCTATGCCCGCTATTGGGAGCGGCAGTCGGGCGGTTTCATCGGGGTCGAGGATGTGGCCGCAGAGTAGGGTACGCCGCGTGATGATCCTTGGCGGACCGGGATCCGGCAAGTCGACGCTGGCCCGCCAGATTGGTGTGCGGACGGGCCTGCCCGTCCATCACATGGACCGGATCCACTGGTTACCCGGCTGGGTGATGCGGGACCGGACGGAGCGGATCGCGATGGCAAACGCCGTGGAGGCGCAGGACGCCTGGGTGTTCGAAGGCGGTCTGTCTGCCACCTATGACAACCGCGCTGCGCGGGCCGATCTGATCGTCTGGCTGGACCTTCCCATCGTTCTGCGGCTCTGGCGTGTGGTGATGCGCTGGCGCGATTACCGCGGCAGCTCACGGCCGGACCTGCCTGCCGGTTGCCCGGAACAGCTGGATCCAGAGTTCCTGCTTTGGATCGTGACAAGCCGCCGCCGAACGCGGCGACGGATCAGGATGCTTCTCGCCGGACCGGGCAAGGGCAAGGCCGTGCATCTGACAAGGCCCCGGCAGGTTCGCGTCTTTCTCGAGACGGTGCCGCAATGCGCCTGACCATCGAACGGCTCGGCCATCGCGGCGACGGTGTGGCCGCAGGGCCGGTCTATGTGCCGCGCACCCTGCCGGGCGAGGTGGTGGAGGGGGATGTCACCGGCGACCGCCTGCCCGCGCCCCGCATCGTCACGCCCACCGCCGACCGGGTGGCGCCGCCCTGCCCGCATTTCAAGCGCTGCGGGGGCTGCGCGCTGCAGCACGCCTCCGACGATTTCGTCGCCCGGTGGAAGGCGGACCGTGTACGCCGGGCCTTCGCCGATCGGGGGATCGCCGCCGAGATCGCTGGGGTCGAAACGTCGCCGCCGTCCAGTCGCCGCCGGGCCGCTTTGAAAGGGCGCAAGACCAAGAAGGGCGCCGTTGTCGGCCTCCATGCCGCCGCGACGCATGACCTGATCGCGATCCCCGATTGCCGTCTTCTGCACCCCGATCTGATGGCCGCACTGCCCGCGCTGGAACGGGTCACGCGCCTGGCGGCGCCGCGGGGCGGGGAGGTCGGCTTGCATATCACCCGCAGCGCCGCCGGAATCGACCTGCTGGTATCGGAAGCCAAGCCCCTGGACCCGGCAAGCCTGCCCGCTCTTGCCGCCGAAGGTTTCGCCCGCGTCACCTGGAACGGAGAGGCGGCGCTGTTGGACAGCCGCCCGGTCCAGAGGATGGGCCGTGCCGACATCCTGCCGCCGCCCGGCGCCTTCATGCAGGCGACGGCGGAGGGGGAGGCGGCGCTTGCTGCCCGCATCCGCGAGACACTTGGCCCGGCGCGGCGCGTCGCCGATCTGTTCGCCGGTTGCGGCACCTTCACCTTTCCCGCTGCGGAAACCGCAAGCGTCACCGCCTGGGAAGGCGCGCGCGACCTGACCGAAGCGCTGGAGGCGGCGGCACGGCATGCCACCGGCCTCAAGCCGATCCGCGCGATCACGCGCGATCTCTTCCGCGATCCGGTCACCGCCGACGAGCTGGCGCCGTTCGACGCCGCGATCATCGATCCGCCCCGGGCGGGCGCGGCGGCGCAGGTCACCGAAATGGCCCGCGCCGATCTTGACCGCATCGCCTTCGTCTCCTGCGATCCGGACACCTTCGCGCGAGATGCGGGCATGTTGGTGCAGGCGGGATGGCGCATGGAGCCCATAACGGTGGTGGACCAATTCCGCTGGTCCCCCCATATCGAGCTGGTCACTGCCTTCGCCCGGACTTGAACCGCCCATGACCCGCGCCCGCCTGGAAGCTTTCCTCGATCGCCCGACCACCCGCAACTTCATCATCGCGGTCATCCTCGTGAACGCGGTGACCCTGGGCCTGGAAACCGTGCCGCCGGTGATGGACCGGTTCGGCCCCGTTCTGTTGACCATCGACCGTCTCTGCCTGGCCATCTTCGTGGTGGAATTGGTGGCCAAGATGATCGCGCAGGGCACGCGGTTCTGGAAGCAGGGCTGGAACCTGTTCGACTTTGCCATTGTCGGCATCGCGCTGATGCCGAGTGCCGGACCTTTCAGCGTGCTGCGGGCGCTGCGCATCCTGCGGGTGTTGCGCGTCGTGTCGGTCTTCCCGCGCCTGCGCCGCGTGGTGGAGGGCTTCGTCACGGCCCTGCCCGGCATGGGTTCGGTGTTCCTGCTGATGGGGATCATCTTCTATATCGGCGCCGTCATGGCGACCAAGCTGTTCGGGGCGTCCTTCCCACAATGGTTTGGCGACCTCGGCTCTTCGGGCTATTCGCTGTTCCAGATCATGACCCTGGAAAGCTGGTCCATGGGGATCGTCCGTCCGGTGATGGAGGTCTATCCATATGCCTGGGCCTTCTTCGTGCCGTTCATCATGGTCACGACCTTCGCGGTGGTGAACCTGCTGGTCGGTCTGATCGTGAATTCGATGCAGGACGCCCATGCCGAGGAATCCAATGCCGCCACGGACGCTTACCGCGACGAGGTTCTGGAACGGTTGAAGGCCATCGAGGCCAGGCTGGAGGAGCGCTGAGGCGTCCCGGCACGCAGCTTTGGCCGCTGCGGAACTGCTCCGCTGCGGGGGAAGGCCGTCTCGTCGGTGAGGGAGGGCCACTGCTCGGATCGGGGAAGGCCCCGCAAAGAAGTGAAACCGGCGCCGCGCCCAAGGGGCGGCGAGCCGTGCCACGGGGGGTCGCCCCGCGATCCTGCCCCCGAGGTTGACCCCGGAGTGATGCCGGCGGGCAGAATTGGGCCCGTCGTTTCAAGTCCTGTCGCGACGGGAGCGTTCTGGGCGCGAGCGGTTAACGAGGGGTGAAGGGACTAGGGAACAGTGCGACGGGACCCGCTATACCCAGCTTCCTTTCCGCTTGGGCCGGATGCGTTTCGGGAAAAACTTGGCCGTCGTCCAAGAGATCAGCTTCACATCCATCCAGAACGTCCGGTGCTTCTGATAGAGGAGGTCCAGATGCGCCTTTCGCGGGATGCAGATGGCCGTATAGACGGCCTCGGTCTCCTCGGCGGTGTCGCAGGCTTCCAGCACCCGCGCCTCGTGCGGGGCATAGATCAGGCTGGCCAGACCCGTGACACCGGGCCGAGATTTCAGAACCTGCCCATACAGATCAGGAAACATCTCGACATAGCGGCGCAGCGGCGGGCGCGGGCCCACGAAGCTGACATCGCCTTTGAGGATGTTCCAAAGCTGCGGAAGCTCATCTAGGCGGCGCTTGCGCAGCCAGGCGCCCAGTGGGGTGATCCGGTCGGTCTTGTGACCGCCGGTGACGCCGTCATCGCCCGGATCGGGCGCCATGGTGCGGAATTTCCAAAGGGTGAAGGATTGCGTCGGCGTCTTCATCCGCTCGGACCCATAGAGGATCGGGCGTCCCTGTTGGCGCCAGACCTTCCAGGTGACGACGACAATGACCGGGAAGAGGAAGGCCATCAGGTAGATCGAGAAGAGGATGTCGAAGAGACGTTTGCCTGCGGTCACGGACATCCCTCCGTCGCCCGCCATTGCCGGACGATCTCCGCGGGTTCCCGATCGATGGCCTGCAGGGGCACAAGGCGTTCCAGGCGTCCGGTATCCATATGGACCTCTGGGATGGCGGTGTTCGGGGCGGTCACGGCGGTCCAGTCGCGCCCGGCGGCGCGGAGCAGGTCATCCATGCCGATCGCGCCGGGTGCGGCGACGTTCAGGATCGGCGGCAGCGGGCTGGGATGGACGGCCAGGGCGAGCAGGATCCGCGCCAGCGTCTCGGGGCCGATAAAGCTACGCCGCGGCGCGGTGCCATCGGCGAAGATATCGAGACGCGGCGGCACGGCGCCCAACTGGCCCAAGAGGGCGTCGGCCCCGGCCACGTTGCCTAGGCGGAGGCTGATCGCTTCCGGCCCGTCCGGATACGTTTCCCGCCAGGTAGCGACCGCCGCCTCCTGCGCGCCTTTGGCCGCGCCATAGGGGGCAGCGGGTGTCGGTGCCATTTCTTCCGACAGAAGACCGGATCGGGTGCCGTAGATCGCGGCCGAGGAAAAGAGGAGGACGCGGCGCAGGCCCGCCCGCCGCGCCGCCTCAAGCGCGTCGAGCGCGGCCTTGCTGTTGGCGGCCAGCGCGGCCTCGCTGCCCGAGGTCACGCCGCCCAGCGCGATCAGGGTGCCGCGCCCGTCCACCGCTTCGTCCAGAGGGCCATCGGCCCGGCTGTGCCATACCACATCGGCCTCCGCCCAGATGCGGCGCAGGCGGCGCCCGATCCGCCCCGACGCGCCGGAAACGACGAGGTGGCCCGGCGGGATTGTGGGGGAGGGTCGCGCGGTCATGCGCCTTCCGCCTATCTCCGCCGACGTTGCAGAATCAAGACACTGCGCGGTGCTGCGTGCGAGTTAACACTTTCCTTCCGGCGCGCGATGGCGCTTTTATCCGCCCAGCCGAAGCGATCGCCCCGGGGGTGCGATGCCGAGACGTTCAAGACTGGCCGCGACGGCCACCGCCATCGCGGCATTGCTGTGGGCCCCTGCCTGGGGCCAGACCCGCAGCGTCAATACCTATGGCGTGCCCGGCCTGATCGACATGCCATCGGCGCAGATGCAGCCCGATGGGGATCTGACGACCACCCTGAGCGGTCTGAGCAACGAGAGCGGGCGGGTCCAGCTTTCCTTCCAGATCACACCGCGACTGCAGGGCGTCTTTCGATATGCCACCATTCCGGACTTCCTGCCCGGCGATCCTGGCGAGCCGTTCGATCGGACCTACGACCGCAGTTTTGACCTCCGCTACCAGGTTCTGACGGAGGGGCGCCTTCGGCCCGCCTTGACCGTCGGTCTGCAGGATTTCGGCGGCACCTCGCTTTATGCGGGGGAATATGTGGTCGCCACCAAGGATGTGGGCGACCGGCTGACGGTGACCGGCGGGATCGGCTGGGGCCGGTTCGGCAGCGATGGTGGCTTCGACAATCCGCTGCGCGTCTTCGGCGACCGCTTCGAGACCCGTCCGGAGGTGGATGTGGGCCGCGGGGGCGAGTTCGAGGCGGATCAATGGTTCCGCGGCGATGCGGCCCTGTTTGCGGGCGTGCAATATCAGTTCTCGGATCGGCTGCTTCTCAAGGCGGAGTATTCCTCCGACGCCTATGAGCTGGAAGAGGAGCGTGACATCCTCGACCGCCGCACGCCGTTCAATTTCGGCTTTGATTACGATCTTCGGCCGGGTCTGAAGCTGGGTGGCTATGCGCTGCACGGGGATGAGGTCGGCGTGACGCTGGCCTTCACCCTGAACCCTAAACGGTCCGCCATTGGCAGCGGTCTAGAGGGCGCGCCTCTGCCCGTCACGATCCGCCCCGACCAGTCGGCACGCCCCGATCTCTGGGTGCGCAGCTGGACGGCCGATCCGGCATTGGAAACCACCATCGTCGATACGCTGGACACGTTGCTGGAGCAGATCGGCCTCCAGCTCGTCTCCACCCGGATCGAGGCGACCGAAGCTGAAATCCGCTTTCGCAATCCGCGCTATGGAAGCCAGGCACAGGCGGTGGGTCGTGTCGCGCGCGCGATGACCGGGGCGCTTCCTTCCTCGGTGGAGACATTCATCATCGTTCCTGAGACGGAGGAGGGTCTGGCCGGTGCGGCGGTGATCCTGCGCCGCAGCGACCTGGAACGACAGGAGAACGCGCCCCGTGGGGCGGCGTCGATGCAGGCCGCTGCGCGCCTGGTCGACAGCACGCGCATCCCCGGTGAGACCGAGATGCTGGACGCGGCCTATCCGCGCTTCAGCTGGGCCCTTTCGCCCTATGTCGCGTTCTCCACATTCGACCCGGACAATCCCTTGCGCTTCGATATCGGTGCGCAGCTCTCGGCCGATCTGCAGCCGGTGCGCGGCCTCGTCTTCTCCGGTGCCCTGCGCCAGCGGCTCGTCGGAAACCGCGATGAGGCAGACCGGCCCTCAAACTCGGTGCTGCCCCGCGTCCGGTCCGAAAGTTTTCTTTTCGCACGGAATACCGGACCGTTCATCCCTTACCTGACCGGGGCCTATTTCTTCCGCCCGGCGGAATCGTTCTACGGACGCGTTTCTGCGGGGCTTCTCGAGTCCCAGTACGGGGGCGCGTCGGCCGAGCTTTTGTGGGCGCCGGTCGATTCCCGCCTCGCCATCGGCGTCGAGGCGAGCCAGGTGCGGCAGCGGGATTTCGAGATGGATTTCGATTTCCAGGATCTGGATGCCACGACCGGCTTCGTGTCGGCCTATTACGACCATGGCAACGGCTTCCATAGCCGTTTGGATGTGGGTCAGTACCTGGCCGGGGATAAGGGCGCGACATACGAGCTGACACGCGAATTCAACAACGGCTGGCGGATCGGGGCCTATGCCACGAAGACGAATGTCAGTTCGGAGGACTTCGGCGAAGGCAGCTTCGACAAGGGCATCCGGCTGGAAATTCCATTGGCTTGGGTCACGGGCCGTCCGTCGCGCAGCACGGGCAACCTTCTGATCCAACCGATCCTGCGCGACGGTGGGGCGCGGCTGCGTCTTCGCGACAGGCTTTATCCGAAGGTGCGCGATCTGACGGAGCCGGAGATCGAAGATCGCTGGGGGCGGTTCTGGCGATGAAACGGATCCTGACTCTGATGGCTTGTACGCTGCTGGCTGCCTGTGCCTCTGACGGGGCCGGCCGCGATCCTGCGGTGGATAGCCCGCAGGGTGCGCTGGTGGCCGCAATCCAGAGCCGGCTCACCAGCGAGACGCCACAAGACGCCCGCGAGGTTCTGAACGCGCGTGTCGTTGCGGGCTCGCCGACGGCGCTGGTGCTTGTCGTGCTGGAGGACGTCGATGCGGGGCTGACCATGATCCCTGCCGCCGCCAATCGCGGGACGGAGCAATGGCGGGATGGAACAGGCGGTGGCATCCTGCGTCGCGACGGCGTTTTGGTGGGAACGCGCGGCCTTGGCTTCGATTTGCACAATGCCGAAGTTGCACCCCTGCGTCGCGCGTTGCGGGCGGGCGGCGGCCGGAACTTGCGTCGGGTGAACCTGATCCTGGATTCCACGGATCGAATCGTTCCCGTGACGTATCAATGCGATGTGGTCCGCCAGGGTGGGCAGGTGCTGGACTTCTACGGGACACGCTATGCGACGACCATCTACGATGAGGTCTGTCGCGGTGCGGAGGACACTTTCACCAACCGCTATTGGGTCCAGGGCAATGGCGTTGTGCGCCGCTCGGTGGAGCGGGTAAGCCCGGAAGTCGGCAACATGCAGATCAACCTGTTGAAACCATAGGGTCGCTGCCCTGCGGCATGGATGTCACGATTCGGCACGAAATTGCGGATCCGGGCCATTCCGGCGCCCTGGGCCGCTTCGTTGGCTTGATCGACACAATCCTGCGGCCTATTGTCCGAACCGTGCACGCATTTGGAGATACCCAATGACCAAGATCACCGCGACTGCAGCCGCCGCTCTTCTGGCGCTTGCCCCGCTTGGTGCCCATGCCGACTCGGTTCTGCTGCTCGACAGCACGAAATCGACCGGGAACTTGAACGCCGGTGTCGGCGACGACGTCGTAGTCGTGGATGACGGCCCCGTCCTGGCCGGTGGTGGCCTCGGTACGACCGGCGCGATCGTTGCGGGTCTTGGTGCCATCCTGCTTATCGCCGCAGTGGCGAGCGATGGCGACGATGACTCGTCCGGCACGACCGGCGAAGAAGAAGACTAAGTCTTTCCAGTTTTCAGCCGTTCGACGGGATGGCTGATGGAAATAGGGCGGCTCCGATTTCGGGGCCGCCTTTTCCGTTTCAAGCGCGGCGCGTCATCACCTCGACGTTGAGGACGCCCAAGACCTTCGCCTCGATATCTTCGGCGTTAAGGCCCGCGGTTTGATACATCTCTCGCGGCCCGGCCTGGTCGATGAACGCATCCGGCAGCACCATGGAGCGATAGGTGAGGCCGGTGTCGAATACGCCCTCCTCGGCCAGAAGCTGGGCGACATGGCTGCCAAAACCGCCGACGGTGCCTTCCTCGATGGTGATGAGGGCTTCATGATTGCGCGCCAGCTCCAGGATCAGCTCCCGGTCCAGAGGCTTGGCGAAGCGCGCATCGGCCACAGTCGGTGTGATGCCCCGGGCCGCCAGCTTTTCGCGTGCCGCGTCTACCTCCGACAGCCGCGCCCCGAAGGACAGGATGGCAACCCGCTCCCCTTCATGCACGATGCGGCCTTTGCCGATCTCTAGCGGCACGCCCCGCTCGGGCATCTCGATGCCGACGCCTTCGCCCCGCGGGAAGCGGAAGGCGATGGGGCCGCTGTCGTGCTGTGCCGCCGTGGCGACCATATGCCGAAGCTCGGCCTCATCGGCTGCGGCCATGACGGTGAAGTTGGGCAGGTTCGAAAGGTAGGCGATGTCGTAGCTGCCCGCATGGGTCGCGCCGTCGGCGCCCACCAGCCCCGCCCGGTCGATGGCGAAGCGCACCGGCAGGTTCTGGAGCGCCACATCGTGGACGACTTGATCGTAGCCGCGCTGCAGGAAGGTCGAATAGATCGCCGCGAAGGGGCGCATTCCGGAAGCGGCGAGACCGGCGCAGAAGGTCACGCCATGCTGCTCGGCGATGCCGACATCGAAGCAGCGCTTCGGGAAGCGTTCCGCAAATAGGTTCAGGCCGGTGCCATCGGGCATGGCGGCGGTGATGGCGACGATGCGGTCGTCTTCTTCCGCCTCTTGGATCAGCGATTGCGCGAAGACCTTGGTGTAGCTCGGCGCGTTGGACGGCGCCTTCTTCTGCTCGCCCGTGACGACGTTGAACTTGGCGGTCGCGTGACCCTTGTCGGCGGCCCCTTCGGCGGGACGGAAGCCCTTGCCCTTCTTGGTGATCGCGTGGATCAGGATCGGCCCGTCGCCACGCACCTTCACCGTCCGCAGCAGCGGCAGAAGCTGGTCCAAGTCGTGCCCGTCGATGGGGCCGACATAGCTGAAGCCCAGCTCCTCGAAGAGCGTGCCGCCCACGGTCATGCCCTTGAGCATTTCCTTTGCCCGCCGCGCGCCCTCCTGGAAGGGCGGGGGCAGAAAGCCTACGGCTTCCTTGGCGGCGGCCTTGAACTCCTGGAACGGGGCACCCGCATAGAGGCGGGAGAGGTAAGACGACATGGCGCCCACCGGCGGGGCGATGGACATCTCGTTATCGTTCAGGATGACGACCATCCGCTTCTTCAGGTGCCCAGCATGGTTCAGCGCCTCGTAGGCCATGCCCCCCGAAAGCGCCCCGTCCCCGATCACGGCGATCGCGTCGCCCGCATCGGGCGCCCCAAGCTCGCGACCCATGGTGAAGCCCAAAGCCGCGGAGATGGAGGTGGAGCTATGGGCCGCGCCGAACGGGTCGTAGGGCGATTCGGCGCGCTTGGTGAACCCGCTCAGCCCGTCCTTCTGGCGCAGCGTCAGCATCCGGTCCCGCCGGCCTGTCAGGATCTTGTGCGGATAGCATTGGTGCGACACGTCCCAGATCAGCTTGTCGCGCGGCGTGTCGTAGACGGCATGGATCGCCACGGTCAGCTCGACCACCCCAAGCCCGGCGCCTAGATGCCCGCCGGTCTGGCTGACCAACCAGATCGTCTCGGACCGCAACTCATCGGCCAATTGGCGCAATTCGCGATCCGTCAGGCTTTTCAGGTCGGGCGGCCCGCTGATCCGGTCGAGGAGGGGGGTTTGCGGTCGGTCGGTCATGGCGGTCACCTATCCCTCGTCACCACGTAGCGGGCGACGGCCTTTAGATTAGCGGCCTTGGCGCCGTAAGGCAAAAGAGACATCTCGGCCTGTTCCACCAGCTTGTCGGCGCGCGTGCGGGCACCGTCCGCGCCCAGCAGTGACACGAAGGTCGCTTTGCCCGCTGCCGCGTCCTTGCGCAGAGCCTTGCCGGCCATATCCGGGTCGCCGGTATGGTCCAACAGGTCGTCGGCGATCTGGAAGGCGAGCCCAATGGCGGCAGCATAATCCAGCACCGCGCTTGGATCGGCACCGCCCAGCAGTGCCCCGGCACGGCACGGCCATTCCAGAAGGCGCCCCGTCTTGAGGCGTTGCAGCTGAGCGATATCGTCCAGCGCCAAAGGCGGGCCCGTCTCGGCGGCGATGTCGAGGGCCTGCCCCAGAACCATGCCGCTGGCCCCTGCGGCCTGCGCCAGCGAAAGCGCCAATGCGACGCGGGCCTCGGCCTCGGGATGGGTGCGGGGGTCGACCACGATCTCGAAGGCCAGGCTTTGCAGCGCGTCCCCGGCCAGGACGGCGGTGGCCTCGTCCCATTTGCGGTGGACCGTGGGTTGGCCGCGGCGCAGATCGTCATCGTCCATGCAGGGCAAATCGTCATGGACCAGAGAATAGGCATGCATCGCCTCGATGGCGCAGGCGGCGCGCAGGGCTTGGGCGCGCGGCACATCGAACAGGGTGCCGACTTCCAGTGCCAGAAACCCGCGCAACCGCTTACCGCCGATGCAGGCATGGCGCATGGCATCGGCGACGGCGCCTTGGAAGCGCGACAGTTCCGCCGTCAGCGCCGTCTCGATGTCGTCTTGGGCGGTCCGAAGGGTGGCGTCGAAGCTCACATGCCCTCTGGGTCGGTCGTTCCCGAAGGCTGGCCCTGCGCGTCGAGCGTGATTTGCTGGACCTTCTCTTCGGCCTCTTTCAGCTTTTGCTCGCAACGGGCCTTCAGCTTGGCGCCGCGCTCATAGAGCGCGATGCTCTCGTCCAGGGGCACGTCGCCGGAATCGAGTCGGTTCACCACCTGCTCTAGCTCCGCGATGGCCTGCTCAAAGGTCATGTTCTCCAAGTCATCCGCCATCGCCATGCCTCCTCAGGACGTCCACATGGGCGACCGCGCTGGCCGCCAGGGCGTCGAGGTCATAGCCGCCTTCCAGGCAGGAGACCACCCGCCCGTCGCAATGCCGTGCGGCCAGCTTGCAGAGCGCGTCGGTGGCCCAGGCGAAGTCGTGTTCGGTCCATTCAAGTTGCGCCAGCGGATCGGCGCGATGGGCGTCGAACCCGGCCGAAATCAGCAGGAGATCGGGCGCGAAGGCGTCGAGGCGCGGCAAGACCTGCTGCTCCATCACCTGCCGGAAGACTGCGCCGTCTGAATGGGGCGCGAGCGGTACGTTCAGGACGTTATCGTGGGCGCCGGTCTCGTAGGCCGCGCCAGTGCCGGGCCAGAGCGGGGATTGATGGGTCGAGATGAAGAGGGTGCGCTCCTCGTTCCAGAGCAGATCCTGCGTGCCGTTGCCGTGATGCACGTCGAAATCCATCACCGCGACGCGGGCAAGGCCGTGGTGATCCAATGCCCGTTTCGCCGCGATGGCGACGTTGCCGAACAGGCAAAATCCCATGGGCTTGGCGGTTTCCGCATGGTGGCCGGGCGGGCGCATGGCGACGAAGGCGTTGGGCGCGTCGCCCATCACGACCGCGTCCACCGCTTGCACGGCGCCGCCCGCCGCCAATCGCGCGGCGCGCAGGGTGCCGGGCGACAGGAAGGTGTCGGCATCCAGTTGCGCCCAGCCTTCGCTTGGCGCGGCCTTGGTCAGGACATCGAGATAGCTTTGCGGGTGGCAGCGCAGCAGATCGGCATCCTCCACCTCTTCCGCCTCCACCCACGCCATCTCGGGCAGGGCGTCGAGGATGGCTGGTAGCCGCGCCACCTGCTCGGGATGGCCCGGCGGATTCTCATGGGCCAGCGCATCGGCATGGGTAACGAGCAGCGTCATTCAGTCCGGGGCCAGCATATAGCCCTCGCCGCGCACGGTCTGAAGATAGCGAGGCTGCTTTGGGTCGTTTTCCAGTTTTCTGCGCAGGCGGGTGATCTGTACATCCACCGCCCGTTCGTTCGTCTGGCCGTCATCACGGCCCAACTTCTCGACCAGCGTGGCGCGGCTGACGGGTTCATGGGGCGTGGCCGCGAAGATACGCATCAACGTCGTCTCGGTGGCCGTCAGCCGGACAGGCGTCTCGCCCTGCCAAAGCTCGCCCCGGTCCAGATCGTAGCGGCGGGCGCCCAGTTGCAACATCTTGGGCATGGCGCCGGGGCCCTGGGGCGCGCGGCGCAGGATCGCCTTGAGCCGCAACAGCAGCTCTTTCGGCTCGAACGGTTTCGACAGGTAATCGTCGGCCCCGGCCTCCAGGCCGGTGATCCGATCCGCCGTCTCGCCCTTGGCGGTCAGCAGGAGGATTGGCATCGTCCGCGTCTCGCGGATTTCGGCGCAGAGCGTGAATCCATCATCGCCTGGCATCATCACGTCGAGGATGCCCATATCGAAATCGAGCCCGCTGAGAAGGCGACGGGCATGATCGGCATCGCGGGCCCCGGTCACGAGGTATCCGCTGCGCGAGAGGAATTTCTGCAAAAGGCTCCGGATACGCTCGTCATCGTCGACCAGCAGGATATGGGCCTGGGTGTCGGGCGCAGCCGCCATCATCGCTCGCCCTCCTTCACGGCGTTGAAGTGCCGCCTGAGCTCGGGATCCATCATATGCTCCAGAACCTGGCGGAATCCAGCGACGGCCTCAGGCCCTGCCTCACGGAAGGCGGTGCGCATCCGTGCCCGCTGGGCATCCGATAGCACCCGTTCCAGATCGCGGCCCGCTTCGGTCAGATGGAGATGCCGCTCCCGCCGGTCGCGCTGGCCCACGCGGCTCTCGACGAGGCCGTCCTCGATCAGCGTTCGAAGGACGCGGTTGAGGGATTGCTTCGTCACGCCCAGAATGGCGAGCAGGTTGTTGACCGTCGTGCCGGGGCTTCGGTTGATGAAATGGACCGCGCGGTGATGAGCACGGCCATAGCCTTGTCCGGCGAGTAGGCGGTCCGGGTCGGCGGTGAAGCCGCGATAGGCGAAGAACATCGCTTCGATGGCGCGGCGCAATTGCTCATCGGTGAGGAAAAGCAGGGTGTCGCTGTCGATCCGGTCGTCGGCCATGGAGGCAAACTACGTCAGTGTTGTTGACATTCCAAGGTGGAATCGGTAGCTCAGATCAGTTTTCACGCAACTTTATGTCCGTATCGGGCATATACGCGAAACAAAAGGGTGGGAGAATACCATGGCTGGGTCCTATGCGGAACTGGACGGCAAGATCTGGATGGATGGCACGCTGATCGAATGGGGCGATGCCAACGTGCACCTGTTGACCCATGCCATGCATTACGCCTCGGCCGTCTTCGAGGGGGAGCGGGCCTATTCCGGCAAGATCTTCGAAAGCCGTAAGCATTCCGAGCGCCTGATCGAGAGCGGGCGGCAGCTGGATATGGAGATCCCCTGGACCGTGGACGAGATCGAGGCCGCCAAATACGAGACCATGCGCGCCAACGGCTTGGAGGATGCCTATGTCCGCGTTCTTGCCTGGCGCGGCGCCGGGGAGGATATGGGCGTCTCCTCCAGTCGGAACCCGGTCCGCATGGCCGTCGCGACCTGGGCCTGGGGCGATTACTACGGGGATGCCAAGTACAAGGGCGCCAAGCTGGATATCGCCAAGTGGAAGCGGCCGTCGCCCGAAACCGCGCCCAGCCATGCGAAGGCCGCAGGCCTCTACATGATCTGCACCATGTCCAAGCATGCGGCCGAGGCGAAGGGCTGTTCGGACGCCATGATGTTCGACTATCGCGGCTACGTGGCCGAGGCGACGGGGGCCAACATCTTCTTCGTGAAGGACGGTGAGGTGCACACGCCCGACCCCGATTGCTTCCTGAACGGGATCACGCGTCAGACGGTGATCGGGATGCTGAAGGACCGGCAGGTGAAGGTGCACGAGCGGCACATCATGCCCGAGGAACTAGAAGGCTTCGAACAATGCTGGCTGACCGGCACCGCAGCCGAAGTGACGCCGGTGGGCCAGATCGGCGATTACAATTTCGAGGTGGGCGCGCTGACCCGTGACATGGCCGAGTCGTACGAAACACTCGTAAGGGCCTGAAGAGACGAGCCCGAAAAAGCGTAGGCCCCGCCTGTTAATCAGACGGGGCCTTAACGGCAGGACACCCATTCCCGGGGTAATCCGTGTAGGGCCGCCGGCGCGACGTATGGGTGGGGGCTATAATGCGCCGCGCCGGTGACTGAGCTTTCGCTCCTACGAGGTCGACCATTGCGGTCCGATCGGGCGCATTGAAGGTCCGCCTGGGGTGGCTTCCGGGTGATTTCGTGGCGGAGGCATGGCAGGCGCCCGCGTGGATCACGTGCCGCTTGAACTGTGGCGCGGGCTGCATAGTGTCGAAGGATGAACGCGCCGATCCCGATCCCGCACGACACCATCCAGTTCCACCGCACCGAGCTCGCGCCGATCCTGTCCCTTTACGGACGCATGGTCGCCGCCGGCGAATGGCGCGATTATGGGATATCGTCCCTGAAGGATGTTGCGATCTTCTCTGTTTTCCGGCGCACGGCGGAGCAGCCGATCTACCGGATCGAAAAGCGCCCGAAGCTGGCCGCGCGGCAGGGCATGTATGCGGTGATCGGGCTGGATGGCCGGATCCTGCGGCGCGGGCACGACCTTAAGACGGTGCTTCGCGTTTTGGAGCGTAAACTGATCCGCTCCGTCACCTGAGCGTTTCCGTCGGGATTGCGGGTGGCCGCGTCGGGCGTTATCGCGGGCCATGGCCGATGCAGACCTCACCGGATCGGATCGAGCGGGTGCTGACCGTAGCGTGACGCGTACGTCATGGCTGGGCGTGGGCGCGATCATCGTCGCGATCCTGTGTGCCTTGCCGTTGGTGGCAGTGGCCATTGCGGCCTTTCTGTCCGATGGCGCAACGCTGGCGCATCTCTGGTCGACTGTGATGCCCGGCTACATCGTCAACACGCTGGCACTCGTGATCTTCGTTGCGCTGGGCACCTTCTGTCTCGGGACCGGTACGGCCTGGCTGGTGACGATGACGGCATTTCCCGGCCGCCGCCTGTTCGAGATGGCGCTGGTTCTGCCCCTGGCTTTCCCTGCCTACGTCTTGGCCTATGCCTACACCCATATCCTGGACCATCCGGGGATCGTACAGACCCTACTGCGCGACCTGACGGGCTGGGGGCCGCGCGACTATTGGTTCCCCGAGATCCGGTCGCTGGGCGGGGCCGCCCTGATGCTGACATTGGTCCTTTACCCGTATGTCTATCTGCTGGCCCGCGCGGCCTTTGCGGCACAGAGCGCGACGACCTTCTACGTTGCCCGGACGCTGGGGCAATCCGCCTGGACGACGTTCCGGCGGGTCTCTCTGCCCATGGCGCGGCCCGCCATTGCGTCGGGTGTGCTGCTTGCGACGATGGAGACGATTGCCGATTTCGGCACGGTCTCGCATTTCGGCGTGCCGACCTTCGCGACTGGCATTTATACGAGTTGGTTTTCCATGGCCGATCGCGGTGCGGCGGCGCAGCTGGCGCTGGGGCTTCTGGCCTTCGCGCTTTTGCTGGCGGTGTTCGAGCGGTCATCGCGCGGCAAGGCCGCCTATGACGCGGGCCGCCGGGCGGAGCGGATGGAGCGGTCGCAACTGACCGGTCTTCAGGCGTGGGGGGCCGTCGGGCTCTGCACTCTCCCGATCCTTCTGGGCGTGGTTTTCCCCGTCATCGCCCTTTGGGCCATGGCCCTGGGATCGGAGCAGGACCTGACCAGTCGCCGCTATATCGGTTTCATCACCAATTCGCTGACGCTGGCCGCGATCGCTGCGCTGGTGACAGTCGGCGCGGCCATTCTGCTGGGCAGCTTCCAGCGGCTGCGACCGGGCCGGACCTCGGACATGGCGGTCTATGTCGGGCGGCTGGGATATGCCGTGCCCGGCGGGGTGATCGCGGTAGGCCTATTCGTGCCCTTCGCGGCGCTGGACAATTCCATCGCCGCCTGGTCGCGGGAGACGCTGGGCCTCTCCACAGGGCTTCTGTTCACCGGGTCGATCTGGGTTCTGGTCATGGCCTATATGGTGCGCTTCCTCGCCGCTGCGCTGGGTGCCTACGAATCCGGCATCGTCGGGATCGGGCGAAACCTCGACGCGGTGTCGCGCGTCCTGGGCAAAAGCAGTTGGGGCACGGTCTGGCGTGTGCATCTGCCGTTGATGACACCTAGCCTTCTGACGGCTGCGCTGATCGTCTTCGTCGACGTGATGAAGGAACTGCCCGCAACACTGATCATGCGGCCTTTCAATTTCGACACGCTGGCCGTGCAGGCCTTCCGTCTTGCGGCCGATGAGCGGCTAGATGGGGCGGCCGTGCCCAGCCTGGTGATCGTCGCCATCGGTCTGGGGCCGGTCATTTTGCTGTGCCGCCGGGTCGGGCGCGGGCGGTAGCGCTTCGGGTCAGCATCCCGTTGATGAACGGCCCGCCGGACCCTTCGACCAGTGGATCAGTCTTGGTTCTATTCTGACAGGACGACCGGCGCGGTGGGGGCGATCAGGGCCGCGCATTCCTCTACCGCGGCGAAGTTCTTGCCGAAGCGGCACGCGCCGATGACATAGTCGTAGCGGTCGACGCTCTCGCACGGAGCATTCGGCGTCTCGAAAACGGCGTCGGCGCTTCCGCCTGCGGGGACGTTCAGAAACCACGTCCCTTTGCTGCGCCCGACCTGCTCGTTCCCGATATGGAGCAGGAAGTATCCGCTCAATTCGGTCAGAGGAGTTTGGGTGGCGTTGGTAAGGCGTATCGTGGCCGTGCAATAATATGCGCGCTGGCCGGTATCGATCAGTTCAAGGCGATAATCCGCGAAGGTCGGCATCGCCGGGGCTACGGCCAAGATGGCGGCGAAGAGAATACGCATCGGGTTCTCGATCCGGGTTTGGTGCGCCCGGGGGCCGGGCGCACCATGGGTTTATTCCCAACCCACTTCGTTGAAGATCTGCTGGGCCAAGGGCAGGTTCTTGGCCACTGCGGAAAGGCTCACATCGTCGCCGGTGAATTCTCCGAGAGACTGGACCGACTCGCTCCGTGCGACGGTCGCCACGGCTGGGTATTCGTCATTGCCAGCCGAGAAATACTGCTGGGCTTGATCCGAGGCGAGGTATTCCAGGAAGCGCACGGCGTTGTCCCGGTTGGGCGCATTGGCCGCGACGCCACCGCCCGACAGGTTCATATGCGCGCCCTCACCCTCTTGGGACGGGAACAATACGCCGATCTTGTCGATATCCGAAGACACGCCTTCCACGTCTTTGCGAATGGCGCGGGCGAAGTAATAGGTGTTTGAGACGGAGACGTCGCATTCGCCAGAGACGATGCCCCGCAGCTGGTCCGTGTCGCCACCTTGCGGATCGCGCGCGAAGTTGTTGACGACGCCCTGGGCCCAGTCCCGCGCGGCCGCTTCCCCGTGGTTCTCGATGACGGCGGACAGCAGCGTTTGTGAGTAGACGTTTGACGAGGAACGATGGCAGACCATGCCTGCATAGGCCGGATCGGCAAGGTCCGTATAGGTCTGGGGCGGATTGGCGACGTCCTCTTTGTCATAAAAGAAGATACGCGCCCGCTGAGAGAAGCCGAACCATTGATTGTCACTATCCTGCAGGTTGGCCGGAATCCGTTCTTCCAGGATGGTGCTATCCACTGACTGCAGAAGGCCTGCATCCTTGGCCCGCTCCAGCCGCGACGTGTCCACCGTCAATAGGATATCGGCGGGCGAATTGGCGCCCTCTGCCTCCATCCGCGCGATGAGTTCGTCCGCATTGCCTTCGATCCGGTTGATCGTGATCCCGGTCTCCTCCTCGAAATCGGAGTAGAGCCGTTCGTCGGTATCGTAATGGCGCGAGGAATACAGATTGAGCTCGCCGTTGGCGAAGGCCGGCAGAGCGGGGCTTGCCGCCGCGAGGGCGGCGAAAACCGCTGTGAACTTGGGGGTCGTCTTCATATCCAAATCCCTGTCAGATATATCCTACAGAAACCATCAGATACACCTTCTCGCGGACTTTCAAGGTTCCTGATTAGAAAAGTCGGAAATTAACGCCACGCATGATTTGTCGCGGTAACGCGCCGCCGGTTGAAGCCGTCCGGATACCGTTTTCGGACCGGACGGTCGGTTCGCGGCACGGCCCGCCCTTACTTTGTCAGGATCAATTTTCCGGCCCGGGTCAGGCGCAGGATGTACGTCTGGTCGCCGAGAACGATCCTCGCCGTGCCGGAATTGGCGAGCAGGTCCTCGGCACGGTAGACCGGATCGGCATTCGCTTGCGGTGTAACAGAGGTCGGCACGTTCATCGCGCTGCCTCCACCCGATCCATGATCGCCTCGATCTGACCCTCGGTCGGGCCGATCCCTTCGAAGATCATCGTTGTGATGGCACCCCGGCATATCTCGCTGGGAAGCATCGACGGCTGTGGCGCTGGCTCTTTGATCGTCACCGTTTGCTGCATTGCCTGTCCCTCCATCCAGCCGATCAGAAATTTGGATGTCCTGTCCGGGCTGACCTGCAGGGCTGGCTGGGAGATATTTAATCCCTACCAAAAAACTCGGAGATTGCAAGGCGGCAATTTCCGCCGCCATGTGCGCGCAATGAGCCGCGCGCGAGAATGTCGGGGAGGCAAAATCTGCCGTTCGTCCTTGGGCAGGCAGAGTGTCGGCATGTGTCGCGCGCGGCGCGGCGACCGACACACGGGCATATTGCGCCAATTGATGTGTGTCGTCGGCAGGGCGGCCCCCTTCGGACGTCGCCGCGGGCCCGTCCGCCTGTCGCTCAGATGGACAGAGGCCCCGTATCGGCAAGCGCCCGGCGTTGCATCAGCCGCCGCATTGCAACCGCGCGCCGCCGGAGGGCCGCCAGTTCGGGCTCAAGCGATCCGATTGCGGCAAGACGGTCCGTATAGGATAGGGCCAGGCCCGGCTGCAGATCACGCAGCGATAGGACGGCAGCGATCTTGAGCGTCGCGCGATGGGCCGGATCGATCCAGAGGGACAGGTTCACAAAGCTCTGTGCCCGTTCGAAGCGACCGTAGCGGCAATGGAGTGCGGCCAGGGCGGCCAGCAGGCGGCAATCGGAGGGGCGGCCGGGCGCGTGCGGCGGCGTGCTTTGCACGGTCATGTCATCCCTCCGGACCGGCGATCTGTAGCGCGCGCAGGTGCTCCAGCATGCGAAGGTAATCACCGGATGCGGCGAAATCCGAGATCAGATCGTCATCGCCGGTCGCGGTGATTGCGGGTTCGAGCCGGATCAGCATCTCGGCGATGGAGGCGCTGATGCGCCCTTCCGATTCGGCCAGTATGGGGTCAATCGCCTCGCTCAGGATGCCATCCAGCAGGGCGCCGTTCGGATCCGTGCCGGGCTCGAGCTGGAGGAGCCACGGGCGCAGGGGCAGGTTCGACAGTCGCGTGAAAATATCGGTATCCAGGCCGTCGGGCGCTTCGACGCCAAGGAGGTCGCCATCGACCGAGAGATCGTCGCCCGTCCCTAGAAGGTCGACAACATTGCTTGTGCCCTGATTGTCGATGCGTGACATGTCGATTCTCCCGCCGACGATCAGTAGGTGAGCGTGCGCCGCTCGCCCGCGCGCATGAGGACCAGTTCGCCTTTTGCGATGGCCTCCAACGTCCAACCCTCGACGACGTCGCCGGGCGCTGCGGTTCGGCCGGATGCGAAGTAGACCTTAGGGGCATCGCCGTGGCGTATGGTTGCGATAGCGGGAAAGCCGGAGAGATCGGGCAAGGCACGGACGCGGACAATGGTGGCCCGGTCGGTCGCGGCGTCATGCGCCGCGTGCACATCACGCCAAAGCGGCATCAGGCCAGGCGGTAATTCTCCGTCGATCCGTTCGGTCCCATCAGCGAGGACGCGCACCGTCAGATGCTCGGCAAGGTCAGTTCCGGCGATCCGCTCTTCCAGTGGAATCGGGTCGGCCGGGACCGGTGTGTCGTTCTCCTCCGCGACCGCTGGCAGGGAAAGCGCTGTCGTCGTCACCGCCATGCTGCCCACCGCCGGTTTTGACAGATGTCGGTCCGCCAGCCATCCGCCTGTGACGATCAGGCCCGCAAGAACGACGGCAAGGCCGATCCGCAGGCGATCTGGCGCCTTTGAGCGCGGCTGGAAATCGGGCGCGAGCGGGGTTGGAAGGGCGACCGGTGCGGCGGTGAAGGCCAATTGCCCTTCGACGGGTGATAGTCGAACCACGACACCGGGCGCGTGGAGATCGGTGGGCAGGCGCACCGGCGCGGAGAGGCGATCCTGTGCCAAAGCCTGTTGGCCAAGCTTGAAACCGGGACCGTCGACAAGGACCCGAACCAAAGGACCGATCACCGATTGCTCTGTGAAGACCTTGGCCGAGACACCTTGGAAGGCATCGTCCAGCAAGAAGACATCGGCCCCCTCGCAACCGGAGATCACAAACTCCCCGGTTGGGGCGGGCATCGCCGCATAGCCGGCATGAAAACCCGTCAGCGCCTCGACCCAGACGCCGGGCGGCGGCCGTTCGGGGCGGGCCTGATCCAGAAGCTTCAGGGCCGACGTCCGGCCCAGATCCATATACGTCTCAAGTGTCGCGCGGGCTGTCGGCATCCTACCCCCCAGCTATGCGGTCATTGCCCTCGGAGGAGCTGCTGCACATCACGGCGCAAGCCGCTAAGGACCCCCCAAGCGACCTGATAATTGGACATGTTGAGGTAGAGGCTGTTGGCGACCTCCACCAACTTATCGCTCTCGGATGGCCCCCGCAGTTCCGCTTCCGGTGCCAGCCCGGGGCGGGCCACGTCCGACATCATTCCGGTTCTGACAGTATCCACCTCCGACGCGCCGACCCCGCCGAAACTTACCCTTGGATCCGGAGCGTCGACACCCGTTCCACCACTGGGAAAGAGCTGGGTCACCGTTTTGTCGAAACCAGCGCGGAACAGGTCTTCGGCGCGGGTCGTGTCGCGGTCAATCGCAATCGTTTCCGCGGAGATCGGGCGGGAGACGTCAAGTGCCTCTAATGCGTCAATGCTCTCGGCCATGACACTTAACCGTGGATGATATTTTTGATATCTTCGAAAGCGTCGGTGTAGGTCAGCGCCATCAAGACGGCGATCTGACTCACGATTTCGACGCCTTCATCGCTTTCTAAAAAGGCGGTGAAATCATCGGAGTTCGTGTCCGCCGGTATCGAGTTCACAAGTGCGTCAATCTCAGACATGACATCCTCCGCAGGTTGCTCGGCTTACAGATTGGCAGATGTCGGAGGATGCACCCATCCGTCGGCGTTACGCAGTCGCCTGCGTAGGATCGCGTAGCTCCAACTACGGGGCCACCGGCGAATTCGGCAGTTCCGCTCAACGAAACAAGCACTGGGCTGCCTAACGGCATCCGTCCCGTTGCGCCTAGGCTCAACTGGAAGGTCGCGCCATTGCTGCGCGCTACCAGAGGGGAGACGTTTCGATGGGGCGCATCTTGATCCGACCGATCGCCGTGGTGGCCGCATTCCTAGCGATCGGAAGCGCCCTGTGGGCGGAAGAGGAGCGGCATTACTCCGTTGTGGAGGCGGAGATCCGTGCGGTCCTTCAGGTGCTGGCGACCGATACCGGGCAAAGGATCGAGGTCGCGCGCGGTGTGTCCGGACGCGTCGCCGATCTGGAGCTTATCGGGCCGACCAACGCGATCTTCGAGGCATTGGCGGAAGAGGCCGGTCTGGATTGGTTCGTCTTTGACGGCGTCGGGTATGTTTCCCCTGAAAGCGATGGGACCAGCCGGCTGATCCGGCTGGGCGATCTTGGCTACGATCAGACCGTGACGGCTCTGGACGATGCTGGATTGATCTTTGCGCGCTATCCCGTCCGGTCGGTTGCGGATGGAACGGCCATCGTCGTGTCCGGTCCGCCCAAGATGGTCGGCAAGGTGGAAGCGCTGATCGAGAGCCTTCCGTCGCCAAAGGCACCCCCGAGTTTTCATATCAGGGAACGACGCGGGGGCGCCTTTCTGAGCCTTGTCCCGGTGGACGACACCGGTCGGCTGGTCCGCGCGGGACCGCCCGCCCCGAACGTCGTCGCAGCGCCGGAGGGCGCGACACAACAAGACGAGATATCGGGTGTCGAGGGATGATCCGTCCCGCCGCCCAGAGATCGGGAAGGTGTTCAGCCTTCCCGGTGAGATCGGGATCGGTCCTGTTGACCGACCCGGTGAGCCGAAGGCGCGATGGGCAACGAACCATCCACCTACCGCGCGTTCGACAAAGGCCACGAGGCCATTATCGGCATAAGGAGTAATCGCCATGTCTTCGATCGATCTCAGCAACCAGATCGCCAACAACATCATCGCGAGTTTTACCGAGTTCCTGGAAGGGACCTGGGAAGCGAACGCGCAAAAGGATCAGACCAAGAAGATCAACAACACCTAAAGTGATCTTTCTCGGCGGGGGGCTTCGGCCCCTCGCCTCGTTCTGACGGATATGTGCATGACCGTTTTCGTTCGGGGGAACATAGGCGATGCGTAAGGACCTCATGCTGATCGCGCTTCTGGTTGCGATCCTGACGCTTATGGTCGTCCCTCTGAACCAAGGGATCATCGACACGTTGATCGCGCTGAACATCTCGCTATCCGTGTTGCTTCTGCTGGTCGCGATCTACCTGCGGCACCCGTCGGACTTCTCGACATTTCCGGCGGTCATCCTGATTGGAACCGCCTTCAGATTGGCGCTGTCGGTGGGCACGACACGCCTAATTCTCTCGGAGGCGGATGCCGGGCAGATTATTGATACCTTCGGTGAGTTCGTGGTGGCGGGTTCCATCGTCATCGGCCTTGTCATCTTCCTGATTATCACCGTTGTGCAGTTCTTGGTGGTGACGAAGGGGGCGGAACGTGTGGCCGAGGTGGCGGCGCGCTTTGCTCTGGATGCGATGCCTGGAAAGCAGATGGCAATCGACGCCGAGATGCGCGCCGGGAACATCGACGCCGAAGAGGCGTCGCGCCAACGTCGGCGCTTGGACCGGGACAGTCAGTTCTTCGGCGCCATGGACGGCGCCATGAAGTTTGTGAAGGGCGACGCGATCGCTGGTCTCATTATCATTTGCATCAACCTGATCGGTGGGGTCGCGGTGGGGATGTCGCTCCACGGCTTCGGCTTTGGTGAAGCGATCCGTGTCTTTTCCCTGCTGACGGTCGGGGACGGGTTGGTCGCACAGATCCCCGCCTTGCTGATGGCGTTGTGCGCCGGTGCCGTGGTCACCCGGGTCGCGAATGTCGAAAATGACGACCTTGGTAGCGACATCGCAAAGGAATTGGTCTCGGACCCACGGGTTCCCATGGTGGCGTCCGCCATTGTCTTGCTGATCGGATTCGTACCTGGCTTTCCGACGATGATCTTCGCCGTGGGTGCGGCCCTATTGTTGGCGATCTCGCTGGCTTTGCGGGCGCGCCTGCGGGCGCTTGAAGCAGAAGCACAGATGGCCGACGAGGCGAGCGCGGCGGCCGATGCCGCCGCGGAGGCCGGGCCGACCACATATCCGGTCAGCAAGCGCGTTGGCCTGCTCTTGGGACAGGAGATCGGGACCCGGGCCGTCCCTTCGGCTGTTGCAGACGCCCTTGTTCCAATGTTCGAGCGCCTGCGCGATGCGCGTGGCTCAACCTTCCCGCGGCCCGATATTCGCATCGACCCCGGCCTGGCGCCTGATGCGGTGGTTCTTGTGCTGGATGAAGTTCCGATCTTTCGCACCGCCTTTGACGGTGACCGAATCCTTGTGGCCGGTGGGACCGATGTCGCCGCCGCCCTCTCGGATGAGGGTGATCCGGCGGAGTTGCTGGATTGGCCCGGTCTTCATGTCGTGGCCACGTCAGCGGCGAAGGCCGACCGACTGTCGGATCTTGCGGCCGACGAATTGCCCCTTGTTGAGGTGTTGGCCGAACTGGCGTTTCGGCTTTGCGAACGCAACCTCGGCGCGCTGTTCGATACGCCGCTCTTCGAGGCGTTTCTGGTCGAGGCAGCGGCGCAAGAGCCGAAGATCGCGGAGGCGGTCGTGTCCGCCCTGCCGCGTCAGAAGCTTATGCAGGCCCTGCGCGCGTTGGTCGAGGATGGCGTGCCGCTTCGCCCTGCCGGGGTCTTGGTCGCCGGGTTGGATCACCTGCTGACGACCCGACCCGATTGTCACGCGGATGCGTTATGCGAAGGGCTTCGGAGCGTGATGAAACGGCAGCTCTGCCATCGGATCGCGGGGGCCGACGGCATCCTCGGCGTCGCGCTCTTGGACCCGGCGGTCGAGAAGACCCTGCGCCAAAGCGTGTCCGAAGCACAGAAACTGCCCGACGTTTCTGCGGCCGAGGGTTTTGTGATGAAGGCGTCCACATCGGACGGTCTTCTTGGCCGCTTCCGCAATCTTGTCAGCCAGGATGTGGAACCTGGTCGACATATCGTCGTGGTCACCGCCGCGGACCTGCGCAAGCGCTTGCGGACATGGTTGGCAGCGAACGATATTCACCTGCCGGTCTTGGCAGCACATGAGATCGCCCGCGATGTGCGCACTGTTCCGCTCGATTTGATCCGGATGCCGGCGGCACCGGTCGTACGGCCTATTCGGCGTCAACAGCGTGCGGGCGTGGGCGCCTATAAATCCGTCGCCATGCCGCAAATGGACTGAGCTGCCTTCCGCTTCTGAAAGGGGTGCCCGGCAAACCGGCACCATCGGCTACGCCTCGCATCTGAGGCGGCTTGCGCGCCAATGGCTGGCTCAGAACATCCGCCGCATCTCCGCACCCAGGATCGCGTAGATTGACCTGGGAACGGGGGCGCCGACGCCAAGGCTGTGACAGGCTGCAACGATCTCGGCGTTCTCTCGGGCCTTGAAGCCGCTTTCGATCACCTGCTCCCGAAGGGCTGCGCTTTCTGCGTCGCCCGTGGCTTTCGCGGAAAGGCAGGGGATGGGCGTATCGTTCCGGTCGAAGCGCAAAGCCACCGCGCGGGCCCCATGGAAAAAGCACATATTCGCTTGCTTGAGGCCGACGGCCGCGGCCCCCGCCAGCCCTTCCTGACGGAGCCGCTGACGTTCTTCCCGGATCTGTTGATGACCGTATTGATCCTTGCGCTCTCGCTTGACCTCGCTCTCTGTCATGCGCTGTTCGTGCAGAAACAAGTTGCGCTGGATCAGCATCTCGATGCCCGCGGCAAGCAACAGGACGATGATCGCTGCGGCGGCAAGGGTGATCGGGAGTGCGTCGAGCGCGCGCCATTGGCATGTGAGGCCGCAGCCGGGATTGCGGAAAAGCGCAGGCAATGTTGTCCACGCAATGAGAAGGGCGGCCAGCCCCCAAACCGTGACCCGAAGAACGCCGACGGCGGTTTCTACCCAGCCGCGACGTCCATAGATGCGGGTGAGACCCGATTTCGGGGATATCCGCGACAATTGTGGGGTCACCGGTTTCAGTGCGAAGACGACCCCTTTGTTCCAGATCAGCATTGTCACCACCGATGCGGCGAGAACGACACCGACGACGGGGGCAAGCAACAGACCCAGTTCTGGCAGAAGGGCGTCGCGCGCCTGCGACAGCACAGGACCGTCCGGGGGCGCATCGGCGAGGTTCAGCGCTGATTCAAGAAGACGCGACACGCGGTCCGGCACACCGGATAGGAGGGCACCGGCCATTGCAATGCCTGCGGCCACGGAGACGTATCCCGCGATTTCGGTGCCCGTTGGAACGCTGCCCTGCTCTCGCTGTTTGCGAAGTTTCCGGACACTGGCCTGATGGGATTTTGCTTCCGTATCGCTCATGGGCCTACCAGCGTTTCAAGCAGTGGAAGAACGTCACCCGCGCGATCGGGTAGCGCCAGTGAAACCTGCCAGACAAGCCATGCAACGACCGGCAGCAGGAAAATCGCGGCCACGTTTCGGGCAGGAAAGGCAAGGTCGTAAAGACCCATTCGACGTGTCAGCCGCGCGGCGACGGCCAAGACCGTCTCGATGGTCATGAGAACGGCGAGAAGGGGTAGCGCGACCTTGAGGGCGAGAAGAAGCGTGTCCGATAACAGCATGGCGATCAGTCGCCCGGTCTCTGCGGAGAACTGTGGCAGCGCCGTGTCGATCGGGAAGAGCGCATAGCTCCGCCAGAGGATCGAAACGATCAGAGACATGCCGCCCACAGAGAAAAAGGCGAAAAAGCCGATAACAAGGTAGAGCACGCCGAAGGTCTGCAGGGTGCCCCCTGCGGGGTCGGTCAGCCCGCCATCGTTCTCACCGCGGGTCGTATCTGTGATTGCGCCCGCATATTGCAGTGCGAAGAACGGCAGGGACAGGAAGAGGCCCATTCCGTATCCGAGGGCGAATTCCTTCGCGGCCAGACCCATCAGCGTCGGGGCACCGGCATTTGCGGTTATGGCCAGAAGCGCATCCAGTTGGGCCATTCCTGCAGGAAGCCCGAGGGCAACCGCGATCGACATGCGGATCGTGGCCGAACCGGCGAAGGCGTAGGTAAAAGCGAGGAATGCGAAGGTCAGCGCGAAGGGGCGCATGACCGTGAAGGCGATGATGGCGAAGACCCGGCCCACCTTGATATCGGCGATCGTGAGGATCAGGTCCTCCATCGCGTCACCGCGTTAGCATGTGAAAATCGTCGAACACCATCCGGGCGCTGTTCATCAGGGGCGCCGTAAGCGCGGCACCGAAGATCAGTAGGACCGCCGCGATCGCCGTGATCTTGATCGTCTGCGACAGGGTTTGATCCTGAATCTGGGTGATCGCCTGGAAAAAGCTGATCACCAAGCCCGTGACCGTCGCGACGGCAAGGGGCACGCCGGCCAGGATGCCCACGTCGATCATGAAGCCGACCAAGGTAGAGGCGAAAGAGATCTCCATCGTCGCCCCCTAGACCGCGTAGCCCATGACGAGCCCCTCGACCATTCGCCCCCAGCCGTCGACAGCCAGAAAAACCAGCAACTTGAAGGGCACAGCGATGATATTGGGCTGCACCATCTGCATACCCAGCGCCATCAGAATACCCGTCACTGCGAGGTCGACCGCGATGAAGGGCAGGTAAAGCAGAAAGGCAATCCGAAACGCTTCGGTCATCTCCGAAACCATGAAGGCCGGGATTTGGATCACCAGATCGTCTGGGCTGCCCACCATCCCGGACCCGCGCCAAACCTCGGCCGAGACCTGCACCAAGAACTCCGAATGCTCGGGGTCGATATTCTGCGTGAGGAACGCCTGAAACGGTGCGATCCCGGCACGATACATTCGGATTAGGTCTGCCGGCCCGTCCAGTGTGACACCGGACTCGCTGATGCCAATGACGGCTGCGTTGAAAACCGGCATGGAGATGAAGATCGATAGGAAGAGGGCCAAGGCGAGCAGGATGATGTTCGAAGGCACCTGCTGCAGGCCCAGGGCCTGTCGCACGATCATGAAGACGATCGAAAGCTTCACGAACGACGTCAGCGTCAGCATCGCAACCAGTGCCAAGCTGGCCACGAAGCCCAGCAGAAGGGGCGACGAGAACTCTTCCATGTCAGAGGATCTTGGCGATCCTGAGCCCGATCCGGTCCTCGACGCGCACGAGCTCTCCCTCCGCGAAGGGTGCTCCGTTGGCGAGCAGGCGTACGGGACCGCCCGGTGCGGCCTCGAAAGGCAGGACGCCACCTTCTTCCAGCGCGCAGAGATCGGCGATCGTGATCGTTGCGCGATCAAGTTCTAGGGAGACCGTGACATTCAGTGTCGCGTGGCGCGCCGTCACATCCGACGGAGGTGTATCCGCAGTATCTTGCGCGTCGATCTCAGAGGACATCTCGGATGAACGGCGCGTCATGGTATCGGTCATATCAGCTGTCTCCGAAAGGATGGTGGGAATGGGTTTCGCGAATGGGCCGGGCTTGGCATGGAGCCGGTCGCCGTCTCGCCGAACGGCAAGTTCTTCGCCGGTGGAAGTGATGCAGACGCGCAATCGCTCCGTGTCGGACCAGCCGACGGGTGTGATCAACGCGTCGCCTGTGCACAAAGCCTGCAAGTCATTCAGCGGAAGGGCGAAGGACCTGCCGCGCAGACCGATCGGAATCGGCACATCGCAGATGGCCGTGTCGAGCCGATCCTTCGCCACAGGAAGAAGAGCCGCGACCCGTTCGATCAGATCGCCAGGCCCGCGAAGCGCAACCGCGAACGTCTTGCCCTTCGGACTGGTGAGCTTGAATGGCAAGCTGGCCTCTTCGACCAGCTCGGTCGGCTCGGCGAGTGAGACATCGGCATCGAGCAAAGTCGCAAGCTGCGCCAGCGGCCCGTGTGAGAGGTGGCGCACGAGCAGCGACCGTTCGTCCGCGGAGAGCGCGCCGACCTTAGGGACGCCGCCCGGCCCACCGACCATCTCGGGCAGTGGGTCTGTGGAAAAGCAGATCTGTGCGGTCGCCTCGTCGATCTGCACCGGTATCGAGACGTTTCTCTTACCTTTGCGCGGTCCGTCTGCATCCCCGCGTGTCAGGGTCCAGATCGCGCCGCGAAGCGCCACCTCGATCGGATGCGCGAGAGGTGGGAAGGCGACGATCTGCGCCTTCGCCTGGGGCAGGGCGGACCAATCATAGGCTTCGACCTGTCGGGTCGCAGTCGTCAAGCTTGCCATGTCGACCTCTCGCGCGCGTTTTCCATCGCGCCTTCGCCTTCTCGGCCTTCGCGCTTGCGGATCGCGTCCTTATGCGCCGTCCGCGCGAGCGCTTCGATCTTGTCCGCCCGCGCCTCGATCCGAATGCGCTCCCGCGCCGTTTCGCGCCGATGGGTCTGCGCATCGTTCAGCGTCACTTGCGAGGCGGATAGCTTCGCTTCGGCGTCAGACAGGGCGCGGCGACAGGCCACCCCCTGGAGGGCGAGCGTGGATAGGAAGACCTCGAAATCCGTATGTTGCGTCAGCCCGGCAAACGCCCTTGCCGCGTATTGGCGCGCGTCGTTCTGCCGGGTGGCGACACTGGCCGTCGATGTTTCGAACTCACGGGCAGCGATGGTCACCCGCGTTGCTGCGGCGAGCGTATCGCGCTTGGCACGAAGCCGCCGCAGCCGGTGGATACGGGCCAGCCGGCGTAGGGTTGCCGCGTTATCCGTCATCCGGTGATCTCCCGCATCTGGCGCAAGGTCTCGGCCTCGCTGGTCGGCGTGGTGATCTCTTGGGCAAGGAACGCGTCGATCTTCGGCGCGGCGGCCAAGGCCGCATCGCTTTCTGCATTCGCACCTTCGGCATATTCGCCGACCTGCACCAGAAGCTCGATCTCCGACCATTTCGCCATCAATCGACGCAGCCGCATAGCGGCATCCATGTGTTCGGGCGTTGCGCAGGCGCCCATCGTCCGACTGACGCTTGCGGCGACGTCGATCGCGGGGAAATGCCCGGCCTCGGCCAGAGAGGCGCTGAGCGTGATATGGCCATCCGTGAGGCTGCGCGCCTCCTCGGCGATGGGATCGTCCTCACCGTCTCCCTCCACCAGAACGGAATAGATCGCGGTGATGTCTCCCTTGGCCGCGCGCCCCGTGCGTTCGATCAAGGCGGGCAGCGCCGGATAGACCGAAGCAGGATAGCCGCGACGCGTGGGCGGCTCTCCGGCGCTCAGTCCGATCTCGCGCAAAGCCCTTGCAACACGGGTCAAGCTGTCCATGACCAGAAGGACGGACTTGCCTTGATCACGAAGGCTCTCGGCGATCGCCGTTGCCGAGCGCGCGGCGAGCACGCGCTCCACTGCTGGACGGTCGGATGTCGCGGCGACCACGACGGTCTTGGCGCGTGCGGCGCGGGGAAGAAGTCGGTCGGTGAACTCTCGCACCTCGCGCCCGCGCTCTCCGATGAGGGCGATCACTGTGGCATCCACCTGTGCGTGACCGGCGATCGCCGCCAGCAGGCTGGACTTGCCGACGCCCGGCGGGCCAAGCAGCGCGAGGCGCTGCCCCCGGCCCAGAAGCAGCGGACCGTCGAGGGCGCGGAGTCCTGTCCAAAGCGGTGTGTCGACCAAGGGTCGCGCGAAAGCGTCGGGCGCCCGGCCGTCGACGGTTCGCCGTGTGGTCGGTGCCAGTGGGGCCGCATCCAGCGGCAGACCCAGGCCGTCGACCACCCGCCCCAGCAGGTCTGGGCCAACCGGAATCGTCAATCCCGACGGCAGGTGTTCGACCCTTGCCCCCGCCATCACGCCATCCAACCCTCCGAACGGCGCCATTCGGATCGCCGCCCCATCGAGCGCGACAACCTGGGCGGGAACCGGCCCGTTGGGGGTGGCGATCCGGCAAATCTCACCCTGACCGATCCCGGCGAGCCGTGCTTCCACCAGGGGGCCCGAAAGGCGGGTCACCGTTCCCAGGCGCCGGGTCAGCGGGCGTGCTGCGACACGCGCTGCCATGTCGGCCAGCCTGGCTTTGGCAGATATCTGGGCGGCGATCATGTCCCGCCCTTCCCGGCTTCGTGACGCAGCCTTTCTGCCAACGCTGTCAGCTGGCTTCTGAGCCCCAGTTGCAGCAAGCCGCCTGGACCGCGCAATTCGATCTCGCCTTGCGCTAACCCGGTGGTTTCAACGACCTTCTCAACTGCGGAGAAGGTTGCCGGATTCTCCTCGATAATCTCGACCAGCATCGGCGCATCCTTTGGCGCCACGTGCAGGATCAGGCCGTCACGCTCCTGCATCTCAGCCATGGTCTGCCGCAGAATGCCGCTGACCATCCGCCGTTCTCCAAGGTCTCCGGCGATACGCTGAAGACAGGTAATAAGAAGTTCTTCGAGCCATGGTCCCATGGCATCGAAATCCGCTCTGATCCGGGCGCTTTCGGATAGAAGGTTGTAGCTTGCCTCCGCTGTCGCGCGGATCTGCGTCTCGTCTACGAAACGACTGAGCTGTTCCTCCGACATCTCTGTCAGGTAGCGGTCGAGCCGTTGCTGGCGTGCCGCCGCTTCAGCCGTCATACGGTCTGCTTCGCGCTTCGCTTGCGTGATGATGCGATCCGCTTCCGATTGCGGATCGACGACCCGAAGTGGACGGACCGTCAAACCCTGGAGCTCGTCCGCTGGCACGCGAAAGGCGTCCGACCTGTCCACCAGCCGCGTCATTGCAGCCCACCCGGCGTGGCGGCGATCGCGGCGCGGAAGATGATTTGCGCGACATCCGTTTCCGCGATCTCGGTCTCAAACGGGGTCGGTGCGGGAAGCTGAAGCAGGAGGCGCTGGCCGATCCCGGGATCGAGCGCGCGTATCCAAGCCAGGCGACAGGATCGCCCGGCCCGCTCGATCGCGGAATTGTCTCCAGGTACGGCGAGATGATCGGCGCTATCGTGGCGTATCCAATCGCGCATGGCCCGCATCACGTCGATGCTGGGTGTCATGAGACCAGGGATCACACCGCGAGAGATGAAGCGCGGAAGCAGAACCGGCGCATACCAGAACCATCCCGCAACTCGGACGGTATCCTGCGCCACAGGCCCGATGACGCGGTCGAGGTCATCTGGCACCAACTCTGCCGATGGTAGCGGAGCGGCGTGCCCGAATGCGGTGGTCTGCATGTGCCGGAGAAGGTGTGGCCTGAGTGCGTCATCCGCCAGCATGGACCGCCAGAGGCCGCCATCTCCGAACCGTTCGGCAACCGGTTGCCGCCAGTCCAGATGCACCGCCTGCAAATCCGCTTCTGGGGCGTTCCAGCTCATGTGTCGGTTTCCAGCCGCCGACGACGGAAGAGCGGTGCCAAAAGAACAGCAACGACGGCCAGCGCGACGGCGATGCTGATCCAAAGCACGATCCGCGATTTCTCGGCTGCCACCTGCCAACCCTGCTGCGGTGCAAGAGTGGTTGCGTTTGGAGCTTCGCTCTCGGTCCGAGTGATGCCGATCAGCGGACCGCCGGCCGGAAAGAGCGCCACCTCGACGGCGTCATAGTCGAGTGCCGGGACGGCATGGGCAACGAGGTTTTTGATCGTCGGCACGTGCCGACGGCTTTCGAAGCCCGCCTCGTGATGGACGACGATGGCGGCGCTGGCCCGCGGCGGTGTCGTGCGGAACCGCTCTGCGGGCGGGACCGTCACGAGAACCTTGGCAGACCGAACGCCCGCGATAGCCGTCACGGCGGCGGAAAGTTCCTGGTTCAGGGCATGGAGAAAGCGCGCTTGCTCCTCGAACGGCGTTCCCACGATGCCGTCGCCACCAAATACCTCGCCCAAAGACTCGAATTGCTCTCTGGGAAGGCCCTGATCCCGTAGAAGTGCGACGGCCAGCGGGACGTCATCCGGTGCGACGAGGATTGCGTATTGACCGTCTTTGCTTTGCTCCCGCGTGGCAGTGATCTGCGAAGCAGCAAGCACGGCGACCATTTCATTCGCTTCGATCTGGCTGATGTCGGAGTAAAGCACTTCCTTGCAGCCGGTGAGGAGGAGCAGTGCAGTGGCCAGTGCGATCCCGGACAGACGTCTTCTTTCCATGCGGCATTCCCCCCTCGGCGGACCGGCAGGCCCGACCCATGGGAAGAGTTTGACATCTCAACGGGGAAAGCCCCCATCCGCATCCGTTACGGGTTGCCTGCGGGGACCACGTAGTGGGCTTACGTAGCTGTGGCCTGTTTCCCAGTCGTTCAGCGTCCGATCGCGAGCCGACGCTGCCCACCGATCGTGAGCCGTACGGAACGCGCGCGTATGGCCGTCGTGTCACCCAGCATATGCAGAATGTCCTGCGCGAGCGTCGGGCCTGAAGCGCTGAGCCCCGCGCGTTCGAACTGCTGAACCAGAAGGTCGACGATCGATCGGCGGGCGGCCAGCACCATGGCAAGAAAACCGAGATGTCGCGCGAATACGATGCGCGGCGTGCCGTCGAAACCTTCGAGCAGCGCGACTTGAAGACCCGATCCGAGGGGGCCGATTTCACGAACGGGGTCGGGTGCGATCCAGAATTGCGGAGCAAGCGGACCATCTGGGGCGATTTGGCCGAGCGCCTCCGCGATCAGATCTCGATCCTGCGGAGCTTGATCGCGGGCAAGCTGACCGCTCAGTGCAAGGCCGACGAAGTCTTTTCCGGTCTGGGTCCGGGCGACATGTGTGACATGGGACAAGGCCGCCTTTCCGGCGACGACGGCATCGATCCTATCGGCGTCCGGATTTACCAGTTGTCGAACCGGGACGGCTGTCACGGAGGTTGACCGATGGTCAGGGCCAATGGTGGCCTTGGCCCTGCGTGTTATGGCCATCTCGTGGGCCTGGTCATCCCTCACGCGGTCTCTCCCTCGCAGCGCCTCGTCGCTATCGCCCCGTCAGAATGGCGGAATGCCAGTCTCTTTGAATGCGGCGGTATGCGGATCGGGTCTGGTGGGCGCTGCGGGGATTTACCGGGAACGCTACTGAGATTTCTCCGTCAGCGTTCAGGTCGAAAGGCCAACGATCCGCGAAAGCTCGGACAGGTTACGACATTCCGTCTTCCGATAGATCGAGTTTCGATGCGTTTCGACCGTGCGCACTGAGATGGAGAGCCGTTCGGCAACCTCTTTGGTACGCTGGCCTGACGCGCAGGCTTCGAGGATTTCGATCTCTCGTGGCGACAAGCCAAAGGCGTTTCCGGTCCGCGTTACGTTCCGCCGCATCTCCACGAACTGGGCGAGGTACTCGGCCGGAACGCAGGCATAGCCTCCGATGGCGGCCTGGATCGCGGTGACAAAATCCGCCCCCTTCGCCTGTTTTGGCATGAACCCCACGGCACCGCGGGAAAGCGTGTGGAACGCATCGGCGACCGTGGCCTCGGACGAGAGAACGACAACCCGGGTGTCCGGCAGGGATTGCCGGACCTTCAAGAGCGTCTCGATGCCCGCCGGCCGGGTGAGCGAGAGGTCCATGAGCAGAAAGTCGGGTCGAACCTGTCGGCAGACTTTGATCGTTGTGTATCCGTCCCCGGCCTGGCCGACGACGTCGATATCGCAGCTTTCCGTGAGGCGTGCTGCGATCCCCTCCCGAATGATCTCATGGCTGTCGGCGATCACGATCGACGTTCGCGGCATGAGCATATCTGAAAGCGGTTTGGTTTGGCCTTCCAACATAATTCCCCCCAGAGTCGCTATCGCTCGGTGATGAAAACGGCTCGAACTTTGCGGCAGTGGTTTGAGGATGCACGCAAGAGACGGCAGCGGCAAAGAATGTCGAAAGCGTGTCGGCGGGATCCTGCAGGAGATCGAAAACAGCGCCGGATGACCTAAGGGGAACCATGATCGCTACGCGGAACTTCCCGTAGCCACGGAATATCGAGCATTAAGACTTCACGTCGATAAACTGTTTATTATCAATACTTTGATTGGAAGGTTAACGAGAATCACCCCTGCGCGCTTGTCAATTGGACCTTTGTGTCAGTCGCAGGTTTCCGCCTTTCGTCAGGGCCCATGATTTAAAGGGCAAAATGCAATGAGCGACTTTTCTCTTCACTGATGCAAGTTCGCGAACAGTTCTCTGCTCACGCGTCGCCATCGCCGTCGCGTCGGAAGATCGATGCACCCCCGGGATTCGGTCATTCTTGACGACGACATGCATGCTCTGCCCATTCCGGGGTCACGGCGGCACAGAAACGGGCACTTGCCTTTGGTGACCCGCCGCCTTCCGCGCCAGATGCCGATAGAAGGCATGTCATCAGCGCGTCGCATCGGCCGTGATGGGCTAGTTCCTGTTTTCGGGCTGCCCAAGCTCTGTGCGCCGTTCGCGTGTCTGCTTAACCGATGAGCAAGCCCTGACAAGCGTGCCGCCCGGATCGTGTTGAGCGTTGCATCGATTGCAGCCGCACGCCCCCTGTCTGCGCAGCCCGTGTGAGGGCGCTCTTGGTTTATGGGGGAACAGACATGATCAGAACCGCAGCCTTTATAGGTGTCTCGACGTTCGCATTGGCGTCGGCCGCCGCAGCGCAAGACTGCGCCGAACCCATCAAAGTCGGTGTGCTGCACTCTCTCTCCGGCACCATGGCCATCAGTGAGACGACGCTGAAGGACACGATGGAGATGTTGATCGAGCAGCAGAACGCGGATGGCGGCCTTCTTGGCTGTCAGATAGAGGCCGTGGTTGTCGATCCGGCCTCTGACTGGCCGCTCTTCGCGGAGAAGGCGCGGGAGCTTCTGACCGTCCACGAGGTGGACGTCATTTTCGGCAACTGGACCAGCGTGTCCCGAAAGTCGGTCCTTCCCGTCATCGAGGAGTTGAACGGCCTTCTCTTCTACCCAGTCCAATATGAAGGCGAGGAATCGTCGCGGAATGTCTTCTATACGGGCGCGGCGCCGAACCAGCAGGCGATCCCGGCAACGGATTACTTCCTGGACGAGCTGGGTATCGAACGCTTCGCTCTGCTCGGCACCGACTACGTCTACCCGCGCACGACCAACAACATCCTCGAAGCCTACCTGAAGTCGAAGGGCGTCGCGGATGAGGACATTTTCGTGAACTACACGCCCTTCGGCCATAGCGACTGGGCGACCATCGTCTCCGATGTCGTGGCGATGTCCGAAGATGGCCGTCCGGTTGGCGTGATTTCGACGATCAACGGCGATGCCAATGTCGGCTTCTATAAAGAGCTCGCCGCCCAGGGCGTGAGCGCGGACGACATTCCTGTCGTTGCCTTCTCGGTCGGGGAAGAAGAGCTTTCGGGCCTCGATACAACCGACCTCGTCGGGCACCTCGCCGCCTGGAACTATTTCCAATCGGCTGACACGGAGGCAAACGAAGCGTGGGTGGAGGCCTGGAAGGCGCGCATGGGCGATGATCGTGTCACCAACGATCCCATGGAAGCCCACTACATCGGGTTCAATATGTGGGTGAACGCGGTGGAACAGGCCGAGACGACCGACGTCGATGCGGTCCGTGACGCGATGTATGGGCAGGAATTTCCGAACCTGACGGGCGGCACGGCGGTCATGCTGCCGAACCACCATCTGTCCAAGCCCGTGCTGATCGGCGAAATCACGGAAGACGGGCAATTCGACATCGTGTCCCAGACGGAAGAGGTCGCAGGCGATGCCTGGACGGATTTCCTGCCGGAATCGGCCGTTCTGACGTCCGATTGGCCGGGCCTGGAATGCGGTATGTACAACACCGAGACCGAGTCCTGCGTGCAGATCGAGTCGAACTACTGAGCAGGTCATCGTCCCGACATGCGCGGGACGATCCAAGGCGCGGGGGATCGGACGTATTCTGGTCTCCCGCTCCCCGCCTCGTCGACGACCGTCGTCTTTCTGCTGTGGTAAAATGCCATGCGCCTGATCCTCTCCCTCTTGTTGGCCGTCGCGATGTCGCCGGTCGCGGCCCAGACATTGGGCCCGATCCAGACCGTCCTTCAGGAGAATGCCGAAGATGTGGAACGCGCGTCCCGCCGCACCGTCGATGGCGTTCTTGACGCGCTTGCCGCGACAGGGGCCGAGCGATTGCAGCCGGTCCTTGAGGCGTGGGAGCAACGGCGGCTGGTCCTGCGCGAAGAAGATGGTCTGTTCTTCGAAGGAGAGCGGGACGGCGACATTTATCGGCTGACCGACCTCGATACGGGCGACCCGGCAGGCGAGGCCGGTCGCCGTGACGTCAAAGAGCTTAAACCAAATGCGGGCGTTCGGCGGGTGATCGGGTCTGCCTTGGTGGAGTTCCAGCTGATCGATCCACGCCCGGCGGCGCGCCTCGCAGCGCTCCGGTCGCTGGAACGCAACCCGTCTGAGGCGGCGTTGGAGCCCCTGCGCGCATCCATCGACGCGGAGACCGATCCCGCAATCGCTGATACCAAACGCGCGCTCGAGCGGCGCCTGACTGCGCTGTTCGACCCGGATCCTGCCGCGCGCATCGCGGCGGTCGACGCATTGGCCCAATCCATCGCCATCGAAGATCGAGCCACCATCGCCCGCATCCTGACGACCCGGCGTATCTTGGCGGAGGGCGGGGTCGCCCCGGAGGGCGCGAATGTTGCAGGCCCGGCGGAGGTAGAGCGCGACGAACACCTCGCCGCCTTGGTCGAAGCCGGTTTGGCACCGGAACCCGTCACAGCCGAGGCGCGCGACGCGGCCCTAACCGCCGCGATCACTGACGACACGGTCGCAGGCTTTCCGGTCGCGACGCTGGATGACGAGGCCCGTCGTTGGAACGCGTATGATCAGCTTGTTGCGTCGGGCGAAGCGCCGCCCCGCCCCACGGCTGCAGAGCTGACGGCGGCCTTTGGCGGACACACGCTACTGGAAATATATCGCGAGGACGACGAGGCCGTCACCGATGCCGCCAGCATGGCCGCAGAGGCGCAGGCGACGCGGCTGGCCATGCATGGCGCCGCCGATCTGGGGCTTGATGCCCTCTCACTGGCGTCGATCTACTTTCTTGCGGCCATCGGTCTTGCGGTGACCTTCGGCGTGATGGGCGTCATCAACATGGCCCATGGTGAGTTCATCATGATCGGCGCCTATACCGGCTACGTGGTCCAGACCCTCATCCCCGACTACACGCTCAGTCTGTTTGTCGCCCTGCCATTGGCTTTCTGTACCGCCGGTCTGGCTGGCGTTGCGCTGGAGCGGCTGGTGATCCGCCACCTGATGCATCGCCCGCTGGAAACCCTGCTGGCAACGTTCGGAATTTCCATCGCGCTGCAACAGATCGCGAAAAATGTCTTCGGCACACAGGCCCGACCGCTGACGTCACCGGACTGGCTGGCCGGTTCCTGGGTCATCTCGGACGCGATCTCGATTTCGTGGATCCGGGTAGCGATCTTCCTGCTCGCGCTTCTCTTTCTGGCGGCAATCGTCCTGGTCCTGCGCCGTACGCGGTTGGGGCTGGAGGTCCGTGCAGTCACACAGAATCCCGGTATGGCGGCCAGTATGGGGATCGATCCGGGCCGGATCGGAATGCTGACCTTCGGGCTTGGGTCGGGGATCGCCGGTGTCGCCGGTGTCGCCATCGGTCTCTACGCGCAGGTCACCTCGGAAATGGGGGCAAACTACATCGTTCAATCCTTCATGACGGTGGTCGTGGGCGGTGTCGGATCTGTGATGGGAACGCTGGCCGGGGCGGGGATGATCGGCGGCCTGCAGAAGGGGATCGAGTGGCTGAACCCATCGAACACGCTGGCCGCCCAGACCTTCATGATCCTTTTCATCATTCTGTTCATTCAGGTACGCCCACGGGGGATCGTGCCGCAGAAGGGGCGCTTTGCCCAATGAAGAGGCTCGACGCACCGGGTAGACTTGGAGAAGACTTGCGGCAGTTCGGTCCCGATTGTCAGGTCTCCCATGCGCCGTCTGCTTCTGATCTTTCTGCTGTTTCTACCAGCATCGCCTGCCGTGGCGGACGTCTTCGATTTCGTAACGCCCTCCGGCAACATCTACTGCCAAGTTGGGCTCGAACGAGACTTCTCGGACATCTTCTGCCGCATCCACGAGCGGCAGGGCGTGCCTGCGGCTCCCGCACTTGCGGGCTGCGCCAACGGCCACAGCTTCGCCATGGGCGATCGCGGTCCGGTGCAGGTGTCATGCGAGGCGGGGGGACGATGGCCGGGACAGTCGGAGGCGGCCTACGGCGATACGGGACAATTCGGCGGCATTATCTGTCGCTCGGAGACCAGCGGCCTGACCTGTACCAACCGCGACGGCCATGGGTTCTTCCTGTCGCGTCGGTCGCAACGGGCGTTCTGAACACGATCCGCCTTCGGGGCGCTGCATGACCGGCACCCCACTTATCCGCCGCCCCGACGTTATCACCGTCTTGGCAATGCTGACCTTGATGACGATCGGTGCGACGTTCCTGGCAGAGGCGGGGCTGATATCCACCTCTTTTGTGAAGACGCTGGGTAAGACGCTCTGCCTCTGCCTCGCCGCTGTGGCGATGGATCTGGTCTGGGGTTACACCGGTATCCTCAGCCTGGGGCACATGGCGTTCTTCGGGATCGGCGGCTATGCCATCGGCATGTGGCTGATGCGCGCGCGGACCGAGGATATCGTCGCCGCACAACTTGCTCAGCGTCCGCTTCCACCCACGCCGGGTGAGGTGGATCAGGCGGCAGCGGTCCAGATCTTCGGGGTCGTCGGCTCAGATGAATTTCCGTGGATGTGGCTCTTTGCCGACATACTCTGGGTGCAGCTTGCGGCAATTGTCCTGGTCCCCGGCCTGCTTGCACTGGTCTTCGGTTGGCTCGCTTTCAGGTCGCGGGTGACCGGCGTCTACCTGTCCATTCTGACTCAGGCGGGCACGCTGGCTCTGTCGCTCTGGCTGTTCCAAAACGATAGCGGGCTGCGCGGCAATAACGGCCTGTCCGGCTTGCAGAATATTCCGGGCCTGACCCACATCCCGCAATCCACCCTTTCCTTATGGTTTCTCTGGGCCTCGGCCGCAGCGCTGGCCGTGACCTATCTGCTGGCGGCCTGGACGGTGTCCGGTCGCTTCGGCTCGGTGGTGCGTGGTATCCGAGACGATGAGGCGCGGGTGCGCTTCCTTGGCTACGATGTCGAGGGTTTCAAGCTGGTGGTCTTCACCGTGACCGCCATGATCACTGGGGTCGCAGGCGCGCTCTACTATCCGCAGGCTGGTATCGTGAATCCGGCCGAGATTGCGCCGATCGCATCCATCTATCTGGCCGTCTGGGTCGCCATCGGGGGACGCGGGCGGCTTTGGGGGGCGATCCTGGGCGCAGCCGCCGTCTCGCTTTTGTCGTCTTGGTTCACCGGCGGCGGGGCGCCGGACATTGATCTGGGCTTCTATACGATCCGTTGGACCGATTGGTGGCTGGTGCTGCTGGGTCTGGGCTTCGTCGCCATCACGCTGTTCGCCCCAGACGGGTTGGCCGGTCTCATCGAGCGGGCGCTGGGGCGCCTGCGACCGAACCGGCAAGGTGATTTTGGTCCGGATCAGGGCGCCCTTCGCCGTGAGGAAACGCGTTCGGAGCCCGCGCAATGACAGCGCTTCTCGAAGTCTCCGGCGTGTCCAAGACCTTCGACGGCTTCAAGGCCATCGACAACCTGTCCTTCTCCATCGGAGAGCCGGAACTTCGCGCCGTCATCGGGCCCAACGGCGCCGGGAAGACGACGTTTATGGATTTGGTGACGGGCAAGACACGGCCCGATAGCGGGCGGATCCTGTGGGGCGAGCGCAATCTGGATCTGACGCGCCTGTCGGAAAGCCGCATCGCGCGGGCAGGCATTGGACGCAAGTTTCAGAAGCCCACCGTCTTCGAGGCGCAATCCGTTTGGGAAAACCTGCGCTTGGCCTTGGCGGGGACGCGTGGCCCGCTCACGGTTCTGGCGCGGCGCCGGGCGCGGGAGGACGCGATCCATACCCTCGCAGAACGGGTTGGCCTGGAAGATCACCTCGCGCATCGGGCGGGCACGCTGTCCCACGGTCAGAAGCAATGGCTCGAGATCGGCATGTTGCTCGCCGCCGATCCCAGACTTTTGCTGGTGGATGAGCCGGCCGCCGGTATGACATCCGCCGAGCGGGAGCGGACGACGACCATGTTGATCGAAGCGGCGCGCAGCCATGCCGTCGTCGTGGTGGAGCATGATATGGACTTCGTGCGTAGGCTGGATTGCCGCGTGACGGTTCTGCATGAGGGGCGTGTGTTGGCGGAAGGCTCCATCGACCACGTCACGTCCGATCCGCAGGTGATTGATGTCTATCTCGGACGGGACGGCGATGCTTGAGGCCCACGATCTCACGCTGGCTTATGGCGGCAGCACAATCCTGGACGGTGTCGCCTTCGAGGCGCGTCTGGGTGAGGTGACCGCCGTCATGGGCCTCAACGGCGTTGGCAAGACGTCCCTTCTCGCGGCATTGGCGGGGCGCCACCCATCCGGGGGCCGGGCGATGTTGGATGGAAAGGTGCTGTCGGACGGCGCTCGGGCACGGGCGCGGGCTGGCGTCGCCTATGTACCGCAAGGCCGAGAGATCTTCCCATTGCTCACGGTGGCGGAGAACCTTGAGACCGGGTTCGCTTGCCTGCCCCGGGCAGAGCGACAGGTGCCCGACGCGATCTTCGATCTGTTTCCCGTCTTGGCGCAGATGCGTGGACGGCGCGGCGGTGATCTCTCCGGTGGACAGCAGCAGCAATTGGCGATTGCTCGCGCTTTGGTTACACGGCCCCGCGTCCTGCTCCTCGACGAGCCTACGGAGGGTATCCAACCCTCGGTCGTCACCGAGATCGGCACCGTGATCCGGCGCCTGCGTGCCGGGGGCGACATGGCGATCGTCTTGGTCGAGCAGCGCTTCGATTTCGCGTGGGGTTTGGCGGACCGGGTCGTGGCCATGCGCGGTGGGGTCGTCGTGCATGATCGGCCGCGGGAGCTTTCGGACCGGGACGAGGTCTTGTCGCTCGTCTCGGTCTGAGATGCGCGCCGACATTTTCTCTCAGGGCGTGACGTCCTTCACGATCCGCCCCTCTTCAAGTGTGATGATCCGGTCGGCACGGTCGAGGATCCGATTGTCATGGGTGACCATCACGGTTGTGGTGCCGCGGGCCTGCCCGAGGTTGCGCAGCATGTCGACGACGGTTGAACCGGACTCTTTGTCGAGGGCGGCCGTCGGCTCGTCCGCGAAGACGATGTCCGGGTTGGAGACCAAGGCGCGCGCCACCGCTACGCGCTGCTTCTGACCACCGGAGAGGTTGCCCGGAAGATAGTCCAATCGGTCCTCCAACCCGACTAAGCGCAGCATGTGATGCGCCGCCGCCCGTTGCTTTGCCGCATCTCCGCGCCCGTGTACCTGCAGGCCCATCAAGACATTCTGCGTGGCGGTCAGGCTTTCGTGCAGGTTATGGGCCTGGAAGATGAAACCGAGGCGCCGTCGCAACGCTGACATCGTTTCTTCAGAGGCGCCGTTGAGCTCTGTTCCGAGCAGACGAACGGAGCCGTGCTGAACTTCGCGCAGGCACCCGAGAAGGGTCAGGACGGTCGTCTTTCCCGATCCCGACGGGCCCATGAGGATGGTGAGCGATCCGCGCGCCACCTCCAGCGATACATCCCAGATGGCCTGCTTGCGCGCCTCGCCCGTGCCGAAGAAGTGATCCAGATTGCGCGCCGAAACCGGTGCGTCGCCATATCCCGCGCCATCCATCAAAAGAGATCCGCCGGATCGGCCGCCGCTAGGCGCCGTGTGGCGATCACGCCTGACAGGATACAGGCGAGGATCGTGCCGACCAAGACGGCCGCCGCACGATCCGGGCCAAGCACCAACGGTAACCCAGTCGCGGCCGACATAGCGGTATAGATCCCCCACGCAATCAGGACACCGGGGAGGAAGCCCAGGACAGCCAGGATCACGGCCTCTTCCAGAACGATCCCCAGAAAGAAGCGCTGGGCATAGCCCATGGCCTTGAAGGTCGCGTATTCCCGAAGGTGATCGGCCACATCGGTGCTGAGCACTTGGTAGACGATCACGATGCCGACGATCACGCCGATTGCGACCCCGAAGCCAAAGATGATTCCAGTGGGCCGTTCCGTCGTCTGGTAGGCAAGGTCAGCGGCTGCGGCATTGGCGAGGGTATCGACCTTGACGACATCCATCGGCAGCGCGTCGCGCAGACGGTCGACGACGACGGTGGCATCGACACCGTCATCGACGACCACCAGGATGTGGTTCGGCGCGGCGGACGTTCTACCCTGGAAAAGGGACAGGAATGTCTGATCGGAAGCATAGATCGAGCCATCGGCCGTGAAACCGCCGCCGATATCCACGGTGCCGATGCTGGAGACGGCGCGTCCGTTCAGTTCCAATGGATACGGGTTGCGCGGGCCGATACCGGACAGCGCGGTCGATGGTAGGCCGCGCGTACCGGAATCGAGCAGGATCGTGTCCGGTAACCGCAGACCGGCCACCGCCTCTCGCAGTCGAGGTGGAACGAACGCGTCTTCCTCCGGGTCGAGGCCGATCGTCTGCAGGGTGGCCGTGCCGCCATCCGGTCGCGTCCAATCGAGGTTTTGGATGTAGAGAGGGGCCGCATCCGCCACGCCCGGCACGGCGAGAGCCTGAAACATGCGGACCCGTGCCACGTTCGACCCGTCAAGCAGCGTATTCGCATCGACCGATGAAATCATGATATCGCCGTCAAAGAGGCCGTAGGGGGCAACCGTTGAATCGTTCAGAGCCCCCAGGATGCCCAGTTGGACGAAGACCAGGATGTTTGCGAAAGCGACGCCTGCCACCGCGGCCAGCAATCGGCCACGGCTGTGGGACAGTTGCAGCCATCCGATGGGAAGACGTCCGGTCAGATATGTCATCAGGCGTGTCACGGCGTCCGCCCGGCGTCGATCCGTGCGACGACTTCCAAATTCGTGAAGCGGGCGGCGCGGTCGGATGATACGGCGTCGAGCGCGATGATGACATCGACCACGCGGGCATCGGTATTGGCCGCCGGGTCGTCGGAGGTGATCGTCTGACGTCCGATTTCCAACCCGATGGCGGCGACCGTACCGGACAGCGGCTCTCTGAAGGCATTTGCCGAAATCTCCACCGGGTCGCCGATCGCGACGCGGCCGATCATCGATTGGTAAACCTCAGCCTCCACATTCATGGACGCGGTGTTCCCAAGCTCCATGATGCCGTCCGAACCCGGTTTCTCCCCTGGGCGCACGTTCACGTCGAGGACCGTGCCCGCGATGGGCGCACGTACGAAGGATTCGTCGAGGGCCAGTTCGGCGCGGGCGACATCGGCTTCTGCCGCCGCGACCTCGGCTTCGGCCAATAGGATCGTCGGCTGTGGATCGCCGTCGGCCACGGCGAAGCGCGACAAGGTCGCCTCGCGGCTTGCGACATCGCGCTGGGCTTCGGTCGCGCGCGCCAGCGCTGCGTCGAAGACCGAGCGCGTGGTCACACCGCGCTCCAGAAGGGATGTGGCACGGTCCAAATCCGCGGTCGCGGCCTCCGCTGTCGCCATTGCGCGGTCCAGGGACGCGCGCGCCTCGCGCAGGCTGGCATCCACATCGGCGCGTGCTTGCAGAAGCGCGGCCTGCTGCACCCGCAACGCGGCCCGCGCCGTCTGCGCCTCGCTTTCAAGCTGGGCACGATTGTCGAGTACGGCTAGTAGATCCCCTTCGGCCACCAGATCGCCTTCACGCACGCGCAACGCCTCGATCCGCGCATCACCGGCCCCGAAGGGCGGCGCAACCGTCACGATGTCCCCTTCGGGAATCACCCGGCCCAACGCGACGACATCTCCCTCTGAGATAACGGCAACTTCCTCCTGGCGACGGACCTGCTCGATCGCGACGGCTATGGGCGTCTCCGTACCGCCCCCGGGCTGCAGGCCCGTCGCTTCGAAGAAAGCGCGCAATCCGGCAGGCTGAAAGTAAAGCCCGATGACGCCGCCAATCGCGATTGCGAGCATAAGCCCCGGAACCGTGAGCAGGAACTTGGCGGCCCGTCGTAGCCTGGCGCGCGCCGCGGGGGTGGCGTTATCCGGGTCGATCCCCGTATCCACCAGGGGAAGATCTTCTCGGGACGAGTCGGTCATTGTGGCGGGGCCTCGGCTCGGGTATCGAAAATAAATGACACGAGTGTCAGTAAGACAGTTAGACTTGTGACGAGTCCAGTGCAATCGTCTCCTGCGCCCGCCCGTCGGCGGCGCAAGGATGCCCGCCCGGGCGAGATCCTTGACGCCGCCCTGGCGGAGTTCTCGGAACGCGGATTCGGCGCTTCCACCCTATCCGGGATCGCCCGCCGCGCGGGCGTCGCCCGCCCGACGATCTATCTCTATTTCGACGACAAGGACGCGCTTTTCGATGCGCTCATGCAACGGCGATTGACCGACACGCTTGAGGAGATCCGCGCCGATCTCGATGGATATACGGGCGACAGTGGCGCGCTTCTCGAGATGCTCTTCACACGGATGCACGCCGATGCTGCGGATCCGGAGGCGGTGACGCTTCTCCGGGTTCTCATCGCCGAGGGCCGCCGGTTTCCGAAGCTCGTCCGTCTCCATCACCAACGGGTCATGGATGTCGGTGTCACCCTTCTCCAAGAGATCGTCGCCCGCGGCGTGACCCGCGGGGAATTTGCACCCGATGCAGCCGAGATCGATGTCCGCGTCCTCGTCGCGCCCGTCCTCATGGCGCTGTTCTGGCGAACCGTCTTCTGGGATGTCGCCCCCCTCGACGGCGAGAAGATCCTGCGCGATCAGCTTAGGGTCGTCCTGCGCGCCCTCGGCGCTCGCGGGCCGGAGCGCTGAACAATCGACCCGAATGCTCGTCTTGAAACCGTCCAGGTTTCCAACATCCGGCGCTGCATCTCGTCCTCGGAAGCGCACATCGACACGCGGGGGGGGCGTCAAAAAGACAGGCCGCGCGTCGTATAAGACAAGCCGCCAGGGTTGATCACGAAAATGCCTTAACCATCTAAAATAAAGTATTATTTTGACTAAGACTATCGCTGCTACCAGTCGCCCCATCAACGCTTATCACTAGCGAGACGAGAGAAAATCGTTCTAGACGGTCCCGAGATCTGACGACGTTGGCGACTTACAGAAATTTGTCGGCCCGCTGATGGTTTCGTGGGCAGCAACTTGAGCTTTCATCGTTTGCTCTTATCATAGGATATGGCTGAGCCATCCGATGGTGGAGTGCTTACTGATCGGACTTTAGAAGCGTTCCTTAGTCAGGGATATCAACTCCCGTCTCATCCCGCGTTCGATAAGTTCGCGTTCGGTCTTGAGCGAACACGGAAGGCTCCCCAGAGCAGACGCCCTGCGCTTTTGAACGATCCTTCGTACCGCTTTACCTCGCTCCCTGTACGAGCATGAACTCCCAGACATCTCCGGACCGGCTAATCGAACAGGTCAAACTGTTGTTGGTCGTGAGGCGGTGGGACGCTTCACTCGTGCACTGACTGCCTGGACCGAAGTGACATATCAGCCCTCTCGGACGATCCCCGCGCCAGATCACCGTCATCGGCGCATCCGCACCAGTTGTAAGGTCACGGCGTCCTGCATTGATTGCCCGGCAGGTGCGTGCGAAGCATGCCGCAGAGACGCCACCCCACCGCACGGTGGAGAACCCGCTGATCACGAGCGCAATGCACAGCCAGCATTCCGCGCGTCGGACCCCAGTGACATTGCTCCCCGATTGCCCTCGGAATAAAAACCGAGAAAGGCTCGCCTATTTCCGGCTTAGCGCATTCGCATCGGAGCTTCTGCGAAGAGCGTTGTGCGCCCAGATCGTCTGCATCTTTTAAAGGTCCCGACGTCTCGGCCTGGCGTGTCGACGTGTAGGCGCATCGCGCGCCGGATTGTCTGCAAGCGCAATCGACGCCGTCGGCCGGGGGGCCGTGCCAAACTGAGCGCACGCTGCAGGCTCGATCCGAGTGCAAAAAACCTGCTCTGACGAAAGCGCTGAAACGCTCGCCTATCAGAGATGATCTAAGGGATACCGAGAGCCTGCAATCCGCAATGCATATCAAAAACGGCCCTGTATCTATTGAGGACCACACGGCGACGTGGGTTAAGTTCTCTTGCGCAAGCCGAGGGCCGTGGCCACCGGCGCCATGATTGCGAGGCCAACCAAACGGTTCAACCCAGTCGCAAGAAAGGCCGAAGCCGCCGGAAGTGCGACCAGCGGCGCGAGCAATGCAGCCGTCGCCTCGCGAATGCCAAGCCCGGCAGGGACGATTGAAACAGTCGCCCCGGCCACGCTAGAGACAGACAGCACCGATGCTTGAATGAACGTGCCGTTGGCATTCAGCGCAAGCATGGAGAGGTAGATCCGAGTTGCGTCGACCAGCACGAGACCGCATTTGACGAGTACGAGGCCGAGCAGAACTTCGTCTTTTCCAAACATTCGATGGCCAATCAGCATCGCGCTGGCGAGAACAACGCCGCCAACAATCGAGCAGCCTATCCCTAGATCGGCGACAGGCGACGCCGCCGACGCCGCAAGCCACGCTCCGGCATAGAGCAGGGCGACCCCGATCCAGAATGCCGCTATCAGCAATGTCGCAATCGTCCCGTCGCGTACTCGGGCGCCGCCCGCTTTGAGGGCGGCCACCCGCACCATCGTGCCGCCCGGAATAGGAAGCATGTTCGCGACACTCGCGACGATCGTGACTTCGGCCGCTGCTATGCGCGGGACCTCTTGTCCGAGGAGCCGGGCAGATAAGCGAAACTCCTCGGCATTCAGAAGGACTGTGATAGGTATCGCCACGAGCGCGAGGGCAACCAGCGGGCCGTAGCTTAGGTCGGAAACGAGTTCTGGCCGAGCGCGGATCGACAGGACGATGCCAAGCACGAACCCAAGAGCAGACACGATCAGCAGCGCTCTCTGCCAGGGCGGACGACGACGCGGTGAGAGATCGCCTGGCACGCTCACGGGCAGGGCTGCGACCGCTTGATGGAGCGCATCACTTTCCGATCTCCTTCGGCGATCGGGAGGTGGTAGAAGGGCATCTTCGCCGATTGATGCATCGTGATCTCAGCTGAAGCAAACGCCCCCGGCGGCCGCCGCAGAGAGTTCCGGGCAAGGCGATAGCCTGCGCACGCCGCATCGTGGCTTAGGAAATCAGAGGGTGTCGCGAGGATGAGCGGCTCATCGGACACGAGTGAAGCATTCACGTTGCGCACTGGGAAACACGTATCCAAAACGACCTCGACGAAGTTAAGGTCCCGGGTCTTATCGTAGGCGCCACGAATGTCCACACTGGGTGGTGTCTAACTGCTCAGTTCTATGAGGTTGGTCGATGTCGGTCCGGGGAAATTTGACGATGACCTCAAAGATATGAACCGCGGTATAAGCCTTGCGGTCCCTAGCCCGTTCGTAATTGGCAATCTTAAGCATTGGCTTGCTGCGCGGGCCGGGGGCGATCGCAGCGAGGCGCTCGTCGTAAGAGTTGAGGCTTCCGGTTCTTGCTTGGGCAAGTCTGCAGACGGGGTTCTTGAACATTTGTTGCGATTTTGGTCTAGCCGGGCTGTGCGGTTCCCAGCTCGTCTGTTTGCGCCAAAACTACCATTACTGATCACCGGCCCGGAATATGTATCTTATTTTGCATGCATTCAGTCGAAGAAATTCCGGGGATGGCTTACTCGTCGATCTCACCCTTGAAGCACTCTCCGATGCCGGGATCAGTCGTTCGGACTGCGCTATTCTTGCGCTTCATCCAGAGAGCTTCGAGAGCTCCCTCACCGTTCATCGCGCGCCAGGGGAACCGTTCGGACGAATATCGCCTCGCCTCGTATCCGCCGGTGCCGCCGTATTGCTCGATGGGGCGTTAGGCGGTCGAGCCGGGCTTGTTGGCACGTTAGTCCGCAACTCAAAGGGTCTTGTTGCTGTTGGCGGAGGATATCTCGTCGCTGATAGCCCGACCCGTCAGGCTGGGGTACTTCTCAATCACATGGTGCAGCTGTCCGCAGCTGCGCGCGCGGACATTCCGACTGTCTATCTTCCGCAGAGCATCGGCCCGCTTCATGGCTTTGTGGGCTCGATGACGCGAGCTAGACTTGCACGGCTCGACCGACTCTACGTGCGGGACGACCGGACGATGTCCGAGCTCTCTCTCCCGAATGCCCGCCGCATCGGGGACCTGGCCGTTCTGAAGCTCGCACGACAGATGACGTCCATCGAGATGCCGCCGCCGGTAGGTCGGCCCGTGATCGTGGCGCGCGACCTACCTAGGCCGGGCCGCTACCTCGAACTGCTGGATCGCCTCGCCGACGGGCTGGAAGCACCGGTTTGGGCCGTGCAAGCCGACGTGCCCGGACCGCGCAGCGATGCAGCTTTCTACGGCAGGATCGGGCGCAGCCACACGGGCACCCTGCCCGAGATGTTACGCACTGGTCCCCCTGGCGTCGTCGTCTCGGTCCGGCTGCACGGCGCCATCGCGGCGCTTCTGGCCGGATGGCCCGCGATCCACCTGTCCTACGAGCGCAAAGGCTGGGGGGCCTACGAGGATCTCGGCATCCGCGACTACGTCCATGACGCGCGCAGCTTCGATCCCGACCGCGTCGTCGAGCAAGTCCATGCGCTCGCGGCGGACCCCTCGGCTTTCTGGCAGCGGATCAAGACGGCGAGCGCGGCCCTGACCGGCCAGTACGACCAGATGGTCGGCGACCTTCGATCGAGGCTTGCCACGGAGCGCTGACGGCGTCGACCACGGCGAGATACTCGTCAATCAGCTTGTCCCAGGCATAGCGCCCCATGATACGTCTAAGCCGGTCAGACCGAGCGCTGGCATCCGTCTCGGTCAAGTGTATAAGGCGGGAGAGGGCCGCGGCGAAGGCCGGGGTATCGGCGGGATCTTCTAGGAATTCCACATCATCGCAGATCGCTGTCCATTCCGGGAGCAGACGAATATTCGTGGCCGCCGAAGCCACAACCGGCTTGCCCGCAGCGAGCGCCTCTAGCAGCGCGACCGGCAGACCTTCGACATCGCCTGCGGCCTCAACGGACGGGAAGGCCATCGTCTGACATTCGCCGAAGAACGCCGCCTTGTGCTCGCCCGACACGAACCCGGCGAAATGGCAGCTCGACGCGCTGGCGCGGGTTTGCAGCGCCGCCGCCTCCTCGCCGTCGCCCGCAATGCCGACCGCTGTGGGCCGGCCCGCCGCTGCAAGTGCTTCGGCGGCGTCGATCAAGTGATGTATACCTTTCTTGCGAGACAGTCTTGCGATCGTGCCGACGTTGAAGCGCGGCTTTCCTACGCCCCGCCCAGCAGCAGCATCGAGATCGAGGCTTACGCCCATCGGTAGGACGTTGGGGCGCAGTTCGGGAACGAGACGGCGCGCGAAAACTGCCTGATCGGAGTTCACGCAGAAGAACGCCTCCGCACCGCGCAGGACGCGCCTCGCCAGCGCCCGTCCGGGCGCACCGAGTTTCGTGAAGACGGATAGGTCGGAAGAGTGATTTTGTAGCACGTAAGGCAGACCCAAAGAGCGTGAGAGCGCCAGCGCCACGATACCCTGCGGCATAGCCCAATGTGCGTAGACGAGGTCAATCGCCTCTTGCCGCAAGAGCGAGCGCGCGGCCGCGTATTGTGCTATCAGGAAGGGAACGACCTGAAGAGCACGCAGAGGTCTCTCGCGAATGTTGGGCATTATTGCGGGGTAGGCGAGGGTTTGTAGCTGAGTCAGCGGCATATAGCGGAAACGGCGTATGTCGATTCCATCCAAAACCTCCCGCCGCGATGCGCCCGCGTGATGCGGCGCGAGGATATGGAGCCTGTCGCCCGGTCGCCGTACTTTCCAGGCGCGCGCCTGTTCGAGCACGAAAGGGGCTTGTTGGTCGCCGGGCCACCGTGGGAACGTCGACGTCAGGAAAAGAACGTTCATCGTTCAGCTCTCAACTCCTGCTCGTCGATATGCAGAGCTCCAAAGATAGCGATGACCTCATTGGAGCTAATGGTGATAGCCATTCTTGGATCTTCCTGATGTCAGTAGGCGCTCGATACCCCAAGAAGTACACTTGATCGACTATGTTGGTTGTGTGGATAGTGACAGCCGGACAACTAGAATGGGCCTTGTTGCAGGACGCCTATCGCGGCTGAACTTTCGTTTTCCTGCCGTTGGTCAACTCAGCTGCCTGGAAGGCGCGGTGAAAGAGTTGAAGAGAGCGAAGCTGATCCGGAGCTCGATGGTCTAAAGCGCGAGCCATGAAATTCTGGCCGGACAGCTTCATGAGCAGTACGCCTCTGGATCACCAGCCGCATGCCACCCCTTCCTCAAAGACGCGTAGCGCCATCGTCCTGGATGCGGCTCGCCGCCATCCGGCTACCACCCATGCCTTTTGCAAGCCGCTGCGCTTTATCGGGGTCGACGCTCCGAGTCTTGGAAGTCACGACCGTGGGTGACCTGTTACCCTTGGAGTCCGCGTTCGTAAGTTAGCTCTGTTCAGGGTTTGGTCCTTTCTTGACCGTTGGTGGTACTCCCGCGGGGAAAGCCCGTCGAGACTCAAGTGCGGGCAGAGGTGGTTGTAGTCGTCGCGCCATGCCGCAATCAAATGACGGGCATGGCGCAGGGTCGGGAACAGGTTCTCGTTGAAGCATTCGTCCCGCGATTAGCCGTTGAAGCTTTCCATAAAGCCGTTCTGCATGGGTTCACCCGGCGCGATGTAATACCATTCTACTCGGCGATCTTCCTGCCATTTCAGCATGTCGTTCGACGTCAGCTCTGTGCCGTTGTCGCTGACCACCATGCAGGGGAAGCCGCGTATCTCGGTGATCCGGTCCAGTTCCCGGGCGAGACTGATCCCCGAGATCGACGTATCGACGACTGTCGCGAGACATTCCCGGCTTAAGTCATCGATCACGCAAAGGATGCTGAACCATCGACCATCCGACATTGCGTCCGAGACGAAGTCCAGCGACCAGCGTTGGTTCGGACCCTACGGGATCGCCACTGGGCTCTCGTGCCGATGGCGCGCTTGTGTCCGCCCCGTTTTTGGACTGTTAACCCTTCTTCCCTGTAGAGCCGGTAGAGCTTCTTCCAATTCACTTCCCAATCCTTGCGCTTCAGCAGGATGTGCACCCGTCGATAGCCGAAGCGGCGGCGCTCCGATGCCAGTTCCTTCATCCTGGCCTGCAGCTTCGTGTCAGCCGGACGCTTCGATCTGCGCCGATAGACAGGCGGATTGATCCCGGCCAGCGCACAGGCCTGCTCCTGTGAGTAGTCACTCTCTGTCATGGCCCAGTCCACGGCCTTCCTCCTCGAACCGGGGCCTCAGAAGTTTTTCCGATCATCTCTATCGGCGTGGCCGCATCCATCATCTGTTCGGCAGCATCTTCTTGAGCTTCGTGTTCTCGGCCTCGAGCGCCTTCAATCGTTTGGCATCGGCGACTTCCATGCCGCCATACTTCCGGCGCCAGTTGTAGAAGGTTGCATCGCTCATCCCGTGCTTGCCGCACAGGTCCGGCGTGCTCATGCCAGCTTGGTGCTCCTTCAGAATGCCAATGATCTGCGCTTCGCTGAAACGGCTTCTCTTTAGTCGTCTGTTTCCTCGTTCGGAGAATAGGCTAACCTCGAAGTGGGGATACCCTATGCGAGCAGGTCACTGGCAGACGTTGAAGTCGAACTTCCGCTGCTGATCGATCAAACTGAGACAGTTGAAAGCTGAAATCCCAGCAGGATGATCATGCGCAAGTAAGATCTATCAGACCCGGCCGAAAGATGCCGAGCTCAATGGCAACCCCAGCATTCTTCGCGCCTCGGCCGCAGTAGCTACCCGACGACCATGCCGCGTGGCCGTTGCAGCCGCGCGTTCAACCAAGGCCGCATTCGACGGAGCAAGGGTCTCGCGGCCCAGCCGAACGTTGTCCTCCAGTCCTGTCCGGGCATGACCACCTGCCCCGATCGCCCAATCGTTGATCTCTCGTTGCGCCCGCCCGATACCCGCCGCGCACCAGTGGGCATCTCCGAAGAGATGTCGGTGGGTCGCGCGCATCGTGTCGAAGACATGCCGTTCGGCGGGCAAGGCGTTCTTCACGCCCAACACGAACTGGCAGTAGGGCCGTGCGGGAAGCCGACCGTCGCGCCACATCGCATGCGCTTGATAGAGGTGGCTCAGGTCGAAGCACTCGACTTCCGGCACCACACAATGGACCGCCATCTCTGCGGCGAGCCAGTCCACGAGGTCGGGCGGGTTCTCGTAGACCCGGGTCGGGAAGTTGTTTGAACCGACCGAGATGCTGCACATATCGGGGCGGAGTGGGATCATCCCGCCGCGTGCCCGCCCCGCGCCAGAGCGGCCCCCGGTCGAGAACTGCACGATCATGCCGGGGCAATGACGCTCGATCCCGTCTTTCAGCGCGGCGAAGCGTTCGGGGTCGCTGGACGGCGTCTCGTCATCGTTGCGGACGTGGCAATGGGCGATGGCCGCGCCCGCCTCGAAAGCGGCATGGGTGCTCTCGACTTGCTCGTCCACGGTGATCGGGACGGCGGGGTTGTCGGACTTGCGCGGCAGCGAGCCGGTGATGGCAACGCAGATGATCACGGGGGTCGGCTCAGCCATCGGCGCTGACCCGGGCCAGAGCATCGGCGAAGTAGGGCCGGAAGGCGATCGGATGCTCGGACATGGGGAAGTGCCCCAATTCCGGCATGACGGTAGAGGTCGCACCTGGGATCGCTTCGGCGGTGCGCTCGGCATCCTCGGGCGTGCAGGTCAAGTCGTAGGCGCCGACCAGGATATGGATGGGCGCGGCCTTCGTATCGATCTCGCCCAGCCTGCCGACGAGGCTGTCATCCCGTGTGTAGAAACTCAGGTCGCCGCGGAACACGCCGGGCCCGGATTGCATGAAGGACCAAAGCGTCGCCCACCGCTCTGCCTCAGGCGCATGGGGTGAGATGTTGGCGCTCACCAGGGCGGCCCCCATCTGACCGCCATGGGCGTCCGGCCGGTCGAACCAGTCGATATCGTACCAAGCCGGCTGGAAGTCGGAGGCTTCGATCGCGACGAAACCCGCGAAGTGCCCCGGATGCAGCCGCGCGATCTGGAGCGCGATCCGCCCGCCCATCGAACAGCCCGCAAGGATGGGACGATCCAGGCCGAGCGCATCAGAGACTGCGAGTACCGTGTCGACATAAGCCTCCGTCGTGAGCAGATATTCCTGTTCATGCCAGCCCTCCGGCGGCAGCGACTTGCCATGCCAAGGCATGTCGAAGGCCCAAAAGCGATAGTCTTCGCGCAATCCCTGATCCGTCATGACGTGGCGCCACTGGCGCGTGTCCGCCCCGGCGGTATGCAGCAACAGGACGTCCCTGCCGCCGCCTGCGCTCTCGACATGGATGCGGCGTGGGCCGCCCTTTGTCTCGACGGTCAGGTAACGGCCGAGGATCGGTTCGAAAGCCGGGGTCACGACAGGGTTTCGCGTGGCAGCGCCAGCACGTCCTTGTGAAACCGCAAATTGCGGACCATGGCGAGGATGTCGCCCTCAATGCGGGCGCGACCCAGCTTGGCGAGACCGAAGATGTCATGGAAGCCCGGTTCGGGCTGCGGCCGCCAGAAGGCATCAAGCGCGGCGCGATCGGTGACGAGGCCGAAGGTCCAGGGCGTGCGCCGCGATGGGCCGTCGGTAATGCGCTTTATCCGGCCATCGCGGAAATGCAGGAACCACTCTCCGTCTTCGACGCGCACCAGCAGGGTATCCTGTACCAACCGCCCGAGCCGTAGAAGATGCGGACGCCGATCCAGCGCTTCAGCCACCCCCTCCCAAATATCCCGCATCGCGTCCTCCCGTGCCTTGCATCCAGTCCGAGCTTGGTGGCCACCGGGGGTCGCGGCTCGCAATGCGCCCTCGGATATCGGCCGATACCAAGGCGCGTATTTTCGGCGTTGTGGTATGACGCGATACCCGGCGAGGCATGGGATTGGCCCCGGGTTCCGGGGAAGGTTCTTTCGATCGGGTCGTGCCTTCAAGGGAGGTCACGCGACTCATCTAGACATCACAAGGGAGGAACCGATCCATGCAACTCGTGACCCAAGACAACATCACTGGCGTCGTCACCGACGCCCTAGGCCGCAACGGAGCGATCACCGATCGCCAGCGGGAGATCATGGAAGGTGTTATCACGCACCTTCACGCCTTCTGCCGGGACGTGAAGCTGCAACATGACGAGTTCCTCTATGCCTGCGACTTCCTCGCCCGCGCCGGTCAAACCTGTGACGGCAAGCGGCAGGAGTTCATCCTGCTGGCCGACATTCTGGGGGTGGAGGTCCTGGTCGACATGCTGACCAATCCCGCCGAGTCCGGCGAGACGGAAAGCACCGTGCTTGGCCCGTTCTACCGGGAGAACCCCCCGGTTCTGCCCAAGGGCGCCTCCACGATCCTCAAGCACTACGACAACGAGGAAACCGTCTACTTCGAAGGGCACGTGCGCGACACGAACGGCACGCCGATCGCGGGCGCGATCATCGACATCTGGGAGGATGCGCCGAACGGGCTCTACGAGAACCACGACCACGACCAGCCCGATTACAACCTGCGGGGCCGGTTCGAGACAGACGAGAAGGGGCACTACGCCTTCACCGCCGTGCGTCCCGTCCCCTATCCCATCCCAGACGACGTGACGGCGGGCGAGTTGCTTCGCGCCATGGGTCACCACCCCAATAGGCCGGGGCATATTCACTTCATCGTCTCGAAGCCCGGCTACGGGACCCTCGTCAGCCAAGTCTTCGACAGCGCGTCGGACTGGCTCGACAATGACAGCGTTTTCGCCGTGAAGGAGAGCCTGGTCGCCGAGTTCCGGCCGACGACCGAGCACGAGACCGACCTGCACTGCACCTTCGACTTCAAGCTGCGGGCGGGCGGGCTGGACGAGAAGGACCTTCTCGAAGACCTGGCCGCCATCGACGCCGCCTGACGCGCGTGATCCTGCCGGGGCTTCCCGGCGGGCCTGCCATCGGGCACCGTTCCGCCATGTCCACCAAGCGCATCACGCTGCAGCAACTTCGCTATTTCCTCGCCGTCGCAGAAGAGCTTCACTTCGGCCGGGCAGCGGACCGCCTCGGCATGGCGCAGCCGCCGCTCTCGCGTCAGATCAAGCAAGTCGAAGCAAAGGTCGGCGCCGAGCTCTTCACACGAGGGCGGTCCAGCGTGACGCTAACGCAGGCGGGTGAGCGTCTGGCCAAACGGGTCGGGGCCATCCTTGCCGACCTGGACGACGCACTTCTTGAGGTCAAGCGGCTTGGCGAAGGTGCGGAGGGTCGGCTTCGGATCGGCTTCGTTGGCTCTTCGACCTTCGGCCTGCTGCCCAACATTGTGAAATCCTTCCGCGCCAGTCACCCCGGCGTACATCTGAGCCTCAGCCCCATGAACAATGCGGGGCTTCACCGCGCCCTCGTACGGCGCGAAATCGACGCCGGGCTTGCCCGCCCGGCCATCGAAGACCCTGAGATCACGTCCCGGCGGCTTGTCGAAGAGCCACTTGTGATGGCTGCGCCGGACACGGACGACCTGCCGGCGATGGTGGACCTACGCAGCCAACCCGAACGAACCTACATCCTCTATCCGGAATGGCCTCGTCCCAGCTACGCCGACACCGTGCTCGCCGGTTTGCGCGCTATCGGGGTAGAGCCGCGCGATCCGGTGCACACGATGGACCTTCAGACCGCGCTCAGCCTCGTCGCCATCGGCGAAGGCAGTTGCATCGTCCCGCAATCCGTCGCGGACACGCCGAGGGGCGGCGTTCGCTTCCACGCATTGTCGCCGACGCTTGGGACAACAGAACTGGCCGTGGCGCATCGGCTCGATGAGCAAGGCATTCATCTTCACGCGTTCCTGCGCATCGCGCAGCAAGTCGCGCGAAAGCCGCTCGGCTAACCCTCAGGCCGAGACGAGCCGCGTTGGACCGCGCGGCCGGTCTCTGTCGAAGGCAGCGACACGATCATGATCGAGCGTCACGCCGTGGCCGGTGCCTTCCGGCAGATGCACTTGGAAATCCTCGTAGCGCAGCGGCTCGGACAGGATGTCCTCGGTCAAGAGAAGCGGCCCGAAAAGCTCGCTCCCCCAGGCGAACTCCGGGCCCGTGCAGAAAAGCTGCAGCGCCGCTGCCGTACAGATACCTGCCTCCAGCATCGTGCCGCCGTAAAGCGACAAGCCCGCCGCCCGCCCGATCGCCATGACCTCACGCGCCCGGGCCAGCCCACCCGATTGGCCGACCTTGATGGCGAAAGCCGTGGCCGCCCCGGCGCACGCCACCTGGAACGCGTCGTCCGGACCGCGAAGCGCTTCATCCGCCATGATTGCCATTCGACCGCCGCCGGTCAGCGCTGCCATGGCCGGCAACAGCTTCGCTGCGAGAGGTTGTTCGGCCATCACCACGCCCGCGTCTTCCAGCGCGGGCAATCCACGCCGGGCCTCCTCGGGGCTCCAATGCTGATTGACGTCTACGCGGATCGACGCGCGCGCGCCGACCGCCTTCGAGATCTTCGCCACATGGGCGACGTCTTCCTCGACGGATCTCCGGCCGATCTTCAGCTTGAAGTCCCGGTGGCGGCGGCGCGCAAGCATCTCTTCCGCCTCCGCGATGTCCTGCCCCGTGTCGCCGCTGGCAAGCGTCCAGGCGACGGGAAGGCTGCGGCGGACCGGACCACCAAAAAGCTGGGCGATCGACACGCCCAGACGGCGCGCATGGCCGTCCCACAAAGCCATTTCGACCGCACAGCGGGCGATGGGATTGCCTTGCATCGCAGCATCCACGTCCGCCATCCGCGCAAGCACGGCATCGCCGTCGCGGCCCGTCAGCAAAGGGGCGAGATAGACATCGATCGCGGCGCGGATGCTCTCAGGGCTCTCGGGACCATAGGCGAGCCCGCCGATGGTCGTCCCCTCCCCTGTCCCAACCGACCCGTCATCGAAGCGGATCGTGACGAGGACGATGGACTGAATCCGCATGGTCGTCATGGACAGGACATGTCCTCGGATCGTCGGGACATCTAGGATACGGGTCTCGATACGGTCGATGCGCGCCATGCTGGGCCCTCCGGTCTGACCCCACCATGGGCCGGGGCGGTGCCCGGCGCGATGCACGGCGCGGTCTGATCCGATACCTCACACGGCATATCCTCCGGGCCGATCTGGGCCGCTCGAACCTTCATGCAGAATCGAACCATGGATGCGGGTTCATTCCGCAGCCTCTGCGAAAGATGGCATCCCGGGGACCGTCCGAGGGCCGATCGGCGCTATACCCGATGGGTTGAGCGCGCGGATCGAGTAGTAGCCGCGCGTGATGTGCTCAAGGTTCACGGTGGCGCCGACCCCAGGCAAGGCCGCGATCCGGTCCGCATAGGCCGAAAGGTTGGGATAGCCGGCGATCCGGCGAAGGTTGCACTTGAAAAGGCCGTGATAGGCGGGATCGAACCGCACCAGGGTGACGAAGGCCCGGACATCCGCGCCGGTGATCCTCCGCCCGAAAAGAAAGGGGCGTCCATCGGCGAGCCTGTCCTCAAGCTTGTCGAGCATGGCGAAGACATCCGCGACCGCCTCGTCATAGGCTTCCTGGCTGGAGGCGAAGCCAGCCCTGTAGACGCCATTGTTCAGACGGGGATACATCTCCGCCTCCAGCGTCTCGATCTCGGGGACGATGTCATCCGGATAAAGTCTGGGGGTCGTCGGCGCGATCCCGTCGAAGGCGCTGTCGAACATCCGCAGGATGTCAGCCGACTCGTTGTTGACGATGGTTCCCCGCCGCGCGTCCCAAAGTATCGGCACCGTGGCCCTGCCGGTGAATCGCGGATCGGCGCGGGTGTAGATCTCGTGGAGATGACGCGCCCCGAAAAGCGGGTCGCGGTCGGCGCCGGGGAAGTCGCCGAAACCCCATCCTTCATCGGCGAGAAAGGGCTCCACCACGGTGATTGCGATCAGCGCGTCGAGCCGTTTCAGGGCACGGGCAATCAGCGTGCGCGAGGCCCAAGGGCAGATGAGTGCGACATAGAGCCGGTACCGTCCGCCCTCCGCGACGAACCCACCTTCACCCGTCGGACCGGGCGCGCCATCGGGGGTGATCCAATTGCGAAAGGAGGAGGTCTGGCGAACGAAACGGCCCGCCGCATCCTTCGATTGCACGGGATGCCAGTCCCCGCTCCATTTGCCATCGATCAGCATCGGCGGTCTCCTTGTGACCGAGAAAAGAGTCTTTGCGGAAATGGCGCACCATTGTCGGGCGCGCCATCGAAGGTTTCGACATCATTCTGCGGGTTGGGTCATGGCCACTGCTGGCCCGTCCGCGGCTGTCGGACGCCAGGCAAGGGCCCCGGCACCGATAAGCGACTGGACCACCAGCGCCACCCCCCAGAAGACCGGAAACTCCCAGCCGCCGCCCTCATTGGCGAACATCCAGCCGTTCCCGCCATGGGCCAGCACGGACGCTCCGGCGAGGATGGGAAGCAGCGCGAGCGACGTGAAGCGAACGGCAATCCCTGCGATCAGCAGCACGCCGCCAATCAGCTCCAGCCCGATCACGAGATAGGCGAGCCAAGCTGGCAAGCCCAGCGAGACGAAGTAGCCAGCCGTCCCCGCGGGGGTGAAGACAAGCAGCTTCAGAAGGCCGTGGGCGATGAACATGATGCCCATGGAAAGGCGCAGAAGCAGTGCCGCATAGGGCGTGGTCTTGATGTCGATCATTGGTCTTTCTCCTGAAAGGGTTCAGCGCGACGGCCAGGCGGGCGCGATCCGCGTGCCGTGGCCGAGCATGTGGCCGAACTGGATGTTGACGTGGGCGAGCGGCTCGATATGCCGCGCGTTGGCGAGGGGGCCGGCGTCGATCGGCAGAAGGGATTTCATAATCTTCTCCTTGTCCATGACGGCGTCCATTGCGGCGGCGCGGTGATGGTCGATGACCCAGCCGACCCGTCTTGAATGCCTCTTCCCAGTGTCCACAAAAATGGCCATAATCATTGAAAGATTCTCGCCGATAAGGGCCTCAATGGATCGCCTTCACCTGATGCGCGCCTTCGTCGCCTCGGCCGAAGCCGGGTCTTTCACGGCCGCCGCCGACCGGGTCGGCGCGTCCAATAAGGTGATCAGCAAACATGTCGGCGAGTTGGAGGACCGGTTGGGCGTCCGTCTCCTGCACCGCACGACGCGCAAGCTGAGCCTGACGGACGAGGGGCGTCGCTATCTTGACGGCGCACGCGACGTGCTGGAGCGGGTCGAGGCGCTCGAAGGCGGCTTCGGCGCAAACCAGGGAACAGTGCGCGGGCGTCTTCGTATCTCCGCGCCATCGACGTTCGGCGAACTCTACATGGCCGGTCTGTTGCAGGGGTTCCGGGCCCGCCATCCGGAGGTCGAGGTCGATCTGCGCCTCACGGACCGCTTCGTCGATCTGGCAGAAGACGGCGTCGACCTTGCAATCCGCATCGGTGCTTTGCCGGATTCCAGCCTCGTGGCCCGCCGCATCGCCCGGACCGAACTCTGGGTCGTGGCGGCACCCGGCTTCCTCGCACGACACGGGACACCGCAGCGCCCTGAGGACCTCTCCACCTTACCCGCAATTCACGATGCGAACTTGCGGACAGGTCGCAGTTGGCCATTCACCGATGGAGGCGGGACGCGGCGGATCGGGATCGATGCCGGGATCTCGGCCAACAGCGCGCGCGTGGTCGCGGACCTCGTCCGGGGCGGAGCAGGCATCGCCCTTTGTCCCGACTATGTCGCGGCCACCTTCGTCGAGCGTGGGGACCTCGTCCGACTTCTTCCGGATCACGCGTCCGTCGCGCTAGATGTCCACATAGTCTTCCTGGAGAACCGCCATCTCGCCGCGAAGACCCGCGCGATGATCGACTATCTGGCGGAAGCGTTCGACGGCGACGGAGCATGGTCCGCGCTGGCCGCGGGACGGTAGCTCACCTCAATACCGAAGAGCGTGTCGACATTTCGGCGGGGCTTATGGGCGCCCGTCCGACCGATCACGATCTCGGAGAGCCCGGGGGCACCCGCAATTCGCCGGGGCTCTGCACCGCGCATGCCCCAGGCATTCATCGCGACATGATGGTGATAGCCATCCCATGACAGAAAACTGGCGCCGGGATAGCGCGTTGTCAGATCGAGACCGACGCGGCTTGCCCAAACCTCGCCAGCGGCCAAGTCGGGCACAGACAGATGCACATGGCCCAGGGTCAAACCGCGCGGCGCCTGGTCGTAAGACCCCGTCTCGGCCGCAAGGACGCTATGCAGATCCAAGCGGTCGCTCGGCATGTGAAGACGGCCATCCCGATCGTGCCATGTCGCTACCGGCCGATCCGCGTAGACTTCGATCCCGTTCCCTTCGGGATCATTCAGATAGATCGCCTCGCTCACGCCGTGGTCGGATGCCCCGACCAACGGCAACTCACCACCAAGGGCGTATGAAAGCCATGACGCGAGAGCGCCGCGATCCGGCATCAGGAATGCCGTGTGGAACAAGCCTGGGACACGCGATTGTGGTGCGCGTCGCGTTGCGTGCTCGATCCGGAGGAGATGGGCCGCGTCCGGCGCCACGCGCAGGACGAAGGCGTCGGCCGACCGCTCTGGCGTCAGACCAAGGGCCGCTCCATAGAAGGCGGCCAGGCGCTCCGGATCGCGGGCGGCGAGCACGACTTCCTGGATCCAATGCGACGCATGATGCGGGTGAGAGACGGGACCCATCGACAGCCCTCCTTCCTGGAACTGCCGAACCCTAAGGCGGCCGAAGGCTGGACCGTGAGCGTCCATTCGGCGAAAGACCTTCGCCCGGACTGAACCCCTCCTACGGCAGCCTCGACGCGGAACCGGTGCGAGGGTCGCTTCTCTACCTGTCTTCCACCGGACGGCGATCTAGTCCGCCGCGTCCGGCGACTGTCGCTCCATCGTCACGACGATCTTCCCGACCTGCGCGTTCGACGCCATGCGATCATAAGCCTCGGCGACGCGCTCCAGAGGAAAGGTCTGGTCGATGACAGGGGTGAGCGTGCCTGCGCGCCACCCTTCAACCAAGGCCGCGACCGCCGCACGCCGTGCATCGGGTCGATCCAGCAGGTGCCATACGAGGTGAAAGCCGGTCAGCGTCAGACCACGCCCGAGCAAATCGTAGAACGGCATCTTAGGTATCTCGCCCGATTGAAGCCCCATCAGAACAATCCGCCCGCCATCGGCGGTCGCGGCCGCCAGCGCCTGCACCATCGGCCCACCGATGGCGTCGCAGACGAGGTCGACACCGCGCCCCTCGGTGATCTCACGGGCGCGGTCGGCAAGATCTTCCTCGTCGGTGACGATGACGTGGTGTGCGCCTGCATCCTTCAGCGCTTCGACCTTTCCCGGACCCCGTGTCGTCGCGATCACCGTGGCGCCGAAATCGCGCGCGACCTGGAACGCCGCAATCCCGACGCTGGAGCTGGCACCGGTGACGAGTACGGTCTGACCCGCCTCCAACCTGCCTGCCTGCACCATCATGCCCCATGCCGTCCCGTAGGCCATCCAGAAGGCGGCCGCCTCCTGGAAGGACTTGCCCTCGGGGATCGGCACGAGCGCAGAGGCCGGAACGATTGTCGCCTCGCCCAGAACGCCGGTCTCCTGCATCGGGATCGACGGCAAGATCGCGACACGATCACCGATCGCGACCTCTTGGACACCTTCGCCGACTGCACGCACGATGCCCGCGCCCTCGACGCCGAGCCGCGCCCCGGGCAGCCGCGGCTCCACCAGATACCGCCCGCCGAGGAACAGCAGCTCAGCACGGTTGAGCCCTGCGGCCCGGACCTCCACAAGCGCCTCGCCGGGCCCAGGTGGCGGCAGATCGCGATCCCTCAGTTGCAGCATCTCGGGTCCGCCAAGGGCGTCGAAGGTAACGATACGGGCCATGGCTCAGGCTCTCCGCTGTGTAATCCGGTCGAGAAAGCGCGCGATGCCGGGAACGATCACCTCCGGGGCGTCTTCCTGCAGATAGTGTTTCGCGTGGGCCAGCGCGATCACGTCGGCACGCGGAAGCCGCGCCTTCCAACCGTCCAATGCAAGCGGCGGAAAAAGCGGGTCTTTCATGCCCCAATAGATTTGCGCCTGGCCTTTGAAGGCGTCGAGGAACGGTCCCGTCTCCTGCATCAGCATCTTGGCGACGGGATGCGACGTGTGCGTCGGGATTAGCCTGGGGAACGCCATGACGCCGCCGCGCCCATCAGGCCCCCCAAAGACGTCCCGGTAGGCATGGTGGACGGAGCGCAAGCGTTTGGAATCGGCGGTTGCGAACTTCATGACAAAACCATCGAACAGCCCCTTCTTGCGCACCAGCCACGTCCCCAGGGGCTTGGAGCGCATGAGCAAGAGTGGCGGCGGTAGCCTCAGACCGTCGGCCTTCATCGATGGGTGCAACGGGTAGAAGCCGAAGGTGTTGAGGATCACCAGCGCCCTGATCCGGTCGGGGTGGCGGGCCGCCATGGCCAGGCCGATGGGCCCGCCCCAATCCTGCATCACAAGCGTAATTCCTCGCAGGTCGAGGCCGAGGACCAGCGCCTCAAGGTTCTGGACATGCCGTTCAATCGTGTAGGCGTCCTCGTCCACGGGCTTGTCGGACAGACCGAAGCCGATGTGGTCTGGCGCGACGACACGGTGACGGTCGCGAAGCCCGGTAACGAAGTCGCGCCAGATGAAGGACCAGGTCGGATTGCCATGCAAGCAAAGGACCGGGTCGCCCTGCCCCTCGTCGACATAGTGCATCGCGCCCTGTGCCGTCTCAACGAAGTTGTGGGCGAAGGGATAGAGGTCGCCGATGCCGAGCTTTGTGATCGTTGCGGCGGCCTCGGACTGGCGTCTGGACTGGTCCAAGGGCATGTGAGGTGCTCCAATTCGGTTCCTCGGCACAATGCCGCCCGTGTATGGTATCGTCAGTTCGGTTGTTTGCACCAAGTCGGTGCGTTCATGCGTCGCCGATAATCCGCGGACGGGCGTCGCGGAGGATGCGCTCGGCCCAGTCCATTACGGTGCGGATGCGCGCGGTGCGGCGCAGGTCGGTGTGGGTCAGCAGCCAGATCATCCGCGACTCGGCCGGCGCCCGGTCGGTTGCCCGGACGAGCCGCGGGTCAGCATCCCCGAAGAGGCAGGGCAAAAGAGCGATGCCCAGCCCCGCGCTGCAAGCCGCGCGTTGCGCCTCGATCGTCGGGAAGCATCCCCAGCTCTGGATACGGCCCAGCCCGGCCGCGCGGGCCCATTCGACTTCCGCATCCTCGTCCGGGCGCCAGGCCAGGCGGCGCGCGCGTTCCGGGGTGCGATGCGGTGTGGTGGCAGAGAGGTAATCCGGGGTCGAATAGGCCGTCTCGCGATATGCGAAGAGCCGCTTGCCCACGAGGGCATCGGGCGGGTTGTTATCCATGCGCACGGCCAGATCCGCCTCGCGCCGTGCAAGATCGAGCGTCTCGACGGACATCGCGAAGTTCAGTTCCAGTGCCGGATAGGCCTCGGCAAAGGCTGGAAGCGCATCGGCGAAGATCGACGTGAAGAGCGGCTCCGCCATCGTGATCGTCACGGTACCGGACAGTTCGGCGTCGCGGCCCTCCAGACGCCGCCGCACGTCGTTGAGGTCGTCCGAGAAGCGCCTTCCCAGGCGAACGAACGCCTCGCCCGCCTCGGTCAGCACGAAACCGTCGGGGCCGCGATCAAAGAGGCGCACGCCCAGCCGCTCCTCCAGATGCTCGATCCGGCGGCTCGCGGTGGTGTGGTGCACGCCCAAGGCGACGGCCGCCGCGCGCACCGTGGGATAGCGCGCGACCTCCGTCACGGTCTGGATTGCGTCCCAATCGATCGGTCGCTTCGGCATGGGCTTCCCGGATGGTGGCGCATGAACGCAGCAAGCTGGTGCCAAATTGAGTATCGCATGCGAACTGGCGCGCCGACTAGTCTTTCGATGCACCACAGGGAGATCCGAGATGCCCACCCGAAGAACGACCCTTGCGCTCATGGCGGCGTCGACGGCCCTCGCCCTTGCCAGCACGGCCGTCGCGCAGCAATTGCCCTCCGCCGAGTTCCCCTACGAGAAGCGGAGGGCGGAGGTGTTGGGCTCAACCATGGCCTATGTGGACGCGGGCGCTGGCCCTGCCGTGCTGTTCCTGCATGGCAATCCGACCTCCTCCTATCTTTGGCGCAACATCATCCCTTACGTGACGGACGACCATCGCGCCATCGCCCCGGACCTCATCGGCATGGGCGACAGTGGCAAGCCAGACATCGACTACAGCTATGCTGATCACGCGGCCTACCTGTCCGGCCTCCTCGATCAGCTCGATCTGCAGGACGTGGTCCTCGTTCTCCACGACTGGGGCTCCGTGCTGGGCATGGAGATCGCGCGCAATGCGGAAGGGACCGGCCGCATCCGCGGGATTGCCTTCATGGAGGCGGGCATCCCACCCGCTCTGCCCGCGCCCTCCTACGAGGCGCTGGGCGAACAGAACGCACAGCTGTTCCAGATGCTGCGCTCACCACGGGGCGAAGAGATGGTCCTGGACGGCAACTTCTTCGTCGAGGAGGTGCTGGGCAAGATCGCGGTCGCGACCCCTCTCTCAGAGGAAGTGATGGAGAATTACCGCGCGCCCTTCCCCACACCTCAGAGCCGCAAGCCCACGCTCGCCTGGCCGCGACAAATTCCCATCGGTGGCAGTCCCGCCGAGACAGGCGAGGTGATCGCCGCGAACGGGGATTGGCTCTACGCAACCGACGTTCCGAAGCTGATGTTCTCTGTGGTTCCCGGTGCGCTCATGCCGCCACCGGTGGTGGACTACGTCGAGGCGAACGCCTCGAACCTCACACATGTCCCGCTGGGGACGGGCATCCACTTCGTGCAGGAAGATCACCCGGACGCTATCGGGCGGGCGCTGGCCGACTGGCTGGACAGCTTGCCCGAATAATCCACCACGGGGGCGTCGCGGACGCGACCGTGCGCTTCCCGCCAATCTTCCAAGAAGGACGACCCCAGATGCCCGACCCCGTGATCGTCGTCGCGTCGCTCGCCGTGACGGACTTGGCCGCCTTCCAGGCCGACTACGCACAGCCACTCCAGGCCATCAATCGGCGCCACGGCGTCGAAGTGTTGGCCGTCAGCCCATCGACCGAAGCGGTCGAGGGTACCGCGCCCGGTGTCACGGCGATCCTGCGCTTCCCGTACCGCGCCGCGTTCGACGCTTGGTATGCCGATCCCGACTACCAGCCGCTCCTGGCCCGGCGGCGAGCCCTGACGGACCTGGACCGCTCCACCCTCGTCGTGCTGCCCGCCGCCCAATCTCAGTGATCCCCGAGACCGACCATGACCCTGACCACCGCCCTCATCCTCTATGCGCTCGTCACGATGACCGCGCTCACCGTCGAGATCGTCTATGCCTATGCGACCCAAGGCTTCGGCTACGGCTTCTCATCGAACCGCCCGGTAATCGAGCGCACGCCCCTCGGGCTCAGAATTGAGCGCGCCTACCGTAACCAAGTGGAATCGGCGGCCTATATCCTCCCCGTCCTCACCGCGGGGATCGTGACGGGCCTCCAAGGCCCCGGCATCGCCCTCGCTGCCACACTGATCGTCTCGGGGGGCGCCGCCTTCGTCCTTCTCTACTATACAGGCATCCCCTTCATCCGGATCCTCGGCTTCACATGCGGATCGCTGGGTTCCCTGTATCTCGCCCTGAGGCTGCTCGGCGTGCTCTAGACCCTGTAACAGCCAGCCGATTCCGAGGAAGATGAATGTGATGTGTAGGCGGAAGCTAGTCCGGCCCAGTTCGAGCGACTGACCAGACTTCGCGACCGGAAACGTCATATATCGCGAAGCGTCATACGCGACGTGGTGGTGAGCCGTCCGGGACTCGAACCCGGGACCTACTGATTAAAAGTCAGTTGCTCTAACCAACTGAGCTAACGGCCCGGCGCCGCCCCTATAGACGCAGCCAGGCCCCGTCAAGGCGGCTTCCAATCAAGACGCCGCATCCCTATAGGACCGGCCATGTCACAGACGAGCCCCTCCGGCCTGTCCTTCATGAAAATGCATGGATTGGGCAACGACTTCGTTGTCGTCGACGCGCGCGATGGGCGTGCCCATGTCGATGCGGGATTGGCGCGCGCCATGGGCGACCGCCATCGCGGCATCGGCTTCGACCAGCTGGCGGTCATCGGCGACGGAGCCGAGGGCGATGTTCAGTTGACATTCTACAATGCCGACGGCTCCACCGCCGGGGCCTGCGGCAATGCCACCCGCTGCATCGCCGCCTGGGAAATGGCGCGCCGGGGCAGCAAGACGCTGACCCTCGTGACCGAGCGCGGCGCTTTGCCGGCCGTGGCCGATGGCGCTGACGTCGCCGTGAATATGGGTGCGCCGATCCTCGATTGGCGCGCGATCCCTTTGGCGCAGGATGTCTGCACCCTGCACCTTCCCATCGACGGCGATCCGGTGGCGACCGGGATGGGGAACCCCCATTGCTCCTTCTTCGTGCCCGACGCCGAGGCCGTGGACCTGCCCAGCTTCGGGGCCGCCCACGAAACGCACGCCCTCTTTCCAGAACGCACCAATGTGCAGGTGGCCCACCTCGTCGCGCCCGACCGCCTGCGGATGCGGGTCTGGGAACGCGGCGTGGGCGTTACCCTGGCCAGCGGGTCGTCGGCCTGCGCCGTGGCCGTCGCGGCGGCGCGCCGCGGCATCACGGGGCGCGCGGTCACGCTCCATCTCGACGGGGGCGATCTGCGGATCGACTGGCGCGATGACGGGGTCTGGATGACCGGCCCCACGGCCCATGTCTTCGACGGGGTCTGGCATGGCTAAGACGCCGATCCTGTCCAATCATGGCTGCCGCCTGAACGCCTACGAGGCGGAGGCCATGCGCGATCTGGCGGACCGCGCCGGGCTGACCGACACGGTGATCGTCAATACCTGTGCCGTGACCGCAGAGGCCGTGCGCAAGGGGCGCCAGGATATCCGCCGCCTGCGCCGCGCCCATCCGGATGCGCGCCTGGTCGTGACCGGCTGCGCCGCGCAAACCGACCCGGAAGGCTTCGCCGCTATGGGTGAGGTCGACATGGTACTGGGCAATGTCGAGAAGATGCGCCCCGCCACATGGGCGGGCCTCGCCACCAGCGACACCGAGCCGGTGCAGGTGGACGACATCATGTCCGTCCACGAGACGGCTGGCCATCTGATCGATGGTTTCGGCACCCGCGCCCGCGCTTATGTTCAGGTGCAGAACGGCTGCGACCACCGCTGCACATTCTGCATCATCCCCTTCGGTCGGGGAAACAGCCGCTCCGTGCCCGCAGGTATCGTGGTCGAGCAGATCACGCGGCTGGTGGATCGCGGCTATAACGAGGTGGTGCTGACCGGCGTCGACCTGACCAGCTGGGGAAGCGATCTCCCGGGCACCCCAAGGCTGGGTGATCTGGTGCAGCGCATCTTGCGGCTGACGCAGGTGCCGCGCCTGCGCATCAGCAGCATCGATTCCATCGAGGTGGATGACGCGCTCCTGCGGGCCATCGCCGAAGAACCCCGCCTGATGCCCCATCTCCATCTGTCGCTGCAGCACGGGGCCGACCTGATCCTGAAGCGTATGAAGCGCCGCCACCTGCGGGACGACGCCATCCGCTTTTGTGAGACCGCGCGGGCGCTCCGCCCCGACATGACCTTCGGCGCCGACATCATCGCGGGCTTCCCGACTGAGACAGAGGCGCATTTCGCCGACTCGCTCGACCTGGTGGAGGCCTGCGATCTGACCTGGCTGCATGTCTTCCCCTATTCGCCGCGCGCGGGCACGCCCGCCGCCCGGATGCCCGCCGTGGATGGCCGCCAGATCAAGGATCGCGCGGCACGGCTGCGCGCCGCCGGCGCGGCAGCGGTCGGCCGTCATCTGGCTCGTCAGATCGGGCAGACGCATCGCGTCTTGATGGAATCGCCGCGCATGGGGCGGACTGAGCAGTTTGCCGAAGTCCGCTTCGAGGCCGATCAACCGGTTGGGGCGATCATCCCCGCTCAGGTCACAGCGGTGTCGGACGGGGTCCTTTTGGCGACGTCCATGTCCTTGGCCGCCTGAGCGCACAGACAAAAATCAAAATCTCACTCGTCTCCGGTAGCCCCCTGTGATGCCATCGGTTCCAGCGACACAGGTGACGATCAGAGCATGATGGGCAGACAACTTTAACCCCTGTCGGTACTTTTCCGTGGCCGGGCGATCGCGCGGATATACCCAGCGAGCGGGCTGAAGGTCGGCTCTCGGTTGTTGCCGTGACTAATCTGTTCTTCCGCTTTGTGAGGGGATGGTCGATGACGGATCCAAGGCGTCCCACTCGATGCGGGAGGCGCCACTGGTGGCGATCTGACGCCGGGACGGCCCGAAGAGTGTCGCGCCAGTCCAACAACGGCCGCCGGTCAAGTGCTCCTAAGCTTATTGGCGATTACGCCTGACCTGCGCGAAGGCGGTGCGAAAAGCGTTGGAACTTACGCTGCTCTGCTCCAGCCGATTGAATGACCCAAAGGGGTGTTCAAAGGCATAGAATACCTCCGTAGAGAGCCTCTTTCCGTCACCCCAAGACAGGACGAACCCGGGTACGCGGACGTGCCGCACGGGTCATCAGGCCGGAGCCGTAATCCTCTGCCAAGTCGCCAACATCTGCGACCTCACCTGTCAGTCCACGCCGGGCGTCTCTTCCAGCGCCATCAAACATGACGAGCGAGCGATGAACGTCGGATCGTCTTCCCCGAAACTGACGACAGGCCGGACGGCGAAACCGCACGGAGACCGCAACGTCTCAGTATATGCCGTTGGATTTCCAGTAGCTCTACGCAGCGTTCCGTTCGGCCGATCCCAATGCATGCCGACATCGCAAAGGTAGAGGCTAGAGACGGCTGGACCGATGGGGGCTGAAACAGATGACGACACTCGAAAACAACGTGGCAGATTCAGGCTTCCGTTCCGATATCGCCAACGGCTCGACCCTGAATGAGTTTCCTGACGTCTCGACCTCCAACACTAACGTCACGACCAATACGGCTGACACGGTTGGATCGGGCGGCGATGGCCAAGTCGGCGAAGTCGTTTCAGAATTCGAGGTTGAGGGCGAACTCTATGGCCTGGACGCCGACGGAGACGTCATTGCTCTGGTTGATGTTTCTGGGGAAGAGACGACGAGCGAGACGGAAGCGAACGGGGCGGTTAACCCCTTAACCGAGACTGGGCCCGCCTGGGCGGGCTTGGGACAGCGGGACTGGTCAAGCTTGGATCCATCGCTTCGGCTGCCGGTCGGGTCGTTCTTGATGGATATGCAGCGGCGCGCGCAATCTGATCCGAACGGCACTGCGGACATTTTGGCATTTGCATTCGGATTGGATCCCGCGGCCCCAGAAGTCGTCGCCTTCGTCGAGCAAATGGCGACGGGTTTCGTAGCTCTTCCCGATATCCGCTTGGTGGGAGACGATAGACTGCCTGCTGGTGCGCAAGGTGCGTACGATGCTTCCGCAAACGACGGACAGGGCGCGATCTTGCTTCACCGGGACCTTTTGGACCGCCCAGCATCGGAGCTTGACGCCGTGCTGATGGAGGAAATGGGACACCATTTTGACAGCCTGTTACGCGTGAACGACGCGCCGGGGGATGAGGGTTCGGTATTCGCCCTTCTAATGGAGGGCTTCGACGCGAACAGCCTAGTCGTTCAAGCAGCGCAACGTGACGACGATTGGGGAACGTTGGTCACGGGCGAGAGGGTGGAGTTCAGTGGCGATGAGGTTGATATCCTCGCACAGGGAATATTGATCGAAGAGGACCGAGCTCCGAGCCTTCGCACGACAGCACCTTATCGATCGCCCACGGATCTTCAGCAGATGGAGCCTGAGTTCAGTGAGGCAGAACTGCAGCAGGTCATTTCGGGAGAAATCACCGCCGAAGAATTACTCAGCGATCCTGACAGAGGACCAAGTCCGAACTCGCATGTCCGAACCGTATTCGATGGCGACTATTTCTACGTGATTTACAATGAGTACGAGACTGACGCTAACGGCGAACGTTTCCGGGATGATGACCTAAACTTCGTAATTGGCGGCGCGGAGCAAGATCGGCTTTGGCTGAAAATTCCAGCCATCTCGGGAAGGAACGGCAATCACCATGGAACCTCCATGCATGAGCGCGGCTCCGGCCCAATTCTTCCAGGTTTCTACGCCTTTCAGGGGGTAAATCGGACAGATAGGCAAGGAGGCGGTTGGGGTGACCATTTCTCATCTCTGATCTTTGGGCAGGATTCTCTCTACACGGGAAATACAACTTTTGGTAACCCTCAAGGGCGTGACGGCTACTTCCTTCACGGTTCCACACGTTCCAATGGCGCTTCATCGATAGGTTGCATCGATCTGTACCTGGGCGATGTGTTCATGCCGGCAGCGTGGAACACGGTTATGGAACGGACGGCTCAGGGTCAAACGTCCGAAAGCCAATCATTCTTTCCACTGAGCGTCGAATACAGCGTCGAACACTTGTCCGACGACGGTAGCGGTCATCCAATTTACGAATGGTATCCCGATGAGGGGTTCGCATCCAACATTTTCGGACGCGAAGCGAAGTCTGTCGATGTTCCGGACTTTGCGGAGGTCATCAATCAAGGATTGGACGGCACAACGGAGTTGGAGCCGTGGCAGAACGAACAGGCACTCGTCTGGTTGAAAGCGGAGCGTTTGAGAGGCAAGTCGATCTGGGAGCAGTCGAAGGAATTGGCCGTCCAACCAGGCTTCCGCAACTTCAGCGATCCCGAATTGGCTGCAGTGAACGAACTGAACGTGTTTCTGGAGGCAAACGACGCACCTCAAGACCAAGGAGGGGTTTTCGACATCTTCAGACCGGAGGAGACCGCAGATTGGCCCGACAGCTTGGAAGAGGCGAAGGCAAAATACGATGCGCTGCGCATCGAGATGACAGGGGAGGGCCGCTCGCCCGGCGCGTGGAGAGACATGCTCCAAGACTTGGCGACAAGCGAGGTCCAGCGCGAGGTCGTCAATCCTGAAACGGGCGAGACGGAGATCGTAACGGAGGTCATCCCGTCCAACCTCGCGCGGCTCGCCGTCGATTTCGACGACCCGGTCTGGGAGGAAGTGGTCGTCGACGTCTTTCGGCAGAGTTCCGAATGGGCGGATGCCAATGGTTACGTAATCGAATTCCAACAGAACGATGAGGATACATTTGACCTCATCAATGAGACCTACGGGGAGAGCGAGGTGTTTGGGAGCGGAGAGTCGGGAACGGGCTTTCCGGACGGGGGTGTGGAGGTCGGGGATGGTCAGGGAGGCTCCTTCCCCGGGCTCGGCATCAGCGGAGACGGACCTTTTCTGGTGGCTTCTCTGGGCGGTGGCTTTGTCGACCTGAACGGGGATGTGATCGAGGACGACGAGGGTCGGATGATCACGCGCCGTGAAGATCTTCCGCCTGGGACGGTGGTTCGAGATGGTGACGACTTCTACATCACACAATCGGACGAGATTCCTGAGGCTGACTTCGACCCGCCAGAGGGCTTCTTGGATGCGAGCGGAAACGAGATTTTAAATGAGCAAGGAGAGCCTGCGGCCCGGGATGAGCTTTTGCCTGGAACACTGGTGTTCCGGCAGGATGGCAGCCTCAACTTCGCCACGCAGATCGAAGATATTCCACAAGCGAACTACAACCCAGCCGAAGGTTTCCTGGATGCACGCGGTGACTTGATCCTCAACGCGCAGGGCGAGCCTGCCACGTTCGAGGAACTCGATCAGCCCGTCTACTATGCCGATGGCACACTCAACTTTATCCCGAGGCCGCAAGAACCGACCGGGGAGCAGACGGGCGAACAGCCCGACGAACCGGAAGACGATCTGACGGCGCCGGAGCGTGAAGCGATCGAGGCGCAGGCGGCCGAGCTTGAGGCAAGCGGTCTTTCACCGGAGCTCGCCTACCAGACGGCGTTGACCCAAAACCCCGAACTGGCGGCCCATGTCTTGGTGATGATGGCGGATGGCCCCTCCGATGCGGAGATCGCAGGCGTCATCGGCGCGGTGCAGGCGGGCCTGCCACTCGATGAGGTGATCGCGTCCTCGGGCACCGGTTCGGTCGCCGAATGGCGTGAAGCCACGCAGGCGGAGATCGACCGGCTCAAGCAGATCGGGCCGTTGGGCGGCAACGAGGCGGCGATCGCCTTTCTGGAGACCTTCGACCTGATCCTAGGTGGGATTGAGCTTGCGGGCGGAGATTTCAGCGGCGCCGAGATATCGGCGTTCTTCGAAGGAAATTCCGACGGGGTCGGTTTCCTGATGGAGGCGCTTGGCGCAGGCGACGCGCAGGCCTGGGCGGCGGTCTCGAATGATCTGGGCGCGTTCGGCGCAAGCCTGAGTGATGGGCAGCGCAATGCGTTCGTGGAATATGGACGGGGTCTGAATGTCGCGGGCGGGTTCCTCACGATCGCTGCGATGTCCGGCGAGCAGCGGGACGATGCGCTCTGGGTCAGCGGTGGTTTGATCGGGGCGGCGGGCGACGCGCTTCTGGCATCTGCGGGCGAGCCGGTCGCGGGGTTCGAAGATTTGGGGACGGAGGTTCCGACCGGCCTCGTCCTGATCAACCGGTTCGCCGGGGTCGCCGCGCCCTATGCAGCCGAGACGCAGACGGTCTGGGACGATATCGGCGTCGACGTGCTCGAGGAGGGGCCCGGCATCGTTCATGCGTTCTCGTCTCCGGATGTCTGGGAGATCGTGCCTGCCTACGATGAGTTCGGCAATGAGCTTCTGGGGCCCGCGGACGGGGCCGTGATGCGGATCGACACGAGCAAGCTCGGGATCGGGCTTTCGATCAATCTCGGCGCGACCATCGGTCAGCAGCTGATCGGTGGCACAGCTGGCGATATCGTCGGTGGGATCGGCCGGACGGTCGGCAACCAGTATCTCGTCGCCGCCGGTGCCATGACGCCGACGCAGGCGATTATCGCGGGCGTTGTCGAGCTTGCCGAGGTGCTTGGCATCGACATTCCCGCAGAGGCGCAGATGGGCGCCTTGATCGCGCTGGCGGCGGTGAACGCCTCCAACCCGATCGGCTGGATCGCGTTGGGCGTTCAGGTGGTGTTCCAGTTCCTCAGCATGCGCGACTGGACCGAGGTGAACGTGTTCCAGGCCGACATCGATGCCGATGGTGACGGCGAGGCCCTGGATACCGCGTTCCTGTCGACGGATTTCTCCTCGAACTTCTGGGGCCGGGTCAACACGGGAGATGGGCGGTTCCTCTACGAAGTGGTAAGCCCGAATGGCGTGCTCTTGGAGGAGGCAACCTTCGATCTGGGCCTTGGGACAGAGCGCGAGATGACGTTCAGCGAGCGCCATATCGAGGTGGATGGCTACGCCGACAACCGCGAAACCGAGACCTTCGGGGATGCGGTCATCATCGAAGGTCATCGCGTCGAGGGCACGATCGTCTATCCGGACGAGACCGGTCGCAACGGCCTCGACGGGGCGATCATTCCCAGGGGCGAGACGGTCCAGGCCACCTTCGTCCCGGACGAGGGCGCGCTCGATACTCTGATCGAACAGGGGATCGTCCTCCCCGATCCCAGCCCCATCCCGATCGCCGTGACCCGTCGGCAGAACATCCAGTACAAGGATTGGGACGGGTCCGGAGGGCTCGAGAACATCACCGATCTGGGTCTGGATTACGAACTCAGCACAGAATGGAAGGCGGAAAACCTCGCTCCGAGC